>CAIOGO010000022.1 GCA_903857865.1 uncultured bacterium | reverse complement strand
GGCGATGACCAGTCGCTCCTTGATGGTCCCCAACTGAGGAGGGCGCCCAGGTCTTGTACCCGTCTGACGCGGATGGAGTCCATCGGCACCGTACATCGAGAACCGTTTCTTCCAGCGGTAGAAGACGGTGTGCGAGATCCCCAGCTCACGACAGGCGGCGCTGACGTTTCCCAGTTCCGCGGCTCGACGCAGGACGTGCAGACGGAAAGCGTGTACCTTGTCCTCGAGAGTCATCGGGCTACCTCCCAGGTCTCTTGGCGGATTCCTGAGAATGTTGCTTCGGTGACTCTCTCTCTTCTCCCAACCCTCAGCCGTCGCCGACTGCAAACACTACTGTGAAACTGGACACTCTAGCCTGTCTAGAGGGCCACTGGATGGATGATTGCGGAGTCCTTTCTCGTCGCCCTCTTGGCCTCTGGCCCCGGCCCGCTTATGGTGGAGGGATGTACAAGGAGGTTCCCGTGCGTCACTTCGTGATTGACACCGACACCGCTTCGGACGACGCGGTGGCGCTCGTCATGGCGCTCAAGTATCCCGACGTCCGCGTCGAGGCGATCACCGTTGTCGCGGGGAACGTCCCGCTCGAGATCGGTGTGCAGAACGCCCTCTACACCGTCGAGCGATGCGGAGCACGCGTTCCCGTCTACGCCGGCATCGCCGGCCCCATGCTACGCCCGCTGCAGACGGCGCAGTTCTGCCACGGGCAGGACGGCTTCGGCGACATCGGCCTGCCTCTCATCGGACGGGTGCCGGCCGAGGGACATGCGGTCGACGTCTTGCTCGAGACAGTGCGCCGCTTCCGTGGCAAGCTCACGCTCGTGACCCTCGGGCCACTCACCAACGTTGCGGCGGCCCTCCTGCGCGATCCGTCGCTCGCCTCGAACGTCGAGCGCTGCGTCATCATGGGCGGCATCGGCTTCGGGTACGGGAACATCGTCCCGGCGGCCGAATACAACATTTGGGTCGACCCCGACGCGGCGAAGATCGTCTTCGAGTCGGGACTGCCGATCGAGATGGTGGGGTGGGACGTGTCGCACAAGCACGCACGGTTCAGTCCGGAGGACGAAGCACGGCTCCACGCGGTCTCAGACCTTGCGGCTTTCTGCGTCGACATCCAAGAGGGACTGCGCGAGTTCGGCAAGAGCTACCTCAAACAGGAGGGATTCGACCTTCCCGACCCGATCGCGATGGCCGTGGCGCTCGATCCGAGTGTCGCCACGATCGTGAAGCGCCTGCGCGTCGACATCGAGACGAAGAGCGAGCTGACGCGCGGAGCGACGGTCGTCGATCACCTGCGCGTGACCGGCCTCGAGCCGAACGCGGACGTCGTCCTCGAAGCGAGTCGCGAGCGGTTCCTCGAGCTCTTGTATAGCGCGGTAAGCTAGACGGCCGCAGGCCGCATCTCTGTGCTGGGGCCGGCTGCGTTCTCCCCGTCCTCGCGATGCAAACGGCAACCGCCACGCGTCCCATACCACCTGCAGTCGCTCCGCACCGTTGATGCTCTTATGGGCCCACCGATTCGGGCCACGCGACGACCATGTCGAACCCGTCTGTAGTGACAGTGATCGTGCCTGGAAGAGGACCGCTCCCATCAGGGTCCGCGATAGCTGAAGCCAGGCTGTCATCCGACCGCACATCGCCAGGCTTCGCGTGGTTCTGCTGGATGAACTGCGGGTGTGACACGCCGTCAGTCGTCACGACTGACAAGATCCGGCTCACGGCTTCCTCGTTCGGATGCCCATGGCCGTTGGTCTGCCCTGACTGGCAGATGGCGTACTCCGGCTTGAGCGCCTGGAGGAAGTTGGGGGCTGAACTCCCGTTGGAGCCGTGATGATCGACCGCGTACACGTCGACGTCAGGGAGATGCGGAGCCAAAGCTTCCTCGACGGCTTCCCCCAGATCTCCGCCGAACCACATCTTGACATCGCGATACGCGAGGATGAGCGCAATAGAGCGGCCATTCTCGTCGGTGGGTGCGAGCGCCACTGTTTGGCTGCCCGTACCGTCCCAGTACGAGCCTCCCGCAGCGTAGCACGTCAGAGTGACTCCGCCACCCAGATCAATGACGTCGGAGGGAGCAATGGCGGCTCGATGGTCAGCGCTGATGCTCTCAATGTAGCCATATGCCTCGCAGGGAGTCGCCGTCTTCACCCACCCTCCTAGGCGTGTATAGAGCTGGTAGTCATCGGCCACAAGGGATGGCGCAGCCTGGAGCACATCGTCGAGTTTCCCGATGTGATCCGCGTCGTAGTGAGTCGCCACGACGTACTCAAGGCGGAAGCCGACCGTTGCGGACGCCAGCGCGCGGATGAACTCCACTGCGTCGGTGTCCGATGCGGCATCACCATCCTGCCCGGTTCCGGCATCGACGAGGGCCGCCGTTCCGGACGGTGCGATGATCAGAATGCAGTTGCCTTGCTCCACATCCAGGAAGGAGACGGACAGTCTTACCTCTGCCGCGGGAGGATCCGCCGGCGGCGTGCACCCGCCAACAAGCACGGCGATCGCGAACAACGCAGCTATTCGGACAGATCCAAAACGTCGGCGCAACGTGCCTCCTGCGCACACGACCGTACGCAACCTCAGCATACTCTGGTGACATGGAAAAGACTACAGCCTACAGTATGTACTTGTTGTGCCCCTGTTTCTTTCGCTGCTTTCCCCATCTGTCCTTTGTTCTTGTCTGCTATTACGCTCTCGCTCGATACATCCATGGTCGACCGACTGCGAGCATCCCGCGTGAGCGCATGGCCTGGCGTGCGCGCCATGGCGCACGTCGCATCCCACGCCCGGGCCTCCTGTTGGCCGTGCGCCGTCCCTTGGCTACGATCTCGACACGATGAATGCACTCGTGCTCGACGGGTTTCGCGGTGAGGAGGGACAGGGCGTTCTTGCTGTGCTGACGAACGCACTTGCTCAGGCGGGGTACGCGACGGAGGTCGTCGTTCTGCGCGAGAAGACAATCGCCCCGTGTCTCGGCTGCTTCGGGTGCTGGATCAAGACGCCGGGCGAGTGCGTCATCGACGACGACGGAAGGGCCGTCGCGCGAGCGGCGGTACGTTCCGATCTCCTCGCGTACGTCACCCCGGTGACCTTCGGCGGGTTCTCGTCCGAACTGAAGAAGGCTGTCGATCGGTTCATCCCGAACATCTCGCCGTTCTTCGCACGGGTCCAGGGGGAAACGCACCACCAGAGGCGCTACCGGCGCTGCCCCTCCCTGATCGGGCTGGGCGTTCTGCCGCAGCCGGACCGTGAGGCAGAAGCGATCTTCAAGACTCTGGTCGCGCACAACGCACTCAACTGGAGGAGCCCACGCACCGCGGCGGCCGTTGTTGCGCTCGACGGAACGAGCGATGTTGCGGCAATCGCACGCGGACTCATTGAAGCGGTGGCACGATGACCGAGAAGAAGGCTCTCTTGCTCGTCGGCAGTCCGCGGGGGATCGAGCAGAGCACGTCCGGCCGTCTTGGCGGCCGCTTGCTCGACGCCCTGAAGGAGCGCGGGTTCGAGACCGACAAGCTCCACGTCCACGCTGTCGTACGTTCGCCGACGGAGACGGAACGGGCGCTGGCAGCGGTGGCTTGGGCGGACCTCGTGGTCCTGTCACTCCCGCTCTATGTCGATTCGTTCCCCGCGCCCGTCATCGCCTTGTTCGAGCGAATCGCCGAACAGCGCGTTGGCGCTGGGCGGACACGGATTCTTCTGATCATCCAGTGTGGCTTCCCGGAGAGCGAACAGAATGCAACGGCCCTCGCCATCGCCGAGTGCTTCGCGGCGGAGGTCGGGTGGCGCTGGCTCGGCGGACTCGCCCTCGGCGGCGTCGAGACGTACGGCGGCTCTGCCCACGAGGTGCTCGATCTGATCGGAAAGGCTCTTGCGGAGGGAAGACCGGCCCCAGACCTCGCCGCCAACAAGGCGATGCCGGCGTGGCTCTACCGCATCGGCGGAAACATCATGTGGCGGCGAGAGGCGAAGAAAAACGGCGTCGCCCGCCGCCTGCGCGCCAAGCCGTACGCCGACTAGTCGGCCTCGCCGACTAAGTCGGCCGCGCTGCGGCGCGTCGTGTGATGTACGTCACACGAGAACTCTAGGGAAGTTCCTCGGCAGCGCGCTCACACACTGCGTGACGCCGCTTGGGCGAGCCTCCGTTCGATCGCGCCCTCGGCCCGCTCGACGTGCCCGAGCATCCAATCGAGGACAGGGCTGACGACGAGGGCGTACACGGACACGCTCGCAAGGTGCTTGAGGGTGAACGGGATCTGCCCGACGAACGCCTGAGCGAACGACATGCGGAACATGGCGCTCGACAGGATCGGGCCGGTGATGAAGTCGAAGACGAGGACACCGACGACGCCGGAGACGAGGAACGTTGCAGCCCCGATGCGGCGTCCGCGCTTCCCCAGCGCCGAGTAGGCGAAGGAGAAACCAAGGCCGAGGAGTCCGTAGGTTCCGGCTGTAACGGCGGTCCAGATCCCCACTTTGCGTGACAGGATGTCGAATAGGACCATCGCCACGATAGGGAACGCGAAGGCGGCGGCACGTCCCCGCTTCGCGCAGGGCAGCATCACAGCCATGATCGGATCGTTGTTCGGGAACAGGCGCACCCAGCGGAGCGCGGTGGAAACCCCGAGGCTGATTCCCAGGATGACGAGCCTCGTCACCGAGGCGAATGTCCCGCGGACTCCCGTTGTCGTCATGTCTTCTCTCCTTTCCCGCATCGCCCTCTCGTCCTGCGCAGCTCTTCCTTCTTCACCAGCACGCCAAGGTTCCGCGACAGATAGTCGAGGAAGTCGGCGAGCCTCCACTCCTCAAGCGCCGGCCGCACGTCGTCCGACAGGTCTTCCTTCTTCGCCCCGGCGAGCAGGAGCCGCGTCGTCGCCTCGTCGAACGACGGGCCCTCGAAGTAGGAATCGAGGAACGGCCGGTTTTCCGGGCAGGCGCGCTGGCAGATGAGGCAGCCGACGAGCGCGTTGTGCCACTGCGGTTCGATCCACTCCGGGAATGGGATCTCGCCCGACTTCTCGTTCCAGAACGTGATGCATCGCTCGGCGTGAAGGAGGAAACGATCTTCCCCGATCGCACCGGTCGGACAGGCATCGCGGCAAGCATGGCAGTCGCCGCACCGAGTCAGCGTCTCTTGCGCCTGTGCCGGCGCGTCGTCGCAGTCAAGATCCGAGATGAACGCCGCCAGCGCGACGAAGCTGCCAAGACCCGGGACGTAGCTGATGTTGTTGCGGCCGTAGCGGGAGAAGCCCGACATCGTCCCCAAGGTCTTGAGCGGCGCGTGGGCGGGCGCGACGGAGCACCCGAAGGAGCTCAGGGTCTCTGCAATCGCCACGGACGGCCGCGGCTCGGGCGCCCGCAGATACCCGGGCGCCGTGATCACTGTGAACGGGGATCCGTCGAGCGTGAACTGCATCCGCACCGGGCGATCCGGAACGGCAACCAGGATCACGGATCGCGGCGTTGGGGTCTCCGGCAGGGGCTCGCTGAACATCGGCGCGAGGTACTCCTGGTAGAAGGCTTCATCGAACTCGCCCTTCTCGTGGCGCTCGACGATCGCGTGGATCGCCTCGGCGCGCCGAGCGTGCGGCACGACGGCCGCACGCCACCCCAACGCTTCGATCTTCTGAAGCAGCGTCTCTGTGGCGGACACGGTTCCTCCTGTCTCAGTCGGCGCGAGGCGTCTTCCGCGCGAGAGCCGCCCCTCCCGCCGTCCTGGCGCAACAACCCGGGCGCAGTATACGAGCCAGCGCACGCACCGCAACCGCTACGCCAGCACGTGGCCCGCAGTGCCTTCCCGGAACCGAACAGCCTAGAGGGACCCGGTGAACGCAACGGCGCGGACGGGCGAGCCGTCGACGCCCTCCAATTTCAGAGGAAAGCAAGCGAACCAGAGAGTCCCCGGCGCGCTCGACAGCGTGCCGAGATTGCAGAGCCCCTCTACGATCGGGATTCCCGCACCGAGCAGAATCCGGTGACTCGGACAGCCCAACGCAGGGTCAAGCGGATCCGCGCTCGGCGTGTCGATGCCGACGAGCGCCGCGCCACGAGAGACAAGCTCGCGCGCCAGTTCGGGCGAGATGTGGGAGTACCCCTCGAAGTAGGCGCGGGACTCGGGGTCCGCAACCCAGTCGGTGTCGAGCAGGACCGCGCAGCCTTCCAGCGGAATCGCCGGGAGTGCGCGGGCCGGGATTGAGTGCTCGCGGGATCGGACGACGATGGCCGGCCGCAACGGAATGCCGAGATCCGTGATGTCGGAAGCCCCCGGGATGAAGTGAAGTGGTGCGTCCATGTGAGTCCCGAGGTGCATGTCGAGGTGCGCGAGGTGCGTCATGTGCACGTCGGGGTCGCCCGCATCGACAACGCGGATCTCGACGCCGAGGCAATCCCCCGGGTAGGAGAGGCTGCGCGCGGTGAGCCGGCGGGTGAGATCAATGAGTGTGAGCATGTCCCTTCCTTCTCTCTGAGTAGGCTCGCGAACCAGTGCTAGCCTGCGATACGTTCGCCGAACGTCCCGGGACCTGCAACACCGGAGGCGCAACAGCCACGCCGATGGCACCTCAAGGAGGGGCCCCTCGCGCCCGGGATTCGCCGACACTCACGCGGTAACGGCAACGCCAAACCCGCGCAGCAACGTCTCGAGACCCGGCACGACGACTCCGTCGATCGGCTTTCCCCAGGCGGCGACGAGGTAGGCATAGACGCGGAGAAGGTCCTGCGTCGCGTTGTCCAGCGCGCGATCCCGGTTCGCCGCGATCGCCGCATCCAGGGCAAGGCGAAGGAGCGCTTGGACGTTCGTCGCAGCGCCAAGGAGGACTCGCCTCGGCTCCGGGTCGAACGGGCGCGAGCCGATCCAGTCCGCGAACAGTGCCGCCTCCGCAACGAGCCCGGGGATCCCGTCGCGCGCGTCGCCTCGCAGGAGCGCGATTAGGCGTTGCGCTTGCCCGTGGGCGTCGCTGACGGTCGGCGAGAACACAGCGACGGAGGCCATGGACAAGCTGAGGCGCATTCGGTCGGCAAATCCCGCAAGGCGTTGCTCGATCGGCTGCGGCGGTTCCGTTTGCCCGAGAGCCCCTTGTGCGAGTCCGGCGAGGAGCGCGGCCACGGCAATCACAGTCCATGCCTGTCTCATCTTCGACCTCCGTTCGTTCACGTCATCCTCCGTGTCTTACCTTCCCTCGTCCATCGCCTCTCGGTCAACAGCCGGTCAACGCCCGTCCTCCAGGCGATAGCCGAAGCCGGGAACCGTGACGATGACCTCGCGGCCGTCGGGGCGGATCTCCGACAGACGGCGACGCAGCAAGTACACGTACTGCTTGATGTCGCGAGCATCGGCGTAGGGTGAGTCGGGCCACGCCGCCGACAGGATCTCCGCCTCGCTGAACACGCGCCCCGGCTCGCTCGCGAGCACGGTGAGGAGCGCGTATTGCTTCGGCGTCAGCCGAAGCGGCCGTCCGGCGAACGACGCAGCGCACCGGGTGGGGACAATGACGAGATCGCCGACGACGACTTGCTCGGCGGCCTCGACGGGCGAAGCCTCATCGTCGACGTTGCCCCGACGTCGCCCTCGGAGGGCCCACGCGAGGAGCCCAATGATGCCGGCATCGAACACGACCGCGCCGACGGCTCCGAACGTCGCGGCAAGGCGGATCGCGGCCTCGGACGACGCCGTGTCCACCACCATGCGAACGTACCCTCCAGACGACGCAATGGGCGTCGTGATATCGAGGTACCGCTCGTGAGAAGGTCCGCGACGCACGACGGCGACGCTGTCCTGGTTTCCGGCGGGCGCGTCATCGATCGCAGAGCCCCAGTGGATAGCGACCCCGCTGGGATCCACGACGTCGACGGAAACGACGCTACCCGCAACGAGGAATTGGGCCAGGGTTTCGACGACGTCGACGTCACCGCGCGCAAGCCATGACCCGGCGGTTGCCGCGAACGCCTGCGCGTACGTCACGGTGCGCTCGTGAAACGACGATCGGACGACCGACGCATACGAGGTGAGGAACAGCCCGACGGCGAGGCCGGTACAGACAATCACGACGCTCGCCGCAACGATCAGCCTGCCATTCCGCAGCCAGACGGGGATCGCGTTCACGCTGAGAGGGTAGGGCGGTTCCGTGCTCCCGGCAAGGAGCGTCAGCGTGCGTTGATCGATTGTTGACCGTCTGACGATTCCGACGCGACGCCGAACACCCTACCGTGCGGTCGGCATCTGGGGATGTCCCCCGACGCTAGGAGGAACTATGCGAAGAATGTCCAGAACGAAGATTGCGGCGCTCGCCATCGTAGTCTTGTCCTTGCTGGCGGTCTTTCCCGTCCTCGCCGCGGAGGACGCGGCGGCCAACGAACCCCGCCCGCTCGAGGTCACTCTCGAACGTCTGGCCGGCCTGCTCACTCGCCTCGAGACGGAGCTCGCGGCCGTCGACCGGCCGGCCGCCAACCGGCTCGAACAGCGCGTTGAGGAAGCGGTGAGGCTCGTCGAGGACGTGCTCGCGTCGCTCGGCGACGAGAGCGAGGACCCCGCGTCCCCCAGGGGTGTCGTCCGGCTCAACCTGACGCTCCACCGCCTCGTCGCGCTGCTTGAGGAGATCGTGGGAGAATCTCGCGACCGTCCTGAGCGCGCCAAGGCGCGGATGACGCTCGACGAACTCCGCACGTGGGTTGACGGGTATGTCGCCGCCGCGGCGTCCGGGATGAGCGCCCGCGACGCCGAGCGCTTCGACCGCGCGGCCCACGACCTCGCCCGAGCCCTAGCCGCGCAACTCACACGCGTCGCAAAGAAGGCGAACGCCGCGGAGCCGAGCGGCCCGAAGCTTCCGCAACTCGTCGCGCGCCTCGAAGCGCTGACACAGAGGCTCGACGAACTCCTTCTCCGTCGGATCGTCGCGCCCGACGCCGACCAGACTACGCCATAGGACCCGAAGAAGGGGCGGCTGGACCTGTGGATCCGGCCGCCCTCTCGAAGCACACCGTACCTCTCCGCGACGCCGCCAGGCATCCGGCGGCGTCGCACTTCTTCTACGCGGCTTCCTTGATGAACCGATCGACATCGGCCTTGAAGGCCGCGAGACAATCGACGTCGAGGTAGAACATGTGCCCTGACTCGTAGTACGTCATCCCGATGTTCGCGCGCAGCTTCGCGTCGATGTTCATGTGGCTGATCATGTATTCGGTCGCGAACAAGGGCGTCGCGAGGTCGTAATACCCCTGCGCGACAAGGACTTTCATGTACGGGTTCTTGGCGATGGCCGTGCGCACTTCCTCGCCGGTCGCAGGCATCTGGCCGTTCTCCCACTGCCACTTTTCGTTCACCTTGCCGCTCATCACTTCGTAGACCAGATCCGTCTCGATCCCGAGTTCCGTTCGCACATAGTGGTTGAGGGCCGCGGCATACGGAGGCGTGATCGCCAGCATCGACGGGTCGAACTCCGGGAGTTCAGTCACCGCCAGCGCCTCGACGCCCTTGAAGCGGGAATCGATGCGCCCGACGCTGCGGCGCTCACCGCGCAGCAGTTCCTTGCAGAAGCGGAAGATGTCGACGCGCAGATTCGTGCCGAGCACGTACTCGGGGTCAAGTCCGGTGTAGTCCGCGAGTTTCTTCGCCAAAGCCTTTCTCTCCGCGTCGTCGAGCCGGTCGCCCTTCATCAACGCCGCCGCCAGCTTGTTCTCAGACCACGCCTTTACCTCGGCGACCAGCTCCGCGATCGGCTTCTGCTGCAACGCAGGCGAGAGCTTCTTGTGGAACCACGCCGTGGCTGTGTAGGTCGGAACGAACAGCGCGTAGGGAAGGTCGTTCGCCCGCGAGAAATGGAACGCGTTGAAATCGAGCGCGGACGAGATGAGGACGATTCCGTTGAACGCGATCCCGCGCTCGATGAGGTGCCCGGCGAGCCCGGCGGCGCGCGTCGTGCCGTAGCTTTCGCCGGCGAGGAAGAGCGGCGATGTCCAGCGCGCGTAGCGCGTCAGGTAGAGCCGGATGAATTCCCCGACCGATTCGATGTCGCCCTTGTAGCCCCAGAACTTCTTGTCCAGCTCTTCTTTCGCCGCGCGGCTGAACCCGGTCCCGACAGGATCGATGAACACGAGGTCGGTCTGATCAAGCCACGTCTGCGCGTTGTCTTCGTAGCGGAACGGCGGCCGGGGCATCCAGCCTTCCTTCTCCATCACCACGCGCTTCGGCCCCACAGCGCCCATGTGGAGCCAGATCGACGCGGAGCCGGGCCCGCCGTTGAAGGCGAAGGTGAGAGGGCGGGCCGCGCGGTCCTTGACTCCCTCGAGCTCGTAGGCCGTGAAGAAGATCTCGGCTTCCGTCTCGTCGGACTCGTCTTTGAGTGGAATGGCGCCGGCGCGCGCCGTGTACTTCAGAGTCCGCCCCCCGAGCTGCATTTCATGGTGCGTCTCAACCGGTGCGATGCCGAGGAGCTTCCTCTTCTTGTCCTTGCCCTCGTCCGCCTTCTTCGCGTCCTCTTTCGTCGCCTCGTCGGCCATATTGCGCTCCTTGTGTATTCGGGGATGGTGATGTCGCCGGCATTGTACAAGCTCACCTCGCCCTCGGGCTCGCGTGCGGCGCCCGAGCGCCGCCATTGGCTTGGAGGGACGCCTCCACTATTCTTCGGGCAGTGCGAAGGGGGGAGCGTAGCATGAGACGCAACGTAGTGTGGGCGTGCATGGTCGGCCTCGGGATGAGCTGGATTGGGGGTATGGCGGTAGCTTCACCTGGACTTGTCTACTCCGCGTTCGATCCGCTCGTGATCCCGTCGGGGCTCGCGGGCAACGTCCTCTACGAGGTGAAGGTGACGGGGTCGCCAACGCGCGTCGTGCTCATTCTCAACGCACCGGATGGGTCGACGATCCATCGAACTCTACGTGACGACGGAACGGGCGGCGATCGCGTCCGCGGTGACAGTGTCTACACTCTCAGCCTCGCGGCCTCGGACATCGTGCCGCTCTTGAAACCAGATGACGTCTTTCGCGCTGAGGTCGGCTACGTCGAAGTCTACGACGGCACCACGCTCGCGACCCGAGGCAACGTGTTCGCCGACGTCCTGACGAATGACATCCCGCTTCTCGCCGTGACATCTATCGCATCCGACGCCCAGCGTACGGACTACCTCGTGAACCTCGTCGACCGCGACTTCGTCCTGACGAACGGGTTCGACATCACGTCCGTTCTCCGCCGCTTCTACGACCTCTTCGCCGACGACTTCGACTTTGTGAGCGTCATCGCAGTCCCTGGCTACTTTCAGAATCGCTACCACTTCGCAGTGAAGAGCGACGTGCGCGGGATTGGCATCACGCCGTTTGACACCTCGCGGACCTACGGAAGCGCGGGGCGGCTCCTCGGAATCACGATGTTCCCCAACGGTAACCTCTTCGACCCGGCGGAGGCCGCGTTCCAGCACGAGCTTGGACATCAGTGGGTCAACTTTCTCCCCTTCGCGCCGCTCAACTACGCGATCCCCCACTGGCCTCTCTCCGACCTCGCAAGTGGCATCATGGGGTTCGCAGAGTCAGAAAGCGGACAAGGACTTCAGTTCCCGTGCGTCGTGACTCCCGCCGCGGGAGGAGCGACGCTGACGCAGCGCTACGACGCCCCTGTCTTCACGGACCTGGACCTCTATCTGATGGGCCTCCTCCCTGCAGACCAAGTCGGGACTCACGTGGTCTTCCCGCGCGGAACGACGTCAACCGACCTCTTCTCCTTGTGCGGGGGCGGAACATGGCAGGGGCAACTCCAGACGGTGACGATTCAGGACATCGTTCGGCAGGTCGGGGCGCGTGTGCCGGACGCAGCGCACAGCCCCCACGCGTTCCGGGTCGCGACGATCATCGTCTCTGACGCCCTTCTCTCCCGCGAAGCGATGAGCTTCTACAGCTATTTCGCGCAGCGAGCCGCGGCAGGCAAGGAGACTCCCTACCACAGCGGATTCGCGAAGGGGACGGCGAAGCCCTTCTACCTCTCCACACGCGGCCTTGGAACGCTTGACGCTCGCATGACGAGCCCCTAGGCCCAGGGACGAATTCGCAAGCTGTGAGACCTCGGGTATTCCGGGTCTCCGTGCCGGGACTCCTTGCACCTGTGGCGGTTCTCGCGTAGAAACTCCCTGCAGCATGGGGTGCGGGACATCAGGCGGCACGTGGGGGCAGTGCCCAAGCATGCGGAGATGTGTTCGTTCCCAAGGAGGAGCATGTCCCGGACCATCCGGAAGTCTGCGTGGAGTCTCGTTCTCACAATCGGCCTTCTCTCACTCGCTGCAGCGTCAACAGCCGCGAGTCCTGTGATCGAACCCCAGTCGGCGGGCCAGGTCGTCGAGACAAGCCAACTGACCGGCCATCTCGGCGCCGTCTACTCCATCGCGTGGTCGCCGGACGGATCGCGCATCGCGACGGGGAGCTCGGACGGAACGGCCCACATCTGGGATGCTCAGACGGGAACCTCGCTCCTCATACTGGAAGAGGGAACGGCCAGTCGGTGGGGCGTCGCATGGTCGCCGGATGGAACGCGCGTCGTCACCGTACGTTGTGGCAGCATGGTCCGCATCTGGAACGCTAAGACAGGCGAGATGCTGGCCGAGCTCGGTCGCCTCGTGCAGTGCACTCTCTGCGTCGCTTGGTCTCCTAACGGAGCACGGCTGGCCCTCGGCGAAGGCGACGGCACGATCGTACTCCTCGATTCGAGCGATCTGCGCATCGTCGCAGAGTGGCCGGGACACGTCGAAGGCGGGTTGTCCACAGAGGTCATCGCGATCGCCTGGTCTCCGGACGGCACCCGACTCGCGTCGGGAGGCCTGGACTTCGCGCTTCGGATCTGGGATGCAGCGACCGGCGCGCCTCTTGCCGTCCTCCGAGCCACGACCTACGCCCGCAACGACATCAACGGCGTCGCCTGGTCGCCCGACGGCCGACAGATCGCCACCGCCGGGCACGACGGCTACGTCCGCCTGTGGGACCCGGCGGAGAGGGTCGAGGTGCGGAGCTTCCGCGTGTCGCTCTCGTGGACGCGCGGCGTGTCGTGGTCGCCGGACGGGACCCTGCTCGCAACGACCGGGGCCGCCGGCAGACTCGGCCTGTGGAATCCCACGACGGGCGAGGCCGTATCCACGCTCTCGAGTTCCGGCTACGACGTCTGGGCCCGTCGCGTTCTCGCCCGACGGGACGAAGCTTGCGAACGGAAGCGGTCGCTACGAGTCCCGGACCGGGAACTCCCCAATCCGCATCTGGGGATTGCCCTAGACTCAGCGAATCGTCACGACGCTACGGCTCCAGCGCGACGAAACGTCTGCCGTCGTTCTTGCACAGGATCTGCACGACGTGCCGTCCGGTGGAGACTGCCGGCGGCAGTCCGCCACCGGGTGCGACCCACTGGCCGACCATGTAGAACCCGGAAAGCCCAGGAAGCGTCTTCGACATCTGCTTTCCGAGCGACTGCCCGGTCATCAGCCAGCCCTCGTAGCTTCCGCGCCAGTTGCCGGTGTAGCGTTCCCACGTCACCGGCGTTGCGACGTCGCGCATCTCGACCTTTGCCCGGATCCCGGGAATGCGCTGCTCGAGGGCGTCGATGACGCGCTCTGCCGCGAGCTCCTTCTCGGCGCGGTAGCGCACAGGATCCTCGCGCAGCGCCTTCCAGCGGTCGTAGTCGGCGCTGATCATGACGATGACCGTCGTCTTTCCGGCGGGGGCAAGCGCGGGATCGAAGTTGTAGACCATCATCGACAGCCGATCCCTCGCCTTTCCGTCGATCTCGACCTTCGGGTCGAGCGGGAAGCTGATGCCTGAGCCGACCTGCGGGATGCCGTCGAGAGGATCGGCGATACCGAGGCCCACATAGAGAAGCGGCGAGAAGGGCGTCATGCCTCCTTCGTAGGGCTTGCGCACGGCGTCGTCTGCGAAACGGCCGCCAAGCATGTCGAAGATCGTCGTGCGCCCGTCGGCGGCGGAGATGACCACATCGGCGCGGTGCTCGGTTCCGTCGACAAGCCGCACCCCGACCGCTCGAGCGACAGAGCCACCGACGCCTTCCTCCACAAGGATCTGCGATACCCTGGATGAGTATCGTATCTGCCCGCCAAGATCGAGCAACCGCTTCTCGATGTTGCGGACGAACGGCATCGAGCCGCCGAGGGGATACCCCGCCGTCTTCATCTCTTGCCACGCGAGCGGCATGATCAGGCCGAGCATCGGGAAGGAGTCGAACTCGCCAAGCATCGCCCCGAACGCTTCGCGGAGAGCGGGGCTCTTCAGGCGCTTCGCGAAGTCCGCGACGGTGACCTTGCGCCACTTCATGAACGCCGGGCCGAGAGGCACCATGCGCGCGCCCATCAGGAACTTGTCCCACACCGTGTACAGCTCGGGCGCCTTGTCAACCGGCATGTCGAATCGCGTGAACTTGCGAATGGCGTTCGTCAGCTCTCGGATCGGCTTCGCGTCCTCGGGTCCAAGCTCGAGCAGGTGCCGTTCGAGGCGATCGACGTCGCGATAGAAGACGAGGGCGGGACTTCCCTTACACTCGACGCGCATGAACTCGTCAAGGTCGACGATCGTGAGTCCTCTAAGCGCCCCTACTTCTCTCCACAGCTTGTGGAACCCGGACGCGGGACCGGAGCCGAGCAGCCAATGGATGCAGCTGTCGACGGTGTAGCCGTTCCGCTTCCACGCGGTGCAGACGCCGCCGGGAAGGCTGTGCATCTCGTAAACCGTGGCTTCGTAGCCGTTCATTTGGGCGTAGCAGCCGGCGCACAGCCCCGCGACGCCTCCGCCGATGATGGCGATCGACTTCCTCGTCCCGCTCGCTTCCCCACCCGCCATGTCCTCCTCCTTCGCGACGCAAGCTGAGCCTAGCCAACTGCGCGAGACAGCGCAAGAAGAGGCCCCGCGCTCGGCGCGGGGCCCTACAGCACTTTGCGCTGCCACTCAACGCGGCGGCCAACGTTTTCTAGGCTTTCTTCTCGCCGGGTTCCACCTTGACGCCAGCAGCCGACAGCACTTCGCCGAGCTTCCCGGCCCGCGCCAAGCCCGTGAGGGAGGCGAAGAACGCGCTCATCGCCCCCTGGTCGCCGCCGCTACCGCCCGAGACGTACACCTCGGGAACGAACGGCTGCTGGCTCGAAGCCAGCGCCTGGATCGCGTTGACGAGCGTGGTGCCGTCTCGTCCGAGAGCCTCGGTCTGCCGCAGGTAGCCGTCGGCCTTGGCCAGCGCCACGGCCCGCACTTCGGCTCCCCTGGCCGTTCCCACTCTTTCCAGGTAGGTGGCCTCTCCCTGCGCCTCCTGCATCCTGGCGGCCGCGGTGTTCCCGGCGATTTCGATGCCGACGCTCGATCGCGCCAACGCCGCCTGCTGGTCGGCCAATCCGCGCTGTTGCTCGGTCGAAATGCGCGCGGTCTCCGCCGCCTGCTGCTTCTGCAGGGTGAGGATCTGCTGGTTCGCAATCTCGCGCTCCGTGAGCACCTTAGTCAGCTCCTCGGGCAGAATGACGTCCTGAATGAAGACGCCGCGGGTGTCAACGTTGTACACCTGCAGCTGCTTCATGATGTGCTGGAACGCCTCCTCCTGCACTTTCTGCCGGTTCTCGATGAACTGGATGGCCGGCATGCTCTGCAGTTTATCGCGGAAGTGGTTCCCCACGGCAGCCTGCAAGACTTCGTTGACGAGGTTCTGCATCGTTCCGACCGCGGAGATGACGCGCGATGCCATCGTGTCGGGCACGTGGATCTGCACCTGCAGGTCGATCTTGAACACGAAGCCTTCGCGGCTCTTGGCCACGATCTGGCTCAGGTGCCGGTCGAGCTTGTGGGCTTCCGAGACCTGCGTCGCCCAGTTCAGCGTAAGGATCGAGGTGGGAACGATCTCCGCGTCGTAGCAGCGCGGGTTGATGGCGTACTTGCCCGTACGCACCGTCTCTTGCCAAATGCCTCGATGGCCGGGCCGGACGAGCGTGCCAAAGCGGAACGCCTCTCCCGACGTGTCTTGCGGAACGAGTCCGACGTACGACTTGATCACGGCCACTTGCCCCTGCTCCACGACGAGCATCGGGACGAGTTCCACCTCGACCAGGTACGGGTTCAGGTTGAACGTTCCATACAAGAGGGGATCGTGCTGCAGGCCGATCCTTCCTCCGGCATCGAGGAACGCTTGGAAGTTCTGGTAGTTGTCGTGGAGCTTGACCTTGCTATCCATGATCAAGTCCGCAAGCTGGGAATCCGTTGCTCCCGATTCCTCCCGCTTGCGAGTATCGTCGAACCCGCCGATGCGGCACGCGATGTCGCCCGGCTCGAGCGGCGGGCCCTCATGGACGCGCACGATGCCGATCACATCCACCAACTTCACCTTGCCCCGCATCGGATCGTTGAAGGACCGGGAGACCTGTTCCGCCGAAGGCTTCGACGACGACGCCTCCGCCGCGGGTGGCGTCCCGCGACGCGCATCCTCATCTACCGCGAAGACGTTGCGTTTCTCGACGTTCTGGATGAGCTGGTCGTGGACGTGGAGGGCACCGATCTCCTGCTGCTCGGATGACCCCACGATGACCTGCGGACGAATGACCACCTGCTTGAACCGTTCGGAGGGAAGTGCCCGCACCTTTTCGAGCGCCTCCTTGGAGATGGGGAGCCCGTACATGGCGCTTGCCGTACGCACGAGAAACGCGGCAGGGTTGATGGCAAGGACCGACCCGGGGCGCAGCGTCGGCCGCTGCGGACCCTTCTGCCCGCCGTTCTCGACGAACGCCCGGACGTCGGAGAAGTCGCCGAATACGGGCTTGTAGATCCCTGACTTCTGTCCCTCCGCCAGGCTCTGTCCCACCTGGGCAATCACCACACCGATCTCGCCGGCCGGCACCTGGACCATCGGATGCCGGGTGACCTTGTAGATAGGCCAGAGCTTGAACCACAGACCGGCCCGAAGCAGATCCGCCTGGTACCCCGCCTCACCGCGAAACGCGATCGGGTTATCGCCCTTGAGCTTCTTGAAACTGACGCGCTTCAGGACGAGACCTACGTCCGTCGGTCCGATGCTGCGGATCGACTTCAGGATCACGAACAAGAACAGGAAACCCGCTACAAGAGCTACGACAAGCGTGACAGAGGGCGTCACGGGCAACCTCCTCGTTCCGGCCGTCGCCCTCCCTCAGGGGAGGGTCGCCCGCGGATCCAGTCTGGCCGCGCCCGCTCGCCGGAACTCATCGACATACATCATCGTATGAACGAGAGATGGAAGCAAACAGGGATATCCTCATGTAGGCCGGCCACAAGCCGCCCCCTTCTCATGAGCAGTCGAGAGCATGCGGCTCGAGCTCCTGTGGGCGCGCACCCGAGACGGTGGCGAGACCGTCCGCAGTACGATGGCGGCAGAGGTGCTCCGTGGAGAAGAAGAAGCTAGAGCTGCGAGCCGTGAAGAATCTCGTGTTCCCGTATACCCCGATGCTCGTCGGCGTGAACGTCGACGACAAGCCGAACTTCATCACGATCGGCCTCATCGGGTGGCTGTGCTATGACATGATGTCGATCTCGGTCGGGCACGAGCAGTACTCGAGGACGGGGCTCGAACAGAATCGCACGTTCAGCATCAACCAGCCGACGGCCGGCCAAGTGAAGGAAGTCGACTTCTGCGGCATGACGAGCGGTCGAACCGGCGAGAAGGCGACGCTGTTCGAGACGTTCTACGGAGAGCTCAAGACCGCGCCGATGATCCAAGAGTGCCCGGTCAACGTCGAGTGTCGCGTCGTGCAGACGCTCGTGCGCCCTGTTCACACCGTGTACGTCGGCGAAGTCGTTGCCGTGTACGCAAACGAGGAGTTTACGCAGGACAGAGTCCCCGACGTGACGCGCATCCAACCCTTCTTCTACGCACCCGATCCGAGTCGCGGGAAGCAGGTCCACAGCTACTGGGCACTCGACGAACGCATCGGCCAGGCGTTCGAGATCGGCAAAGACCTGAAGAGGGGCTAGGAGCCTCGGCTGAGCCCCCGTGTGGGCACGATTGAACCCCAGGCCACAAGACTGCGACTCATTGGGCGGACTGCTGCGTACGAGGCAGGGAGGCACCGCATGATCCATCTCGATCGACCGACTCGGGAGGAGTTCGATCGCTGGTTCGCGCTCTCGGCCGAGCGCCAGGCGAAGGATCGTGCCTGGGTGAATGGCACCGATCCCGAGACCGAGCGCGCCCAGCTCGAGGCGATGATTCCCATGCTCCTTCCGAATGGCATGGACACGCCGAACCACGCGTTCCGGATCGCCCGGGATGAGACTGGAGAGGAGCTTGGATTCGTCTGGGTTGGCGTCGCCCCAGGCATACCAGCAGACACGTGTCTGCTCTTCGACATCTACGTGCACGAGGCGCACCGCGGCCGGGGATTGGGCCGCGCGATCCTCGAGCGGATGCTCGACTCTCTGAAAGCGGATGGCATCCGCAACGTCGTCCTCTACGTGCGCGCCGACAACGCTCCGGCGCGTGCCCTCTACAAGAAGCTGGGGTTCGCGGAAGACGAAGCGCCAACCGAGACTAGGGATTTCCAGATGCGTAAGAGCCTCAGCGAGGATGCGGACAACCGAACGCACACCTTCGAGCGCCAGCACGTTGTCGTGGACGGCCTACCGACCTCCGGGACCATCCTCGACATCGGCGGTGGCGGAGGAGGCATCATCGGTCTCATCGCGGGCGAGCGGGTCATCGCCATCGATCGCCTCAAGGAAGAACTGGAGGAAGCACCCGCCGGCCCGCTCAAGATCGTGATGGACGCTCGGGATCTCCAGTTCCTCGACAGCACTCTCCAGACAGCGACTTCGTTCTTCACCCTCATGTACATGGGAAACGAAGACCACCAGCGCGTCTTCGAGGAGGTCTTCCGTGTCCTCGCGCCCGGCGGCCGCTTCCTCATCTGGGACACAGTCCTGCCCCCTCGCACGAACGAGGACGAAGACGTCGCCATCTTCCCCGTCACCGTAGAACTGGCGGACGGAGAGACGATCTCGAACAACTACGGCGTTCGCTGGCCATCCGAAGGTCGGGATGCAGCCTACTATCAGCAACTGGCGGAGGCAGCCGGGTTCGAGGTCCTGTCGCGCCGCGCAGTCGACCGTCATGTCTTCATCGAGTTGCAGAAGACCTAGACGGCTGGACACGCTTGAGGCGCGAGGAGCTGCACGCGCTCCCGTGTGATGTCAAGAAACAAGATCTGCCCGATCACCCAAGCCGACACTGCCGGACCTGCCTCGTGCAGGAAGTCCATTGCCCCCTGCATCGTCTTCCGCAAAATGCCGAACGGCGCGAGGGCTACTCCCTGGTCCAGATCGCCGAACACTAGAAGCTTGTCGTCCAGCTGGATGTTGAAGTCCCGACCGGCCGCGGCGGGCACCACAATCTGCCCGCGCTCGCTCACCGTCACCGCACCGTAGAACCGCTTCTGCTTCTCGGGTTCCATTTCGCTCCTCGGGGCGCGTGACACAACGTGTATGTCGTGGATACAAGACCGATTCTGGCAACGCCTTTGGGAATCGTCAAGCCGCAGACTCCGCAGCTCGACACAACTTCAGTTCAGCGCATGCTGTGACGTAGCGGGCGACTCCGAATCCAACTGAGGTGACGTGCTCCCGCGGAGGGACCGATGAGGCTGCTCCCCACCTGCTGGGCGCGGGCTGCTGCGCCGCCCCAGCTGTCTCGAGGTGCGGGTGAAGTGGCAGAGACGAGACGGCTGTTGGTGTGCTTCGTATTGGTATGCAGAATAGTGTCGCCGTCGTGTCCGAAGAACAGCATGCATATCTCTACGGCACACTTCAGTCACAGTAAGCATTAGCCAGCCTCTGCGTCTTGTGGCGCTGCCGCCAACTGAGAGAAATGGATGGCCGCCTCATGCCATGCAATGGACAGTGACACTGGTGCACATCGTCTAGACATGCCATGGCCGATGCGCAACGTCCGATCCCTGCAGCATATGCCACTGTGCAATGGAAGTGGAACTATCACCAATCGATTGCTCCGTGACAAGATATGGCCGCTATTTCCAACTCCTTGACGTGAGGTGACGCGCGGGGTATACTTCGTCAAGATCATGTGGTGTCGATTGTCGACATCAATTGCAGAGCTGCAGATGGAGGGTAGGATGACGAACATGAGGGACGTACTAAAGGAGTCGTGGAGTGCAGTCCGTGAGGCCGAACTACCCGATGCGCTTCAGGCAGTCGCGTTTGAGAGAGCTATCGACTTCTTCCTGCGCGGTGGCAGCGGAGTGGAGGCCCCTGCGGATGCCAAGGGGCCAACCGGGGGCAGGAGCGGCACGCCCGATACGGGCTCGGACCAGCCTTTGCAGCGCATTGCGCAGAAGTTGAACGTCGGGCTGGACCGGGTGAAGGAGGTGTACGCGTTCGACGACAGCGGGTTGATGCCAGTGGTGCCGGTCGGAAAGCTCGATGCGGGGAAGTCCCCTGCGGCAAAGCAGATCGCTCTTCTCGTTGCTGGGGGCAGACAGGTTGGCGGAATCGAGGAGTGGACCAGCTCTGCTAGTATCCGGGAAGTGTGCGAGCACTACGGGAAGTACGATCAAGCCAACTTCGCGTCGGCACTGAAGACGATGCAGGACGTGTTCAGCTCAAGGGGAGTGGGTCAGAAGCGACAGGTAAGGCTCAACAAGGTCGGTGAAGAAAGGTTGAGAACGCTTGTTGACGGACTGGCCAGTGGAGGTGCAAGCTGAGCAACGAGCAGAGCGCTCTTGCGCTGCAACTTCTCCGTCCTAGCGACCAGGTTCTGGCCTTATGCAGCATTGCGGGACAGCGATCACCGGCGGGCTGGATCTCACCTCAGGATGTCGTGGAACTGTACGCTGCCCTTAGACTACCGAAGCCGGGGAATCTCCACGCATCTCTCGGTCGGCTGGTGGTGGCTAAGTACTTGGTCAAGAAGGACAAGGCATATGCAGTCTCACCCTCGGGTAGGGCAGCAGTTGCTGCTGGGCTGGGCAGAACGGACTGGAAGAAACCGGCGGTCACCACTCAGGAGTACAGCGGAAGCTTCTTCGGGAACGCTCTGCACTCGGTTGTGCCGCCGGAGCTCTGCCCGGGCGTATGGGCGGGGGCAATCCAACGTTTCTTGGCCGAACACGCATTTGAGACCAATGTCCTCCTCATGACGCGTTTCCCCTCCGCTCGTGAGGATGAGGAGGCCGACGTTCTTGCAGAACTCATCCCGCACATTCGTCGGGTTGTCTCTGAGTCGGGGCTTGAGTTGCACCTGGCATCGGATCGCCAGCTGGTTGATGACATCCATGGAAACGTTGCGGCGCACATGTGGGCGTGTAGATTTGGCATTGGCTTGTTTGAGGACAGACTTGGCCGTGGTTTGAACTACAACGTCTTGAGTGAGGTCGGTGCGATGCTCATGACCGGCCGGAGGTGCGCTCTCCTGAAAGACCGTACGGCTCCGTCGATGCCGTCAGATATCGGCGGGAAGATCTACAAGCCAGTGGACTTCGCCAACCGTCATGCAGTGGCGGCTGTCGTCTCCAGTTGGTGCAAAGACGATCTTGGCTTGAGCGTCTGAGACTCGGCCGGGACGCCGGGGTCAGATCTTTACTCTTGGCATCCGATGCACCATCTGCCACTCACCGTGGCGCCGTCCATCGTGTGACGCACGTAACCTTCAGCGAACGTGATACGCATTACCTCCGTCCTCTATCGAGCACACGGAAGCAGCCACTCGTCGGCTTCCGCCCTAGCTACGGCCGGGCCACAACGCCGAGTAGCCCTTCACCCCCAACACCATCGTCTGGGCTGAGGATTGGATACTCTGATAGGGCGGCCCCCTTCGCAGCCGTCAGGCGCGCACCTTCTTGCCCGTCTTCGCGGCGACGCGGGCTGGACGGCGCGCGACGAGTCCCACATCCATGCCGAGCACTTCAGCGATCTTGCATATCGAGCCGTGAGTCATGTTGGGCGTCCTCGTTGTTTCGATGCGTGACACCATCTGCTGCGTCACGCCCGCCATCCCGGCAGGGTCTTTCTGCGTCAGTCCAAGGCGTTGCCGCGTGGTCTGGATGTCGTAGGCAATCCGCAGCTGTGCTTTCTCGCGGCGGAACTCGCGTGCGAACGCCTCATCCTTGAGCTCGCTCGCGAGGTACTCCCTGTGGGTCCTCATGTCTCCTCCCGATCCAGTTTTCCATGCAGCGAACAGCTCGGTCGATCTCAGCCCTAGGAACCCGCGCCGACTCCTTCACAATCGCGTGAGCAAGCACGATGTCCGTCCTGTCGCAGAAGAAGTACAGAACCCTGTAGCGGGTCGTCGAGACTCGCACCCGCAGCTCGTAGATCCCGTCCCGCAGGTAGTCCGCATAGTGCGTGCGGGGTCAGGTCTTGTAATCGCGTACCATGTTGCGAGTCCGCGGCACGCAGGAGGCTCGGAGTCGTCGACTGATCGTCGAGTAGTGAACGCCGAGGTGGCTGGCGATCTCGTGCTGGGCGTAGTGGTGCTCGATGTATGCGCGTGCAATGCTCGCGGCGTCTTTCGGGTCGGCAACAATGGCCGAGAGCGGCGGCCGACGGACCTGGACCTGGGTCTTCGGAATCTCGCGAACTGGAGGCAGTTCCGGCGCGTGTTCCTCGATGAACGTGTCGCTGCCGAGGTAGATCTGCCCGCGGAGGTGCTCCCACACCGGGACGCCACGGCCTTCCGAGACGAACTTGCGGTATGCCTTCTGCGCTTTCGCCTTCGATGTCGCGAACTGCTCGAGAATCCAGTCTGTGGCGAGGAAGAAGGGCACGTCCTCAAGGCCGGCCGTCGCACGGAAGCTTGACCACGGCCAGTCTTGCGCCCTCCGCACCATCTTGGCGCGAACGGGATTCAGGACAACATAGCGTCCAAGCTCGAGGAGATAGGCGTCGCGCTCGACGAGAATGGCTTTGAAACGTCCCTGGAAGACATGTCCCGTGCGACGATGCCGGCGGTTGAACTCCTGGGTGTAGACACCGTTCAGTTGTCGCATGCCATGCGACAGGGTGGGCTCAATCGTCTCGATCAGCAGGTGGTAGTGGTTCGTCATCTGACAGTACGCATGGCAGCGCCAGCTAAAGCGCTCTACAACTTCCGCGAACACTTCAAGGAAGAGCTCTCGATCGGGATCGACAAGGAAGACCTTCTCCCGTGCGTTGCCGCGACAGGTCACATGGTAGACAGCGCCGGGGTACTCAATCCGGAGGGGGCGAGCCATGACGCCAGCCTAGCACAGACAGTACGCGATTACAAGACCTGACCCCATCGCCCAACGCCCAATGGTAGCCCCCTCTCGCTGCGTCACCCAGCAGCCCGACTTGCGTCAAGTCGGGCTGCTACCTATCCTGCTGCGACGTTGAAGACCAAGGAGGAACCGGAAGGCAGAATTACCGGCCATCATCTCCGGTTCCCCCTCCTGCGCGGAGTTCCGGTCTGTGCTATCAGGTTCAGGTCGTTACGAGCGCCTGTAGAGCCTGGCCACCAGGCTGGAAGCCAGGCCCCTTGCACTTGTTAGTGGCGCACACCATTGCTGCCTTCGAGGCAACATCCTTAGGGATGCCCGCTTGAACAAACAGGCTCGTGTAGTACTCCGTCGCGCTTTGTTCGAGAGCTTTCTCCACGCGCTCAAGGTTGAACTGCGGTACGGTCATATCAATCACCTCCTTTCTGGGTAGGTTGCTCTTCACATACATCAGCACGTTAGTCTTGATGTCACATCTGTCTACGTGCGGATCGTCAAATGGAACAATCACACAGCCTCCCATGCAGAGGGGAAGAACACTGCATTCACGACACTTCTTGAGACGAAACGGTGAGAAATTCAGCCATCTCGCTGCCTCGGCTGAGAGGTCGATCGTGCCGTCCGGCCCAAGTCGCCCGAGATAGCCGTCCGTTTCGTCCGCTCCCACCGTGCACTTGGAGACATGCCCGGTAGGGCCTATGAGCCAGTTCAGCCTCGGGATGGCGCCGCAGGAGACGGCGCCTGGGGAGGGCCCATCCGAAGCTACTCTGAAGCCTCTCTCCTCCATCATCGTCGATACGTGGCCATAGAAATCCCCGAACTGGCTCTTCGATATGCAGTGCGCGTTTGACGTCCTGCTCGGAATTGCCGGGCAAATGGTGAGCGAGACCGACCGCCTGTACGGCTCCAAGTCCGACAGAAGCCTGCTCCATGCGTGCTCGCCGGCGGCCATGGAGCTGGCAGTTATGTTACAGCGAATGGTTATCGGCACCTCAGGCAGAGTCCTCACCAGATTCCCGAGGTTCGCCATGATGACCTCATAGGTGCCCGACCCGTCCTGGAGATGTCGAGTGACGTCGTGCAACTCGCGCGGTCCGTCCAAGGTGATCTGAATGTGGCTGACTCGGCCGGCTGCCAGCATCGCGATGTTGGCTCGTGTGAGCAAATAGCCGTTTGTCGTTAACACGCAGTCGTAGTTCACACCCAGAGAGTCACACAACTGAATCATCCGTCGCCCGAGGTCGGTGATCACCCTGGGCTTCAACAGTGGCTCACCGCCGAACCACGATGCCGTGAAGTGTTCCTTCCCCGGCAGCGCTTTCCTGAGCAGAGCCATGACAGCGTCCTGCACGTCGGTACCCATGATCGCGCGACGATGGTCCTGATAGCAGTAGACGCACCTGAAGTTGCACGCCAACGTGACGACAAGACCCAGCGAGAACCCTACCCGGCACTGCTTTCCAACCGCAAACAGCTGTTTCAAGTACGCAGTCTCATCAGAGTCCGCCGGAACGAGAAAACGAGACTTGACGAGCATGTCATAGAGCACCCGCTCAGGGAGCTGGCGTGGTCTGACCTTCATTGCCAAGAGGCGATGAACGAGCGCGCAGTCATCGTCCCGCAGGTTCATCACAGCCCCGGACAGCAGGTTGGCACCGAGCCAGCGGTCCCCGTCACGGAGAAAGTGGTTGTACCTTGACGGCACGTAGAACTTCCTCCGCGCCGAGGCCTCTCTCTCACTCGGTGCGCTATGCTTGTTGCGAAGGGACACCCGAGTTACACGAGACAGATCACCATTCTCGCCATCAGGCATACCTGAAGGATATCTTGTTCCCCTCCTCTCCGCAAAGGGCGCCGGGGTCAAATCTTTACTCTTGGCATCCGATACAGCATCTGCCCCCCACCGTGGCGACATCCATTGCGTGATGCGCATCACGCTGAGCAGAAGCGGCGCGGACGTGATGCACGTCACGTCCTGGAGATCTGTCCGCGACTGTGATGTGCATCACCTCGACTCCCGCTGAGCGCGGAAGCAGCCACTCATCGGCTTCCGCCCTAGCTCCTCGCCCCGCGCGCCGTCGAGCAGCCTTCGACCCCTAGCCACACGGGTGAAGGCCCGAACGAGACTGGCCTTCACCTGGGGCGGAAGCAATGAGCTGTGATGCTTCCGCTAGAGGCTCTGGCTACGTGCGTCCAGCAGAAGCAACCGAAGACCAGCTTCTGCCCTAGGCGAACGTAGGCAACGCCTACGTTCGCCCGACCTCATGCAACTGTGGATTCTTCGCTCCGGCGACGTCGCCGTGCTTGGTCAAGACGCACTCGGACTTGATCTGCATCAGCTCGGCGTGGCGGTCGTCATCGACCATGGCGACGATGCGCGCGATCGAGCTTTCGCCGTCGACGAAACGCCACGGGAAGCAGCCGATGACAGCGCGCTGATTGAGGAGCAGGTCGATGTCGCCGCCGAGGCACTCGGCGTGAATGATGCCGTGGCAGAAGAGCTCGATGTGCATGAGCTGGTACTTGCCGGGGTCGAACCGCTCGGCCAGCGGCTGGCCGTACTTGGCGCGGAAGTGAGCGTCGGCTTCCTTCGCTTGGCGCGGCATCCAGTCACGGATGATGGTGTTCATCGGGTGGTCGGCCGAGCCGCAGTCGACGCCGATCCAGCGAATCTTCTTCTCGCGGCACCACAGCGCAAACTCGCGGTCGGGTCCGGGGTGCTTGACCATGTACCGCACTTCGTCAGCCGTCGGCTGGTCCCAGCCGTAGTGGTGGTAGCCGGTGTGGAGGATGAGGATGTCGCCTTCCTTCACCTCGACACGTTCCTCGATCATCGCGGACGTGTAGATGTCGTAGTCGCCGACGGCGTCGGAGAGGTCGACGATGACGCCCTCGTGAACGAGGAAGTCAAGGCTGAGCTGGGCAATGTCCTTGCCCGGGGTGTAGAAGTGGATCTCGCCGTCGAGGTGCGTGCCGACGTGGTTCGAGTGCGTGACGAGTTGCCCGTTCGCGCCATTGGGCGCGAGCCGCTTGAAGTACTTCACCTGCAGGGGCTCGTAGGTCGGCCACGGCGGCGTGGCGATCGAGAGAGGGATCGTCAGATCGATGAGTTTCATTGCCTTACCTCCTGGGGCGGCCTGTCGAAGTGACCGCAGGGAGCTTCGACCCTAGCTGCCGCCCGACTCGAAAAGACAAGCGGCAGCCTGTGGCATGCAGCTCGTAGCTTGGAGGACTGTCGCGTCTTTCGCACGCCTCCCCTCACACCTTCTCCTGCGAATCGTAGCTCCGCACGACCTCTCGAATGCGGTCAGCGTACTTGTAGATGTCGTCAACGCGTTGGAGCGGCACACGTTCCTCCTGCTTCGCAGCATCGAAAAGGCCTAGCCGGAGTTTGTTCTGGTCGTTAGAGTGCAGTCGGCAGATAGGCTTGCGGTTGCTGTCGTCAAGAAGGATACCGCAGTAGCTCTGGACATCTCGGATCGCAACCCGGCCGAGGTCAACGTGGGGACTCAGGATGGCTTTGACAATGTAGTAGCCCTGCAACTCGTGGCTTGTCGTCACCAACTCCTCACCTGTACCCGCACTCTCAGCCTCTTCCGCGGCGCGTCCGCTCGCCTGAAGATCCCTAGCTGCTTCCAGGGTGCGTGTGATTCGGCCGTTCACGAACTCCCGAAGTGCCTTCTGTACGATGGGGACGAAGCGCGCGAGAGCCGCCTTAGTGAAGTTCCCACCATAGACGCGCCGCGTCAGGAACTCGAGAAAGTCGTCACTTGGCGTGTCGAACTCGGTCTCCAGTAGCTGCCGAATCTCGCGCGTGTACTTGAGGGCACCAGCGGTTCCGAGGATGTCAGCTACGTTGAACGACTGCTTCGAGAATCTCCGGAGTTGCTCAACGTCATCGTCCGTAAGGCTCTGGAGATTGATCTCAAGGAACGGTTTCGCGTCCATGACGTTTGGGCGTTCTAGGTCGGAGTAGAATCGATAAACGAGCCCGTCCGTGAGAATTCCGAACCTGACGCTCGCTACGCCTTGGAAGTAGCGCTGAAGCTGTATGGCTCGCTGAGGCTCAAGCTGCTCGCCGCAGGTCTTGCACTCGAAGAGAAGAATAGGCTTCCCATCCATAAGAATGGCGTAATCCACCTTCTCGCCCTTCTTCTCTCCGATGTCGGCTATGAACTCAGGGACCACCTCGGCGGGATCGAAGACGTTGTAGCCGAGGGCTTTGATGAACGGGAGGACCAGACCATGCTTCGTAGCCTCCTCGGTGCGGACCTTCGCGGCCAGGTCTGGCACGCGCTGGCACAGCTCGTACAACTCCGATTTCATGTCCATCTACCTCACCCCATTTGGAGAAGACACTGGTCCATACTACTCGGGGAAGAGACCGACGGCCATTCTGGCTGATCTAGTCTGCGCGCTCCGAGGGTTGCTGAAGGAGCGAACTCGCCAAAGCCCTGACGCCCTGGGCGAAGCAGTCGAACGGCGGGATGACGAGGCCGGCGCCGACCATGCCGACGCCGGGTTCCTTGTGGGCGATGCCGGTGTTGATGGCGGGCAAGACGCCCGTCTCGACAACGCGCAGTACGTCGATGCCGGTCGGCGTGCCGCGGAAGCCGAGGGCCGGGATGCGGTACGCGTTGCTCTCCGCGAGCGTGATCTTGCGCATGCGGCGCGTCGTCTCGAGCGCCTTCTCGGGGCTGCCGCCGACAAACTGGACGATGGCGGGCGCGGCGGCCATGGCAAAGCCGCCGTAGCCGCCGGTTTCGGTGATCGCCGAGTCGCCGATGTCAGGCGCGGCGTCGGCGGCGCTGTAACCGGGAAGGTAGAGGCCGTCGACCCGTGGTGCCGGCGCGGTGAACCAGCGGTCGCCGGTTCCGGAGAGTCGAATGCCGAACTCGACGCCGTTGCGCGCCATGACGGTCACGAGCGAGCTTCCCGGCACGTCGGCTGCAGCGTCAAGCGCGCACTTGGCGGCCGGCATGCTGAGGTTGAGGAAAAAGTGGTCGTTCGCATTCAGGAACTCGAAGACGCGTGCGACGTCGTCGCGCCGCGCGGTCAGGCGAACGAGGTGCGGCGCAAGCTCGCGGATCACGAGCGACGTGCCAGCCCGATTGCGGTTGTGACCCTCGTCGCCCATCTGCAGCGCTTGCGCGAGGAGGCTACGCAGGTCGAGCGGCCCGTGCTTCCGGAGCGCTTTGACGAGAAGGGGCGCAAGCACGTCGCGCATCCAGACGAGGCGGACCAAGACCTCCTCGGAGTACGCGCCGTAGCGCAGAACCTTGCCGAGACCCTCGTTGAGGGTGCAGAAGGCGCGGTTGCCGAACGCGGCGTTCTCGACGATCCACACCGGCATCGACGCCGTCACGACTCCGGCCATGGGGCCGACGGCCTGGTGATGGTGGCACGGGCTGAAGCGGATCTCGCCGGATGCCGCAAGCTCGGCGGCTTCTTCGGGCGACGCAGCCAGCTCTTCGTAGAGGAGGCCGCCGATCACGGCGCCGCGCATCGGGCCGCACATGGCGTCCCACACGATCGGCGGGCCGGCGTGCAGAATCGTGCGGTCGGTCATGCCCGGGACGACGTCGCCGGCGCGGCCGATGCCGACGACGTGCGGCTCGGCGGCGAGAAGCTTGGCGACGACCTCCGCGTTCGCCGACGCAATCGGCTCCCTCCAGCCGGATCCATCCTCGGAACGCAAGTCGTCGAGAATGCGCGCCAGCTCAGGATCGCCGCCGGCCGGCGGCCGCCAGTCGACGTGAACGACAGGCGCGCCGGCCGCGCGCAAGCTGTCGGCAAACGACGCGAGGCCGAGGTTCACGACACGGAGCTGGCTTTGAAGGAAGTCTCTCGTCATGCGCCACCTCCTCCGGCACGCCTCACGAGGTCCAGAGCCAATCTCGCAGCGAGTGCGTTGCTGTCAAGGACGAGGATTCCGGCCGCTTCGAGCGTGCGGCGTTGCTCGCGGTAGCCCTGCGGATCGCGCTCCGTGCCGGTGATCGAGGCAATCACGACGCTCTGCGTTCCCGCCACCTTTCCGTTGACCACGGCCGCGCCAAGGCTTCCGGCGGGGTCGCGGTGTGCTCCGTAGCCGAGGACGCAGTCGACGAGGACGACGGCCACGCCGGGATCGCCGAGCGCGGCCGCAACAAGGTCATCGCGCAGCGCAGGTTCGATCATCGGGTGGGGTCGGCCGACGGTGAACGCGTCGTCGCCAAGGTCCCAGATGACGTGGCCGCGGACTTTGGCTCCAGGCTTCACCTTCAGCGCGGGGTCGACGGCGACGTTCGATCGCACCTCGAGCCCGCCCTGGTGCAGGACAACCCACGCCTCCTGCGCAAGCGTGCCGCCGCAGAAGAGGCCCCGCAGGGGGCGCAGCCCCCGCTTCAGCTCAGGCTGGAAGTGAGCCCGCGGAAGATTCAGGAGCGTCGCTTCCACCGGAACCTCGACGCCGGCAAGTCGGCAGGCGGCGCGCGCGGCGGCGTCCAGCGTGTCGGCGAAAGTGATCGCGCCTTCGGCTGTGCGGGTTGCTGCCCCGACGAACTGCACGACGGCCGGCTTCCCGGCTTCGCGCAGCCGAGCGATCACGCGGTCGGCCACCGCCTTGGCAGGCGCTTTGGAGACGACTACGAGGATCGCGGTCGCTGGGTCAGAGGCCAGAAGGCCGATGGCCGCGAGCGTGGATCGGGCGCCAACCCGTTCTGAGAGGTCCCTGCCTCCCATACCGATGGCCTGGGAGATCCCGCCGCCCAACCGGTCGATGAGAGAGGACACTTCCTGAATCCCGGTGCCCGACGCCCCGACGAGGCCGATGGCGCCACGGCGCACGACGTTGGCAAATCCGAGCGGCACGCCGTTGAGGATCGCGGTGCCACAGTCGGGGCCCATCACGAGGAGGCCTCGGGCTGCGGCCTCATCCTTCAGCGCGATCTCGTCCTCGACGGTCACGTTGTCAGAGAAGAGCATCACGTGGAGGCCGCGGCGCAGCGCGTGCCGCGCCTCGGCGGCCGCGTACGCGCCGGGAACCGAGATCAAGGCGAGGTTGGCCGTTGCATCGATGGCGAGCGCTTCGTCGAGCGTCGTCGGACGATCCTCGGTCTTCTCGCTTTCCTCGGTGCCCGCCGCGAGAAGCTCGACGAGCCTCCGCTTCGCTGCCTCGAACGCGTCGGGACTCTCGGCGTCGAGAGCGGTCACGAGATCGTCGGCTCGGAGGCCGGCCTGCGGGCCGGCTAGGGGAGACGTCCCTGCGGAGGCGTCTCCTGGCGAGGGGCCGGCCCGCGGGCCGACGGCCTCGGCCGTGAGCTTGAATCCGACGCTCTCCAGGGCGGCAAGATTGGCCGGCGTTCCCATGGCGACGACCGCGCGGCGGACTCCGGGAATCGCCTCCAGCTCTCGGCTGATGCGCATGAGGAAGACGGAGTCAAAGTAACGGCCGCGCTCGACCAGGATCTCGTTCACGGCGTCTTCTCCCTCTTCTGAATGCCCAGGAGCACCCGTTCGGGCGAGAGCGGGAGGACGGTGTAGTCGATCCCAAGCGCGTCGGCGAGCGCGTTGCCGATAGCGGACGGCACGGAGATCATCGGGTGCTCGGCGACCCCGCGGGCGCCGTACGGTCCGCCGGACTGCGGGTTCTCGAGGAAGATCGGCGTCATCCGGCGCGGCAGGTCCTTGGCGGTCGGGATCTTGTAGTCGACGAAGCTCGGGTTGAGGAGCCGTCCCTTGTCGTCGAACTGGAAGCCCTCGAGGAGTGTCGAGCCGAGGCCCTGCACGACGCCGCCGATGACCTGGCCGGTGCACGAGAGCGGGTTCAGCACCTTGCCCGCGTCGACGGCGGTCGCAATATGCAGGATCTCGATCTCGCCCGTTTCCGTGTCGACCTCGATCTCGACCGCGTGGGCGCCGTAGGTCCAGAACTGTGCCGGTCGGCCTTGCCCGGTCTCAGGGTCAAGGTGCGTCAGTCCGGTGGCGATGAACCGCCCGTGGCCGATGATCGGCCCGCCGATGGCGTTCCCGTTCGGGAATGTGTAGCCAAGCGCGAGGTCCTTGTAGGAAATCGCGCGGTCGGGCTCGGCGGCCGGGAAGGCCACCTCGTCCTGACAGACGATTGTCTCGGGGGCGACGCCGAGAGCCTGCGCCGCAACGGCTGTGAGTTGCCTTAGGCAATCGGCGGCAGCCTCGATCACGGCGTTCCCGCCCATGTAGGAGAAGCGGCTGGCCACGGTCTGCCAGTCGTAGGGCGTGAGCGCGGTGTCGCAGTCCCAGGTGAGGTGAACCTTGCCGATGGGTAGGCCGAGCTCCTCGGCTGCTATCTGTCGAAGCACCGTGTAGGTTCCCTGGCCGTAGTCGACGCCGGACACGAGCACGTCGGCGGCGCCGTCTTCGTCAAGCTTGATGACCGCGGCGCACGACGTGTACGTCGGCATGGCCGGCGCCTTGTGCAACATGGCAATCCCTTTGCCGCGCACCTTGTGCGGAGCACTGGGTGCGCCGGACGGTCGGCCCCAGTCAATGGCCTTGGCGACGGCATCGAGGCACTCGACCGGCTTGCCGTGCCCAGCAGTGAAGAGCTCGCCGGTGATCGTCGTGGCCCCTTCCTTGAGGAGATTGCGGCGACGGAACTCGGCCGGGTCGAGGCCGAGCTTTCGCGCCATCTGATCCATCGCGCGCTCGATGCCCCACAGGACCTCGAGGTGCCCGAAGCCGCGATAGGCTGTGCCGTAGACCTTGTTCGTGTAGACGACATAGGAGTCAATCGAGCAGTGGTCGATGGCGTACGGCCCGGCGCCGGAGTAAGCGGCGGCTCGGCCGACGTTGACGCCGTAGTCGGCGTAGGCGCCGGCGTCCCAGACGTAGGTTGCTTCGAGCGCCGTGATCCGGCCGTCGCGCGTCGCGCCGATCTTGATCGTCGAGTGCAGCCCCTGCCGCGAGGGGGTCGTGTTGAATTCCTGCTCGCGCGTCGCGGTGACAAGGACGGGACGCCCTCCGGCCGCCCTCGACAGGACCGTGGCAAGCGGCTCGAGGCCGAGGCCGGCCTTGCCACCGAACCCGCCGCCGACGTAGGGCACGTGGACCCGAATGGCCGCGTGCGGCAGGCCGAGGCAGGCACTCAGGAGGTGACGCACGGTGTAGGGCGACTGGCTCGACGTCCAGATCTCGACGCGACTCTCCGGCAACGCCTGCGCGATGGACGCGTGTGTCTCCATCGGCACATGCTGCACCGGCGGATTGTAGAACGAAGCTTCGATGCGGACGTCGGCCGCGGCGAGAGACGCTCGGACGTCGCCCTTGCGGATCTTCTGGTGGTGGGCGACGTTCGTTCCCGGCTTCGGGAAGAAGACGCCGCGCATGTGGTCGTAGCTCGCGAGATCGGGGTGGACGAGCGGCGCGTCCGCCGCCATCGCGTCACGCGGGTCGAACACGGCCGGAAGCTCGTCGTACTCGACGCGGATGCGACGGCAGGCCTCGCGGGCAGCGTCGAGCGTGTCGGCGGCCACGGCGGCCACCGGCTCGCCCTGATAGCGGACGACGTCGCGGGCAAGGATCCGCTTGTCGCGGAGGTAGAGGCCGAGGCGAACATCGAGGTCGCTTCCAGCGAGCACAGCTCGGACGCCGGGCACGGCGCGCGCCGCCTCAAGGTCGACATGCACGATGCGGGCCGAGGCGTGAGGCGAGGTGAGGATGGCCGCATGCAGCATGCCCGGGAACGCGAGGTCGGTCGTGTAGCGCGCGGCGCCGGTGACTTTGTCGATCGCATCATCCCGCAGCACGGACGTTCCGACGACTCGAAGCTCGCGGGTCATCGCCGACCATCCTTCCGAGTCGATTCCGCGCCTCGGAGAAACCGGCGGCGTTCCGTGCCGGTTTCTCCCATAAGGGTCTCAGCCGCAGGCTGGGACCCTACGGTTTCTCCCGTAAGCGGTCCAGCCGCACGCTGGGCCGCGACCGCGACCGCGGCAAGCCGTACGGCCTCGAGAATGGCCGCGTAGCCCGTGCAGCGACAGAGGTTGCCGGCCATCGCTTCGACGATCTCGTTGTCGCTCGGGTTCGGGTCTCGGCGCAGGAGGCCGCGGGCCGACATGATCATCCCCGGCGTGCAGAAGCCGCACTGCACCGCGCCGGTCTCGACGAACGCGCGCTGCAGGACGGAGAGTTGGCCGTCCGCCGCCTCGCCCTCGACCGTCTCGACGGTGCACCCGTCAGCCTCCACGGCGAGGACGAGGCATGCCGTGACCGGCTTCTCGTCGAGCAGCACGGTGCATGCGCCGCACTCGCCGATGCCGCAGCCCTCCTTCGTCCCCGTGAGGTAGAGGCGATCGCGGAGGAACTCGAGCAGCGTCAGCCCTGACGGCACGGACGCCGTCTCCATGTGACCGTTGACCATGACGCGGATCGTGTGGTCTATGGCGCGCCTCCTTCCGCAAGCAGGTCGGCAACGAGGCGCTTCACGAGGACCGGGAGCACCGCCCGCCGGTAGTCGGCCGACGCGCGGGTGTCGCTAATCGGCCGCATGGCCGCCTGAACCGCCCGCACGGCCTTCTCCTCAACGACCGCCTTCGACGAACGCCCAACCTCAATCGGCTCCAGGAGGAGCGGCGTCGGGGCGCAACTTCCGACGGCCAGGCGCAGGACCCCAGTCGACGGCGCGTACGTCCCCGCGGCGCTCGAGACCGCGAGGTCGTGCCCACGCAGTCGCTGCTGCTTGAGGAATCCCGACCGCAGGCCAGGCTCGGGCGCGAGAATACGGAGCTCCGTCGCGATCTCGTCCGCCGCGAGGCATGTTTTCTTCACACCCACGAAGAGACTTGAGAGGGGCATCGTCCTCTCGCCGTGTGGACTCCAGGCCATGAGATCTGCTCCAAGCGCGAGGAGGATGGGCGCCATGTCGGCGGCCGGCGAGGCGTTGCACAGGTTGCCGACGGCCGTGGCGCGATTCCGAAGCTGATACGTTGCGATCGACTCGGCCGCCTGCACGAGGCCCGGGAGTGTCCGTCGGATGGCCGCGCGCTCGATGATCTCATTCAAAGGGACCGCCGCCCCAATCGTCAGGGCGCCGGCAGAATCCACGTCAAGGCGCCGCAGCGCATCGATCCGCTTGATGTCCACGAGGATGCGGGGATCGTGGCGTCGGCCGCGGATGTCGACGAGAAGATCTGTCCCTCCGGCGAGGACCGCCGCCGGCCCATCGTTCCCGGCAAGCAATCTGCCAGCCTCCGGCAACGTCGACGGTCTCTGGTAGTCGAAACGTCCGAGCACAAGCGGCTCCTTTCCGCGTTCGACCCGCGGGGGAGTGACGACGCGCGACCCTGCTAGAGATCGCGCGTCTATCAGCTCTGTCGGACTTATCATAGTAGACGCCGGTCAGTCTGCCAAGAGGTCTGACTGGTTCTTGGGCAACGCGTTGCCCTTGCGCTGGCTGCACGTACCTTCGGGGCTCTTACCCGCTTCTGAACGTGCATGCCGGTCTGTCTGCCAAGAGGCCTGACCGGTTCTCGGGCAACGCGGCGCCCTCACATCGGCTGAGCGTACCTACTAGGGTTGAACGAGGAAGGTGACGGCCGTCATCTCCCCCGGCTTCAGGTACTCGATCTCGACTCTGGTGATCCGAATGAGAATGACGTTCGGATCGTCGGGGCCGGACCAGTACTCGCGCAGGAACGAGATTTGCTCGCCGATCCTTCGCCGCGTTTCGGGATCCTTCTCCGCGGTGGCCACGCCGGCGACGCGCAGGTACCCCGTGCCGCACGTCTCGGTGAGCGGAAGGCAGAACTCGACGTTCGGATTGCGCAGGATCTGACGGGCCTTCGCGCTCCTCCTTCCCGTGGCAATCCAGAACTTCTGCTCGATGTTCAAGAGCGTGACCGGCCGCACGCGCGGTTGGTCGGCTTCGGCAGTCGCAAGATACACGCACTGGTTGGGCTTGAAGAGACTCCACACTTCCTTCTGGACCTCGGCAATCGATGCGCTCATCGTTCCACCCTTTCTCTAGCCACTAGCCACGTCGGGCTCGCTCGACGTGGCCGAGCATAGGTGCGCCGCGGCGAGCAGTCAATGCACAGCAGATCGGGAGCCCCGATTTGCGCTGGAGCTACGGCAGGTCAGGTGGCCGACTCCCGCGGGAAGCGCGTCCTGCGGTCCCGCGAAGCTTCTCGATATGCTCCCGGATGAAGGATGATTCCGGCAAACCGTGCCGGGGAGGGCGCATGTTCAAGCTCAAGCCGTGTCCGTTCTGCGGTGGGGAGGCACGCGGTTGGTGTCGCTCCGCCACGATCACACAGGCTGACGAGATCGACTACAACGGCTACGTCTCCTGCACGAAGTGCCCGGCCAAGATGCGGTCGACGTATCAGCACGTCCTCGGCCCGGAAGCGATTGCCGACGCCGCGCGCAACTGGAACGCGCGCGGGGCTGTGACCCCGCCTGCGACCTAAGCAAGGTCGCGACACGCCGCAGCCGCGCCTAGCAGCGCGCTCCGAACGCATCGCCGATCCAGGAATCGATCTCATTGCGGGTGTTGCGAAACGCAGCGAGCCGTTCTTCGTCCGTGCCCAACGCCGAACTGGGATCGCTGAACACACGATGGATCTGACGGCCTCCAGGGAAGAATGGGCACGAAGGCTCGTCCTGGCCGCAGACGGTTGCCACCACATCGAAGCTTCGACCCAAGTACTCCTCGACGTGCTTCGGCCGTAGACCAAGAGTCGAGACGCCGATCTCCTCGAGAACGGCAATCGCCAGCGGATGGATGCCCGAAGGCGCGATCCCCGCGCTTGCCGGCTCGTACCGACCCGGGAAACGGGTGCGAAGTAGCACCTCGGCCATCTGCAAGCGCACCGCGTTGTGCCGGCACAGGAAGAGGAACGTTGATCCTGTCCCTCTTGTCGCCTTTTTCGGTGCCATGGCGCTGCTGAGTATAGCGCTCGTCTCTCGCAACGCCTTGCGCCTGGGGCCCCAAGCCGCGTTCTGATATGCACTCCACTGCCGGTTTGCATATTGTGTCGCTTATCTATATACTACCGCCAACAACTACATATTACGAAAGGCGGTCAACATGGCAAGACGTCGGATGTTCCAGACAGGAGTGGTGGCGACGCTCGTGGCGGGACTCTTCACGTTCGGCCTTGCGGTCAGCGCGGCTGACGTGACGATGAGCGGTTCGACGACGGTTCTCCCGATCGCGCAGGCGGTGGCCGAGGCGTACGCGGGGATCTACGAGATCGAAGTCTCGGGCGGCGGGTCGGCCGTCGGGATCACGAATCTGATCGACGGCACGACCATGATCTGCGACTCGTCGCGCGCCCTGAAGGCCGAGGAGTACGCTGCAGCCGTCGCGAGAGGCGTGCACCCGATGATGTGGTACATCGCGAACGATGCGCTTTCCCCGATCGTCCATCCATCGAACCCTGTCTCGGACCTGACGATAGCACAACTGAGACAGATCTACGCGGGTGAGATCACGAACTGGAGCGAGGTTGGCGGGACGAATGCCCCCATCCTCGTCGTCTCGCGCGACAGTTCGTCCGGCACGTACGGCTCGTGGAGCGACCTCATCCTCAAAGGCGCGGCCGTCACCACAGGGGCCGTGTACACGTCATCGAACGCCGATGTAGCCAACGAAGTGGCCGGCAACCCGAACGCGATCGGCTACGTGGGCCTCGGGTATCTCAACGACTCGGTGAAGGCTGTCGCCGTCGGTGGCATTCCAGCCACGGTGCAGACCGCGCTCGATCGCACATTCCCCGTCGCCCGGCCGTTGTTCATGGTGACGAACGGCTTCCCCACGGGACCCGCGTTCAATGTGCTCATGTGGATTCTCTCCGACGACGGCCAACGCCTCGTCCTCGAGATGGGATTCGCCCCCATTCGCGCCCTCCCCTAGGGCAAGAAAGGGCCAAAGGACGCTGGGCGCGGCTCGGCGTCCTCGTTCCCTTGTCGCCCCACCCAGGGGTGCGTACATCTCCGCGTCCAGACAAGAGGAGATGCCTTGTATTTCTCCAGAGCGACTATATACTTCAGTGACTGTGTGAGTAGGAGGCTCGGCGGATGCGTAAGTGGGCGGGTGCGCTAGGAGACCACGGCACCGCGGGTCCACCCCTCGACCTCCGACCGATTCGCAAGGCCGGCTTCCGCGGACTCGTGACGATCCTCAAAGAGCGCTGGGATCGCCCCGTGTTTCTCGCTCTAGCTTCCGTGTCGCTTGTTGCCTTAGGACTGATCCTCTTCTTCATCTTCCGCGAGGCGGTTCCCGTTCTGCGCGAAATCGGACTCGGCGGGCTCTTCGGCACGCGCTGGAACCCCACGGGCGATCCGGCCAGCTATGGGGCGCTGCCGATGATCGCGGGGTCCGCCCTCGTGACGGTCGCCGCACTCGTGTTTGCCATCCCTCTCGGGTTCGCCGCCGCGGCGTTCATTGCTGAAGTGGCTCCGCGGTGGATGAAGGATGTCGCGAAGTCGGTGCTGGAGCTTCTTGCCGGAGTCCCGTCGGTCCTCTACGGTTTCTTCGGCCTGATGATCGTCGCTCCGGCGTTCCAGAGAGCCTTTGGCCTCAGCACGGGGCGCACGGCGCTCACGGCGTCGGTCATCCTCGGGATCATGGCGCTCCCCACGATCGCCAGCCTGGCCGAAGACGCGCTGACCGCCGTGCCGAACTCGTACCGCGAGGCGTCGATGGCCCTCGGCGCCAGCCGTTGGCAGACGATCCGCCGCGTGACCTTCCCCGCGGCGTTCTCGGGACTGATCGGCGCCGCCATCCTTGGCATGGGGCGAGCGATCGGCGAAACGATGGCCGTGCTCATGGTCGCAGGAAACGCGCCGCAGATCACGGCATCGCTCTTGAAGCCCGTCCGAACGCTGACGGGCGCGATCGCCCTGGAGATGGGAGAGACGGCAATGGGCAGCACGCACTACCACGCGCTCTTCGCGCTCGGCGTGATCCTTCTCCTCATCGCTCTCGTGACCAACGGCCTCGCGGAGTGGTTCCGCGGCCGACTCGCAAGGAAGCACGGGAGATGATCGCGCAGGTCGCGGCGGAAGGACAACGGCGCAAGCGAGTGGTCCAGCGCATCGCGTTTGCTCTCCTCACTCTCTCCACGGTCTCCGCGTTCCTCGCCCTCGGTGCGATCCTCTACTCGATGATCTCGAACGGTGCGAGCGCCCTGTCGTGGCAGTTCCTAGCCTCGTTCCCGCGCAAGATGATGACCGAGGGCGGGATCTACCCCGCGCTCGTCGGCAGTTTCTATCTCACGGCGGGCGCCGTGCTCCTCTCGCTCCCGCTCGCCGTGGCGTCGGCCATCTGGCTCTCGGAGTACTCGCGCGGCGGCCTGTGGGTCCGGGTCATTCGCGTCGGAGTGAACAGCTTGGCCGGAGTCCCGTCGATCGTGTTCGGGCTTCTCGGCCTCGCTTTCTTCGTCAAGGTCCTCGGGCTCGGAGTCTCCCTCCTCGCGGGCGCGCTGACCCTCGCGCTCCTCATCTTGCCGATCCTGATTCGCGCTGCGGAGGAAGCGTTGGGAGCTGTTCCGATGTCATTCCGCGAGGGGGCACTCGCCCTCGGAGCAACAAAGTGGCACGCGGTACGCACCGTCGTCCTGCCGTCGGCGATCCCTGGGATTCTGACCGGTGTGATTCTCGGGGTCAGCCGCGCGATCGGCGAGACGGCGCCGATCATGTTCACTGCCGCCGCGTTCTACATGAGCCGGCTGCCGGAGACACTGTCCGACAAGGTGATGGCCCTCCCGTACCACATCTTCGTGATGGCGACGGAAAGCCCGAACTACTACAAGACGCGGAGTCTCCAGTTTGGTGCGGCTCTCGTCTTGTTGGGCATGGTGATGCTGGTCAACTTGGGCGCGGTCACGTGGCGAGCCCGCGTGCGGAGGAGGAAGCAATGGTAGTAGAGAACGCCGGGACAACGGCACGGAACTTGGACGCGACGCGAGAGTGGCTGGAACGCAATCTGAACTCAACTGCCGTCATCGAAACGGAGCGGTTCAGCTTCTTCTACGGCAAGGAACAGGCGTTGCGCGACGTGAGCCTCTCGATCCCGCTCGATGGCGTGACGGCGATCATGGGACCGTCGGGCTGTGGGAAGAGCACACTCCTTCGAGCCTTCAACCGAATGAACGAGCTTTATCCCAACACGCGCTCCGGAGGCACAGTCCGATTCCTCGGCCAGGATCTCCTGAAAGCCGATCCGGTCGCGGTGCGGCGGCACATCGGCATGGTGTTCCAACGCCCGAACCCGTTCCCGAAGTCGATCTTCGACAACGTCGCCTACGGCCCGCGCGTCCACGGAAATCGCAACCGCGCTGAGCTACGAGACATCGTCGAAGAGAGTCTGCGACGCGCTGCCCTGTGGGACGAAGTGAAGGACAACCTGAAGAAGAGCGCTTTCTCGCTCTCCGGCGGGCAGCAGCAACGCCTGTGCATCGCGCGATCTCTCGCCGTGCGTCCTTCCGTCTTACTCATGGACGAGCCGTGCTCGGCCCTCGACCCGAAGGCCACCGACCGCATCGAAGCGACGACGCGCGAACTGGCCAAGGAGCTCACGGTCGTAATCGTCACCCACAACCTGCAGCAGGCGGGCCGCCTGAGCGATCACGTCGCCGTGCTGCTCGCCGAGGGCGTCCTCGCCGAGTTCGGACCGACGAAGACGGTGTTCGAGCACCCCTGCAACGAGCAAGTCGCCGACTACCTCTGCGGGCGGTTCGGCTAGGCTGTCGGCCGTCCGCGAACGTGGGACGCCGCCGGAACGTCCAACGCATGCTCGGCGATGTTGAACCCGTACTCGCGGATCCGCAGTAGGCTGTCGAGGGCGATGCTGATCGACGGCGCCTCCTCGGGGTGCTTGTCGCCAATCGTTCGGCGGGTGACAGAGAACAGCCGCTCCTCGCGCTCTCGCTCGGCGAGCACCTGGTTCGCAAGATCCGTGCTCTGGTCAACGAACGCCTGGACAGCGCGCCGCAGGATGCTCATCGAATCCTCGGCTCGCGCCACGATTTCCTTGGCGGCGGCTGGCCGAATGGGGGTCTCGAGTGCCAGCGTAGCTTCCGAGATCTTGCCGGCATGGTCGGCGACGCGTTCGAGCTGGTCGACCACGGCGTTGTAGTTCGAAAACTGGAGTCGCGATAGACCGTAGTCCTCTTCCGAGACCAGGTCACGCAACAGGAGGCTGAACTGCCTCGCGACGAGGAGAACGAGGCGGTCCACGTCGTCGTCGCGCTCCACGACATCGCGAGCGAGTTCCACGTCGTGCTTGCAGAAGGCGCTCACGGCATCGGTGGCCATGGCGAGCGCGATATCGAACACGCGCCGGAGGGTCCGTTCCACCGGGAAGTCGCGCACGTTGACCAGCACGTGCAGCGTGAGCGTCTTCTGCGACTCGTCGAGGATCTCGAGGCCGATGAGCGCCTGCGCGATCTCGCGCACCATCCGGCGCTGTTCGGTGCGGATGCGGTCAGACTCCACCTCGATGACATCGAATCCCACGATGTAGCGCGAAATGATCTCCCGCTGCAGACGGTCGAAGTCCCAGTCCCCGATGGTGACCGTGCAGCGGTTGCGCGCCGGCAGCCCCTCGGGGACGAGGAGAAGCGCACCGGAGTCGCTCGGAATGAGTTGCACTAGGGCCTGGGGGCGGATGCCCACCTCGTCGGCCCACTCCTTGGGGAGCGTCACGAAGTACGTCGATCCGCCCGTCTTCTGCACTTTGCGCTGGAACACCGTGCCTCCTGTGTCGAGGCGCATTCTAGCACGGCCATCTATAGTGGGCCAAGAACTATAGACTCTACCGATTCCATCTAGGTGGGCGGCAGCGCCCCCTCTACGTCGCCGGGGGCGGGGGGATGATACCCTCGCGCTGGAGGAGCGCTGTCTCGTTCTGCGCACGGCAGATGCGAAGCTTCGCTTCGGCACGCAGCTCAGCCTCGGTCAAGATGCGGCGCGCGATGCCCTGCTCGATCGCCTTCAGGCCCACGGCCACGGCCTGGTTCACGAATGTCTCCGTCTCCATCATCGTCGGGAGAACCGAATCCTCACGCAGGCCACGATCCTCGGCCGTCTTGGCGATGGCGTAGGCTGCGGCGATGGCCATCTCGTCGGTGATCGTCGCTGCGCAGACGTCGAGCGTGCCGCGAAAGATGCCGGGGAAGCCGAGCGAGTTGTTGATCTGGTTCGGGAAGTCGCCGCGCCCGGTGCCGACGATGGCGAGTCCCGCGTCGGCAGCCTCCCACGGCCAGATCTCGGGCACGGGGTTGGCCATGAAGAAGCCGATGCCGCGAGGGTTCATTCGCCGGAGCCAATCCTTCTGGATCGTGTCCGGCCCCGGTTTGGTGAACGCGATGACGACGTCGGCGCCCGCGAGAGCATCGGCTGTGGATCCGCGGAGTCCGTCGGCGTTGGTACGCGCGAGAAGAGCGCCGCGGTGCGGGAAGAGGCGCTCGAGATCGTGGCTCTTGCCAAGCACGGCGGGCGCACCATCGACGATGTCGACGACGCGCACGTTACCGGCCTTGGCGCCGGCCGCAACAAGCACGCGGAGCGTGGCCGCGCCGGCGGCGCCACACCCGAGGAGGGCGATCGTCACCCGGTCGAGACGCTTCCCGACGAGCTTGAGCGCGTTGACTAGGCCAGCGAGTGTGACGGCCGCCGTGCCCTGCTGGTCGTCGTGCCAGACCGGGATGTCGAGCTCGGCCCGCAACCGGTCGAGAATTGGGAAGCACTTGGGCGTCGCGATGTCCTCGAGGTTGATCCCGCCGAAGCCGGGGGCGATCCAGCGCACGGCCTGCACGATCTCGTCCTCGTCTTGGGTGTCGAGCACGATCGGGAACGCGCCGACGCCGCCCAAGTACTTGAAGAGGAGGGCTTTCCCTTCCATGACGGGGAGGCTGGCGCGGGCGCCGATGTTGCCAAGCCCGAGGACGCGCGAGCCGTCCGACACGACGGCCACAGCGTTCGCAACGTTAGTGTAGTCGCGCAGCTTCGACGGGTCGGCCGCGATTTCCTTGCAGGGAGCGGCGACGCCGGGCGTGTACCACACGGAGAGGTCATCGAAGCTCGTGATCGCGCACTTTACCGACGCCTCGATCTTGCCGCGGTAGAAGGCATGCAGCCGAGGCGCCCTCTCGCCGGGGGCGGCGGCCCGCTTCACACGTTCGTCTTCAGGAGACACCGGCTTCCGCTCGGCCATGAGCCCTCCTCGTTCCTCTTAGGGGCAGCACCATCGTAGCGCGCGCTGCGGCGCGCGGCCTCATCGAGGCGCGTTGCCAAGGGTTCTCTCCGCAGCGCGGACGACCTCCTCGTGGAGATCGCGCCCCTGCGAGTCCATCGTGACGACGAGCGGCCCGTACTCGTTCAGGCGAAGAATCCAGACCGCGTCAGGCATCCCGAGTTCCTCAAGCCACGCCACGCTCAGCACCTCGACGACCGCGCGAGCGCCGAGCGCACCGGTCCCACCAACGGCCGCAAGGTAGGCGGCGCCGCGCTCAACGAGGGCGGCGCGTGTGGCTGGCCCCATCCCGCCCTTCCCGATGAGGAAGGGCGCTGCAAAGCGGGCCATGATCGCCGGGGTCGTCGACTCCATGCGCGCGCTCGTGGTAGGTCCAAGCCCGGTGATCGTCCACCGAACGCCGTCACGCCGAGCAAGCGGCCCGCAGTGGAAGATGGGAAGGCCGGTCGGATCAAACGGGAGGTCGAGGCCACGCTCGCCGGCCCCTTGGAGGCATGCCTCCAAGATGCGACGATGGGCCAGGTCACGCGCCGTGAGGATGACTCCGGACAGAGACAAGACATCACCGACGCACCACGAGGCGACCTCGGCGAGAGAGACGGGCAGCACAACCTTGCGGATCACTCGACGACCTCCGCGATCCCACTCGCCGGGATGCGCACGGTCACTCGCCGATCGACCCAGCACTGCAGCGCAACGCCAACCGGCAGGGACGCCGGATGCCGGTAGGCGAAGTCGGCGTGAACGGCGAGCGCCGTGCACGCTCCGCCGAGCCCCATCGGGCCGATCCCCGATCGGTTGACCGCGTCGAGAAGCTCGGACTCGAACGCAGCGATCGACGGATCCGCATGGTGCTCGTCGAGCCGTCGCACAAGCGCCCGCTTGGCGAGACGCAGCGCGAGATCCGCCGTGCCGCCGATGCCGACCCCAACGACGACGGGCGGGCAGGCGCGTGGCGCGACGCGTACGACGTGGGCCAAGACGGCTCGCAACACGGCGGTGGATCCTCCGCCCGGCTGGACGAAGAGGAGACCGGACGCGTTCTCGCTTCCGCCTCCCTTGGCGACGTACGTGACTACGATCTCCTCGCCGGGCACGAGATCCCAATCGATGACGGGAACTCCGCGGCCGACGTTCCCCACATTGCGGTTCGTGAAGGGGTCGATGGCGCTCGGCCGAAGAGGAATCGAGTCGGTCGCTACGCGCACCGCGTCGACGAGTGCGCCCGGGAGGTCGGCGAGCCACGGGCTCTCGGTTCCGGCGTGGACGAAGAAGACGGGCGTGCCCGTGTCCTGGCACAAGGGGAGGCCGTTCTCGCGCGCCACGCGGGCATTTTCGAGCATCGTCTCCAGCTGCAGCCGCGCGAGCTCCGTCGTCTCACCCTCAAGCGCGCGCCGCAGGCCGGCGACGACATCGGATGGGAGCGAGATGGACGCGCGGCGAATGGCCTCGACCAATGCGTCGCTCCAGAGTGCTCCTGCGGGCATCGTCCCCCCTTTCAGCGCGCCTCATTCTGTCGGACGGACGGCCGAGATTCCAGGGCACCGTCGCCTCGACGATGACACGGGATCTCGCTAGGGAAGCGAATTGAAAAGCCACGGCGCGTTGGATACCGTCTTCGTGAACGCTGAGGGAGGGGGGACATGAAGGGAATCCTCGTCATCGCCGACGGGCTCGGCGGGCGACCGACGGACATGGATGGGCGCACGTGCCTCGAAGCGGCGCGAACGCCGCATCTCGACGAGCTAACCGACCGCGGAGCGGTCGGCCTCGTCGATCCTATCGGCCCCGGCATTCGTCCGGGAAGCGACACGGCTCATCTGTCTTTGCTCGGCTACAACCCCCACGAGCTGTACACCGGCCGCGGAGTGTTCGAATGCTTGGGCATCGGCCTCGACGTGCGCCCCGGCGACATCTGCTTTCGCGCCAACTTCGCCACCGTCGAGGCGTCGAAGGATGGGTTGCGCCTCGTCGATCGACGCGCCGGACGCATTGAGTCTGGGCAAGAAGAACTGGCGGCGACTCTTGGCACGATGCGGTTGAAGACGCCCGGCGTGGAGATCCAATTCCGCGCCTCCACCGAGCACCGTGGGGCCCTTCTACTGCGCGGCAAGGACCTCTCGCCCCACGTCAGCGAGACCGACCCGCACGAGGTGGGGGCAACGATGCGCACCGCAGGGCCGACGGCCGACGGCGCCGCGGCCAAGCGGACGGCCGCGGCGGTGAACGAGTTGACCCGGCAGAGCTACGAACTCCTCAAGGATCTCCCTCTCAATCGGGAGCGCGCCGCAGCGGGCAAGCTGCCGGCCAACATCCTGCTCGTGCGCGGCGCCGCCGACTGCCCGCACATCCCCTCCATTCCGTCGATCTACGGCGTCCGCGGCGCGGTGATCGCGGGCGGAGCCCTCTATCGCGGAGTCGCTCTGGCTTGCGGGCTCGATTCGATCGATGTGCCCGGCGCCACGGGGGGCCTGGACACGGACCTCCGCGCCAAGGCCGAGGCGACGTTGGCCGCACTCGCGACGTACGACCTCGTCTTCGTCCACATCAAGGGCACCGACAACGCGGCACACGACCAGAACGCGGCCGCGAAGACGGCGTTCATCGAACGCATCGACGCGGAGTTCATCGCTCCGCTCGTCGAGCGCATCGACTGGAAGAGCACCCACCTCGCGTTCACGGGAGACCACACAACGTCGATCGACTACGGCGACCACACGGCGGATCCGGTGCCCGTCCTCTTCGTCGGCCCGAACGTTCGTCGGGATGATGTGACGTCGTTCAACGAGCACACGGCCGCGCGAGGCGGCCTCCTGCGCTTCAGCGGGCAGGTCCTGCCGATGCTCATGAGCCTTGCGAATCGTTGTCCGAAGTTCGGGTCGTAGCGAGGGCGCATCCGAGTCTGCGCAACAAGAACGGCCGTTTGACCTCCCCGCGTGAAGACCGAAGGAGGACCGGATAGCATTTGGAGTCGGCGCGCCGGCTGCCCGGGAGGGCGGAGAAGGCCGCTGGGCCTCAACTTGGAACCCTCGAGGGAGAGGCCGGGTTGGGCCGGCACTCACGACGCGGCTGGGTCCGCCGGGAAGCGCGGCCACGAGGGGTGGGAGGCGAAGTGTGGAACGTGTCACGATAAAGATCGACGGTCGGGGCATCGCGACGAGCCCCGGAAGGACGATCCTCGACGCCGCCGAAGAAAACGGGATTCGAATCCCGACGCTGTGCCATCTGAAGGGACTGACGGACGTCGGCGCGTGCCGCGTGTGCATCGTCGACGTGCGGGGCCAGTTCGTGACGGCGTGCACAACGAACGTCGCGGAGGGGATGGAAATCCTGACGGACACCGAGGCGGTCCGAGCGCATCGGCGCATGATCGTTGAGTTGCTGTTCGCCGAGGGGAATCACGTCTGCTCGTTCTGCGTGTCAAGCGGGGGATGTGAACTCCAAGACCTGGCGTGTGAGGTCGGCATGCAATCCGTGCGGATTCCCTACGCGTTTCCGCGGAATCGGGTTGACGCAAGTCATCCTCGATTCCTCATCGACCGCGATCGTTGCGTCGTCTGCGGCCGATGCGTGCGCGCGTGCGGCGAGATCGAAGGCGCACGCACGTGGGACTTCGCGGAGCGCGGGAGCGCGGTACGCGTGATCACCGACCTCGATGTCGACTGGGGACAGGCGGAGACATGCACGGGATGCGGGAAGTGCGTGGACGTGTGCCCGACAGGAGCCCTCGTCCTCAAGGGAGCGAGCAACGCGGAGATGAGGAAGAAGCCGGACGTCGTCGCCCACCTCGCCGAGAGGAGGTCCCATGGCTAAGGTTCGAGTCGCGACGATGTGGTTCAGCGGGTGCGCCGGCTGTCACATGTCGCTCCTTGATATCGACGAGACGCTGATCGACCTCGCGGCGCGCATCGACCTCCGCAACAGCCCGTTGACGGATCTCAAAGCGTTTCCCGAGGATGGTGTCGACGTGACGTTGATCGAGGGCGCCGTCGCAAACGAGGAGCACCTGCACCTCGTGCGCACGGCGCGCGAGAAGTCGAAGATCATCGTAGCGTTGGGGGACTGCGCGGTCACGGGCAACGTGCCGGCGCTGCGCAACGGCTTCGACTCCAACCAGATGATCCAAGCGATCTATGGCTCGCCGGCAACGTCCAACGGCGCCCTGCCGTTCGACGTGGTTCCGCGGCTGCTCGGGCGCGTTTCGCCGCTCGCTGAGGTGATTCCCGTGGACTTCTTCGTGCATGGGTGTCCGCCGCCAGCCGGGCTGATCGCCAAGGTGATTCTCGCGCTGCTCGACGGAGAAACCCCGGAGCTCGTCGGCTCCGACCTCAAGTTCGGATAGCCAGAAGGACAGGAACGATGGAAAGGCAGATTCACATTGAACCGGTGACGCGCATCGAGGGTCACGGCAAGATCACCGTGTTCCTGGATTCGGCGGGCGATGTCCGCGACGCGCAGTTCCACGTCACGGAGCTCCGCGGGTTCGAGCAGTTCTGCGTTGGCCGCACGATGTGGGAGATGCCTGGCCTCACCGCGAGGATCTGCGGCATTTGCCCAGTCAGCCACATCCTGGCATCGGCGAAGGCCTGCGACGCGATTCTGGCGGTCAGGATTCCGGAGACGGCCCAACTCCTACGACGCCTGATGAACCTCGCTCAGCTCGTACAGTCCCACGCCCTCAGCTTCTTCTACCTCTCGGCGCCGGACTTCCTCCTCGGGTGGGACTGCGATCCGGCAACGCGCAACGTCGTCGGGCTCATCGCCGCGCGCCCGGACCTCGCGCGGAAGGGAATCCGCCTGCGCGCGTTCGGCCAAGAGGCCATCGACCGCCTTGGCGGGAAGCGCATCCATCCCGCGTGGGCCGTGCCGGGCGGCGTAAACCAAGCGCTGTCGCAGGAAGACCGCGCCTGGATGACCGAAAGGCTGCCCGAGGCCCGGACCACGATCCAGGAGACGCTGGCCCTGTTCAAGTCCGCATTCGGAGATACGAAGGAACGCGACGTGCTCGGCGACTACCCGAGCCTCTACATGGGACTCGTGCGTCAGGATGGCGCCTGGGAGCACTACGAGGGCGTGTTGCGCATCGTCGACGCCAAGGGGCGGGTCGTTCGCGAGCACAACCCGGCTCAGTACGCGGAGATTATCCAGGAAGCGTCGGAGCCCTGGACCTACCTCAAGTTCCCCTACTACCAACCGATGGGGTACCCGGAAGGCATGTACCGCGTCGGACCTCTCGGGCGCATCAACGCCTGCGACCGATTCGATACACCTCTCGCCCAGGCCGAGCTCGAGGAGTTCCGCGCGCAATCGGGCGGCCGGTCGGGGCGCGTGTTCGACTACCACTACGCGCGCCTGATCGAGATCCTCGCCGCGATCGAGGAGATGGCCGAACTCCTGGCAGACGACCGTATCACCTCCCCGGCGATCCGCGCCGAGGCGGGCGTGAACGCTCGCGAGGGCGTCGGAGTCCATGAGGCGCCGCGTGGGACCCTCATTCACCACTACTGGGTCGACCAGAACGGCATCATCGAGAAGCTGAACCTCATCGTGTCGACCGGTCACAACAATCTGGCGATGAACCGCGCGATCCGGGAGATCGCCAAGATCTACATCAAGAAGGGGAAGGTAAGCGAGGGAATCCTCAACCGCATCGAGGGCGGGATCCGCGCCTACGACCCCTGCCTGTCCTGCTCGGTCCACGCGGTGGGGCGGATGCCGCTGCGCGTCGAGATCGTGAACGCGCAGGGCGAAGTGGAGGCGACGCTCTCGCGGGACTAGAGACATGGACCTCATCGTGGGCATCGGAAACGAGTTGCGAGGCGACGACGGCGTAGGAATCCGCGTCGTCGGGGCTCTTCCGCCGCGGCCGGACGCGGAGACCATCGCGGTCCATCAATTGACCCCGGAGCTTGCGGATCGATTGCGCGACGCTGAACGCGTGCTCTTCATCGACGCGCACGCCACGGACGACACGGTCCGGTTGTCCCCGCTTGAGCCCGCGGCGGAGGCCGCGCTTCTTGGGCACGCGCTGTCGCCCGAGGCGCTCCTGCAATGGACGAGGCTGGTCCACGGCCGGGCGCCCGAGGGGTGGCTGCTCACGGTGCCGGCACGAGCGTTTCCGTTCGGCGAATCTCTCAGCCCGGAGGCCGAGTGCGCGGTACCCGAGGCGCGCCGGATGGCGCTCCGCTGGCTCGGCTGTTCAGCACCGCATGGTGGTGTGCTTGAGGAGGATGCGTGAACGAGCTCTTGCGGAAGTTTCCCCGGTCGATGGAGTCCCTCTTGGACATCCTGCACGCGATCCAAGACGCGGATCCGCAGCACCACCTGTCGGACGAGGCGCTGCAGGCGGCGGCCGAGTACCTTGGCGCTCCGCTGTCGGAGGTCGTGAGCACGGCGACGTTCTACACGATGTACAGCCGAATGCCGCGCGGCCGGCACATCATCCGCCTGTGCGAGTCTCCGCCATGCCAACTCTTGGGAGGCGAGACTCTTCTCGACATCCTCGCTGAGGATCTCGGCGTCGCGGTCGGCGAGACGGCGCCCGACGGCGCGTTCACGCTGGAGACCACGAGCTGCCTCGGCGCCTGCGCGGAGGGACCGGCGATGATGGTGGACGACAGGATCTATGGAGCCCTGACGAAGGAGAAGGTGCTGAGCGTGATCGCCGAGGTGAGGAGGAGCGATGCAACCAGGTAGCCGCGCCCCCGCGAAAGAGACGCGGATCGTGCTTGAGAACTGCGGCCGGATCGATCCGGAAAGCCTGAGCGAGGCCGTGAAGGCCGGCGCGTACAAGGCCGTCACCCAGGTTGTCCGCGAGAAGCGGCCGTCCGCCGAGATCACCGCCGAGATCAAACGCTCGGGACTGCGCGGGCGCGGCGGCGCCGGCTTTCCGACCGGCGTGAAGTGGTCGTTCACCGCGCCGGGCGATGTCAAGTACATCGTCTGCAACGCAGACGAGGGCGAGCCGGGAACCTTCAAGGATCGACTTATCCTCGAAGGGGATCCGCACAAGCTCCTAGAGGGCATGATGCTGGCCGGGTACGCCGTCGGAGCCTCCAAGGGCTACGTGTACATCCGCGGCGAGTACAGCCTCTCCATCCGCCGGATCCAGAAGGCGATCGACGATGCCCGCGCTGGCGGGTATCTTGGGGACGCCGTTCTCGGCTCCAGCTTCGCGTTTGACATCGAAGTCAAGAAGGGCGCCGGCGCCTACGTCTGCGGCGAAGAAACGTCGCTCATCGAATCCATCGAGGGCAAGCGCGGCTATCCGCGCCTCAAGCCGCCGTATCCGGGCTCGGTCGGCCTGTGGAAGAAGCCGACCGTGGTGAACAACGTCGAGACCCTGGCCAACGTGCCCGCCATCATCGCGCGTGGCGCGGACTGGTTCCGCGGCTTCGGGACGGCCTCGAGCCCCGGGACCAAGGTGTTCCAGATCCTGGGAGACGTTGAGACTCCGAAGGCAGTGGAAGTGGAGATGGGGACCCCTCTCCGCACGCTCATTGAGGCATTCGGAGGCGGGATCCGTGCTGGGAAGCGGTTCAAGGCTGCTCTGCTCGGAGGCGCGGCCGGAGCGATCGTTGGACCCGGCGCCCTCGAGATGCCGATGGACTTCGACGGTGCCAAAGAGCGCGGCGGGGTGCTTGGATCCGGAGCCATCCTTGTGCTCGACGAGGATGCATCCGTCGTCGAGCTCCTGCACGGAATTCTGCGATTCTTCCGCCATGAGTCGTGCGGGCAGTGCGTTCCCTGTCGAGTGGGTGCCTCGGTTCTGGTCACTCTGTCGGAGCGGATCCGGAGCGGCGCGGCAACCGCCGACGATCTCGAGCGACTCGTTGAGGTGGCGAGGACGATGCAAGCGACATCTCTCTGCCCGCTCGGCCAGTCGCCGATTCTTCCCATTCAGACGGCCGTGGACTCGTTCCGCGAGGAGTTCGAGGCCCGCATGGCGAAACCCTGCGGCGCTGGAGCGTAGGCTCATCCGCGCGGCCGGCCGCGGCGACGAGAGATTCCTTTCGCCGACTGCACCAGCCGCGTTCTCCTTCTCGCGGCGACGCGCGGCCCATCGAGGGTCCGGTTCTTGCAGCGCAGACTCCCCCTGAGTACAAAGGAAGGCGGAAGACCCGGGAGGCACGATGGCACGTCGCGTACACATGGAACCCTCAAGAACGTTGACCGAGTTCCGGCTCCTGCCGGGCCTCACAACGAGCGAAACCTCCATCGACAGGGTCACACTGGCCAGCCCGCTCGTTCTTCGCCCGGACGGCAGCGCCGTCCTCCTCAAGACGCCGGTCCTTGCGGCGGCCATGCAGTCGGTGTCCGGTCCGCGGATGGGCATCGAGTTGGCCAAGCTGGGAGGCGCGGCCGTCATCTTCTGCTCGCAAGCGATAGAGGACGAGGCCGCCATGGCGGCGAAGATCAAGGCCCACAAGGCGGGCTTCGTCGAGCCGCGAACCATCCGTCCGGAGACGCTGCTGTGCGAGGTCGACGCTCTGCGGCGCCAGGAGGGATTCTCGACGTTCCCCGTCGTCGACGATGATGGCCGTCTTCTCGGCTTGATCACTCGCCGGGACTACGACGCGCGCATTCATGCCGACGTCCCGGCCAAGGAGCGGATGGTTCCACGCGCGCAGCTCGATGTCGGCGTCGGGATCACCGATCTCGGGGAAGCGAACGAGCTCCTCATCGAAGGCCACCGCTCCGTGCTCCCGATCGTGGATCCCGAGGACCGGCTCTTGTCGCTCGTCTTCCGCAAGGACATCGAGGACCACCTCGACAACCCCGACCAGGTCGTCGACGAAAGGAAACGGCTCCTCGCCGTGGCCGCGATCAACACCCACGACTACCACGAACGAGTCCCGGCGCTCGTCGAGGCAGGAGTCGACGTCTTGGTCATCGACTCCTCGGACGGACACTCCGTCTTCCAGCGCGAAACGATCGAATGGATTCGCCGCCGTGTTCCAAGCCTTCCCGTCGTTGGCGGGAACGTGATCACCGGCGAAGGATTCGACTACCTCGTCGCGTCCGGCGCAGGAGCGGTCAAAGTGGGCATGGGCGGAGGGTCGATCTGCATTACCCAGGAGCAGAAGGGCACCGGACGCGGCCTCGCCACCGCGGTGATGAAGGTCGTCGAAGCGCGGGATCGCCACCGCGCGCGAACCGGGATCCATGTTCCTGTCATTGCCGACGGAGGCATCGTGAACTCGAAGGACGTCATCATCGCCCTCGCCCTAGGTGCGGACGCCGTGATGATGGGCCGCTTCTTCGCACGCATGGAGGAATCGCCAACGGAGACCGTGCGGATCAACGATCGCGTGATGAAGCCCTACTGGGGCGAAGGATCGGCACGGGCGCGCGAGTGGAGTCCGGCTCGCTACCGGCAGGCCGCCTTCGTGGAGGGCGTGGAGGGGTTCGTCGAGTACGCCGGGAAGCTGCACGAGAACGTGGCCCTTCTCGTTAGCAAGGTGAAGGCGGCGGTGGCGTCGTGCGGCTGCGCGACGATCGCCGAGTTGCATGCAAGCGCGGAATTGGAGCTCGTGTCCGCGCTTTCCATCCGCGAAGGCAAGGTGCACGACATTCTGCAGCTCGGCGCCGAGGCCGATTCGCTCTCCAGTTGGAGCACGTAGGAGGCGCCATGCATGAGATCTCGCCGCTCGACGGACGGTACGCCGGCGTGGTGGGCCACCTCGGCGAGTACTTCTCGGAGCACGCCCTGATGCAGGCTCGCTGCGAGGTGGAAGTCTCCTACCTCCTCGCGCTCGACGAGACCGCGCTCCTGCCGCGGCTGTCAAAGGACGAAAGAGCCCGCGTGAAGTGCGCAATCGGCCAGCTGTCGGACGAGGAGTTCGCGCGCATCAAGACGATCGAGAAGACGACCCAGCACGACGTGAAGGCCTGCGAGCTCTTCTTGCGCGAGAAGCTTGGGCTGGCTCACCCGAACCTCATCCACTTCGGCCTCACCTCCGAAGACGTCACGAACCTCGCCTACGGACGCCTCTTCTCGCGCTACCGGGATCGCGAGCAGATTCCGCAACTACGACGGCTGATCGACCTTCTCGCGACCTACGCGGAGCGATGGGCCGATGCGCCCTTCCCGGCCCGCACTCACGGGCAACCCGCGTCGCCGACCACGTTCGGCAAAGAGCTCGCCGTCTTCATCGCGCGCCTCGTGCGCCAGGGGCGCGCGCTTGAGCGCTTCCGCTTCCGCGGCAAGTTCGCCGGAGCGACGGGCACGCACGCCGCGCTTGCGACGGCGTTCCCGCAGAACGACTGGATCGCCTTCTCGGAACGGTTCGTCCAGTCGCTGGGCCTGGACCCCATCCCGTGCACAACGCAGATCGACGACGGCGACGGGCTCGCCGAGTACTTCGGCATGGTCTCGCGCATCAACGGCGTTCTCTTCGACCTCGATCTCGACATGTGGGAGTACATCTCGCACGGCGATGTCGTTCAGGCTGCGGTTCCCGGCGAGGTCGGCTCGTCGACGATGCCTCACAAGGTGAACCCGATCCACTTCGAGAACAGCGAAGGGAACCTGACGGTGTCCACCGCGCTACTCCACACTCTCTCCGACAAGCTGACGCACTCCCGGATGCAGCGCGACCTCTCCGACTCCTCCGTCAAGCGCACCATTGGCGTCGCCCTAGCGCACGCGTACTTGGCAGCGGAGCAGACTCTCAAGGGCCTTGGCCGCGTCTCGCTCGACGAGCGCGCCGCCCGTGAGCGCGTCGACGCCACGCCGGAGACGCTGACCGAGGCGTACCAGACGATCTTGCGCGCCGTAGGACTCGAGGATCCCTACGAGAAGCTTCGCGAGGCCACTCGAGGTCGCGCCCTTCAACTCGGCGACCTGCACGCCTGGCTCAAGTCACTCGACGTGCCGCAGGAGACGAAGCGTCGCCTGCTCGAGCTGCGACCAACGGACTATGTCGGTCTCTCGGCCGATCTCTGCCGCCGCGTCGTAGCCGATGCTCGTTCGTGGTTAGCCACGTAGGAGGGGAATTTGTGGGACCTACAGCTGTCTGGAACTGCGGCCATACTCGCGGGACTGGCCTTGCTGCCCGGCCTAATCGCCGTTCTCATCCGTGATGCCCTATTGGAGACGGGAGAACGAGATGTGAAGCGCCTACTAGTCTCGGCGGCCGTCTATGATGCAGTTATCTTCTGCGCACTGCTTGCGCTCCAGCCGCTTGGAATGACTCCGTTCCCGATCAAGACGTCATTCAACCCCATGACTATTCCGGTGGCCGTGGCGCTGGCGCTCCTGCTTGGCGCTCTCACGGGAGCGGCTTGGTTGCGGAAGCTGTGGCAGGCCCTGCTATTCAGGTCAAGATGGTCCAAGAAGGGTACCGTGAACACGTGGGTCGATGCGTTCCAGCACGCGGAAGAGGCGGGGGCATGGGCTCTTGTTCACCTGAAGGACGGCCGCCGAATCATGGGCGTCCCGAAGTACTATTCGGCTTCGGGAACCCAGACGAGCATCTATCTTGTGCGTGGTCCGATCGGCGGCGAGCCCGTGACGATCTACGCCGCAGGCAGCATGGTGAAGAGCGCCCACGATGGCCCCGGCATTCTCATCACTCCTTCTGCGGAGGTGGCTCTTGTTGAGTTTCTTGATGGGCGGAAGCCTGAGTAGCGTTCTCTTCTGGGAGGATTGGCCTGAGGTTTCTTGGGGGCCTGTACTCGAAGTCCTCTGCTAGCTTCCTGACCTCTTCCGAGCCAGTCAAGATCTTCTCTTGCCGCGTTCCCTGGTGGGCATGCCCCGTACCCAGAGGCTGTCCTTCGACTGTCTTCTTGTCCTCGTCCTGTCCCATTCTCTACCTCCCGATGTCGTCTAGTGCGCATATCGCGACTGCGGCCACCCACGGGAACAAGAGGAGGGCGTTCTTGTTCGTGCCGGGAACCGGAGAAGCGAACCCGTATGTGTCACGGTACTTGCAGACGTAGTCGATGATCTCCTGCCAATCACCCTCTGGGATGATCGACTTGGCGGCTTTGACAAATGCCGCGTCGTGCGCTGATAGCGCCTGCTCCAGCACGCTCTTGAACGAAGCCGAATCCATGTCAATTCCCCGCACGACCTGGCGAATCTCGTCCCCGCGATATTGGGCCGCGTCACACATTACCGCCTTGGCGAACGCCACCACCGACGATCTGTATTTCATGTCTTGCCCCCAATACCAAGGCAACAGTACCTCAACGATGCAAGACCAGACAAACCGCAGAGTCGCAGGTCATCGCGTTCCTGTCTGCGTTATGTCTGTGTTTCCAGCTCTGTGCAGGCAGTTCTGGCCCTGGCGCCGCCCTGCTTGCGTTGTGCACAGCCTGCGAGGAACTGGGCTTCGCCGCAGGCAAGTCGCTCCACAAGAACTCCAAGACCATCGGCAACTTCACGTTGTTCGAGAGCTTCTTGCCGCTTGCATCTAGGAACTTAGCGCGAGGACTGGGGGGGCATGAGGGACATGGAGGGAGCGCGTGCCCCGCTGCCCTAGCGGGATAGGCAGGACACCGGTCACCTCCCAGCCCCCCATCAGTTCCGATTCCCACTGTGACGAAGATCACACCCCCGGCCGTCGAGCGTCATGCCCATCACAGAGGGACTCAGCTAGCCTCTGGTCAGCCTTGCTGGGAGTCTCAGCACCGGCTGTCTGCCGTACGAGGCGAGACTCGCGCGCGAGAAGGGAGTGGTGCAATTGAACAAGCGAATCGAACGTTGGGGAAGGATGTCTGGGGTGGGTTCGCTGCTTGCGCTCTCCGTCCTGCTCTTCGCGGCAGGCAGTGCGTCGGCTGAGGAGCCGTGCGTGAAGTCCCCCGACCTCTGGTTCCCCGCCCCCGGCGTAGTCCTCTCCGGCGGTGCAACTTCCGTCCAGGAGACGTCGGGCGACGTCTGCGAGGGCGGAAAAGTGACGATCACCGTAACGATCGACAACCTGAGCTGTGGCGACGCAGGCCCGTTCGATGTCGCGGTCTACTGGGACGATCCGTCGCATCCGATTGCCACGCGGCACGTCGACAAGCTCCTCGGCTGCGAGTTCGTGAGACTGACGTTCACATGGGACACCGACGGAGTCCCTCCCGGAACTCATCGCATCATCGTACGGGCCGACTCCGGGGGGACCGTCGCGGAACTGAACGAGGACAACAACCTAGAGGAGTTCGAGGTCCTCGTCCGCCCCAACGCACCCTACGTCGAGGCAACCAAGACGGCCGTCGACGTGGACGGCGGCACCCCCAACCCGGGCGACACCATTCGCTATGAGGTCGTCATCGTGAACGAGGGCTGCGCCAACCTGACCGACGGGCCGGAGCACGAGTTCACCGACACGCTGCCCGTCGGCCTGTCGGCGACGGGCTTCATCCAGGCGGACCGCGGCACTGCGGCCGTAACCGGCGACTCGATCGTCTGGGACGGCTCGATCCCGGCCGGCGGCACGGTCCGGCTGACGTTCAAGGCGCGCATCGGGAACGATGTCGAAGCGGGAACGGCGCTCTGCAACCAGGGCTTCGTCCGCTGGGACTCCAACCGCGACGGAACCGTCGACGCGAGCGAGCCCACCGACGACCCGGCGACAGCGGAGGACGATGACCCGACGTGCGTCACGGTGCAGGAGTCGGAGCTTCCGATTCCCCTCACGGGCACGATCGACGCGCCAAGCCTGACCGAGTGGGGAATGATCGGGCTCTCCGTTGCGTTCGTCATCGCGTTCGCGTGGCGCCTCCAGGGCCGAAGGGCGCACGCTGTGAGGGGCCGAGCGTGAGCCGGCGCGAGGACCGACACGTTCCCGCATGGCGTCGCGCCGCCGCCTCGGCGCTCGGCGCCGGCGCCGTGCTCGGAGCGCTCGTTCTCGTCTTGTCGAACGACGCAGCGACCGCCGTTGTTCGCCGCGCGTTTGCGGTCGTGACGAGCGCCGTGCTCAACGTCCTCGGAAACCACACCGTTGCGCAGGGCACGGACATCCTGTCACACGAGTTCGGAATCTCGGTTGTCACGGCGTGCACGGGGCTCTTCGTCACCGGCCTCTTCCTCGCCGCCGTGGTCGCGTTCCCGACATCGTGGCGGGCGCGCCTCGTTGGCACCGGCGTCGGCCTCGTCGGCTTGTTCCTTGTCAACGTCGTACGTCTCGCCTCGCTGTACTACGTCGGCAGGTACTGGCGAACGGCGCTCGAGCTTGTGCACCAGTTGGTGTGGCAATCGCTCGTGATCGCGATCGCCGTCTCGTTGTGGCTCCTGTGGGCGGGACGCGCAGGATCCCAGACAAGGAGGGCCACATGAGAGCTTCCCTCCGACTCGTGGGGCGCTTCGCGCTCGTCTTCGTCGTCGCCCTCGCCGTCCTTGTCGCCGTCTGGACGTTCGTCGCCCCTCGTTACGGCACGGCGGTCTCGGCCGTCGCTCAGCCCGCATTCCGGTGGGTCGAGCGCGACGATGTGACGGTCGTGAGCCCGCAGGGCGACACGGTCTGGGCCTACCGCCGCGTCGGTCAGGATCGCGTCGCGCCGTTCATGTTCTTTGATCGATACGCGTTTTTCGCTGTGGTTCCGCTCCTCGCCCTGTTCCTCGCGACGCCCAACCTCCGATGGGGGCGCCGCGTGGCGTTGGCGGCGGGCGGTGTCGCCGCGCTGTTCGCCCTCCACGTCCTCTACGTGGTCGTCTCCGTCGAGCTGTCGTACAGCGCCGCCGGACTCACCGCGGGAGGCACGCGGGAGATCGCCCAACTGGCGGTTCGCCTGCTGTGGGAGGCGTCGCCCATCGTCATCTGGCTGGCCTTCACGATCGGGGCATGGAGACGCGCGTTCGCGGCACTCCAGGCCTCCGCGCCAGGCAACGTCCTGCGGCCCCAGCGAGCCGCAGGGACCGAGGGAGCCATCGCTTGGACACCCAGGGAAGGAAGGACCGAATGAAACGAACAAGATGCGCCATTCCCGTGGCCGCGCTTCTCCTCGCGTCCCTTTGGGCGGCCACTGCCGCAGGAACGGAAGCGGAGCTCTACTTCTCCGCCGACAAAAACGGGGAGACCCGGGTGTCGAGGATTCAGGAGGGAGAGCACATCTGGATTGTCGTCCGCGATCCGGATGAGGACATCGACTGCGACGTGCGCGACAAGGTGTGGACGGACATCAAGGTGATCGACGCCAAGACGGGTGCGCACATCGTGTGGAAGAGCTACATCGACCGGTCCGGCGCGGACATCGATGAAGACGGCGTGGGCGAAGCGGAATTCGGCGATGTGGACTACTCGCCGCACAAGGGCCACTGGCCCGGTGCGTCGGCAGGGTGGCTTGGAGCCGACTACCTCGAGGAGACCAATCGATCGACGGGCCTCTTCGTGAGCGCGCGGCCGTTCCAGATCGGAACGCGCGTGGACTACTCCCACGATGGGCGCGACTACGCTCACATCGTCGGGCCGGTCGACGGCCGCGGACCCGGCTCCGTCGAGCCGACCGACTTCCAGTGGGGCGGCTACCTCTATGCCGACACCGCCGTGGACCCGGGCGACGAAGGCGATGACCGTGTCTGGGTGAGCGCGCTGACGATCCCCACGCAGACGGTTTCCCTGCAACTCGACAACGCGGTGCTCCAATTCGTGGATGCGCGCGCCTCGTTCATCCCTGGAGGCGACGCGTACCTGCCGAACGGCAGCTCCCTGGCACGCTTGAAGGACTACATGCTCGGGCGATTCGAGAACATGGACACGCTCGTCGGACTCTACGTCGATCAGAACGACCCTGGCGACGTGGCTCTGGCGCGCGCCAAGATCTTCGACACGGAAGCGGAGATCGCCTGGTCACGCGAGGTGTATCCCGATGGAAACGAGGCGGCGACGGTGACGATCACCGACCCGGATGAGAATCTTCATCCGGGCAAAGCCGAGATGGTGCCCGTGTTCATCCTCGTGAACCCAGGATCGTGGAATTGGGCCGCTGGGTCAGTGATCTCCCCTGCCAAGCCGACCAGCGCCAGTGACTTCTGGGCCATCAACCGCTGGGGGGGTGTCGTCGACCTGATCGGGACGCCGGCCGATCAGGCCCTCTTGTGGTGCAACATCTACGACAGCGGCCTCACCACGGCCGACGTCAACCTCCGCAATGACGGAAGCCGTCAGCCAAACGCCGATGGGACGTACTACGTCCACTATCCGACGGAAGCCGACAAGATGCCGGTGTCGTTCGCCACGGCGACGACGGGCGGCGTGACCCGCATCATGTTCTACGCCACCGAGACGGGGGCGAACACCGGCGTCTTCGAGTTCCGAATCAACAGCATTCTCCACGATCTGGGATTCACGGAACTCAACGTGCGCGACGTGCTTGTCGCCTACTACATCGACCCGAACGATCAAGACGACTTCAAGCTCGCGACGGCCTACATCGGGGAGCGAAACCACAGCACCCTTCACTTCACGGACTACGCGCGCAATAGCCAAGACGTCTTCTGGATCGGCCGCGACCCGGTGTACGTCGAGGTCGTGGACGCGAACGCCAACGTCGAGGCGTGCTGCCCGGAACAGGTTGTCGCTCAAGTCTGCGACCCGCACGAGATCGACGACACCGAGTGGCTCATCCTCGACGAGCTGTCGAGCAACTCGCCCGTCTTCTTCTCCAACTCCGGACTGTCGCTCTCGCCCGTGTGGGACGCGCTCGGAATCGGCGATCCGGGACAGGATGGCGGCTACTCCCTGCAACTCGACAACTGGGACCTCGAAGCGTTCAACGAGGATTCGATCTACGCGCGGTACAACGACGTGGTCTACGCTGAAGAGGCGCTGGCCGGACTGGGCGATCAGGACACCGCGACGTCGTTCCCGCCGGCCATCGCGTCGGCGCGCGTCGCCAACGACGTCTCGTTTGCCGTATTCGAAGTCGCCGACACGCAGGTCTACGACGGGGACGAGATCAACATGCGGTTCCTCGACCGCTCAGGAAACCCCGCCTCGGGGTACGTCAACAGCGACTGCGTGTTCGTGCAGGTGATCGATCCCGACCAGAACGAGGACCAACAGCGCCGCGAGCGTGTGGCCGGATTCTGGGACGGGCATCAGAACATCCCGATGGGGCCGATGGACCTGGCGGCGAACCACGCTCCCGATTGCGGCTACCTCGACGTTGACGCCCACCTGGTGAACGACCTGTTGGGCGACACAAACATCGTCGGGAACGGAACGTGGGCGAAGCTCTACGTGCTCAACCCGCGGAACGGACGATGGGCGCCGTTCGACCTGTTCGAAACGGGGACGGACACGGGCGAGTTTGTGAGCGTGACCTGCATTGACCTCGTGAGCCAGTACCCGTGCGCTCCGTCTCTCGGTGTCCTGCCGGGCGACACGATCCTCGCCGCCTACCAGGATCCGACGAACCACTCGGACGTCGCGTGGATCTCGATCAAGGTCTCCATCGGTGGGGCCGAGCCCGTCGGGCGGTCGACCACGACGTTCGTCGACGCGACCGGGAATCCCGTCGCCGCGTACGTCGAGGGCGAGTTCGTCTACGTTCGCGTCGACGACCTGACGCTCGCCGGCGCGGGGACGATCAACGACGCCGTAACCATCAACGGTGTCGCTTACGACCTCGCTCCTCTGGCCGGAGCAGCTCCCGGATCGTTCATCACCGTAGGACTCGACCTTCAGGCTGCGCCCGGCGAGACCATCACCGCGTCCTACGTCGATCCGACCGACCCGACCGACGCGAGTTCGGCGAGCATCAAGGTGGTCGCCGGCGAGTTGCGCGTAGATCGGTTCTACGCCACCCCGAACCCGTCCGAGGGCGACATCGCCTTTGCCTTCGCTGGGCAAGGTCTGGCGGACCTCCTCACGGTGGCCGTGTACGACCTGCAGGGTCACCTCGTGTGGTCGGGTGAAGCTGTGGATGCGCTCTCCGCCATCTGGGACGGCCGATCGGAGCGCGGCGATCTTGTCGCCAATGGGGCCTACATCTATGTCATCTCGGCCTCGGCGGGGACGAGCCGCTTCTCCGGGAAGGGCACGCTGTTCATCCGCCGATAGCGGGCCATCCATCGAGAATATCCAAGGAGAAGGGGCTTGTAGCCCCTTCTCCCAAGCCGCCGCGCGAGCGGCGGCCGCTGTCGCACGCCCCCCCCAGAAGAACGGGCAACGGGAAGGAGAACAGGTCTGAAGACCTGTTCTCCCTAGCGGCTCCGCCAGAGCCGCCGTTCTCCCTAGCTGCGCCGGCCGCGCTCCCCAGATCCGCGGCCGGCAGCCGTCTTCCTGCCACCCGACAGGGGCGCTAGAATCTACGGCGCGGCGAAGGAGGATGTGTGGCGGACGAACAGCCCCTGGCGATTGGATTCGGCGACCTGAGAGGCTTCACTTCCTATACGGCCGAGCGCGGCGATCGCGAGGCGTTGCGAGTCGCCGAGCGTTTCGCGTCCGTTGTGCGCGCTGAGCTCGACGAGCACGGCGGCCGACTGCTCAAGACGTATGGCGACGGCATCATGATGTCGTTCGACGACTCGACCGCGGCGGTGCTGAGCGTCATTGATGCTCAGCGGGCGCTGTCCGAGTACAACGAGGGACACCCCGAGGAATCGCTGTGCGCCGGGTTCGGCCTGACATGGGGTCCGGCGATCCGAACCGGCGGCGACCTGTTCGGACATTCGGTGAACTTGGCGAAGCGCCTCGCCGATCTGGCCAAAGCGTGTCAGATCGTCGTCGCGCCGGAGATACGCGACCGCTCCTCCGCGAGCTCGGGCTTCGCCTTCCGCGACCTCGGGGAGAAGAAGATCAAGGGTATCGGACGCAGCCGCCTGTACGAAGTGGTCTGGCGTGACGAAGCCGCCGTGCTCTCGCTCCCGGACGACAGCCTGGATGTCATTCTGACGAACGACCAGCGACTGGTGCTCGAGTTCGCAAAGCCGGTCGAGGAGGCGCTCGATGCCGTCCGAGCAAAGCTCGACGCCGGAGCCAACGAGAAGGGCCCCGCGGCGTTCCTCAAACGTAAGATGGTGGAGCGGCTCGCCCGCGATCTCCCGAAGTGGGCCGACGCGGCCCGCCGCTTCGGAGGCATCGGCATCGGCGTGGAGCACCGGCTCGACGAGATCGACGCGACGTTCACCGACGGGGAACTCAGAATCGAGCTCCCGGACGGCCGGCGTCTGGCGTTCAACCGCAGTCAGATCCGCGAGGAAGACGCGCGGCGGTTCCTCGCCAAGCTCGAGAGCTTGCGCGGTCCCAAGCTGACCTAGACTACGGGGCGCGCTTCGCGCGCATCCATCTCCAGAGTTCTCTGGGGCTCGGCGTCTTCCCGTACATGAGGAGTCCGATCTCGAAGATCCGGGCGGCGAAGCGCATCGTCAGCCACACGCCCAGGCCGAGCGAAACGATGCTGAGCCCGATTTCCCACGCCGGCACTTGCCTCATCCCTTCGGACACGAGCGGGACAGCGCCGATGCGCAGCATCATCACCGACGGCGTGAACGGCGGGATGAATCCGGCGATGCGGACGAGGACGGCGTCGGGGTGTTCGACGATGTACGCCACGAACATGATCGGCAGGTACGGAATCAGTCCCACCATGCTCGACGCTCCGCCGGACTGCACGTCTTTCATCACCGCGCCCACCGCAGCGTAGAGCGAGGCAATGAGCAGGTACCCGAGGACGAAGTAGATCGGGTAGGTGATCCAGTGCACGAGCGTCAGCGAAGCGAGCGAGATGGGCATGAACTGCCGCGCGACGAAGTAGGCGGCGATCACCCACACGACGACCTGAAGAAGCCCGGCGATGCCGAGACCGATGACTTTCCCCGCCATCATTTCGCGCGCCGAGATGCTCGACAGGACGAGCTCGACGACTCGGCTCTGCTTCTCCTTCACCACGCCGTAGAGCGCCATGACGCCGTTCAGGAACGCGCCCATGAACAGGATCATCGCCAGGATCAAGGCAATGATGAACGGCGGAGGCGGCTCCGCCATCGCGCGCGAGGCTCCTTCGGCGGAGCTGGCCACGACGATGGCAATCGTCGCGATCGCCGGGATCAAGAGAGACAGCAGGAGAAACTGCTTGCTGCGGATCGTGTGGCGGAACTCCCAGGAGATGACGCTACGCAGCTTCATTGTCTTCCCTCCCGATCGTGCGCACGAAGATATCGTGGAGCGGCGGCCGCGTGACCACGATCTCGCGGATCGTGAGCGCAGCAGGCAGCGAACGAACGAATACGTCCGGAGAGGCATTTCGCTCGAGCCGTAGCGAAGCGCGATCCCCCTGGATCGAGAGCTCCGCGACTCCCGGCAGGTTGGCCAGACCCTCGGCGGTGCCTTCGAAACGCAGTCGGACGACGTGCTCGCCGTGCGCCGCCTTGATGTCGTCGAGTCTTCCGTAGAGGACGCGGCGCCCATGGTGGATGAGGAAGATGCGGTCGCACAGTTCTTCCACCTGATTCATCTGGTGCGCCGACAGCATGATCGCGGCGCCTCCATCCCGCAGCTCGCGGATGACGTCTTTCATGAGATCCTGGTGGACCGGATCGAGTCCCGAGAACGGCTCGTCGAGGACGAGGAGGTCCGGCTTGTGCGCTACCGCAGCGATGAACTGGACCTTCTGCTGCATCCCCTTCGACAGCTTCTCCACCTTCTTGTTCTGCCAGTCGAGGAGATCGAGCCGTCCGAGCCACTGGATCACGCGCTGGCGCGCATCCGCGCGCCGCATCCCTTTGAGCTCGGCGAAGTAGGCAAGCGCGTCGAGGACCGTCGCGTCGGCGTAGAGGCCGCGCTCCTCGGGCAGATAGCCCGTTCGCTCCTTCAGGAGACGGCCGGAGTGGCCGTCGATGTGGATGCGGATCTCGCCCTCGTCGGGCTGGAAGATCCCGAGGATCATGCGGATCGACGTCGTCTTCCCGGCACCGTTCGGACCGAGGTAGCCGAGGATCTCTCCCCGGCCGACATCGAAACTGACGCCGTCCACGGCGCGCACGGACTCGAACTGCTTCGAAATCGATGTCACTTCGAGAACAGGTTGCGTCATGTCATTCGCTCCCAAAGGGCGGATTGTATCGGGTCTGTCTCCCGATCTCATTCGGGAGGAGCGTTGGCGCCTTTGTCGGCGCAGAGGTCACTGACGTCGCAGCGCGTCCCGCATGCGCGACAGGCCTTCGCTCAGGGTAGATCGCGGGCAAGCGAAATTGAGGCGGATGAAGCCCTCTCCCTGCGGACCGAAGATCGGACCCGGATTGGTCGCGACGCGCGCCTCGCGGAGGAAGAACTCGTACGGATCGCCATGCAATCCAGCTTCCCGGCAGTCGAGCCACGCGAGGTACGTTCCCTCGATCGGGCTGACGGCGACTCCCGGCATCTCGCGTGCAACGAACTCGCGCACGAAGTCGCGGTTCTTCTCTACGTAGGCGAAGACATCGGCGAACCACTCCTCTCCGTCGCGGTACGCGGCGAGCATACCCACATAGCCGAAGATGCTGACGCTCGGGACGAGGCCCCGCTTCGCTTGCACGACCTTCTCGCGCAGTTCCTTGTTGGGGATGATGGCGACGGCCGAGTGCAGACCCGCGATGTTGAACGACTTAGACGGCGCAATGAGCGTGACGGTTTGCGCCTCGATCTCCGGCGACAACGAGGCGACGGGGACGTGCCGCGCTCCATCGTAGACGAAGTCGCTGTGGATCTCGTCCGAGCAGATGGTAAGGCGGTGGCGGACACAGAGGTCGCCGAGTTCGACGAGCTCCTGCTCCGAGTAGCTACGCCCCACCGGGTTGTGCGGGTTGCAGAGCATGAACATGCGGGTCTTCTTTGTGACCGCCGCTTCGAGCGCATCGAAGTCGATCTCGTACCGTCCGTCATCGCGTCGGGCGAGTGGCACCGCCTGGGCAGTTGCCCGCGCGTTCTTCGGGGCAATGCGGATGGGGAAGTAGGCGGGTGTCTGAAAGAGGACGCCGTCTCCGCGCTTCGTCACGCTCTGGTGCACGAGGTTGAAGCCGCAGACCACGCTCGGCAGGAAGGCGAGCGCCTCGGGCTGCACGTTCCAGGCGTAGAGGCGTCGCAGGCGTTCGACGAGGACTTCGCGCAGTTCGGTTGGCTCGGCGACGTAGCCGAAGATCCCGTGCTCGACGCGCTCATGCAGAGCCTCGCGAACAGCCGGGGCGGTGAGAAAGTCCATGTCCGCAATCCACAGCGGCAGGACGTCCTCGTCGTACAGATTCCACTTGATGCTGTCAGTTCCGCGTCGACTGATGATCTCGTCGAAATCCTGAGTCTGTGTCAAGCTCATCTCCCGGTGCATGAGGGCATTGTCGGGGCGCTCGGGAGGGCCGAGAAGGACAAACGGCCCTGGCGCATGGCCCAGGGCCGCCGTTCCCGGATGGGACGTTGGTGGAGGTGGCGGGAGTCGAACCCGCGTCCGAAACAGTCGCCAGTCGGCATCTACAGGCTTATCCTCGCGTACGAATCTCGGCCCTCATCCTCCCACGAGGAGGGATGACGAAGGCCCAACTCTCGAAAGTTCACCGCGCCCGTGAGAGTGCCGAAACGCGATAGACCCGCTAGTCGACGCCTAGAAGGAGCCCGCGGGAGACTCCAACAGACGGCCCGTCCTAGTTATAGGATGGGGCAGCGAATGCGTATGTCGCAGTCGTTGTGTTCGCAGTTATTGTTTGTTTCGCCGGTTTAAGGAGATAGCGATGCTCCGCCTGCAACCTTCTTTTGACGGCTCCGTCGAAGCCAGTCACCCCCATGTCAAAGACCACAAGGCTCATTGTAGGGCTTTGCCCTTCCATCCGCAAGGCCGGATGACGTATCCTCATGAAAGAGACGATGAGATATCCCATGGTCGGAATCCTCTTCGCACTGGCTGCCGGCATCGTGGCCGCGTCCAGATTGGCACCCCCATTCGTTCCTGCGCTGTGGCTGGGAGCCGGTGCCGCGTGCCTCGTCCTGGCGGTTGCGCTCCGCCGCACGACCGCGCGACGCGCGATCCTTCTTGGTTGCATCGCCATCCTCGGACTCCTCCGCGGCGCTGCTGAACCTGACATTCCAGAGTGGCTCGCGCTCCGCGCACCACGAATCTCCGAGGTGACCGGGACCATCGTCTCCTATCCAAGCCTGGGGGGCGGCCGCATACGCTTCGTGGTCAAGCCGGACGAACTGCCGAAGCGGATCCTCGCCACGTGGTACTGCTCGCCGGCCGCGGCGGGCACCGTGCACTACGGCGACCGCGTCCGACTCACCGGGCGGGCCGAACGGCCGGGCACGTTCGATGGATTCGACTACGCGGAGTACCTCGAGCGGCAGGGCATCTTCGCCACGATGTGGGTTGAGTCGGCGGGGCTCACGAGGCTGGGGTACGAGAACGGGATTCTGCGATGGGGCGACCGCCTGCGACAAACGTTTCTGCACTCTCTGGAACAGAGACTGGCGCCGGAGGAGTTCGCCCTCGCGCAGAGCTACATCTTCGGCGACCGCTTCGCACTGTCCGACGAGACGGAGGAGGCCTTCGCGCGCACCGGCCTGATGCACATTCTCGCCGTGTCCGGCATGCATCTCGCCGTCCTTCTCGCTGGGGTGTGGCTGGTGCTTCGAGCTCTCCACGTGCGCCCGGCAGTCGCCTACCTCGTCGTCGTCCTCGTCGTCCTCGCCGCGGTGTGGATCATCGGCCCCTGGATCAGCTTCCTGCGATCGGCGTTGCTCTTCCTCTTCGTCGCCGCCGGCAGCGTGCTCGCCGACCTTGGACTTATCCTGCGAGCGTCGATTCGTCCGATGAACGCGCTCGCCGCGGCGTCCTGCGCCCTCCTCCTGGCACAGCCAGCGTGCCTGTTCGACGTGGGCTTCCAACTCAGCGTTGCGGCGACGGCGGGCCTCCTTGCGTTCGCCCCACGCCGAGGTTGGCCGGCCTTTGCGCGCCTCCCGCGCTTCCTGGCGGCGACGGCGCGCTTCGCCACCTCTCTCCTCTTCGTCTCGCTGGCGGCTCAGGCGGGAGCGGCGCCCATCCTCGCTCTCCAGTTCGAGAAGCTCCAGATGTGGACCGCCGTGACCGGCATTCTCGCCATCCCGCTGTCGACCGTGGCCCTCTGGGCCGGGGTCGTGGCCATCGCTTGCTCCGCATGGGGTCCGGTTGCGGCTGCCGCGGCGCAGGCGTTCGGACTCACGCTCCGACTCTTCGAGGGCGTCGTCATCGCAGCCGCACGCCTTCCCGGAAGCGCTGTCCCCAGCGACGAACGAGTAGGGTTGTGGCTCGCCGGCCTCGTCGTTCTCCTCTACTTCGCGCGCAAGGTCGTGGCTCAGGCCCCTCGGCTCGCGATCGCGGAGTGCCGAGCCGGACTCGCGATGGCGGTCGACCCAACCATCACGGACAATCGACCGACGGTGTTGACCGGAGGGGGACTAGATCCTAGTCTGCTACACGATGACGCGCACGGACAGAGAGTGCCTGATAGGGCTCAATCGGATTCCGCAGCTTACGCCGAAGCGAGCGAAGCTGTTGCTCGCGCACTTCGACTCGTTCCGCGCTGTGTGGGAAGCCCCGGCAAGCCGGCTCTCCTCCGTGTTCGGGTCATCCATGCTGGGGGAGGCCATTGGCTCGGCGCGCAGCGACGCGGCGATCGACGAAGAGCTGGAGAAGACAGAACGGGCGGGGATTCATCTGGTCACGCTCGTCGATCCCGAGTACCCGGCTCTCCTGCGCGAGATTGACGATCCCCCGTTCGCGTTGTACGTCCGCGGCAAGCTCCCCGTGGACACCTCGTGCACGATCGGCATCGTCGGCACGCGTCGCGGGACGCAGTACGGGAAGCTCGTCGCGGCGCGGTTCGCGAGCCAGCTAGCGCTGAAGGGGATCCTCATCGTGAGCGGCCTGGCAGCCGGCATTGATGCCGCCGCCCATCAGGGTGCGCTCGACGTGGGGGGGCACACCGTGGCCGTGCTCGGTTGCGGGCTCGACTACCCCTATCCAAAGACGAACCAGCCGTTGTTCGAGCGCATCGCCGTCGAGGGTACCGCGATGAGCGAGTATCCCCTCGGCACACGCCCGGCAAAGTGGACATTCCCTCAGAGAAACCGAATCCTCTCCGGCCTCTGTCGCGGCGTCGTCGTGGTCCAAGCGCCCCTGCGCAGCGGGTCCCTCATCACCGCGCGCCTCGCTCTCGAACAAGGGCGCGAGGTTTTCGCCGTTCCCGGAAACATCACAACGGCGACCTCAGCAGGGACGAACAACCTGATCCGGCAAGGGGCGAAGATCGCGGAGACGATCAACGACATTCTAGAGGAGTTTCCCGACCTCCGTTCGATGGCCGAGCGCGCTCCGGCGTTCGAGGAGCCGGAAGAGGTGTCTCTCGGAGCGCGGGAGCGGCGTGTCTACGATCTTATCGGCCTTGATCCGGTCCACGTTGACGATATCATTGCGCGCGCGGACCTTTCCCCTACCGAAGCCTCGCACGTTCTACTGCTCCTGCAACTCGATGATCTCATCGCGGAAGTCGACGGCGGGTGCTACGTCCGCAGGTCGTAGGAGGAACAAGATGTCGATGCAGCGAACGCTGGTGTTGTGCAAGCCCGACACCGTTCAGCGGGGCCTCGTCGGGCGCGTCGTCTCCCGCTTTGAGGAGAAGGGCCTGAAGCTCGTGGGGATGAAGATGCTCCGGGTCGACGAGAGCCTCGCGGGCAGGCACTATGCGGAGCACGTGGAGAAGCCGTTCTACGCCGATCTGCTGGCATTCATCACGGCGTCCCCGATCGTCGCGCTCGCCGTGGAAGGGGACAACGCGGTGGAGGTCGTCCGCAACCTGATGGGCGTCACGAATCCGCAGAAGGCGGGATCCGGGACCATTCGCGGCGACTTCGGGCTCAATCTGACCATGAACCTTGTGCACGGCTCAGACTCACTGGCCTCAGCGCAGCGCGAGGTAGCGCTGTTCTTCGCTCCCGAGGAGCTCCACGACTACGAGATCGCCCTGCGAAAGTGGACGTAGGCGGAGCAGGGTCCGCGTTCATCCGTTGAGCGTCAATCCCGCGGAGGTGCGAGATGGAACTGTCCAAGCGCTATCAACCGGCAGACGTCGAGGCGAGGAGCTACCGCCTCTGGGAAGAGGGCGACTACTTCCGCGTACCGGCCGGCGTCGTTGGCAAGGCTCCATTCTCGATCGTGATCCCGCCGCCGAACATCACCGGACGCTTGCACATGGGGCATGCGCTGAACAACACGCTCCAGGACGTCGTCATCCGCTATCACCGCATGAAGGGCAACGCGGCGTGCTGGTTTCCCGGGACGGACCACGCTGGGATCGCAACGCAGAACGTCGTGGAGAAGATGCTCGCACGCGAGGGCACGAATCGGCACGAACTCGGGCGCGAAGCGTTCGTCGAACGCGTTTGGGACTGGAAGGCGAAGTACGGCTCGGAGATCATCGAACAGTTGAAGGCCCTCGGCTGCTCATGCGACTGGTCTCGCCTGCGATTCACGCTCGATGAAGGCCTTTCCGCGGCCGTTCGCGAGGTGTTCGTACAGCTCTACAACGAAGGCCTCATCTACCGCGGCGAGTACCTGACTAACTGGTGCCCGCGCTGCAGCACGGCCTTGTCGGACCTCGAGGTCGATCATCGCGACGTGCAAGGCGCTCTCTACTACATTCGCTACCCTCTAGAGAGCGGCGGCACGTTGACGATCGCCACGACGCGGCCGGAGACAATGCTCGGAGACACGGCGATCGCCGTCCATCCCGACGACGAGCGCTTTGCTCACCTGATCGGCACGGCCGCCATCCTGCCGCTTCTCGGCCGGCGGCTGCCCATCGTGGCGACCGAGTCCGTGGACCCGGCGTTCGGGACTGGAGCGCTCAAGGTGACGCCGGCGCACGACCCGGTGGACTTCGAGATCGGCAAGACCCACAAGCTGGACTCAATCAACATCTTGAGCCCCGACGGCACGCTCAACGCGAACGCGGGACCGTTCCAGGGCCTCGGGCGCGACGCGGCGCGGAAGGCCGTCGTTGATCGGCTCGAGGCGGAAGGACTCCTCGAGAGGGTCGTCCCGTACGGACATGCAGTGGGACACTGCGATCGCTGCGACACGCTCGTCGAGCCTCTCCTGTCGACACAGTGGTTCGTACGTATGGAGCCGTTGGCGCGAGAAGCGCTCCAAGCTGTGAAGGACGGCCGCATCCAGTTCGTGCCGGAGCGGTGGACGAAGCTCTACAACGATTGGCTAGAGAACATCCGCGACTGGTGCATCTCGCGCCAGCTGTGGTGGGGACACCGGATCCCGGTGTGGTACGGCCCTGACGAGCACGAGTTCGTGGCTCGCTCGGAAGAGGAAGCGGTCGCTGCGGCGCGCGCCCATTACGGCAAGGATGCGGATCTCCGGCAGGACGAGGACGTGCTCGACACGTGGTTCTCCTCATGGCTCTGGCCGTTCTCCGTGATGGGATGGCCCGAGAAGACCGAAGACCTGGCAACTTTCTTTCCGACGTCGTTCCTACTGACGGGGTTCGACATCCTCTTCTTCTGGGTGTCGCGCATGGTCATGGCATCACTCCATTTCATGGGCGACGTGCCGTTCCGAACCGTGTACATCACGCCCCTCGTCGTCGACGACAACGGGCAGAAGATGTCGAAGTCGAAGGGGAACAGCGTCGACCCCATCGACCTCATCGGCGAGTACGGCGCCGACGCCCTACGGCTGGCGATGGCTCACACGACGGGCAAGGGGCGCTCCGTGCGGATGCCGTGGTCGGATCTCGCCGAGGGCCGCAACTTCCTCAACAAGCTGTGGAACATGGCGAGGTTCGTGCTCATGAACCTCGACGACGAGCGGCCGCCGCTCCCAACGCGCGTCGTGGAGTTGGAGGATCGCTACATCCTATCGCGGCTTTCGGACACGATTCAGACGGTGACCCGTCACCTCGACGAGTACAGCTTCCACCTCGCCGCCGAAGCTCTCTACGACTTCACGTGGCACGACGCCTGCGACTGGTACCTCGAGATGGTGAAGCCCCGCCTCGCCGTCGGCGACGACGCAGCCCGCGGAGTCCTCTGCCACGTCCTGAGCGAGACGACGAAGCTCCTCCACCCCTTCGCCCCGTTCATCACCGAGGAGATCTGGCAAGCTCTCGGCAATCGACCTGCATCGGTGTGCATTGCCCCGTTCCCGGTAGCCGGGCCGCGCGATGCGGACGCGGAAAGGGATATGGGTACGCTCCAAAGCGTCATTGGCGGGATCCGATCCGTTCGTGCCGAGTGGAATGTTCCGTCCACGGCCAAGCTGTCGGTTCTCGTCAAAGCGGATCCTCAAGGCCCTACTGGACGTTTGGTCGACAGACTCGAGACGTGCACTGGGATGACCGGCCCGGCCGAATGGACCGTCTCCCCTGATGTGTCGGCCCCTAGCGGGTCCGCGCGCATCGTTCTCACCGATGCCGAGATCTACGTGCCCCTGGCTGGCCTCATTGACCTCGACTCCGAGGTCGCGCGGCTTCGCAGCGAACTGTCTTCGACCCAGGCAGATCTCGCCGAGGTGGAAGTGAAGTTGGCAAACGCCCAGTTCCTTGGCCGCGCGCCGGAAGCCGTCGTCGAGAAGGAGCGCGGCAAGCAAGAGGAGTTCCAACGCAAGCGCGACCGACTCCAGGCGAACCTCGATTCGCTCGGAGCGTAGATGGACTACGCCGCATCGCGCGCGCTCCTCGATCGTCTTCCTCAATTCGAGGTCAAGCCAGGGCTCGAGCGGATTGATCGCCTCCTCTCCGTCCTCGGACACCCCGAGCGCAGCTTCCCCGCCATCCACGTGACGGGAACCAACGGAAAGGGGTCGGTCGTAGCCATGCTGGCCGCGATCCTCCAGTGTGCCGGCTACCGCGTGGGCCGGTACACGTCTCCCGACCTGATCGACTTCCGCGACCGCATCTGCGTGGACGGGGAGTGGGTTTCGGAGGAGGCATTCGCCGCGATCGCCGCGCGCCTCGGCCCCGAGTTCTTTGCGCACGACGATATCCCGAGCCAGTTCGAGGCGCTCACCGCCATCGCGTTCGAGCACTTCCGGGCGCGTTTCGTAGATCTCACCGTGATCGAGGTGGGGTTGGGCGGTCGCTTCGACGCGACGAACGTCGTAGCGCCGATTCTGACCGTCTTGACGAACGTCTCGCTCGACCACACGGCGCTTCTCGGCAGCACGGTCGCGGAGATCGCCTGGGAGAAGGCGGGAATCGCCAAGCCGGGCGTCCCCATGGTGATCGGCAAACTGCACCCCAATGCGGAGGCCGTTGTAACCGCAGAATGCGCCAGGGTCGGCGCTCCGCTGCACGACACGGACGTGCAGGTCGAGAGGAAGGCCAGTGCCGGGCGCGCCGGCGCGTACTTGATCCATGGCGACGACCTTCCGCAGCAAGTCGATCTTCCGCTGCTCGGAGCGTACCAACTCGACAATCTACGACTCGCTCTCACCTGCGTTCTCCTGCTCCGCGAGAGGGGATGGAGCCTTCCTCTTGACGCGGTGGCCGCAGGGCTGGCCTCGGTCCGTTGGCCCGGACGGTGGGAACTGATGCAGGCGAACCCCGCGGTACTCCTCGACGGTGCCCACAACGTCGCCGCAGCATCGGTCGTAGCGCAAGCCATCGTGGACTGGGAGCCGGACCGGCAGCACCGCACGCTGCTCGTTGGAATTCTGCGAGACAAGGACGTGGGCGGAGTGGTGGCTGCCCTCGCACCCCACTTCGGCCGGATTGGAGTGACCGCATCATCGAGCCCGCGGGCCCTTGGCTCCGACGAACTTGCAGTCTACGTCGAGAAGCATGTCGGACGGTGCATCCGCTATGATTCCGTCGAGGAGGGGGTGCGCGATCTTGTGCGCCGTGCGGACCCGCGCGACACGATTCTTGTTACCGGGTCCTTGACCGTGGTCGCGGAGGCGCGCAGGGCGCTTGGAGGCCTATGAGCACGCTGCTCGAGCGAGTGAGTGCGGGAGCCCTCCCGCGGCACGTGGCCATCATCATGGACGGAAACGGGCGCTGGGCAGAGGCTCGCGGCCTGCCGCGAACGGCGGGGCACCAGGCCGGCGCCCTCGCGGCGGAGCGCCTCATTCGGTTCGCCGGGACACGGCTGCCCATCCCGTACCTCACGCTGTTCGCGTTCTCGTCGGAGAACTGGGCGCGTCCGCAGGCCGAGGTCGCGTTTCTGATGAACCTGCTCGCAGACTTCCTCCGAGCGCGGCTGGCGGAATTCGTGGAGGCAGGGGTTCGATTGCGTGTAATCGGGGATCTGGAACGCCTCCCCGCCTCGCTTCGCGATCTCATTGAGAACGGAGTCGCCGCCACGGCGGCGGGAGACCGCCTGCAGCTAACGATTGCCCTGAGCTACGGCGCTCGCCAGGAGTTGGCGGCCGCAGCTCGGAGGATCGCCTCCGACGTGGCGGCCGGACGCCTTGAGCTGAGTGAAGTGGGTGAGGAAGCCATCGCGGACCAACTCGAGACGTCGGGAATACCTGACCCCGACCTGGTGATCCGCACGAGTGGCGAGGAGAGGCTCTCCAACTTCCTCTTGTGGCAGGTAGCCTACGCCGAACTCCGCTTCGCCGACGTCCTCTGGCCTGACTTCACGCCTGCCGAGTATCTGCGCACTCTGGCGGCATACCAGACGCGGAAGCGCCGTTTCGGCACGGTGGAGGGAAGCGGAGAATGAATCTGGCAAAGAGACTCGTGAGCGGGATCGTCGGAATGGGCGTCGTGTTCGGCGTGCTGTACGCGGGAGCGCGCTTCGACGTGCGCTGGGTGGCGGGAGCCTTGATCCTCGCCGTCGCGTACCTCACGGCGCTGGAGTATCTCAACCTGATGCGGAAGCTCGACATCCCGGTAGCTGCGCCGGAATTCCTCATCTGGATTCCGCTCCTCGTCCTGAGCTACCTCGTGCTCGACGGCCGCTACGCCGATGTGGTCCTTCTCTTCGCCATCGCCTACCAGGTCCTTCGGTACCTCGCCGTCACGCCGCACCGTACCGGATTCCTCCAGGCGGTCGCCGGCGTGTTCGGGCTTCTCTACATCCCCTGGCTCCTGCACTACTTCTACCTCATCTACCTGGGTGCACCGGGACACTCCGCCATGACCGGGGTCACGAACGCCGTCGTGGTCCTTCTCATGGTTTGGGGGTACGACAGCGGCGCCTTCTTCGTCGGAACGGCCATCGGCCGACATAAGGCGTTCCCGAATGTAAGCCCGAGCAAGACCTGGGAGGGAGTCGCCGGCGGGTTCCTGTTCACGGTTCTCGGCGCGATGATCGCGGCGAATCTCTCGCCGGTCTGGCGCGAGTTCGTATTCTGGAGAGGTTTCCCTCACATCATCGTGTCTTCCTTCTTCGTTGGGTGGGCCGTCCAGTTGGGCGACGTCTTCGCCTCGAAGCTCAAGCGCGCCGCAGGCGTGAAAGATTCGGGCGTCTTCTTGCCCGGCCACGGGGGAGCGCTCGATCGAATCGACGGCCTTCTCTTCGCCCTCCCGGTCTTCTACTTCTACTTCCACTACATCCTGCGCTTCCTGTAGACCCACGAAGGGCTCGGGAATGTGAAGGGCGGCCCAGCTTGACGCCAAGCCGCCCTCTCCGGGTGGTGAAAAAGATGAGGGGGTTCCTCTTCGTGACGCGACTATAGCATAAAGGTCGCGGATCGTCGGTAATGCGCATTACGAAAGAACTCGCCGACTCTCATGCGGTTGGGTAAACGCAGCCGAAGGCTCAGTCATCCAGAGTGGTCGTCCCCCCGCGCAGGTCGGCGAGGGAGATCCCGTCAAGCAGGTCGCGGAAGCGATCATTGATCGTCCGCCAGGCGTCCTTCGTCGGGCACACGCCGGTCAGCCGACACGATGTCGCCTGGCCGAGGCAGTCGACGAGGTCGAGACCCTCGCCCAAAGCCTCGAGGACGCGCCGTACGGAGACTCGCCTTGCTTCCACGGGGAGCGTGTATCCTCCGCCACGTCCTTGCCGCGACGCAACCAATCCTGCCTGTCTCAGTTGGTGGAGGATCTTCTCGATGAACGCGACGGGCAGATCGTACCGGTCGGCAATCCAGGCGGCAGAGCGCGGCGTGTCGGCCGGCGCCCGCGCCAGCTCCACGGCGGCGATGAGGCCGTAGCTCGCCTTTTTCGTCAGCTGCACGACAGCTCCGCCGCGGGCGGAGCGTCGTCCTCCCCCTCCTTCGCCGCGCCTCGATCGAGAAACACCTTGTAGCGTTCCTCGAGCGTCGCCATGTCCTTCTGGATGTGCTCGTGGCGCTCTTGCAGGCCAGCCGGAATCTCCCGCCCCTCCTTCGTCATGTACTCGTAGATCGCCTCATTCAGGGCATCGGCAGCAAGCCCGGAGCAATGCATCTTGATCGGGGGCAGCCCGCCCAGTTCGTTGGCCACGTCACGATTCGAGATGGTAATCGCCTCCTCGAGCGTGCGCCCCTTGGCGAGATCCGACACCATCGAGGATGTCGCGATGGCCGCCGTACACCCGAACGTCTCCCACGAGACGTCAGCGAGCACGTCGCGACCCTGCTCATCCTTGGCGACACGGATGTAGAGCCACATCACGTCTCCGCACAGGATGTTTCCCACCTTGCCGACGGCGGAGTACTCTTTCAGTTTCCCCATATTGTGGGGATGGCGGAAGTGCTCGACGACCTTTTCTGTGTACATCACTCACCCACCTTGAACGGGGACATCGCCCGCAGTTCTCCAACCACGCCCGGGAGCACGTCGAGCAGCCGGTCGATGTCGGCGTCGGTGGTCTCCCGCCCCGTGCTGATCCGTAGACTCCCGTGAGCCATCGAGAGGGGAACACCGATCGCGACGAGCACGTGGCTCGGCTCCAGATTCGGAGACGAGCAAGCCGATCCTGTTGAGGTGGCAATCCCCGCCTCGTCGAGCTTCATGACCAGGCTCTCGCCTTCGATGGCGGCGAAGCTGAAGTTTGTGATGTGGGGCAGACTCTGCTCCGGATGGCCATTGAGACGCGTGCCGGGGATCTCCAGCACCCGATCGATCAACCGCCGACGCATTCGCCGCATCGCATCCGTCACATCGCGCCGCTCTGCCAGCGCAAGGCGTACCGCCGCGGCAAAGCCGACGATCCCAGGGACATTCTCCGTGCCGCTGCGCAGGCCGCGCTCGTGGCCTCCACCGTGAAATAGCGGCACAAGGCGCGAGCCGCGCCGGACGACCAGGAATCCAACCCCCTTCGGCCCGTGGAGCTTGTGTGCCGACGCCGAGAGCAGGTCGACAGCCTCGATCGCGATGTCGACTTTGCCCAGCGCCTGGACGGCGTCGGTGTGGAAGAGAATGCCGCGGTCGCGGCACATCCGCCCAATGTCGCCGATCGGCTCGAGCGTCCCGATCTCGTTGTTCCCCGCCATGACCGATACGAGAAAGGTGTCCCTCCGCATTGCGGCCCGCACCGCGTCGGGATCGACTCGGCCAACTTCGTCCACGTCAAGAAAGGTCGCCGCGACGCCGGTCGAACGCAACCACTCTACGGCGTGCAGAGCGGCGTCGTGTTCAACTCTCGACGTGATGATGTGACCCCCGCCGCCGTGGGCAAGAGCGGATCCCACGATCGCAAGATTGTCGGCCTCCGTCGCGCCGGAGGTGAAGACGATCTCATCACTGCGAACGCCTAGGGCGTCCGCGATCGATTCTCGGCTTGTCTCGACGGCCCGGCGTGCCTCGCGGCCATAGCCATGAAGGCTGGATGCGTTGCCGTATTCGGCGCCGAAGTACGGCAGCATGGCGTCAAGAACTGAGCTTGCCACCGGCGTTGTCGCGCTATTGTCCAGATAGACTCGGTCAGGCATCCGTGATCACCAAGGAAATCCTACCGCCCGAGTCCGACTTATGCAAGAAGAAGCCGCCGCCCTTGCGCGGCGGCCCAGGGAGACTAGATCTTCTCGAACAGATCGGCGGCCGCGCCGCAATCGGGGCACGTCCAGCCGTCGGGGAGATCCTCGAACGCAGTCCCGGCCGGAACGCCGGTCGTCGGGTCGCCGACCTCCGGGTCATAGATGTAGCCGCACACTGTGCACTCCCACTTATCCATCGCTTACCTCCTGCGACTCCGACGCGGGTTCGTGGCCGGCGTCAACCGGCACCGCAACATGGAACCGGAACTCGTCGATTGTACTCAGCCCGAAGTGGCGAAGGAACTCGTCCGTGACGTGAAGCATGAGCGTCCGCCCGTGCTCTTCGCCACGAACAAGGCCACGCTCCACAAGCTCATGAATGTGCTCGTAGGCCTTGTTTCCCCGCGTCCGCACGACGTCGGCCTGCGTCGCGGGATGATTGTAGGCAATGACGGCCAGCGTCCGGAGCACGGGCTGAGGGATGTCCTGCTGCGGGGCAAGATGGGCGACCCGATCGACGTACGGGGCCTTGACGCGCAGGAGCGCGCGGCCCTCTTCGACGACCAACTCGATGCCTTTCGTGGCGTCCGCGTACACGTCGCGCAGATCGTTGAGGAGCTGATCCACGTATGCAAGCGGTACGTCGTCAAGGATCTTGGCCAGCGCACGCCGCGTCAGCGGACGAGAGGCAAGAAACAGAGCCGCTTCCACGAGAGCCAGATCGTTGCCGCGACTGGCTTCTTCTCCGTAGGTCATCGGGACCAGGGCGCGGTGGCCGCAGAGATCATGTCTCCGACTCCAACCGGATGAGAATGTCGCCGAGGAACTCCTTCTGGGAGCAAGAGATCTGCCCGTTCGCTGCGAGGTGCAGGATTTCGAAGAATCGGCCGACGCGCTCATCCTTGTCGCCCTGATCGAGAAGCCGGAAGAAACTCAGCACGCGACGCCCGGAGAGCAACCTCTTGATCCGGTCCAGCACGCCGCGCAGCCGCTCGGTGAAGTCCTGCCCACCGATCTCGAATCCTTCGAACGGATCGCGTTCGTCGTCGAGCGTCGCCCGATCGATGAGACGCCCGGCACGCCGACGGCTGACGTTCATGGCTCCCGCCAACGCGCTCTCGAGGTCGCGCAGCGTCACCTGGCGAGCCGGCTTGCGGACCACGGGCAACGCGAAATCGCCTGGGTCCATCGGAGTCGTGGGAAGCCCGAAATCTTCATCCACCGCCTGCTCGAGCTCTGCAACCAAGTCGTCTCGTTCCGTCGACTGCTGGGAGGCGAGAAGCACGTCGGACTTCATGCGCAATAGGATCGAGCACGTCACCACCATGCGCCCCGGCACGGTGAACTCCAACTCGCGTAGAGCCTGCAGGTAAGCGCGATATCGCCTCGCAAGCTCGGCAATGTCGATATCCCACGGATCCATGTCGGCCGTGAGCCGGTGAAGAACGCCCTCCCAGCTCTCCCCAACGAGCTCCTCAATCGGGACAGTCGCGATCCGCACTATTTGCACGCCGTCGTTCTCCTCTAGCTCAAGTTAAGGGCCAATACCTCGGACACACCGTTCTTGATTGTCACGCCGTAGGCACGATGGGCATGGCGAACTGTTTCCTCGTTGTGGGAGACAACGATCACCTGAATGCGCTGGGCGTAGTCCTGGAGCATGCGCGACAGCCGATTCGTGTTCATCAAATCGAGCGCGGCGTCGATCTCGTCGAGGATGAAGAACGGCGCCTGTTGGTTCTCCTGGAGAGCGAAGATGAACGCTGTGGCCACAAGGGTCTGCTCTCCCCCGGACAGGGAATCGATGACGTGCGGCTCCTTGTCGGGCGGGTTCGCTCGGATGAGCAGGCCTGACGAGATGTCTCCGGGAGTTTCAAGGTCGAGAGCCGCGCTTCCGCCCTCGAAAAGCCGGCGAAAGATCTGATCGAACTGCTTGCCCACGGACGCGAGCGTCTCCAGGAACCGTTCGCGCTTCTTCTCCTCGATCTCGCCAATCAGATGCTCGATCTCGCGCTTCTCACTCTCGAGGGCGTCGACCCGTTCTCGGAACAGGTTGTAGTCCGCCTCGAACGTCGCATAGTCATCGATGGCTCGCATGTTCACCGGCTCAAGACGCTTGAGGTCACGTCCGACTTGCTCGAGCCGCCGCTCCAGCTCGCGCAGCGGCTGGTCGATGAGGTCCACCGGCGCTCCTTCCCCGGCCGGCCCAATCGCTTCGAGTTCCGCTTGCGCTTCGACCTCTTGGCGTTCGTATCGCGTGAGGGAGCGACGAAGGTTCTCGAGACCCTGATAGCTCTCGCGCCTCTTGTCGCGAAGCTGATGAAGCCTGTCACTACGAGTGGTGGCCTCGCCCTTCGTTCGCGACGATGTCTCCTGCACTGCGGCCAGGTTCTTCTCGGCACTCTCCAGGCGGGAAGCGAGCTCGCTCAGCTCTTCCTCCAGGCGCTCCACATCCTTGCGCAGCTTGAGAATGTGCTCCCGTCGCTGAGCCACGTCGAACGATGTGTCCTTCTGCTTTGAAGGCTCTTCCTTCTTTCCGCTCGCACCGGACGGAGGCCGCCATCCGCCACTCATCGCGCCGCCCTTGCTCTGCATGTCGCCATCGAGAGTGACGACACGCACCCCGTCAATCTCCTTCACCGCGTCGAGACTCTCGGCGACCAGGGTGTCGGTCAGGACGTATTCGAACGCGCGCCGGTACTTCTCGTCGAACTCAACCAGGTTGATGGCGTAGTCGATCACGCCCTTCAGTTTCACCGCCTCGGCGGAGGCAAGGCTCTTGCGAACGGTGACCAGGCGCCGCAGGGGTAGAATCCGCGCCCGGCCGAGTCGCTTCTCCTTCAGGTAGTTGATGCACTCGATGGCCGTCTCGCGCGAGTCGACGACAAGGTCAGCCAGGCTTCCACCCGCTGCGGCCTCAAACGCAACTTCGAAGCCAGGCTTTGGCGTGGAAAGCGAGGCGACCGTGCCATAGACGCCGCCGCGCTTCCGCTCGATGAGCGCTTGCACGGCCGGATGCTCGCGCGGCGCGCCGCCGATGCCGGCCGCCGGGGCGGCCGCGGCCCGCATGCGCGAGATCTCGTCGATCATCTCTTGGATGTTGACGATCTGCTGGCGTTTGAACTGGATGTCGGCCTGTTTATGCAGGGTTTCGGAGCGAAGGCGCTCGACCTCCTTCACGAGGGCGATTTGTGGCCCGCCGCCGAGGTCCTCCTGCATTCCCTCAAGCTCCCACTCCTTGTTCTCAATCTCGCGATCCAACTCGGTGACTTCTTTTCCCAGCGCATTGATCCGCTCGTCCATCCCCTGACGCTCGGTCTGTGCCTGCTGCAGCTTCTCCACAATGCGTTGCCGCCGTTGGTGGGCGATCGACCGGCGCAGTCTCTCTTGCTCTTCGGCCATGGCCTGGTAGGCGAGCGCGGCGTCCCTCTCCTTCTGAAGGCCCAGAAGGCGTCGCCGGCGCTCAGCGAGAATCATCCGATGCGTGTTCAACCTCGACTTGACTTCTTTCAGCTCGAGGATCGCCTGGTTCCGCTTCTCGTCGTACGCCGCGATGCCGCTGACCTCATCGAGGATCTCGCGGCGACGCAACGGGGTCCGTCGCACAATCTCCGTAATCCGCCCTTGGGCGATGAGCTGCTGTCCATCGGGATCAATCCGTGCGGCCTGAAGGACTTCGTCAATCGAGGTACGGGCGCAGCTGTGGCCCATGAACGTGTAGGTGGATGACTTCCGCGTGATGCGGCGCCCCAGACTGACCTCCGGGGACTTGACCCCTTCTTCGAGGAAGCGATCGAACACGCCGTCCTTGTTGTCGAGGAACAGGGTCACCTCGGCCGATTCCGCAGGATCGTAGCGCTCCCCGCCGTTGAAGATGAGGTGTTCGAGCCGCTCGGCGCGAAGCTGGGAGGAGCGTCTGCCCATGACGAAACTGATGGCGTCGAACAGGTTAGACTTGCCGGACCCGTTTTCTCCCACCACGGCGGTCATCCCTTCGAAGAACGGAAGCACCGTCTTCTTACGGAACGACTTGAAGCCGCTGAGCTCGACCCTGTTGATCTTCGTCATGTCACGTTTTGCCGACCGCGCTGGGAATCCTCCCCGGGAATAAGCTGAGCTGGACAATCCATCGCCCGACCCGCGAGCTGCTTGGCCGGTCGCCCGATTCGAGAAGCCGATCGATCTTGTGGCGGTTCGTGCCGTTGGGCAAAGCACCACCGGTTTCCCATCGGGTGATAGATGGAAGCGAGACACCGAGCCGCTCGGCGGTCGCACGCCTACTCCACCCGTTCTCGAGACGAACGCTTCGCAATCGCTGCCCGAGTTCCTCCACGCCGGAGCCCCCCCTCAACGCGGTTGCCCAATAGTACTTCTGTTACGCCCTGGCGCAAAAGAAACGGGAGGGGCAGAACCTGCCCCTCCCGCAAACCGCCCCTCACCTTGTGGTTCTAGTTGCTCGTCCCAAGGAATCCCCAGATCAACGCACCCACGCCCGCCAACAGACCGACGATGGAGATGAAGTACAGCGTATCGATCTGCGTCTTGAGGAAGGCCGCGTTGTCCTCGACGGCCTGCAAGCGGATGTCGTACTGACCGAGCAGTTCCTTGTTCGCCTGGAGGATGCCGTCCTTGGTCGTCGCCATGTCCTCCGACAGGGAAGCGATGGCCTGGTCGAAACCTTCTAGTTTCGCCCGGTTGTTGTCCACCTTGATCGCCAGAGCGGCCATGGACCGCTCGAGTTCGAGCACCTTCTTTTTGAACGACCCGACATCCTCGTCCTCGAGGGTTTGGATGCGACCCGTCATCTCGCCGTACCTGGACTCAAGCAGCGTCAGATCGGCGCTGAACGTCGATTCCATCGTCGAGATGTCGCTCGACAAGCTCGCGCGGAGTCCGTCCATCTCCCCGTAGAGTCCGCTCTGAAGCGCGTCCATGCCGGCGTAGACTTCCGTCCTCAGGCTGTCCAGAGCGCCTGCGAATCCGGACTCGATCGCGTCGAATCGGCTCAGGTACCCGGCATCCATCGTGCTCAGCTCGGTCGCGAGCTGCTGCCGGAAGTCGTTGTACTCCTTCATGTGGGCGCCGAAAGCATTCACAAGAGCGTCGAACTCGCCGCGCAGGGTGCCAAGGTCAGTTCCCTGAACGTCGAGGCGCGACTTCAACAGGTCGCAGAACGAGGAAAGCTCCGTCAGGCCGCCTTCGAGCGCGTCGACTCTCGCTTTCAGTTCCCGATAGCCGACACCAAGAGCATCGACGTCCGTCCGGAGGCCGATGATCTTCCCCTCCGCTTGCTTGATCTCGACAGAGACGGCAGCGACAACGTCCCGCAGGTCGCTGACCGTGGCATTGAACGCCTCAATGTCGGACATGCTGGTCTTGACTTCCGTAATCAACTCGCCCATGAAGTTCTGCACACTTCCGAATGCAGCCTCCATCGACGCGAGTTCCTGCTCGAGTTTCTGTGGGATCGACGAGGCGCCTACTTCCTGCGCGTGTGCCACGAACAGGAAAGTGAGGAGCGTCAGGGCGGTCACCATCGCGACAGAAAGCGCTCTCTTCATCGTCTTCCTCCTTGGTGCGTCTGAAGATGCCGCCCGAGCGTAGCGCGATGAAGAGACATCGATGAGGACTAGCGCGATGGCTGGGTCACCGGTTTGTCTTGCGTGCCGCGGACAGGTGTCTCGGCCGAGCCGCTTGTGCCCTCACCGACGAGGTCCTCGGGGCCTGAATGCGACGCCCGCCTCGAGCCTCACCCGGGGGGGTGCCCGCGATCGACTCGCATCCCTCGTGCTGATGCTCTCCGCTCGCTCGCGGCGTGCGCGGCCGCGTCGGCCACTCGCCGTGGTGCCCGTCAGGAATCGGCTCGATGGACGTCCGCCCGCTCGGCGAGGACTCGACATCGGACTCGCTCTTCGCCGGACCGTCGTGGCGGCTGCCCGCGCTGCATCGAACCCGACGCCGGCAATCCAGTCGAGGTTGTACCTTTCGCACAACCTGCGCAGATGTGGGACCTCCAGGTCGCCGCAGGCGATTGCAGGGGCGCCGCCGTACGTGCCGCGCGGCGAGCTGCAAGAGACGTCGACCTGGCTCAGCACACCGCTGCTTGTCGCCGATGTCTTCCGGCGAAACGACCCTTCTCTCGGAGGGTACGTGAGAAGACTGATACCGTGAGGGCGACGCGGACCGACGCCCGACGCGGGCGGCCGCGAAGGACAAGGACCCTCGTGTAGATGGAGACGCAGGTGGGAAGCGTTGCAGAGAGGACGATGGAAGCACGCACGGCCGAGAAGGCCGACTTCGGGCCGTGGCTCGAGTTGGCCGCCGAGGTCGAGCCTCTGTTCGGCCCCATGACGCACGATCCGGTCTTCCAGAGAGCCTTGTCGCGGAACATCGCGCGCGGAACTGCCTTCTGCATCCGGGAGAACGACGGCTGCCCGGGCTCGCGCCTTGTGGCAGGGCTTCTTCTCTCGCCACGGCCACCGGTCTATCGCATCGGCTGGCTGGTCGTCGCCGAGTCCGAGCGGCGTTCCGGTCTTGGCCGCACGCTCCTCGTCCGCGCGTTGGCGAGGATCGAGCCTCCGGCAGAGATCCTTGTCATCACGTTCGGACCCGACGTGCCGGGCGGGGAGTCCGCAAGATCCTTCTACCAGAAGATGGGATTCGCCCCGGGGGAGATGTCGGAGCCGGCTCCCAACGGAGCATCCCGACAGGTTTTCCGGAAGTGGCTCGGGAAGACCGCCCCGTAGGCTGCAAGCCCGTGGACATCTGCCACGACGTGACAAGAAGCTGACCCTGTGCCCCAGGCCCTTGCCCAACGCGCTTAAGCGATCTCGCACGGCCAGTGTCGCCTCGCCAATGAGCCCCTTGCTGCGGTCGTCCGGCTGGAGGACCCGGTAGCCGATTCTGAGTCCCTGATGGCTGTGTGACGGCCGGCAATAGTTCACGTACCCCACGAGCTTGCTCGCGGGCACGTGACGAGCATGCGATCGAAGCCGTCGGTCTACCAGCCGTTCTCGCGAAACCGCTTGATCCACTAGAATCTCGACCCAATCGTGAGCGACCAAGGGTCACCGATGGTCCGCACGTCTGCGATCGACTCGTACCGCCCGTCGAGATCCGCCTCGCGTGCAGTCCCACGATCACGTCTCGTCCCACCAGTATGCCCCACCTCCGCACCGAAGTTGGATAGGGCTACTCAAAGGCAGGAACACGCGCGAGGGACGTCGGCGGACGAGCGCGCCATACGTCCCACTGACCTTGGCGTCAACCGTACCCCTACGAGGAGAAACCTGGCTAGGGATGGCGGGGGTCGTCCGTCCCCTGCGGAACCGTCTCGCGTGGGCGGGGATCGAAGGACCTACGGCTTGTCCTCCCCGCGCGAGACGAGGTACGGTGACCGCATGAAGAGAGCAGCCGATTCCTCGAAGAGACTACCAATGGTGCTGATCATCGCCGTCGCCGTGATCGCCGTGCTCATCGTTGGGATCAGGGCGATCTGGCACAAACCGGACGCATCAACACTGTCCAGGAAGACCCCGGCCGTCGTGGTCGTCATCGATCCCGCTCACGGCGGTAGCGACGTGGGGTCGAGTGCGGAGGGCGTGCTCGAGAAGAACGTAACCCTCGCCATGGCCAACAAGATGAGTGCACTTGCCAGCGAATTCCCCAGCCTACGGATCGTGCTCGCGCGGAGCACGGACGCTGACGTGTCCGCGGATGGACGCATCGCCGTGGCGTCGACAGAAGCGGCCCAGCTGTTCGTGGCCCTTCACGTCAACGCGTTCGGGCAGCCTACCGCGCTGGGGATCGAGACGCTCGTCGACAGCACGCACAAGTCGGGCGACGCGAGCTGGACGTTCGCTGCCGCAGTGCAGCAAGGGGTTGTCGCGTCGACCGGCGGCAAGGACCGCGGGGTGCGGGCACAAGGTTCCTCGTTTGCCCGGCTGACGATTCCGGCAGCCTCGGCACTGATCGGGTTCGTCACGACGCCGGAGGAACGCGCGAAGATGATCGACCCCGCGTACCAGGAGCTTGTCGCGCGCGGCATCCTGCAGGGCATCGCGAACTACGTCGCTGCTGCAGGCGTGACCCCGGTCTCGTCGACGCAGACCGTCCCGCTGGAGAAGGGCCAGACGGCGAAGCCGGCCAGCTCGACAACCCCCTAGGGTTGCAAGGATCCGGCCCGCCACGGGGTCTGGGCCTCGTGCCGCTCACCTCCCTTCGTCAGCACGCCGGGCTCTCGCCGCATACAGACTGTCAGCTCCAGCCACGCGGAGCCGTCCCCCAAGGGACTCCGACACCCCTACGCGACGCGTCCGCACCGCGTCTTGGCGTCGTCTGGGACGAGACTGGCGCATTCGCGCTGGAGCCCACCGCCTGTTTCGCCACGACGAAGACCCGTCGATTGGAGTAGACTGCTCCACGACTGTTCGCAAAGAGTAGGAAGGAGGGGCAATGAGGAACCGCGTCGTATTGTTATCGGGTGTGAGTCTGGCCCTGCTTGCGCTTGCATCCTGCGTCTATCTCTTCAACGTGAGCCCTGTCGCGAGCTTCACCGTGACACCCCCAAGTGGCGTCACGCCGCTCATTGTGGGGCTCGACCCGTCGGCTTCGCACGATCCGGACGGAACCATCGCCTCGTACCTGTGGGACTTCGGCGACAGCCAGACACCGTCGGCGAGTGCCGTCCCGTTTACGCACACGTTTACGGTGCAGAGCGACTCGGAGACATTCACCATCGTGTTGACCGTGACCGACAACCAGGGAGCTACGGACACGGCCGTTCAACACGTCACCGTCGACCCGTTGTAGCCTCGCCAATTTGAGATCCCGCGAGGGGGCGGCCGCAGGAGACCGCCCCCTCGTCGTGCGCCACGCACGGGGCGAAAACGCGGAACCGCCCGCAACGTCAAGCCATAGCACTGCATGCACCGCCCCCGCAGGCGGCTTCCTACACTTCATTGCCCTCGCTCGAAGCCCAAGTACCGCGTGCCTTGGACGGACAGCGAGCCTGCGTCGCCCTCGCCGAGGGCGCCGTGGGTGTGGCCCGTCACCCGTGACTCCCGGCGTGTGCCGATGTCCAGCTGGAAAGTCACGTACTAGTCCGTCGACACGATGTGGGAGAAGAGTCCGCCCGTCCGCGCCCGCTTGCCGACGACGTGCGCCGACATGGAGACGATGGCTGCGGATTCTCTGGACGGCGGCCGGATGATCGGGCAGAGCAGAATCACGATGAGCGCGGCGATCGCCGTCCACAAGGACGCCAAGATGACAAGGTCCGAGTCCACCACTCGCGCTCCTCACGGGTTCGCCAAGCGATGACGGCGGGGCCTTGTCGTACGCCCGCCAGGTCTCCCTGTCGATCGCGTCGCTGCCTCCGTCACACTTCGGAATTGGCGCCCGCCGGGGCAACGCAATCTCTGTTCTCAAGTGTCTCGATGGATATACTGTGGAGTACGAGGCCTGCGTTCCCGCGCCTCGAGAGGGCCGTCCCGTGAGAATGTCGACGCACGGACGCTGCGGGTTGCGAGGGATGATGGAGCTTGCGTCCCATTTGAGCCGCGCACTTCTACAAGTCGAGGCCACTGCTCGGGGTCAGGGGTCTCCGGAAAGCAACTTGACGTGCTGCTGACCGATCTTGTGCGTGCCCTCCGCGGGACGAACGGCGGGCACGTGCTGATGCGGGATCCGTTCACGATCATGGCGCGCGACGTGATGTCCGTGCTCGTAAGGAAAGACCGCGCCGGCCGCTGGCGTCGTCGACGTACCCGCCTGCCGTCATTCGAGTCGACGGGGGGTGCGCGACGTTGGGGAGCGAGGTAGCCTCGGCCATCGGCGGCATCTTGGCGGACGCCACGTTGTTCAATTCCGCGCGAACCGAGCCAGCCAAGGCAAGGAAGGCGAGGTCGTCGCACACGCGATCTGGGAGAGATGCCATGGGTAGGATTTTCGAGGACAACGCGCAGACGATCGGCAACACGCCCCTCGTCCACATCCACCGAATCGCGAGGGGGCTCCCGGCAAGAATCGCCGCCAAGATCGAGGGGCGAAACCCGGCGGGGTCGGTCAAGTGCCGGATCGGCGCCGCGATGATCTGGGCAGCCGAGCGGCAGGGCATTCTAACGCCGGGCTCGCGCGACGTCACCGTGCTCGAAGCCACGAGCGGCAATACCGGCATCGCTCTGGCCTACGTGTGCGCCGCACGCGGCTACCCGCTCGTCCTCACGATGCCGGACACGATGTCGGTCGAGCGCCGCAAGATGCTGCAGGCGTTCGGCGCAACGCTCATCCTCACCGAGGGAGCCCTTGGAACGAAGGGCGCGGTCGCCAAGGCCGAGGAGCTTCTTGCCGCAGACCCCGCCAAGTACTACATGCCCCAACAGTTCAAGAATCCGGCGAATCCGGAGATCCACTTCCGCACGACCGGGCCGGAGATCTGGAGCGACACTGGCGGTGCCATCGACATTCTCGTGTCCGGAGTCGGAACCGGCGGCACCATCACGGGCATCAGCCGCTACATCAAGCAAGTCGAGAGGAAACCGATCCGGTCCGTGGCCGTCGAGCCGAGCCGCTCGCCGGTCCTCACGGCGCTTCGCAACGGTCGCGAACCGCACCCGGGCCCGCACAAGATCCAAGGCATCGGGGCGGGGTTCAAGCCGGACGTCCTCGACCTCGACCTCGTCGATGAGATCGCGACCGCCTCGGACGAGGAGGCCCTCGACTTCGCGCGGCGCCTTCATCGAGAAGAGGGCATCACCGCAGGGATCTCGAGCGGCGCCGCGCTTGCCGTCGCGGCGCGCATCGCACACGATCCCGCGAACTCCGGCAAGCTCATCGTCGTCGTCCTACCGGACGCCGGCGAGCGGTACTTGAGCACGGCGCTATTCGAAGGGTGGTTCTGATGACGGATCTTCAGGGCTCGGCAAGCGACGCCTCGCCTTCGCTAGACTGGTTGCCGTCCATCGCCTCGTCGCTCTGTCAGCCGCCGAGTCTCCGGCCGCGCGGACAGCAGCCGTTCCCGTCGTCGTGCTCGAGGAGGACGCCCTCCTGCGTAGGCCTGCGCGAGATTGTCGATGCGCTTCGCTCCGCCCTCTTCCCGGGGTACTTCTGCGTGCCCGCCGTGCCCGAGGGGGACCTGTGCGGACAGACGCTCGCCGCGCTGGAGTACGCCGCACTTCACCTTCCCGATCAGATCGAGCGCGGGTTCTTGCTCGTGCAAGGCCCGGAGGTCGATCTCAGCGACCGCGCTCGAGCCATCACCCGAGAACTCGTCACCCAACTGCCCCGCTTGCAGGGAGTCCTGGACACTGACGCTCAGGCGGCCTTCGATGGGGATCCGGCAGCCACGTGCCGCGAGGAGACCATCGCCTGCTACCCCGGCGTCTTGGCGATCACGTACTACCGACTGGCCCATGAACTCCATCGACAGGGCGTCCCGCTTGTCCCGCGGATGATCACCGAGCTTGCGCACAGCCAGACGGGGATTGACATCCACCCTGGAGCGCAGATCGGCGAGCGGTTGTTCATCGACCACGGAACGGGCGTGGTGATCGGCGAGACCGCGGTGATCGGAGACAGGGTGCGCATGTACCAGGGAGTCACGCTCGGCGCGCTCAGCTTCCCGGCGGACGAGCGGGGTCATCCGGTGAAGGGCGGCGCGCGGCACCCGATCGTCGAGGACGACGTCATCCTCTACGCCGGGGCCACGATTCTGGGGCGCGTGACCATCGGCCGCGGCTCGGTCGTCGGAGGCGGGGTTTGGCTGACACACAGCGTGCCGTCCGGGAGCATCCTCTCGATGACGAAGGGGAACGGGGACTCCGCGTCCCCTTCCGGCGCGGCTTGACGGCTCCCGCTAGTCGTTGCCAGAAGACGCCACCCGGGGAGGCAAGATCCAGGTCTCGACCCTCTCGCAGACGAAAACCGGGATCGGCGAGCCCTCGTGAACGGTCACGAAGGGCGGGCACCGCAGGAGTGGACCCGAGACGACAAAGCGCGGCGCGATGCCTCGGGTGACGAGCGTTCCGTCGAAGCCCTCAACCCACAACGGCGACACGATGGCCACATCGATGCTGAGATTCGGCCACCCGTAGGCAGCCACAAGCTCCGCGGGCGTGAAGTCGAACGACGCGTCACCGAGAACAAGGATCTTCGCGCCGCCGAGTTCGATCAGGAACGCGAGATTGACGCCCTCGCCTCCGTGACGAACGGAGAACGCGGTGACGTGCACGCCAGCCAAGTAGAGGCCCGCACTGCGTCCATCCTCGAAGGGAATGCCCACGACTCGGTCGGCGATCTCCGCATACCCGGGCACACGCTCGAGTAGGTCCACGGTCTCGGTGACCGAGGCGAAGAGGGTGGAGCGCGAACTCGTCAGGTATTCGACAACGAACTCCGGCGTCACGTGGTCGTAGTGCTCGTGTGTCGCCAGCGCAAGATCGACTCCGTCGAACGGCGGCTCGGCCCGGACGAGATGCGCCTTCTCCGTCGCAGAGAGCGCAATCGCGTCCCGTAGCAGTCCGTCGATCACGATCCTCGTCTCGCCCGCTTCGATAGAGAACAATCGGCCTTGGATGAAGGTGAGGCTGACGGGAACTCCGTCGGTCACGGTGTAGGACAGCGCGCGCGAGGCTTTGCGACCCGTCGAATCGCTGAGCGAAAGCACGACCTGCTCCGTCCCGCGCCAAGCGGGATCGCGAGGCCCGACGCCCAGCACCCCATCGACTACGCTCACGGTGAGCGCAACTCCGTCGGATGCGGACCACGTGAGCGCCGCATCGTCGTCCAGGTCCCATCCAAAGCAGCGAAGATCGAGGGGTCGGAAGGCGGCAGACTCCCCGACAACCTGCGCCGGAATCCAGTCGATGATCGGATCGTCGGGAACCGCCTCGACGCGGAAGGCCACGGTCTGCGTCGCGCACTCGCCGAGTGGGTTGCAGACGGTGAGTGTCACCACCTCGACGCCGCACCAATTCTCGTCCTGCGTCCGAACGATGAGATGCCGTTCTCTCGTAAGCTGGATGTCGAGGGCCGCGCTCTCGGTGACTCGCCACACGAGATCTGCGTCGGTCGCCGTGGAGTCCTCCACGCAATCATCCAGGTGGAGGACCCCGGCGTACGCCGCGCCTTCCGAGGAGACGAACTCAGGGAACGACGCCAGGACGGGCGCACCCGTGGCACAGACACTCAAGACGGCTGCAACCCATCCCGCGAGCAGGACCCGCGCTCCGATCGGTGCCCACGGACGTACATTCATGGCTCGATCTTCCCCGCCAGCCGGGAGCGCCGTCAAGAGTCTTCAAGCCCGGCGTCCCTCACGCGAGGGGTCCACTTGGTGCCTCGGAAGTGCATCGATACGGCGCTCTCGCCAACGCAACGACGCGGGGAGTTGGGGGGGGGAGACCGAGCGACGCCAACGTGTCAATGAAGGGCTGGCGGCACGCCACTAGCGGCAGACGCCGCCCGCGCACTCCGAGTCGGAAGGGCCGCCGCCGAGCGGAGTGTCGCCAAACTCGTACAGGATTCTGAGCCCGACGCTCGGACTCCTCGGCTCCGCGGTAAACGCGAGCGATGCCTCGCCGGAAAGGCCTAGATCTCTCCAGGATACGAGAAGGAGAAGCTTCTCCTCATCGAGACGGAGGGAGGGAGCGAGCGAGACGACGGTTTCGCTGCGCAGCGTCGCACAGCCATAGGAGAGCGCAGCCACGAGAGTCGAAGTGGGCCATATCTTGCCGTCGTCCGGCGCGCTCAGCGTTGCCTCGAGGGAAGCCCCGAGAAGAACCTGATCGAGGCAACCGAGGCTGCGACTCGCGCTCGCGGTCCCTTGAACCCACACTTCGGCTCGTAGCGGAGTCGTCGCGAACGTGTACCCTTTGAGCCTCGCCTCGCCTTCGACCGAGAAGTCGAGGAGGACGTCGCCGATCGAGCATTCCCACGGCAATGGCTGCGCCCGGGAGAGAACCATCGCCGACGTGATCCCGATCGGGACGACGCTCAGCCGAAACTCCCCCCCGACGCTGAGCCATTCACGCACAAGGGATATGGAGAAGGTCTCGGTACCCATCGTGTACGGAAAGAGCGAGAACTCCGTCCGAGTGGCCGCCTCCACATTGCCGAGCCCAACGAAGAGGTCAAGTGAGGCGTTGCCGCTCAGGGTGGGACAGGCAGTCCCCCACGCTTCGGCGCTTCCGCCAAAGCGAAGGTCGGCACCCACGGCGCTGCACACCAACGCTGTGGCGAGGACGACGGCAGATGCCGACATCCGACGTAGGCGAGCGAACTTCTGCATTCCAGTTCCCCCTCGTTGTGTCTGGACGCATTCTATCCGACAGCGCGCCGGCTCGTCTGGGAATGGACGATCTCGTTGGCCCCCGATCCGGACCGTCTGGCTGATGGTCCTCACGGCGCCGGACTTGTCGATGACGTGAAGTGTGACGAAGCACGCGCCGGGGCGGAGTCCTCTGCGATGTCTCACACAATGAGCGCCCCGCCGACCGCGCGCATCTTGCGGGGGGACCGCGCCTCGCGGAGACCTCCATCCTGTCGGCCCTCCTCCCGACCCGCCGCCAGGCGTGAGGAAACTGTGAAGAAACACGGGCAGGATCTTGTCTTACGGGAGTTCTCCACTAGAGTGGAGCGTGCGAATGGGAGGACGAACCTGTCAACTCAGGGCAAGAGGAGGTGAATTCGTCGTGCCCAGCGGACCTAGTGGAGAGAAGAGCGGGTTCGCTGCCTCACGCCATACGACGGTCTTCTCCTATCGCCAGCTGGTATCGGGGTTCTGCGAGTCCCCTCTCGCACGGTAACCCATAAGGAGGACGCTCCGGCGCCTCGGCGCAGTCGTCTGTTCTGTCATCCGCGGCATGTGGCCGCCCGCGCACTCCAAAGGACGGGCCGGCCACGAGGCCGGCCCGCCACCTATGTTCTCTACTAAAGGAGATATCCGCTTAGAATCTGCGCCCGCCGCCGCGGGAATCGCCTCCGCGTCCACCCCCACCCGGTCGGCCACCGCCACTGCGGCCGCCGCCCATGCCGCCTCCGCCAGTTCGCGGCGGGCGACGCTTGCGGTTGCAGTCACCGCAGTACACAGGACGGTCGGACATCGGCTCGAACGGCAGCTCGTCGATCGCCTTTCCACAATCCGCGCACTTCAGGTCAAGATGCCGAACGTCGACCATCCGTCTCTCTCCAAAACCCATTCGATCTCCTTTTTGTAGCCTCGGGCCGTCAAGCACCGACTGCCGACGGCGGAGCCTACAAACGGACACAGTACCGCAATCCTCCGCAAAAGGAAAGACCGCAAGTCCTCGCGCTCTTCGGGACGCGCGGCGCCCTGCTGCACAGCCCTGTGCTCACTCCATGCCCTGCGGCCACCGATCCACACGAGTGCGCCCATCGACGATGACGTACGCCGCCTCCCTTTCGCGCTCAAGCTCAGTGCGCGCAGTGGGATCCTCGACGAGAGTGCACCGTCGTCGCAGGTATTCGCCGGATGGGAGACCGCCAATGCGCCGCAGCGGCTGCGGCGCGGAGTCCTGGATCGCCTTCCTCTCCCTATGGCCTCGGCGACTTCTACATGCCCCCCTTCCCCGCTGGGGCCTCTTCGGCCTTCGATAGGTTCTCCAGAACCCGCGTAAGGTATCGCTCGAACGCATCGATCTCGCTCGGAGAGAATCCGGCGTAGAAGACGCGCGTCATCTCCGCGGACACTCGCCAGTACTCGGCCTCCAGCGCTCGATCCTTGTCCGTTCGTGCAATCAGAACCGCGCGCCGGTCCTGCGGGTCCGAAACGCGTTCGACGTAGCCCAGAGCCTCGAGGCGATCGAGCATCGAAGTCAGCGATGACTTGCGGAGCGCCGTCCTCCGCGCAAGCTCCCCAATCGGGACTCGATCCTCCTGCCACAGGGCGAAGAGGATCCGCCCTTGGGCGGAGTTGATCTCCACCTTATGCGCCCGCAGCAGATGAGAGAAGACGCGCCCCGAGAGCCGGTGGGCCTTCGCAAGAAGGAACCCACCCTGCCTCGTCGTCCTCACGTGGGGCCTAGGGCAAAGTCAAACTTGCCGGATCCGTGCCACCCCTCAACGCGCCTTGGTGACAGGCGGAGCACGGTGTGGTCCGGATCGTCCGGTCCGCCGGGGTAGTACATCGTCCAACTCTCGTTCCACAGAGCGTGTCGCAGTGCCGAGTCATCGATGACCGCAAGATCGCCGACGAGCAGCACGCCGCGGTACCGCTTTGGATGGCAGTAGTAGAGGCTGCCGCGCGGATCTCGCCGGATCTGCGCCACTCTGGTTGACGAGGTGTTGGTCGTGACGTAGACGAGGAAATCCTGCCGATGTCTGTCGAACAGGTCCGCCTGGTCCGGGTAGAGGGACGGGTTCCTCAGGTTGAGAACCGCGCGCGTGCGCGGGTACCCATCGTCGGCCATCGTCGTCAGATACGCTCGATCCGCCACTTCCATGATCAGTCGCGCAAGCTCTTGGGGCGCTAGGTTTTCCATGTCGGCTCCTCGGTCATGTGGTTCGGTATCGGATAGTACGATATCGTACTACATGGCCGAACGCAAGGAACCGCTGCCTCGCACCCTGATGCTCTAGGCAGGCACGAACTGGAGTCCGTAGATCGCCTTCCCCGCCGTCTCCCGAACGACGCCGACCGTCGTCCGCACGCGCTTCCCGAGCTTGGGCTCCTCGTCGAGGAGTTGGCCCGTCACGCGGAGTCCGCCGTCCAGCTCGACGATGGCAAGACGCAGGTAGCGAACGTCGTAGTCGATGGCAAGCGCGTAGACGTCCGTGTAGGTGAGGACGACGCCCTCGCCCCCAATCTCCGCCGGCTGGAAGGCTTCTCCGCGGCACTTCGGGCAGACCAGATGCCTTGGATAGCTGACAGCGCCGCAGGCGGTGCATTTCGCCCCGTAGACTGCCTCGCTCATCGCTCCTCCTTGCGCAGCACGGTGGCAATGACGTTGTTGCCGAAACCGCCGAAATTGCAGGCGTACGCGACTTTCGCCTTCTCTACCTGTCTGTCGGTCGCTTCACCGCGCAGCTGCCACGTGAGCTCCACGAGCTGGGCCACGCCGGTCGCTCCGACAGGATGGCCCCGCGCCTTGAGTCCCCCCGACGGGTTGACCGGCAGCCGGCCGCCGAGCCGCGTCTCCCCACGCTCGATCGCCTTGTGAGCCTCGCCTCGCTTGAAGAATCCGGCGGCCTCGCTCTCCGCGATCTCGAGGATCGTGAAGGCATCGTGCAGTTCGGCCACGTGGACGTCCGCAGGCTTGGCATCCGCCATGGCGAAAGCCTTCTCGCTCGCCAGGCGCACCGCTCTGAGATCGGTCGGATCCTCGCGCTCGTGCACGGCGTGAGTGTCCGTCGCCTGCCCCATTCCCGCGATCCGGACGCGCGGCCCGCTGAGCCGCTCGGCGATGTCCTTCGAAGCCAAGATCACGGCGGCCGATCCGTCGCTTACCGGACAGCAGTCGAACAGGCACAGCGGATCGGCAACCAAAGGGTTGTTGACGACCGCCTCGGGCGACGTCAGGATGCCCTCCATCGTGATCGGTTGATGGATGTGGGCATACGGGTTCTTCATCGCGTGGTCGTGATTCTTGATCGCCACCATCGCGAGATGCCTGCGCTCCACTCCGAATCGACTCATGTAGAGCCTTGCGAACAACCCGGCAAGAGACGGCAACGTGACGCCGTAGATGTACTCGACCTCAGGATGGGACAGGCTGGCAACGAAGTCCGTGCCTTCAAGCCCGTCGACCGCGCGCATCATCTCGACGCCCACGACGAGAACCACGTCGGCCATGCCGGAAGCGACGGCCTGAAATCCCACTTTGACCGCCGAGGCCCCGGACGCCGGACCGTTCTCGACCGCCTCCGCCGCGGCTGGGTACAGAGCGAGCCGATCGACCAGCGCGCTGGCAAGGGCCGTCTGACGGTTGATGCGACTCCCGCCCATGTTCGCGACGACGACCCCGTCGACTGGGACCTTCCCGAGCGAAGCGTGGCGCAGAGCGGCGAGCGACGCCGTTCCCGCCAGATCGACGAGCGGAAGCTCCGAGCGACCGAAGCGCGTCATGCCGGCGCCGACGATGTAGACGGGCCTCATCGTCCGCCTCCCTTCTCGTCGAGCACCTGGCGCTTCACGACATCGTCTCCCGGGAGCCGGATCGTTGCCGCTCCGGCGAGAAGCGCGGCAGGAACAGGACGACGGCCGGAGACAAGGCGCGGCTTCGCGTCGAAGTAGGTCTTCCGCGTGAGAACCCAGGACGGGACTCCGCCCAACTCGTGCTGCACTTCGTACTTCTTCTCGAGCGGGTACTCGATCATCCATCGTCGGAAGCCGATCGGGCTCTCGGCAACGATGAGCACGTCCTCCTGACCGATGTGCTCGATGTGGTATTCCATTTTGGCGGCGAAGAGGTGAGAGCCTACGCGCAGTCCTCGGCGAATCGTCATCGTGTGGTAGCTCATGCCCACCTTGGCGTCGACAAGGCGGCCGTTGACGACGCCCGCGAGCACGCCGCCGATGAGTCCCACAAGCACGTACTCGTCTCTCACGCGGTAGCGCTTGTAAGCGAGAAGCTCCGCGTACAGTCTCGCGGCCACAATGTCGTAGTAGTCGCGCTCGACGAGGAGAAGCGGATAGATCGCCTTGAGGAGCGTCGGGATCTCCTCGCGCCCCACCTGTCGAACGACCATCTCCTCCCCGCTCGCCAAGGTGACCACCTTGGGTGGGTACGGCGGCATCTCCATCGCCGGCGGGCGAAGGAGGGCCTCCAGATCGGTCACGCTGCCCATGCACTCTCCTTTCCGTTGCGGCCAACCCCGACCCGAGGACACTCACGGCAACGCGAAGCGAGCCTCGCCTTCCGGATCGGGCGGCCAGACAGTCAGTCCGCCGCACACGATAGGCGGTGACCCTCGAAACGTCAACCGCTACAGGGCTCTTGGCTTGCGTGCATCCATCCTGTTGGGTCCAGCAGGCCGTGCTATACTCGCCGCTCGCGAAGTACGGTGGGAGGAGATGTGTCCTACGACTACGATGTCGCCGTCATCGGCCTCGGGCCGGCGGGGATGGCCGTCTCGATCATAGCGGCGGAGATGGGACTGCGCGTGCTGGGGATCGAGAAGCGCAGCCTCGGCGGCGAGTGCATGAGCGTGGGGTGCATCCCAAGCAAGGCCCTCCTGCGCATGGCGCACGCCCGCCACGCGGTGACCCGGTTTCCCGACCTCGCGCTCAGCGAGACGCCGCTCCCGGCGCCGACCGGAACCTTCCGCCGGATCGCCGAACACCTCCAGTTCATCGACGAGAAGAAGACGCGAGCGTTGTTTGAGAAGGTCGATGTCAAGCTTCGCGAGGGGCCGGCGTCGTTCGTCGCCCCCCACACGGTGGAGGTCGGCGGCGCGCGGTTCACGGCGAAGCGCATCTTCCTCTGCGTCGGCACGCGTCCGGCCGTGCCCGCGATTCCCGGACTGGATGGCGTCGACTTTCTGACGAACGAGACGCTCTTCTCGCTCGATGGGATTCCCGAAAGCCTGGTCGTAATGGGTGGCGGAGCCATCGGATGCGAGATGGCGCAGGCCTTTCATCGCCTTGGAGCCCGCGTGGCGATCGTTCACATGGACGAGCACCTTCTCCCCCACGGCGACTGGGAGGCCGGCCGCCTCCTCGAGGCGGCCTTCACCCAAGAGGGCATCGAGGTGTACAACGGGCGGCGGATCAGCGAGGTGACCACGGCGGGCGGCGCCATCGCGGTGCGCACGAACGTCGGCGAGACGCTGCGAGGCGAGCGCCTGCTCGTCGCCGCCGGGCGACAGTTCGACCTTGCCGAGCTACGCCTGGGGAACGCCGGCGTGGAGTACTCCGATCACGGGATTCGCGTCGATACGACGCTTCGCACGACGTGCCGGCACATTTACGCGCCCGGAGACGGGAACGGCGTCCACATCTCCTCTCATGCCGCGATGCACCAGGGAATGATCGCGCTCGTCAACTCCATCCTCCCAAGGCCCTTCCGTCGGAACTTCCGCTCCTACGTCGTCCCGTGGACGGTATTCACCGAGCCGCAAGTAGCGCACGTCGGGTGGCTCGAACGCGACCTCAAGGCCAACGACGTGGCGTACGAAGTCATCGAATCCAAGTACGAGGATTACGGGGCCGCGATCGCCGAGGGCGTCGCGGTCGGGAGCGTTCGCGTCTATGCCAGCCCCGCCGGGCGCATCTACGGCGTCCGCATCATCGGCGAGGGCGCCGGGGAAATGATCAACGAGTGGGGCCTCGCCATCCAGAACCACCTTCGGCTCCACCGCATCCTGTTCCTCCAGCACAGCTTCCCGTCGATGTCGTTCCTCTCGAAGCCCGCCGCCGAGAGCTGGATGGTGAACCGGATGAAGGACCCCATCCTGCGCAAGCTCGTGAGACTCTTCGTGTAGCGCGCCGCGTCCGGCGCGCCGTTGACAGGTTCAGGACCCACGAGTATCATCCGACGGTTCTAGCACTTCTTGAGGAGGAAAGACTCTCGTGGAGCAGGGTGACAAGCGACTACCTAAGAGGGTTGGCAACTACGTGCATGCGATCGGGCGCCGAAAGCGTGCGACAGCCCGCATTTACCTCGCCGAGGGTTCCGGAGCGTTGGTCATCAACAACCGCCCGGCCGTGGAGTACTTCGGCGCGTTTCTGAACTCCGAGGAGCATCTCGAGAAGACGCTCAAGGTACCGTTCTACGTCACGGGGACCGTCGGCAAGTACGACGTCAAGGCCCGCGTGGCGGGCGGCGGCACCACCGGGCAGATGGAAGCTGTTCGTCTCGGCATCGCCCGTGCGCTCTGCGGAGTCACCTCTGAGTACCGCACGCCTCTCAAGCAGGCCGGCCTTCTCGTGCGAGACGCGCGCGAGGTCGAGCGCAAGAAGATCAACCGCCGCAAGGCGCGCAAGAGCGAGCAGTACTCCAAGCGCTAGCCGGCAAGAGGAGCCTACCGTGAAGCAGGGCATTCATCCCGAGATGAAGAAGGCCGTTGTCCATTGCGGCTGCGGCGCGAAGCTAGAGACACGATCGACTGTGGAGGAGATGCGCGTCGACATCTGCTCGAAGTGCCATCCGTTCTTCACCGGCGAGGAGCGGTTCCTCGACACGGAAGGGCGCGTCGAACGCTTCCAGCGCAAGTATGCGGGCGTCGTCACAGCCGCCCAGAAGCCCAAGAAGGACGGCAAGTAAGGTGAAGCCGCCGATCGGCGGGCAAGCTGTCATCGAAGGTGTGATGATGCAGAACGGCGACCGCGTAGCGGTCGCTGTTCGTCGTTTGGACACGAAGGCCATCGTCGTCCGGTCTTTGCCGGTGAACCGACGGTTCCCACGCCTCGGACGGACCCCGTTCCTTCGCGGCACGTTCCGGCTCTACGACACGATGGCGCTAGGCATGCGTGCTCTCAACGTCTCCACCCAGGTCGCGTACCCCGAGGAGGAGCAACTGAGCAAGGGAGGGACGTTCTTCGCGTTCCTCCTCGCCATGATCGTCGGCGTCGGGGCGTTCATCGTCCTCCCCCTGTTCATCGCGAACAGCGTCTCTTGGTTGCGGCTGGGGAATTCGATCGTCTTCAACCTCGTTGAGGGCCTCATTCGCCTCGCCTTCTTCTTCGTCTACATTGTCGTCATCCGCTGGTTGGTGAAGGACATCCGCCGCGTCTTCCAGTACCACGGCGCCGAACACAAAGTCGTCCACACCTACGAGTCTGACGAGGATCTCACGACCGAGAATGCGAAGAAGCACACGACGTTGCACCCTCGTTGCGGCACGGCATTCCTCATGACGGTGTTCGTCGTCGCCATCCTCGTCTTCTCCCTCGCAGGAAACCCGACCCTGTGGCTCAAGATCCTGTCGCGCATCCTGCTGTTGCCTGTTGTCGCCGGCATCTCGTTCGAGGCGCAGCGATTCACGGGCCTTCACTTCGATCGGCGCTGGGTACGCATCCTCGGCCAGCCGGGCCTGTGGCTGCAGCGACTGACGACGGCGGAGCCGAGCGACGACATGATCGAAGTGGCCATTGCGGCGCTCAAGGAAGTCCGCGGATTGGATGAGCCCGCCGCAGCCGAACGGGCCGCCTGAGCCTGAGCCTCTCTAGAAGGACAACGAAGGGTTCGGCGACACCGAGAGCGGATGCGCCTCTCCGAACTCCCGGTGCCGAAAGGCGCCGACGGCTGCAATCATGGCCGCGTTGTCGGTGCAGAGCGCGATCGGCGGGAACAAGACGTCAATGCCGCGTTGGGTGCCCTCCGCAACGAGTTGCGCCCGCAAGTGAGCATTCGCGGCAACTCCACCGACGACCACCAGACGATGGCGATGGAAGCGGCGCGTCGCCTCGAGTGACTTCTTCGTCAGCACATCCACCACGCTCGCGAGAACCGATGCGGCAATGTCTTCCCGTCGTTCCCGCGGGTTCTTGCGCACGTGGTACAGGACCGCTGTTTTCAACCCGGAGAAGCTGAAGTCGAAGCTCGGCGAATCTCCCATCGGGCGTGGAAGCGGAATCGCCTTAGGATCCCCGCTGTCCGCCAGTTCGTCCATCTTCGCGCCCGCCGGGTACCCCATGCCGATCATCTTCCCGATCTTGTCGATCGCCTCACCCGCGGCGTCGTCGACGGTCGTTCCCACGACGTAGTACTCGCCGTAGCGAGGTACGTCGACGAGCATCGTGTGCCCGCCGGAGACGATAAGGCCCATGAACGGCGGGACCACATCCGGAGAGTGAAGCCGATGGGCGAAGAGGTGGCCCTCCAGGTGGTTCACTCCGAGGAACGGGGCGCGCAACGCGTAGGCCATCCCTTTGGCGTGGCACAGGCCGACCAACAGCGGCCCAACGAGGCCCGGCCCCATCGTGGCCGCCACGAGGGAGATCTCCTGGACCTGGACCCCCGCGCAAGCCAACGCCTCGTCGACGATGTAGGGCAGTTTCACCACGTGGTTGCGCGACGCAACCTCGGGGACGACGCCGCCGTAGCGGGCGTGGAGATCGACTTGCGAGTAGACGATGTTCGCCAGGATCTCCGTCTCGCCGCGCAGCACGGCGACCGACGTTTCGTCGCACGAAGTCTCGATACCGAGCGTGAGAGAAGAGTCCGCGCCGGTCATCCGATGTACTCCTGTTTCAGCACCCCAATGAACGGGAGGTTCCTGTACAGCTCGGCGTAGTCCATGCCGTACCCCACGATGAACGCGTCCTCGGCGAGGGCGAACCCCACGTAGTCGACTTGAGTCTGGATTTCGCGGCGAGCCGCCTTGTCGACAAGGGTACAGACGCGAAGCGAGGCGGGATCCCGCGACTCCAAATTCCGGCGGAGGTACTCGATCGTGTAGCCCGTGTCGATGATGTCCTCCACGACGAGCACGTCGCGCCCTTCGATCGGCCGCTCGAGGTCCTTCACCAACCGCACCGCGCCGGGCGCCGTCCCGTTCCCGTACGACGAGACGCTGATCAGGTCATACTCGACGGGGATCGTCATCTCGCGCGCCAGATCCGCCATGAACACGAGTGCGCCCCGCAAGATGCCGACAATCAGGAGCGGCCGTCCTTTCCGATCCGCTGCGTGTCCGCGTGAGCGGTAGTCGTCGGAGATCTGCTCGGCCAACTTCCGAACGCGCTCGGAGATCGCGTCCTCGCTGTAGAGAACGCGCTCCATACGTGTCCGAAGGTCGATCTGGTCCATGATGCCCACCTTGTGCAACGCGACCCGCGAGAACGCCATCCCGCTCAGCCTCTCATCACGCGGGCGCGAAAGGATCAGTGCCAATAGGCGCGACGGCTATTGGCACGGCGCGATTATAGCCCCGGCTTCGATAGGTGCAACGCCGCGTGCCGACGCGCCTTCGTAGGGTTCTTCGTGCCCTATCCGAGCCGTGCTCGCCGCAACCGATTGGCGTTCAGGACAACGTTGATGGACGAGAACGCCATCGCCGCCTCGGCGATCAGCGGATGCAGTAGACCCAACACGGCGAGCGGAATGGCCACGACGTTGTACACGAACGCAAAGAACAGGTTCTGGCGTATCTTGCGGAACGTGGCGCGCGAGAGCTTCACGGCACGCACGACCGCAAGGAGTTCCCCGGAGACGAGCGTGATGTCCGCCGATTCGATCGCCACATCGGTCCCCGTGCCCAACGCGATGCCGACGTCGGCCGACGTCAACGCAGGCGCATCGTTGATCCCATCGCCGACCATCCCGGTGACGGACCCGGCCGCCATCAAGCCGCGAACGACGGAGACCTTGTCCTCGGGCAGGACGTTTGCGATCACGCGATCGATCCCCACCTCGGCTGCGATGGAGTGCGCCGCCCGTTCGTTGTCCCCAGTGAGGAGAACCACATCGATGCCCATGCCCCTCAGGGTCGCGATCGCCTCCCGAGCGTCGGGCTTCGCGCGGTCGGCCACGGACAGGAAACCCAAGACCCGGCCGGCCACTGCGACACCCACAGCCGTCGTCCCCGCATCCTCCATCCGCGCAATCACAGCCTCCCACGCATCGAGCGGGAATCCCTCCGCAGAGAGCCAGTCGGCACGCCCGACCCACACCTCGCGCCCATCGACGCGCCCCCGCACCCCACGCCCGGGAATCGCGCGAACGTCACTCGCCGCCGCAAGGGAGATGCCCCGCGTCTCGCACGCCGCAACGACCGCGCGCGCAATCGGATGCTCCGAAGCAGATTCGACGCACCCGGCCAGCGCCAAGAGCTCGTCGGCGGGAATCTCGCGAGAAACGATGTCCATCACCTGCGGCCGTCCGACGGTCACCGTTCCCGTCTTGTCGAAGACGAGCACATCGACGCGGCTCAAGGTCTGGACCGCCTCTCCGTTTCTCAAGAGGATTCCGCTTCGAGCGCCACGCCCGGCGCCGACCGTGAGCGCGGTCGGCGTCGCGAGTCCAAGAGCGCACGGACAAGCGATGACGAGCACCGCGACGGCAGCGAACAGCGCCCGCCCGAGCGGCGACGCATCGCTCGACCCCCAAGGTAGGAATCGTCCCGCCGCAGTCGCGATCTGACCGAGGGCTGACGGAGCGAGCCACCAAGCGAGGAACGTCGCGGCGGCCAGCGCAAGCACGACGGGAACGAAGACTCGCGTCACGCGGTCTGCAAGCGCCTGAATAGGCACCTTGGTCGCCTGCGCTTGCTGGACGAGCCGTACGACCTGGGCGAGGAACGTCGCCTCCCCTACGCCGGTCGCGCGGACTCGGAGCACGCCCTCCCCGTTGATCGTCGCCCCGATGACTCGGTCACCAACGTGCCTCAGGATGGGCATCGACTCCCCCGTGGCGAGCGATTCGTCGACCGAACTCTCTCCCGCCTCGATAACGCCGTCGGTCGGGACGCGCTCGCCGGGCCGGATGATCATGAGATCCCCAACCACAACGTCGGTCACAGGGATCTCGACCTCGGCAGCCCCGCGCGCAACGCGGGCCGTCCTCGCTCCGAGACCCAGAAGGGCGCGAATCGCGCCCGACGTCCGTCCCCGCGCCGCAGCCTCGATCCATCGCCCTGTCAGGTGAAAGGCCATGATCATGGCCGCGACGCCGGAGTAGTCGGGCACCGACGGCATCATCCCGACGTGTGCCAGCGCCGCAAGCACGCCGGTCAGGAACGACGCTCCGACGCCAAGCCCGATGAGCGTGTCCATGGTTGGCGCCCGCCGGACGGCCGCCGTGAACCCCGACCGCAACGTCGGCCCGCCGGCGATGAAGACGGCGGGAGCCGCCAGCGCCAGCATCCCGAAGTGGAAGGCGAGAGGCGAAGGCCACATCACTCCCCAAGCCATCTCGGGGATCATCCATGCGACGATCGGCAACGCAAGGGCCCACGCCAGCGCCGCGCGGCGTCGCGCACCCTTCGCACGCTCTACATCATGCTCGACGAGGGTGTCCGGCGTCGCGGTCCGGTCTTCGCGCGTTGCCTTGTACCCGGCCGCGCGCACTGCTGCGATGAGGACGTCATCCGAGACATCGCCGGCTACGTCGACCAACGCTCGTTCGTTGACGAGGTCCACGCCAGCGCTCGCCACTCCGTCCACGGCCCGCAGCGCCCGCTCAACGGCCTGCGCGCAGCTGGCGCAATGCATGCCATCAATCTGGAGGGTCTTTCTGAGTCCGCCCGGTACCTCGCGCACACCCACCTCCCAGACGACTCACAACGCATCGGATGTCGACCATGCTCACTATACAAGCCACGCTAGCAGGCGGCACGAGCCAAGAGGAGAGTCCCTTCCAGGAACGAGAGGCAGAGCGCGCGTGGCTCCTGCCGACTGTCAGGGTCACCGCTCCCCAGAAGAAGCAGAGGGCCTCGCCGCTAGGCAAGGCCCTCACGCAGGCGCGATCGCCGCTTCAGTCTCTTAAAGAAGGTACGCTTCTCTTCTTGTTGGCGACATCCTATCCGACGGCGGTCCGACGAATCAAGTCGCCCCCACTGAGTCCATGGTCGAGTGACGCTCAGGACTACGCTACGACCCACTCCGGGCGCAGCATGGACAGGAGGACGAGGTCGATGAACGCGTCCCGTTCGAACTCGTAATCCCTCAGGGTTCCCTCTCTCCGGAAACCTCGCCGCTCGAGAACGCGCAGGCAGGCGGCATTGCGCGGATCGACGAGCGCCTCGACCCGGTGAAGGTCCTTCGAGACAAACCCGTACTGCAGGGTGGCCGCGAGCGCTTCGGTCATGAGTCCGCGCCCCCACGAGGGCTTGGCCAACAGAAAGCCGATCTCGGCCCGCGCGTGGTCCGAAGCGAAGTCGAAGAAGCCGATGTCTCCGACGTACTCGTCACGCTCTCGTTCGGTGATGATCCAGCGAATGCCGTCGCCGGACGACGCCTGCTCACGAAACGCACGGATCTCCTCCATTGCCTCCCGCCGGGTTCCGAGAGGCTCCGTGCCGAAGTAGAGCATGGTCTCCTCGTCGCGCCATGCGGCGAGGAGTCGCTCGGCGTCCGAGCGGCGCGGCTCGCGCAATCGCAGCCTCTCCGTTTCCAGAACTGGGAACCTGTGCCCCACGTTGTTCTCCTCCCGCCCACGAGTCGGCTCCTCGAAGGAAGATCCGCTGTGTGATCATCGTCCTGGAGCATCGACGAACGCAAGGACCGCCGCGCGGCCCGAGCGCTCCGGCAGGCGGCAACGAACTGATGGACTCCCGCTAGTCCGCCGTGCGGCCCCGTGCAGCCGCGTCGCCCGCGCCGTGCGTGCGTCCCTTCCAAGATCCGCCCCGCCCGATCGCGTGCCTCCAAGCGGAGTCGACGGTCATGGCCGCGTAGAGCACGCCGGCCAACGGGAGGAGTAGCGCCGGCCAGCGGCCGGCTCCGTGATGCCGCAGCATTGGAAGGAAGCTCAGGCCCATCAGGCTCCACGTGGCCAATCCAAGCCACGCCAGGGTGACGGCGCCTGGCACGGCGAATGCCGAAGCGACGAGCCCGGCCACAAGGGCGACGGGACCGACGGCGTAGAGGAAGAGCATGCCGAAGACAGTGCCCAGCACTACGAGGGGCGAGTAGCGGAGTTGCGTGTAGGCAGATCGAGCCACCATGTCCCATGTGCTGCGCAGCGTTCCGTAGAGCCGCACGCTCCGAACCGAGCTCGTGAACCCGAGCCAGACGCGCCCTCCCGACCGCTTGATCAGCCGTCCGAGAGCGCAGTCGTCGATCAGGGCCGCGCGAATGCTCTCCACGCCGCCCGCCCGCTCGAGCGCCTCGCGCCGCACGAGCATGCAGCCGCCCGCCGTGCCCGCAGCACGGCGGCGCGCGTCGTTGACGAAGCGGAAGGGGTAGAGCTTCGAGAAGAAGTAGACGAAGGCCGGGATGAGCAGGCGATCCCAACGCGTGTCCACTCGCAGCCGCGCCATGAGGGAGACGAGGTCCACGCGATCCGCCTCGGCCTTCGCCACAAGCGCACGGAGGATGCCTACATCGTGGACGATGTCGGCATCGGTGAACCAGAGATAGTCAGCTCTTCGGGCGGCAGGCCGCGCCGCACCCTGCGCCATCGCCCACACCTTGCCCGCCCAGCTCGCCGGCAGTGGCTCTCCTTGCACAACCGAGAGGCGATCGGCACACCCGAGGTGCGCCGCGGCGGCCCGTGCGGCGTCGGCCGTCGCATCCTCGCTCCGATCGCTGACCACGACGACGTGAAAGGGACCCGGGTAGTCCTGAGAGAGGACCGTCGGAAGGGACTCCCCGACTACGCTCTCCTCGTTCCGCGCCGGAATCACCGCAACAACGGAAGGCCACCCCGCCCGCGGACTCGGGTTCCCTGAAGAAGCGCCATCAAGGAGCGGACGCACTCGCCAGTACCCCCCACGGAACAAGAGGAGCGCGATCCACGAAACGAGGCTTCCCGCGGCAATCATCCAGGCAATGTGCATCTCTCCTCACCCTGCGTGGATCGTACACGGTCTTCGGAACCCCCGCAGGATACGGACCTGGGCCGAGCGCAGGGTGTCTTGACCCACAGCTCCGCCTATGCTCTACTGGTGGGGGAGGTTCCATGGGACGAATCGTCTCGAGACTTGTGCTTGCACTCCTTCTCGCCGCGCTTGCCGGATGCACGGAGCCCGTCGAGCTGCACGCGTTCGTCGATCCGCCGCGCGGACACGTCCCGTACGCAGCGCGCATCGTGTGCTCGTCGCTTCCCGGGATGTACACGTATCAGCTGCCCGACGGGACCGCCGTCACGTCGAAAGAACACGAGCTCGACGTGATCGTCGACCGACTCGAATGGGAAGCGAGGGTCACGTGGACCGACAGCCGCCAGGTGCGCGTCGAGAACGTTCTCGCCGAGGGAACGAATGCCTCGCCGACCCTTCTCCTGCCGCGCATCAACGGGGACGCCTACCTCTGGACTCTGCGGCCAAGCGAGCTGACACTCATCGACTTCACCCACCATCCAGGCGGTCTGTCCGGCCCCGAGTCGGGCGTGGTATATGATGGCGCCTGGCGCGTTGTGTCGATTCGCGTCGAGGCCCAGGAGAAGGTCGTGTGCGGTGCCATCATGGCCGATTCGATCTACACCCCACCGTGGGAAGAAGGGACCTACCACGCCCTGTTCCATGGCCAACTCGTTGACAACGCGTGCCTCGTCTACCCGCTCTACACGGCCGAGACCGCTCCCACCGGCCGCCCCTATGCACCGGAGGCCCTGCCCGGTTACGACTACGACAGCGCGCGGAACCGCAACGTGCTCGTCGGCGTGGAGTTCCCCGAGCAGACGGCCGCCATCATCGTCGTGGTCGAGGATGATTGGGGACGACGGACGAGCGCCTCGTTCCCGGTGACCGTCGCGGCGAGCTCTTCCTGGGACTGGGGAGGCCTCGACGACCCGCACCACGACAACCCGTCCCTGTTCAAGAACGCCGCCTTCTTCGTCTCAAGTCAGGCAGACTCCTTCTACTACCGACGCGACTGCCCCGAGGTGTGCGGCATCCCGGAGGCGGAGCGCATCTACTTCCTGAGCGCGGAGAACGCGGAGGCTGCAGGAAAGCGCCGCTCGTCGAGTTGTTTCGGGTACTAGTCCCGCTTGCCGCCCCGCGCGGTACACTTCCCCGCGATCACGCGGAAGGAGCCTCCATGGAAGAACGAACCGTAGGACCCGACGCCGTCATCACGTTGCGCGAGGTGACGGCAGAGACCGTCGGCCAGGTCTGCAAGCTGAGCGACACGTTGTCCGACCCCCAGAAGAAGATGGTGGCCCCCAACGCCTACTCCATCGCCCAGGCGTACTTCGAGAAACACGCATGGTTCCGCGCGGTGTACGCCGACGACGCGCCGGTCGGCTTTGTCATGCTCTACGACGACGCAGAGAAGGACCACGTCTACCTCTGGCGGTTCATGATCGCCGGGGAACACCAAGGGAGGGGCTACGGCCGCCGCGCGCTCGAACTCGTGTTGGAACATGCTCGGAGACGCCACAACGCTCGCGAGATCACCGCGAGCTACGTGCCGATGGAAGGCGACGCGGGTCCCTTCTACCGCAAACTGGGCTTCGAGCCAACGGGCGAGATGGAGGGGGAGGAAGTCGTCATCCGCCGCCCCCTACGGTAGACGCCGCGTTTCCTCCGAGCGCTGAGCGTCCAAGCAGACGCCGATTCCGCCCACAACAACGGGACCCCGGAGACATCGTCTAGGCGAAGGCCTCGAATCGGTCGCTCGTCGCCTTGCAGATCGGGCAGACGGCCGGCGGACGTTGGCGCGCGCAGAGGTAGCCGCAGACGCGGCAGCGCCACACGGGAAGGCTCAGCGCCCGGCCGAGGCGCGGGGCATCAGGCGCCATCGTTCGTTCCGCCGCCGGGGGGCGCCGCTCGGGGACGGAAGCCAGGCTCGTCTTCCCTTCTTGTATGTCCGCGGACACGTAGAGCCCGCAGAAGCAGCCTCCCCAGTCGAGAAGGTCGGCGTCGCGATAGTCGCACGGACAGACAATGTCTCGGTCTCGCGCCGCATCGCCGGTCGCCAGGCGGCACGGGCACGCGCGGTAGCCATATCGACCCTCGTTGACGAGCAGGCCGTGGGTGAGGCTTCGCGTGAACTCGAGATCGGGATTCAGGTGGTAGCCGGCGCTCTCGGCCTCCAGTTCGAGGCGCGTCCGCAACGCCTCCCCGTCTGCGGCCGATGGAAGCCCTGCGTTCATGACCCGAGCGCCCGCCGGATCTCGTCCGGCTTGAATCCGACGATGCAGTCCGACCCATCGATCACCAGCGTGGGGAACGTCTCCCCGCGGCCCAACCGCGTGAGCTCCGCGAGGACGGCCTCGCGGTCCTTGCCCTCCACGAGGTCGACGTAGACGTAGTCGAACTCTGCCCCCAACTCCTCAAGAAGCTGGCGTGCCTTCTTACACCAAACGCACGTCGACAACCCGTAGAACTTCGTGCGATGGGACCCGACAACCCTCCCGGGAACTCTCCCGATGGCCTCCACGCATCTCCTCCTTCAGCCGCACAGCCGGCTACGTTCGCAAAGAGTCCGTCGAGAGCAGTCTAGCCACCTCGCTACCTGAGGAGAACCCCGTGGCACGGGACCCGGCTCGCCGAACCCAGAAAGGACAGAGGGTCCAGGGCTCTGCGTGTGCCCTGGACCCTCTGCGTAAGGAGGTACTCCGCTTGCTCTCGTATGCAGAAGAGGATGCCTCGCCCCTGTGAAGCGATTGTGACCGCGATGCGGTGAGCGTGTGAGCCCGCGCTAGATGTAGCCGAGCTGCACCCCGATGATCATGCCCACGCCGAGAGCCACCATGACGACGCCCGTGACGAAGTGGAACTTGCCCATCCGCGCCGTCCTCCAGCGCTCGGCGCGCGCCGTCGTGGTGATGCCGAAGTGCACCGTCAACGCAATGCCGATCATCGGGAGGATGAAGATCAGGTTGTAGAGGAGCAAGAGCAGCACGCCCTGGATTCGGGTCGTCGTCGTCGACAGAAGGGACAGAATAGCAAGGTACGGCCCCGACGTGCACGGCGCGAGGAACAGGGCGTCGACCATGCCCGCGATGAACACCCCCGGCAGCGAGACCACGGAGTCCGTCACACGCTTCAGCGCCGGCTTCCAGCTCTCCGGGACTTCGATCGAGAACCACTTTCCGTACCAGAGGAGATCCTTCATTTGCCACAGGCCCATCAGAATGGCAATCGACGACACCGCGAGGATGTACGGAACCCGCAGGCTGCGCGTCCCGACGGTGACGCCAAGGAGCGTGTAGAACACGTACCCCATCAGGAAGTAGACGATGTAGACGCCGGCCGACCACACGAGGCCAGCCCAGATGACCTTCTGGCGCTTGCCGATGACGAGCAGGCGGCCCAACAGCAAAAGCATCACGGCGAAGTCGCAGGGGTTGATCGAGTCCAGCAGCGCCGAGCCGATGACGGCCCACAGCGTGGCCTTTTCCCGTACCCGCAGCTTCTCGATCGGCGGCATCGCCTTCTGCTCGATGGCTCGTTCGACGCGCGCCGTCAACAGCGCCTTGTCCTCGTCCGAGAACGCAAAGGGCCTCGACTTGTCACGCCCCGGGTACATCGTCCCGCCCACGACGACGGTGTCGCCGACGAAGAGCGCCGGGATGGAGCCACGCACCCGGTAGAACTTGGCCAGGCGATCGAGCAGCTTCTGCCCCTCCTCCTCGTCCGCCGACACGCGTCGCACGGCCAACTCCGGGTGCAGCTCCTGAAGGCCGGTCACGAACTGGTCCAGCCGCTCGCAGTCCGGGCAGTCGCCGGCCAGCACAAGCACGGCTTCGGTGGCCGCAGCCGGCAGCCGGTCAAGCGGCGAGGCAGCATCCTCGGCGATCGCCTTCTCCACAATGCCCTTGAGCTCCAGATCCGCCGCCCGTCCGGACAAGGAAACGGGAGCGGCATCGAGCCTGTAGAAGGTGTCCCGTACGACGGCCACGTTGGCCACGAAGAGAAGCGGCACAGGACCCATCTCCGCCCCGTAGGCAGAGAGGAGGCGCGGAAGGAGGTCGCGAGCCTCCCAGCTCGACACGGCGTACTGCCTGACCGTCAGCGCACCGCCCGCATCCTCGATCTCCTGAAGCAACGCCTCCACGTGCGCGCAGTGCGGGCATCCGTCCTCGTAGAAGAGAACCACTTCCGTCGCCCCAGTGCAGGCCAACGCAAGCAGCAGCACTGCCGCCGTCGCGAAGAGTAGGACTCGTTTCATCGTCAGGCTCTCCTCTCTCGGAAGTCCTCGTGCGCGTGCACCAGGCCATCCGCACAAGATCCAACGAGTTCGCGGGAATCTGCCAGCGCAGGAAGCCTTAGCTCTCCTAGCATCGATGCGCTCCCTTTCCCGGACTGTGGGCCGACTCTACCAGCTGCGAGCAGATCCCGCAAGCCAATGGCTGGACTCTTCCGCGCGGCTCCAGCCGAAAGAGCGCGCGGACAACTGCAGCGTCTCCTCCTTGGCGCCCCGGGGCAGCGCCGCCGTGTCGAGCAATGCGGCACCGAGGCGCCAACAGCTCTTGCCGGAAGTCCGATGTGTGCGCTAGGCTCTCGACAAGGAGGCCACTGTGACCAAAGAGGAAGTCCTGGTTCTGCTTGACAAGACGCTGCCCAAGGGGCCCGGGGGAGCCGTTGTGCTTGCGACGTGTGACGGCCACCGTCCCCGCGCGCGAGCGATGGGACTTGTGCGAGACGGGTTCCACTTCTACTTCGGGACCGCCCGATGCACGGGCAAAGGGCGCGACATCGCTGCGTGCCCCGAGGTGGAAATCGTCGCGCTCCTGCCACTGGACAAGGGGATCGGGCAGCTGCGTGTTGCCGGCCGCGCGGTCGAAGTGAAGGGAAAGCCTCTTCATGAGGCGTGGGCGCGCGCCGGAGGCTACGACGTCACCTTCTACATGAAGGGCGGCCTCGACGACCCTGAGTTCGCGGTGTTCCGCATCGATGTCGAGAAAGCCCTCCTCATGCCGCCCGGCACCATGAACGAGGAGGAGCTACCGCCGGCCTGGTTCAAGTAGACGACACGCCTTGCTCTAGCTGTGCCTGGTACGCCCTGGTGGACTACTTCCGAACTGGATTCGAGAATCGTACCCACGAGTGACTGAGCGGGACAACTCTCGAACCTGGTTACCCAAAGGGCAACTTCTGAGTCCAGTCTGACAACTGCTAGCGCTGGGCCGAGCGATGTGAACCAGCAGTTCTGGTCTGCTTGGGGTGAGGCGTGATACTGGTCAGGCGGACAGGCGCGGCTGCTCTCCGACAATCTTCTTGTAGTACTCAATCTGGTCAGGGAGATTGCCGAGTTCATCCGAGATGCGCGCCAGCTCGAGACAACACTTCTTCCGGTTCTCCATGTCGCCGCATTCACTGAAGATCTCAAGTGCCCTCTTGTGGCACGTCTCCGCTCGCGCAAGGTTGCCAGCCTCGTGCGCGAGCATTCCCAACTGCAGAAAGATCTCCGCTTGCGAGGGAAGTTCGTCCAGTCTCACTCGTATCCTGAGTACACGCGAGAGGAGTTTCTCGGCATCCGCTCGATCGTGGCTCCGCCGAGCCACCTCTGCCAGCTTATGCAGGATGCCAGCGCTGGCGCGAAGACGCTTCCGCTGCGCGAGACGCTCGCGGAGGCGGTGCATCTCCAGTTCCTTGAGGTAGGTCTGTCTCGCATCCTCCGGACGGCTGAGCTTCAGCAGCACGGCTGCCTTCCTTTCGAGAGTGACAAGGAAGCCATCCCCGGCGTCTCCCTCGATCAACTCTCCGTTGTACAGATCCTTGTGGCCGAGGATCCACTCCATGAGCCGTAGTTGGCGCTCTGACGCATGAGTGGCATCAAGCGAGGCGATCAGTGCACTTGTGGGTCCTAGGAAGCTCGCTCTGCGATTGAGCGCGATCCGCAGCGCCGCCAGCAGGTTCTCCTCCTCCAGCTTCGCCACGATGAGACCTTGAGCCTTCTCGCCGGCGTCCTTGGATCCCAGCAGGTTCGCAATCGCGCTTCCCGCGCCCTCGTACGTCTCGTGAAACGCGATCTCGATCGCCTCGCGCGCCGCACGGCGTTCCTCGCTCGCCAGCCGAACCCGGAGGAAGTACGGAAGAGTCGGTTGCAGCTCCAGGAAGCCTTTCGCCTCCCGATGAGGCCGCACCAGCCCCCAGTCTTGCGTCGCCTGAATCACTTCGCCCCAGCGCTCGAACGGAAGGTGCTCCAGAGCCGGCTGCGCCTTCAGCCGCTCGGTGTAGGGCTTGAGGATGCCCTCGTGGATCACCCCAGTAAACGGCGCGAGACAATCGGTCAACCCTTGGATGTCTGATGCAAGGTTGGAGTGCGAGTAGTCAATGCACGCGACGATGCTCTCCGTACGCGCCTTCCCAGAATCAAGTCCCGCGCCCCCGAGATCCAGCTTCCCCAGGATCTCTTCAGGGGACTGATCTTTCAGGTTGGACAGCACGACCTCGAGAGCCAACGGGTACCGCCCAGCAGGCGCAGCAGGCGGAAGTAGGTTTCGTCCCCTCCCGTCTCGTACTTCGTCGCACCGTGCTTCGCCAGAATCTGGCTGGCCAGCTGCGACGCCGCTTCCGGATCCAACCCGCCGAGCTCGTGGACGTTCTCCTCAAACGTCCCCTTCGCCAGCCAGGTCTCTCCACCGCGCGACCCGAGCAGTACGAAGCTCTTCCCCCCATTGAGCCGGCTCAGAAACTCCCGCAGGTCTTCCTGCTCCGTCTCATTCAGCGGGTTCGCAATCGCCAGGTTTGTCCCCGTGATCGACTCCAGGTTGTCGAGGATCACCAGATGCCGGTGAGCACGCAGGTGCTGGCACAGTTCCTCGCGTTGGACTTTTCGGTTGAGCGGCTCGTAGTTCTTGGCATACTCCACCGCGCTCCAGACCTCTTTCGCAATGGAGTCCATGATCTGGTCGCATGTCCACGCCTTCGCGTCGTAGCCGAAGTAGAACACCTTGTCGACGAAGCCCGTCGCCTCCCACCACGCCCCCAGGTGGTGCATCAAGGTGGTCTTCCCTGCGCCCCCCAGTCCTTGAATCAACAAGAGGTTGTCGCCTTTGCGCAGAAGTCGCCGCTCGATGGACAGGATGTCAAGGTCGCGCCCGAAGAACCCGTAGGGCGTCTTCGGTGCTCGGTACCACTTCGCCTGCGGGCCGTAATACTCTGCCGCCTCCCCTTCCTCAAACGCCCGAACTGGAATCCCAACGTCGTGCTTGTTCTGGTACACGACCGGAAGAATCCAATCCTCGAGCTCGACCTCCTGCCCAAAGAAGGCGCGGCGTGACTTCTCCCTGTAGAGCTCCTGCCGTCCGCGGCGAATCGCGCTGGAGAGAGGGCTGCCAGCAAACAGCTGCTCGTACAGCGCCTTCATCATCACTTGCGCCGCGCTGACCGTCACCGAGTAGCTCATTCCGACAGCCATCCACAGCCCGCGCTGCACTAGCTGACTGCCTAAGCTCGTTTCCGCTGTACCCTGCTGCATCCCCGATTGACAAGCATTCAGAATGGCCACAGGGACTTGATGGGCCCGCAGAAGATCGGCAAGCCGGTCCGCCTCCACCAGCGCCCCCTCGCCTGGCTTGTTCCCCTCAAAGGCAAGAAACGCCTTCGCCCCGGCGTACTCCTTGAGATCAAACTGGCTTGTGAACTTCGTGTAGAAGTGCTCGTCCTCGTCGTCCTGTGGACCGTTGCTCGCAGCTTCCCCGGCTTTAGCTTTCAGGTACTGTTCCCACGTCAGCAACGATCCGTGGGTGTCGAAGTGGACGATGTGGTAGTACCCACTCCCCTTCTCCCCGAGGCGCGACTCCAGCGCGTCGTACGTTCCAGGGCGAACGATGTCTACTCGCACTCGTGCGTCCGCGTTCTCAAGCATCTCGATCAACGGGCGGGAGATCGTTCGGTAGGCAACATCTCGTGCCCCGCCGGGCCTCGCGCTCACCACAAGCAGGTTGATCGTCGCAGACGCGCGGACTTCGTAGTCGCTGTCCGTTGGCTTCAGATTCCGTCGCACCATCGGCGCGCGCACGCTGAACGGTTGGGGAAGATTCGGAGCCTTCAACGTTTCCCAGTGCAGCGCGTGAAACGCAGGAGAGCCCACGATCTCGAATGCGAGGTTCTCCATCCCCGTCTTCTCCGCCTCGTGGTAGGCAAACTGCAGCTTCGCGTCGACCCCAGCCCCGAACAGCTGTGCAAAGAGCTCCTCGCCGTACCGAGTCACACTCTGCGCTACTCCCTCGGCTCGAACCTGGTCCGTAAACGGCCTGCGGAGGTGACTCTCGAAGTACCAACGCAGGTTGTCTTCCTCAGCCTCGTCAAACGGGCTGCAGACGCTGATGCCGTACTCCGGACCATCGTCGATCGTCACTGCGGCCCGGAAACCGTCCTTCGCACTCCCCGCCTCCCGCACGCAGATCCGTGTCACTCCTCACCGCCCTCCGATACCCCGAACTTCTACGCATCCATCGCGAGTCCGGCCGCTACAGTATCGTCCCAGCACCTGATACATGTCACTCCCCGATCATCACTATACCTTATAGAACACGGAGGTGGCATCACATTTGCAGACATTCCTACACGTCTACGTTGCGCGGCACACTCCGAGCGCTTGCCGGTGCTGCCAACAGGGGGCGCTGGGGTCAGATCTTCACTCTTGGTGTTTCTCGTCCTCAGCAATGCGCTTCGCGATCATGCTGATGGTCGAGTAGTGGAGACCGAGGAAGTCAGCGACTGCCTGAAGCGTGTACTCGTGGACGCGGGTGGCTGCATGGATCTGCCGGTCACGTGCCTTCTTGTCTCGTACCTTGGAGAAGAGCTCGTCAAGGCTCGGTCGGGTAGCGAGCCGCTCGCGGCGCGGAACCTCCTTCAGCGCCTCGTAGTCCGAGAGCAGTGGCTTGAGCTTGTCCACGAACTCGTCGCTGCCCAGCAGAATGCCACCCCGCAGCTCGGCCCACGCGTCGACGCCACGGCCCTGCTTCACGAACTTGCGGTAGAGTTCGATCGCGCGGCGAGGGCTCCGATGGAACTGCGCCAGGATCCAGCTCGTCGTGAGGAAGTCGGGCACGTCCACCATGCCCGCCGTCGCACGGTAGCTTGACCACGACCAGTCGCGGGCGCTCCGAACAGCTCGTGCCCGTACGGGGTTCAGCACAACGTACCGTGCCAGTTCGAGCAGATGAGTCTCCTTCTCGACGAGGATCGCTTTGAATCGGCCTTGCAGCACATGGCCTGTTCGCATGTGCCGGCGGTTGAATGCCTGGGTGTAGACGCCGTTCAAGTGTCGCATCCCGCGCGATAGGTTGGCCTCTGGCGTCTCGACGAGAAGGTGATAGTGATTCGTCATTAGGCAGTAGGCATGACAGACCCAACCGAAGCGGCTGACTGTGCCGCCGAGCGTCTCGAGGAACAGCTCGCGATCTGGGTCAATGAGGAAGATGTCCTGCCGGGCGTTGCCGCGGCCCGTAACGTGGTACACGGCGCCTTCGTACTCTACACGCAGGGGGCGTGCCATGGGAGGAGTCTACCCGATTCTACGCGATAAGTGAAGATCTGACCCCAATATCTGCGAAGAGCACTGATGGCCTCGCTCCGGTCGAAGGTGTAGCGCCCCCCGGCCTGGAGGTCATCCACCAGCGCGCTGAGCACTTTTCCTGATGAGCTGTTCTTTTCGGCCACCATCACGATCCTCGTCGTTCATCGCTACAGCTTGCAGAAAGTACTGCGCGAGGGTTCTCTCCGCAAATCATAGAGTGCACGCTCCCCCGGCACCGCCTGCAGGGTACTGTCATGCCTGTTGCACGACATGGTGCTCGTTGGACAGCGAACCAAGATCAGGAATCACATCCATGCCAAGCCGGCGGATGGTCCGTGCTTGTAGAATGGTCGTCAGACGTGGGGCAGATCGCATGACGAAGCAAAGATGGAGTATCACTCTCCTACTACCGGGGCTGGTCATCGGGCTGGTGGGGCCGGGGGCGAGCCAATCGGTCGACAACGCGAAGCCGGTCGCCGCGTTTCGCGCGTACGTCGTCGACAGAAGCGATCCAACCATCGTCTTCTTTGACGGCACAGCCTCCGAAGATCCGGACGGGACGATCATTGCGTATGAGTGGGCGTTCGGTGACGGCACGATCGGCTCAGGCCCCCAGGTCGTACACACCTACTCATGGATCGGCGAGTTCGCCGCGACGCTCTTGGTGACCGACGATCGCAGCGCGTCTGACACGACGTCTCGGACGATCGATCTGAACGACCTTGTGCCTCGAGGCGAGACGGACCGGGAAGAGGCCGAATCCTATCTGCAGACCCCGGCTCCGAGCTCCACCCCAGTCGGAAACGAGGTGGGCAACCGCGCCCCGGAGTTCGCCCTGTCATCGCTCGATGGCGACGCGGTGAAGCTGTCGGCATACCTCGGGCAGATCGTCGTGATTGAGTTTTGGTTCCAGACCTGCTCACCCTGCGTCGCATCGCTGCCCCACCTCAAGGAGGTCGAGGCCCAATACGGGACCTCTGGCCTGGTCATCATCATCGTGGTTCTCGATCGGGATCCGTCGGGTCCGAAGGAGTTCTTCTCCGGAAGTGAATACGACGCCTTCATTGTGGTCCACGAATACGACAACGCGCGACCCACCCGGACCGCCTATGGCGTGAAGGGGACGCCGCACGCTTTCCTCGTCGATCGTAGCGGCGTCATCCGCTTCTCAGGGAAGCCGGACGACCTGACCGCGGACGACGTCGCCAAGTGGCTCTAGATGGCTCGGCTGTCTGGCGCAGAGGGCGATCGAGACGGCTCCAATCGCGAGCAAGCCAAGCGGTGACCTGACAATCCAAGAGGAATGTTCAGATCTTCACTTGCGGCATTTGGCCCCGTATCGGGCTGTACGCCCGGAGGGATTTGTGAACCCCGGCCACCCTGCGGGGCAACGGCTGTCCTTCGGACAGCTAGGGAGTTCGCACGGCTTGTTCGTCGTGGACTCCGGGGATTCGAGAGCATCCAGCCGCAATCACGGAATCGCGGCCAGGTGGCTCCTCTTCGAGGAGCTAGGGAGTTCGCTGGCCGCGAGATGCGAACTCCTTGTTGATATGGCGGCGGCTCCGCGATTACCCTCTACGGGACTACTCTTGAACTCGGCGGCGGTCGTGTGGAGGAGTTCCGCAAGCTTCTGGCCGTCGCCGAAGAAGTGGGTCAAACGCGCGCTTCTCGCCACGCAGCGGGGCGTCTACCTCCTTTAGGCGGCACCTTGTCTCTGGTATCCCAACCCCTTCCACCTCGATCTGGCACTAGACGCAGGCCGTTGCCGCGTAGGCAAGAGCTTGAGAAAAAGCGCCCTGAGACAAGCGACGACCTCTCAGACTTGCTTATCCTCAGGAAGTGGCCGAGAAAGCTCATAGCCTTGCTGGAACAATGCCAGGCACGCCTTGACGACTTCGAAGTCATACAGCACACCCGCTCCCGTTTCCAGTTCTGCTAGGGCCTGGTCCAGGCCGTGAGCAGGTCGATAGGGGCGGTGGGAGGCCATCGCCTCGACGACGTCGGCCACGGCGATGATCCTCGCCTCAAGCGAGATCGCCTCGCCCTTGAGTCCCCGCGGGTAGCCCGAACCGTTCAGGCGCTCGTGGTGCTGCAGGACGATCTCCGCCACCGGCCAGGGGAAGTCGATCCCCGCGAGAATATCGTGGCCGGTCTGGGCATGCGCCTTCACGAGGCTGAACTCGATCGACGTCAGGGTCGTCGGTTTGCTGAGGATCTCTGCAGGCACGGAGACCTTGCCCACGTCGTGGAGGAGCCCGGCCACGCGCAGGCCTTCCACCGTCTCCGCGCTAAGCCCCATCCTCTTCGCGATCGCGCACCCTAATCGGCTCACCCGCTCCTGATGCCCGGCGGTGTACGGGTCCCTCATCTCCGTGGTCCGGGCAACGGCTTTGATCGTCCCGTCCAGGGACTTCCTCAGCCGATCAGAGGCCTCCCTGCGCTCGGTGATGTCGCGCGCGATCCCTTGTACCCCGACGGGCTTCCCACCCTTGTAGATGAGGCGACTGCTGACTTCAACGGGCGTTTGGTGTCCGTCCTTGGCGACGATCCCCACCTCGCAGACCGTCGAGCCCTCACTTCGAAGCTTCGCTGCACTCATAGCCCGCGCGTGCTTGCGATACTCCGGGGCTACGATGAGGTCGATGTCCTTCCCCACAAGCTCGTGCGCGGAGTAGCCGGTGACCAGCTGGGCGGTCGAGTTGAGCGAGGTGATCTTCCCGCGGAGATCATGCGTGTAGATCAGGTCGCTGGCGTTTTCCACCAGCTCCCTGTGCTCGGCTTCGCTTTCGGCAAGGGCCTTCTCCGTTTCGCGAAGCTTCGTGATATCGAGTCCATAGACGTTGACGTATCCCTCGGCCGGTATCGCAGCGAAGGTCAGGAACAGGACGCGGCCGGCGATCTCCCCCTCATCAGTGAGAATACCTCCCTGGAGAGCTTCCCGAACGCAGTTTCGGTAGCGCTCGGGAATGGCCTTGCCTACGCCTCCCTTCCAGGCTTCGAGCAGGCGCGCGCTTGACCGGTTCGCATAGAGGATCCTCCCGTCCGCCGCGACGCGCAGTACGGGGCTTGGGTCCTCCTCTGGGAAACGAGCGAGGGAACGCACCGTTTCCTCCGCATCTCTCCGCGACGTGATGTCCTCGATCATGGCGAGAAAGTAGAGGAACTTCCCCTCTGAGTCGCGAACCACAGTTACGGTCACTGCTCCCCAAAGCGGTGCCTTGTCCTTGCGGATGTAGCGTTTCTCGGTCCGGTAGAGTGGGATCTCTCCGCGGAAGAGCCTTCTTACCTGCTCGGTGTCGGTGCCGACGTCGGCCGGGTGGGTGATCTCCTGGAACGTAAGGGAAGTGAGCTCCTCTTCTGTGTAGCCGAGCATACTGCAGAACGCCGAATTGGCTCGGGTGAAGCGGAAGCTCGAGTCGGACGTCACCACGCCGAGCGGGCCCTCCTCGAAGATCCGTCGGAAACGCTCCTCGCTCTCCCGGAGGCGTTCCTCGGTACGTTTGCGCTCGCGAATGTCCCGCACGATGCTCTGGAGGTAGAGGGGACGCTTCTCGGCGTCGCGCACCACGGTGAGGTTAACCTCGACCAGGACCGGCGACCCATCCTTAGCACGGAACGTGCGCTCGTAGGGTGGGATTGTCCGGCCGGCGAAGACCTCGGCTCGCTTCCGCAAGACGTCGGCGTACTCCGCCGGGTCGTAGACTAGAGGCTTTCCCACAAGCTCGTGAACCTCGTAGCCGAGCATCTCGGCCCCGCGCTCGTTGACGGCAAGCTCGACGCCGTCTGGGCTGAAGATGAAGACACCGTCGTTGGGGTGTTCGAACAACGCCGCGTATCGGCGCTCGCTCTCGCGCAGGGTTTCCTCCGCACGCTTGCGCTCGGTGATGTCAGTGATCATCCTGAGCACACCGGCGTAGTTTCCGTCTTCGTCCTGAATGGGACTCGACTTGAGGAGAGTCCACAGATCCGTCCCGTCCTTGCGAAGAAACCTGAAGTCAAGCTGCTCTGAGACCCCCTGACGGCGACGCTCAATATGCCCAGCCGCCTTTGCCCTGTCCTCCTTGGCAATGAAAGTGAACGCCGAGGCGCCTACCATCTCGTCAACCGTACAGCCCAGCATGTCCGCCATTTTCTTGTTGACGAAGGTGGTCCGATTCTCCGCGTCGGTCACCCAGATACCTTCTTGTGCGGTCTCAACGATGCGCCGATACCGCTCCTCGCTTCGCCGCACAGCCTCTTCGGTACGCCTCCGCTCCGTGATGTCCCGCACGAGAATGAGATCGGCGGGCCTCCCCTCGTACGCGATCAGGCCGGCACTTACCTCGACGAATATCTCGCTGCCATCGCGCCGTTGCAGAGACGTCTCGTAGAGGGCCGGAACGTTCTCTCCCGCTAACCGGCGCTTGTACTGGTCTGCCAGACGATCGAGTTCGTCCTGCTGGAGGTGGTCGGCAATCGATGCTCCAATCACCTCTGAGACGAGTACACCCCAGATCTCCGCCAGACGCGGGTTGGCGTAGCGAATAGTCATGTCCTGAATGATCGCAACGCCATCACTTGCCCGCTCGAGGATGGAGCGATGCGTCTCCTCTCTCTCGGCCAGCTCGTCCTCTGCGCGTAGCGGGATTTGGTGCCCCTGACTCAGTGTCCCCAGTGCACGCGTAGTCCGGCGCGACTTCTCTTCCAGGCGCTTGCGGTGAGAGATGTCACGCACCACGCTCTGGATGTATGCTGGCTTTCCGTTTGAGTCGCGTACTAGGGTGAGGTCAATCTCCACAGGAACTTGGGTTCCATCCTTCGCGCGGAAGGTTCTCTCGTAAAGGGGGATCGCTTTTCCTTCCAAGAGCGCCGACAGCTTGTCTTCTGCCGCTCGATTGCTCGCCGGGATCGACTGTCGCGGTGATAGGTTTACCGATTAGCTCGTGAGACTCGTAACCGAACATCTTGGCACCACGTGGACTGACTTCAAGATAAACACCATCTAAGCTCAGAATGAACACTCCGTCAGAAGAGTGGTTGAACAAGGCGTCATACCGCAACGCCGCTTCCCGCAACTGCTGCCCGATGCCTGTTGTGGGCCGCTGCAGCAGCCTTTGGAATAGCTTCCAAGTTCCTGCAGCGCCGATGCGCTTGGGATGCAACTCATGCCTCATGTTCGTACCTCTTCATGCACACCTCTGCCATCCTCTCATCCTAATGGGATGGAAGGTATACGAGCTCCGGCTAGGGGCCAACTCATTCTGTCACGAGAGCGTCAGGCCAGTGGGTACACTCGGGTCGACACTGTGGGCCACAGGTGAGGCGTAGCACTCCCGCGTGCCTCGCCTAGGTCGCGGTACGAGGTGGGGCGACAACGCGAGGAACAGGTCGGCAGAGCCAAGGGGATTCGAACGCCGTTGATCGAGGCTCTCAAAGCGGCAGATGCATTCCTGCTGAAAGGACTGCGGCAGCTAGTCCGTCCCGTCGGGTCTCGCGAGCAAAGGCTCTTCGGAAGGCCTGTCTATACGCCAGGAGGGATTTGGGAACCCGGCTACCCTGCGGGTAGCTAGGGAGTTCGCCGGATTGGGTAGATGCGAACTCAGGAGATTCAAGAGCATCCAAACGCAAAGAGGAAGAGGGGTCGCGATGACCCCTCTTCCTCTTTACCCTCTACGGGACTACTCTTGAACTTCCGCTCGATGCCCCGACAGACCCGCATTGGGACAATCGATCAGCCCAACCGGATCCAACTGGCAGAAAACGCGAGTCCCAGTTCGAGCGCCTGCACTGGAGCCTGGGGGCCCGATCAGAAAACTCGTGTAGTCGTCGCGACAACATGGTCGGGACCCGCCCAATACCCTACCGATCCTTGGGGATCAAGGTGTCCCTGCAGTGCCCCGTCCGATCAGTACTGTGTCAATCCAGACGTCGTGGGTCCTCCCGTCATCCCATTGCAGGATGAACCCCCACTTCGCCACTCGTCTCAGGTCAAGGACTCCATCCCCCGGCTGGCTTGACGGAATCCATGAAGGGAAGGACAGGAGATCAAGATCCACGGTGATGAGCTGCCATCCGGCCAGGAAGGTTCTTGCACTCGTACGGAAGGTGAACTGGTCGCCGTCGGCGTCGATCACCTGAAACTCGAGAACGCTGACACAATTGCAGTTCTCCGCATCATTCAGGAGCCAGAAGCACACTGAGCTCTGCTGTGTCCAGTCCTCCGATCGTGCGGGCACGATGTATAGCCCTGCGGTAGAAACCTGACGCTCTGCTGTGTACGGAGTGAACCTTATGTGGGCCGAGCGGCCTGGGTACCCCAGGGTCGAGTCGTACGAGAGCTTGATCTGACCTCCGTCGTTGTAGGTATGGAGGGTCAGGTTCTCACCCTGCTCGAAAGAAGCGAGGATCTTCTTGCCCGAGCAGCTGCGGGCGACTTCTTCAGCAGCAGCATTGTTGACACTGTTCGGTAGCGTGTTACTGTAGAACTCGCTAACCACCTGTTCTGCACCACGGCCACGAAGACTGTGTGGGTAGGTGTGGTCCTCTCCAAGAAGTGCCCAATCCCACCAGCACAGCCCGATCAAGGGAGAGGGTCCTGACGTGACCTGCGCAATGACCTCTAGGTAAGCCCGATACTCCACCTCTCCTTGCTCGTCACCGATCTCTCGGAAGTTGGCGCCAAGCTCAAGGAACATCCCGGGCCTGCCAACATGACGCAGAACAGGCAGGACGTCTGCCTCGTAGTGGCGCAAGAAGGCGGCCTTCAACACGCTGATGTCGAGGCCCCGATTGCTCAGATCCGCGAAGCCGAAGTAGTAATCACTCCATGCAACAAAGTCGAGCTGGTGCGCAAATGGGCAGCTCCACACTCTGTCTATTGTGTACGCTTGTTCGGTGAGAGCGCCGCCGTAGACCTCGCGTACCTCGTGGATGAGATCGACGACCCCAGGATTCTGCGTGAAGTAGTCGTTCTCCGCATCCAAGATGAACAGCTCGACACCGAGAAGCTGGCAGATCTCGGCGTACGCGACGTGTATGGCCGTCTGCCACTCAAGATAGACACGGTCATCTTCCGGCTTGTACGTGTAGCGCCCCCGCTTGCCCGGGAGGTACCCCTCTTTCTCTGTGAGGAAGTAGCACAGGCCCACGCGCATACCGAGTGCGTGGCTCCAATCCACCAGCTTGACAAGGACGTCAAGAGGTACGGTCCCTAGTGTGCTGATCGGCCAGGTCGCTCCGTAGAGCGGTTCCTGAATGCTTGCCGAGGCGTTGTCGAAGAACCACTCAAGATTGAACACCACGAGGTTTGTTCCTAATCCCGCAATCCTCACCAGCTGCTGGTGTATGTCCTCCAGGCCGTCCTGGGTCTTGTACAGACTCGAGTCGCAAGTGGTTACTCGAATTGCCTTGATGAGGTCGGATTGGCTGCTGGCACTTGAAGCGAGGGAAAGGCCAATGCTTGCTCGCTGCTCGAAGCCCGGCCTGACAGTGATCAGCCTCTCCGGGTAGACCTTCTGGCCGTATCCCGTGGAATCGACGACTTCCAGATACGGAATATAGATGTTCGCGTGATCGTACGTGAATTCGATCCGGATGTTAGCATGCTCGAGAATGACAAGCGGCTCTCGGTGGATATCGTTGTCAAGCTCCGGTCTGATGTACAGCGGTAGGACCGCTGCGTCAGTTGCCTCGATCGTCCAGACTATCGTGTCCCCAGGATCGACTGCCCAACGATCGGGGAAGAATCTCACAAGGCAGTTGCTCGAGGTAGCTGAGGACACGACTGGCTCGAGGTTTCCGTTGTCTATGGGAGACCAATTGGCCGCCTGCGTGGGTTCACCGACAAGCCAAGCGACAGCATTGCAGAAGAGCACCCAGTTTGGTTCCATGATTGTGTCCTGAAAAGCGTTGTCACCAATCAGTACGACTCGCCCAGCGCCTGCGTACCCTGCGGCAGCAACGTCCAGCGGCCCAACAGGCTCACTCCCGTTTTGCCTGCGGCTGTTATCAGCATCCAGCCATGTGTTGCTCTTGCTGCGCACCAGAACGTCCCAGCCTGCCGGCGGCGTGATTGCGCAGCCCCAGTTGAGCTGGAATGTCGCAACGCCATGGGCTATTGGATGTTCTGGCGCTGAGATGTCTGCCTGGAAGCTCTCGGCGTCCCAGTCACCCCGCTCAGAGCGCAAGATGCCTGGAAGAAACCGCCCACCAAACAAGTCCGCAAGCTGATTGCCTGCCGCGGACGGAGAGGGGTTCGTGTCCTGCGCGATCAAGAGCCCGCCGCCGTGCATCACGAAGTCATAGATGGCTTCGACTTCGTCGCTCGTGAATCTTGTTGTCGGTGAGACGATGATCAGGGCGTCGAACTCGGCCAGACTGGAAGCGGTTAGCGACTGCTCCCCTCTGACCAGGTTATACGTCGTGCCGAGCATCTCCGCTACGTGCCCATAGAGGTACCAATCAGCTCCGTGTGCGGGGTCCATTTCGATTGCCCGTTCGTATGAGATGGTGCCCCGCTCGGCATGTGCCTCGTCGAAGAGAACCCGAGGTCTGCAGTCACCGGAAGAACAGCCGGAAACCTTTCCCCCCGCGGGGATGCACGCACACGCAGTGAGAAACAGGGCAGCAAGGCATAGGACCCATCGTCGGGCAGACACGTCGAGCATCACCACCATGTGCAGGCGATCCTATACGACTGAGTGCGTCACCGGCAACCGAGGGAAGGCCACGTCGCCTGAACGCCTTCGCCCCTTGACGTTAGTCTTCCCCGGCCCGGACAGAGGACGAAGACGACGGGCAGATCGGAGCGACGCGAGTCTCTAGGAATCGGACGCAGCAGACGAACCGGATACGCATCTAGAGTGTCCAGTTTCGGAATGGTGTTAACACTTCAGGCCTCCTGACGGACTTCGTGACTGATCGCACCCCAGAAGACCTCCGCCGGGGTGCGCCCTTTGGTGCGGTAGCCCTGATGGGGTCGCTGGAAGT
>CAIOGO010000021.1 GCA_903857865.1 uncultured bacterium | reverse complement strand
GGCGGCCACGTGTATCCCGCGATGGCGATCCTTGATGAGCTGCGGCGCAAGGATCCGGGCGTCGAGATCGCGTACGTTGGCACGCAACGCGGGTTGGAATCTCGCGTTCTCAAGACTCGCCCGTGGGTCCGCTTCACGCCGATCCACGCCCGAGGGCGTCGGCCCGGCGTGAGGCTTGACGGGCTCCGCGTCGGCTTGTGGCTGGCTGTAGGCCTTGTCGAGGCGGCCGTCGCCCTGCTGCGATTTCGCCCGAACGTCGTGGTGGGGGTGGGTGGGTACAGCTCGTTCCCACCCATTCTCCTTGCCGCGTTGGCTGGGAGGCTGCTGCCCGTGCGGACGGTCATCCACGAGCAGAACGCGGTGGCGGGGATGGCGAATCGCTGGCTGTCACGCGTTGTCGATCTGGTGCTCATCTCTTATCCCACCTCGCGCGCGCAGTTCCCTCGCGCCCGACGGGTCGTCACCACGGGCAATCCGATCCGCGCCGAGTTCCTGAGGGAGAGGAAGGCCGACTCGGGGTTCCGCCTGTTCGGGCTCGACCCGCGAAAGCGCACGGTCCTCGTCTTCGGCGGGTCGAACGGCTCCTCGGATCTCGTTGAACAGGTTCTGTTCGGGACTCGCGAACTACTGCGCCGCGAGGAGGTTCAAGTCCTTCTCGTGACGGGGAACGAGAGCGTTGCAGACGAGGCGCGTCAGCGCCTCGCGAGGGACGGGATCGTCAACGTGGCGGTCGTGCCGTATATCGAGCAGATGGGCGTGGCGTTCGCGATTGCCGACCTGATCGTGTCGCGTGCCGGAGCGACGACGCTCGCCGAGATCACGAGTTGCGGCAAGCCGTCGATTCTTGTCCCATGGCGAGGTGCGACAGATGACCATCAGCTGGAGAACGCACGCGTCCTAGAACGCGAGGAGGCGTGTCGCCTAGTTAGTGACGAGGTCATGGTAAGACATGAGTTGGTGAGGCTTGTGTTGGACGTGGTGAAGGACGCATCGGCACTTGCGAGGCTTGGGCAGAACGCCCACCGACTCGGCCAAAGGCAGGCGGGATCGTTGATTCTCAATGAGATTCACGCGCTGGTGAGGGGGGCGGGGGCGTAATGGCACTTGGACGACGCTACCACTTCGTTGGCATCGGCGGGGCGGGCATGAGTGGGTTGGCTTCGATCCTCCTCGCTCTGGGAAAGGAGATCTCCGGATCCGATCTAAAGTGGAGCTTCGAGGCAGATCACCTCAGCCGCCTTGGCGCATCGGTCCACGTGGGGCATGCTGGCGAACACATCTCGGACGATCTCGATGGGGTCATCATTTCGTCGGCGATTCCCTCCGACAACGTAGAGATTGTCGCTGCTCGCGAGCGCGGCGTGCCTGTCGTGCGGCGGCTCCACGCGGTGGCGCTCCTGCTCAAGGAGTACTCGAGCATCGGCGTCGTGGGAAGCCACGGGAAGAGTACGACGACATCCATGGCAGCGACGCTGCTGCGCGAACTCGGGTTCTCGCCGAGCTATCTTGTGGGCGCGCACTGTCCGAACCTTGGGGGGAACGCTCACCTCGGAGAGGGAGCGTGGTTCGTTGCCGAGGTCGACGAGAGCGACGGGCTGTTCACCGAGATCCGCCCGACGGTCGCGGTCCTGACGAACGTCGGGAAGGATCACCTGCTGACCTACCGAAGCGAAGCGGCGATCCGCGAAGCGTTCCGGCGCTACGTCCTGCAGGCCGAACGCACGGTCCTGTCGATCGACGACGTCCGTGTGCGTGAGATCGCGTCCGAGATTCCGAGCGCCATCACCGTGGGGCTCTGCACTGAGGCGCAGATCCGCGCCGTGGGCGTGCGACACGAGAAGCTCCAGACATCGTTCGACCTCCTCATCCGCGGTGAGAGCCTCGGCCGTCGTTGGATCACGGCGCCTGGAACGCACAACGTTCGCAACGCCCTGTGCGCGCTCGGCGCGGCCATGGCGGCGGGCGCAGATCCGGCTGCTGCTGCGGATGCGCTGGGCGCACTCTCGCTTCCGCACAGGCGGTTCGAGATCCTTGAGGAGAACGGAGTCACCGTCGTCGACGACTTCGCCCACACGCCGGAAGAGGTAGAGGTGACGCTGCGCGCGATCCGCGACGGTTGGCCCGGGCGCCGCATCGTCGCCGTGTTTCAGCCCCACCGGTACACGCGAACACAGAGCATGGGGCAGGACTTCGGCCGCGCGTTCTCCGGCGCGGACGTAGTCATCGTGACGAATATCTACTCGGCTTGCGAGCACCCTATGCCCGGCGTCTCGTCAGCGGGCATCGTCGACGCCGTGCTCGATACGACGGACTCGGCCGTCTACTCGATCCCCAACAAGGAAGAGGTCGTGTCGCTCCTCAAGGCGCTGATCCGGCCTGGGGACTTCATCATCAGCTTCGGCGCGGGAGACATATGGACCGTGACGGAGGAGCTGGCCCACTTCCTCAAGGAGGGTAGCTTCTGCGTCGTATGAACGCCGCTGTGCTCGCCACCTCGCGACATTGGGGCGACGACTGCCGACAGGGGGAGTCCCTCGCGGGCCACACGACGTTCCGCGTAGGGGGACGTGCGGACCTCTTCCACGCGCCCCGCACGATCGAGGGCTTGATCGGAGCCATCGAATTGTGCCGAGGGCTTCGCCTCCGGCACGTGGTCGTCGGAGGCGGGTCCAACGTCCTGTTCTCAGATCGTGGCTTCCGCGGTGTGGTGATCTCGACCACAGCGATTCGGGGAGTCCTTGACCACCCTCACAGCTTCGAAGTGTGCGCCGGAGAACCTCTTGGAGGCCTCGTCGACCGTGCGGAGAAGCAGGGTGTCCGCTCGCTCAGTTTCCTTGCCGGGATTCCTGGGACGGTCGGCGGAGCCGTCGCAATGAATGCCGGGATCCGCGATCGATCGATCGGCGACATGGTCCGCAGCGCGCTTGTCTTGACCCCGGACGGCCTCGTGCGCGAAGTGTCCTCCAAGGAGTGCCGATTTGGGTACCGAGGGAGCGGAATCCGGCAAGACGGGCTGATCGTTCTCACGGCAACGCTCGGCGTCGACGGGCCTGCCTACGACAGGGACGGAGTCATTGAGCGAAAGAGGGCAACCCAGCCCCTGTCCTTCCCGAGCGCGGGCTGCGTGTTCAAGAACCCGGATGGATGGTCGGCCGGCGAGCTCATCGATCGCAGTGGACTGAAGGGTATGATGATTGGTAAGGCGCAAGTATCAGAGAAACACGCCAACTTCATAGTGAACCTGGGTGGGGCGTCGAGCGCGGAGATCTGCAAGCTAATTGACATTGTGCGTCAAAAGGTGTATAACACATTCCACGTTGGGCTTGATCTAGAGATTGAGGTCATCGACGGGTGAAGGAGGGGAAGAGCAGACTCAAAACTGCTTTTTGGCTACTCGGCCTGGGGGGGGTTCTTATCACTGTTGCCATCATCGCCCTATACACACCATGGTTGCCCATCTTTGACCTGCGCGAAGTCGCCGTCTCCGGAAACAAGGAGACGACGGCTCTTGATGTGGCCCGCGCAGCGAATGTGCGGGGCGGTGTCGGTCTCCTCAGCGTGTCTCTCAGAACGACGGCGAAGCGTGTCTCTGCGCTGCCGTGGGTCGAGAACGTCCGAGTCCGCCGATCATTCCCGCACGGCATCAACATTGAGGTCATTGAGCGATCGCCGGTGGCGAGAGTCATGCTGACCGGCAGCGCGTGCGCACTCATTGGTGAGGGTGGGGTGGTTGTAGCCATCGACTGCAGGGGCCGTGACGGCGCTCCGCTCTTGAAGGGAGTGTCGCTGTCCAAGGCAGAGCCCGGTGGGCGTCTCGCGAAGCAGGGGGCCGTGGACCTCATGGACGCTCTGCAGCGGGCGACGCTGCCCGGAGCCGTCGTGCGTGAGGTGGACATCTCCAAGGGGGAGTCGGCGGAACTGGTGACAACAGCCGAAACCCGCGTGCGGCTCGGGGCACTCGACGAGGCCGCAGGGAAGATTCCCTACCTTGAAGCACTGTGCCGCGCGGTGAAAGCCGAGCAGTATGAGCTGATCGATCTTCGGTTTGGGGGGGAGGCGACGCTTGTGCCTCGGGTAAGGCGGTGAAGAGATGAGGAAAGAGAAGGTGGTTGTCGGGCTTGACGTAGGAACCACGAAGGTGGTTGCCATCGTGGGAAACATCGTCAACGGCACGATCGAAGTCATCGGGATGGGAAAAGCGGAATCGCATGGCCTCGAGAAGGGCGTGGTCGTCGACATCGGACGAACCATCACGTCGATCCGCAAGGCGGTCGAAGAGGCCGAGAACATGGCCGATGTGAAGATCGAGTCCGTGTACGTCGGGATCGCCGGCAAGCACATCAACTCGATCAACAACAGCGGGACGGTATCGATTAATCGGCCGGATCGCATCATTACGGAAGAAGATGTGCGGCGCGTCGTGGACACGGCGCAGGCGATCCAGATTCCGTCGGAGAGCGAGATGATCCACATCATCCCGCGCCAGTACATCGTGGACGGCCAGGACGGCATCACGGACCCCGTGGGAATGACGGGCACGCGACTTGAAGTGGACGTCCACATCGTGACGGGGGCGATCACGGCTGTGCACAACCTCGTCCGCTGCGTGGAAAGCCTTGGGATCGGCATCCGGCAGATCGTCCTCGAACCCATTGCCTCGTCCCTCGCCGTCCTCAGCTCGGCGGAGAAGGAGCTCGGGGTCGTCCTCATGGACATTGGGGGAGGGACGACCGACATCAGCGTGTTCCGCGGCGGCGACATCTGGTTCTCGAAGGTCATTCCGATCGCGGGCGAGCACATCACGAACGACATCACCGTGGGCCTGCAGACGCCGATCGAGGAGGCGGAGCTGGTCAAGAAGCAGCACGGTACGGCGCTCGTCGACAGCGTGGGAGAGGATGAGAAGATCGAGGTCGCTACCATCGGAGGCGACGACAAGAAGACCGTCTCCAAGAAGAAGCTTGCGAAGATCATCGAACCGCGCGTCGAGGAACTGCTCGATCTGGCGATGCAGGAAGTCGAGGACGCAGGGTATCGCGACCTGATCCCGGCAGGGTTGGTTCTCACGGGAGGGACATCCCTCCTCAGCGGGATCACCGAGTTCGCTGCGCAGCGCTATGATCTCCCCGTTCGCCGCGGCAAGATCCCGCAAGGGATTCACGGATTGCGCGACATCGTGGAGTCCCCCATCTACGCGACCTCCATCGGGCTGCTCCGCTACGCCGTGGAGACGAAGGACTTCAAGAAGTCGGAGTACTACGATCGGAAGCGATCGACGTCCGGGGCGACCATTACGCGGAAGCTTTTCGCCTGGTTCAACAAGTTCTTCCGAGGGTAGGTCATGGCCGAGCAGATGCACTCCTCTCCACCGGCACGGTTGATGGTCGTGGGCGTGGGTGGCGGCGGCGGGAACGTCGTGGACCGCATGTTTGACACCTGCGTCCAAGGCGTCGACCTGGTCGTCGTCAACACCGACGCGCAGGTGCTGGAAGTCGTCCGCGCGCACCAAACGCTCCAGATCGGCCGCAAACTTACCCACGGACTGGGCGCGGGCGGGAATCCCGAGGTCGGCAAGCTCGCCGCCGAGGAGAGCCGAGAGGAGATCGCCGATCTCCTGCACGGCGTCGACATGGTCTTCATCACTGCGGGAATGGGCGGAGGCACGGGGACGGGTGCTGCGCCGGTGATCGCGGGACTCGCCAGGGAGTCCGGGATCCTCACGACAGCCATCGTGACGCGGCCCTTTGCATTCGAAGGCATCGCGCGCGCACAGAAGGCGGAGGAAGGCATCGCGCGCCTGTCGCAGAACGTGGACGCTTTGATCTGCATCTCGAACGACAAGCTGCTCAAGGTCGCTCCGGCGGACACTCCGATCACGAAGGCGTTCGAGATGGCGGACGAGGTGCTGCGGAAGGGAGTTGAAGGAATCTCGGATCTGATTACGGTTCCTGGGATGATCAATCTCGACTTCGCTGACGTGGAGAGCGTGATGCGCGACGCGGGCACAGCGATGATGGGGATCGGCGAAGGTCAGGGCGAAGGAAAGACGAAAGAGGCCGCGCGCAACGCGATTTCGTCGCCGCTCCTCGATGGATCCATCCACGGCGCGAGGAAAGTCATCATGAACATCACCGGCGGCGCCGATCTGACTCTCGAGGAAGTGACCCAGGCTGCGTCACTCATCCGTGAGGCCGTATCCGACCGCGCGGACATCATCTTCGGGACTGCGATTCGCGAGGGCATGGAGAAAGTGCGACTTACCGTCATCGCCACGGGTTTCGCTGTGGGCTATGACCGCGAAGACGAAGAAGGGGCGCCGATCTCGCACGAGTCGATGCTGACGAAGATGGAGCAGGAGAGCCGCGTTGGAGCCGATGACTTCGACATCCCGACGTACCTGCGCCGCACTCGCAAAGCCAAAGAAGACGAGTTGCGCCCCCCGTGGGGCGAGAAGCCGCGGCCGGAAGCTCGTCGTGAGCGGGATGTGGGAAAGGATCGCCGCAAGCGCTGACACAAGAGGCGCGTTGTCGAAAAGAAGAGCCCCTCGGTAGCGAGGGGCTTCCCCTTTCTGGTACCAGAGGAGGGGGTCGAACCCACACGTCCCTCACGGGACACGGGATTTTGAGTCCCGCGCGTCTGCCAGTTCCGCCACTCTGGCGCAGGTTGACATAGTAGAGCGTCGATGCTGTCTCGTCAATGAGTTCGAGGCCGAGGTCGGACTCGATCCTCCGAAACCGAGCCGAATGTTATCCACATCACAGATGGCGAGGCGATACTTGCCTATAATGGATGCGACTAAGGGATGCATCGCAAGGCAATCCCGCCACGTCACGCATACCGCGACGGTGCGGACCGAGGCTGTGGTACGACGCTTCGAAAGCGGCCAGACGGGCTCCAGAGTGCCCGAGAGGGTCGTGCCCGCCGGGCCATCGAGAGGCTTCGAGAAGGGGCGCAAAGGGGCTGCGGATGATCGGGGACAACGGTGTGCGCAGACTGGCGGCGGCGGGCGTCGTTCTTTGCGGCCTTCTGTTGTTTGCCTCCTTGGTCGGCATGGCTGATCCGATGGTTACGGGAGTATCGGCAAGTGACTCCCTGATTGCGGATGGGGATGTGCCGGGTCCATTGACGGTCACGATTGACTTCGATGTGGCAATGAACACGTCCATCCCGCCGATGCTGGCATTCGCTCCGGACGTCTCGTCGACACTCAGTCTCCTCCCCGGCGGGAGCTGGACTGACAGCGACACGTACACCGCGACGTACAGCGTGGCGGATGGGAACGTGGACGTGGACAGCGTGACGATCGACGTGACCGGAGCGCGAGACGCGTCGGGGAACCTGCAGCAGGACTACATGCCGATGCGCGCGTTCGAGATCGACACGCGGAATCCCAGCGCTCCTGTGGTCAGCGGGGTTTCGGTTGACGGCGGGCTGAGCAGTCAGGATGGGATCACGAACGACAGCACGCTCATCCTGACTGGGACGGCGGAATCGCAGAGCAACGTTCGTGTGTACCGCGATGGGAGACCGATTGGCGCCACGCCTGCCGACGGAGGCGGAGCCTGGACCTTCGACTACCAGGGCACCCCTCTCGCCGACGGCACCTACTCTTTCACGGCAACGGCAACCGACCTGGCAGGAAACGTGAGCCCGGAGTCTGCCCCGCTGACAGTCCTCGTCGATCAGCAAGGGGCGCCTGCCCCGGAGGGCCGCACCCCTCTGGACGGAACACGGACGAACGACAACACGCCGACATTCTCGTGGGCCACCACGCCGAGCGACCCTGGCGGCAGCGGAGTCCGCGACTACGGCTACGATATTGGAGGCCCAACGCCGAAGAACAGCACCACGGCGAACACGACGTACACTCCCTCGTCGGGTTCCCCCCTCAGTGACGGAGCCTACACCTGGAAGCTGCGCACCCGGGACGTGGCAGGCAACCCCGGGTCCTATGGCAGCAGTTGGTCGCTAGTCATCGACACCGTGCCTCCGACGGCGTCGATTCTTGCGAACGACGTCGCGATCTACGACGGTGACGTAGGCGTCGGTCGGTTCAGGGTGACGGCGACGTTCTCCGAGCCGATGAACCCGACTGTCGTACCTGCGCTGACGCTGGCTCCAGATCCGGCGACGACGTTCACGAACGCGAGCGGGACGTGGAGCGTCGGCGACATGGTCTACACGTGGACGTACGACGTCGCGGATCTCGGCGTGACGGTGCCTGACGTGGATCTCACAGCGTCGGGCGGGCGCGATGTGGCGGGGAACCTGCAAGTGTCGACCACGAACGTGGGCTACGTCGACATCGACACGCAGGACCCCACGGTGACGAGCGTCGTAGCGAGCGACCTCCTGCTCAGCGACGCCGGTGTTGGGACTCCGTTCGCGGTGACCGTCGACTTCAGCGAGGCCATGAGCTCAGGCTCGACGCCCACGTTCGTGTTTTCCCCGTCGGTCGCCACGACTCTCGCGTTCTCGAGCGGTGGGTGGATCGATGGTGACACGTACCAGGCGATCTACAGCGTGACGGACGCCGACGTGGATCAGAACAGCGTGACGATTGGCGTGATCAACGCCAGGGATGCTGCTGGAAACGACCAACAGGACTACACGGCCGCTCACGAGTTCAACATCGACACGGCGAACCCCTCCGCATCGGCGGTTGTCGCGGACACGGCGCTCGTGTACGACGGCGACCTGACGCAGCAGATCACGGTGACGTTCGGCGAGGCGATGAAGACCAGCGCGGCGCCGGCGATTGCGTTCAGCGTGGGCACATGGACCGCCGGAGCGGCCGGGGCCTGGACCGTGGGAGACTCGGAGTGGACGCGGACGTTCACGTTGACCGACAACCAGGAGACAGCTGCGAACGTAACGGTTGCCGTCACGGGTGCGCAGGATGCGGCTGGGAATGACCAGCAGACCTACGCGGCGCAGTCAGAATTCGATATTGATGCGCGCAACCCGCGGGCGACGGTAACGATGGATCACACGCTGATTGCCGACGGTTCGCCGATCCACGAAGACGAGCTAGTCCTGACGGTGACCGTGACGTACGACGAGGCGATGAACACGTTGACGACGCCCGTCATCACCCTGGAGAACAAGGGAGCGAACTGGGGTGGCCAGGTGTTGCTCGGGTGGACGGGGAATACGGTGTACCGAGCGACGTTCACCCACAACGGGATCGAGGAGCCGACTCCTCCCACACCCGCGCTGATTGCCTTCGCTCGGGTGGCGAACACGAGCGGGGCGACGGACCTTGCCGGGAACGCCGATGTGGGCGACGACTCGCCGACGTTCGAGGTTGACACGCACAAGCCGGAGCTTGTCCCCGGCGCGACAGCAGTCGCCATCGACACGGACCCGGTCTACGAGGGGGATCTTACGCAGCGGGTGACGGTGACGTTCGACGAGGCAATGCATACTGGGACAACGCCCGCAATCGTCTTCGGCCACGGCACATGGACGACGAACCACGACGGGGTATGGTCGTCCGGCGACACCATCTGGACCGTAACGTACACCCTCGCCGACCACGACGAGGAGTACTACAACCTGAGCGGAAGCGTCGTCACGGTCGACGTAGGCGGAGCGCGCGACGTCGCCGGCAACCTCCAAGAACCCTACGCGGCGGAGCCGGAGTTCGACATCGACACCCTGCAGCCCGAGATTGTGGAGTTCACCTCGGTTCCCGATGGAGGCTGCCACGTCGCCGGGGACATGCTTGATGTCACCGCCCGGTTCTCGGAGAGCGTGTTCGGTGCCCTCACCTTGCACCTCGACTCTGGAGGGATCGTCGATGTCTTCGGAGTGGATGACAGCGACAGCGAGACGCGGACGTACACGATCCAATGGGGCGAGAACAGCTGTGATCTCGACGTGGAGTCCGCCGTCGTCGACGCAGGCGGAGACCTCGTCGATTGGGCGGGGAACTACGCACATTGGACGGGGGACGAGACGAATCTGTCGCTGCCGACGGGCCACACGGGCCACAACCTGGCAGACAACAGCGCGGTCATCGTCGACACGACCATCCCGATCGCTGTGACAGATCCGGATGAGGACGAGACGCGCAGCGGCGCCGACAGCGATGTCGTCGAGGTGCGGCTGGATCCGCAGGGACGGTATCGCCTGATGGTGCGGCAGGATACGCCGGTGTACATTGACGTTCTTGCCAACGACATCGAGCTTCCCTGTCTGAGTCATCTGAGCGTCTACGACTTCCCCGTGCTGCCGACGTACGGGGCGATCTCGGACGAGAATCCAACCAACCCCGTGCGCTACGCGCCGTACGCTGGGTACAGCGGACCGGACGAGTTCACCTACCGAGCGGTCGACGGGTGCGGCAACGTCTCCGTAGAGGCGACCGTCTACGTCGAGGTGATTCCGCAGCTCGTGTTCGCGGACGTGTACGTCACTGCATGCGCCGAGGCGTCTGTGGCGATCGACGTGGCGGCGACGGACCTGTTCATTCCGCCCGGAGCGCCGGAGGACGCGGAGTTCGCGTTTCAGATCGTCGAAGGCCCCGAGCACGGGATCGTGGCCGGGGACCCCGCGGAGGTGGAGACAACGGGCCCCGGGCTCTCGACCCTGTTCGTCGAGTCCGCGACGGTGAAGTTCATCTACGCACCGGCATCTGGGTTTGTTGGGCGGGACCAGTTCCGCGTCCGGTTGAGCGACCCCTTTGGTGGGGCCAGGACAGCCGTCATCGACATCGAGGTCCAGAAGTGCCCGTGGGTGGAGGAGGCGCCTCTCGTGATTCCGCGGGGTGCGCTGCTGCCGTTGATTGTGCCGCTGAGCTTCGCAAGCCTGTACGAGACAGCGTGGGACACAGTGACGCTGACGGGAGAAGACGGGACCGAGCATCCGGAAGCGCTGCTTGCAACCTGGAGCGAATCGCTGGAACGGCCGGCACTGGTCGTGGATACAGGGCCGCTTGCGCTGGGGGTGTACGAGTTAGTGATCCCGCTCGGCAACGGACAGATCGTGACGCTCCGCTTCGTCGTGGGTGAGAAGCCATGACCCGTCGAATCGCCGAACTGCTACTGCTCGCGCTTCTCAGCTCTCTTGTGGTCCTCGCCAACGAGCCGCCGTCGATGCAGGACCAGGTTGTGACGACGTACCGGGACACGCCGATGACACTCCTCGTTCGCGCCAGCGACCCCGACATCGATCCGCTGCATCCCGACGCTCACCCGCTGACGTTCGTCCTCCTCGACGGTCCATTTCATGGCGTGCTCGTGGGGGACCTGACGAGGGTGTACTACGAGGGACCCCACGCAGCCTACGTGCAGCTGCGATATGAGCCTGCCGACGGCTTCGTCGGGGCCGACTACCTCGTTCTGACGGTAGGCGACCCGTTCCACCTGACGGCAATGGGAATGACGACGATCCAGATTGATGTGCGGCCGCGGACGCAGGGCGGACTGTCGGGAAGCATGGATGAGTGGTTGACGTACAACGTGCAGTCGGGGTCGGTTACGGCGTTTGCCAACCGGCTGACCGAGGCGTATCGGGTCGGTTCGCTGACGGTGCAGGGGACCGCGGAGTGGCGGCTGTTCGAGCGCCCGGCGCCCGACCTCGACGAGACGCGGGTGTGGTTCGATGCGCTGCGGTTTCAGGCGGACGTTCGGCTCGAACGACTGTCTATGAGTGCGTCGCTGGTGTTGGAGCCGACGCCCAGCCAGACGCAGCCGACGGCAGTGGACTTCTTCGACTACGCGTTGGTAACGACGCGGTTCACGTTGTATGACGTGTCGTTCACCCACACGTTCTACCTCGATCGGCAGGCGGCGAACTCGTATCAGAACCTGGCGCTCCGAGGGTTGGCGGGCGGGGTGGAGTACTCGAGCACGACGACGCTCGGGATGGAGCCCGAGTGCAGCTTTGCCTTCCGTTCGGAGCGGGTGACGGCGGAGTGGACGTGGTGCGCTCTGGGGCTGCAGGCAACGTTGACGCTTACGGAGACTGGATTCGACGAGCTCACCGCGAAGCTCGACAACTACGCAACTCCGGGATTCGGGTGGACGGGCGGCGGCCTGTACCTGGACGTGACGCTCGACTACGCGATGAGCAGGAAGGTGGTGACCCCGGTATTCTCGCTGAAGACAAGCTGGATCGATTGCGTGAGGGCATACGGGGAACTAGTCTTGGGTTCGCTCGGTGGGACGTGGATGGACGGGATCTCGGTGTACGGGTTGCGGATCGAGCACACGCTGGGCCGAGTGAACCTTGAATCATCAACATCCTTCGACCCGGCAAAGAACGCCACGATGACCGGGCAAGTGGACTACTTCGAGTTGCTCCGAATCTCGGGGACCGTCTCGTCGTGTTGTGGCAGCGGGGGAACGTGGAGCGTCGCAACGTACTTCCAGAACGACCACGAGGCGATCATGGGGTGCGGGATGACGGTGGCGAAGGCCGACGTGATGTTGGGTCAGAACGTGAGTGCATCCCTCCAAATCGCCTGCCGAACGGGCGGGTTCGGAGATCCGAAGCTCGAGCTGACCTTCGGCGGGCGCGTCCGCTGGTGAGAGGGCAGCGTGCGGTCTGTGGCTCGCGAGGGGGGGCCACGAGCCGGGGCGCTTTCAATTCAAGCTGTGTAGGCCCTGCGCTTGGATCCCTGCGCGCCGAGTCCCTCCCTCCTCCCGCCTCAGCGAGGATCTCGTACGCCAGGAGCGGCGTACGCCCGCTTGCGAGGGCCACGACGTAGCAGGCGCGAGCGCAGATCGCGGCCTTGGCGCAGGAGAGGAATCGCTCGACAGCCGCGGCGTGAAGCTCAGATGCAAAGCCCTAGACGTGACGAGCGTCGTCCTCGCCCGCGACGAAAACCCGCAGGCCGGCTTCGGCTGACCTCTCCATCGGCTTCTCTCTGTTGGCCTGGTCTCATTGCATCAGCCGATCTCCTGCCCCGAAGCGTGAGCATCGACCTTGCTGCGTCAACCGACGCTCGCCCCTGCCCGAAACTCGCACCATGCGCCGGGCCGGCCGTCGGGAGACGAACGCAATGGACATCACTGACCGACACCCGGCGGGAACCTACAATCAGTCGCTGCTTGGACCTCTGAGGCAGGCTCGAACTGTGGCCGCCGCATCGCGGAGAATCGCGGGCGCGTTGTGGCCGAGATCGGAGACGAGGACGCGTCGTCCGCGCGCGGCGAGCGCTTGTGCGTCCCCAAAGGCCTGCGCGCGGAGGAGGAGCCCGAAGCTGACTGGCGGGCCGGCATCGTCGGGAATCCGTAAATCGTCGCCGGGCTCGTCGACAAGTTCGATGAACAGGCCTCGCCCCGAGTCTCCCTTGTGAAGCTGGCCGGTCGAGTGGAGGAATCGCGGGCCGTAGCCCAGTGTCGTGGCACATCGTGTCGCATCGCGAAGGGCTCGCCTTAGGGCGGCAAGGGACTCGGCGACCTCCGGGCGCGGATCGAGGTAGGCGAGGATCGCGATGTAGTCGCCGGGGACCGCCCGGCTCGCGAACTGCCGCAGCGCGTCGGGAGTCAGAGGAACGCTGGGCGCCGACGGGCGCTCTCCCTGCTCGCGATAGGCGGACAGCATCTGCCGCGTGACGCTCTTCGAAGACTCGACGTCGGGCTGGTCGAAGGGGTTGACCCCGAGGAGGTGGCCGAGGAGGGCCGTTGCGACCTCCCACAGGAAGAACTGCCCCCCGATGTCCTCGGGGCCGAGGAACTCCACATCCACGGTAGGATGCGGCGTCTCGGCGTCGGTGCCGAGGCGAACGAAGACTCGGTCCGTCCCATAGATGTTGGGTGGGCCCGGGGGTTCGCCGACGATCGGGACCACTCCCATGCCTCCCTTTCCCGTGCTCTCCGCGATGAGCTGTTCGAGCCAATCGCCGAAACTGGCGATCGCCTCCGGAATGACGAATGTGGCCTTGTCGTGCCCGTCGTCGACGTGCGCGGCGAGAAGGGCGGCCAGAAGCGCGGCCGGATTCCGTTCGAGCGGAATCGACGGCCCGCAGCGTGCGGCCATGGCTCGCGCGTTCTCGAGCAACTCGTTGAGATCCAGGCCGAGGAGCGCGGCCGGGACGAGGCCCACGAGGGATAGCGCCGCGTAGCGCCCACCGATCGCGGGATCGTTGAGAAAGACGTGACGGAAGCCGTGCTGCTGCGCCAGCTCGACGAGCGGACTGCCGGGATCCGTGATCGCCACGAAGCGCCGACCGGCCGCGGCGTCCCCCACGGCGTCGCGGGTGAGTCGATAGAAGTGGCGGAAGAGAGACAATGTCTCGGTCGTCGTCCCGGACTTCGTCGAGACGATGAACAGGGTGCGTCTCACGTCGAGATGCTCGCCCAACCGGCGCAGCGCGCTAGGGTGCGTCGTGTCGAGGACGATGAGGCGGGGAGCGCCGGCAGGGGAGCAGAGTGTCCGGGCCAGCGTTTCCGGCGCGAGGCTTGAGCCGCCCATGCCGAGGAGGGCGACCGCGTCGCAGCCCTCCGAATGCACCGACTCTGCGAAATGTCGTAGCGGGCCGACGTGCTCTGCCATCGTCTGCGGAAGCCGCAGCCACCCGAGGCGATTTGCGATCTCGTCCGGGTGAGGTCCCCACAATGTGTAGTCGCCCGACCAGGCGCGGCGGACAGCATCGGCCGTCGCGAGGCACTCGATCCGACCAGCCAATCCTCTTGGCTCGGGCATGGAGCGAATCATCAAGTCTCGCCTTCCGTTCCCGCTCATAGTGGGTTCAACATACACCAAACAGCGGGCACCCGTCAGATCCCGACTCGATTCGGCGAATCGCCCTCGGAGACCATCCCGCGGAGGGCGGCTCCCCAGAGGACGGCCTGCGGGGACACGACGACGAGGACGGGAACCCGCTCGAGGAAGGGGGAGAACCGGCCTTTGGCGAGGAAGGCCTCGTGGAATCTCGACGCGCGCAGAAAGGGAAGGACGCGCGGTGGGATTCCGCCGCCCAGGAAGATGCCGCCCGTCGAGAGCAGTCTGAGCGCGAGGTTCCCTGCTTCCGCGGCGAGGATGTCGCAGAGGAGGGCCACGGCCTCGTGGCAGACGGCGCTACGGCCCTCGAGAGCCGCCTGCACCACCACGGGGGTTGGATCGGCTGCTGCGGCGATCTCGGCGCCGACCGCGGAATCCTCTGCCCACCCTTCTTCGGTTACCAGGAAGCGATGGATCTTCGAAAGTCCGATTCCCGAGCAAGCCCGCTCAACGCTCACATGCTTGTGCTCGCGCCAGAGGTTCTCGAGGAGACGGGTCTGCTGCGGAGTTGTCGGCGCGAAGTCGGCGTGTCCCCCTTCGGAGGGGTGGGCGCGCGGCGCTTCTGGGCCGCGCGTCAAGTAGCCTTCGCCAAGTCCTGTGCCCAGCGCGAGGACGCCGATGGGACCCGTCGGGTCGGCTTGCCCCTTCTGGATGATATCCACCTCTTCGGGCCGGAGGGCGGAGATGGCCCATGCCAACGCCTCGACGTCGTTGACGAGGCTGACGCGTCCGAAGTGGAAGCGCGATGCGAGGTCGGGCCCCGAAAGCCCCCAGGGTAGATTCGTGATGCGCACGGACTGCTCGACAATGGGTCCGGCAACTGCAAAGGACGCGACGGCCGGCGGCGCCGCGCCGAACTCCCCGAGGAAGGCGTCCACGAGGGAGTCGAATCGTTCCACGGTGCGGCTGTCATAGGTTCTGGCGACTCGAGGGACTCTCACGTCCTCCGTGTCGTAGAGAGCAAGGGTCGTCTTTGTCCCGCCGACATCCCCAGCAAGAAGCGTTCGACTCACTCCCGACCTCCTTCCGGGCCTGCCGGCCTAGACGAGGGTCGCCTGCGTCTCGGAGTGGAAGACGTGGATCGTCTTCAGGTTAACCTGCAGGAAGATGTCCTGGTCGATCTCGACGTGGCGATGTGGATCGAGGCTGGCCACGACCTGCTGCGCCTCGCCGGCGTCGCCGTAGACGAGGAGGGAGTGTCCCAGCTGCTCTTTGACCGTGACTCTGACCGCGATCGCGTTGTCGCCCGACGGCACCGGCCCGTCGAGGTCCTCCGGCCGAATGCCCACGACGACGTGCTCCGGGAGATCCACCGCGGGACTGACGGGCAGTCCAATGCTGAACCCTCTTCCCGAGAGGATCACGCCGTCATTCTGGCGAGTTGCTGTTGCGGTAAGGAAGTTCATCGCCGGGCTGCCGATAAACCCCGCGACGAACTGGTTCGCCGGGTGGTCGTAGGTCTCCTGCGGCGGCGCGTACTGGTGAATCACTCCGTCCTTCATGACCGCGATTCGGTCGCCGAGGGTCATCGCTTCGACCTGATCGTGCGTCACGTAGATCGTCGTCGTCTTCAGCTTGTGGTGGAGTTGCTCAAGCTCCGTGCGCATCTGGACGCGTAGCTTCGCGTCAAGGTTCGAGAGAGGCTCGTCGAACAGGAAGACCTTGGGATTCCGCACGATCGCGCGCCCCACCGCGACGCGCTGACGTTGGCCGCCGGAAAGCTCGCGCGGCTTGCTCTTGAGCTTGGCCTCGATGCCAAGCATGGCGGCGGCCTCGTCGACGCGGCGCTTGATCTCCTCCTTCGGGTACTTCCGCAGCTTGAGACCGAACGCCATATTGTTGAAGACATCCATGTGGGGATACAGCGCATAGTTCTGGAAGACCATCGCGATGTCGCGGTCCTTGGGAGGCACGTCGTTCACGACGCGCTCGCCGATCCGAATCTCTCCGCTTGTAGCCTCCTCGAGCCCGGCCACCATGCGCAAGGTGGTCGTCTTACCGCACCCCGACGGGCCCACCAGGACGGTGAACTTGCCGTCCTCGATGACCATCGAGACGTCATTCACCGCAACGAACTCCCCGAATGTCTTTGTCACATGGGTTAGCGTGACTTCCGCCATGGTTCCCTCGCTCTTTTCCTTGGGTGTCTGCGAGCCGACCGCTCGCGGCTCAGTGTAACACGGTGCGACATCGTCCGGCCACCGCACGATGCCTGGATCTGACCGGCGGACCTGCTACGCTTCCGGTGGCGTTTCCCGCAGGTCTGCGGCGACGCCGGGGGAGGACGAGATGGCCAGCGCGAGCTCGACAGACGACCCCACGAGAGACTCCGCGAGGCGCGCCGGCCTCGTCCACCTCTCGGTCGTCTACGTCGTCTGGGGGAGCACCTACCTTGCGATCCGGCTCGCCGTGCGCCCGGAGGGAGGGTTCCCGCCGTTCGCGCTGGGCTCTCTGCGCCTGCTCCTCGCCGGCGCGATCCTTCTTGGCTGGGCGGCGTTGCGCGGGCAGCGGGTGGGCCTGACGCGCCGCGAGGTCGTGACGCTGGCCGTCGCGGGCGTCCTCATGTGGCCTCTTGCGAATGGTCTCGTCAACTGGGCCGAGCGGCGCGCAGACTCGAGCTACGCGGCACTCCTCGTTGGCGCCTTGCCCATCTGGACGGCGGCAATCGAGTCGGCCCTTGACCGTCGGAGACCCACCCTGCGGTTCGCTCTCTCTCTCGGGGTCGGGTTCGGCGGCCTCGTCCTGCTGACCGTGCCGGGACTGGCACATGCGGAGGCGGCCGACGCGGCCGCCGTCCTTGCTCTCTTGATTGCGCCGATCGCGTGGGCTTTCGGATCGGTCCTGCAAACACGTCGTCCGGTGAGCGCGAGCCCGGTCGTGTCGGCCGCGTACCTCCATCTGTTTGGAGCTTGCGGATTCCTCGTGGCCTCTCTTGCGCTTGGCGAGGGGCTCCCTCGCCCGTCCGCGGCGGCGTGGGGTGCGCTCGGCTACCTTGTGCTTGCCGGTTCGGTTGGCGCCTTCACGTCGTTCGTGCGGGTTCTGCGCCTGCTCCCGACAAGGGTTGTCATGACGTACGCCTACGTGAACCCGGTAATTGCCGTCGTGCTCGGTGCGATTCTCCTCAAAGAACGGATCCCTCCGGTCGCGATCGGCGGGATGGTACTCGTGCTGCTCGGCGTGTGGGGCGTTCTTGGAGACAAGCTGGCGCGAGACCGCACCGTCGCGCACGGCGGCGCGGAGTAGAAGAAAACAGAACGGCCCGCACGAGGGCCGTTCGATGCGCGACGAGACGCGCGCCCTAGACCTTGAGAGCGTCGAGGACGATGCGCACGATCAGGAGAACCCAGCCGATGATAATGCCGATCCAGATCACCTTGCGGGCGAACTCGATCAGCCCGAAGAAGACGAGGATCAGCGTGATGAACGCCAGGTATCCGAGCGGTTTCTCCAGATCGCTTGACAGCCGGTCCTTCGTGATGAGGTTCAGGACGTACAGCAAGCCCTGGCCCAGGTAGTTGGACGCACTCTCGACGAAGGTCAGCACCTGATCGACGGCGCTTGGACCTGCATGCAGTGTGCTCTGCGGCGCGGCCACCTGTTGGCCGACACCGATGAGCGCCGCTGCGAGGAGCAGGCCGGCGAGGCCGAACATGGCAATACGCTTCCCATTCTCCATAGCCCCCCTTTTGGTGCAGAACGCCAGTCTATCACGACGAGCCGGGGCGAAGGCAATCCCGCCTGTCTCCTCCCAAGGTGCCGAGAGCCTGGGAAGAGCACCTACCTACCGAACGTCGCGCCGCTTTCCGGAGTCGAGGGCGTCGACCAGATCCTGCGGGAAAGGCTCGAAGAAGACCTTGTCGACGACGTAGGCGACGCCAAAGCGCGTGCCCGATGGGGTAAGTCGTCGAGCAGGCGTCCCGCGTCTGTGGAGGTTGATTCCTCTCTCGGACGTTCTGTATACTTCTCCGATCCACCGCGGCGACCCGCGGAGTAGGGAAGGAGGCAGAGGTGCTTCTCATCCAAGGTGGATTGGTTCTCACGCCGGAGATGCGATTCGAAAGGGCCGACGTGGCGGTCGAGCGCGGGAGGATCACGGCTGTCGGAAGCGTGCGCCGTATCCCGAAGGCCGCTGAGATCGTCGATGCTAGGGGACGGTTTGTCGTGCCGGGGCTCGTCGAGGCCCACTGTCACGTCGCGCTGTTCGCTGACGGAATCGACGCCCGATACTACGACGGGAACGAGATGACCGACCCGGTCACTCCGCACCTCCGCGCGATCGATGCCATCCACCCCGAGGACCTCGCCTTTGCTGACTTGCGCCGCGCGGGTATCACGACCATCAACACGAGCCCCGGCAGTGCCAACATCGTCGGCGGCCAGACCGCCATTGTGAAGACCGCGGGCCGCACGGTCGAGGAGATGCTGGTGCGTGCCCCGGCGGCGCTGAAGATGGCGCTTGGCGAGAACCCGAAGCGCGTCTACGGTGAACAGAAGAAGGCACCATCCACACGCATGGGCAGCGCGGGCGTGTTGCGCGAAGCGCTGGCCAAGGCCCAGAACTACATCGAGCGCAAAGCGCGGCACGAGGAGAAGGTCGCGGCGTTCTCCAAACGTGCGAAAGGCGCGCAGCGGCCGGAGCCGTTCGAGCGTGACCTGCGGCTCGAGGTGCTTGCGAGCGCGCTCTCGCGCGAGATCCCAACCCACATTCACGCTCACCGTGCCGACGACATCATGACCGCGATCCGGATCGCCGAGGAGTTCCACCTCGACCTCGTGCTCATCCATGCCACCGAGGGGTACAAGATCGCCGACATCCTGGCCGAGAAACGGATCCCGTGCATTCCCGGCCCGGTGCTCTTCTCGCGGATGAAGCTCGAACTGCGCGGGCTCACGCCCCGCAATGCCGGGCTTCTCTCCCGCGCGGGCGTGAAGGTCGCGATTCAAACCGACGAAGGATCGGCGACGCGCTACCTCACCCTCAACGCCGCGCTGGCCGTGAACGAGGGCATGGACGAGGCGGAGGCGTTGCGGGCGATCACGCTGACTCCGGCCGAGATCCTGAGGATCGACGATCGCGTCGGATCGCTCGAGCCGGGTAAAGACGCCGATCTCGCGGTGCTGACCGCGCATCCCTTTGACATCGCGCACTCCCGCGTCGAGCGCGTGCTGATCGACGGCCGCACGGTGTACGCGGGCGAGACAGAGTAGAACGCCCTCGTCACTGCGCGTCGGGGAGGTAGCTCAAAATGCGCTGGTAGTGGCGTTCCGCCCCGCTCCGATACCACGGGACGAGGCGCTCGTGCAGGGCGTGGTCGAACGGCTGCGCAAGATCGGCCTCGAGGTCCCCGCGACAGCACTTCCCCATACCGTGAAGCTCGAGTTGTGACGCGTTCCACTTCTGTTCGTAGTGGCCCTCAATCGGCTGGACGACGATCTTCTTTCCGAAGTAGAACGCCTCGGCAACCGACTGAAACCCAGCCGTCCCGACAAACGCCTCGCAGGTCGCGAGGTCGCGGAGGAAGCGGTCGGCGTTCGCCTCCAGGCGGACGTTGTCCGGAAGGCCGCGCGGCCTCGTCTCGTATCCATACAGGATGACGGGCGTCGCGGGGTGGGAGGTTGCGTACGCCAGGACCGGGGGGAGCAATCCCGGGAAGGCGTGGTAGACGACAAGGTGGCCGCGGTTCTCGGGCGCCATGGTGAGCGTTTCGGGCCGAAGAATCGGGGGGAGACACTCGTCGTCGAGCGGATAGAAGTGGCAGCCGATTCTCACATCGAGTCCGCTCGTGATCATCTTGTCGGCGACGCGGACGTTGAACCGTTCCCGGCGAAGGCCTGCCGGGTGTTCGACGTCCCGGCGCGCGGGCGTGAAGTAGTTGCCGATGCCCACCTTGAAGGTGCCGGGAGCGACGAACGGGGATCCGGTGACCGGGTCGAAGTCGCTGACGATCAAGTCCGGATCGAATGCGCTGATCCATCGGTGCGCCTTGCGGAAGCTGTTGAACAGCCCGGGGAGACGGGTGGCGAACGCTTTCACCGTACCCCGCTTGGAGATGCCTCCGACGCCGTCGGCGACCATCGGCAAGCCTGGGAACCGGCGGAAACGCGTTCCCGCGAGCGCGTCGAGGAAGTAGCCGGGAGGATCCCACCGGCCGGTCACAAGGACCAGGAGTTCATGGCCGTCGCGACGGAATAGCGGCAACAGGCCGAGGAATCTTGACAGGTGACCCTTTCCCGTGCTCTGGACTCCGTAGACGATGCGCACGCTGCTCCCCACGGCGCTCCAGGCGCCGCAGGGAGACACTACCGACTCTGGCCGCGACGGTCAATCGTGGCGGACCGGATCCTAGCGGGCTTCGCGCGAGAAAGCTATGATCGAGAGCCAACGCGGACGAGGGGGGGGGCGATCGAGATGGAACACCGGCTGCTCGGCTTGACGGGGATTCGGGTTTCGGAGCTCTGCTTCGGGACGATGTCGTTCGGAGACGTTGCCGATGAGAGGACGTCGGCCTCGCTGTACCGGCGCGCACGCGAGGCGGGCGTGGACTTCTTCGACTGTGCCAACGTCTACTCCGCCGGCCGCGCGGAAGAGATCCTCGGAAGTCTCGTTGAGCCAGAGCGCGATCGAGTGGTGCTCACGACGAAGGTCGGATTCCCGATGGGTTCGGATCCCAACGACCGAGGGCTATCGCGACGACACATCGTCGCTTCCCTCGAAGCCAGCCTGCGGCGCCTGCGCACCGATCGCGTCGAGATCCTGTTCGTCCACGCCTTCGACCCGTCGACGCCGATCGACGAGACCCTGCGCGCTCTCGACCTCGTCGTGCGGCAAGGTAAGGCGCTCTACATTGGAGTGAGCAATTGGGCCGCATGGCAGATCGCGACGGCCCTTGGGATCTCCCGCCGCGAGGCTCTGGTCGGATTCTCCTGCATCCAACCCATGTACAGTCTCGTGAAGAGGCAGGCCGAGGTGGAGATCCTGCCTCTGGCGCGCGCGGAGGGTCTCGGCGTTGTCAGCTACAGCCCTCTTGGCGGTGGTCTCCTTTCCGGGAAATACGGCGTGGAAAGAAGACCCGAGCGCGGCCGTCTGGTCGAAAATCAGATGTACGCCGTTCGGTACGGCGAAAGGGCGTACTACGACGCAGCGGAGACACTCGCCGTGTTGGCGCGTGAGGTGGGCGTCCACCCAGCAACCCTCGCTGTGGCGTGGGTCAAGTCCCACCCGGCGATGACGGCGCCGATTCTCGGCGCGCGCAGCGTCGAACAACTGGAGCCCTCGCTCGCCGCGGCGGACTTCACGATGACCGATGAGCTCTACGCCCGGGTCGCGTCCTTGGTCCCGACCCCGCCGCCGGCCACCGACCGCACCGAGGAGCAGAAGGGCGTGGCCTACAAGGGCAGCGCAGAGAAGTACAAGTAGCGGGAGGAGCGGGAGCTGTGGGCGTCGTCATCCTTGACTTCGGTTCTCAATACACGCGGCTCATCGCCCGACGGGTGCGGGAGCTGGCCGCCTACTCGGTCATCCTGCCGGGGACCGCGCCGCTCGAACGGATCCTCGCCGAGAAACCTCAGGCCGTCGTCCTCTCCGGCGGGCCGCGCACGGTATTCGAGCCGGGCGCGCCGAAGCCCGACCCCCGTCTGTACGACGCGGGGCTGCCGCTGCTCGGGATTTGCTATGGAATGCAGCTCCTTGTGCAGAGGTTCGGCGGCGAGGTTCGCGACGCCGGCAATCGGTCGTACGGCGCCGACCGGCTCGTGCGCGCCGAAGGCTCACTTTTCCGGGGGCTTTCGGACGACCTCTCCGTGTGGATGAGTCACTCGACGTCGGTCGTGAAGCTCCCGCCGGGTTGGCGAAGCCTCGCCGCGACTGCCGGGAACCCCCACGCCGCCGTGGGTTCCCCGGATGAGCGTATGCTCGGCGTGCAGTTTCACCCCGAGGTGGTGCACACGCCGCGCGGCATGACGATCCTCGCGCGCTTCCTCGACGCGGCGGGCGTGGCCCGCGACTGGACGGCCGAAGCGTCGCTCGGGCGCACGCTTGCCGTCGTGCAGGAGCGCGTGGGGACCGACCGCGTGCTCGTCGGGGTGTCGGGCGGCGTCGATTCGTCGGCGCTCGCGCTGTTGTTGGCGCGTGCGGGCGTGGACCACCTGGCCGTTTTCGTCGACCACGGCCTCTTGCGCGAGGGCGAGCGTGGCGAGGTCGAGGCCGCGTTGCGGGCGCTCGGCGTAGGGCTCCAGACGGTGGACGCCTCCGCGCGCTTCCTCAGCGCGCTGCGGGGCGTCGAGGACCCGGAGGAGAAGCGGCGAGTCATCGGCCGCGAGTTCGTCCATGTCTTTCGCGACGTCGCGCGCGCGCGCGGCCCCTTCCGCTTCCTCGCCCAAGGCACCCTCTACCCCGACGTCATCGAGTCCGCGGGAGGCGAAGGGACCGCCAACATCAAGAGCCACCACAACGTCGGCGGCCTGCCGGCCGAGCTTGGGTTCGAGCTCCTCGAGCCGTTCCGAACGCTGTTCAAGGATGAGGTCCGCGAACTGGCGCGGCTCCTCGGCCTCCCCGACGCTGTCCGCCTGCGGCACCCGTTCCCGGGGCCGGGCCTTGCCGTCCGCATCCTCGGCGAGGTGACCGCGGAACGACTGGACATCGTTCGAAGGGCGGACGCGATCTTCATTGAGACACTGCGGCGGCGTGGCGTCTACGACGATGCGTGGCAGGCGCTGGCCGTGCTCACGCCCATCCGCAGCGTCGGCGTCGCCGGCGACGAACGGCGCTACGGCAACGTCGTCGCCCTCCGTGCCGTCACGAGCGTCGATGCGATGACCGCCGACTGGGCCCGCCTGCCGCACGACGTGCTCGACGAGGCGGCGCAGCGCATCACGCGCGAGATCCCCGCGGTGGGCCGCGTCGTCTACGACATCACGAGCAAGCCCCCGGCGACCATCGAGTGGGAGTAGGCTCGATCTCATCGCTTCCATGGGACGATCGTCGTCCCCCGGCGAGGCAGCTGCATTTGCCGTGACCGCTCCCGGAGTCTAGAGTGCGCTTGTGGTGAGGTACGATCGAGACGTGAACGAGATGCGCCGCAGCGACAACGAGCCATCGAGGAGCGCAGCCTAGATGCGACTTCGAGCGCAGGTGATCCTGAGCATCGGCGTCATGGTCGCTGTTGTGGTTGGCCTCCTGTTGGGCGTTGCCTTGCCGCACTTGAAGCGCACGTTCCTGGGCATCGAGCGCACGGAAGTGCGGAAGGACATCGGCCGGGCGCGCAGCGCGATGGCGACCGAACTGACGGCGCTGGAAGCGACCGCTCACGATTGGGCCTCGTGGGACGACACCGTCGGCTTCGTGACGGGTGCGGATCCGGGGTTCGCGGAGCAGAACCTCTTCGCTGAGACGTTCACCAACCTGCGCCTCAACGGGATGGCGTTCTTCGACTCCGCCGGGGGTCTCGTCGACGCCCGAGGCTTCAACTTGGAGTTGAACGAGGCGGCGCCTATGTCTGAAGCTCAGATGGTGGCGCTGAATTCCATTGTGGCGCTCGGCCGGTCGGCGGATGACACGTCCAGTCTCGCTGGCCTCGTTGCTTTCGGTGACGAGCTGGCCCTTGTCGCTGTGCACCCGATTCTCAACAGCCTTCATGAGCCGCCGGTGCGGGGGATTCTCGTGATCGTGCGCACGCTCACCGCGACCGAGATGGGCCGCCTGGCCGCCCAAGTCAGCCTCGCTCTCCAGTTCCGGAGCATGGACGATCCGCGGAACGATCCCGGCTTGTTGACGCAGCTGTCGGGAGGGGATCCGAACGAGCCGCCGTCCGTTGTCGTGCCGCTCAACGCCGAGACCGTGGCTGGATACACCGTGTGGCGGGACCTGTTGGGCGCGCCGCTCGCCGTCCTTGGCGTGGAGATTCCGCGTGACGCCTACCGGGTGGGTGTCTTGGCCTTGCGGAACCTGATGATTGTGCTTCTGTCCATGCTGGCGTTCCTCGGCGGGGGCTTCTTGGTCTTCCTCGACTCGCGTGTCCTGGCGCGCACCGCTCGCCTGACGCGGAACGTCGCGAGAATCGCCCGCGAGCAAGACACATCGCGGCGCGTGCCGTCGGGAGGGAAAGACGAGCTCGCGCGCCTCGGGACGAGCATCAACGGCATGCTCGCATCGATTGAAGAGTCCCGCGCGGCGCTTGCACAGAGCGAGCGGCAGTACCACAACTTGTTCGAATCGTCGCGCGACCCGATCTACATCACGTCGGAAGACGGGCGCTTCATCGACGCGAATCAAGCGCTCGTCGACCTCTTCGGCTACACGAAAGAGGAAATCCTGGCGATCTCGGCAAGCGCGCTCTACGTCCGCCCGGAGGATCGAGAGGCGTTCCGGGTTGCCATCCAAGAGAAAGGGTTCGTTGCGAGCTACCCCGTCACGCTGAAGCGGAAGGACGGTGCGCACGTGCGCTGTCTCCTGACGAGCATCCTCGAGGCGCCGTCGGGCGGAACGGAGCGCGTGTACCAGGGTATCATCCGCGATGTGACCGAACTGCTGCGCAATCAGGAGAAGCTGTCGTTCCTCGCGACGCACGATCCGCTGACGGGTCTCCTGACGCGCGGGGCGCTCGATGATGTCCTCAGACTTGAGATCGCGCGCGCCATGCGCAACCTCGAGCGGCTGGCCGTGTTCTACCTTGACCTCGATCGATTCAAGGAGGTCAACGACACGCACGGGCACGCCGCCGGCGACCGCGTGCTGCAGGAAGTGAGCATCCGCCTGCGAGACGTACTGCGCGCGAGCGATACGATCGCTCGCCTTGGCGGCGACGAGTTCGTCGTCCTCCTCCCCGGCATCGACAATCCGAAGGACGCGGAGATCGCCGCGGAGAAGGTCTTGCGCGCCCTGCGCGACTCCTTTGACATCGAGAACGACGGAAGCCTTGGGCTGTCCGCCAGCATTGGCATTGCGGTTTACCCCGACGACGCGGACAACAGCACGCATCTTCTTCAGAACGCCGATGCGGCCATGTACGTGGCTAAGACCGAGGGCCGCGACGCCTGGCGCCGCTACGTCCGCAGGCCCCACGGCCCGTCGCGAAGCTGACGAGCGACGATCTCACAGGGAGAGCGACCCTCGCGACGGGTTGTGTCCAATGAAGAGGGCAGCAGCGCAGCGGCTGCCCACACCGGTGTTCTCCCTCTTCGTGAGATGCCTACGGGCAGATCGGGTCGGGCACCTGGACTTGCAGCCGATCGTTGAACTGCCGCGGGTCGAACTGCGGCAAGAGCGCTGGGTCGAACAGGTTGTCCGCGAGTTCGCCCACGTCCTCCCGGTCGGTGACCCTCACCGTCGTCCAGCTGTTGTCGAGCACGTTCGACACCGTCATCACGGCGTACTCGAGACGGTCCCTGAACGTGACGAGGGCGTCGGCGCGCAGCGCGCTCTCGAGCTTCCCGACCGTGTTCTTGCTCTCCGAGGCGAGGACGAGGTACTGCTCCGCGTCCACCCACATCGTGCGCTCGGGGAAGCTCTCGCTTGGGTTCGTCTGGGCGTTCGCCACCAGGCGGAGGACGTAGACCCTGCGGTCCTGCGGCACGCCATCCACACTCACGGTGAGCGTCGTCTCGCCGAGGAGCTCCGCGTCGAACTTGGAGGAGAGCTTGCTGCGGCCCATCTGGTCGAATTGGATGTTCGACCCGGAGAAGCTGCCTGTACGTTCGCTGCTCGACACGAGCTGCTGGGTCTGACCGAGATCGGGTCGGCGATTGTCTCGACGGTGAAGACCGTGTCCGGCGTCTCGACGAGGACCATGAAGGATTCCTGCGAGCCGAAGATCCTCTCCGCGTTCCGCATCATCTGCACCGAACGGTCACTGTCCGGCAAGTACTTGCCGAAGTTGGTCTGCAGCTGGAGTTTCGGGATGAAGACGAGGAAGAAGACGGTGATCGCGACGACGACGGCGAGCGTCAGCCAGGCGTGATCGACGATCCATCCAGTGGCGCATTACGCCTCCTCTCCCTCCGGGAGCTGCGGAGGAGGCGGTGACCCCTCCCGCCCCGGGTTCTGCGCGGGAGGGGTCTCCTCCCTGCGCGCCGTGGGCGTAGCATCCAGGGTGCGTGCTGCGGCAGCGAGAATGACGAGAACCGTGAGGACTGCTGCGAGCCGACGTGTCATGCCGCCTCCTCGCGTCCGAGCCCGTTCCATATGAGGCCTGCGAGCTCCTCGGGCGCCCGGGCGAGGAATGCCTTCTGCTGGGACTCCGGGTAGATCATTGCCGCCTCGCCGATGGACTGAACGATGGCGAACAGCGCCGGCGCAACCATGCGCACGTTGCAGGTGCGCAGCCATCCTGCGTCCACGCCGTCCTGGATGAGCTTCTCGATCCTGTCGAGCATCTTGCGCTGCATCTTCGCCATGGCCTCGCCGATCTCGCCCGACCCGTTGTAGCGCTCGCGCACGAGGACCACTGCTAGGTCGCGCGACTCCGCAAGCCGTGCGAAGTGCGCACTGAGGATCTTGCTGAAGCGCTCGCGCACCGACACACCGCTCTTCGCCATCGATTCGTAGAGCCCGACTTCCTCCTCGAACTCACGCTCGAAAATGGAGAGCAGGACTTGAGCCTTGCTCTCGAAGTAGTTGTAGATCGTGCCGACAGCGATCCCGGCCTCTTCGGCAATCTCCTCCGCTCGCGTCGCGTGAAAGCCCTTCCGGGCGAACACGCGGATCGCTGCGTTGCGAATCAGGTCCTGCTTCGCCGGGTCGTTCGCCATCGTCGCCTCCGTATGAATGAACGTTCATTCATATTCTACGAAGGAGTTCGCTACTGTCAAGTGCGCGGAGGTTGCCGAGTCGCGCAGTTGAAGAGAGTGTCGCCAGAATATAGGATAGCACCCGATGCCATGTACGAAAGAACAACATCATGGAAGACGGTCGTAGAGACATGAAGTGCCTCGCGAATCGAAGCAAGCTGGGGAGCGGCGCAGCTCGCTTGGCCAGGCTCTGCATCTGAGTGCAGACGGGGGGCGGTGAGACGATGAGACTCGGGGCAATTCGGGTGGCCAACTTCGGATGCATTGGCGCGGAGGGCTGCGAGATCGAGATCGACCGAATAGTCGTGCTGATAGGGCCGAACAATGTCGGGAAGTCCACGATACTCGACGCGTATGAAGCCCTTGCGAGCGTCGGGTCACCCCTGCCAAGATCTCGTTTCCGAAACGAGGATACTGCGACCCCGATTACCATCGAGGGCGTATTCACGGACTTGACAGACGAGGATCGGCAGACAATCGGCTCCAAGTGGGAGCACGAAGACCCGCGCCACGGGAACTGCATTCGCGTGAAGTGGGAGTGGACTACTCCGGAGGAGAAGGGCACCAAGTACTCCTGGGATCCAGAGGTCAAGGGGTGGGGAAAAGGGGGAGTTGGGGGCTGGGATACCCTCATCGTTAGCCGCATCCCTGCCCCACTAAGGGTCAGGCCGACGGACGACCCCGCGACCACGGAGGCTCAAATCGTCGAGATCCTGACCGCTGCCGTGAAAGGCACACTCAAGGGCGACGAAGGACGGGCCGCAGCAGTCAGGGCGGAACTCAAGAAACTGACAGATGAGCTCGCAGAAGAGATCGATGTGCAACTCAAGGATGCGACGACGCGAATCGCTTCCCGGCTGGCGACGGTCTTCCCTGGCTACAGGGTCGAGTTCGCCCCGGACGTGGGCAAGTTCGAGCCAGAGAAGGTAGTCGGAGCGGGCAGCTGCATCAAGATCCAGGGCGAAGGTGATCCGCTGCTGCCCCTGGCCCAGCAAGGTGCTGGCGTGAGGCGCACATTCTTGTGGTCGGCGATCGGAACCCTCGCAGATCTCGGACGACTCAAACACGGGAAAGCCTCCATCGCTCCTGAACGGCAGCGGATTCTCCTGATTGAGGAGCCGGAGTCGTTTCTGCACCCGCCCATTGTGCGAGCGGCTCGCGAGGCCCTGTATGGCCTCTCTGAGGTCTCAGAGTGGCAAGTGCTCGCGACCACGCACTCTCCCGTCTTCATCGATGTATCGAAGGCGCACACGACAATCGTGAGGGTTGCGCGCAGTGGGCCTTCGCAGACTAGGATGTTCTCGACCGACCGAGCCGCCTTCTCAGACGAGGAACGGGAGAATCTTCACATGGTACGCTCATGCCATCCCACCGTGACGGAGTTCTTCTTCGCGGACCAAGTCTGGCTCGTCGAGGGCGAGACCGAACAGGCCGTCTATTCAGAACTACTCCAGCGCAGCGCGGCGGATGCGTCGCGGGGTGTGCACATTGTGAATTGTATGGGCAAGAGCAACCTTGTGCTCTTCGCCCGAATCCTCAACCAGTTCGGAAGCTCGTACACGATTGTGCATGATACTGACGCGCCCAAGAGCCAGCGCGATGGGAAGTGGCGTCGCAATGGGATGTGGACGGCGAACGAGGAGATCGCCAAGGTGATCCAGCAACCCAGCACAGGCGCTGCAAAGCGATCCCTGGTTGCCCAGGTTCCCAGTTTCGAGTTGCACTACTTCGGCTGCGAACTAGCCGCGGACAAGCCCTACTACGCAGTGCGTGAACTCCATCGGAGCGACTTCGAAACGTGCGAGGAGCTGAAATGGCTGAGGGGCTCAGCAGATTCCATTCTCAGCGGGACCCACGAGGGGTCCTATGTAACCATCGCCGAGCTGCGGCAAAAGGTGAGGGAGTGGGTCGACTCCAGCAAACCGTCGCCGAGTGAACGGTGGGAATTATCGGACGGTGAAGGCGAGTAGCGAGCGCCGCGGTCGCGTGTTGTTCTCTTGGCGTCTCCGTTTCCTTCAGTCTTGAGCGGCCGCATTAGGGAACATGGTGCCAAAGGATGTGCCCCCGCTGAGATCTTGTCATGCTCGATTCATCACGCATCCCTCAAGAGGCCTGAAGCGTCGACACCACGCCCCGCTGGACAACCTAGAGGGAGGTGCTTCCAATGACGAATGGATCCCCTGAGCGGAACGTGGTCAGCAGGTACTGAACCTGCTCCCATCCCGGGCTCCGCATTCTGGCGCGGAGTCCTGCCACAAGCGTATCTCCGCTGGCTTGCTCCCACAGCTCCCGGATCTCGCCCGTCTGATCGGTCTCGAGCGCGGCGCCCAGGTAGACCTCCCACTCTTTTTGTGTCCCCGTCTCGAAGAGGCGCACCAGGACATCGTCTGACGCGAGAAGGTTGCGATCAGCCAGCTTTCCGACAAGCCGCCAGCGGTCAGGGTGGCCTTGGCTCTTCTCCCATGCGATGCAGAAGCTCTCGAGTATTCGGGCAGGCGGCTGTCTGTTGTTCTGTGCAGCGATCACGAAGAAAGCATCGAGCGCCGAATCCGCCGAGGCGGGCCCGAGCGCCTGGAGTACCATTGTTAGGTCACGCTGCGGAGTCTGGTCATTGTTCGCCAGATGCGAGCGGAGCCGTTGTAGGTTGGCGACAACGTATTGCTCGCACTGCGCGTAGTAATTCTCGATTAGCTCCTTGACCTCGGGGTAACGTCGGTCGCACAGATGGCGGACGACATCATGGACCCGGAAGGCGGACGCAACCCCCGAGGAAGCGAGAGAAGCAACGATCGCCTCCAGTTCCGTGAGGCCGCCGCCCTCGCCAATGGAGGTGACAATGTGGTATGCAAGGAGATACTCCAGGAACTGAGTGTGGCGGAAACGGAAGTGCAAGCCGCCGCCATCTCTGCTGAGCAACTGCTCAGACGTCATTGCGACGAGGACTTGCTCGCCAGAGCCCTTGAAGCAGGGAAGCGCCTCAACGATCTCGAGGAGAAGATTCCTCGGCAGTGCGTTCTCACCTCGATCGACGCAAGCAACGGCGAATTGCGATGCCAGCCACATAAGTCTCTCGCCCGTCAAGTCACGGAGCTGTCTTCGGAGAATGTCCTCCTCCTTGCGAGCGAAGTAGAGCGAGAGGACGTTTGTCTCCAATACGTCTGCAAGAGAAACGGTCCCCATGCTGTCATTCGCGGCGGAGAAGACATCAAGATTGAATGGGATCGACAGAACCGCCAAAGCTGCCTCGGTTGGCGGACCGGCTGGCGTGTAGTCATACGCGCAGGCATACTTCTCAAGCGCAATTGGCATCTCCGTGCCATTGAAGCGCGAACAGCGCCTTCTCAGCGTCAGAACCTTCCTCTTCTCAAAGAGGCTTGCCCACGGCTCCCAGTAGTCTTCCCGGACGGTGAAGATGAGGCCAAGCGGGTATGCGAGAAGGCCGCGGCTTTCAGCCAGACTATTCAGTTCGTCGAGCAGCCTGACCGCTGCAAGGACCTGTCTTCGCTTCTCCGGAACATGCCGCGCTTCATCGAGCGAGTCAATTGCGACCAAGAGGGGGCGATTCGATGCTCGAAGCTCCTCAATCCCGCAGTCTTGCCCAAGTGAACGGACTGCAGCCTCAAGCGCACGATCCAGGTCCGGATGGAGAGCTTCCAGAGCGACGCCGAAAAAGGGAGAGGTGGTCAAGCCTAGCTGCACGGACAGCGTCGTCTTCCCCGAGCCGGAATCGTCGCGCAGTGTGCAGATCTGTGTCGGCGATTCTCGACGGCCCGTCCACTCTGGGTGGGCACTCTTCTTGCGAAAGCGCCTCTGCACAGCCTCGAGCCTCGATGGTCGCAAATCCATTGCCATGCTCGTGACAGCCACGTCCAGCGCCCTTTGGACGTAGATCTCTTTGTGCTTCGGGTGTTTGTGCCTTCTCAAGAAAGCCGCTGAAAGCTCGCGGCAAGCCCTTTCGACCTTTGTCGTCGCGGCCTGGCGATTGTAGGTCCACTTGCGGACTATCGTAGGTGCGGGCGCCATGGCGGCCCCAGAGATCCTTGCTTGCATGATCATGTAGCGAAGCACATCTCCGAACGGAAGTGAGTCTGCTGCGAGAGCATCCCAGGCCTCACCAGCCACTACCAGAACTGTGAAACCCTCAGTGTTCATCTGGGCTGCCGCGGAGCCGATGTCGCTGTTGACGGGGTACAAGCTGCAGAACAGACCCACGCAGGTCTGTCTCCCCTCACGGACTTTCAGAGCGAAGTCTTCCCAATCATGCGACGCCCTCCTAATTGGCGTCTTCTTCGCCTTTGCCTCAACCCAGAAGATGCGGCCAAGCCACTCGAAAAAAGCGTCAAACTGCGCGGACTTGGTCCTCACGGAGAAGGGTGGTCGGTGATCCCACGGGAGAACGTCCCTAACGGCGACCTCAAACGCGAATCCGCGTCGCGTGGCGTCGGCAACATCTCGCAGAGCGAGTATGTCTGCATACAGCGCGAGCTTCGATTCGTCGCGCTGCGAAGTTCCTCCGTCATTACCAGTCATGCGCACCTCGCAGGAGCACGCAGAACTAAGAAGCCCGAGCACCTGCAACCCTCGTCGTCCCGAACACTCTGGGCGTGGCACAATACCCAAGTGCTTCTGAAAACGGAGTATAGCAGTAGCCACACTACAAGACCACCAGGTGGAGGACATGGAGAAGCCTGACGTGAGGGGATTGGGCGACGCACTTCAGGCGGCGGGGGCAGGTCTTCACTTCACGGGTCAGGCAACCGGTAGTCAGCCGGGGGTGCCGGTGTCACATCGGTCCTGCTTGACGTTCTCGCCGACTCTGGCTTGCACGTCTGCACATGCGGTGGGCGTGCCCAGGTCGCCCTACTGGCTACTCTGCCGTTGCGGCGACGGGGTCGCGTCTCGCCTCTTGACGTTCTCAGCCCTGAACGTGAGCCTGTGGGACCAGAGCCTGCTCGTGCTCGTCCATGTGGCCGGTCGAGGCCAGCCACTCCACGCAAGGCCAGTGACGCGACGCGTCCTACTTCTCCGGACTCGCGCCCATCCGCGCGATCGCGTCCTCGAGCGGCTTGAGCGAGACCTCTTCGGACGAATGCTTCTCGTAGTACCCGAATGGGTTGTCGAGGTCACCGATCAGCAGGAGGAGGAAGGCGAGCAGGAAGACGATCACGCCGACGATGAACAGCGATTCGTAGAATGGCTCGATCTTCGACAGGATGAGCGCCAGCGACAGGAGTCCGGTCGTGAGCTCGGCGATCAAGTAGCCGGACGAGATGAACGACGTCTCGCGGATCGTGTGGATGCGGACGAGCGCGCGGCGAAGCGCGTGCTGCTCCTGCTTGATGCGAGCGATCGACGCCGCCTGTGCTGGCGACTCGAGCGCGAGGAGGCGCGGGCTGAGGTCGCCGAGCGCGTTCATCAACTCCGACGTGCGCTGTTTCTTGTAGAACCAGTCGTGGAGGGACATCGCGAGGTCGCGCACGCCGGCGGTGACGGCGCCCGCGGCGGATGTCGACGTGGCATCACTCGCCCGTCGGGCCATGCTCGTGGCTTCGTCGAACAGGATCTCGAGCGACGCCGCCACCTCGCCCGGCAGCTTCTCGCTTTCCTTGAAGTCGGCCAACACGCCGCTTAGAAGGAAGCCCATCAGGAAGACGTCGGCAGCCACGATGCCGGACAGAAGCGGGTTGAGCGACAGCGCCTCCCAGCCGAGCGCGTGGGCAGCGGCCTTGAGCGCAATGACGACGGCGACGACGACAAGCGCGTTCCCGATGATGCGCGCATGCTTCCTCCCGATGCGTCTGAACACGTTCCACCCCCGTGGCTGCCTAGTGGCAGCTAGTGGCCAGCGTACTTGTGGGAGGGCGGCGTGACAACTGAGACTCCGGCGCGCTAGGTTGAAGACGTGGGAGTCCCGGCGGACATCGCCGTCGCGAGCAGCGCGAACGCCGACGTGCGCTCGCGTTCGAGCCGCCGCCGTTGACGAGCCAGCTCGCGGAAGCGGAACGGCGAGTGCACTTCGAGCGCCTTGATGTACGCGCCAGAATAGAGACGCGGAGTGCTCCCGGCCGCGTCAAGGATGAGGTGGAATGTCGCTTTGCGCATCAGGTCGGCCAGCGGTGCCGCCTCCGGCGCGTCGAGGCACGCGAGATGCTCGAGGACGCGCTCGCGGAAGTGGAAGAGGCGATTCGTCAGCCGATCGAGCGGCCAGCGCTTCGCCGTCTGCGAGAAGATCGTTGCCAGGCCCTTCGCGCGATCGTCCTCGACGTCCTGTAGGTCGTCGCCGAGCTGCAACAGGGCACCGAGCCCGAACAAGAGCCGCGCCTGAGAGAGAGTGAGCGATCCCGCGACCAAGTACCCGTCCGCCAACACCGACGCGCCGCCCTTCTCGAGGGCGATCCCGAGCACGTCGACGCCGTACGGCGGCTCGTCGCGACGCATGAGCCGAACGCTTCGGGCTTGGGCGGCGTGAATTGCGTACAGGCTCTCGTACACCTGCGGGGCCACGTCGCGCGAATACTCCGTCTCGATCTTCTCGAGCAGTCGGAAGAGCTTCTCCTCGTCGCTTGCCTCAGGCAGCAGCTTCTCGCCCTCCAGGCGCCGACCGAACCGCTCGTTCGCGCGCAGCTTCGCTTCCTCGAATACATCGGGTTGATCGAGCGCATTGTCGGTGTACGGGTAGAGGAGGCTGTAGGCGAACACCGATGGCGTCATCCGTACCGGCAGGCCCAGCATCCGCTGGACCCCGTTCATCGTCCACACGTTGCGGCTCGCCTGGAACGTGTCTTCGCGCGACACCGTCGGATCGAATTCGTGGACCAGGCGCGCGAACTCGCGCCCGCACTCGATGAATCCGCCGTGCTGGAGCGTGTCGAGGTGAACGTCGTCGAGCCCGAGCGTTGCCTTGACGAACTCGCGTCCGGCCAGAGCCAGCCGCTGCTCGGAGAGCTTGCGCGCCTCAGGATCCGTCGGCGGATGCTTGATCTCCGCCAGCGCCTGATCGACGACGCACGCCAGCCTGCGTTCGTTCTCCCGCCGCTCGGCATGCGAGACGAGCGGGCCTAGATCGGGGAACGACGAATCGCCTTCCCACCACAGCGACGTGAACTCGCTCAGCAACGCGGGCACGCCCGCGTGGGTGCTTTCACTATTCGTCTTGTCTGTCATTCCGCCTTTCGTGACGCACTGCCCTCGCCGACTGGCTCGGACCTTGGCGAAGTGTACCACGGGCGGCCGGGGAGAGGCGCAGCCGTAGGGCATGTGCCTTGCCGTTGTGGCGAGAGGCCTGAGGTGGATGGCACGAGTTTGCTGCGTACGATGCTGCTCCCTAGAATGAGACTCAACTGCCTCAATCCCACGAGAGGCGCTGAGGGGGACATGTCGACGAAAAGGCCAACGATGACGCCGCAGGAGTTCGTCGCCAAGTGGCGCGCCTCCACGCTCAAGGAGCGCTCGGCCTCCCAAGAGCACTTCATCGACCTCTGCCGCATGCTGGGGCACGAGACTCCGGCCCAGGCGGACAGCGAAGGCACGTGGTTCACGTTCGAGAAGGGCGCCGACAAGTCGACGGGCGGCCAAGGGTGGGCCGACGTCTGGAAGAAGGGTTTCTTCGCCTGGGAGTACAAGGGCAAGCACAAGGACCTCGACGCTGCCTACGCGCAGCTCTTGAGGTACTGCGATGCCCTGCTGAACCCGCCGCTTCTCGTCGTCTCCGACATGGAGACGATCGTCGTCCACACGAACTTCAACAATGCCGTGAAGCGCGAGATTCGCATCGGCTTCGACGATCTCACGACCGAAGCGGGCCAAGCCGTGCTGCGAGCGGTCTTCAACGAGCCGGAGAGGCTGCGGGCCGACGAGACACGCGAGGGCGTCACGAAGAAGGCAGCGGCAGAGTTCGTCCATCTCGCCCAATCGCTCCGCGACCGCGGCCACGATTCGGAAGAGGCAGCCCACTTTCTCATCCGCATCCTCTTCTCTCTCTTCGCCGAAGACATCAAGCTTCTGCCCGAGAAGCTCGTGTCGCGCCTCGTCGCCGAGACGAGGGACGACCCGGCCACGTTCGGCCGCCAGCTCAAGGCACTGTTTGGCCACATGGCGAAAGGCGGCTACTTCGGCCTCGACCGCATCCCGCACTTCAACGGCGGCCTGTTCGACGACGACACCGTGCTTGACCTCTCGCACGACGATCTGCGGATCCTCCATCGCGTGTCGCAACTCGATTGGTCGAGCATCGAGCCGTCGATCCTCGGCACGCTGTTCGAGCGCGGCCTTGACCCGAGCAAGCGGTCGCAGATCGGCGCCCACTACACGAGCCGCGAGGACATCCTCCTCATCGTCGAGCCGGTCCTCATGCGCCCGCTGCGCCGCCGCTGGGAGGAAGTCAGGAAGGAAGTCGAGAAAGTCGCCGCCGAGTGGCGCGCCACGCCGTCGGCCGGTGGCGCCAAGGCAAGGTTGCGCACCCGTCTGCAGAAGCTGTTGCACGGCTTCGCCGACGAGATCGCCGACACGAAGGTCCTCGATCCCGCCTGCGGCAGCGGCAATTTCCTCTATGTTGCGATGCGCGAGCTCTTGAATCTCGAGAAGGAAGTCATCACGCTCTCGACGAGCCTCGGCTTCCCTCTCTCGATACCCACCGCGGATCCGCGGCAGCTCTACGGGATCGAGATCAACGAGTATGCCCACGAGCTGGCCCAGGCGACCGTGTGGATCGGCTATATCCAGTGGCTGCACGAAAACGGCTTTGGCTGGCCGGCCGAGCCGCTGCTGAAGAAGCTCGACAACATCGAGCACAAGGATGCGATCCTCGCCTTCGACGCAGACGGAAACGCCGTCGAGCCCGAGTGGCCCGCGGCGACCGTCGTCATCGGGAATCCGCCGTTTCTGGGCACCAAGAAGTTGCGCTCCGAGTTGGGCGACCCGTACGTGGAGAATCTCTTCGCACTCTACGGCTCACGAATCCCCAACTTCAGCGACCTCTGCTGCTACTGGTTCGAGAAAGCGCGGGCGATGATTGAGGGCGGCAAGCTCCACCGCGCAGGCCTGCTTGCCACCCAAGGCATCCGAGGCGGCCTGAACCGCGAAGTGCTGAAGCGGATCAAGGCCTCCGGCGACATCTTCTGGGCTCAGTCCGATCGGGGCTGGATTCTCGATGGTGCGAACGTGCACGTGAGCATGGTGGGTTTCGACGGCGGCACGGAGACGTCCCGTGAACTCGATGGTCGGGCCGTTGTCACGGTCAACCCAAACCTGAGCGCTCTGGCCGACATCACAAAGGCTGCCAGACTCCGTGAGAACGTGGACCGCGGGTTCATCGCGGACGTCAAGGCCGGACGCTTCGACGTTGAGGAACAGGAAGTGCTCGAACTCTTGGCAATGCCAAATCCCCATGGTGCCCCGAACAGCGACGTGATCGTCCCATGGATCAACTCCCTCGACGTCCTCCGAAGGCCGCGCAACATCTGGATCATTGACTTCGGCGTTCGCACAAGCCGCGAAGAAGCGGCGTTGTACGAAGCTCCGTATCGTCTCGTCGAGGAACGCGTCTACCCAGACCGAGCAACGGTCAAACGCAAGAAGTATCGCGAGACTTGGTGGCTGCACGCCGAACCCTGTGCGGAGATGCGCAAGAGCATCGCTGTGGCGCCTCGGTTCCTTGTTACTCCCACCGTGGCGAAGCACCGCGTCTTCGCCTGGGCATCGCATCCAACGCTGCCGGACCATCAGCTCGTCGCCTTCGGGACCGGCGACGACTACATCTTCGGGGTTCTGCACTCTCGGGTTCACGAAGCGTGGGCGCTTGCGCAGGGAACGCAGCTTCGCGAGAAGGAGAGCGGCTTTCGCTACACGCCTACAACCTGCTTCGAGACTTTTCCCTTTCCCGAACTAACCACCGCTCACAGGGATCCGATCGCACAAGCGGCACGGGAACTCAACGATCTGCGGGAGGGCTGGCTGAATCCTCCAGAGTGGACAAGAACCGAGGTCCTGGAGTTCGGCGGTAGGCCTGACGGTCCCTGGGGCCAGTTCATCGCCCCTGAGACCGTGGAGGCGCGCGGAGGCCTTCAGATTGGAGTAGTGCGTTACACGCGGGTCGCAGCGCAGGACGACGAGTGTGCCAAGAAGCTCGCCAAGCGCACGCTCACCAACCTCTACAACCAGCGCCCCACCTGGCTCGACCTCGCCCACAGGACGCTCGACGAAGCCGTCCTCGACGCCTACGCCTGGCCTCACGACCTCGCCGACGACCAGATCCTCGAATGGCTGCTGGCCTTGAACCTCGAGCGAGCCGGTACGCGATTCAAATCAGATCAGAGCGCGGTGACACGATGACACGACTCTCCAGCCTGTACGGGGCCGGCTCACTCGCAGCGTTGGAGGAGCACACTGAGTACGAGACGTGGCTTCTTGAAGCTGTGTACGAGATTGCCGAGCGCCGAATTGCCGCCAGCGACCCAGATGAGTTCATCTATCCCCCGAGCGGCGCGTCGCCAAAGACACTGAAGTACGCCTCATCGAGCATTACAGTCGGCGACTGGCGCGGCGGGTTCCTCAAGGTCGGTGCACCACTCGTGTTCGTCACAGCGTTCAAGATCCTCGACATGCTGATCGAGTGGGTGTTGGTCGAAAACGGTGTCGCTCCAACGCGTAAGGCGTACACGTTTGCGGAGAAGATCGACGCACTCAAGGGGCCTCTCCAGTTTCCGCGTCTGATAGAGGCGCGGCCGTGGCTTCGCGAAAGGCTATGTGGCCTGTATGAGCAGCTCGAACCGCTGCGCGGCACCATCATTCACGATCGGCGTTTCACATCAGCAAGCGGCACGCTCGAGGTATCGAGCACGAAGCGTGGAGTAATCGGCCCTACCGTTCTGATCACGGAAGCGGACCGCCGCAACCTCACGGTCATATTCGTCTCCATACTCCGCTATCTGCAAGGAATCTGGACAATGGATGCTTTCGAAGAGAAGTGTCTCCGACGAGCTCTCGACGAGCTGACTCACCTTCATGGCCTGGAAACGCTCGGTCAGCTCCCACCACAGCGCCTCGAAGTCCAGCTTTGTGTCCTAGACGCAGACCCGATCAAACTCGACCTTCCCAGAATACGGGTCGACATAGCCGCGAAGTTCCCCAAGCAGGACACGGTTTTTGACGTGCAGGTCACTGTCGTGTCTCGTAGTGAAGCACGGGCGAGCGCATACTTGATTTCATGGGATGAGCTGAGTCAGATCCAGGGAGTGTTCACGAGATCGCAGCTTGACCTCGCACCCTGTGTGATCGCCATACCCGCAGACCTGGATCCTTCCGAAGTTGCTGTCGAACTCGACAAGCAACTTGGAGAACACTCGAAAAGCCAGCCATGATGCTGTCGGCGGGTAGTAGCTCCTGTTGTAGATGAAGAGAAATGCCGGGGAAATGGCGCGGATTCCGTTCGCGCAGTCTCGTAAGGAACACTGAACCGCGGAAGGTGCTGGGAGAGACTATGCCTCTGACGAACTGGGCACTGGACAAGTACGTAGCCCCAGATCTCTCGAAACTCACAGAGTGCAACGCAATTGACATGACTGGCTTCGACGATCAGTGTGAGGATTGGGTTGCCAACTTCGTGCTGAACTCAATGCTCCGCGTTGACGTTCAAGCGCCGTATCGCGCATACACTTTCGTACTCCTCCGTCGGGCTGAGATGGCATTCGTCGAGCATGAGAACGCGCGTATCGCCCTCCAGCAGTACGTATCCGGTGGCCGAGGCGCGATCACGCTCTACCTCCGGGCCGTCTTCCACTTCGAATCGTTCGTCGCGCAATCGTATCAGGCACTTGAAGTCATCCGAAAATGGACCGGCGAAGATCTCTTCGAGAATCGCGACGGTTCAGTACTTGATCGCCTGAACCTAATCTACGGCCGCTCGAAACACGCTGACAAGGCGATTGCTGCAGGTCAACTACCCCCGGACGCAACAATGCCCGTCTGGCTCACTAACGACGGTCTCCAGGCCGATTCTGCTTTGCTGACCTACGATGACATGGCTGACGTACTCAAGGAGTTGTCAAGTATCGCCGGTCAGCTGTCGTGCCCTAAGCCACTAGGCCAAGTAAGCAGCTAGGGGCCGTGGGGTCTGATCTTGCAGTGGAGCACCCCGGGGAGAGCTTGGCAGTGCAGACCTGGCCGAAACCACTCCCGGCGCCGGGGTTGGCTCTTGCCGTTCTCCGTTCACTCCGGCGGACCGGCACCTAGAAGAACGATCCGCCTGACAGGCTGCCACTCTCACGGCGGGATCGTGCGGGCACTGCGCCTGTCCCATTCGCGGCGCAGTCTTGCTCGGCCTGCTCTCGTTCTGCTACCGTGCGGGTTGGAGGTTGGCAAGATGCGGATCGAGATTGAGCAGGAAGAGGACGGCCGGTGGATTGCCGAGGTGCCGGATCTGCCGGGCGTGATGGTCTACGGGGAGAGTCGCCCACAAGCCATTTCGAAGGCAGAGGCTCTAGCTCTCCGCGTTATCGCCGACCGTCTCGATCACGGCGAATCTGTGCCTGAGTTGGACGACCTCTTTGCTGTCCACGCATGAGCCAGTGGCCGTCAACGAAGGCTCGCCAAGTTCTCGCGGCACTCCTCCGAAGAGGTCGGTCCATCAAGCGCGAGGTTAGGGGCTCTCATCGCGTTCTCTCCCCCCCAGGCTGGCCGACTACACGTTCGCGTTTCGAGACCCAGACGAGATCGGCCCACGGATGTTGGCGCGCATCGCTAAGCGCACAGGCCGGCTGTCGGACGACCTCAAGTAGGCCGGCGGGTTTGGATAACGCACCCGGCGTTGACGCTTGCCGGATCTATGCGGCTCCCTGTGACTCTGCCGAAGTCCTCTTTCAGACTCGTGCTACTGCGCCTGCATCCTGTACCCCGTCGGGACCGCCGCACCGCACGCGCTGCACTTCGACTCGTACCACCATGTGGCCTTGCCGCACGACGGGCACGTCCAGCGCTTGGCCTGGTCGGCGCACCAACGGGCGTGGCCGTCGGCGCGGATCCGCTCCAAGTTGTCGACGATCTCGACGAGGTGGGGCCGACGTGTCTGAAGGCTCTTGAGCGAATCGCACGGCATCTCGGGGCACTCGGCGCAGGACGTGTAGCCTTTCTTGGCTGGACAGTCGCGATACCAGCAGTCGCGGCAGGCGAGCGTCACTCTGCTTGAGCGGCACCCATCGCAGGCGAGGCCTTCCTCCGGCCGGCCGAGCGTTGCGGCCGCGGTGGCAAGGTTGCCGTCTTGGGTGCAGCGGTAGATCAGACAGGCTCCACAGTAGAGGCCGCAATACGCGTCGAGTCTTGCTTGAGTCATGGTGCTCCTTTCAGCGTTGTGAAGAGCGGCTCGAGGTCGACGTTGCCGCCGGAGACGATGACGCCGACGCGCTGGCCGGCGATGTTGAGCTTCCCGAAGAGAAGCGGCGCTAGGGCGACGGCGGCCGAGGGTTCGATAACGAGCTTGGCGCGCTCCCAGATGAAGCGCATGGCGGTCAGGATCTCGTCCTCATTCACGAGGACGATGTCATCCAGGTGAGCCTTTCGCAGGATGTCGAACGCGAGTTCGCCGAGCGGCGTGCGCAGGCCGTCGGCCATCGTGCGCGGGACGAAGTTGGTGATCCGCTCGCCCGTTCTGAGCGAACGCGCAGCGTCATCGGCTCCGGCCGGCTCGCAGCCGACGACCCTCACTTTCGGGGCCATGTGCCGCGTGGCGAGCAGCGTGCCGGACAAGAGCCCCCCGCCGCCGACGGGGGCGAGGATCATGTCCAGGTCCGGCACGTCGTCAAGAAGCTCGCACGCCGCGGTGCCCTGGCCGGCGATGACGAGCGGGTCGTCGTGCGGCGAGACGTAGACGGCGCCCGTCTCCCGCACGAGGCACTCGACGGCGTCGCGCCGGCCTTGGTGCGTCGGCAGGCAGAAGACGACGTGGGCGCCGTAGCCGCGCGTCGCCTCGACCTTCGCGGGGTTCGCGTTCTCGGGGATGACGAGCGTGGCGTGGGTTTGGTGCAGGCACGCGGCCAGTGCGAGCGCTTGGGCATGATTGCCGCTGGAGTCGGCGATCACACCCCGGCTGCGCGTGCCGGCGTCGAGCGCTGCGACGGCGTTCGTAGCTCCGCGGAACTTGAACGAACCGGTCCGTTGGAAGTTCTCGCACTTGAGGAAGACGCTGGCACCGCAGGCTGCATCGAGCAAGCGCGACGTGTGGATCGGCGTGCGGTGAGCGAACGGGACGATGCGCCGCTGCGCCGCCTCGATGTCGCTCCACGCTACGGCGTCGCGCACGGCGGCTCCTGGAAGAAGGCTTCGCGGTACAGGCGCAGCTCGGCGATCGACTCGCGCACGTCGTCGAGCGAGCGGTGCCGCGACAGCTTCGTCTGCTTCTCGACAACCTCCGGCCGCCAACGGCGAGCCAACTCCTTGATCGAGCTCACGTCGACGTTGCGGTAGTGGAAGGTCGCTTCGAGCTTTGGCATGTGGCGGATGAGGAAGCGGCGGTCGAAGCACACCGAGTTGCCGCAGAGAGGCGTCTTCCCCGACAGGCAATGGCGCTTGACGTAGGCCAGGGTCTGCGCCTCCGCCTCGGCGAGCGACGTCGTTGAGGCGCGCGATGCGTCAAGCAATCCGCTCGCCGCATGCTGCTTGACGCACCAGGGGTCGAGTTGGCCGATCGCGTGGCCCTCCTGATGCACGACGAGGTCGATGCCGTCGCCGAGCTCGTTCAGATCCTTGTCGGTGATCAGACAGGCGATTTCGAGAACGACGCGCGTCTCCGGGTCAAGGCCGGTCGTTTCGAGGTCGATCCAGATGAGGTTGTCCGCGCTGCGCGTCACGCCGCCTCCTTTGCTTGCAGAGAGCTTACCGCCGCCGTCGCTGCGGGGCGACCGGTTGCTTCCGGGTGTGAACAGAAAGCGGGGCCGCTCAACGTGCGAGCAGCCCCGCCTCGTCAGATCGAATCGTCGTCTCTAGTTCTTCGCCTTCTGCGCTACGGGTGCTCCGGGCGGCTTGAGGCCGAAAAGGGCAACGATGAACCCGAGCGCCGCCAGAGCCATGACTGGCAGGAACACCGGGAGGTAGCTCTGCGTGGCGTCGCGAATCATGCCCGAGAGGACGCTGCCGAGGATCGCTCCGACGCCGTAGGCGGTAAACACAATGCCGTAGTTCCTCGCGTAGTGTTTCGTCCCAAAGAATGTTGCCGTAGCTGTGGGCGCGATGGCGAGCCAGCCGCCGAGATTCAGGTAGAGGAGGACGAATGAGACAAAGTAGACCACGGTGCTGCCCTTCCCGAAGAAGTAGACGAACGCCGCCGCAAGAAGGATCGACGTGAAAGACCAGGCGGCCGCGTAGCGCGGGGTTACTCGGTCAGTGAGCCACCCGAAGAGCGGCCGGCCGATGGCGTTGGGGATGGCGAAGATCGAGACGGCGAGGGTGGCCAGAGAGCTGTTGACTCCAGCGACCTCGAGTCCGAACGGCTTCGCGATGCCGATCGACATCAGGCCGGCAAGGCAGCCGATGGTGTAGCAGCCCCACAATGCGTGGAACGTCCCGCGCTTGACCATCTGACCGCGGTCGAGGTCTCCGAAGACGCAGGCTGGCGCCTTGGCTTTCCCGGGCTTGCCGCTGGCGGGCTCGCAGCGCTTCGGCGACCAGCCCTGCGGCGGGAACTTGAGCGGCAACGACAGGAGGAGCAGAAGAACGAGGAACGCACCCCCGAGCACGGTGAACGTGCGAACGACGCCCATGCCCGTGATCAGCGAGTCGGCGATCGGGGCGAGAAGGAGCGCCGAGAGGCCGAAGCCCATGACGGTCAGCCCGACGGCGAGGCCCTTCTTGTCCGGGAACCACTTGCCGGAGACGGCAATGGGGCAGCCGTACAGGATGCCCACGCCGCCACCGCCGACTACGCCGTAGAGCAGAGTGAGGACCCAGATGTTCGGGGAGAACCCCGACAGGATCCATCCACCGCCGACGAGCAATCCGCCGAGCAGGCTCGTCTTGCGCGGCCCCCACTTCTCGACCAGCGGGCCGGCGAGCGCCATGGCCAGTGCGAACATGCCGAGGAACACCATGAACGGCAGTCCTGCCTGGGTGGCCGTAATGCCCCACAGCTTCTGGAGCGGCGGCCGGAACACGCTGAACGCGTACACCGCGCCAAGACAGATGTTGATCAGGAACCCGACTCCGACGTACAGCCAACGCGTGGTCTCGAGCTTGTCTTGGCTCGCCCGCTTTTCCGCTGTGCTCATCATCCCCTCCCCCGAAGAGAGAGGGGCGGCCGCGCCGCCCCTTCGTTGCTTTGTCTTATGCCGCTTGCTGGCACGGTCCTTCCTAGCCCTTGTAGCCGACGGCCTTCTTCAACTCGTCGACGGTCTCCGGGTTCAGGAGCGTCGTCAGGTCGCCGACGGGTTCGTTGCGGACGAGCGCCTTCAAGATACGGCGCATGATCTTGCCGCTTCGCGTCTTGGGCACGTCGTGCGCGAAGATGATCTCCTCCGGCCGCCCGGTGGGTCCGATGACGCGATTGACGGTCGCCAATAGGTCCTTGCGGATTTCGTCGGACGGCTCGATGCCCTTGCGCAGGAGGACGAAGGCCACGGGGACCTCGCCCTTGAGATCGTGCGGCTTGGATACGACGGCCACTTCGCTGACCTTGTCGTTCTGCGCCAGCGCGCTCTCGACTTCGGCAGTCGCCAACCGGTGGCCGGCGACATTCATGACGTCGTCGACGCGCCCGGTGATGCGGAAGTTGCCCATCTCGTCCTTGCGGGCGCCGTCGCTCGTGAAGTAGCGCTCCGGACCGTAGTCGGAGAAGTACTGGGTCTTGAAGCGGTCCATGTCGCCGTAGATGCCGCGCGTCAGGGCCGGCGGGAACGGGCTGAAGATCGCGAGGTAGCCGCCCTCGCCGACCTTCATCGACTGGCCGCCCGAGTCGAGGATGTCGCCGATGATCCCGGGAAAGCCGCGACCAGCGACGGTTGGAATGAACGGCCCGATGCCGGGCAGGTTGTTGACCATGTTTGCGCCGGTCTCGGTCTGCCACCAAGTGTCGATGATTGGGCAGCGGCCGCCGCCGATCTTCTCGAAGTACCACATCCAAGCGTCGACGTTGATCGGCTCGCCGACCGTGCCGAGGAGCCGCAGGCTCGTGAGGTCGTACTTCGCCGGCCACTCGTCGCCCCACTTAAGGAGCATGCGAATCAGCGTCGGCGCCGTGTAGAGCTGCGTGATCTTGTGCCTCTGGATCATGTCCCACATGCGGCCGTAGTCGGGCACGTCGGGCGAGCCCTCGTACATGAACGAGGTGACGCCGTTCATGAGCGGGCCGTAGTTGATGTAGGTGTGGCCGGTGACCCAGCCGACGTCGGCCGTGCACCAGAAGATGTCGCCGGGGTGGAGGTCGAAGTTCCACTTGGCGGTCACGTACGACTGGACGGCGTAGCCGCCGGTGGTGTGCATGATTCCTTTCGGCTTGCCCGTGGTGCCCGAGGTGTAGAGCAGGTACGACAAGTGCTCTGAGTCGAGGGGCTCGGCCGGGCAATCGGCCGACGCCTTGGCGACCAAGTCGTGGTACCACACGTCGCGCCCGGCCTTCATCGGCGCCGAGCCGTCGAGGCGCTTCACGACGACGATCTTCTCGACCTTTGTCCCCTCGGCGCCTTGCTCGGCCGCCTTCTTGAGGTCGATCGGCTTGCCGCGGCGGTAGTAACCGTCGGCGGTGATGAGCACCTTCGCGCCGGCGTCGTCCATGCGGTCACGCAGCGACTCGGGGCTGAACGCCGAGAACACGACGCTGTGCGGCGCGCCGATGCGCGCGCAGGCCTGCATCGCGACGACGGCCTCGGGGATCATCGGAAGGTAGATTCCGACGCGGTCGCCCTTCTTCACGCCGAGCGACTTGAGGCCGTTGGCGAACTTGCACACGCGCTCATGCAGCTCTTTGAACGTGATGTGCAGGGCCTTCTCCTCCACCGGCTCCGGTTCCCAGATGATGGCAACTCGGTCGCCGTGGCCGGCCTCGATGTGCCGGTCGAGGGAGTTGTACGAGAGGTTCGTTTTCCCACCGACGAACCACTTGTAGGCGTACGGAGTGGGATCGTACGCCTTGTCCCACTTCTTGAACCAGTGAAGCTCCTCGGCTTGCTTTGCCCAGAATCCGACCGGGTCCGCCGCCGCCTGCTTGTAGATCGCCTCGTCCGAAACCCACGCTCTCTTCTTCAGTTCGTCTGTGGGCCAGAAGACGTTCTCACGCGTTGGGTCCTTCTTGACCCACTTTTTCGCCTCCGACACGTTTGGACCTCCTGTTGCACGGTGTGAAAAGTGAGTTTGATGCTAGCCGAACGACCTGGACGCTGCAACGCTAGATCGGTAGCGAGGGTGTGACCTGGAGAAGGATCGGGATGCTGAAAACAAAGCGATACACGGGCACCGCGCGGAGGACGCGCGTCACGTAGGTCGCCGTCTCGGGAAAGGCGGTCGCCCCTTCGGCCAGCCAGCGGTCGACGCGCGTCGGCCCGGCGTTGTACGCGGCGAGGGCCAGGTTGAGGTTGCCGAAGCGGTCGATCAGGTAGCGGAGGTACCACGTGCCGAAGCGGAGGTTCGTCTCCGCGTCGTGGAGGTCGAACGCGCTCACGTCAAGGCGGTCGGCGATCCAGGTCGCGGTGTCCGGCATGATCTGCATCAGGCCGACGGCGCCGCGCGGCGACACGGCGTCCGCGTGGAAACGGCTCTCGGCGCGCGCGACGGCGCACACCAGGGCCGGGTCGAGGCCGGCGGCCTCGGCGTGGGAGCGGACCCGGTCGAGGTCGTCGACGGGGTACAGGATACGCAGGCCTAGGGCGGCAGCGTAGATACAGGCGACGGCGGCCAGGGCGAATACGCCAGTCCGTAGGATGCGCGCTCGCCGCCGGTTCATGTTCCCATCATACGGGAATCCCTATAATCCGGTGCGCGGCGCGTCGAGCGCTGGGCGACCGCATAGTCCGGTGCGCGGCGCGTCGAGCGCTGGGCGACCGCATAATCCGGTGCGCGGCGCGTCGAATGCCGGGCGCGCCGCCGGCGACTTCAGAGTGGGGTGGGATGAAGAGATTCCTCGTCTGGCTGCGCGCGACCTTCGTGAGTGGGCTCCTGGCCATCCTGCCGATCGGTGCTACCGTCTACATTCTGTGGGTCTTGTACGCGGCGCTCGACGGCCTGTTCGGACGAGGTCGTCCGGCCGGCGATGCGATCGAGCGAGCGGTCGGTCGCCAGATTCCCGGGCTCGGGATCATCCTCCTCATCGTGCTCGTCCTGCTCGTCGGAATCATCACGCGGAACTTCCTCGGGCGGACGCTGCAGTACTACTTCGAGCGCCTGTTCTTCGCCGTGCCCGGCGTGCGGAAGATGTTCGGGACGTTCAAGCAGTTCGTGGGCGCGCTGCTCGGTAAGGACCGAACGAGCGCGTTCAAGCAAGTCGTCCTGTTAGAGTTTCCGCAGCCGGGGACGTATGCTATCGGCGTTGTGACCCACGAGAATCCTCGCAAGCTGCAGGACGCCGTCGGCGAAGAGTGCGTCGTCGTCTACCTGCCGAACGTCCCCAACCCGTTGAGCGGCCGGCTGTTCGTCGTGCCGAGGCGGCTGGTAAGGCATCTGGACATGCCCGTCGAGGACGCGATCTCGATGTTTGTCTCGAGCGGGTCGGTGCTTACGGGAGGCTTCGCGGCCGGCGAGAAGCGGGCGTCCCGGAAAGGGCGGCCCGGCGTTCTGGCCCGGTGGCGCAGCGCCCGCGCGCGGCGAGGGCGGGAGGGGGGGTAAGCGTTGTCCTTGTTCAAAGAGCGCCAATACTTGAGGATTCGCGTCGACCGCGAGGCGGACGACAGCCTGTGGATGAAGTGCAAGGCGTGCGGCGAGCTCGTGTTCAAACGGCGGGTTCGCGAGAACAACAACGTCTGCCCGAGCTGCGGGGAGTACTTCTTCCTCACGGCGGCGGAGCGGATCGACTCGCTCGTCGATCCCGGTTCGTTCGAGGATCTGACGGAGCGAATCGTCACGGACGATCCGCTCGCGTTTGTCGATAGCCAGCCCTACCGCGAGCGCTTGCGCGAGGCGCAGGAGAAGACGTCGCTCTCGGATGCGATCGTGATCGGTCGCGGAACGATCGAGGGGGTCCCCCTCATCCTCGGAGTCATGGATTTCCGCTTCATCGGTGGCAGCATGGGGTCTGTGATGGGGGAGCACATCTGCCGCGCCATGGAGGCGGCGATGGCCGAACGGCGTGCGTTCGTCCTCGTGTCGTCGTCCGGCGGTGCGCGCATTCAGGAAGGCATGTTCTCACTCCTGCAGATGGCAAAGACGGTCACCGTACGGCGGCGCCTCGCCGAGGCCGGGCTGCCGTTTGTCTCGGTCATGACGTACCCGACATCGGGTGGCGTCCAAGCGTCGATTGCCTCGCTCGGTGACATCCTCATCGCCGAGAAGGGCGCGCTGATCGGATTCGCCGGGCGTCGGGTCATCCAGCAAACGATCGCGCAGGAGCTTCCGGCTCACTTCCAGACGGAGACGTTCGCTCTCGAACGTGGGCAGATCGATCGCGTCGTGCGGCGCGAGGATCTGCGCGCCGAGCTTGCCCTTGCCCTCGGCTTCTTCGCGGGGGTCCGATGAGCGACGAACGCACGCTGGATCTGCTCGAGGCGAAGATCGAGGAGCTGCGCCAACTGAACGCCGTCGAGGGCATCGACTTGTCGAAGGAGATCGCGCGGCTGGAAGAAAAGCTGCAACACCTTCGCCGCAAGCTCTACGAGAACCTGAACGACTGGGAGCGCGTGAAGCTCGCGCGGCACCCGAAGAGACCCTACTCCCTCGATTACCTCGAGACGGTCTTCGAGGGGTTCTACGAGCTACGGGGAGACCGAGTCACGGGCGACGATCGCGCGCTCCTTGCCGGGCTGGCGCGTCTCGACGGCCGGCCGGTCGTTGTGTTGGCCCAGCAGAAGGGGCGGACGACCGAGGAGAACAAGGAGCGGTTCTTCGGGATGCCGCGTCCGCAGGGGTTCCGCAAGGCGCGGCGCGCGATCGAGTTGGCCGACCGCTTCCGTTTCCCCCTCATCTCGATGATCGACACGCCGGGCGCGTATCCGGGCCTCGAGGCGGAGGAGCAGAACGTCGGAGCGACGATCGCCGAGAGCCTCCAGGCGATGGCCGGAGTGCGCGTCCCGACGATCGCCGTCGTCATCGGCGAGGGCGGCTCAGGCGGGGCGCTGGCCATCGGTCTTGCGGACTGCATCGTGATGCTTGAGAACGCCATCTTCTCGGTGATCACGCCCGAGGGCGCGGCGTCCATCTTATGGAAGGACAAGGACAAGGCGAAGGATGCGGCTGCCGCCCTGCAGCTGACGGCCGAGCGGCTGTTGGCTCTTGGTCTCATCGATGGCATCGTCCCCGAGCCGCTGGGAGGCGCCCACAAGGATTTCGGCAAGACCGCCGACGCGCTCAAGACAGAGATCGTGCGGCGTTTGAGTGAACTCTCGGCGTTGCCGGCGAACGAGCTCCTGGCTCGGCGCTACGCGCGCTATCGTGGGATCGGGCGCTTCGTTTTGGCACCCATCCCGACGCCCGACGCGCTGCCTCCAGCAGTCGACGCCGCACGCAACTAACCAGGAGCGGCTGTTCAGGAGCTTATCCTCGACTACTCGCGCAGCTGCGCCGCCGCGTGTTCCGCCTCGGTCGACTCTTCGACGTTGTGGAAGATGACGTACGTCATCACGATCGAGGCGGAGTAGAGCGTCGCTGTGATCAGAAAGAGCGGCGTGAACCCCGCGGCCACTTGAACGCGGCCGCTGATCCAGGCGGAGATCGCCCACCCGCCGTTCCAGGCGAGCATGAGGAGACTGGCCGCGAGTGGCCGGACGTGGGTCGGGACGATGCCCATCGAGTAGGCGGCGAACAAGGGCGCGCTCATGTTCATCAGCGCTGTCCGAACGAGGAAGCTGCCTGCTGACGCGCCGAAGACGGGAGCGAGACCCATTGCTAGAAGGAGTGGAATCGACAGGGCCTGACTCAAGACGATGGCGCGCACCTTGCCAAGCTTGCCCGCGGCCCACGGCGCGACGATGCCGGCGAACCCCATTAGGAGCGAGGACAGCGCGAACATCGAGCCGAGGAGGGCGTCGGAGACATGGAAGCGGAGGTGGAAGAACACGTTGAGGAACGGCATCGTCATCCCCGCGCCGAGAGACGCGACGAGTTGTACGGCGAGGAGCTTCGCGAGCAGGGGCCGGTAGGGCCGCCAGTGTCCACGTGCAGGCCGCTCCGCGGCGGCCGCGGGAGCCATTCCCCGCAGGCGGGCGATGGGCAGGAAGGCCGCCAGGGTCACGGCCATCGCGACGAGCAACACCCCGCGATACCCCGCGCTCGTGCCTGCGGTCCCGGCGCCGAGGTACTTGGTGAGGTGCCCGCCAAGGAAGCTCGCCACGACGGTGGCGAACGTGTTGAGCGCGAACTGAACGCCGAATAGGTGCGTCCTCGTCTTCTCGTTGCTCACCGTCACGAGGAGCGGCGACGAGACGATCGACAGGAGGACAGTTCCCAACCCCGAGACGATCGCCGCCGCGACCAGGACGGGCCGTGTCGGGTAGAGGACCCAGGCGACTTGCGCTATGGCGGAGATGGCGAGTCCGATCGTCAGCGCCCGCCGGAAGCCCAGGCGCGGCAGGAGAAGCCCCGCGGGCACCGCGGCGGCCGCGGTCACGAGAGCGGGCAAGCTCGCGAGGAGGCCGACGAACGCCTGGTCGTAGCCGAGCGATAGGACGTAGAGGTTGAAGAATAGGTACAGCAGCCCGGTGCCGAACCCCACGAGAAGCGAAGTCGCGAGGTACAGGCGGGCGTTCGACGAGAACTCACGGATCGCGGACGCGTAGGCGCGGATCATGTCCACCTCCCGGGTGGGCTAGCGTTCGAGGATGTCCTGCGCGCGTCGCACGATCGTTTCTGGAGTGAGGCCGAGGCGCGCCGCGACCTCGGGACCTGGCGCGCTGGCTCCGAATCGATCGACGCCGACAACCTGGCCGCGCGCGCCGACGTAGCGATCCCAACCTAGCGTCCGGCCCGCTTCGATGGCGACCCTCGCGGATACGGCCGGCGGGAGCACGCTGGTGCGATACGCCTCGGGCTGCTGCTCGAACAGCTCCCAGCTTGGCATCGACACGACGCGAGTACGGATGCCTTCGGAGGCGAGTCGGCGCGCGGCATCAAGGGTGAGTGCGACCTCCGAGCCCGACGCGATCAGGATGAGCTCGGGCGATGGGGCTGTGTCCCACAGCACGTACGCGCCGCGGCGAACGCCGCTTGCCGGCGCGAGCTGCGTGCGGTCGAGCGTCGGCAACGCCTGCCGCGACAAGACGAGCACGGTGGGGCCGCCGACGCGCTCGACGGCCAGCCGCCAGGCCTCGACGGTCTCGTTGGCGTCAGCCGGCCGCAGGACGACGAGGTTCGGGATCAGGCGCAGGCTCATGATGTGCTCGACCGGCTGGTGCGTCGGACCGTCCTCGCCGACGGCGATGCTGTCGTGCGTGAACGCGAAGATCGTCCGGTAGTCGGCGAGTGCGGCGACCCGCAGTGCGGGTCGCAAGTAGTCGGAGAAGACGAGGAACGTGGACGCGTAGGGAAGAACGCCGCCGTGCGCGGCGAGGCCGTTCGAGATGGCTCCCATCGCGTGTTCGCGCACGCCGAAGTGAAGATTGCGTCCGCCGTAGCCCCATTCGGGCCCGACGGCCCCTTGGGCATCGGCGGGGCGGCCGCCGGGAGCTTCGAAGTCGCTACGCCCCTTGAGCGCCGTCAGCGTAGAGGGATTCAGATCGGCCGAGCCGCCGAGCAACTCCGGCACGGCGGCGGCTACCGCTTGGAGAATGGTCTCCGAGGCTTTGCGCGTCGCGAGTCCCTCGGGATCGGCGGGGAACGTCGGGAGTTCGGCGTCCCAGCCTTCGGGAAGCCGGCCTGAGAGTCTGCGCTCGAATTCCGCGGCCAAGCCCGGGAACGCGCGGCGATAGCCGTCGAACCGATGGTTCCAGTCGTCGTGCGCGGCGGATCCCCGCCTGGCGAGGTCGACGAAACGTTGGTGTACGTCATCGGGCACGAGGAAGGCCGGCGACTCGGGCCAACCGAGGGCGCGCTTCGCGGCGGCGACCTCCTCCGGCCCGAGCGGTGCGCCGTGTGCGCCGAACGTATTCTGCTTCGTCGGTGCTCCGTACCCGATGACCGTCTTGACGATGATGAGCGACGGGCGATCGTCGGCCTCTGTTGCGGAGCACAGAGCCCGTTCGATGGCCGCGAGATCGTTGCCGTCGGGCACAGCCTGCACGTTCCAGCCGGCGGCCGCGAAGCGAGCGGCCGTGTCCTCCGACGTGGACAGGTTGGTTGAGCCGGCGAGGCAGATGTCGTTGGAGTCGTAGAGGACAATCAGACGACCGAGGCGCAGGTGGCCGGCCAGGGCGCACGCCTCGTAGGAGATGCCCTCCATGAAGTCGCCGTCGCCGGCGAGGACGAACGTGCGGTGGTCGACGATCTCGTGTCCCGGGCGGTTGAACGTCGCGGCGAGATGGCGCTCGGCGATCGCCAGGCCGACCGCGTTGGCCAGGCCCTGGCCTAGCGGGCCGGTGGTCACCTCAACTCCCGGCGTGACCGTGCGCTCGGGATGCCCGGGCGCGCGACTGCCCCACTGGCGGAACGCCTTCACGTCCGACAGCGGCACGTCGTAGCCGAAGACGTGAAGGAGGGCGTAGAGGAGTGCCGAGCCGTGCCCGGCGGAGAGGACGAAGCGGTCGCGGTCGGGCCACTGCGGGTCGTGAGGGTCGTGCCGGAGAACGCGCGACCAGAGGACGTGGGCGGCCGGCGCGGCCCCTAGTGGAAGGCCCGGGTGTCCGGAGTTCGCCTGTTCCACTGCGTCCACCGCGAGGAATCGCAACGCGTTGACGCATCGCCCATCGAGCGCTTCCTGTCTCGCCATGAGGTGCCCCCTAGATCATAGATGTAGCTTCGCTTGCGTGCGACACTTTCCCTCAGCGCGATTGCGCTTGTCAAGGAGGGGCTGGCTTTGCCCTATCCTGCGTTCGAAGTAAACTGGCCCGTCGCTCCACGAGCGACGCTTGGGGAGGTGGCGCAGCATGCCGTTTCTTGGAGGAAGCGCGCTGAAAGAAGCGTACCGTCGAGCTCAGCGCGGCGGATACGCCTACATGGCGAACAACATCGCCGAGCCGAACACGTTCATCGGTCTCCTGGACGCATACAGCGAGGCGATGTCGGATCTTCTCGTCCAGATCAGCCCGGGGGCTGCGAAGTTCGCCGGCGGGGGCGACAAGCTGGCCGGGATGCGCGCGATGTGCGGGCTCGTTCGTGAGCTCGCGGCGAAGCGGCCGATGGGCGTGTTCGTCAACCTGGACCACTTCACGACCAAGGAGATGGACCTCATCGAGACCGCGATCCGCGAGCGCCTGGTCTCGTCGATCATGATCGACGCGTCGGACGAGAGCTTCGACGAGAATGTCCGGATCAGCCGCGAGGTTGTCCGGATGGCCAAAGGGAGCGGCACTCTTGTCGAGGCGGAGCTTGGCAAGATCCGCGGCGTCGAGGACGAGATCGCGTCGGACGACGCTTTCTACACGCACCCCGACGAGGCGGTGGAGTTCGTAAACGCCTCGGGCGCCGATCTCCTGGCGATCTCGATCGGGACCGAGCACGGCGTCTCGAAAGGGCGCACCATCCAGCTGCGCGTCGATCTGGCACAGGCGATCCAAACGAAGCTTCGCGCAGCCGGCTTGGACACGCCGCTCGTCCTGCACGGTTCGTCGGGCCTGTTGCTCCACCAGGTGAAGGACGCGATCCGCTACGGAATCTGCAAGCTGAACAAAGACACCCACTACCAATACGTCTACAGCCGCACGGCGTGCGAGTTCTACGTCAAGAATGCAGCCGCCATCGTCCCGCCGGCGGGAGTGGAGGACGACGTCGTGGACCTGTTCTCGAAGAGCGATTGGAGTCCAAACAAGAAGCTGTTCGACCCGCGTGTTGCCGGACGCGCCGTCCAGGAACGGATCAAGTGGATCGCCGGCGAGCTTCTTGCGCAGGCGGGCAGCGCGGGGCACGCGCAGGCGATCGAGGGCACGGCGGACGCGGGCTAGCTCCAGCTCCGCCGCAGGAGCTAGCTGGCCTGGGGGAGTTCCACCTCGCGAAGGTATCGAGCTGCATCTTCCGGCGGCATGGGGTTGATGTAGAAGCCAGTGCCCCACTCGAAGCCGGCCACTTGGGTCAAGCGCGGCAGGATGGCGATCCGCCAGTGGTAGTCGTAGGGTAGGGTCGACCAATATCCCGGTCGCCCCGGCCGGTGCACCGGATTGGGCGTCGTCTTGAGGACGAAGTTGTACGGCACGTCCCCGAGCAGCGACTTGAGACGGCCCAACGTGCGAACCAAGGTGCGCGCGAGACCGAATCGCTGTTCTGCTGTGAGCGTCGTGAAGTCGTGAGAGTGCGTCTTCGGGTAGACCACCAACTCGAACGGGAATCGAGAGTCGTAGGGCGCCCAGACGACGTGTCCGTCGACTTCCTCGACGATGCGCTCGCCGCTTCGGATCTCGCTCAGCATGACGTCGCAGTAGAGGCAACGCTCCTTCTTCTCGTAGTACGCGCGCGCGGTGGCGAGCGAATTACGCACTTCTTGAGGCACGATGGGCGTGGCGATGATCTGAGAGTGGGGATGAGCGAGCGACGCGCCGGCTTCCTTCCCGTGGTTCTTGAACAAGAGAATGTAGCGGAACCATTGGTTCTTCATGAGGTCCTGAAGGCGGGCGATGTAGGTGTCGATGATGAGCTTGACCTGCTCCTCGCTCATGTCGGCGATTCCCGGAGCGTGGTCAGGCGCCTCGACGACGATCTCGTGCGCGCCCACACCGTGCATGCGGTCGAATACCCCGTCCACGGACTCGCGACCCAGCTCGTGGTAGTCCTGCAGTGCGGGGAACTTGTTCGGGATAACGCGAACCCGCCACCCCGCGCCCTCTGGAATGCGGTAGATCTCCGGCGGTGTGAGCTGCTCATTCCCGGCGCAGAACGGGCATGCGCCGGGCCTCCCCTCGACGGCCTTGGGGTCCGGCTTGCGCTCGAAGTCGGAAGGTCGCTTGGCGCGCTCCGGCGCGACAATGACCCAGCGGTTGCTTGTGGGCCCACGGCGTAGCTCTGGCATGGCCATCCCTTCGTTTCCGTTCGAGTGTTTGAGGTGATTGTATCGCGGTGCGGGGCGTGCCTCACGTCGGGAGCACCGAGCTTGGTTGACGCTCCCCCACCCGGTGCCCATACTCCCTCCTAGAGGTGAGGGAATGCGCATCTTGTTCGTTGCCGCCGAGGTCGCCCCGTTTGCCAAAACGGGCGGGCTGGCGGATGTAGCTCTTGCTCTACCGAGGGCCCTCGCTTCCCTTGGAGTCGAGGTCCTCGTGGTCATGCCGAAACACCGTTCCGTCGCGGGGAAGACGGATCTTCATGAAGCAGCGCGCTTTGCGGTTCCGGTCGCGGGTCAGTTGAAGGATTGCGTGGCCTATCGAGGGGTGCTGCCCGAGTGCAGCGTGCCGATCTACTTCCTGGGAAACGATCCGTACTTCGATCGTCCCGCGATCTACGGGGAAGGAAGCGAGTACCCGGACGCGCTCGAACGGTTTACGTTCCTCTCTCGCGGGGCGCTCGAACTGTGCGAGGCTCTCGGGTGGACGCCGGACATCATCCACGCGAACGACTGGCACACGGCGCTCATCCCCGCGCTTGTCCGGTCGCTCGGGATGTCTCGCTCGAAAGAGGCGAAGACGATCCTCACGATTCACAATCTGGCCTACCAAGGGGCGTTCCCGCAAAGCCTGGCGGGAGCGATCGGTCTCTCCGGCAAGGCGCTCGAACCGTACGTGCGGGGCGACCAGGTGAACCTGCTGCGCGGGGGAATCCTGTCGGCCGACCTCGTGAACACGGTGTCGCCAACCTATGCCAAGGAGATCCTCGATGCAGGGGACGGGTTGGAAGGGGAGCTTCGGACGCGCAAAGACGATCTCTACGGCGTCCTGAACGGCATCGACACGGCGGTGTGGGATCCGGCGCACGACCCCCTCTTGTGGACGACGTACACGCGGCGCAACCTCGCGGGCAAGGCGAAGAACAAGGAGGGTCTGCAGAAGGAGCTCGGCATGGCCGAGGATCCGCGCGCCCCACTGGTCGGCGCGATTTCCCGGCTTGCGGAGCAGAAGGGGTTCGACCTCATCCTGCCAGCCTTCGACCGGCTTCTCGACCTGGGGGTGCAGTTTGTCGTCCTCGGCACCGGCGCGCCGGAGTACGAGCGCTTCTTCCGCGACGCCGCCGAGCGACACCGCGGCCGGGTCGGAGCCCTCATCACCTTCTCGGAGGAGTGGGCGCATCGAATCGAGGCGGCGGCGGACATCTTCCTCATGCCTTCGCGCTTTGAACCCTGCGGGTTGAACCAGTTGTACTCCCTGCGCTACGGAACGGTTCCCGTCGTTCGCGCCACCGGCGGCCTGCGCGACACGGTGGTCGATGTCGCCCATGACAAGCGGCGCGCGAACGGGTTCGCCTTTGAGACCTACACGGCCGAGGGGATGTTGGACGCGGTGACGCGGGCGGTGAGCCTCTATCGCGACGATCCTCGCGCGTGGCGGGACATCCAGCAGCGTGGCATGGGGCAGGACTTGTCTTGGGAGGGATCGGCGAAGACGTACCGCGGTCTGTACCGCAAGCTCGTTCGCTAGCGCCGTCCATCGCGTTGCATCTCGGGTCCCCAGCCAGGAACCAGGCTTCCCGCGCTGCAAGAACTTCAGGGGTCCTGGGGGGCGCTAGGGGCGGGGACCGCTTCCTGAGTGGCGGAGAGAGCCCCGCACATCGGACAGCCTGGGAGGGGACGCATGCGGGGGAAGGGGCCGGAGGCATCGTGGGGGGAGCAGGGGAGCGAGGCGGCCGCGTTGCGGCGCGTCGCGGAACGGCTGGGGAGGATGAAGAGGACGCGGACCTCGACTCCCTATCGGGTGCCCCAGTTGTGGGTCGACCCGTACGGGCGGGGGACGGGCGTCGTGGAGACCGATGCGGTCGACTTCTGGCGGGAGGCCGTCGCCCGAGTGCTGCGCTCGCCGCGTGAGGACTGTCCCGAAGGGGAGGCAGGCGAGTGGACGCGGCGTTCGATCGTCTACAACGCCTTCGTTCGCTCCGCCGCTGCGTTCGATCACGATGGAGATGGCGCTCTTGCTCAGACTCCCGGCCGGCCGCGGGAGACGGGCACGTTCCTCAAAGCCATCGCACTGCTCCCGTACCTGCGCAGCCTCGGCTGCAACGTCGTGCACCTCCTTCCCATTGCCTCCATCGGCCTCGATGGCCGCAAGGGATCCCTGGGGTCGCCGTACGCGATCCGCGATCCGTACAGCCTCGACGAGACGCTGTCCGAACCCCTCCTCGGTTTGGGAGTCGATCTAGAGTTTCGGGCGTTCGTCGAAGCGGCACACCGACTGGGAATCCGGGTCGTCGTCGAGTTCGTATTCCGCACCGCGGCGAAGGACTCCGCCTGGGTCCCGCAGCACCCCGACTGGTTCTACTGGATCCGGTCCGAGGTCGGGGATCGGCCCCCGGGGAGCGCGGACGAATCGCTGTACGGGAGCCCGGTGTTCTCCGCCGGGGAGCTGGCACGCATCAAGGAGCAGGTCGCAAACGGCAGCTTCTGCGACCTACCTCCGCCTCACGCGGAGTACCGCGGCCTGTTCGTGCCCGCCCCGGTAGGAGAGGGGGTCCGGACAGACGGTGTCCGTTTCCTCGGCATGACGGGAGACCGTCGGGAGGCGCGAGTACCGGGGGCGTTCGCCGACTGGCCGCCCGACGATACGCAACCTCCGTGGTCGGACGTCACGTACCTTAGGCTCTACGGACATTCGGAGTTCGACTACATCGCGTACAACACGGTGCGGATGTACGACGTCCGGCTCGCAACGCCGGAGCTCGCGGTCCCCGCGCTTTGGGACCGCATCGCGGGAATCCTTCCCCACTACGTGTGGGAGTACGGAATCGATGGCGCCATGATCGACATGGGACATGCTCTGCCTCGCGAACTCAAACACCGGATCATCGAGGAGACACGACAGGCGCGCGCGGACTTCGCGTTCTGGGACGAGGACTTCTCTTTGCGAGACGACTCACGCAAAGAAGGGTACAACGCGGCGATCGGGAGCTACTGGTGGGCGGTACACCGGCCCGATCGGCTCCGATCCGATGTCCTGCCGGAGCTCGCGCGAACCCGAATCCCGCTGCCATTCCTTGCAACTCCAGAGACTCACAACACGCCGCGTTGCGCCGCGAGGCCCGGCGGGATGGCGCGATCCCAGTTCGCCTGGGTCTTCGGGTGCTTCCTTCCCGCGGTCCCCTTCGTGCACGGTGGGTTCGAGCTCGGCGAGACGCAACCTGTGAATACGGGTCTCGATTTCTCGGCCGGGGAGCTTGCCCTGTACCCGGCCGACGAGCTTCCGCTGTACGCGCCGTGGGCCTACGATTGGAGCCGCGAGTCCCGCGCTCTCGATGCGGTTCGGCGGAGCGTCGACGTGCGCGGCGAGTTCCTTGATCTCGTCACCGCGCAGGATCCGGCGTCGTTTTCCCTTGCCCACGCCAGCCCTGGCGACGTGATTGGCTACGTGCGCGCGGATGCGGGTGACGCGGTTGCCGTCGTCGGCAACTCATCCGGCCAACGCGTAATGGCTCGCGTGGAGCATCTCCCGTTTCCCGATGGACCGGCGATCGACCGAATGAACGGCCGGCCGTGCGAGATCCGGGACGGAATCCTGCAGGTTGAGCTTGCACCGTGGGAGTGCCTCGTGCTCACGAGAAGCGGTGGGAGTACCGACCGCGCCTAGGTGGAACGACCGTCCCTCTGCCGGCACCTTCGCCCTACGGGATGGCCGCGTACCCTTCGTCGAGCGCCTTCTCGTTGACAGCGATGAGCTTCTCTTTTCCCCCGTCGCGCATCGCTTCGGCCATGACGCGTTTCACGACGTCCAGGGGCACGACGCGCGTGGCTTTGAGGTAGGCGCCGAGCGCAACCATGTTGACCGTTCGCGGATTCCCCACGCGGGTTGCGATCTCGTTGATCGGCACGGCGTAGACATGGATGTCGCTCCGTTTCGCGGCGCGCCCGATGAGCGACTGATTGACGATGAGGACTCCCGCCGCCGCAACCGTCGGCTCGAACTTGTCGAGCGAAGGCAAGTTGAGCGCGATCACCGCGCTGGGCTCGTCGACGATCGGCGAGCCGACCGGCTCGTCGGAGAGGACGACGGTGCAGTTCGCGGTCCCGCCGCGCATCTCCGGGCCGTACGAGGGGAGCCACGTGACTTCGAGGCCGTGGGTCATTCCCGCCTGAGCGAGGATCTTCCCCGCGAGGATCACGCCCTGTCCGCCGAATCCGGCGATGACCACCGAACGCTCCATCATGCCCCCCTGTTCACGAGATCGCCGAGCGGGAACACTTTCGTCACCGTGTCGGCCACGTGCTGGTTGGATTGGATGGGCGACATATGCCAGTTCGTCGGGCACGTCGCCAGGATCTCGACCAGCGAGTACCCCCTCCCTTCCACCTGGTTCTGGAAGGCCTTCTTCACAGCCTTGGTGCAGTCCATGATCCGGCGTGTGTCGTACAAGGCCTGGCGCGTCACGTAGACGGGGGCATCGAGTTGCGCGATGAGTTCCGAGAAGCGGATTGGATACCCGGTCGTGGCGGGGTCTCTGCCGTCAGGCGTCGTCGCCGTGTGCTGGCCGACGAGCGTTGTCGGGGCCATCTCGCCGCCGGTCATGCCGTAGATCTGGTTGTTGACGAAGATGACCGTGATGTTCTCGCCGCGGTTCGCGGCGTGGATCGATTCGGCCGTCCCGATGCTCGCAAAGTCGCCGTCTCCCTGATAGGAGAACACGACGAGATCGGGTCGCGCCCTCTTCAGGCCCGTGGCGACGGCGCTTGCGCGACCGTGAGCCGCCTGGAGAGCGTCGCAGCGGTACCACAGGTACGCGAAAACCGAACAGCCGACGGGCGCGATGCCGATCGTGCGCTCCGCGATGCCGAGCTCATCGATCGTCTGGCCGATGATCCGCGTGATGATTCCGTGGTGGCATCCGGGGCAATACGTGGAGCGAGCCTGGGTCAGGCTCTCCGGCCGACCGAAGACCTTCGTCATGCGGGCGATGTCAACGGGCATGCTTTCTCACCTCGGTCAGGATCTCCTTGGGCGTGGGGACGATGCCGCCCATCTCGCCGTAGAATGGGGTGTTCGCGCGCTCGGCCACGGCGAGGCGGACGTCTTCCCACATCTGCCCCGCGCTCATCTCGACGGTCAGCACGGTATCGACCCGGTCGGCGAGCGCGCGCAACGGCTCGTACGGGTAGGGCCACAGGGTGATCGGACGGAACAGACCGAGGCGTATCCCTTCCGCTCGCGCCATGCGGACGACGGTCTTCGCGATTCGCGCGGTGCTCCCATAGGCGACGATGACAATGTCCGCGTCCTCCGTCTCCGCCTCCTCGTAGCGAACCTCGTTCTTGCGGATCTCCGCGTACTTGGCCTGAAGCGCGAGGTTCATCTTCTTCAAGTTGTCGGGGGAGAGGTCGAAGCTCAGGATGATGTTGGGTTCCCGTCCTCGCGCGCCGGTCGCGGCCCACTCTTTGGCCGGGAGGCTCGCCATGTCGATCGGCGCGGGCAGCTCTACCGGCTCCATCATCTGTCCGAGCAGTCCGTCGGCTAGGATCATGACTGGGGTTCGATAGCGGTCGGCCAGATCGAAGGCGAGCATCGTCAGTTCTCCCGCCTCCGGTACGGTCGACGGACCGAGGACGATCATGTGGTAGTCGCCGTGCCCACCCCCCTTGACGGCCTGGAAGTAGTCGCACTGCGACGGCGCGATGTTGCCGAGGCCGGGTCCGCCGCGAACGACGTTGACGATGACGGCGGGCAGGTTCGCTCCGGCGAGATACGAGATCCCCTCCTGCTTGAGCGAGATCCCCGGCGAGGAGGACGACGTCATCGTGCGCACTCCGGCCGCCGCCGCTCCGTACACCATGTTGATGGCTGCCACTTCGCTCTCCGCCTGGATGAACGTTCGTCCGAGGCGGGGCATGTTGTGCGCCATGTGCTCGACGAGTTCGCCCTGGGGAGTGATGGGATAGGCGAAGTAGCACTGGCAACCGGCGCGGATGGCCGACTCCGCGATGGCCTCGTTTCCGCGCAAGAGGTAGCGTTCTCGCATGTCAACTCCTTAGGCCGACGTCTTCTCTCGATAGACCGAAAGCGCGATGTCCGGGCACGTGAGGGCGCAGAAGGCGCACCCGACGCAGGCGTCTGGATTCTTCATGTGAACGACGTCGTAGCCGCTGTTGTTGAGAGTGCCGGAAGAGGCCAGGACCTTCTGCGGGCAGGCGGCGATGCACAGCCCGCACCCCTTGCAGCGCTCGCCGTCGACGACCACAACTCCGCGGGGCATGAAACCTCCTAGGATTCGTCGTTGACTTGCTCGCTCAATCGCTTCGCGCGATGCTTCCGCAGTTGGCCAAGTGCGGTTCCCGCTCGGTCCACCCAGCCGCGGATTTGCTCCTCCTGCAGGGAAGGTGTGGTAGGACTTGGATCTCGCGATCGCTGGCCGGCCCGACGCCCGGCAAGCGCGCTATGTAAGCGGTCGAACTCAAGGTCAAACGCCGTCGAATCCTCTGCGCTGGCCGTCGGCCGAGCTGGGGAGACGACCGTTCGCCCGTCGGGCGAACGACCTTCCACGGTGAACTCGCCGCGGTATCCGACGTGTGGGGACTGCTCGCTGCCATCGTGGAGGATGGCAAGCTCATCGGTATCGAGACGGACCTCGATGTCCTCACCGCCGGTCGAGACCACCTCGCCGAACAGCGTGACCTTCTCGTTCAACGGGCTCCCTTCTTCGGCTTGCCGCGCTACGCAGCCTTCGTTACGTGTCCGGACTTGATGCACCGCGTGCACACGCGAATCCACGCCCGCCGTCCCTCGACGATCGCGTGAACTCGCTGGAGGTTGGGGGCACGGACGCGCCGCGTGTGCCTCATCGAGTGGCTCACCATGTTCCCCGCGAGGGGGCGCTTGCCACAAACACTGCAGACTCTCGACATCTCCACTCACCTCTCGTTCTCACATCTACGCCAAGATCGGCTCCACGTACGTCGGCTCCAGCTCGTGCAGCCGGCCCTCGCGGAGCAGGGCGCCAATCCTCGCCACAGCGAGCGCCGAAGGTTCCAAGGCCTCCGCAGGTCCGAGAACCACGCACGACGAGTCGGCCATGTGGTCGACGAGCCGACGAGCCGCGCTCCCGATCACGCACAGCGGGCGCTTCTCTGCGCGAAGCCGTTCCACAAGGTCCGCCTCGTGCAGCATGACCGTCTCACTCCGCGGCTGCTCGCCGGAGAACCAGCGCGCGTACACAAGATCCCGTCGGCTGGCGATCGCGACGCAGATGCGTCGCTCCCCGGCGGCACGCTGGCGATACGCCACCGTACCGTCAACGCCGACCAGGGCGATTCTCCGCGCCTGGCTCATGCCCTTTGCCGTCGCCAGGCCGATCCGAAGGCCCGTGAAGGATCCGGGCCCGAGGTTCACGCAGATTCGTCCGACGTCATCCCGCGTGCGGCCGCACTCCGCGAGGAGCGCTTCTACCGTCGGGAGAAGACACTCCGCATGCCGCAAAGGCTCAGGCAGCACGCGCTCGACCGCGAGATTCGCCTCTTCGAGAAGAGCGACACTGCCCGGTGACTCCGACGTATCCAAGCCGAGAACCAGCATGCCGCTGCTATGGTAGGTGAGCCGCGGCGACGTTTCAACCGCCGAACGGTTCCGGGTCGCTGCGGTCAGGAAAGGCGTCTGCCGCGAGTCTCGCCGCTTCGAGGTCGTGGGTCATCTGTCGGCGGAGATCACCCAGCGTGGCGAACGCACGGTCGGCCCGGAGAAAGGCGTGGAGGTGCACCTCGATCGTCTCACCCCGAACGTCACGGCGAGGGTCCTCGAACAAGTGGACCTCGCAACGCACGGGAGACTCGGACACTGTCGGGCGGGAGCCGACGTAGGTTAGGGCCTCCGAGCGGATGCCGGCGCCGAATGCGCGGGAAAGGTAGATTCCGTGCCGTGGGAGCAAGACGCGTGGATCGAGACCCAGGTTCGCGGTGGGAAAGCCGAGCGTGCGGCCGATTCCGTCGCCCGACACGACCGTGCCGAGGAGAAGGGGAGGCCGGCCGAGAAGGGACGCTGCCTGGGGAATGTCGCCTGCCTGCAGGAGGCGACGGATCCGCGTGCTGCTGACTGGTTCCTCGCCGATCGTGAGGGCGGGGACCACGGTGAGTCCCAGGCCCGCGTCGTCGGCGAGCTTGGCGAGAACGGAGACGTCGCCCGTTCGGCCTCGGCCGAACCGGAACGACTCCCCGACGACGATGGCTCCCGCCGCCAACTCGCCGACCAGCACCTCGCTGACGAAGGCTCTCGGTCCGAGTTCGCGCAGCTTGTGGAACGGGGCTTCGAGGACTCGGTCGACCCACCTCTTGAGCAGGAGGCGCTTCGTCGATGGAGGGAGGAGCAGGCGCGGCTCCTCTTCCCCGGTGATGGCGCGCGGCGGGACGTCGAACGTGTACGCGATGCACTTCCCGCCGTGCGCAACGGTTGTTGCGCGGGCTGCGGTGAGCACGCGCTGGTGTCCGCAATGCACTCCGTCGAACGTCCCGATGGTGACCACGTCACGCGTCATGGACCTCTCACGCTCCGCTGCGATCGTACTGCGCCCTCCTCGAAATCGCACCCGCGAGTTGGAGAGCCGAACGTCTCCCTCGTAGAATGCGGCCGAGATGAGGACGGAGCACCTGGCTGGGGCGAGACTCGAAGAGGATTCGGCGTTCACGACACTGCGGCCTCGCGCGCTTGAGGAGTTCGTCGGACAGGAAGACGTCAAGGAGAAGCTCCGCATCTACATCGAGGCCGCGCGGCGACGCGACGAGCGGCTCGACCACGTGCTGCTCTCCGGTCCTCCGGGCCTCGGGAAGACGACACTGGCGCAGATCATCGCCGCGGAGATGGGCGTCGGCTTCCGCGTCAGCTCCGGCCCTGCGATCGAGAAGGCGGGCGATCTCGCCGCCATCCTGACGAATCTCCACCCGCGCGACGTCTTCTTCATCGACGAGGTCCATCGACTCCGCCGCAACGTCGAGGAGATCCTGTACCCGGCGATGGAGGATGGGAAGATCGACATTGTCCTCGGCGAGGGACCCAACGCGCAGTCTCTGCGCATCGACCTTCCCGCCTTTACGCTCATCGGCGCGACGACGCGCGCCGGCCTCATCTCCGCGCCGATGCGTGACCGGTTCGAGGTGTCGTTCCGCCTCGGCTTCTACACACGTCGCGAATTGACCGACATCGTTGTGAGGTCGGGCCGGCTTCTTGGAATTGCTATCACTTCCGAGGGGGCCGACGAGTTGGCGAAACGAGCCAGAGGAACGCCGCGCATTGCCAATCGGCTGCTGCGGAGGACGCGCGACTACGCGGAAGTCCGGGGCGAGGGACGCATCGACGTGGATACCGCGCGGCGGGCTCTCGACATGCTGAGAATCGATGACGTAGGCCTCGACGATCTCGACCGGCTCGTGCTGTGCGCTCTGGTAGAGAAGTTCGGCGGAGGGCCGGTGGGACTCGATACCCTCGCGGCCTCGCTTTCCGAGGAGAAGGACACGATCACCGATGTCGTCGAGCCGTTCCTTCTCCAGGAGGGGTTCATTCAGCGGACGCCGCAGGGCCGCGTTGCGACGGCCCGCGCCTACGCGCATCTGGGCAAGGCCCAGCCCGGCCGTCTCCTCTAGCGCCGTCCAAGCCTGCGGGCGTTGCCGATGAACTCCAGCACGACGCCCTTGAACCGCGACCAGTCGAGCAGGAGCGCCGCGACGATCCAGATCCCGTAGAGAAGGGCGGCGCGCGGCGCCTCGTAGTAGGCGACCACGAGCGGCAGGGCGACGACGGGAAAAGCGAACGACATGGTCACGGACTTCGATCGGAAGTACGCGATGCACGCTGCGGCCACCATGATGTAGGCAAGGGCGGGCAGAAGCGGCACGAAGTCGGACATCGTCAGGTAACACAGGGCGGAGAAGACCATCATCATGTCGAAGGTGAACTCCTGCTCTCCAACCCACGTAGGCGGCTTGTTGAGCTTCCGAGCGAGGCGACCGTCGAAGATGTCGGTTGTCCACCCGATCATCGTCAGGACGATGACGGCTTCCAGAGCAGCTCTCCCGAGGAATCCCAACGACAGGACGGCCACCGCAATGACGCCCCGAGACAACGTCAACAGATCAGGGACCCTCTTCATCTCGCTCACCCGCCACCGATTGTAGGCAGACGGTTCGACCGCGGCAAACTCTCGACGCTCGCCCGCCCGACCTTCGCCAAGGCACTTGGCCGCCGCATGCGCTGCCCCTAGAATGCTTGAGAAGAGCAGATCGAAATCCGGGGGACGAGGGCGGCTTGGGAGGTGCGGGTATGAAGAACGCGGCGCTGTTGGTTGGGATCTGGGTTGGCATCATCCTTTTCGCCTACTCGGTGGTTTACTTGCACAGTGACGGCTTGACCGGGGTGACCCTGCCGGGCGACGCCGAGACCGTCGACGAGCAGATCGGGTTTGCTCTTCCTTTGCCGGTCGGCTGGAGCGTCATGGCAGTCGACGGCGTGGCCGGCTTGGTATCGCCGATCGCGGGCATCGAGGCGTGGGTCCTGGCCGTCTCCGCCGCCACGGTCGAAAGCGCGGTCGCCGCGGCCTGGGAAGATGTAGATCCGTGCTCTTCCTGCGAGCGGCCGGGCGTACTCCAGGCCGGGCCGCTACCTTCGGGATGGGAGGGGGCCGTCGTCTCGTTCGCACCCGACGCAGAGGGGCGCACGGGGCGCGCCGTCATCCTACTGCAGGGCGAGCGGGCGCGGGTCCTACTCGTTCGCTTCGCTCCCGGACTCGCGCTGCCGGCACGCGTGGAGTCAGACCTGGCACGCATAGAGGCGGGATTCCGCATCGTCGAAGCCGAGCAGTCCCTACCGGCTCCGATCGCAGAGGGCGCTGCGTAGCGGTTACCCAGCGGTAACCGAGACTCCGCCAATCCGTAGGTACGGAAGAGTGAATCCGAAGACCTGCTGGGTGTTCCTCGAGATGTCCATGATGGCGCAGAGCGCGTCGAACACGTTTCCCGCGACGAGCGTTCCAGCTACCGGGCAGACGCGCCTTCCATGGCGAAGGAGATGCGCTGCCTTCGCCACGCCCGAGAAATCGCCGGAGATCGGATCGACGTTTCCCGAGAATCGTCCCACCAGCAAGCCCTGGTCTGTGTCTGTAACCAGTTCCTCGAGGGACGCCGCGCCCGGGGCGAGCGCGAGATTCGTCGGGCCGATCATGGGAAGGGTGTTCGCAGATCCTGCGGCGTGACCGGTGTTGGGCACGCCGAGTGCGGAGCTGGAGTAGGTGTTGTGAAGAAAGGAGACGAGACGGCCGCGCTCGATGAGGGGCAGCGCCGCGTGAGGCACGCCCTCCCGATCGAACGAAGAGCTCGCCACTCCTCCCGGACGCGTTCCGTCGTCCACGACCGAGAGCGCAGGCGACGCGACGGGGTGTCCGAGGCGGTCTCGCCACCGCGAGAGCCCTCGCAGCACGTTGCGCGCGTTGGTCTGGAAGAGAAGTGGCGCGACGAGGATGTCGAGCACGGCGTTGGGCGACAGGATGACGACCCCCTGAAACGTCTCCCCGGGCGCGGACCCCAGCGAGTCGATGGCGTTGCGGCATGCGAGAACCACCGCAGGCGCGACGTCGATGTCCTTCGCGTGACGACAGGCGCCGAATTGGAAGTCCATGCTTGACACCCTCTCGTCTTCCTTGGCCGTGACGAGAACGTGGTGCGTGAAGAGGCTTGCTGCCTCGGACGCCGCTACGCCGAGCGTGTTCGCGACCGCGCGCGTCGTCCGCAGGGAAGAGAACGCTCCGTCTCCGACGATCACCCGGCGATCGGCGGCTTCCGCGACGCGCAGCATCTTGGACGCACAATCGACCGCATCCGCCGCGGAGAACTCCGACGCGCACTCGTCGAGAAGATTCTCGACCGTGGGGAGGGGCTGAGAGTCAGGGAAGCGGTTGTGCGAGTCTCCCGGCGTAGCTCTGGCCAAGGTGATGGCATCACGACAGGCGTCGGACAGATCGCGCGTCGCGTTCGTGCTGGCGAAGCCGAGCCGGTCTCCGATTAGGACGCGGATTCCAAACGTCGACTCGTGACTCGAGCGAGCGATCTGCAGGTCGTGCTTCTCGATGCTGACCGAGATCTCCTCAGCGCGCTGAGCGACGACCTCAGCGTCTGTTGCCCCGTGCTTTTTGGCCGCCTCGCAACCCTCGCGGCACCTCTCGAGCAGCTCATCCATCATGCTTGCCGTCCCCCCAGGGTGATTCGACACCGGACGTGAGGTCCTCCGGCGTCGACCTTCGCCGGCTGCCCTTTGCCGCAGACGCCGGCGCCGTTCTCCCACGCGAAGTCGTTGCCCAGGCCGTCGATCGACTCGAGCACGTGGAACGCGTTCCCCGAGATGGTGACTCCGCGGAGCATGGCGCCCACCTTTCCGCGTTCGATGCGGCGGGCCTCGCGGACTCCGAACATGAACTCGGCGTTCGAGTCCGCCTGGCCGCTCATCGCGAAGCCGCGGAGGTAATACCCATCCTCGACTCCCGCGAGGAGAGCCTCGACCGGGGTGTCGCCGGGTTCGATGTACGTATTCGTCATTCGGATGATCGGCTCGTCGCTGTAGAGGAATGCCCGTGCGTTGCCCGTTGGCGGAACGCCGAAGAAGGCTGCCGTCTCGCGATTGTGCAGGAAGGAACGGAGGATTCCGCGTTCGACGAGGACCGTGCGGCCGGCGCGCACGCCCTCATCGTCGACCGCCATGAGGCCGACGGGGTGAGGCGCGTACGGCGGACACCCGGAGTCGCACATGGTGACGAGCTCGGATGCGACGCGCGTTCCCAGCTTTCCCGCGGTGATCGCGCCGCCGAGGACGATGTCCGCCTCGACGGTGTGCCCGATGGCTTCGTGGCACAGAATCCCAACCAGTTCGGGATCCAGCACGACGGTGGCTGGGCCCCCGGGCGCGTGCGGAGCGGAGAGTTGGTCGACGGCGATCCGAACTGCCTCCGCGACGAGCTCGTCCGGGGAGCGCCGCGCGAGAAGCTCCGCCCACCCGCCGGTCACGCCGACGGTCTCGAGGCCCATCGACTGCTTGCCGTCCGCCGCGGCGACCGCGAGGACGCGCAGGCTCGGCTTCATGTCGAGGACGCGTGCCAGGGTGCCCTCCGTTGTGGCCACGATCCTCTCTTCGAGTGTCTCCTCGTACGTCACCGACGAGGACGTGATCTTGGGCGACGCGCGGCGGATCTGCTCGTCGATGCGGAGAACCAGGTCGATCTTCTCCTCGAGCGTGTGCGCGTCGAGCGGGTCGTTCGTGGCGACCGCGAACGTCCCGCGTGTAGGTGCAGCCGGCGCGAGCCGCACGAGCTGGCCCGTCTTGCCGCGGGATGTGGCGTCGGCCAACGCGTTTGCCGCGGACACCGCATTGCGGAGGCCTCGCTCGGACAGATCGGTCGTGCTGGCGAATCCGAAGGCTCCGCCGACGAGCGCGCGAATGCCCGCGCCGGAAGCGCGAACGCTTGAGCACTGATCGAAGTGACCGTTGCGGACCGAGAGAATGAGGCTGCGCCGCTCCTGGAAGCGGGCCTCGATCCAGCTCGACGATTGGCGCACAGTGCTCTCCAGCAAGTTCTCCATCGGCCCCTCCAGTGTCCCGCGTCTCCCCCCGCGCGGCGGGAGCATAGCCGGTCGCGATCTCATGCGAAAGGAGCTATGCTGCCGCGAGCCGAGAGTCTCTCTCCGGACGGCCCCGGCGCGAGGTGAATCGATGGATGCGAACCCGATAATCGATGTATTGATGCGCCGCGCGTCGGTGCGGGAGTACACGAACAAAGTGCCGTCGGACGAGACCGTCGAGATGATCGTCCGGGCTGGTCAGCAGGCGCCGTTCGCCGCGCAGCTGGGGAGCCTCCTCTTGCGCCGGGATCGAGAGAAGAACCCGTTTCATGCCCCTCTCCTCTTCACCGTCTGCGCGGACGTGCATCGGCTCGAGCTCGTCCTCGCGCGGCGGGGATGGAAACGGGTGACGAGCGATGCAGCCATCCTCCTGTTCGCCATCCAGGACGCGGCGTACATGGCGGAGAACCTCGTTATCGCCGGGGAGGCTCTGGGGCTCGGGAGCTGCTACCTAGGAGCGGCCCCCTTCATTGCCGACCGCATTGCAGAGGAGTACGAACTTCCGAAGCGCGTGTTCCCGGTCGTCCAACTCGCGATGGGCTATCCGGCGGCGGCGCCACGGCCGCGGCCGCGGTACCCGCTCTCCTTCAGCCTGTTCGAGGACCGATACCCCGTGTTTTCCGGGGGGGAGGTCGACGCCGCGATGGCCGTCATGGACGAGGGATACCTCGCGCAGGACTACTATCGCGAGGGTGCAATCCCCCTCGAAGATGGGCGCCCCGATGCATTCAGCCGTCGCTCGTACTCGTGGACGGAGCACATGGGGAGGAAGTGGGGCCAGTGGCTCCGCAACCCCGAGGACCTTCTCGGTCCTCTGCTAGCCTGTGGCTTCGACCTGAACGAGGTTCCGGACAACGCGGAGAAACAGGGCAGCGAAGCCGCTTGACAGAAGTCGAGATGCGTACGTATATTCCGTCGGGTAGGCGGGTCCATAGCTCAGAGGCAGAGCAGCCGGCTCATAACCGGTAGGTCCCAGGTTCGAAGCCTGGTGGACCCACAGGATGGACAAGCTCTTCGTGTATGTCGATGGAGGAGCGCGAGCGGAGCCCGGGGAAGCGGGCATCGGCATCGCGATGACGGACGCGCACGGAAACGTCGTGGACGAGATCTCGGAGCTCATCGGCCGTTCGACGACGGAGGTCGCCGAGTACCGAGCTCTGATCGAGGGCTGCCGGCGTGCGATCGCCTACAAGCCTCAGTCGGTCGTCTTCTTCACCGACAACCAGCGCCTTGCGAACCACATCAATGGGGTGTTCGAGACGCGAGAGCCGCACATCAAGCACCTGGTGGAGAGTGCGATAGGCCTTCTGAATCAACTGCCGCAGTGGCGGGTGAACTACGTCGACGAGCGCGCGCACCATCGTGCGCCGCGTCTCGTGGAACAAGCGTTTCATCGTAACATCCGCGCACAAATGACGAGAGAGAAGATAGAGCAAGTTCTCCTCTCGCGGGCCGCGACGCTGAGCGACGAGGGGATGCAGAAGCTGCTCGACTTCGCCGAACGGCTCCAGGATACGGAGTAGCGGCGTGCGCATTGTTCTGCAGAGGGTCGAGCGGGCGGCGGTCCGTGTCGGCGTGGAAGCGGTGGGGTCGATTGGCGCAGGGCTTCTTCTCTTGGTCGGCGTCGGCCACGGGGACGATCGCCTCGACCTTGCGGGGGCGGCGCGCAAGATCCTCGATCTGCGCGTGTTTCAGGACGCAGAGGGCAAGATGAACCTCTCGCTTCGCGAGCTTCAGGGCGAGGTGCTGGCCGTGTCGCAGTTCACGCTCTACGGAGACACGCGCAAGGGGCGTCGTCCGAGCTACACTCACGCGGCTCGGCCGGAGGTCGCCGAGCCCGTGTTCAACGCATTTGTTGAGGCCCTTCAGGCCGAAGGCGTCCGCGTTGCCATGGGGCGTTTCGGTGCGCACATGTCGGTCGAGTCGGTCAACGACGGGCCGGTCACCCTTGTGCTTGAGCTTGCGCCATCCGATCCCGAAGGGTAAACTGCGATCCTATTGCCGGAGTGAAGCGGTGTCTCCATTCAGGAGGAGAAATGGCTGTACCGAAATACCGAACTTCAAGATCCAAGGTGCGTATGCGCAGGAACCACTGGCGGAAGATGGATCCTGTGCCATCCACGGACTGCGCCCATTGCCACGAGCCGAAGCTTCCTCACCGAGTGTGTCCGCACTGTGGCTTCTACAACGGGATGGAGATCGTGTCTCAGAAGCATACGGCCACCGAGTAGTCGGCTGTAGACTTGTGCAGCGGGGGCGTCGCTCCCGCTTGTCTTTTCGCCTTCGCGCTGCTTGATCGACGACCCTCCGCTCGGAGACTGCGACGTGGCGGAGTCGCCCCGCGTTGACTTGCCCTCGATCCGCGTACAGAATGGCTGCACAGGAAGAGAGCCATGGCCGGCACGCGATTGGATGGGGCGAGCGAGGGATCTCTGCGAGAGCAGTGGCGAACGATCCGCGATGGGATTGAGGATCGCGTCCTGCGAGCCTGTCTTCCCATTGATGCGTCTTCCGTTGCAGACGACGGTGAGCGGTTCTACATCTCCGTCGACAGCGACTTCAAGAAAGAGTACTGCCTGCGGAAACCGGACAAGCTGCAGGAAGCCGTGGGACAGGTGCTCGGTCGGCGCGACGTGGTGATTGGGGAACCTCCACTGATCGAACAAGCCAAGGAGAGCGGGGGCGTGGATCGAGGCGCGAATGCCCGCATCGTGGTTCTTGGCGTGGGCGACGGTGGCGTGAACGCGGTCGCAAGAATGCGCGAGGAGCGCCTGGTGGGGGTGCGCCTCGTCGCTGTGGACACCGACCGGCAGGTTCTCCAGGCGACGGCCGTACGTGAGCAGCTTCAGCTTGGCGTTGACATCACCGGCGGGCGCGGTACGGGGGGAAATCTCGAAAAGGCCAGACGGGCGGCGATGGAATCGCGTTGGGAGATCGCCACCCTGCTGCGGGAGACGGATCTCGTGTTTGTGACTGCAGGCCTCGGCGGCGGTACGGGAACGGGAGCCGCTCCGGTGATCGCCGAGGTGGCGCGGGAGCAGGGCGCCTTGACGATCGGCGTCGTGACTCGTCCGTTCACGTTCGAGGGAGCGACGAGGACGGCCAACGCCGAGAAGGGGCTTCGGGAATTGCGTGCGGCGGCCGACGTCTTGATCGTCGTGTCCAATGATCGTCTGCTCCAGACTGCCGCCAAGGGGATGCCTATGACCAAGGCATTCGAGCTCGCCGACGGCATCCTGCACCAAGGCGTGCGGGGGATCTCCGATCTCATCACCGTGCGTGGACTCATCAACCTCGACTTTGCCGACATTCGCAGTTTGCTGGCAGGTGCCGGCGAAGCGATGATGGGGATGGGACGAGCTGCCGGACCGGGAAGGGCGCTGGTGGCGGCCAAGGGAGCGAGCACGAACCCGCTCCTCGAAGGGGACTCGATCCGGGGCGCGAGAAGGCTGATCATGAACGTCACCGGCGGAGAGGACCTCACGTTGGGCGAGGTCACGCAGGCGGCCGATCACGTGCGCCGGGCTGCGGCCACGGAATGCGATCTTATCTTCGGTGCGGTGGTTCGGCCCGACAGGGACCGCGAGGTGGAGATTACGATCATCGCAGCCAGTTTCCAGGCGGAGGATTCCGTCGTGCGGGAAGAGAAACGCCACGTGCGACGCGAGCGCGTTTCGCGCGACGCGGACCTCGATGTGCCGACGTTCATGCGGCGAGAACGCGCGCCCGACGACGCGGAGTAGATCTACGAGGGGAGAAGGTCATGGAGCGCGCACAGATTGTCCTGTGTCATTCGCAGCCACAGGATTCTCTCGTCAAGGGTCTGAGTGACGACGGGCACCGCGTCGTCGCCCTGTCATGCGACGACGCGGCCCGCGATCGCATCTCCGCATTGCGGCCGGATCTCGTCCTCTTAGAGTTGGCGATCCGCGGCCCCCATCGCGGCGGCTGGGGCCTCTTGGAGTGGCTTGGCGAGCATGCCGGTACCCCGGGCGTCATTGCTCTCACATCCCTCGCGCGGCTTGGCGACAGAGTCCACGCGCTCGATCTCGGCGCCGATGACGTCATCCAAGAGCCGTTTGAACAAGACGAGGTGCGCGCGCGGGTTCGCTCCGTGCTTCGGCGAATGCATCCCGAACTGGGTCGCACGCGCCTCGTGATCGACGACGAGCGGAAGGAAGTGCGGATTGGCGAGCGGTGCGTGACCCTGTCCCCGAAAGAGTACGCCCTCCTCTCTCTCTTGGCCTCGGCTCCCGGCCGCGTCTTCTCCAGCCAGGAGATTGTCGGGTCCCTGTGGACGGACCCGTCGCGCGCCGCGGGGCATCCTTCGTACGCAACTGACCAAGACGCGCAGAAGTACGTCTACCTTCTCCGGCGGAAGATCGAGACGGACGCTACGAAGCCGAAGGTCGTTCTCACGGTTCGCGGGTTCGGCTATCGGCTCGCGCTCTAGATGTCGCGGATGTCGAGGTAGAGCGGCCTCTCCGATGGCAGCGCGCCTTGTCGCACCGGGAGGCCCATCGTGCGGTAGTGGAGCACCGTCTGTAGGAGGAAACGGGGCAAGCGCACGAGGGGATCGTGCCGATACGCGAACAGCGTGAGAATGTCGACTCCATCAGCGTGCGCGTTGCGCTGAAGCCGGCCGATGAGGGACTTCAGGAGGGCGAAGCCGTGACGGCCGCCGCACACCGGATCGAAGAGCTGCAGGTACGCGATGGGCCGGCCGACGACGGGCACGCGAGGGACGGGCAGGAAGCGCGCGGCCGGATTCAGGACGGCCCCGAGAGCTCGCAGAGTGAGCGGCATGTGGAGCACACGGCCGCGATAGATGGCGGACAGATCCCACGCGCTCACCTGCGCGAACGAATCACCGCGCTCGAGGCGGAAGATGCCCTTCAAGTAGCCGAGTTCGGCTCCCCGCTCGTAGGCGGCCGCGAAGCGGAGGGGCTTCAGCGGGCGAGGGCCGACGGCATGCTCGATGCGCGCCACTTCTTCGTCGAGTGAGTCGAGATGTGCGTCGAGGGGGCTTGTGCGGCCGCGCAGAGCGGGCAGGGTCAAGATATCGAACGATGCCATTTCCTGCGCACCCAGGCGAGTCGCGACGTTGAGCGAATCAATGTTGTCGCACTTGACGTGTCCGTAGAGGAACGCGGCATCGGCGGCCTGCACCTCCTCGAGCACAGTCTTCCACAACCGAAAGAGTCCGCGCTTCATGCTGCGGCGGTACGTTGCCTCGCCGCGCAGGTCGTAGAAGTAGGCCGCCCGATCGGGGACGCCGTTGAGGAGGACGTCCTTCACGGCAAACGCCATGACTCCGACGATGCGACCATCCTCGACGGCGAGCAGAACCCTTGCCTGGTTGTGCATGCGCGACCGGTAGAAGTAGTCCGCACGGTCGATGAGGATCGAGATGCCTGTTCCCTGCGGACTGTCGGCCTCGAGCCGAAGCAGGGCCGCATTGTCGCTCGGAGTGGCCTCACGAATAGAGAACATGGCCGTCCTTTCACCTCCGCGGCGAGCGCTCCCCGCTCGTCACTCCCTCCGTCCGCTCACAAAGAGCCGAGCCGGATCTCGCCGGGCCAACGCCAGGCTGCCTGTGGGATCGCCGCGGCGGCTACCTGCGCGCGTCCGATCTTGGTTTCTCGTGTTGCTCATAGGCCTCGATGATCCGTGCGACGAGCGGATGGCGAACGACGTCCGACTTGTCGAGGTAGACAAAGGAGATGCCGTCAATGTTGCACAGCACGTCCTGCACGGAGATCAGTCCGGACACGCGGTCCTCGAGGTCCACCTGCGTGATGTCACCCGTGATGATCACCTTGGAGTTGAACCCCAGGCGCGTGAGGAACATCTTCATCTGCGTTGACGTTGTGTTCTGTGCTTCGTCGAGGATCACGAAACTGTTGTTGAGCGTCCGGCCCCGCATGAAGGCGAGCGGTGCCATCTCGATGCGGCCGTACTCCGTCAGCTTCTCGAATTCGCTTGACGGAATCATGTCGAACATGGCGTCGTAGAGCGGTCGCAGGTACGGACTCACCTTGGCCAGGATGTCGCCGGGCAGGAACCCCAACTCCTCTCCTGCTTCCACCGCCGGCCGCGTGAGGATGATTCGCTTCACCTTTTCGCGCTTGAGGTAGTCGATGGCCTGAGCCACCGCGAGGTACGTCTTCCCCGTGCCGGCCGGACCGATGGCGAACACCACATCGCTGTCGCGCACGGCCTGGACATAGCGATGCTGCCCCACGGTCTTTGCGCGGATCTCCTCGCCCCAGTGGGTGATGCGGACGACATCGGAGAGCACGTCCTGGACGCCGACTCCGGCCTTGACCTGGTCGATGAGGTAGCGAACGTCAGCGGCCGATGGGCAGTGATTCTTGTCAATCAACGTGAGGAGCTTCTCGAACAGCGCGCGGACGCGCTCCACCTCGTCGGGCTCGCCCTGAATGCGCACGATCTCGCCGCGGGCAAGGATCTTCGCCGAGAAGGCCTTCTCGATTTCCTTCAGATTGCGGTTGTACTGCCCGAACAGAGCGGCGGCCTGCGCGTCGTCGCGAAACACAATCTCAGCCTGCACGGTGTTGATCGTCATGGACCCCTTCGAGTCCGTCATCCGAGGCGCCCGTAACGCGCACGCGACACAGGGTCGCGTTGGGAACCTGTGCATCGGATGCGAACGTCACCTTAAGATACCCCGCCGAGTGGCCCTGAAATCTGCCCTCGCGCTCTGCTTCCGTCAAGACATCTTCGACCTTCCCCAAGCGAGCGTCAAGAAGCCGCCGCCGCACGGGGTGCCAGACGGCGGCAAGCCGGTCCGCGCGATCCCGCTTAACGGACTCGGGGACCGCTGCCAGTCGAAGCCCTGCAGCTTCCGTGCCGGGGCGCAGCGAGAAGCGGAAGGCGTGAAGGTTGGCGAAGCCGACCTCCTCGACGATCCGGCACGTGGCGGCAAACGCGGCCTCGTCCTCGCCGGGGAAACCCACGATGAGGTCCGTGCCAAACGTGGCGTCCGGCAAGCGGTTGCGGATCTGGGCGACGGCGGCGCGATAGGCCGCCACCGTGTACGGACGCCGCATCGCACGGAGGACGTGGTCGCTGCCAGTCTGCAGGGGAATGTGGAAGTGAGGGCACAGCCGCGCGTCCTCGGCGAAGACGTCGAGGAGGCTGTCCGTGACACCGGCGACGTTGAGGGACGCGAGGCGCAGGCGGACGAGATCCCGGATCCGCAGGAGGCTACGCACGAGGGTGGGAAGCTTGCCTTCGGGCGTCGAGTACTCCGCGAGGTTGACTCCCGTGAGGACAATCTCGGGGAACCCCGCCCCGACGAGTCGCTCGGCCTCAGTGACCGCGGCCCGGAGGCTCTTGCTGCGAGGTTGTCCGCGGAGCTGGACTGCGTGGCAGTAGGTGCAGACTCCGGAGCACCCGTCCTCGACCTTGAGATAGGCGCGCACGCGGCCACTCGGTCCAGAGGACGCCTCCTCATCCAGCGGCCGGGGCAGCGCAGGAGGGAAGAGCCCGCGCTCTCCCGCCAGAACGCGAGCCACAACTTCGGGGAGCCTCGTCTTCCAGGCGTTTCCAGCGACCGCATCGACGGGCTCGAACGGCACCATTCCCCGGGCGACCGCATCCGCCAGACAGCCGGTCAGGAGGACGACTGCGCGCGGCGATGCGACGCGGATGCGGTGGACAGCCTGCCGTGCCTTCTTCTCTGCCAGGCCCGTGACGCTGCATCCATTCAGGACATAGATGTCGGCTCGACCGTCGACGAGCACACAGTCGGCGGCAAGGAGAGCACGCATCATGTCCGTCTCGTACTGGTTCACCCGACAGCCAAAGGTGAGAAACGAGACCCGCGGCTTCGTCATCCTAGCTAACCCGCCCTGCGACGCGTGGCGGAGCGTCTCTTCGTCGGCCGAACGTTGGCAGACGTCCGTTCCTGTGCATGGTTCCAAGGATAGCGGACGGGGCCGAACTGTCAACGGTCGTACGCAAGCATGATGGAGAATCGGCTCCAGTTGACAACTGCGCATTCCCATGATAGCGTCGATATTGGGGGGGCATGAAGGGGAACCCGGTTCGCAAGACCATTCTCTGCGGGGCGGCCGGAGCTATGCTTGGCGCTGTGGGACTTCTCGTCTGGGTTCTCGCTGCAACCCAAGATCGGGCCGGGTGGCCGTCGGACGGCAGCGGGACGCTTCTTTGGGTGATCGAAGGGGCGACGGGCGACGGGCTCGGAGCCGACGCGATGGGAACCCTGAGTCTTAGCCCCGCGGGGACCTCGGTCGTCTTCGTCCCGGAGGACGTCTCGGTGAAGGGCAGGGACGGTCGTCTCATCGAGCTCGGCGACCTTGGCGCGGACTACGGCTGGAATGCCTGCTGCCATGCCGCCGAAGCGCTGCTTGGAATCCCCGTCGCCGGGTACGTTGTGTTGACGGCGCACGATGTGGCCGCCTTCCTCGACGCGTTGGGACCCATCCCGATCGAGCTACCCGCCCCGGTGAGTGATCGGGAGACTCCGGGCCGTGGCGCCTCCATCGACAGCGGACGCGGCGAGTACGAGCTCTCGGGAACGGAGATCCTTGCCTACGTGGAGGGGGCTTCCCGGGAGGAAGTCGTGTCGGAGCGCCGCGCGCGCGCGCTGCGCGCCATCCTCGCCGCCGCGGAGGCCTCGGCAGGCGAAACGGACGCGAACGAAACCGCTCGGCGGGCGCTGTCCAGGGCGCGGTCGAACCTTGGTGCGGATCAGGTGTGGAGCGTGTGGCGGGGTCTTTCACGCAAGGGCATGGCCCTCAAGATCAGCGAGGTTCCGACGAGCGTCATAGTCCGCGACGGAGTTGGGCGGCGCGTGGCCATGGTCGTGGAAACGGAGAAGCTCGTGGCGTCCGCGGTGCGAGCGCGTGCGCTTTTGACTCCGGACCAGATCTCCGTGACGATATTCAACGGCAGTGGGGTGCGCCTGGCGGCGACGCGGGCGGCGGAATACTTGCAGACACGGGGATTCCGCGTGGCCCGCATCGGCAATGCGGACGTGTTCACCTACGCCACGAGCTACGTGGTTCGCTTGACGGAGGAGCCGAAGGCGTGGATCCTTCGCGATACGTTGCCCGGCGCGGCGAAGATCGTAGCCCCCGGGGAATTCGTGACGCACTACGAGGCGCTGCGTCCGATGGTTCCCGTTGGTACGGATCTTGTGCTCGTCGTCGGCGCTGGAATGGAGTTTGGCGAATGAATGAGCAGTCCCTGCTGCGGCGCGCGGCCAAGATCATCGAGGAGAAGAAGGGCGAAGGCATCGTGGCCATCGACCTGACCGACGTTTCAATTCCGACGAGCTACTTCCTCATTGCCGAGGCCGACAACCCCGTGCACGCGAAGGCGCTCGTCTCGTCGCTTCGGGAGGCGCTTCCCGAACGGCCGTTCCACACCGAGGGGTTGTCCGAGCGACGGTGGATCGTTCTTGACTACGGTGACGTCGTCATCCACATCTTCGACCGCGAGGCGCGAGGGTTCTACGACATCGAATCCCTGTGGTCCGACCATCTCGTGGCGGCCGACGGCTTTGCCGACCTTGGCGGCGGCGCCTAATCGGGGCGGCGGCTCGGGCAGATGCCGGCGTACGAGCAGTATCGACACGCCTGATACACAGGTTCCCCGGGGAACGCGTTCGCTCGGATTCCTGCCGACACCTCGTCGATCTCCGCCCGTGCCTTCTCGATCGAGCGTTGGCTTGCCGCGGCTCGGCCGACCACGACGAACGGCGTCAGGAACCGCAGCTCGGTCGAGGCGGGCAAGCAGCCGAATAGGCGACTGTAGGCGAGAGCATAGATCGCCAGCTGCCGGCTGTCCTTGGTGCGCGCGTCGGCGTCTTCCGACGAGAGCGGCGAGGCGGTTTTGTAGTCGATGAGGCGCCCGCCAGTCTCCAGGAGGTCGATGCGGTCAAAGGCGCCGACCAGGCGGACGCCGTCGTCGACGAGCGAGAAGCGCCGCTCGACATACGCTGGGGTAACGTTCTCCGCCTCCTCATACGCGTGGAAGGCGCGCAAGGCCTCCAACCCCTCCTGCAGACGAAGCTCCTCGTGCTGGCGCGTGAGGAAGCCCTCCGAGAGCCAGTGGTTGCGGAAGACCTCTTGCAGGCTGGCGAGCGGAGTGTCGCGTCCCGAGCTCCGATTGAGGTTGTACAGCCGGATGGCTTGGTGCACCGCATTCCCGTAGACGAGCGCGTGGTGCGGGCGGACGGGGATGTGGAGCAGATGGGCGTAGCGGTACTTGAGCGGACACGTGAGATAGTCGTCGACCTGGCGGAAGCTCAGCGAGAGCACGGCGGCGGGACCCATGAGCGCGAGTTCGGACGGCTCGACCTTCTCCGCCTCCGTCTCTCCGGCGCGGCGATGGCGCAGGACCGGCGCCAGGGGCTCGCTGTGCGCGAGGCGAAGTTCGCTGGCATCGAGATCCAGAGCCTCCGAGACGAAGAGGCTCGGCTTGCGCGCCCGCTTGCCGCCCACGTCCTGGGAACTCGTGAAGTAGACGTCCTCGCGGGCTCTCGTCATGCCCACATAGAACAGGCGGCGCTCCTCTTGGCGGTGGAAATCGCCGCCCGAGGTGAGATCCTTCACGAGCGTGTCGGGAAGGGGAAGAGGGTCGTGGCGATCGGGCGAGGGGAAGCGGCCGGACACCAAACCGACGAGGAACACGATGGGGAACTCGAGGCCCTTCGCCTGATGGATCGTCATGACGGCGACGGCGTCCGATTCCAGCACGGCGTCCCCGACGGGAGGGTTGTCGCCGGCCTCGATCAGCGCGTCGAGGTAGTCGACGAACCAGGCGACGCGGTCATAGCGTGCCACGGCGCCGAAGCGCTCAACGATCGCGAACAGTCGCGCCAGGTTCTGGACGCGCAGAGCGTCCCCGGGGTCGGGGGAATTGGAGAGGCGCTCGATGGTTCCCGTTTGCGTCGAGAGGAACTCGTACAGCACCTCTCCAGTCCGCTCTCGAGTCGACAGGGCGATCATGGCTGTGAGGTCGCCGGTGAGGCGCGCGATGACCGCGTCGTCCGACTCGTTCGCGTCGAACGGCGAGGGCACGCCGCGCGTCGAGCGAAAGAGGTCGAGCAGCCCTTGGTGCTGACGGCCGGCGAGCGCAGCCGCCCTGACGAGGACCTCGGAATCGAGGTTGTAGAGGAAGGAACTCGCGAGGTAGTGGAGCGACAGATCGTCGTAGGGATCCGCCATCACGCGCAGGAAAGCGATCACGGCGCGGATCTCCTCCTGATCGTAGAGACCGCGGCTGCCCGAGAACCGCCAAGGGATCCTGAGCATGTTGAGGGCCCGCAGGAATCCGGTGGCCTGAGCATTCGAGCGCACGAGGATGGCGAAGTCCGAAAACGCTCGAGCTTCGTT
>CAIOGO010000020.1 GCA_903857865.1 uncultured bacterium | reverse complement strand
TTCACAGCGAAGCGGATGTTCATAGGTGCCGCTCGATCTCCTTGATTGTTGGATCGATCACGATCGGCGCTCCGACGCGTTGCCGCGCCGAGGCGACGTCCTTCAGTCCGCTCCCCGTCACGACGACGGCCGCCGTCTTCCCTTCCAGTGTAGCGGTTCGCGCCATCTTGCGAAGCCCGGCGTACGACGCGGCCCCCGCGGGTTCGGCGAACACCCCGGTCGAGCGAGCGAGCGCGAGGATGGCGTCGAGAATCTCGTCGTCCTTCACCGTGACGAACGAGCCCCCGTTGCGGGCGACGTAGGTGACGGCCTTGACAACGTCCCGCGGCTTCCCAACGCAGATGCTGTCCGCCACCGAGTGTGCGTCCACGTCGTCGTACTCGACGCGGCCGCCGTGGAAGGCGGAGAACGCCGATGCGATCGGCGAGGATCCCTCGGCCTGGACGCCGATGACGCGGGGGATCCGTTCAATGAGGCCGAGGCGGGCGAACTCCTCGAACCCCTTGCAGAGGCCGCTCACGACGGAGCCGTCGCCGACTCCGACGAAAACGACGTCCGGCGGCTGCCAGTTGAGTTGCTCGGCAAGCTCGAATGCACCCGTCTTCTTCCCCTCGACGAGGTATGGGTTCATGGCCGCGGAACGGTTGTACCAGCCGAACGCGTCCGCCGCTTCGGCGGCGAGGTCGTAGGCGTCGTCATAGGAGCCCCGTACGGAGAAGACCTTGGCCCCGTACACGAGGAGTTGAGCCACCTTCGCTTCGGGGGCGCGCTGGGGCACGAAGATGACGGCCTGCAGGCCCGCCGCGGCGGAGAACCCGGCGAGCGATGACGCGGCGTTGCCTGTGGAGGCGCAGGTGACGATCGGGCGGCGCTTCTCTTGAGCCTTGATGACGACGAGCGAACTCGCTCGGTCCTTGTACGACGCCGTCGGGTTCTGGCCGTCATCCTTGACGTACAGGCCGGCGAGGCCGAACTCGTCGGCGAGGGTGGGAAACGCGTAGAGCGGCGTCCATCCGACGCGCAGTGGCTGGACGTGGCGGACGTCGTCGATCGGGAGAAGCGCCTCATAGCGCCACATGGAGGCGCGGCCCGTGGCGGCGAAACTGTCTCGCGTCACCGTGTGACGCAGAGTCGCTTCGTCGTAGAGGACTTCGAGAGTGCCGCGCCGCGGGCCGCAGGCGGGGCAGGTGTAGTCGAGCTTCGCTGGATCATATTCCGTCCCGCACGAGATGCAGCGCAGGCTGCGCAGTGTGCCCACTAGGACTCTCCTTTCGAGCGTGCCGCCACGACGTGGGGAGCGCTGGCGAGAAGGCCACGCCACAGGACGGCCAGTTCCACGGCCCGCGCCGAAGGGCGCGTGCCGACTCCGCGAACGAGCACGCTGGCCTCCGCCACCTCGAGAGTTCGGGTTAGGCGCACCGCGAGATGAGGATCGGTGTACGAGAGACCGTGATCGGTTGAGACGAGTCGCGATGTGGCGCCTGCCGCGTCCTTTGCCAGGAGCTCGCCCGGGGCGAGGAAGATTGCTGGCCCGGCCGCCTCGTCGAACGCGGCGCGGGACAGGAAGAGGCGCGGCTTGTCCGCAAAGGGCTTCCCGCTGTGGACGCAGAATGTGGCGCAGTTCCCGCACTCGTTGCAGAGGTCGGCAACATGAAGGATCTGCCGCGATTGCCCGAAGCGGACGCGCTCTACGCCGATGGCCAAGCCGGTGGCGAGGTCGAGCACCGGCGCCTCGACCTCCATCGGTTCGACCGAGTAGCCGACGTTGGCCCGGTTGGGACAGACATCAATGCACTTGTCGCAGAAGAGGTGACATTGCAGGCAGCGGTTCGCCTCGGCTCGGGCGTCGGCGTCGCTCAGCGAGGACGTGATGAGCGCGAACCCGCGTCGCTTCTCGACCGGCAATCTCTGAGGAGCGTGGGGGTCGGCGCGACGGCCGCGGCGGAGGCGCGCCTTGGACAGAGCGTCTGGCGCGGTTTCCGCTTCGTCGGGGAGGGGGGGCTCGCAAAACGGCACGCCGAGCCGCGAGCAGATCGCAGCCGCCGCACGGCGCCCGTCGGCGACGGCTTCGATGACGGTGGCCGGACCGCGCGTGGTGTCGCCACCGGCGAACACGTTCGGAAGACTTGTGGCGCCCGTGGTGGGGTCGACGAGGATCCGGCCGCCCAGATCCCGTGTCAGGATGGTGGGGAAGAGAAGGCCGTCTGCGGCCTGCTGGCCGACGGCCAAGACGGGGCTTTCGGCTGCAATGTGGAAGCGCGTTTCGGGCACGGGGATCGGGCGACGGCGGCCGTCCGGCCCGGGATGTCCGAGGTGGTTGCGCACGCAGTCGACGCCTGCGACGCGGCCGCTCGAGGCGACGACGGCGACCGGGGAGACGAGTTCGATGAGAACCGCGCCCTCCGCGAGGAGGTCGGCCACCTCCTCCGCGTCGGCCGGCATCTCGGCCCGGGTGCGGCGGTAGAGGACGGACACGGGTCCATCGACAAGCTGGAGAGCCGTGCGCGCCGCGTCGATGGCCGTGTTCCCTCCGCCGACTACGAGTACGCGCGGGCCGAGGAAGGGCGGGCGGCCCTCCGCGAGGCGGTCGAGCAAGTCGAGAGCGCCGAAGACGCCGTCGGTCTCGAGGCCCGTCACGCCGGCGAGGGGCGCGTCCGTGGGGAAACCGCACGCGATGTAGACGGCATCGAACCCCCGACCGAGAAGGTCGCCGGGTGGGGTAGACACAGGTTCGCCGAGGCGGATCTCGACCCCGAGGGCGGCGATGCGCTCGACATCGCTTGCGAGAGCTGCCTGCGGGATGCGGAACGCCGGAGCAAGGGCCGGCATTCCGCCGGCGCGGCCCTTGGCTTCGAAGACGGTGACCGCAACCCCGGACACGGCGAGAAAGCCGGCCGCAGCGAGGCCGGAGGGACCGGCGCCGATGACGGCTACGCGAGCGCCGCTTCGGGGCGCGCGGGGAAGTGGTGCTCTTCCTCTCTCTGCCGCGAAGCGCTTCAGGTCGCGGATCCGCACGGGACGATCGAGGTTCGCTCGGGTACAGCGGGTCTCGCATCGCGCGGTGCAGATGTGCCCCGTGATCGAAGGGAGCGGGTTGCGGTGAAGAATCGCGGCGAGAGCCGCATCGTGCTTTCCGTCCGCGATGTGGGCTGCGTAGACGGGCACGTCCTGACATGCCGGGCAGGTGGCGATGCAGGGGGCCACGATGCAGTCAAACGGGCCGAGCGTCGTGGAGAGCTTCGGGAGGTCGGGAGCCGCGTACTCCTTGCGGTACCGCGGGTTCCGCCGTGCGTCCTCGGCGGTCTTCTCGAGTGTCTGCGACGCATTCGAGGCGAACGCGTCCAGCGAGGCGGCTCCCGCGTCGTCCATTGCGCGCTCCAGTACATCCACGTACTGGCGGAGGCGGGTATAGCCTCCAGGTTTGAGTAGATCCGAAGCGACGGTGACCGGACACGCCCCCGAGGCGAGCAAGGCCGACGCATTGAGAGCGTCGGCCCCGGCGGAGTACGAAACGCGAAGATCCGGGCCCACGGCCTTCCGCAGTTCGCGGAACAATTCGACCGTGATGGGATAGAGCGCTCGGCCCGACATGTACGCCGCGTCTCCCGGCAGGACGCCGCGGGCGTTGCGCATGGCGAGCGTGTTGGACAGCTTGACCGCGAAGCCACGATCACAACGAGCGGCCGTCGCACGAAGCGACGCGATGAGGTCGAGGGCCGCGGGCAGACCAAGATCGTGCTCGAACACGTCATCGGGTATCTCGACCTCGCGGAAGCCGAGCCGGTCGTGGAGGATGTCGACGACGCGCGCCTTCCCGAGCAGCGTCGGGTTCAGTTTGACGATCGTGTGGAGGCCACGATCCTCGATGAAGTGGCGGGCGATCTTCTCGATCTCCTCAGGAGGGCAGCCGTGCATCGTGGACAGCGTGACGCTGTCCGAGATCCGCTCGGGAATCTCGATGTCGGCGAGCGTCGGGAACCTGGATCGGAGCGACTCCCTCACCGGATCCAGGAGGCTCTTCGCGTTCGCCATCCTGTCGAGGAAGGCCTGCACGCCGGGGCTTCGGGCGCCGTCGAGGGTGTACCCCACGCTCTGATTGAAGACGACATCACTCGGGGCGTGATCGAATCCAAGGATGCGGGGCAGAAGGTGGATCATCGCCCACGCGTGGGCGTACTCGCGCGCCGACTCGTCGAGGCTCAGTTCCTGCGACCACTCGACGTTGTAGCCCTCGTCCGCCGCGTCGATGCACGGGCGGGGGATCTCCAAGCGATCGAGGACTTGGATGGTCTTCAGCTCGATGTAGCGGCCGCCGCACAACCATGCGGAGATGATGTTCTGCGCGAGCTGCGTGTGCGGACCCGCCGCCGGCCCGAAAGGGGTTCCGAGTCGCGCTCCGAACGGTCGGCGGGTCTCAAAACGACGATCCGTGCGGGGGCGGTAAAAGAGCGAACTGGGGATGCCGAAGACGGAGCCGCACTGGGCAACCTCGGTGAGAACCCAGTCGAGGAGTTGGCTGAACGACAACGGGCGCATCGTCGCGGTCACGACGCCCCTCCTTCCCGCGTGCGGGTCCACAGAAGCGCGGCCTGTTCTCTGGCGTGGGCAAGCTCCGCCGCCTCGTCGACGTGGATGAACGTGCTGCGCCGCAGGACCGGTTGACCGGCGACGAAGAGATCGGACACGCGAAGGGCGTGCACGGCGACACCGAAGAGGAGGTGGCCGAGAATCGTGTCTGAATCGATCGGCGTTGGAGGCTCGTAGTCGATGAGCGCAATGTCGGCCGGGTATCCTGGCGCGAGGCGCCCGAACCGGAAGCCGAAGGCTCGTTCGGCGATCTCCGGGTTGTTGACGAAGAGGAGCCGATGGAGGTCGGAGAATCCGCCCGCGAGGGGATCCTGGTGCGCGTGCTTCTGGAGCAGTCCGGCGGTGAAGAGCTCGGTGAGGAGATTCGATCCTAGCCCGTCCGTCCCGAGCCCCGCGAGCGTGCCCCGGCGCAGGGTGCCGTGGAGATCGAATGTGCCCACGGCGTTGTTCATGTTGGAGCGTGGGTTGTGGACGACGGCGACGTGGCGTTCGGCAACGCGGTCCTTCTCTCCGTCGTCGAGGTGGAGAACGTGGGCGAGAATCGAACTCGGCCGCAGGAGCCCGAAGCGGTCCAGCCGCTCGATGATTCGGACTCCGTGACGCTCCATCGATAGAGCCTCATCTTCGGGGCCCTCAGCCACGTGAATATGGACGCCGGCATCCGTTGGGATCCTCGCGGCCACGAGAGCGAGCGTCTCGTCGCTCAGGGTGAACGCAGCGTGCAGGCCGAAGTGGGCGGCGAACCGTCCCGCCGAAGTCCGTGCCGACGCGAGGAAGCGGACGTTCTCCTCGATCCCCTGGTGAGTCCTCTCCCTGCCGTCTCGATCCGTGACTTCGTAGGCGAGGGCGGCTCGCAGTCCGACGGTGTCGCACACCGCCTCTCGCAGGACATCAAGGGACCCGGGAATGCAGGAAGGGCTGGCGTGATGGTCGAGGATCGTCGTGACCCCGCAGCGCGCCGCATCCATGGCGGCCACGAGACCGCTCGCCCGAACGGACGCCGGATCCAGTGCCTTGTCGAGCCGCCACCAGAACTGCTCGAGGATTTGCGTGAAGGAGCGAGGGGCGAACCCCGGGATGGCCATGCCGCGAGCGAGCGCGCTGTACGCGTGCGTGTGGGCGTTGATGAGCCCGGGAATGGCCAGCTTGCCCGTGGCGTCGATTTGCTCGCCGCGCGGCCGGCGTCCGGTGGCGGGCGATTCAGCGACGTCGGCGATCCGATCCTCGTCGATCGTGATCGTCGCGCGGGCCACCCGGTCGGCGCCATCCCAGACGATGGCGTTCTCAATGGTCCTCGTCACAGCCGTCTTCGTCACAGCCCTCCCATCTTGCTCACGTGCCGTGAGCGACGCAGGATGGGAGGAGCATACGACCTGTCAGGCGGTCCGACAATCGGGGAGCCCGCCCGTTTATCCCGCGACCGCAGCAGGGGAAGGCGGAATGAGAAAACAGCGGCGCCTTCTCCTATAATCGACTTATGGTCGCATCATATCGCGTATACATCGATGAATCTGGTGATGAAGGCTTCACCTTCCTGCCTCATCCGCAGAAGGGTAGCTCCGAGTGGTTTGTGCTCAGCGCGTTCGCAGTGCGCGCAATCAATGATGGTCAGTGTGTCAACCGCCTTAGGGAGTTCCGCACAGCGACGAATCGCGAGAAGGACGCGCACGTCCACTGGCGCAAGCTGCCGCACGGCCAGAAGGTGCTGTACGCTCAGACCGTAGCTGAGATGAGCGCGCGAGGGTGCAGCGTCGCCGTGCACAAGCCATCGCTGAAAGACGCTGCTACCTTTGGGGAGCGGGATGTCTTGTACTTCTACGCAGTGCGGTATCTTCTCGAAAGAGTCTCCTGGCTGGCGCGGGACAACCGAGTAGATGGACAAGGAGACGGACGCGCCGAACTGTGGTTCTCGAAACGGAAGAACCTGTCGTACTCCAACTTGCTGAATTATCTGTCACTCCTGAAGACGAAGAAGGGAGCCGGAGAAGACATCCGCATTGAGTTCTCCAGTCTTGAGATGGATCCCAGCAAGGTGCATGTCGAATCACCAGTGAGTTGGGCTGGTCTGCAATTGGCGGATGCCTTGGCAGGAGCCACGTTGAACGCGCTTGAGACAGACACCTACGGCAGTAGAGAAGCGAGGTACGCTCACATCCTTCGTCCCATACTGTACAAGCACAACGGCTCTGCCGAGTCGTACGGAATCAAGATCGTTCCCGGAGATGCGCTTGCTGTCGTCAACGCAGAGTGCACCGCTGGCAGGATGGAGCGATTCTGGTAGCAAACATTAACGCAGGCCCCGGGTCGCTGGATCCCACGCTTTCGCGCTGTCGCCTTGCTGGCGGCCAGCGATTCATCCCGCGCTTGCCTGCGTCTATCGCAGTATACCCGAAACGGGGTAGAAGTCAACAGCAGAGGCGCCGCGTAACCGCCATCCGTACTGAGTTTGGCGCGTTTGCGCCAAACTGAGAAGCAGGAAGAATCCTGTCTTGCGCTACGCGCGCGGAACTACGTTCTCGTATGGGTTGTACTGGCCTTCGCGCCCTGCGTTCTCGGCCTGTCCCAGTACGGACTCTTGCACCTCGGGCACGCCTTAGGCGTCTCCGCGTTTATCGGGCAAAGGAGAGTTGGGCGCCCTGGCGACAGTTACTCGCTGGTTCCGTACAGGAAGCAAACGAGGACATCGATATCGGTACGAAGCTCATCCATCTCGGCATCACAACCTGCTCGGGATGAGCGTTGCTTGCCAATCAGTGAGCGTACTTTGGCGACGATCTCGCACGTTTATCGGGCAGGGAAGAGTTGGTCAGGCGATTCTCCAGATCTGTTAGAATCGGGGGACACATACCTCAATTCTGTGGCCCGCTCGGAGGAGTGCCATGTACGGCGGGCAGCAGCCGGGAAATAGGTATGTGTCCCCCGATTGCCTAACGTAGCGCCACAGGATATCGGGCAGATTGTAGCCGCTCACCGTCGGCCAACTCCTTCACTTCCTTGATTCATCGGGTAGCCGCGCTAGACTGAAGACAACATGCCGGCTCCAGACAGCGTGCTCTCTCTTGTCGAGCGTTTCCGAGAACACCGCGATGAGTACCTCTCCGCTGGGTACAACGAAGCCACGCTGCGGCGCGAGTTCCTCGAGCCGATGTTTGAGGCGCTGGGCTGGGACGTGGACAACACCAAGGGCTACGCGGAGGCATACAAGGAAGTCGTCCACGAGGATGCCATCAAGATCTCCGGGGCGACGAAGGCACCGGACTACGCCTTCCGCCTCGGCGGCGTGCGCAAGTTCTTTGTCGAAGCGAAGAAACCGTCGGTCGACGTGAAGGGAGATCCTTCTCCCGCCTACCAACTGCGCCGCTACGCCTGGTCGGCGAAGCTTCCTCTCTCAATTCTGACGGACTTCCACGAGCTCGCTGTGTACGACTGCACGAAGAAGCCGGATCCGACGGACACAGCTGCCAACGGCCGGATCCTCTACCTCACGTGCGAAGACTATGCCAAGCAATGGGAAGAGATCGCGGAGCTCTTCTCTCCCGAAGCCATCCAGAAAGGCGCCTTCGACAAGCATGCCGCCTCGGCAAAGAAGAAAGGGACCACTACCGTCGACGATGCCTTCTTGAAGGAGATAGAGACCTGGCGTGACCTTCTTGCCCACAACCTCGCGCTACGGAATCCGGGCCTGAGTCAGAGGGAACTGAACACGGCAGTGCAAACGACCATCGACCGGATCATCTTCCTCCGAATCTGCGAAGACCGAGGCATCGAGGAGTATGGCGTGCTGCGCGGGCTCCTCAACGGCACGTGCATCTACGGGCGGTTGCTGGGAGTCTTCCGCACTGCCGACGAGAGATACAACTCTGGTCTCTTCCATTTCCGCAGCGAGAACGACCGGCCAGGGGAACCGGACACGCTGACTCCGGGGCTCACAATCGACGACAAAGCACTGAAGGAGATTCTCGATGCACTCTACTACCCGAAGAGCCCGTACGAGTTCTCCGTTCTCCCTGCCGACATCCTTGGCCATGTGTACGAGCAATTCCTTGGGAAGGTCATCCGACTAACGGCCGGGCACCATGCGGTTGTCGAGGAGAAGCCAGAAGTCAAGAAGGCCGGCGGCGTCTACTACACGCCGACGTATATCGTCGACTACATCGTCAAGAACACCGTTGGCAAGCTGATTGATGGGATGACGCCCAAGGAAGCAGGAAACCTTCGCATTCTTGATCCCGCCTGTGGTTCGGGCTCGTTCCTTCTCGGTGCGTACCAGTTGTTGCTCGACTGGCATCAGGCCTGGTATGCAAGCCACGATCCAGAACGGTTAGCTCGTGGCCGGCGGCCGAAGGTTTTCCGAGGACAGGATGACGAATGGCGACTGACAACGGCCGAGAGGAAGAGAATCCTTCTAGACTGCATCTACGGTGTCGATATCGACCCGCAGGCCGTCGAGGTGACCAAGCTCTCTCTCCTGCTGAAGGTGCTGGAGGGAGAGGATGCTGAGACGCTTGTGAAGCACCTCCAGCTCTTCCGCGAGCGAGCCCTGCCCGACCTTGGGAAGAACATCCAGTGTGGCAACTCCCTGATTGGGACCGACTTCTACGACGAGCACCTGATTGACGCGCTCACGGAAGAAGAGAGATACCGGATCAACGCCTTCGACTGGGAAACCGCGTTCCCCGAGATCATGACTGCCGGTGGCTTCAATGTCGTGATTGGGAATCCCCCGTGGGGAGCGAGCTTCACGGAGCACGAACTCCAGTACTTGAGAAGCCGCCATCGGGCTGTTGTCGACAGAATGGTCGACTCGTACATCTACTTCCTTGACCTAGCGCTCTCTCTGACGAGGCAGCGGGGTGCGACCGGCTTCATTGTGCCGGGGACCATCCTCAACCAGGCTGACGCTACATCTCTGAGACATCGACTTCTTGGCCATGGGCTCTCGCTGCTTGTGAACCTTGGACAAGGGGTCTTTGGAAAGCGGGTCCTGAACACGTCGGCAATAGTCGTCGCCACCGCCCCCGGACCGAGGGCACTCGTCCACGTCGGCGATGTAGCCTGCGAAGGGGGCCTGCTCGTTGAGGGTCTGGAAGGGCTCAGCTCCGTGGCATGGGATGGCTGGAAAGAGCTCTGCCTAGCGGATCCACACGCCACGTTCTTTGTCAGCAACCTTGAGGCGGCTGAGCTCCTCCGTCGCCTTCGCGCCGAGTTACCCTCCCTCGGCTCAATCCTTGACGGAACCATTCAGCGTGGCGTGACGCCCGATGTCGCGGAGGCGCACGTAGTGTTGGAAGAAGACGCCCAGGCCTCGGGAATCGAGAGCGAACTGCTCCGCCCCAGCATCGGCGGATCAGCGATCAAGAGATACGCTGTCGCACAGCCACACCAGCACATCCTGTACACCACGAGGGCGACGCCAATGGCTCACTATCCCAGAGCTCTCGCACACCTGGCGAAGTACCGTCACCTGAATAGCTGCCCCGAGGTCGCGCAGGGTAAGCACCCATGGTGGGCACTTCACCGGCCGCGCTCTCCCGAGATATTCGAGTCGCCCAAGATCATCGGACTCACCACCACCAAGTCACTGGCTCTCGTACTCGATCCTGCGTCTTCTCTCTTCGTGACGGATGCGATGTACGTCTTCAGGCCGCTTCCCGAGTACTCCCCTGCTGCAGTGATTGCCGTCATGCAATCGAGAACTTTTGACTTTCTATATCGCGTTGCGAATCAGGGCGAGTCACGGGTGATCCCTCAGGTCAAGGCGTCGAAGCTCGAACCCTTACCCATCCCCGCCGGAGCGTGTCGCAGAGACGGCGGCAACCTGAAGCTTGAGACTGCAGTCGGTGTGATGCTGGCGCTGACAGCATCTGCCTCCGCAGCCCGCACTGAGCACGAGCGAGGCCTTCTGCAGCGCCAGATCGACGCAACGGACCGGAAGATCGACCAGCTCGTCTACGTCCTCTACGGCCTGACCGACGATGAGATCTTGGTCGTCGAGGAGGCGACAGGTGCGCCTTGATCGGTTCCTGGGGCGGCGGTCGCAGAAAGGCCCACGGACGGGTGAGCAGATAAGGGCTGAGTGTGTGGCCTGTGGGGCTTCGTGGGACTCCGGGAACCTCGAGCGCTGTCCGAAGTGCAAGCGGACCGACACGATGAGAGTGCATAAGACACTGGTCGCGCGCAACGCGGTTTCTGCCAGCGTCCACGCTCGGAAGATCGGCGGCAAGACCGGGAGGTCAGGTCAGGTCCTCCTCAACAACAGGCGCACGTACCACGCGGCTGTCCAATCATTCGTCCAAAGCATGGACTCAACGACGAAGCGCCCGAACTGGTGGCTCGTCCTTGCCTTCCGCCCGGTCGCGTGGCGGCTCTTCGCTGACCTCGGGAGAGCGGCATCGATCGGAATTGACTCTACGTACTTCAGATCCCGACGTTTCCATGTCGGCAGCCCGTGCCCCTCTTCAGCGGTCTTCGGGCCAGCCCCCCTTGAGAAGCAGACTGAGGGCAGGTACACCGAAGGTAAGCACAGTGTCCTCTACCTTGCACGAACGAGTGAGTTGGCTGCTCTCGAGTCCCCGTTCGATCCCGATCGCCCAGAGATCTACGTTCAGGAATTCGAGATCGTCTCCCGCGCATGGCGAGTCGTGAGGCTGGACGAGAATCTGGAGGGTAGGGCGCCTACGATCCAGTACCTCTTACTCGAGAGTGAGTACCTGCCTGAGGAGTGCGAGTTCGTAGCTGACCCGTATCGCGCCACGCAGTTCCTGGCCTTTCTGTGCAGGCTGAGAGGCATTCAGGCAGTGGAGTATCCCAGCGTTCGCGGGGGATACGAGGAGAATCCAGAAGCTGTCAACGTTGCCGTCCTGGGGCCCGCGGCCGACGCTGCTGGGCGCATGGTCAAGGGTGATCCGTTCCAGGGATCGGAAGGAAAGGAGACAGCGCCCTGCGGCCTAGCAGACGGACCTGCCGGAACCCGTGAGCCACCAAGAGATCCAGGCCGCGAAGTGCACCCTCCGTCCGATCCTCAGAGTCCGCTGCAGCAATGCAACGATCATTGGCATCTTGCTGCCAGGCTGCCAGAAGTCGCCCACTCCGGCCCTGGCGGCCACGGTCTTGAACGAGATGTGGCCCTTCCACTGGGCATTCCCAGACCCGGGGAGGAAGTCGTACAGCAACTGCGCCATGTCAGCAACCGCACGAGATTCTTTCAGCGTCAGTGTCATTTGCGGTATCCCGGAACCGTCCTCTCAGCCACCGGTCCCCACAGATGCGTTAGACGGAGCCGCCCAGTGGCTGGAGCTGCTCTCCGACGACTTCACGGCAGCTTCCCTGGCAACGGCGGTTCTCCCCACGCCAGCCATCTGACTTCGCCGAGTTGCCAGGTACATCTAGAGCTCATCCCAATGCTGACGGAGATAGCTCTGAATCCCCAGGCCTGGTGCATACGGAGGAAAGATGCTGCTGAACTGGCTGCGGGCGGCATCGAAGCCCGAATTCGTGATCGCATGAAGGTGTTTCGCGAGAAAGAGCATGGCCAGAGAAGGTGCGCGTGACTCCCCGAGATTGCAGTGTATCAGCAGAGAACGGCCTGCGTCCCAGTTCTGCGCACCAAAGCGGAGAAAGGTGACGAATAGGCCAGACATGAATAAGGGCTGTGGCGGATCGATCATGTTCAGATAGAGGTCGCTGCCCTTCTCAAACGCAAGGTAGTTCGGATGAGTGCTCGGGAGACTTCCTCGGTATCCGACCGCTCTCTGATGGCACGGACTCTTGCAAGCGTGGACCACAGCCCAACTGCCGTCACCGATGCGGCAGTCGAGTTCCGTTCCGATGAAGAGCCTGGTATGGACTTGGTGCATACACCCCCCGAGTGGCCGCAACTTACACCCGGGAAGCACGTTACAGCCGAGACACCATCCGGTCAACCCGGGGCGCATCCTGATTCTTGACATCATCATCGAGTTCATTCGTATGGACGCCGCTCGCGCCAAGAGGAGGCTGCTCCTCGATGCTCGTCACCGCCAGACCACCTTAGAAGCCAGCTGCTCCTCGGGACGACCGCAGGTCGACGGTCATACGCGACGGGAGTGGGATCGTCCCCGACTTGGGAAGGGTGAGAACCGGAAGCCTGACACGGGCAGCCCTCACCGGGAAGACGCGTCTGGCCGTCCCTGCTCTCCCCTGCGGGCGCGCAGACCGGTGGGAGCAGGTATGCTCTGCGTCATTGCGGCGGGGGTGCCCAGTTTCGACATCACAGGCGGGTTCACGACAAACGGCTACGGGATCCACTCGCCGGGCAGCTACTCGATGACGGCGGCGATCGTGGCTGAGGTCGCCATGGCGGCCATGTTCCTGATGGTCATCCTTGGCGCGACAGACAAGCGGGCGCCGAAGGGCTTCGCACCGATCGCGATCGGGCTCGCGCTCACGCTCATCCACCTGATCTCGATCCCAATTACGAACACGTCGGTCAACCCGACGCGCTCGACGGGCGTCGCGATCTTCCAGGGAGGATGGGCGCTTCAGCAGCTCTGGCTCTTCTGGGCCGCGCCTCTGGTCGGAGCTCTCGTCGGCGGCATTCCGCCCGCTGCTCGCGCTCGCAAGACACAATGGCCTCCCTACTCGTCTGCTCGATTGGACATGGAATCCCTATGTAGCGGCGTACTTCGCAGCGTCGGATGCCTTCCAAGCTGTCAAAGACAAGAAGCTGGATGAGAAGGATGCTTTCGAGGTCTACGCTCTCAGCAGGGACGTGTTCAGCACGCGCACGTTGGCGAAACAACTCGGCATCGAATGGCGAGGCGGTGAGCTCAAGCTTGTCACTGCGCCTGGTGCCGGGAATCAGAACCTGCGGGCCCAAGAGGGCGTCTTTACACTACTCGACCAGCTCTGTGGTCCGGACGCTCCGGTACCGACGACGTCCATTGACGAGTTGGTCAAGTCCTTGCAGGGCAGTGGGGTTGTCGCGACCCTGCTTCACCGGTTCGTGCTGCCAGCGAAGGATGCTTGGATGCTTCTGTATCTGTTGGCTGCAGAAGGCGTTTCCGCATCCAGTGTCTGGCCTGGGTACGGCGGCGTAGCACGGGAGGTTGGAGAGCTTCTCCGCGAGGGGATCGGGTCGCTCTAGCCAGACCTAACCCCGTCGCCCTTCCGAGGACACGCGACAGGAACCATAGACGTATGTAAGATGATGAAAGACGCGAGGAGAAGCGGCCACATGGGATCTCTTGAGTGTGCCTGGCGCGACGCGAAGTGTGGAGCATCCTGGGGTGGACCGACTGCGGAATCGCGATGGAGGACGAAAGGAGCGGAATGAAGATCAAGAACATCAACGGTACATCGCAGACCACGTGCGCCTGCGGCTCGTGGCTGAAGCACTGGGAGAAGTTCAGCGGCCAGACAGTCGTGTACTGCCCGGTTGGGGGGTGCATGCAGAAAGACCTCGTTGGCGCCCATGTTCAAAAAGACGACAGCCCCGACGAAAAGTGGTACATCTACCCACTCTGCAGCGCTCACAACAAGAGCACGGGGGTCCTGGAAGTGTCCGACGCCTACCGACTTGTCTCGGCAAACAAGAAGGAAACCTGCGAGAAGGGGAAGTAGGCCGGCCCGTGGCGTCAGGCGGGAGATTGCGATCCCTGTCTGGCCACGGCTTCAGCGCACGGCAAGTCGGGGCTGAGCAAGGATGCAGCCCAGGACGTACGGGACGTCTCTACAAGGCGACGCCGTCCGCAGCTCGCCGCAAACCAAGCACCCGCGACATCTACCACCGTCTGAAGGACGAGGGCAAGCCTGAAAGGTGGCGCGCATCGCCGCAGCGCGGAAGGTCCTGCTTCTGGCGCACGCCGTCTACGAAAGCGGCGAGCACTTCAGGGCTCCCGCTGGGGAGGTGAGTTGACATTCGATACAGCATCTGATCCCGGCGCCCCTGTCAGTCTTCTTCCGCCTCGAGCAATGTGCCCTGCTCAGGTGCCTCATCTCTCGGAGCCTGGTTGGTCTCGCGGTCGAATGCCTCGCGATGCTTCTGTTCGAGTGCTTCCATCCCCGACCGCTGGAGCGCTGCCTCAGTCTCGACTAGGCGGTCGTACGGGACCACTTCGATGCTCCTCGATGTTTGACGCATCAGTGCCGTGCGCCGACTGTTGTCTCGTCTTGTGAGCATGGATCTCGTGCCTATCACTATCTTGCCGGTGAGAAAGGGGCGAACCTCCAGGAGACTGAGCGGAAGGGCCCCGGTCATCCCAAGAACGAGCTGCCCGTAGCGTGTTTCGCACCGTAGCTGTCTCAGAATCGCCTTTCGAAAGAACTCCAGATTCGTGCTGTCTTCTAGCCAGCCGAGCCAATCGAGGACCTGTCTGACCGCAGTGTTCAGGCGTGATGTAGCGTTGCCGTTGCGCTGGTATGGGCGATCAATCGCGCGTTCGAGTTCAATTAGCACGAAGTCCAGCTGTATCGATCGGCTTACGGCAAGACAGAAGTCAGAGACGTATTCTCCCCCGAGAGGCAGCTTGGGAAGCAGTATTGCCGAGTTGCCTGCCGTGTCAGGTCCCCTCCCGGACCAGATGAGTGGGAGGCCGAACGCTGCAGTGAGGATGTCGGGATTCTCCGCGAGATACGCCTGCAGTTCCTCTTCGTGGTCAGAGCCAAGCAGATCCTTAAGCGCCACTTCCCGTCCTCGTTGATATCGTAGGGCCTGCTCCCATCGTGCTTACAGTGTAGTTGCCGCCAGGTTCCTCGGCCAGCTGTGAGGTGAAGAGCAAGTGGCGTGGCTGAGAGAGGACCACTTGTTGCGCCGACGCCAAGGTCTAGTCAGGCGAGCGCAGGATGTTCGAATGCAGGACGTGCCCCCATCCCCTACGTCGCCCCGAATCCGCAAGCGCGGCAACCGCGAAGTGCGGAGGTGCCTCTTCGAAGCAACTCTGTCTGCTGCGCGCTTCAACCCAGGCATCCACGCCATCTACCGCCGTCTGAAGGACGAGGGCAAGCCGGACAAGGTTGCGCGGATCGCCGCAGCGCGGGAGCTCCTGCTTCTGGCGCATGCCATCTACGAAAGCGGCGAACGCTTCAAGGTTCCCGCCGAGGAGGTGAGTTGACATTCGATACAGCATCTGACACATCGTGCCCGCTTGTCTCCTCTGGGGGGCCCAGCCATAATCGGGGACGCGAAAGGAGAAACTGTGGCCGTCCACCAGATCCGTAGCGTCGTGCGCCCGGCGACCCTTGAGGAGGCGTGGGAGTGCCGGCGCAGCGAACCGGGCGCCTCTCGATTTCTTGCGGGCGGCATCGATCTCGTCCTCTACGTTCCACCGACCGTATCGACCCTGATCGACCTCTCGTGCCTCGGAATCGACGCCGTGCGTCAAGAGGGCTCGGACGTCGTGATGGGCGCGATGGCGACCCTCACGGAGGTGCTTGAGTCTCCGCTCGTCGGCGAGTTCGCGGGCGGGTTTCTCCGCGATGTGTTGCGGCGCGTGGCCTCGCCGCTGCAACGCAACGTCGCGACGCTCGGGGGTGCCGTGGTGCGCGCCCATCCGTGGTCTGATGTAATTCCCGCGTTGCTGGTGCTCGACGCGCAGCTCGATGTGTTCGACGGGAGGCGCTCGACGGTCGAGTTGTCCGAAGTTCGCGCGCGGAGCGAGAGCCCGTCTCCGCTCGTGCTCACGGTGCGGCTGCCCGGCGCGTCGTGTGACGGCAGGGGGGCATTTGAGAAGTTCGCGAGGACGGGCTTTGACGTCGGAGTCCTGAATTGCGCGTGCTTCGCGATCATCGAGCGCGGCCTGTGTCGGACAGCCCGTGTGGCGGTTGGGGGCACGCCGTCGGTCGCGCGGCGGTTGCCGCGAGTGGAGGAGACGCTCGTTGGGAAACCCCTCTCCGCTTCGCAGATCGCCCTTGCCGCGCAGACGGCGGCCGGCGTCGTCGATGTGCGCGACGATCGACGGGCGACGGCCGAGTACCGCCGGGTGTTGACCGCAGTGGGCGTGCGTCGGTGTCTTGAGAACCTCGCAGGCCTCGGGTCGGAGGTCAAGGAATGAGGATCCACCTGACCGTGAACGGCACGGGGCGGACGTGGGAAGTTGCCCCCGGGGACACGCTGCTCGACGTCTTGCGACGCGAGGGATTCGCCGGGGTCAAGAAGGGGTGCGGGACGGGCGACTGCGGCGCTTGCACCGTGCTTCTCAACGGGCGCGCGGTCAACGCGTGTCTCGTCCTTGCGGTGAAGGCGGAGGGCCACACGGTCGTGACGATTGAAGGGGTCGCGCAAGGCGGGCGACTTCACCCCGTCCAGGAGGCTTTCCTCGAGGCGGGGGCGGTGCAATGCGGCTATTGCACGCCGGGAATGGTCCTGAGCGCCGTGTCTCTCTTGTCGCACAATCCGGATCCGAGCGAGGCAGAGATCTGCGAGGCCATCTCCGGGAACCTCTGCCGCTGCACCGGATACGTGAAACAGATCGCGGCGATCGAACGGGCCGCCGCGCGGATGCGGGAGAGCCAATGAAAAAGCGCGAGTCGCGCGCGTTCGTCGTGGTCGGGAAGAGCGAAGCGAAGGTGGACGGACGCGGGTTGGTGACCGGCCGCCCGATGTTCGTCGCCGACGTGGACGTGTCGGACGCCCTCGTCATCAAGATGCTTTGGAGCCCGTACGCGCACGCGAGAATTGCGTCCATCGACACCGCCGACGCGGAGCGCATGCCGGGCGTCGCCTGCGTCCTGACGCACAAGAACACGCCCGCGACGCGGCACACGACGGCCGGCCAGGGGTTCCCCGAGCCATCGCCCTACGACGCGCGGATGTTCGACACGAAAGTGCGCTTCGTGGGCGACCGAGTGGCTGCCGTGGCTGCGGAGACGGAAGAAGTGGCCGAGCGCGCGCTGGCCGCGATCCGCGTCGAGTATGAGGAGCTGCCCGCCGTGCTGTCGATCGACGAGGCGCGGCGGCCGGGCGCGCCGATCGTCCACGACGAGTCGGATGCCACAGGGATCTACGACCCTTCGAAGAATGTCGTCGCCGACGTGGACATCGATGTGGGTGACGTGGCCGTGGGGTTCGGCGAGTCGGATCTGATCGTGGAGACAACGTGCGAGACCCAGTACGCGCAGCACACGCCGATTGAGACGCACGTCGTGCTGGCGAGCCTGGATGCTGACGATCGCCTTGTGTTGCGCACGAGCACGCAGGTTCCGTTTCACGTTCGGCGCATCGTTGCCCAGACGCTCGGCATCCCGGTCCATCGGATTCGAGTCGTCAAACCGAGAATCGGGGGCGGATTCGGCGTGAAGCAGGAGGTCCTGCTTGAGGACGTGGCCGGCTGGGTGACCCTCCAGACAAGGCGGCCGGCCCTCTTCACCCTGTCTCGGCGGGAGGAGTTCACCTCCTCGCGGACTCGGCACCCGATGCGCGTGCGCGTGAAGGTCGGAGTCAAGAAGACGGGGCTTGTCCACGCGATCGAGATGGAAGCGGTCTCGAACACGGGGGCGTACGGTGCCCACGGTCTGACGGTGCTCGCGAACACGGGGTCGAAGACGTTGCCTCTGTACAACAAGGCGGAGAATGCGCATTTCTTCGGACAGGCTGTGTACACGAACCTTCCGGTTGGCGGTGCGTATCGTGGATACGGAGCGACGCAAGGGTACTTCGCGCTGGAGACGGCGATGGACGAGGCGGCGGAACGGCTCGGCCTCGATCCCATCGAGTTCCGGCTTCGGAACGCGATTCGAACCGGGGAAGGGTCGCCCATCTTCGCGAAACTTGGGGAGGGACGCGAGGGTGTGTCACAGACGGTGAAGAGCTGCGAACTTGAGCGCTGCCTTGAAGTGGGTGCCGAGCGGATCGGCTGGACATCGGCGCGCAGCAAGAAGGAGCGCCGCGGGTCGTGGGTGCACGGCGTGGGGATGTCCATCATGATGCAAGGATCGGGCATTCCGGAGATCGACATGGGGGCGGCGACGATCAAGATGAATGAGGACGGCTCGTTCAACCTCCTCGTGGGTGCGACCGATCTCGGGACCGGATCGGACACGATCCTGGCGCAGATTGCCGCGGAAGTGCTGGGAGTCCCCCTGGCGAAGATCTTGGTCACGTCATCTGACACCGACGTGACGCCGTTCGATGTGGGAGCCTACGCTTCCTCCACGACGTACGTCTCCGGCATGGCGGTGCAGCGGGCGGCGGAAAAGGTGCGCGAGCAGATCCTCGGCGTGGCGGCTCCGATGCTCGGCGTGTCGACGGAACGGCTCGCGCTGCGGAGCGAGAGCGTCATCGGGGAGGCCGGAGCGTCGGTGTCTCTCTCTCGCGTGTGCCAGCGAGCGATGTACGAGACGGACCAGTTTCAGATCGCGGCGACGGCTTCGTGTGTGCCGTCGGAATCCCCGCCGCCCTTCCTGGCGAACTTCGCGCGAGTGGCGGTCGACACGGACACTGGCGTGATCAAGGTCCTGCACTACGTGGCGGTCGTCGATTGCGGCGTGGCGATCAATCCGCGCCTGGCGGAGGGCCAAGTGGAGGGCGCGATCGTGAACGGGATAGGCTATGCGCTCTCGGAGGAAATGCAGTTCAGTTCAAGAGGTCGGGTCCGGAACCCGACGCTCTTCGACTACAAGATCCCCGGCGCTCTCGACATTCCCCGCATCGACGTCGTGCTCGTCGATTCCTACGAGCCGACCGGACCGATGGGCGCGAAGTCGGTGGGCGAGATCGGGATCAATGGACCCATTCCAACGATCGCGAACGCGATCTACGATGCCGTCGGCGTTCGCCTGCGTCAGACGCCGTTCACGCCAGAGCGCGTTCTCGAGGCCCTTCAGCGCGTCTGACTGCCTGTGTGGCTCTGGGTTGTAGCGGAATGTGAAAAGGAGAAAGATGAAGGTTCTCGTGATGACGAGCAGTCCCAACGAAGACGGACTGACTGCGGCGTGTGGCGAAGCGGCGCGCCAGGGAGTGGTGGACGGTCACAGTCGAGCGCGTGTAGTGAATCTGAACGGATTCCACCTCGAGCGTTGCGTCGTTTGCGACGACGGATGGGGGACCTGTCGCTCGAAGCACGAGTGCTCGCTCGATGACGACTTCCCCAGCCTCCAACAGATGTTCGTCGAAGCAGAGGCGTACGTCTGGGTAACGCCGGTCTACTTCGGTGAGCCGAGCGAGACGTTCAAGGCACTGTTCGACCGACTCCGGAGGTGCGAAGCGTCGAAGCCGGAGGGTTCGGCCAGCGTGCTGCTCGGGAAACCCACCGTCGCTATCGCGGCAGCGGGCGGCAGCGGCGGCGGTGCCGTTCACTGCCTCATCGAGATGGAGCGGCTCGCCCGGCAGCTCGGCGCGGCTCCGTTCGACTTCATCTCTGTGACGCAAGGCACGCGCGAGTACCAACTTGAGACCATTCATGACGCACTCGTCACCATGTGCACAGCCGCTCCCCGTGTGATGAAGGAACCGCTGGCCGATCCCCGGAGAGGGCGACGGGCGCCACGTTCCCCATCCCGACGACACGGAGGAGACGAGAAGAGGGGCGCCCGCACCTAGAAGAGGGTCCTCTGTCGCGGTTTCTAGAGCCCGTAGATGTCGCTGTACTTCTCCTTCACGTAGCGCACGAAGTGGGCGGGGTCGAGCGGGTGTCCAGTGATCCGCTCGATGAGTTCGTTCGGCTGGTATGTCGCCCCGTGGCGATGGACGTTCTCGCGCAGCCACCCGAGAAGAGGCTTCATGTCTCCTCTTCGGATGTCGGCATCCAACGTCGGGAGAGCCTTGCGGATCTTCGGCAACATCTGCGCCGCGTAGAGGTTCCCCAGCATGTACGAGGGGAAGTAGCCGATGTATCCCATCGACCAATGGACGTCCTGCAGGACCCCCTGGGCGTCGTTGGGAGGGACGATGCCCAGGTAGTCGCTCATCGCTTGGTTCCAGAGCGCCGGGAGGTCGGCGACGGCAATCGACCCGTCGATCAGACCGGCCTCGATCTCGAACCGCAGCATGATGTGGAGGTTGTAGGTCACTTCGTCGGCCTCGACGCGGATCAGCGACGGCTCGACGACGTTGACAGCGCGATACAGCGCCTCAGGAGAGCCGGAGCCGTACTGGGGGAAGTGCTCGGCCAGCACGGGCTGGAAGAACTGCCAGAACGCACGGCTGCGGCCGATCTGATTCTCGATCATGCGCGACTGGGATTCGTGGATTCCATTGGACGAGCCGCCTGCCAGCCCAAGCATGTATAGCTCTTCAGGGAATCCCTGGTTGTACAGGGCGTGGCCGCCTTCGTGAAGCGCCCCGAGGAGACTTGGCATGAAAGAGTCGGTCGGATAGCGATTGGTGATCCGTACGTCGCCCGGGCCGATCGTGGCCGTGAAGGGGTGAGCGACATCGTCGAGTGCGCCGGCCTCGAAGTCGTACTGAATGAGCTCCAGCGCGCGGCGCGACAAGCGCCGGAGCGCGTCTGGGTCGAACGAGCCGTGGACGACGGACTTGTCTGGCGGGGTTCCGTGGGTCGCCAGATCCCGCAGGAAGGGGACAAGGTCGCACTTGAGAGGCTCGATGATGGCGCGAAGCTGTTTGCACGTCATGCCGGGCTCGTAGTCCTCGAGCAGGGCGTCGTAGGGATGATCCTCATAGCCGTAGTACTCGGCTAGGCGTCGCGCGAACTCGACGATCTTCTCTAGATGGGGCTGGAAGGAAGCGAAGTCGTTGGCCTTGCGCGCGGCGATCCAGGCAGCCTGTGCCTCGGACTGAGCAATCTGGAACTGCTCGACGAACTCCGGCGGCACGGCGCGGTTGCGATCGTAGTCCTTCCCCACCTTTCGGACGCTCGCCTTCTCCAGCGGCGAGAGGCCGCCATCCTTGCGCAGGTCGGCGAGGAACCCTCCGAGCTGGTCGCTGATGGAGAGCTCGAAGACCATGCGCGAGAGCTTCCCGATGACCTGAGCCCGATGGGGCGCCGCCTTCGGCGGCATGTGCGTTTGCTGATCCCACCCGAGAAGGCTTGCGGCGGAGTTCAGTTTGCGCATTTCGGCGAGGTGGTCGCGGTAGTTGGCCAGTGTGGTCACAGTAGACCCCTTTCGCGTCGATTGAGGCGGGCACTACGCTAGGACGCACAGTCAGTATAGCGGGGGTTCAGGTCGACGGCGAGAGCCTACAGGATGGGTTCGAGGGCCGCCCGGCCCAGCGTGGCTGGGTGGCCGTTGAAGCGGACAACGCCGTTGCGGTCGATGACCACCGTCCGCGGAATGGCTCGGACCCCGTACAGGCTGGCCACCGATTGGGCCGCTGCGAGCGACTCCCAGAGTGCGACCATGTCCTCGTAATTGTTGGCGGCCAAGTAGGTCGCTGCCGCCGATTCGGATCGATCCAGGCTGATGCCCACGAGGACGACTCCACGGCTGGCCACGTCCTGCCACAGCGCGTGCAGGGTCGGCATGGTGGCTCGGCAAGGGCCGCACCAGCTGGCCCAGAAGTCGAGGATCACGACGCGTCCGCGGAATTGAGCGAGCGAGAAGACCTCTCCGCCGAGAGATCGCAGGGAGAAGTCGGGGGCGCGTTCACCGATCCGACTCCCGGTCGCGACGAGCGCCGGGGGCGGAGATGCCGTCGTCGTCTGTTCGACGACCGGCGCAGCCGGCGCCAGCGCCTGAACGGGTTCCGGCTCGTCTGCAGGCCGAACGTCGTTCGCAAACCAGCCAGACGCAACGGCGTACGTCAAGCCTGCGGCGGCGACGGCGAAGAGGCACAACAGACACCACAGAATCCAGCGGCGTACTCTCGTCGGATGATGGGCCACTCGTGGCACCCCTTTTGGTCCCTGCGGTATAGTACCCGCGGACCATACGACAAGTCGGTCGACTCCTCAAGAGAGGGACCGTAGGTCTCTTCGCGAGGATTCGCCGGCGCGGGTCCGGGAAGCGGGCCACGGAAAGGGAGAGGGAAGCGATGGTACGGAGGTCGTGGATTCTGGTGGGTGCAAGTGCGGTTGTGGTCGCGGCGGTCGTCATCCTCGCCTGGCCGGCGCCTGATCCGTTTGCAGGGGCAAAGACGGTCGCTCTTCGCATCGGCGGCGAAGCCTCGTCAGCCGTCGTGGACTTCGCCGGCGAGCTCCGAGTTGTCCTTGGGCGACGCGATCTCCGGACCGTGAGCGATGAGCAAACGGCCGATATCGTACTTGCGTTGACCTATGGACAGCTGGACCTTGGCAATGTCGAACTCGCGCTTGCGGGCGGAAAGCTCTCGGGGCGGGCGGCGGCAGTGTGCCGCGTCGTCAATGTGCGGACGCATAGAGACTACGTGATGGATCTCGTCGTGACCCTTCGCAACGGGGACGTGCAGGCGAATCTCGTCGGGCGTAGGTTCTGGGAGTTCTGGAAGCCGAAGGCGGGACTCTAGGCTCGTCGTCGCGGGAGGCTCGGGGCCGCTAGGCCCTGAGGTTCTTCGCGAGTACCCCCAAGGCCGAGGAGAATGAGCAGAGCGGGCCACCAGCGGGCGATGTTGTCCCAGATGTCCCAGGGAAGAGCGCCGAGCGTGTTCAAGAGAAGCGCTGTGCCGGCCGGCGTGAAGCGAGCGGTGCAAGAATTCCAAGCACGGATCTGCGCATCACGATGCTCCTCGTATCCATCGCCAGAGGAACGCAAGGCCCACGAGAATGGGAAGGGCCGGCCAGAGGGTTCCCGGATTGGCCCACCACATCCAGCGGACGCCGAGATTGTGCAGCAAGAGGACCGCGCCGAACGCGATGAGAGTCACCGCGGCGGCAGGCACCATGAGAGGATGTCGGGCGACTTGCTGAACCTCCGATCCTAGGGCCGCTGCTCGATCGGTGAGCGTCTCCGCCACGTCTTGCACGCGCTCGCCCCGCGACGTCGCGGGTGATTCGCCGGGGACGGGCAGGATGATCCACAGAGCGAGATAGACGAGGATCCCAAACCCCGTCAGGACGCCAAACAGGAGAAAGAGAATCCGTACGAGAGTCGCATCCACGCGGAAGTACTGGGAGAGGCCGCGGCAGACCCCGCCCAACATGGCGTCCTTAGGCTGTCGGTACATCTGATCGGTCATCGGGCCTCCGTCCGGCGAAAGGAACTGTACCGTGCGGTGGACTCTCACGCGAGCGCGCTCCGGTCTAGCGAGAGATGCACCTAGAAGAGAGAATCCATGCCGCACCGTCGGAGGCCGGAGCGCCGCACCGCCTCCTGGAGGACGTGCCACGTCGTCATGCAGTCGGCGAGCGCGTCGTGCGCGGTCTCGACGCGCACTCCGAAGAAAGCCGCGGCCTTAGTGAGTGACTGCCACACGAAGGCGTTCCGCTCGGGGTCCCATTGCCCGTAGATGCGGGCGAACCACTCCATCGCACACCAAGGCTCGAAGATCGGCATGTCGAGACCGTAGCGTCGGTGCGTGTTCTGCAGTGTCGCGACATCGTAGGCGGCGTTGTAGATCACGACGCGATGCCCTCGAATGGCGCCTGCGACGGCCGGTGCGATCTCAAGGAAAGACGGCTTCCCCTTGAGCGCCTCAAGGGACAGCCCCGTCAGACGCGCCGCCCCAGGCTCGATGAGCTTCTCCGGTCGCACGAGCTGGTGGAGCAGTGGCCGCCCGCGGTCGTCGACGACCGCGACGCTGACCACTTCCGGATTGAGGAGGCCTGTTGTCTCCGTGTCGAGAATGACGAAGGGCTCCGCCGTGAGCCGACGAAGCTCCCCCCACGCATCGGGCACCGCGTCAGATGGCAGAGAGTGCGCAGTCACATTCAGGCGGCTACTCCCACTTCCACCATCGGCGAAGGCTTGGCGAGCTGCCGATTCCCGCCCAGGCGAAGAAGATGATCGACAGGAACCACAATGCGGCGGCCTGCCAGTACGTCACCTTTGTTGCGACCAGGCCCAACTGGTCGACGAGGATGCTGTTCCAGAGAAGCTGGATGATCCAGCTGAAGAAGAAGAACGCTCCGATTCCGCCACCCCGAATAACGCCACGAAGGAACTTCACATCGAACCCCCTTTCTGTACGATGACCGGTGTTCATCATAAGTGAGTGTTGACTGTCCGGCCAGAGGTTCACGGGGCGGCGGCGGGTGTTCACGTGTGGGAAGGGATTGGAACCGCGGGAGGTGCCGTGAAAGACGAATTGGCCACTGCCAAAGCGGATCAAGCGTGCAGGATCCTCGAAGAGCTGGGGCTGGACGTCTGGCTCGTGTTCGTGCGTGAGACCGACGAGATCGCCGATCCGGCGCTGCGGATCGCGTTTCGGGGAAACGTGGTGTGGCCCGCGGCCTTTCTGTATGCACGAGGCGGAGGCCGCACGGCGATCGTCGGGAGGTTCGACGCGGATGGACTCCCTGACGGGCTCTTCGACCGTGTCGTTCCGTACGACCGGGGGATCCGCGCTCCTCTGCTCGAGGAGCTTCGTCGACTCGATCCGCGCGCGATCGCCATCAATGTCAGCAAGTCCGACGTGACAGCGGATGGATTGACGGCAGGAATGCGTGAACTCCTGGAGGAAGCGCTCGCCGGGACCCCGTACCGCAATCGGCTCGTGTCGAGCGAGGACCTCCTCGCGCGGTTGCGGGGGCGGAAGCTCCCGGATGAAGTGCGACGCGTTCGCCGCGCGGTCGAAGTCACCGAGTCCATCCTGACGTACGTCTTGGAGCGGACGGCGGTGGGCGAGACCGAACTGTCCATCTATCGACGATTCCACGAGCAGATGGTGGCGCGCGGAGTGACGTCGGCGTGGGCGGCTGCGCACAATCCCGCTGTCGACGCCGGTCCCGAGAAGCGCCTCGGCCACTCGGGTCCGACGGAAAATCGCGTGCGGGAAGGTCACTTGTTGCATGTGGACTTTGGCGTGCGGGCGGAGGGCTACTGTTCCGATCTTCAACGCATGACCTTCTTCGGCGCACGTCATCGGGTGCCGGACGAGGTGGCGCGGGCGTTCGAGGCCGTGGCGGGCGCGATCGAGCTTGCGAGCCGCTCGTTGTGGCCCGGAGTCAAGGGCCGCGATGTCGATGCCATCGCGCGGGGATTCGTCGTCGAGCGTGGGTACCCCGAGTTTCTGCACGCGCTCGGGCATCAGATCGGACAGAGCGCTCACGATGGCGGTACGCTCCTCGGCCCGGCGTGGGAGCGCTATGGGCGTGCCGTCGAGCGGACCGTCGAAGAAGGCAACATCTTCACTCTTGAGTTGCACGTCCCAACCGATGGGTTCGGCGGCGTCAGCCTCGAGGAGGATGTTCTCGTTACCGAGACGGGCAGCGTCTTCTTGTCGAGGCCCCAGCGCGAGATACTCTGCGTCAGCGGGGGCTAGTAGTTCCCATCGGACGCTGGCTCGGAAGGCACGACACGCGGTCGAGCTCCGCAAGGAGATCCGGGGAGGCAGAGAGCTCGTCGGTCCGCGAGCGGCTGGTGGCCGAGCGCACGCCGAGCCAGAGGCGGGAGAAGGCGCTGCCGAAGGCGGTGGCCGTTTGGTCGGTCATACGTTCGATGGCGTCGACGTCGCGCACGTCCGCGCGCACAGCGATGGCTCGTCCTTGCGCTGTCTCGATCTGGTCCACAACTCCGCGTGCCCGATCGGCGGAGTTGCCCTAGTTAACGCAAACGCGGTACCCGAGGCGCGCCAGTCGGAGGGCAATGGCGGCGCCGTTGCCGCGGGAACCGCCCGTCACGACCGCACCGGGGAGAAGCGTATCCGTCCTCATGACATCGCCGACTATGCGGAGGCGAAGGCTCCAGGGCTGGCTTAGAGGTACTTCAAGGCCTCTCGGGCGACCTTGGTCCGCGTCTCGTCCGCCAGCCAACGCTCAAGCTCCGGGCGGACTACGTCCGGGCGACGGCGGCCGAGTTGCCACATCGCAGCAGCCACGGCGCGCCACACGGTGCGACGTTCGTCCAGCGCCAGTTTGCGCAAGACGATGAGTGCCCGTTTGGCGAGGGGTGCAGCGGGCGCGGAGGTGAAGGCCATAGCAACATTCCACAGGACTTGCGGGTCGCTGGACGTGGACCACCCGATGAGGGAATCGAACGTGACGTCGGGATAGGCACCGAGGAAGGCGCCGAGAGCCGAAGGTCCGAGGAGGCGCCGCACGCTGGGATCGCGGTCGGTGAGGAGGGAGTCGACGAGCCGCATGAGTTGCGGGGCCCGTTCGAGTCTGGTGGACTCCGCGGCTCGGGCTGCGGAGACGACGACGGCGCGGCGCACGTGCGGGGACGGGCTATCGCGCCATCCGGAGAGGACCTCGAGGATGCGCCCGAAGTGGGTTCGGGTGATTCGGGCGCACGCGGCGACGGCCGCAGCGCGTACCGCTGGGTCGCCGTCGGCCACCAAGTCGTGGAGCACAGCCATGGCCTCCTCTGGATCCTCGTCGAACGAGAAGGGCACGAGCTCGCATGCGATAAGGCGTGCCTGAATCTCGGGGCGCTGCGACAGCTGCTGAGCCCGATCGAGCACGGGAAGCTGTTCGTCCGCCAGCCGGCGCGCCAGTCGGCGCGCCGTGAGCCGGGTGCCCCGGCCACTGCCGCCAAGAGTCCCTGTGAGGGCATCTACGTCCGCGAGCGGGGAAGCGTGGGCTCCGTCCTTGCGCATGTTCCTCCTCAGTGTCTGCGGCAACTGTAGGCGGGAGGGTTCGCAGGGTCAACCGGCCTCGTGTTGCAGGCACTCGGCGTAGGCTCTACCATGTTCACGATACTCTTCTGCGGGGTGACAGCGGATGCGGGTTTCGTCGAGGATTGACTTCCGAATCGCGGATGGGGCCTTCGATGCGATGAAGGCGGCGCGACGGAACATCCCTCACCCTCCTTTCCTCTTGTCGTGACAGGTCGGGCGCGCGGTCTGCGTTGATCGGTCAAGTCAGAGGGAGGAGAACAGGTGCATCCACAAGAAGCGTACAAGCCCTACCGAATCAAGGTCGTGGAACCCATTTCGGTTCTCTCGGCAGGCGAGCGGCGCGCTTGCCTCGAGGCGGCAGGGTACAACATGTTCAACCTGCGGTCGTCCGACGTCTACGTCGACCTTCTCACGGACTCCGGCACGGGCGCGCTGAGCCAGGAGCAGTGGGCGGCGATGATGCGTGGCGACGAGGCGTACGCAGGGAGCCGCAGCTACGAGCGGTTCCGTGCTGCGGCCGACGACATCTTCGGTTTCCGCCACGTGCTTCCAACGCACCAAGGGCGCGCCGCCGAGAACGTCCTGTTCTCCGCAGTCGTTCGGCCGGGCCACGTGATCCCGAACAACATGCACTTCGACACCACGCGGGCCAACATCCTCGCGAACGGCGGACAGCCAGTGGACTTGGTCATCGACGAGGCGTACGAACCGCGTGCCCTGCATCCGTTCAAAGGGAACATGGATCTGGCGAAGCTCGAGCGCCTGCTGGATGAAGTCGGCGTCGATCGAGTCCCGTTCGTGATGGTGACGGTGACGAACAACGGGGGCGGAGGCCAGCCGGTCTCTCTCGCGAACCTGCGCGACGTGAGTCGGATCGCGCACGCGCGGGGCCTTCCCTTGATTCTCGACGCCTGCCGGTATGCAGAGAACGCCTACTTCATTCACGAGCGCGAGCCGGGCTACGAGGGCGCGTCTCCGCTCGAGATCGCGCGGGAGATGTTCGCCCTTGCCGACGGAATGACGATGAGTGCCAAGAAGGACGGGCTGGCGAACATCGGCGGGATCCTTGCGCTCAATGACTCGAGTCTGTTCGAGAGAGCTCGCGATCGACTCATTCTCATGGAGGGATTCACATCGTATGGTGGCCTTGCGGGCCGGGATCTCGACTGCATCGCGGTTGGGCTCTACGAGGCGCTCGACGTCCACTATCTTGCCGACCGCATTGGAGAGACCCGCTATCTCGCCGCGGGTCTGAGAGATCATGGGGTTCCCATCCTTGAGCCCGTGGGCGGTCATGCGGTGTACATCGATGCCGCCGGACTTCTCCCCGGGTTTCCCCAGGCGCAGTTCCCAGCCCTGGCAGTGACGAACGCTCTGTACCTCGAAGGGGGAGTCCGCGCGGTGGAGATCGGCAGCGTCATGTTCGCCCACGAGGACGCGAACGGCCGTTCGGTGTACCCACGGCTGGAACTTGTCCGCCTCGCGATTCCTCGGCGCGTCTATACTCGCGACCACTTCGACGCCGTGGTCCGTGCGGCCGCCAGCGTGAGCGCCGGGCGCGACCAACTGCCGGCCTATCGCATCGTGGAGGGAGCGGGCCCGCTCCGTCATTTCACCGCACGCTTCGCGCCCATGGCGCGGAGCTAGTGGAGAGGACGCATGGATCACCTCGGCGAGTGGGCGGCCCTCGGAACCGCGGCTCTCTGGTCCGGAAGCTATCTTGCGTTCACGGTGGCGGTTCGGCGGATCGGTGCGGACAACGTCAACCGCTTGCGGCTGTTGCTCGCGTTGGGGATCCTGGCCACTGCCCACCTGGTCGTGTACGGCGTGGTCGTGCCCACGGCGGTGGAAGGGGCGAGGTGGGTCTGGCTTGGCCTCTCGGGCGTCATCGGCTTCACCCTAGCCGATGCCTTCTTGTTCCGCGCCCTCTACCACCTTGGCCCTCATCGAACGTCCATCGTGACGGCGCTCATTCCCGTGTCGAGCGCGTTTCTCGCGTGGGTGACGATGGGAGAGGGGCTATCGGGGATGCAGCTTCTCGGCGTGGCCATCACGGTCTCCGCCGTCGTCCTCATCGTCACGGCGCGTCCGTCCCTCGGAGAGGAGGACGCCTCGCGGGATCCCAAACTCGGAGTGCTCTTCGCTCTCGGGACCGTCGTCGCGCAGTCGCTGCGTTACGTGCTCTGCGTGAAGGGAATGAGCGGCGGGTTCCCGGTTCTGTCGACGAACGTCATGCAAATCCTCGCGGCCACCGTGGCTGCATGGGTGCTTGCGCTGCTCGGCGGCCGTTGGCGGAGCACCTTCGAGGCGCTTCGAGATCGTCCTGCCGCGGCGGCCACGGCCGCCGGGGCGGTGGTGGGGCCGGTCCTCGGGGTCACGTTGTCTCTCGTCGCGCTGAGCACTTCCCGCGTTGGTGTGGCGTCGACCCTCATGGCTCTCACTCCCGTGTTCCTCCTGCCCCTTAGCGCTCTGGCGTTCGGAGAGCGAATCACGTGGCGCTCGGTGGCAGGGACTGCCCTGGCGGTGTCCGGAGTGGCCATCCTTTGGTTGTCCTAGCCGCCGCTCCCCGTCGGAGAAGTTCGCAGTGACGCCGGCAGCCGCCCGCGGAGGGCGCGCGGCGGGGCGACGCAGAGATCGATGATGTCGGACGGACTTCCTCCGATGTCGCCGAGAATCACTAGATCCACGGACGGGAAGCGGTCGATCATCTCGTTGACGTCGGACATCGGGTCTTCCCCGTGCGCGTTCACGCTCGTCCCGAAGAGGGGAGCTCCCAGGGACGCCATGATCGATGCAAAGAAGACGTGGCGGGGGACGCGGACGCCGATCGTGTGCGCGGTGACGGAGCACGGCGGCGCCTCGGGGCGAGCGGGCAGGATCAGCGTGTAGGGACCGGGAAGAAGCTCGTTCACCGCAGATCGAATGCGATCCGCCACATGCGCGTATCGGGACACGTCTGCCACGCAGGCGACGTGAAGCGTGAAGGGCTGGTCCGCGCTGCGGCCCTTGAGCGCGCGAACCTTGGCCACAACGGCGTCATCCCACGGGTTGCCGCCGATCCCGTAGATCGTGTCGGTGGGGAAGATGATCGTTTGTCCGGTTTCGAGCGCGTCGCGGACGGCGGCCGCGACGCCCGGGTCCTCGCCGTTCATGACGGTAGGGATCATGAGCAGATGAAGTGGATGACGTCGCCATCCCGGACCGAGTAGTCGCGGCCTGCCCGTCGGATCTTGCCGGACTCGCGCAGCGCCTTCTCGGATCCAGCAGCGATGAGGAGGGGAAGGTCCATGACCTCGGCGAGGACGAAGCGGTCGGCGAAGTCGGAATGGATCCGTGCGCCCGCCTGGGGCGCCGTCATCCCTTCCCGTACCGTCCACGCTCGCACTTCGGGCCCTTCCACCGTGAAGAAGGTCACGAGATGGAGGAGGCGGTATCCCGCGCGAATGAGGGGGCCGAGACTGGTCTCGGAGAGGCCGAACTCGGCGAGGAACATCGATCTCTCCTCCATTGTTGCCGTGGCCTCGACGATCTCCGCCTCGAGGCGCCCGCGGATGGCGATGACCTCGGCGCCGCGCTCTCTCGCTGCGGATTCGACGTCGGCGGAGAAGCCATTCTCTCCCTCGTCGCCGACGTTTGCCACGAACAGGTACGGCTTGGCGGTGAGTGGACTCGCCTCGCGCACACGATCCTCGATGACGTGGTCGATGTGAGCGGAGCGCACGGGGAGTCCGCGGGCCACGTGGTCGACCAGCGCGTCCCACGCCGCGGCGCGGGCCGGGGCAAGACGATCTGGCCCCTTGGTCTCCAAGTGAAGGTGCTTCCCGGTTCGGGAGAGCGTCTCGAGGTCCTTGAGCAGAAGTTCCGTCTCCACGATGGCGATGTCACGCCGCGGGTCGAGGGTGCCCGTGACGTGAGCGACGTTAGAGTCCTCGAAGCACCGGACGACGTGGAGAATCGCATCGACGGCGCGGATCTCGGCCAGGAATTGGTTCCCCATGCCTTCGCCCTCGTTGGCATGCTCAACCAGGCCGGCGATGTCGATGAAATCGAGATGCGTAGGGATTTTCTTCTTAGACGGGAACATCGCCGCGAGCCGATCGAGACGGTCGTCGGGGACAGCGATGCTGCCGACGTTGGCTTCAAGGGTACAGAACGGGTAGCTTTCGACGCGCGCAGACGCGTTGGCGAGAGCGTTGAAGAGGGTTGACTTGCCAGCGTTCGGCAGACCCACGAGCCCGCACGAGAACCCCATGCTTCCTCCTCGGGGGCAACTATAGGGCGTCGACGGAATTGCGACAAGATGAAGCGTCGCTCTGCATGGGCTAGACTGGGCTCCAAAGGATGGTGCGATGGGCGGGAAGACGACGGAGGTTCGGCTACCCGATCTCGGGGACATCGAGTTCGCGGTCGTTGTCGCTTGGCTTTGCCTCCCGGGTTCTTTGTTGAAGGAGGGCGACGACCTCGTGGAAGTGGAGACGGAGAAGACGACGTTCGTCGTTCCGGCGCCGTCGAGTGGAGTCCTGACGGAGGTCCGCGCTCCCGAGGGAGCGAGCGTACGCATCGGTGAGATCCTTGGAATCGTCGAGGTCAACTAGCGCTGGCCCGGTGCACGTGCCGTTGGGTCGGCTGTCGTACGATGCGGCGGCGGAGATCCAGAAACGCATGCACGCGTTGCGCGTGGCCGGACTCGTTCCCGATGTCTTGTTCACGGTCGAACACGATCCCGTCTTCACGTGCGGCCGGAGCGCCCACGACGGGAGCTTTCGGGTGGCCGCAGAGGATGTCGAGAGGGCGGGAATCGCCATCCGCGAGTCGGAGCGGGGGGGCGATGTGACCTATCACGGGCCGGGGCAACTCGTGGCCTACCCGATCCTTGACCTTCGGTTGTACGGACGGAACGTCAAGTCGCACGTGAGATCTCTCGAGGAGGCCGCCCTTCGCACGCTCGAACGCTACGGGGTAGCGGGCGGCCGGCGCGACGGCCTTCCCGGGGTGTGGACCGATCGAGGCAAGATCGCGTCCGTGGGCGTGTCCGTCCGCAAATGGGTGAGCATGCACGGCCTCGCGTTGAACGTGGAGATCGACGCGTCGCACTTCGCCATGATTCATCCGTGTGGGCTTCCCGTGCGGGCCGTGTCGATGAACGACCACCTCGATGTTCCGGCGCGTCTCGCGGATGTAGAGGATGAGTTCTGCCGGGTGTACGGCGAGTTGCTCGGGGTGCGATGGCTGGAGACCTCGCTGGAGACGGTCCTGGAGGCGGCGCGTGTCTGAGAGACCGGTCTGGCTGAGAGTGCGAGCGCCGTCGGCCACCGAGGCGGAGGGGATGCGCGCCGTGCGGGACGTACTGCAACAGGAGAGACTGCACACCATCTGCCAAGGGGCGCAGTGTCCCAACGTCGTGGAGTGCTGGAGTGCGCGGACCGCAACCTTCCTCCTTCTCGGGGAAGTGTGTACCCGCGCGTGCCGTTTCTGTGCGGTGCGACACGCCCTGCGGGGACAGGAGATCGACTCGGGAGAACCGGAGCGGGTGGCCGCAGCGGTGCGCAAACTGAGTCTGCGCTATGTGGTCCTCACGTCGGTGGATCGAGATGACCTCCCGGACGGTGGCTCCACGGCGTTCTGCGACACGGTGAGGGCAATCAAACGGGCGTCGTCGGAGACTCGCGTTGAGGTATTGATGCCCGACTTTGGCGGTGCCCCGCGCTCTCTTGCCCGCATCCTCTCTTCAGGCGCGGACGTCCTGGGACACAATGTCGAGACGGTGAGACGGATCTCGCCCGCAGTTCGCGATCGGCGCGCGTCGTACGAGCGATCCCTGGACGTCCTCGCCACCCTTCGCCTTGGCGGCGGCGGCCGCCCGGTGAAGAGCGGGCTGATGCTGGGATTGGGAGAAGAGCCGGGCGAGGTGAGAGAAGCGTTCACCGATCTTCGCCGGGCCGGCGTGTCGTCGCTGACCCTCGGACAGTACCTAGCGCCGTCAAGCCGAGCGGCGCCGGTGCGGCGCTACGTCCCGCCCGAGGAGTTCGAGGAGTTGGCGCAGGACGCTCGCGCGCTGGGATTCGATCCGGTGACCGCGGGCCCGCGCGTGCGAAGCTCGTACCACGCGGACGCAGTCCGCGGCGACCCATGAGACTCTGCCTCGACCTGGAAGCGCGCGACGCGGCGATTGGGCTGGCAATCGACGACGCCCTCCTCGAGTCGGTGCGAAACGGCGGCGAAGACGCGATCCGGATGTGGGTGTCGACGCGTGCGGTGATCCTCGGGCGTTCGCAGTCCGCGGCGGCCGAGTGCGATCGCGAGGCCGCTCGGCGACTGGCGATCCCCATCGTGCGGCGCGTCTCGGGCGGCGGAGCCGTCTACCACTACCCCGGGAATCTCAACGTGTCGGTGACGGCGGACTCGCGGCGGTTCGGGACGGTGGAGGGAGCGTTCGCCCGTTTTGGAGAGTCGCTCGCCGGCGGTCTGCGCGGCGGTCTTGGCGTGGCCGTCGACGCTCACGGGCGGGCGCTCGTTGTCGGGAGCCGCAAGATCTCGGGCGCCGCGCAGGCACGGCGTGGGAAGGCCATTCTCATCCATGGGACCATGCTCGTGTGGCCGGACACCGTGGAGATGGCCGTTGTCCTGCGAGCACTTCAGCCAGACTACGAACCCCAGTCGACCCCATCGCGTCCGCAGGCCACGACGACCTTGTCCGACGTCCTTGCGCGCCCGGTGGGACTTGCTGAAGCGGCGAACGCCGTGCTGCGGGGCCTGGCCGACCTTTTCCCGCGCCCGTGGTGCCGGACACCGATCACGCCCGACGAGCGGACCCTCGCAACGGAGCTGGAAGCTGCGCGATATCGGAACCCCGAATGGAACGAGTCACGTTAGGCGACCAGGAACTCATTGCCCGCCAGATGGGACGCGCCCCGCGCGGCGAGTACGTCATCGCCCGTCGGTGCGCCCACGACCATCCGCAGGTGCTGCGGGTGCCGCCCGTCGTGGATGGGAAGCCGTTCCCGACGCTCTATTGGCTGACATGCCCGTTCCTCTGTCGTGCCGTCAGCGAGCTGGAAGGGCTGGGTTGGGTGCGGCGACTCGAAGCGCGCCTCGCGTCGGAGGAGGATCTCCGGGCCGCGCTGGATCGAGCGGATGGCGAGTACGTCGCGGCGCGGCGGAAGCTGCTCTCGATGGAAGAGGAGCGGGAGCTCGCGAGGTGCGGCCAATTGCGGGAACTCGAAACCAGGGGAATTGGGGGCATCGCCGATCGGACGCGCCTGAAGTGCCTCCATCTTCACGTCGCTCACGCGCTTGCCGAACGGAACCCGATCGGCGAGATCGTTCTCCACATGCTCGCGGGGCCGGCGTGCGAGCCGGAAGAGACGATCTGCTCCTCCCTCGTCGGAGGGAGGAGCAGATCACAGATCAACCGATAGGTGGTCCGGAGAACGAGGCTACGGGTCTGCGATGACGATCGGTGGCTGGTTCACGTTCTGGACGCGAATCACCGCCGAATCCGTCGCGGTGAGGCCGCATGGGTCGGTCACCGTCAAGGTGACGGTGACGTCGATGCCGTTGCAGTCTTGGATGATGGGCGCGATGAACACCGGCGTAGCGACGCACGTGCTGTCCAGGCGGCCCGCCGAAACCGTCCATACGTAGCGCAGAACGTCTCCGTCCGGATCCGCGACCTGCGGAAGCAGCGTCAGCGTATTGCCTTCGCTGACGCACAGCCCGGATTCGAGCTTCACCGTCGGCGCGCGATTGATGTTGCGCACCTGGAGCGTGACCGAATCGGTCGCCGTAAGGCCGCAGGGGTCCGTGACCGTCAACGTTACGACGATGGGCTCCCCGGCGCACTTGAACGTTGCCGGGACTGTGAACAATGGGTTCACGGCGCTCGGCGCGTCGAAGGTGCCAGCCGACGACGTCCAGCAATAGTGCAGAACGTCGCACTCCGGGTCCGTCACCGAGGGCGTCCAACGAATCGCTTGTCCCTCGTCGATGGCGAAGTCGGGGCCGAGATCCACGATGGGAGCTTGGTTGACGTTTCGAACGTGGACCATGACCGTGTCGCACGCGGACGCTCCGCACGGATCGACGACGGTGACGACGAGCGGGATGTCGATGCCTTCGCAGAGATCGATGAGCGGCGCATGGAAAACGGCGCCGAGTACTGATGGATCATCGAACGATCCTGGGCCGCCGGCGGCCCAACGCACTGCGAATCCTTCGTTGTCAGCGTCCTGGGCAACGGCCTGAAGCACGATCGCGTCGCCTTCGTCTATCCAGATGTCGTTCCCGGCGGAGACGGTCGGGGCGTGGTTCACGTTCACGATGAGAAGCCGGAACGAGTCCGTCCCCGACGAGCCGCATCCATCGACGGCCGTGAGTGCGACATTGACCTCCGCGTCATTGCACCCCGAGAGCATGGGAGCCGTGTAGACCGGGTCGAGCGACGTCGGGTTGTCGAATGTGCCCGCCGAGGCTTCCCAGAGGATGGAAAGGATGTTGCAGTCGTAGTCCGACGCGGTGCCGTGAAGCTGGATCGATTCGCCCTCGTTCACGACCTTGGCGACGGTTGGCGCCTTGCACGGGACTGTGACCGGCTGAATGGGTGCGCTTGTCGGGCAAGCGGGAGCCGTCGGGAGAGCGCACGTCGGCTGCTCTAGCGTGGGACGCTGCGGGTTGCAGCCATCTGCGCACAACCCGTACGTTCCGAAGACTGCGGTGCCCTGGAACAGCGTATCGAGTCCATCGGCGCAGTAGAGCAGGTTCTGGCCGTCGCCGCCGAGGAGCGTGTCACACCCTTCGCCTCCATCCAGAATGTCGTTCCCCGCTTCACCTTCGAGCGAGTCGTTGCCCGGGCCGCCGCACACAGTGTCGTTGCCGGCGCCGCCGAACAGGAGGTCGTCGCCGTCGTCGCCCATGAGGACGTCATTGCCTTCCCCGCCCTCAAGAATGTCTCTCCCTGGCCCACCGACGAGAATGTCGTGGCCGCCGAGGCCGATGATGAAATCGTTCCCTCCGAGGCCGAAGATGAGGTCGTTGCCCGGCGTGCCATAGATCACGTCATCTCTCTCAGTTCCGTAGATGACGCTATCGATCGTGAAGCCGAACCTGGCTGCCAAGGCCGCGTACTCCGGAGGAGTGCCCTGGACTGTTGCCCGATCTGTCGTCGGCTCAGTCGGCGCCGTCGATACCGCGGCGAACAACGCATCGGCGAGGGAGGCGGAGTCGGCCACGTCCCAGTAGCTACCGCCGGTCTCCAGGGCCATGGCTCGCAACGTCTCGCTTGCCTGCGCCTCGATGTCCAGCCCGATGACCTGCAGCACGATGGGAGGCTGCATCGTCGCCAGCATCTGCGCGACGACGGCTTCCTGGCCGCCGCAGTTCCCCTCGCCGTCACTCAGCAGGATGATGGTGCCGCCCTGGCCGAGGCTGGCCATGGAATTGGCTGCCATGGTCAGCGCATCCGCGAGGGGCGTCTTCCCTTGTGCCGTCACTTGCGCGACGGCACCAGTCATTTCTTGACCGATCGCGATCGTGTAGGGTGCAAGTGGGAAGAGAAAACCGATGTCCTGGCAGCTCTCAACCTCGTTCCTGTAGCTGATGCGATGCCCGAACACGATCAGTCCTAGATTGCCCTGCTCCGGCATGCGCGCGAGCAAAGCCGCGAGAGCGGATCGCGCCGCGGCGATTCGCGTGCCGGACTCGAACGGCTTGTTCATGCTGTTCGACGCATCCACTATGAGAACGAGATTCTGCGAAGCTCCGCTGGCGGCGAACGAAGCGAAGAGCCCGAGAGCGATCGCCGTCAATAGGAGAAGTTTGGTCTTCATTCTCCGTACCTCCTTGTCGATTGATCCGACTTCCGGTGGGATTCTAGCCGATCGTTGGCGCGTAAATCTGTGATGGGGATTACAAATTCGCAATGTGGCGGTGTGTCTAGATCTCGAAAACGTCGACCAGCTCTCGTCGACGTCCGGTAGGGATCAAGCAGTGCACGATGCCATCTGCGACGAGGCCGCATCCGAAGATGAGTCCGTCGTGGGCGAGGGCCACGTAGCCGTTGCTGTGGGAACAGGGGATCCTCCGGCCCAGGAGCAGTTGGCGTACGGCGTCCGCGTCGAGCGAGAAGCGCGACGCCGTGACGAGCGGGCCAATCGATACCAGGAAGGCGCTCGTCGGCTTCAGCCCCGCCGGCGCTCGCCGGAGGGCGCGGAGGCCGGGCGGACGACGTAGATGGAGCCCGCTCGGCGGGAGAGTGCTCGTGATCCAGATCTCGCCGTTTGAGGTCTCAACGAAGGCGGTCTCTGCGAACGCCGCGGGCGGGATGCCGAATCGTGCGCCGAAGTAGTCGAGGACTTCCCACCTAAGCGCGTCGTTCGATGCGAGCAACGAACCCCCCTCCGCTGTCCAGATGATGCGGGTAGATACGAACGCACAGCGCCGTTCCACTCTCAAAGGGCGTTTCATTCCACCCCTCGAGTCCCGTCGAGTGCGGGAATGGCGGTCGAAACGTGGTGACGCGCGCGTCGCGCCGCGCGAGGAGATGACTGACCACGGCCTCATTCTCCTCTGGCGCGAACGTGCAGGTCGAGTAGACGAGCACGCCGCCGATGCGAAGAAGGTCGAAGGCGTGCACGATGAGCAGCTCCTGGATGCGCGCCAGACGGCGTATCGCCGGCAGTGCGGCCCCATCGCGGAGCGTCGACTGCTTGCGCAGCGTTCCCTCGGCGGAGCACGGAGCGTCGACGAGGACGCGGTCGAAGGCCATCGCATGAGGGAAGTCCTGGCCGCGATACTGCGTCACCGTCACGTTCCACACGCCGATGCGATTGATGTTGGTGAGGAGAGCCTGTTGGCGTCGTCCGTTCGGTTCGTTGGCGACGACGAGTCCCACATTGTGCATGCGCGTTGCGATGTCCACGGTCTTCCCGCCCGGCGCGGCGCACAAGTCGAGGACCCGTTCCCCCGGACGTGGGTCGAGCGCGAGGACCGGCGCGGCCTGGACCCTCTCCTGCAGATAGAAGAGGCCAAGCCAATGCTCGAGGGTTCGGCCTATGGGATGCGAAGCGCGGACAGCGCAGGGATCCCAGGCAGATGACTCGATCGTGATGCCGCGTGGAGCGAAGCGGTCGCGCAGAGACTCGAGGCTCGAACGAAGTGGGTTGATGCGCGCATCCGTCGGAAGGGGGCGTGCGCAGGCCGCTGCGAATTCGTCCCACTCCGTGATGAAGGGTCGGTACCGGTCGAGGGGGCGAGGGGTCTCGAGGGTCATGGGTGCGCCGCTGTGCGCAGAGATGCGAGCAGGGGTCCGTGGAGGGCGCCGTTGGAAGCAAGGATTCCGTCGTCACGCGGACAGGTGAGTGGGGAGCCGGAGAGGTTCGTGACCTGACCGCCGGCCTCGGAGACGAGGAGTCGCCCCGCCGCCACGTCCCAATCGTGCAGAGAGAGGTACCACGTTGCGTCGAAGCGGCCGGCCGCGACGTAGGCCAAATCGAGGGCCGCCGAGCCGACGATGCGCAGAGAGCGGACGCGGGGCGCGAAGGTCGGGAGCTGGGCGAGCGTGATGAGTCGGCGGGCGGACTCGGTGGAGAACCCAATGCCAAGGACCGCTCCGTCCAACGTGGTCTGTCCGCTCACACGAATGCGCTCGCCATTCCGCTCCGCTCCGGCGCCTCGGATCGCCGTGTAGAGCTCGTCGCGCAATGGGTCGTAGATGCAGGCGACGCAGGGGCCGTCGGGGTCGGTGAGGGCGATGGAGACCGCGAAGTCCGGCACGCCCCGGAGGAAGTTGTTCGTCCCGTCGAGGGGATCGACGACCCAGCAGAGACGGCCGGCTCCGTCGCTCCGTGTCCCCTCCTCGGACAACAGACCGGCATCTGGCATCGCCGCGAGGAGGATGTCGGCGATGATGCGGTCTGCCTGGCGATCGTAGATTGTCACGGGGTCATGGCGATGCGCCTTCGTTTGCGCCTCCTTGGCGGGGTCAGCGAAGCCGCGGCGGAGGGCCGCTCCAGCTTGTCGGGCCGCACGGACGGCTGCGCCGAGAGCCAGGCGGTGCACGGTTGACGGAGTCATTGACATGCTAGAAATGGCCGGACGAGAGGCGCTGCGCGACGCGGTGCACGAGGTCGTCGTGCGTCGTTTCGGCGGCGGTGGCTAGCGCGTTGGCTTCGCGTTCGAACCGGTCGCGTGCCCCTGCGTCCTTCATGGAACGGAGATTGGCGTCGGTGTTGAGGAGGGACGAGCGCAGGGCGGCCAGAGCGAGGTGCGCAGCGACGCCGATGTCGCTGACGATGGAGCGCGAGGCGTGGGGCTCGGCGAGGAGCAGATGCTCGAGCGTGGAGACCGAAGCGCTCGCCGCGCGTAGCGGCACGGCGGCTGCACGTTCAAGCGCAGTCTGCACGTGCTCCTGGCGCGAGGCGACATCCTTCGGAATGCGCAACGCGTCCATAACCTCCGCGAACGCGCGTTCGTCCTCGGCCGCCAAGCGGAGGAAGTGCGCCTCAAGGTCACGAAATGCCGCAACGAGAGACTGTCGCTCCGGAGTCGGCTCTTTCTCCTGGGCGACCGACACGACCATGCGACCGAGCGCGCTCGCGAGGGCCCCGGCAAGCGCCGCCGCGCTCCCGCCGCCCGGTGTCGGAGCGCCCGACCCGAGCGCCTGGAGGTAGTCCGCGATGCGGAGTCCGCTCAGATCCGGTGTCATCTGTCACGCCCCCACACCACTCCGGAGGAGACTGCCGGCAGTGCGCGCCGTCGGCCTGCTCCGCTCTCTCTTGTTGGGTTCCCCTCGCAAGGTGTCCCCTTCCCGTCGTTGCAGTTGGCGAACCAATGAAAAAGGGACAAGCGATGCTCACCGTTGTCCCTCTCCCCCTGCGCGTGCCTGTCAAGCCGTCTTGTTCGCAAGAAGCTTCTCGAGGAAAGCGACGGCTTCTCCTACGGAAGAGATCTTCTCCGCTTCCTCGTCGGGGATCTCGACACCGAATTCGTCCTCGAACTCCATGATCAGCTCGACGGTGTCGAGCGAGTCGGCCCCCAGATCTTCAACAAACGAGGACTCGTCCGTCACTTCGTCCGGGTCGACCATGAGCTGGTCGCAGATGATCGCCCTGACCTTGTCGCCTATCTCACTCATCGCTTGGAAACCTCCTCGGCGTGGGCCTTTACGGAAACAGCCCGCCGTTGACCCCGACAATTTGCCCAGTTATATAGGATGCCCGCGGGGAAAGCAAGAAGAGAATCACGTTCGCAATTTCCCGCGGATCCGCCGGGCGCCCGAGGGGGATCCGCGCCAGGTACGCGGCGCGGACTTCCGGAGAGAGGGTCGCCGTCATGTCGGTTTCGACGTATCCGGGAGCCACTACGTTCACGCGCATGCCGCGCGACGCGACCTCCTTTGCGAGGCTGCGACAGAACGCGCCGACTCCGGCCTTGGAGGCGGCGTAGCCTGCTTGTCCGACGTTTCCCGTCTCTGCGATGACGGACGAGACGGCGACGACCGAACTGCGCTCGCGGCGGAGCATCGGGCGGAGCGCCGCCTGGATCACATGGAACGCGCCGGTCAGGTTCACCGCCAAGAGCTGGTCCCAATCGTCGTCGGACAGTCGCAAGACGAGGGCGTCCCGTGAGATGCCGGCGTTACAAACAAGGTGATCGATCCCGCCGTACCGGGAGACGACGTCATCGATGCAGCGCTTGACCTGGTCACGATCGGTGACGTCTACCGCGGAGAAGCGGGCACCGGGCAGGTCGGTCTCCAGAGCCTTTCCTGCCGTCTCATCGCGCCCCATCCCGACGACCTGAGCCCCCTCGGCGTAGAGAGCATCGGCGACGGACCGTCCGATTCCCCTTGTCGCGCCCGTAACCACGCACACTCTCTTCTCAAACTCCGGCATGGAGCACCTCCTCGAACGAGTGGAACCGGATCCCGCTCCCGGCCTGCTTCCCCAATTGCGTGAGGACGTTCCCCGCGCCGACCTCGATCGCGTCCGTGACGCCGAGGTCGCCGAGCGCGCGCAGGGCATCAGTCCAACGCACGGCGGACGTGATCTGCGTCGCGAGGAGGTTCCGGACGGCCTCGGCGTTGACTTCCACCCTGCCGCTCGCGGAGGAAACGAACGGGATGCTCGGGGCCGCAAACAGGGTCTTGGCGATGAACGGAGCGAGACCGTCCTCCGCCGGTCGCATGAAAGGGGAGTGAAAAGGGCCGGAGACGGCGAGTCGGACGGCTCGCCCGCCGCACTCCACGGCGAGTCGCTCCGCGTCCGCGAGGGCGTCGAGCCGGCCGGAGACTACGAATTGGGCGGGGCCGTTGTAGTTCGCAATGACGAGACAGCCGGCCCCCGCCGCGCAGATGCGGGTCACGGTCCCAAGATCGAGCTTGAGCAGGGCGGCCATGCCTCCGGGGACTCCGGCCATGAGGCGGCCGCGGCGGGTCACGAGGGCCAGCGCGGAAGCGGCCGAGAGGACGCCGGCCGCGACCAAGGCGGCGTACTCGCCGAGGCTGTGCCCAGAGACGGCGTGGGCTTCGACGCCGTGCCGCCGGAGGGCGTCGCACCTTGCCAGGGAGTCGAGGAATACGGCCGGTTGGGCGACCTCCGTGGCGGTGAGACGGGCAAGGTTTCCCCGGCTGATCCAGTCACGGATGTCCATTCCTTGAGCTTCAACGGTTTCGTAGAGCCGAGCCAGCTCGGGCGATAGGGTGGGCACGTCGGACGGCAGCTGACCCTGTCCGTGGAACAGGAACGCGAACTTGTCGGGCACGGTGCCTCCTTCTACATCCGTATGACGGCGGCTCCGTATGTCACGCCGGCGCCAAACGCGGTGAGGACCACGACGTGGCCGGCGCGGATGCGTCCGTCGCGCACGGCCTCGTCAAGCGCGATTGGGATCGATGCTGCGGATGTGTTGGCGACGCGATCGACGTTGACGATGACTCGCTCGCGCGGCAGCGTCAACCTGTCGGCGAAGGCATCGATGATCCGCACGTTCGCTTGATGCGGAATGATCCAATCCACGGCCTCGCGCTCGAGATGAGCGGCGAGGAGTGCGTTGTCCATGGCCTCTCGCATCAACGGGACTGCGCTGCGGAAGACGCCGGACCCCTCCATCCGCAGGAAGTGCTCGCGTCCTTCCACGGTGTCGTGCGACGCGGGTCGTCTCGTCCCGCCGGCCGGCATGTGGAGGAGCAGAGCCTTGTCGGGATCGCCGCGCAGGGAGATGCCGAGGATGCCCTGGCCGTCTCCGCCGCGCTCGAGGAGTGTCGCCCCGGCGCCGTCCCCGAAGAGGACGCACGTCCGACGGTCCGACCAGTCTGTGACGCGGGACAAGGCTTCGAATCCGAGCACAAGGACGCGCTCGCCGAGTTCTGCCTGGATGTAGGCCTCGGCAACCGCGAGAGCGTAGACGAACCCGGTGCACCCGGCCGTGATGTCGAAGAAGGGGGCGCCGCGCATGCCTAGACCCTGAGCGACGAACGGCGACGTGCCGGGGCAGATCATGTCGGGGAATGTCGTCGCCACAAGGAGGAGGTCGACGTCGGCCGGGCGTCGCCCGGCGGTCTCCAGGGCACGCTGGCAGGCGACGACACCCAAGTCCGAGGGTGTCTCGCCCTCGCTGAGAAGGAAGCGCGTCCGGATGCCCGTCCTCTTGACGATCCACGCATCCGACGTGTCCACCACAGTCGCGAGGTCGGCGTTCGAGACCCGCCTTTGCGGCAAGCATGAGCCGGTGCCCGTAATTCTAGCCCCCATCGAGCGCCCACCCCTCGAGGCCTTTCGAGAGACGCTTCGTGAGGTTCGCCTCGGCCTGTCTGCGTGCGACGTCGATGGCTCCCCCGATGGCCTCCGCGTCGGACCGCCCGTGGGCGATGACGACGACGCCGTTGACGCCGAGGAGCGGAGCACCGCCTCTGCGCTTGTAGGAAAAGACCTGGCGCATGTCGGCGAAGCTGCGGCGGAGGAGGAACGCGCCGGCCTTCGTGAGTGCGTTTCGGAGGACAGAGCGTTTCAGCAGCGTGGAGAACGCCGAGATGCCGCCTTCGATCGACTTCAGAAAGATGTTCCCGACGAAGCCGTCGCAGACGACCACGTCGACGGGGCGCTCCGTCAAGAGGAGATGAGGTTCAACATTGCCCGTGAAGGGGAGGGGTCCGTCGCGAAGGATGGCGAACGTCTCGTTGGCGACGCGGTTCCCCTTCGTGTCCTCCTCACCGATGTTGAGAAGGCCAACCGTCGGGTGCGCGATTTCGAGGACGGAGCGCGCATAGCTTGCCCCCATCAGCGCGAAGGCCTCCAGGTGCTCGGGAGCGCAATCGGCGTTCGCTCCTACATCGATGACGAGGAAGTCTTGGTTCCTCAAGCTGGGGAGGACGGCAAGGAGACCCGGCCTGGGGATGCCGGGGACGCGCCCGAGAGTGAAGAGGGATCCGGCGACCACCGCTCCCGTGTTTCCGGGAGAGACAAACGCGTCGGCGATGCCTGACTTCAGGGCCGCGAGGCCGACGAGAAGAGAGGAGTCCTTCTTCTCCCGGACGGCGCGCACGGGGGAGTCATCCATGCGGATGACCTCGGAACTCGGCACGACCTCGAAGCGCCCGCCGGCCGTCTCGCCGAGACCTCCCAACGCAGTCCGAATCATCTCTGGATCGCCGACGAAGAGGATGTCGATGGAATAGCGACACCCGGCTGCGACGCCTCCTGCGACGAGTTCGCCAGGAGGAAGATCCCCGCCCATCACATCGAGTAGGATCCGCATGCCCCGCCTTCCGGATGTTGTGAGAGTTGGTGCCGAAGGGGGGACTTGAACCCCCACGAGCATAATGCCCACATGGCCCTCAACCATGCGCGTCTGCCAATTCCGCCACCTCGGCTATGGGTCCGGATAGTAGCGTGCGGGGCCGGGGAATGCAAAGAGAGTGCGCCGAATCTGGTCGTATCCGGCGACGGAAGGCCTGTATTTGCCTTCCCTAGCGAAGTACTCTATGATGCACGAGGTGTGAGGGGCAAGACTTGGCGGAGGTGACGGGATGAAAGCCAGGGCATACGCCGGCTGGGCTGCTGGAGGCTTGCTGCTTGCTGTGTTGGTCGCAGCGCTCGCTGGAGCGCTCAGTGCGCAATCCGTGACATACGGCGGGGTGAGTTTCCCGATTGGCGATCGTGCGTTCGCGGATCGAGTGGCGGAGTATGTGTCCGCCAGCTGCGTGCGCGACGCATTTGACGATCCGGAGGAAGCGCTCGGTCCTCCCGACGCAAAGAGGGATGGCTGCCAGGGTTGCGGGGGATGCGATGCCAACGCCGTGTCTCTCGGCTTTCGCCTCAGTGAGTTGGACACGCGAGGGCATCTTGTCCTGGAGTTCGTGGACAACGTGCTGCTCGACGGCCCGGGCAACGACCTCTTCGTCTACATCACGAACGACAAGCCGTGCCGAGTTGAGATCAGCGCGGACGGGTCCCAGTACATCTCCGTTGGGGTGACCGTCGGTTACCCCGGAGCGATCGACATCGGCCCGTTTGTCACGCCGGGCACGGAGTTTCGCTTCGTCCGCCTGAGTGACATCCCTTCGGACGAGGATCACTCGAGCTGTCCTGGCGCGAGCATTGACGCCGTAGGGGCCATGGGTCCCGAGGAGACCATCGCCGTCGGCGAGGCGTCGGGGAACCTGGAAGTCCAGCCTGTGGGCCAACTGGCGCTTGCGGGCGGAGGGGCCGACGAACTGCTCATCATCCTCGACCACTCCTCCAGCATGGCGGAGACGGTCCAGGGCGAGGTGAAGATCACCATCGCGAAGGAGGTTATCCTTGACCTCATCAACGACTTCCCTGCCGGATCGCCCGTCGGACTCCGCGGACTCGCGGGTTGCGAATCGTCTGATTTGATCATTCCGATTCAGCCGCTGGTGAAAGATGGCTCGTACCGCGCCCAGGTGACCGCTGTAACGACGTACGGCGCGACGCCGATTGCCTACACGTTGGAGCAGGTGAAGGGGGATTTCCCGAGCACCACAGGCACGAAGCTGATCCTCCTGATTACCGACGGGATGGAGACCTGCGACGGAGATCCTGTCAAGGCAGCGGAAGACCTGCTCGCCGCGGGCTATGACCTTCGCATCAACGTCGTCGGCTTCGACATAGGACAGGACAGCAAGGCGCGCGATCAGCTCATGCAGATTGCGGAAGCGACCGGCGGCGTGTTCCTGGAGGCGTCAAGCCGTGAGGAGCTTCGCCGCGCGCTAAGCCTGTCGGCTCCGTTCAGCTACTCCGTGTACGACTCGAGCGGTGCCCTGGTCTACAGCGGCCGGCTGGGCGAGGCGACAAGCCCACAGCTCCCGACAGGTGTCTACCGCGTCGTCGTCAACACGCAGCCTGTGACCGTGGTCGAGAATGTCGTCGTGTTGGACGGACAGACGACGATCGTCCCGATCGGGGGGTAGCTGGACGAGAGCTTACAGCACGGACATTGGCGACCAGGGGAGTGCGGGACCTCATCGCGGCAGCCGGGGGCTTCGCGGCGCGTGGTTCTCGTGTCTCTTCGACATGCGGTGACGTGCATGCGGTCGTAGCGAGGGGCTACTGCGTTCTCATCGTGGAGTCACGGCGTCATCCGAGGCGACCTGCCACCAGCGTCTGTCGAGCGACCCGTTTGACAAAGATTCGGGGCTTCATCTCAACGACGTTCGACGCGCGTTTGCGCGCTAGGACGGCGTTGTGGAGAGGCCCTGAATGACCTCGTCGAGGTCACGGCGGATATGATCCAGGCCGTCGCGAATCTCCGCTGGGGCGATCGGGGCAAGGCGCAGGAGTGGATCCGATTCAAGGCGACCGAGGTAAGCGTCGATTGCCTCGACGACGACCGCAAGGTGCTCGAGGCCGCCCTCCCGCTGGGAAGCCTCAAACAGGCCGATGGAGAGCCTGAGCTCGTCGATCAACTGCCCGATGAGCGACAGAAGGTCCCCAGTTTCTTCCGTGTGCTTCACGCTGACTCCACCCACAGCTGGATTATGCCACGCGGATGCCCAACCTAGTTGTGCGGATCTTTCTTGAGGCCCCGCTCCTCTCTCTTCGCGTTGAGATGCAGCAGAGCCTGCTGCAATTCGTCGAGGGCACGGTCCTTCATGCGCGAGACCTGGCGTTGCGAGATGCCAAGCTCGTGCCCGACCTCGGACTGGCTCTTGCCCTGGTAGAACAGACCCTCAACGATGTGCCGTTGCATGCGTGCCAGCTGCTCGATCGCCGCCACGATGTGCATTCGCGTGTCGAGCGAGAACGCAGTGGACTCTGGAAGAGTCTCTTCGAGCGTTGGAGGCGCCGGATTCGGATCGCTCGACCGGCGGTCTTGGTCGATCGAGACGTACGTCATGGCGTCCCGTCCGCGAAGGAGGGCCGCGAGTTGGACCTCCGTCAGATCGAGCGCGGCGCCCAGCTCTCGGAGCGTGGGCGGCTGCCCGTGCTCCTGAAAGAAGGCCTCTTCGGCCTGCTTGATGCGGCGGTTCATCGTTTGAACCCATTGCGGAATACGAATCGTGGAATGCCGGTCTCGGATGTAGTGGCGGATCTCACCCTGGATCAGGTGGGTGGCATACGTCGAGAAGCGCGCGTTGTGCGCAAGATCGTAGTTGGCGACAGCGTTGAGGAGACCTATGTACCCTGCCTGGATAAGGTCGTCGAGCGGCTCGCCGGACGTTATGAATCTCACGGCGATGGATTTCACAAGGCCGACGTTGCGTGCGACGATCTGCTCTTCGAGAGCTTCACGCTCAGCGCCCGACGAGCTCGCTTCCCGGAGCATGGCGAGAAGATCCTCATTGCTCAGCTTCTGCCGCGGACGCGGCGTTCCGCGCGGTCGCTCGTCGGTCACCTGACACGCCTCCACGGGCAGTATACCTACCGCCTGCCCCCGCCGTCGCGCCTAAGGACGCTGGAGCAGCGCGAGGAGGAAGGCGAGAGAACCGAGGAGGGCGAGCTCGAGTAGGTCTCGCCACGGGAAGACATCGGGAGGGATCTTGTCCAGGGGCGACGTGCACGCGCCTGTGATGCAGTCGCCGATGGCATCGGAGAGCATGAGCTCCTGAACACGGCTTGCGCCGGCGATCGCGCGATCGCCGATGAACACGACGGGCACGCTTGACACATCGATCGCATACGCCCTCTGTAGCTTCTGGAAGAGGCGGCGCGACTCGGGATCCCCGATCTCATACCGGGCTACGGCGCCCTCGGGGAGGTCTCCCGCGAGGGCATCGAGGACCTCCGCGATCCTCACGCAATCGGGGCATCCGTCTTGGTAGAAGAAGACGACGATCGGCAGGTGGGGTGCGGGAGCCTCCTGGGCGATGCAGGGCACGGCAGTCAGCAGGCCGAGAACTGGAACGAGGAGCAGCAAGTTACGCGCGGTCATGGTCGTCCTCCTTGGAGCGCCCACCGGGCGACCGACGGCCTCATGGCCGGATCTTTGGCGAAATCTGCGAGTCACACGCGTTCCCTGATCAGGAACTCAATGCTGTACGCGCGCAGCCAGGCATCGATGCCTCCCGCGAGACTGTGAGTCTTCGCGAATCCGGCGCTCTGGAGCATCTGGGCCTGCCGGTCGCTCTCCTGCCCCGTCTGATCGTAGAGCACGATCTGGGCATCCTTGGGCAGTAGACTCTGCCACCGAGCGAGGTCCGCGGTCGGGATGTTGAGCGCGCCCATGAAGTGTCCCTCCAAGGCGCGCCCCGTGGCGTACTCGGCGGGCGAACGGAGGTCGATGACGATCAAGTAGATCGATCGGAGGTCGCCGTTGGGCATCTCGTAGGGCTGGAGTGCACTCTGCGCGGGGGCGGCGGCGCTGGGCGGCGAACCGACCATGTAGCTCGCCGCGCTCGGGGTGAGACTCCAGGCCGCGAGGCCGCCGGCGAGGCTGCGTGCCTCCGGGAAGCCGGCGCTGCGCAAGTACTGTGCCTGGGCTGCGCTCTCCGTGCCTGTGTTGTCATAGAGCACGAGGATGATGTCCCGCGGAAGGATGTCGACCCACAGCGGCAGGGTGGAGCTTGGGACACTGATGGCGCCCAACAGGTGCCCGGTTGCGTAGGCCTCGGCGCTTCGCACGTCAATGGCGAGGTAGAAGAGATAGTGAAGGTCGCTGGGGGAGATGTTATAGGGCTGGAGCTGGACGACGTCGCCCTCGATGTGAAGAACAGCCGAGGGTGTGCTGGGGTCGTTCGAGTCTACGTAAATCTGCTTCGAGATCCGTCCGCCGAAGTTGCTCGTGTCCACCCGAGCCTCGAGGGGGACCGACTCGCCCGGAGCGAGCGTCGTCTGCGGGAGCGCCGTTGTCGTGCAGCCGCAGGTTGCGCGCGCTCCCGTGATGAGAAGCGGGGAGTCTCCAAGGTTCGTTAGGCTGAACGTGTGGGAAACGATGGTCCCTTCGGAGACGGACCCGAAATCGTACGCCATGGCGTCCACGCCAAGGATGGGCGTCCCCGCAGCGGCGACACCGAGCGCGACAGCGAGAAGAAGTCCCAGACCCAGTCGCTCCATTCTCGTGACCTCCTGCCTGGCGAACCATCGATCTGGCCGCGCAGCGCGATGGCGATTGTACGCGGAATGCGTTTCGCCGCCCGCCCATGTACCCGCCGACCCGGGTGCGAGCCTCGGCTGGCACGCAGTTGGCGGGCCTTCTGCGCGCGGCCTATCATTCGCTTGGAGACGGAGGGGGATATGCACGACGTGCGATTCAAGGGCGAGGACATCCTGGGTCGTCAGTTGGAGCTTGCGGAGGCGAACTACAAGAAGCTGCGCGAGCATGGGATTCGGTCGGTCAGCGTGCTCGGCGCGATCGGTAGCGGAAAGACAACGCTCATCGAACGAGCCATTGTCCGGCTCCAAGGCGAGGGATTGCGCGTGGGCACGATCGCTGCGGACTCGGCGGGCGATGACGATCACCGTCGCTTCCTCGCGAAGGGGGCCTGCTCGGTGAACATCAACACCCAGGACGACTGCCATCTCGACGCGCACACGGTGGACCACGCGCTGGATGATCTTCCGTTGGGCGAACTGGACGTGCTGTTCGTGGAGAACGTCGGCAACCTGATTTGTCCCGCCGACTTCCCGCTGGGCACGGAGCGCGAGATCGTCGTCATCTCCGTGACAGAGGGCGACGACATGGTGCGCAAGCACCCGAAGATCTTCGCGCAGACCGACCTCGTCGTCGTCAACAAGGTGGATCTTGCCGCGGCAGTAGGCGTGGATCCCCAACGCCTGGTCGCCGACTACGCCGCCATCAACCCGCACGGGAAGATCGTGCTCACCGAAGCCAAGGGCGGACGGGGAGTCGACGAGGTTCTTGCGCTGCTGGGGTTCCCATGCACGAATACGCAGTGGTAGACGAGCTCATCACGTCCCTCCTGCCGCGCCTCGAGACGATCCCTGGGGAGGTATCGGCCGTTTTCGTGCGGAAGGGAGAGCTACGCATCCTGTCGGATCGGGCGCTCGAGAACGCGTTCGAGCTCCTCTCGCGGGGGACGCGGCTGGAAAGCGCCCGGCTTGTCGTCGAGAGCGTCGCGGCCGTCGTGGGCTGTGCCGCATGTTCGTACGAGGGAGCGTCAACGTACTACGGGGACGAGGGCGGGCACTTTGCGATTCCTGTCCTCGCATGCCCCCGCTGCGGCGCTGCCGTGTCCGTCGTCTGCGGCCGTGAGCTCTACGTCGACCGCGTCGCCATCAAGGACGACGTGCCGCCGTCGGGCGGCGTGCAATGAACCGCGTGAGGCGGCGCCTTATCGTTCGTGGTGTTGTGCAGGGCGTCGGATTCCGCCCGTTTGTCTACCGGATGGCGGTGTCCCTCGGGCTGGGGGGCTTCGTCTGCAATCGCGGGGACTCGGGAGTCGAGATCGTGGTGGAGGGGAGCGAGGGCTCCGTCGACGAGTTCCTTGAGACGTTGCGCTCTCGCCCGCCGCAGCTCGCGAGCATCGCGTCGATCATCGAGGAGGCGCTTGCCCCCGTCGGGGACTCGACGTTCGCCATTGCCCCGTCCGTCGAATCCCCTGCCGCGGGCGGATCCATTCCGCCGGATACGTCAATCTGTCCGGCGTGCGTTGTCGACGTGCGTGGGAGTGGGCGCTACGCAGACTACTGGGCCACGAGCTGCACCGACTGCGGCCCCCGCTTCACCGTGATTGAGGGACTGCCCTACGATCGTCCTCAGACATCGATGCGGGAGTTCCCCCTGTGTCCCGACTGTGCGGCGGAGTACAGGAATCCATCGGATCGTCGATACCACGCCCAGACCACGGCGTGCGCAGCGTGCGGGCCTCGGCTCGCCTTCGATGGGACGGAGGAGGAGGCGGTGGCCCGTGCCGTGAGCGCGCTCCGCCGCGGTGAGATCGTGGCGATCAAGGGTCTCGGCGGAACTCACATTGCCTGCGATGCGGCGAACGCCAACGCCGTCCGCCTGCTGCGGGTGCGGCTCGGGCGCTCGGCGCAGCCGTTCGCGGTGATGGCTCTCGGGGAGGACGTCGGGACGTTCGCTCGGGTCGAGGTTGAAGAGATGGACGTTCTCGAGCGTCCCGAGCGTCCCATCGTCGTGGTGCGCCGGAAGCCGGGAGTGCTCGCGGCAGAGCTTGCGCCCGGCCTCGACTCGGTCGGCGTGATGCTTCCGTACACGGGGCTTCACGTTCTCATCTTGGACCGGTTTCGCGGCCCGCTCGTGATGACGAGCGCCAACCTGCCCGGGCGGCCGATGCTGATCGACAACGGCGAGATCGAGCGCCGGCTGCAAGGAATCGCGGACCACAGGCTCTTGCACGATCGGCGCATCGTCGCCCGTTGCGACGACTCGGTGATCCGGCGTTCCGGCGGGCGTAGCGTCTTCCTGCGCCGGTCGAGGGGGTACACGCCGCAGGGATTCCCGATCGATCTTGGGCGGCAGTCGATTCTCGCCCTTGGGCCGGAGACCGGGGTCGCGTTCGCCTTGTACGACGATGGGGCGATCACTCTTTCGCAACACATCGGTTCCGTCAACAACCTCGAGTCGTTGGAGTTCCTGCGCGAGGCGATCGACCACCTCGAGCGACTCGTGGGTGTGGAGAGCCCACGCTTGATTGCGTGCGACGCCCATCCACAATTCATGACGACGCGTCTTGCGCGCGACCTCGCAGAGACAAGCGGTGGCCGAGTCGTCGCCGTGCAACACCATGTGGCCCACTTCGTCGGAACGATGGCCGAGCGCCATCTTGACGACGCGGTCGGCGTCGTGCTCGATGGATACGGGTACGGTGGCGACGGCACGGCGTGGGGCGGCGAGGTATTCGTCGGGCGTGGACGAGGGGTGGAGCGAGTCGGGTCGCTGCGGCCGGTCCGTCTGCCGGGTGGCGATGCGGCGACTCGATTCCCGCTGCGCGCGGCCGCCGGCTACCTCGCCGCAAGCGGCATGTCCGAGGGTGCGCTGCGCGAGGAGCTGGAGCGCCGCGACCTGTCGCGAGAAGCGGCCGACGCCGTGGTGTATCAGATCGAACATGGAGTCAACGCACCGTGGACGACGAGCGGCGGTCGCTTCCTCGATGCGGTGGCGGCGTGGATCGGCCTCTGCCGCGAGAGGACGTATGAGGGAGAGCCGGCGATGAGGTTGGAGGCGGCGGCCCGCGGAGGGATTGCGCGCGGCGTGGAGGTTCCGCTCGGTGAGGTGGAAGGACGGCTCGAAGTGGATCTCGTGTCGGGCTTCGCCACCCTCGTGGAGATGACGAAGGGTGCGCCGCTCGCCGACATCGCCGCAACGGCGCAAAGTATGTTGGCGCGGGGGGTGGCCGCTGCGGCCGTCCGTGTCGCGAGGGATCTAGGCATCGGCGTCGTTTGCCTCTCGGGGGGCGTGGCGGTGAATGATGCCATCGCGACCGCCTTCCGTCGGCAAGTCGAAGCGGCGGGACTCCGAATTGTAGCCAACGAGTGGGCCCCGTGCGGTGACGGGGGCATCTCCTTCGGACAAGCGGCCTTCGTCGGCGCGGGATGGCATTTCAAGGCGGATCGAGTGACGTGAGGTGCACCGCAAGCCAGACATGGAGGCGGGGCGGCCTCGGTAGGCCACCCCGTTCGGCGTGAAAGAGGTGTCTCGCACAGGAGGAGGCTGGCATGTCGTCCTGTACGTTCTATGTACCTGCGCCTCGGCTCGGGGTTTCGCTTGCCCTCCTCCCCCAAGGAGTGAGGCTGCCCGCGCGGTCACGCTGGCAGCGAAGTGAGGCGTCCGTCGGGGATTGGCTGTGGAGAGAGATGGCGCTGCGGTGACCTCCCTAGGGATCGACTCCGATGAGAAGGATCCGCCTATGACGCTGCGGTACCTCCCTGGGAGATCGCATCCGATGGGAAGGGATTTCCCTAGGGTGCCGAGGCCGGATTTGCGAGCCAGTCAGCGATGCGATCTTCCCACACGGCCTGGGTCCGTAGGTCGGTGCCGTGCGCGCTCTCGCTGTCGAACGCAAGCTGTACCGATTCGGCCCGCCCGAGTATCGCGGCGCTGGTGGAGTTGAGAAGGCCATTCAACGCCTTTAGACTGGCGGAGTCGGTGCTCCCCTGACACGACATGGGACGGAGCGTGTTCTCCAGGAGTCGGCGGTAGACCTCGTGGAGATCGAAATGGAGCTGTTCGTGGTGGAGTGCCTCGGCCGACGTGCGCGACGGAACGGCCCACGAGCTCGCAGGATCGACGTAGTTCGCGACCGTGAGCGAGGTCACTGTGGCCGTCCACGTCGTCCCTTTGCGCGCCGCCGTGAAGGTCGCCGACCAGCTAATGACCAACTTCGGCGACGCGACCCAGTTTGACTGCCCGACACCGGCTGGAGGCGTAGCGCAGAAGTCGCTCCAGCAAAGGGCATGGTCACTCCAATAGACGACGCCGGCCGGAATCTCAGCCGCGCCAACACAGACAGCCGCGGCGCCAGCAACGACGACTGCGATCATCCAAGCTCGGCGACGTGCGTTCATCGACCACCCTTTCTTTGGCACATCGTACTCGATTCTGGTTGAACGTGCAGGTCTACCACCCGCGGCCGCCGCCGCCGCCGAATCCCCCACCGGAGAAACCGCCGCCAAACGTGCTGTGCCCGCTCCACGCGGACCGACCGCTCGACGGAGCGGTGCGAGGCGCCGAAACGAACGTGCTCTGCATTCCCGCCGAGAGACGCCCGAGCGAGAGGGCAAAGAGGGCACTATTGAACGTCGGCGCGCCCGTGTACCACTGCGGCGGTTCGCGCAGAAGTCCTTCGAATTGGCGCACCCAAATCGACGTGAGGCCGAGCGCGACGGCGTAGGGAAGCAGCTTTTCGAACCGTTCGGGGCTCTTCGCCGGCGCGTCGGTGAACTCGATCCGATCGACCTCGGCGCGGTGGATGTACTCCGCGAGGCCGAGGACGTCGACGAGGGCGGCCACGCCCTTCTGCGTCTTGCGCGGCATGATCGGCGAGAACGCGAGGACAACGAGCCCAGACAGTCCGAGCGCCACGGCGACGTAGAGAGACGAGGTGACGAAGCCGAGGCCCACGCCGGCGGCGACGAGAGCGCCGCCCCACCCTGCGTAGGCAGCGCGAGTGCGCTCCGGGTTCTGAGTGTAGAGCCTTTTCTGGATCAGCTCGTCGAACAGCCGAACGCGAATGGTCGGCAGGTGCTTGTAGAAGCGGTTCTCAAGCGAGTCGAGCGGCATCTCCTTCGTCTCGGCGGTCGGGAAGATCGCGTCGTAGAGCGCCCGCTCCGCGGCGGACAGCTCGTCGGGGCTCCGGCGACCGCGAACGAACGTGTAGGATCCGCGCGACCCGCCGACCCAGGCGCGTGCCTTGTCGGCAAGCGAGTCACTAGCCAGCGCGTCATCGCGGATAGATAGGTAGCCACCTACGGCCAGGCCGATGACCATGGCGGAGACATCGCGGAGGTCCATGCGGTCGTCGACGAGGACTCCGGCCGCGCCGGGTCCGAGGTCGGACGGCGGCTCGAACGCCGGGGCGATCACGCCCTTTCGCGGGTCGCGACCCAGGCGGTACCAGAGGACAAACATGACGATCAACGTGACGATCGGCAGGACCGCGAGCTTGTTGTCCCACAGGAAGCGGGCGAGGTTCTGAGCGAACGTCGGCGGGCTGATGGGGAGGAGACTGCGTGGGATGGCCACGTCGATCGTGAGGCCGGAACCGGGGTTGAGCGCGCCGGCGGCGAACGAGAAGCGGCCCGAGGCATCGGCGGTTGCGGTCTGCCCCCTCGCCGTGCTCCCCGCGGAGCCCACGTAGCTCGTCGCGCTCACATTCTCGGGGGAGACCTCGGATGGCAGCGTCAGCGTCGCCGCAGTTTGGCGGATCGGGATCTCCCAGTCGTTCCCGGTGACGTTCCAGTAGAGCTGCAAGTAGTCATCGTGGAAGAGGAGCACCCGGCCGGCCGAGTAGGCGATCCGATAGACGTGAGTCCCCGTGAGCGTCGTGTCGGGGTCGCCGATCCGCACGTACTGTCTTCCTCCGGAACGACTCGTCTGGACGGGTACGCTTTGCCCGTCGAGCGTCACCTCGCCGAGACGCAGATCTATCGTCACGCGGGTCCCCAAGGGGCTCTCATAGGAGACTGGGATGAACCGTTCGACTCCGTGATGCTCGGAGAGGAAGACGACGGTTAGCGTCTCCACCACCCGCAGTTCGCCGGCCGGAGTCAGTTCGATGGCGGCGTCGAAGTTCTGGATGTAGAGAGATGCCGAGACCGAAAGGCCGACGAGCAGGACGGCAATCGCGCCGAGCACCAGGGAACGCATTAGAACTTGACCTTCGGTGCCTCGCGCTGCGCCTCATCCTCGAGGGTGAAGAACTCGCGCGGCTTGAAGCCGAAGATGCCGGCGACCAAGCTGCCCGGGAAGACCTGGAGCGCCGTGTTGAACTCGCGCACGATGGCGTTGTAGTAGCGGCGCGACTTCTGGATTGCGTCTTCGAGCTCGCCGAGAGAGCTCTGCAGTTGAAGGAAGCCCTCGTTCGCCTTCAGCTCTGGATAGGCCTCAGCGACGGCGAACAGGTTGAGCATCGCGCCGCGCAACTGAGCTTCGGCCGCCTCCTGCTCTTTCGGCGTAGCCGCGGACTGCGCGCGGGCGCGAGCCTGCGTCACCCGCTCGAACACCTCGCGCTCGTGGGTGGCATAGCCCTTGACGGCCTCGACGACATTGGGAATCAGGTCCCACCGTCGCTTCAGCTGGGTGTCGACGTCGCGCCAGGACTCCTCGGCGCGGACGCGCAGCCCCACGAATCGGTTGTAGACGGCCACCGCCCACAGAAGGACGACGGCGAGTACCGCTAGAACAATGATGACCCCAAGTGACATGTCCCCTCCTTCTCGCGGAACGATCGGATTCTAATCCCGGCCGGGGACGACATCCAAGCGGTCGCTTGTGGGAGCAGCTTCTGTTGCGACGGGTAGGGGGCTGGAGTATGCTCATCGAGCGACGAAACGTCCGTTCGCATGGAGGGAACCATGTTCAAGCGTCTCTTCACGCCGGGCCCGACCGAGGTCCGGCCGGAGATCCTGAAGGAACTCGCGACGCCGCAGATCCACCATCGATCGCCCGAGTTCTCGGAACTGTACGCGCGCATCCAGCCGAAGCTGCAAAAGATCCTCTACACCGAGAATCCCGTACTCCTCTTCACCGCCTCTTCGACCGGAGCGATGGAGGCCGCGGTGACGAACCTGGTCGCGAAACGCTGCCTCAACCTGGTGAACGGGGCGTTCTCGAAGCGGTGGCACGAGATCACCGTCGGCAACGGCGTCCCTTGCGATGCGTTCGAAATCCCTTGGGACACCGCCATCAAGCCCGAGATGGTCGACGCGCAGCTGCGGACGGGCAAGTACGACGCCGTAGCTCTCGTGTTCAACGAGACGTCGACAGGAATGATGAACCCCCTCCAGGCGATCGCGGAGGTGGTTCGACAGTACCCGGACGTCTACCTCCTCGTCGACGCCGTAAGCGGCATGGCGGGCGCGAAGATCGACACCGACGCGTGGGGAATCGACTACGTTCTCGCGGGAGTGCAGAAGGCGTTCGCGCTTCCTCCCGGCCTCGCGGTCGCCGCGGTGAGCGCGCGGGCGCTCGAACGCGCGAAGCACGTGCCGCCGCGCAGTTTCTACTTCAACCTGCCGGATATGTACAAGTTCCATCAGAAGAATCAAACCCCGGCTACGCCTGCGATTCCCCAGATGTTCGCCCTCGACGCGCAGCTCGATGCGATCGTCGTGGAGGGGATCGAGAATCGCTTCGTCCGTCACGCCAAGATGGCGGCCGTCGTGCAGACGTGGGCGAAGAAGCACTTCGACATCTACCCGGAGAAGGGGTACTGGTCGCAGACCCTGACCTGCATCAAGAACACGCGCGAGATCGACGCGTCGGCGATGATCAAATCGCTGGTCAACGACTACAACGCTCGGATCGAGAACGGGTATGGCGATCTCAAGGGAAAGACCTTCCGGATCGCCCACATGGGCGACGTCCAGATCGATCAGATCTACGGTCTCCTGCGCGCGATCGAGACCATCGTCGGGCTCTAGAGGAGGAGTACATGACATTCAAGGTCCTCGCCTCGGACCCGCTCGACGCGGGCGCCGCGAAGGCAATGCGTGAAGCCGGCCTCATCGTGGACGAGCGGACGAGTCTCACTCCCGAGGCGCTCGTGCGCGAGATCGTCGAGTACGACGCGATCGTCGTGCGAAGCGCGACGAAGGTCCGCGCGGAGGTCATCGATGCGGGCAAGCGTCTGAAGCTGATCGTCCGCGCCGGCGTGGGGCTGGACAACGTCGATGCTGCCCACGCGCGCGCGAAGGGCATCGAGGTGCGCAACACACCCGGCGCAAGCTCGAACTCGGTCGCCGAATTGGCGCTCGGCCACATGCTCTCGCTGGCGAGGCACATTGGACGCGGCACGGCATCGACGAAGGCCGGCAAGTGGGAGAAGAAGCAGCTCGAGGGCGTGGAGATCGAGGGGAAGACGCTCGGCATCATCGGCATCGGGCGCATCGGCCAATCCCTCGCGCGCAAGGCGCACGGGTTGGGAATGACCGTGCTGTGCTACGATGCGGTGCTCACGGCAAGCCCGCTTCCCGGGATCACGCGCTTTGTCCCGCTCGGCGACTTGTTGGGCCGGAGTGACTTCATCTCACTTCACATTCCGTACGATCCGGCCGTCGGTGCGACGATCGGGGAGAAGGAATTCGCGCAGATGAAGCCGGGGGTACGTATCGTCAACTGCGCCCGCGGTGGAGTTGTCGACGAGGCTGCCCTCGTGCGGGCGCTCGAGACGGGCAAGGTGGCAGGCGCAGCGCTCGACGTCTTCGCGACCGAGCCGCCGGCGGCCGACGACCCCTTGCTCCGGCAGACGAACGTTTCGCTCACCCCCCACATCGGAGCGGCGACCGAGGAAGCTCAGGCCAGGGTGGGCGACGAGGTCGCACGAATCGTCATCGAGTTCGCCAAGACGGCGCGGAAATAGAGAGGGAGCGATGGCACAGGTCTTTCCATTTCGCGGCATGCACTTCGACCAGCGGAGGATCGACAGTCTGACGAACGTTGTGGCTCCGCCCTACGATCGGGTGCCCGATGACGTGCAGTCCGCGCTGTACGCGCGGCATCCCCACAACATCGTCAGGATCACCAAGGGGCGAGCAGAACCCGGCGACGATGAGCGGAACAACATCTACACGCGGGCCGCTCGGACGCTCAACGCGTGGCTGGAGGACGGCACCCTCGTTCGCGACAGGGAGCCGTCTCTCTACGTCTACCACCAGGAGTACACGTTCGGCGGTGAGCGACTGACGCGGAAGGGATTCATGGCGCTTGCGCAGCTCGAGCCCGAGGGCGTTCACGCTCACGAACGAACGCTGAAGGGCCCGAAGGAGGATCGCCTGAAGTTGATGCGGGCGACGGAGGCGAACCTCGAGCATGTGTTCATGCTCTATCAAGATCCCGAGCGCCGGGCCGACCGCGTCATCGACGCGGCCGTGAGCGGCGCACCGCCGACGATGGTGGCCGAGGATGCCGATCGCAACGTCCACCGAGTGTGGCAGATCACTGACCCCGGCGTGATCCGTCGCGTCCAGGACGCTCTGGCAGACAAGGAGTTGTACATCGCCGACGGCCACCATCGCTTCGAGACGTCGGGCAACTACCTGCGCGAGTGCCGCGGGAAGAGTTGGACGCCCGCAGCGCCCGAATCGTTCGACAAGCGACTGATGACCCTATTCAACGTCGCAGAGCCCGGGATGTCCATCCGACCGATCAACCGTCTTGTGCATGGGGTTGCGGGATTCGACGCGGAGTCCTTCCTCGCCAAGGCTGCAGAGCTGTTCGCGGTCGCGCGGTTCCCAACGTTCGAGGCGATGGAGGAGGCAACGCGCGCGGGCATGGATCGACACACGTTCGGGTTCGCCGCGCGGGGTGTGCAGGCGACGCTTGGGTTTCGCGACGAGCGGGTCATGGATCGGCTCATCGCGGGATCGTGGTCCGCGGATTACAGGCGGCTCGACGTCTCGATCCTCCACGCAGCGATCCTCGAACCGCTGTTGGGGATCGACGCGCAGGCCCTCGAGGAAGAGCGCAACATCACCTACTCCGTGACCCTCGAGAAGGGGAGGAAGGGCATCGAGTCGGGGACGGAGCAGATCTTCTTCCTCCTCAATCCGACCGGGGCGGACGAGGTGGTTCGCGTCGCGGACCACAGCGAGAAGATGCCGCAGAAGTCGACGGACTTCTATCCGAAGCTGCTGACCGGCCTCGTGGCGATGAAGATGGAGATCCGCAAGTAGCGAAGTGTCCGGTTGCAGAGCGCGCGCCCGCCCCCAAGGGGGAGGGCGCGCGCTCTTCTCGCGGCATGGGGTACAGATGTCCTGGAGTGCGGTGACGAACCCGCGTCGCGTCCCGCAACCTTTTTCCCCCTTCCGGTCTCAACCTGCCGTACTCTTGCGCGGTGGGTTCCAGGAGGAGGGCATGATGCTCTGGAAAGGCATAGGACGAGCCGCTGGGGTTGCCATTCTGATTCTTGCGGCGGCAGCGCCGGCATGGGCGAGCGACCTCGGGTTCTCGGCCAGCGTCGGGCTTGAAGTCACGTACACGCCCGTTCCGCCGGCGTCCTACAACATCGGGTCGAACCTCCAGTTGACGTTTGAGATTCCTGGGTTCGCTCTCGAGTCGGAGACGGGTTTCGATCTCACGGGGTTCACGTTCCAGCGCGTGACCCTCGGGGTGGACCTTGGCGCGGCGAAGATCGCCGAGGAGATTCGTTTCGAGCCGGACTTCGACTGGAACGAGCTGTCGCTCGACCTGTCCATTGTTGGGGTCGAGATCGGCGTGGACTGGATCTTCGCCAACACCGGCTCGGTCCAGACGCCGAGCTACGACATGGGCGTTGTGGTGGCATTCCAGAGCGAGATTCCCTGCGGCCTAGGGATCGCGAGCGTCACGGGATTCGGGGCGATCGACTTGGTCAACGTCCTCGGCGGCGCCTCGGCGCCGTTCTCCGAACAGATGCTCTTCCTGTTCACGCATCTGGACACGGTGTGCGACCCCGCCCCGGACCTCGACGTGACGATCGTCGACGGGCTCTTCTTCGAGGAAGAGCTCCTGCGGTTGACCTTCGCCTTCCAGGGTCTCCTTGTCAGCCACACGACGTGGTTCGACGAGTTGGGGTTTGCGCAGATGGTGTTCGAGTTTGGCTACGACTTCGACGATCCGTCGCTCGGGTTTCTCAGCGCGATCGTCGTCGACGGTGCGTTCTCGATCACGAAGATCGACGTGATCGTGGATCTGTCGATTGACGTGGTCCGTTTCACGTCCTGGACAAGGTTCGCCGAGCCCACGTTCCCCGTTCCGCTTCCCGTCATCTTCGCGGGCCAGGGATTTGGCGTGGCTTTCGAGCTGTGCGGTGTGACCGTGACGAGCGAGACAGACTTCGACGACCTCTTCCTCTTCGAGGCCGAGATCGTGGCCATCGAGACCTCCATCGATCCGGTCACCTTCGTGAGTCTGACGACGTTCGACGCGTTGGGTTTCGCGAGCGAGTGCATCCGGGCCAGCGTTGCGTTCAGCGGGGTCCAACTGTCCACGAAGGCCGAGTTCGCGTGGGATGGTGTCACTCTCGTGGCCTTCGGGTTCGAACTGACGTTCTAGCCATGAAGAGCGAGATCAGCGGTGACCTGAACGAGCGAGCAGAGCGGGCTCTTCGCGAAGCGGCCGGCGACCCTGGGCAGGAGCGGCACGCGAGGGAGGAGCTGCTTCGCCTCGCCATTCCTCTCGTTGATGCAGTGGTGCGGGATGGGTTCTCCGCGTCGGGCTTCACACCGGACGAGCTCTTCCGCCCCGGGTATCTCGGCCTGTTGAACGCCGTCTACAACTTCGACCTCTCGCGTGGGCAGACGTTCGTCACGTACGCGGAGAACCTCATCAAGGGCGAAGTGCGCGGGCACATTCGCGACCAAGCGGCGCGCGTCGCAGTGCCCCAGTGGATGCACGATCTCAATCGGCAGATTGAGCGAGCCCAGGCGCGGCTCTTGCGCGAGCTTGGCAGGCTGCCGACGCTGGCGGAGTTGGCGAATTCCGTCAACATCACCGAAGACGGCATCGCCGAGATCTTCAAGGCGCGCGAAGCGCTCTGCTACGTCTCGCTCGACGCGCAACAGCGAGAGCATGACCCCGCGCCGCGCATCGACATCGGCCGAATCCGGGGTGTGAGAGCCGTGCCGTTCCCGATCGAGTACCGCGTGAGGATCGCGTCGGCGCTCGAACGACTGGCCGAGCTCCAGCAGAACCTCGTTCAACACCTATTCGACCCCGGGGCGGAAGGGTTTGACAAGACCGCGTGAGTCTGGCGGAGCCCTCGGCCCAGGAAGAATCGAGCTAGGACGGGTTCGGCGGAAGGGGGGGACGACGTGGGGATCAACAAGCAGAGGCCCTGGGGCCGCGGTGCGCGGTGCGCGCGTGCGGCGACCCTCGCAGTTGCCCTGACCCTGCTCGTCGCGGTCGCCGCGTCGGCCGCGTCCTCCGTCACGATCGGTGGCGTGACGGTCAAGCTTCAGTCGTCCCGTTACTACGGAAGCGGTGACTATACGCTCTTCGTGTACGAAGTGAGTGGGACGTCGCGCCCGTCGTGCGCGTACTGGATTCTCGGATCCTGTGAGGAATTCCACAGTGCGCTGTGGTGGACATCGGGGGACTTCACGTGGGTCACGACGCCCATCGTTGGATTGAGGATCACTCCGACCAAGAAGAAGGAGACCTTCGACATCTACGCGACCGGCCAGTGGAGCGTCGCAGAAGTGCCAGTGGGAGTCTACGTTGCCGGCCAGTTCCTCCAAGGGTGGGTCGACGGGCCGGCCTGCAGCGGGTCGTCGGTTTCCGTCCAAGTGGTGGCAGGACAGGCCATTGCGTTTCCGCCAGTGACCGGGCCCGGTCTCTTCACCGCCCTCAACAGCACGACGCTGCGGGTCCAGAGCACGGCGCCGGGGTGGACGCTCTCCCCCCTCGCGACGTGCATGGTCCCGGCGGGCGGTTCGGAGACAGTGGTCGAGAGAATCCTCGAGATCACGGTGGGCAGCCACTCGAGTGGCGCCGGCACGACGGACGTGTCGGTCGGGTACGCTCTTCGAGTTGCGCAAGCGGATTTCGCAAGCCTACCGGAGGGAACTTACGAGATCACGATCACGTACACCGTCGCATTGGACTAGGTGGGTGCGCGTGCGGATGGAGGGTTCGTGAAGACACAGGTGGCCAGACTCTGCGCTCTTGCGCTTGCACTCGCGGCGACGTTCGGAGGGGCGTCGTGGGCGGCGCGCGTGATCCCGAACCGCCTAGATCTTGCGCAGGCGCCCGGAACGACCGAGACCTACACGCTGCTCCTTGAAAGCGACCAGGAGGCGCCGGAGGAGGTTCGCCTCTATCTCGGAGACTGGAAGCGCGCGGTGGACGGGGAACACGATTGGGGCATCCCGGTGAACGGTGCCCGCTGGACGCTCGACGGGTCCTTCGCCGCCGGGGACGTCGTCACGATCCAGTACGAGGTGGCCGGCGCGGAGGACGGCCTATCGATCGTCGGATCGTTTCGGACCGGCGTCCCCCAAGTGACGGGTGCGGTCGCGGGCGTCCGTCGGCTCGATGGGAGCGAGACTCAGGCGTCCGCGGCGGGCGCGGCCGTCACCGTCACGCGCAGCGTCGAAGCCAGGATCGTGACGCTTCGCCTCGAGACGCACGTCGACTTCCACGGTCTCGTCCTCACGGAGGCGTACTCGGGACCGGTTCAGCTCTCGAGCCTCGACCCCGCAGGCGGGAGTTTCGACACGGTTGAGCGCTCGTGTACGAGCTGGATCGTCATATCGGAGGGCAGCATCCAGCTCTTGCCGGGCGAGAAGAGGGAAGTCGCGCTGACGATCACGACGCCAGACGCGATGGACGGCTCGTATTGGAGTTCCCTCTTCGTCGAAGCGCAACCCGAGATCATCGAGCAGGGCGGCACACGAATCCTCAGCATTCCGCGCACGGCGATCAAGATTTTCGTCACGGCGCCGGGCACGGAAATCCTCGTCGCTAGGGTTGCGAGCGTGAGCGTTCTGAGCGCGGCCCCGCTTGCGGTGACCTCGACGTTCGAGAACCTCGGCAACATCGAACTTGTCGTGAGCGGCCGACTCGAGATCATTGACCGGACGGGTACGGTGGTTCGGCAGATGGCCATCCCGGAGTTCAAGGTGCTGCCCGGGGGGATGCGAGTGCTCTCCGTTGCGGAGTCTTCTGAGGTCGCGGGTCTGCCGAGCGGCATCTACCAAGCCGTCGTTCGGCTCGAGTACGGCGGCGACGGCCCCGTGGTTGGCGTGCGCGGATTCCGCGTGCCGTAGCACGGCGGTTGACAGCAGAGTCCAATCAGGTTACAGGCGCGGGAGATCCCTTCCATGCGGGTGTGCCCCGCGTTGTCCGTTCGATATATAAGCGTATACTGGTACCATATTACCGCAATACGGAGAGACAGACCATGGCTGAGCTCGTGAGAATGTCGGAGGCGACGGCGATCGGATTGCACGCCATGATCGTGCTGTCCCGAGCTGACCAACCGCTGTCGGCGGCCGCCGCGGCGGAGAACCTCGAGGTTTCGACCGCCCACCTCTCGAAGGTGCTCCAGACGCTCGTGCGCTCCGGACTGCTCGAGGCACGGCGTGGCCCGAACGGAGGCTACACGTTGGCCAAGCCCCGCGACGAGATCCGACTCCTCGACATCTACGAGGCCCTGGAAGGCCCGATGCGGCACGATGGGTGCCTGTTCGCCAAGCCGGTGTGTCGGCGGACGACGTGTGCCCTTGGCGAAGTGGTCGTAGGAGTACGGAATCAAGTGTTCGAGCACTTGCGCTCGACCACCCTGGAAGACGTCATCGCAGGAGAACGGAGGTAGGATGTTCTGCTATCAGTGTGAGCAAACGAAGAATGGGACAGGATGCACTTCGTTCGGAGTCTGCGGCAAGGACCCCATCTCGGCCGCTCTACAGAATCTCCTGATCTACACCACCAAAGGGATTGCGATGTACGCACATCGGGCGCGTCAGCTCGGCGCGCGGGACCGAGACGTGGATCGCTTCATCGTCGAGGCACTGTTCACGACCGTGACGAACGTCAACTTCGATCCGCGGCGACTTGAAAGCCTCGTGCGCCAAGGGGGAGCCATGCGCGATCAGGCCAAGCGGCTGGCCGAGGAAGCGGCGAAGAAGGCCGGGCGGCCGGCAGCCGTCTTGCTCGGGCCTGCGGCGTTCGCGCCCGCAGCGACGCTGGCGGGACTTCTCGAACAGGAACAGGCGATCGGCGTCGACGTCCGGCGCGTGGCACACGGCGATGACGCCGTCGGGCTGCAGGAGCTGTTGACGTACGGACTCAAGGGCGCGGCTGCGTACGCCGATCACGCGCTCGTCCTCGGCAAGGAAGACGAGGTCGTATGGTCCTTCTTCCACGAGGCGCTCGACTTCCTGGCAGGCGATCCGACCGACATCGGAGCGCTCACGGCCATGTGCCTCCGCTGCGGGGAAGTGAACCTCCGTGTGATGGAGTTGCTCGACGAGGCGAACACGGGCGCCTACGGCGCGCCTGAGCCGACCGCTGTGCGCATGGAACCCGCCGCGGGCAAAGCCATCCTCGTGTCTGGACACGACCTCAAGGATCTGGAGGAGTTGCTGAAGCAGACGAAGGGGAAGGATATCCATGTCTATACGCACGGCGAGATGTTGCCCGCCCACGGCTATCCCGGCTTGAAGAAGTACAAGCACCTGGTGGGGAACTACGGCGGTGCCTGGCAGGACCAGCAGAAGGAGTTCGACGCCTTCCCCGGCGCCATTGTGATGACGACGAACTGCATCCAGAAGCCGCGAGAGACCTACATCGACCGCATCTTCACCTGTGGTCTGGTGGCGTTTCCCAGCGTCCGGCACGTCGCTGGCCGTGACTTCTCGCCGGTCATCGCCGCCGCTCTTGCTGCCCCCGGTTTCGCGCAGGCGGGGTCGGACCGGACGATCACCGTGGGGTTCGGACACCATGCCGTCCTCGGCGTTGCCGGAGCCGTCGTCGATGCCGTGAAGAGTGGCAAGGTTCGCCACTTCTTCCTCGTCGGCGGCTGCGATGGCGCGAAGCCTGGTAGGAACTACTACACCGAGTTCGCACAGCGCGTGCCGCGGGATTGCGTGATCCTGACGCTCGCCTGCGGCAAGTACCGATTCAACAAGCTCGACTTTGGCGAAGTGGCCGGCATCCCGCGACTGCTTGATGTCGGCCAGTGCAACGACGCGTATTCGGCGATCCAGATCGCCGTTGCGCTTGCGGGCGCGTTCGAGACCGACGTGAACTCGCTGCCGCTCTCGTTCATTCTCTCGTGGTACGAGCAGAAGGCGGTCGTCATCCTCCTGACCCTGCTCCATCTCGGGGTCAAGAACATCCGCATCGGACCTTCGCTGCCTGCGTTCGTCACGCCCGCCGTGCTCGACATGCTTGTCAAGACCTTCGCCCTCACGCCGATCACCACGCCGGAGGCGGACCTCAAGGCAATTCTCGGCTGAGTTGGCCCGTGCGCCGATGGCTTTGGCAACCTGTCTACGCGATGTGCAGTGGGACTGTACGAGGCTAGGGCAACTTGCGCCTTTGAACTGCGCTACAATCGCTCGGATGAGGAATAGCATGGGTGCGGATGTGAAAGATCGTGAAGTGACACTGCATGGCGCTGGCTGCGCGTCGGCGCAAGCGGGCGTTGTCTTCGACGTCAAGCGGTTCGCCATCCACGACGGGCCGGGCATACGGACGTCGGTCTTCCTTAAAGGCTGCCCTCTGTCGTGCCGGTGGTGTCACAACCCGGAGAGCCAGCACGCTTCTCCCGAGATCTTCTTCGATGCGGTTTCCTGCGTCGGCTGCGGCGCCTGCGTGTCCGCATGTCCGGAAGGCTGCGTCTCCCTTCGGGGCGGCGTCGCTTGGACGGATCGCGACGCGTGCGCGGGGTGCAGCCGGTGCGTCGCGGCTTGCTCGGCGCGGGCGCGCGCGGTCATTGGGCGAAGAGAGTCGCTCGACGATCTGCTTGCCGAGATCGATCGTGACGTTCTCTTCTACGACCAGTCGTGCGGCGGGGTGACGCTGTCCGGTGGCGAGCCGCTGTCTCAGGCTGAGTTCTCTCTCGGGATCCTCGATGCGTGTCGCGCGCGGCGCATCCACACTGCGGTCGACACCTGCGGCTACGGGCCGACCGAGGTGGTCGAAGCCTTCGCGAAGGTCACCGATCTCTTCCTCTACGACCTCAAGGTCATGGAGTGCGCGCGGCACGAGGCGGAGACGGGCGTGCCCAACCAGCAGATCCTCGCGAACGCCCGCCTCCTTGACGCTCTGGGGGCGCGCATGTGGGTGCGCGTTCCTCTGATCCCTGGGATCAACGACGATCTGGGGAATTTGGCGGCGATAGGTCGATTCGTCCGCGATCTCCGGTCCGTAGAAGCGGTGCAGGTGTTGCCGTATCACCGGGCGGGAGAGGTCAAGCTCGAGCGGCTGGGCCGGACGGCGGCGCTGCCGATCGTCCCCGGCGCGGGGCCGCAAGAGGTAGAGCGCGCGGCCGAGGGACTGCGCCGCTTGACGGGCAAACCGGTCACTATCGGAGGGTGAGACGATGAACGAGCGGATCCGAAGGCTGAGGGACGCGTGCGTGGCCAGTCCGCCGACCGTGAGCGGGGAGCGGGCGGACCTCTTGACCCGGTTCGAGAGAGAAAGCCGCGGCGACGACTCGGTGCCCGTGCACCGCGCCAAGGCGCTGCGCTACCTGCTCGAGCAGAAGGCGACCCCGATCGGGGACGGAGAACTGATCGTCGGAGAGCGCGGGCCCGCGCCGAAAGCGACGCCGACGTATCCGGAGCTCTGCTGCCATTCGCTCGAAGACCTGCGCATCCTCGCGACGCGGAGCAAGACGCCGTTCGAGGTCGATGACGGGGTCGTCGACCTGTACCGCGACACCGTGATCCCGTACTGGGAAGGGCGGACGATGCGGGAGAAAGTGTTCGCCGCCGTCTCGCCGGAGTGGATGGATGCGTTCACAGCCGGCGTGTTCACCGAGTTCATGGAGCAGCGATCGCCGGGACACGCGGTTCTGGACGGGAAGATCTACCGACTCGGATTGCGCGACTTCCAGGCGCGGATCGAGGCCTCTCGCCGCGGCATCGAGGAGCGGGGGGAGCCGGGCTGGGAGGCACGGGTCGACGAACTCGAGGCGATGTCGATCGCCTGCGACAGCGTGATTCGCTTGGCCGAGCGGCACGCCGAAGAGGCGCGGCGCTTGGCGGCGATCGAGACGAACCCGACGCGTCGGGAGGAGTTGGCGCGCATCGAGGAGGTCTGCTCGTGGGTGCCGGCGCGGGCGCCGCGCACGTTCCACGAGGCCCTGCAGATGTACTGGTTCGTCCATCTAGGCGTCATCACCGAGCTGAACGAGTGGGACTCCCTCAATCCCGGTCGCCTCGATGTGAATCTCTATCCCTTCTATCGGCGCGACCTCGACGCAGGCCGGTTGACGCGCGAAGAGGCGAGAGAGCTGCTCGAGTGCTTCTGGATCAAGTTCTCGAACCAGCCGGCGCCCCCGAAGGTCGGCGTGACCGAGGAACAGAGCGCGACGTACAACGACTTCACCTTGATCAACGTCGGCGGCGTGACGTCGACCGGCGACGACGCCGTGAACGATCTCTCGTACCTCATCCTCGAGGTGATCGAGGAGATGCGCCTGCCGTACACCGGCTCGTGCATCCAGCTGTCGAAGAAGAGCCCGGATCGATTCCTCCTGCGCGCCCTCGAGGTCGTGCGAAAGGGCTTCGGGCAGCCGTCGATCTTCAACACCGACGCCATCGTGCAGGAGTTCCTCCGCGTCGGGAAGTCGCTCGAGGAGGCAAGATCGGGCGGGCCGAGCGGTTGCGTCGAGATCAGCGCGTTCGGGACCGAGAGCTGCGTCTTGACCGGCTACATGAACTGGCCAAAACTTCTCGAACTCGCGTTGCACGACGGCGTCGACGTGCGAACGGGCAAGCGAATCGGGCCCGCCACCGGCGACCCGCGCCAGTTCCGGACGTTTGACGATCTGTTCGCGGCGTACCGCGCGCAGCTGCGCTACTTCGTCGACCTCAAGATCGAAGGCAACAGCCGCATCGAGCGCCTGTTCGCGGAGCACATGCCGGCTCCGTTCTTGTCCGTCTTTGTCGACGACTGCATTGCGAAGGGCGAGGACTACAACGGGCCGGGGCCGCGTCACCCGACGACGTACATTCAGGGCGTCGGACTCGGGACGACGACGGACTCGTTGTCGGCGATCCGGGAGCATGTCTTCGAACGACGGACCCTGACCATGGACGCTCTGCTGGACGCGCTCGAACACGATTTCGTCGGGCACGCTCGCGAGCGTCGCCTACTTGCCGAGGAGTCGCCGTTCTTCGGAAACGACGACGACCGTGCCGACACCATCGCCCGCGCCGTCTTCGACACCTACTTCGACGCGCTCGACGGTCGCCCGAACACCAAGGGGGGCAGGTATCGGGTCAACCTCCTGCCGACGACCGTCCACGTGTACTTCGGCAGCGTCGCCGGAGCGAGCGCGAACGGACGCCGCGCCGGGGTGCCTCTCTCGGACGGGATCTCGCCAACGCAGGGCGCCGACACCCACGGGCCGACGGCCGTGATCCGCTCGGTCGGGAAGATCGACCACGTGCGCACCGGCGGCACGCTACTGAACCAGCGTTTCCTCCCCGACGTTCTCAAGGGCGAGGCGGGACTGCGCAAGGTGGCCGATCTCGTTCGCACGTACTTCCGATACGACGGGCACCACATCCAGTTCAACGTGGTGGACTCCGAGACCTTGCGCCGAGCGCAGGAGCATCCTGAGGAGTATCGAGACCTTATCGTGCGCGTCGCCGGCTACAGCGACTACTTCCACCGACTCGACCGCCCGCTGCAGGACGAAGTGATCGCCCGGACGGCGCACAGCGAGCTGTAGCGGGGCGCGATCTCCGACGCCTAGGCCGACGAGCGACTGACAGGAACGCCCTCGCGGATCTCCAGGTGCTGTACGGTCTGCACCCACAGCACCTTCACCGACTCCGATCCCAGAGCCTGATACCCGTGAGGCGATGTCGAAACGACGTGGTAGCTGTCCCCGGGTCCGAGGTCGGTCTCCCGATCCTCGATCCAGAGTCGCAGGTGCCCCTCCAGGATGTAGCCAAACTCCTCGCCATCGTGTGCGGCGGGTGGGTAGACGTAGCCCGACGGAATCTCGCCGACGACGATGTCGAAGCCACGTAGCGGGAGATCGCGCGTCAGGAAGCGGTACTTGATGGCTGCCTTGGAGAGGTTGATGCCGACCTGCTCGCTGACGCGGAGGACGGACGAAAGCGGATCCTTGACGTCCCCCTCATCGTCGTCCGCCTCGAGTCCGGAGAAGAACTGGCTGAGGGAGACCGAGAGGGCATCACAAACCGTTCCAAGAACGGGGATAGAGATGGAGGAGAGCCCGCGCTCGAGCTGGGACAGAAAACTCGTCGAGCAGCCGCATCGCTTCGCAAGCTGTGCCAGACTGAGATCTTGGGCCTTTCGCAGGTCACGAATCCTGACGCCAAGGGAGACCATGACCGCGCGAGTATAGGCGCAGAGAACAGGGGCAGCAAAGGCGGACGCGGCGGGGCAGCGAGAGTCGATTGCGGAGGTGTGCGTGCGTAGCCTGACCGCACATCGACAAGGGACCCATCGACGCCCGCCAGTTCACCGCGAGTGAACGGCGTTCACTCCCTCTTGACAGACGTTCACTCGGCGTACTAGAGTGGTGGATGGAAACAGACCGCCTTGAGGAGGTCGGGCGAAAGGTGCGACATCTCCGGCGCCTGCGGGGACTCTCCTTGCGCGTGCTCTCCCAGCAGTGCGGACTGTCGATTGGGTTCCTTTCTCAAATCGAGCGGGGCCTGTCGTCGTTCTCGATCCAGTCTCTGCAGGCGATTTGCGCCGCTCTGGATGTCTCGCTCGCCGATATGCTCGTAATGACCAACGGACCGGGCATGGCGTTCCTTGTCGACCCACGCCCGACGGCGATCACGAAGGGCGACAATCAGTCGTACCTCAGCCTATCCGGAACCTCGATCCACTACCGGTTCCTAAGTGCGAAGTTCCCTGGGCGTCGGTTCGAAGTGTTGATCGGAGAGATGACGCCGGGCAGCAGTCATGAGAGGCACGTCCACGATGGTGAGGAGTTCGGCTACGTGCTCGAGGGCTCGCTCGACGTCACGATCGGCGAAGACGCATACGGATTGGGCAGGGGCGACAGCTACCACGTCCTTGGGACAACGTCGCACCGGTGCTCAACCAACGACAACGGGGGGGCGAAGGTGCTGTGGATTCAGACAGCGCGCTACGCCCGGGCGATCGCGCTCCTCGGAGGAAACCCCGCCGATGTGGCCAGGGTGCCGACGTTGCATGAGCCCCTCCGGACCGGGACTGACAGCACGCCCCATGTGAAGCTGTCCGATAGCACGGTTGCGTATCGATTCCTGAGCGGGAGTCTTCCCGCAGGAGTCCTCGAAGTGCTGGTTGCGGAGATCCCCTCAAGCTACGGGCAGGGAGAGATCGCGCCCGACGACGAGGAATTCGGCTACGTCCTCGACGGACGGGTTCAGTTGAGGATCGCCGAAGAGCCGTACGCCTTGGCGGCGGGAGACTGCTACCACCTCCCCGCGGGAACGCCGCACGTCTGCACGACGGAGGCCAGCGGAGGAGCGAAGCTGCTGCTCGCACGCATGTCGGCGGCAATTGGGGAAGCGGAAGAGGCGTGGCAGGCGGTGTCGGAGGAAGCGCCGTCCCGGAGGTTGGCCGACGGAGGACGAGACAGGCAACGACCAGGAGGAAGCGATGTATAGAGTGAGCACGGATGTAGGTGGGACTTTCACTGACGGCGTACTCCTCGACGAGAAGACGGGGAAGATCGCGATCAGCAAGGTCTCATCTACACCGCACAACCCGGCGATTGGGACGATCGAATGCATCGAGAAGTTCGACAAGCCGCTTTGCGATGCCTCGTTCCTCTCTCACGGGACGACGGTCGTCATCAACGCCCTGATCGAAGGGAAGGGGGCGAAGACGGCACTGGTCACCACGGAGGGCTTCCGCGACGTGTTGGAGATCGGTCGCTGCAATCGGACCGAGATGTACGATGCGCTCTATCGGAAGCCTCGTCCGCTGGTTCCGCGCCATCTGCGGCTCGAGGTTCAGGAGCGGATCGACGCCGACGGCAAGGTCGTGCGCCCGCTGGCGACGGCCGATCTAGAGAGGGTGTTGGGCGTTCTTGAGCGGGAGAAGGTGGAGTCGGTCGCCGTGTGCCTTCTGAACGCGTACGCGAATCCGGAGCACGAGGCGGGCATCGGTGCGTTCCTCCAGCAGCGCTTGCCGGGAGTGGCCGTCTCGCTCTCGCACCTCATTACGCGACGGTACTACGAGTTCGAACGCACGAGCACGACGGTCCAGAACGCGTACGTGATGCCCGTCGTGCGCACATACCTGAACGACCTCGAGGATGAGCTTAGGGGACGCGGCTTCGGACAGATTCTGCAGATCATGCAGTCGAACGGCGGCGTGATGGCAGCGAGCGTGGCGCGCGAAATGCCGATCGCCATGGTGGAGTCCGGGCCGGCGGGAGGCGCCATCGGCGCCGCGCAGCTCGCGAAGCTCGTTGGCTTCGAGAACGTGATTTCGTACGACATGGGCGGAACGACGGCGAAGACATCCATCATCACGCACGGACTACCAGAGACGGCGGAGCAGTACGTCGTGGAGGGCCGCCCGATCCTTCTCCCCGTTGTTGACCTGCGCGAGATCGGTGCGGGGGGAGGCAGCATCGCCTGGATTGACGAGGCGGGCGCCATGCATGTGGGTCCCCAGAGTGCCGGCGCCCAGCCGGGACCGGCGTGCTACATGCGAGGCGGCAAGGAGCCGACGGTGACAGATGCGAATCTCCAGCTTGGGATTCTGGATCCCGGCTACTTCCTCGGCGGCGAGATGCAGATCTCCAAGAGCCTTGCCGAGCAAGCGATCCGGAGCATGGCCGATCACTTCGACCTCAGCGTGGATGAAGCCGCGCTCGGGATCGTGAAGATCGTCAACACGAACATGTCGGGACTCCTGCAGTCCATGACCGTCAAGCGCGGCTATGACCCTCGGGAGTTCGTGATGGTGGCGTTCGGCGGCGCGGGACCCATCCACGCGGCGGCCATTGCCAAGGAGCTACTCATCCCGACGGTCATCGTTCCTCCGTACTCGGGCGTCTTCTCGGCGTGGGGGATGTTGATGGCCGACCTGCGCCACGATCTCGAGCAGACCTACATCGCGCCGCTGGTCGGTGCAAGCCCTGCGGAGTTGAACGGCGTGTTCAGAAGCCTGGAAGAGCGCATCCGCGGCGTCTTTGAGAAGGAGGAGATCGAGGACTCCCGGATCACCGTCAGCTACGTCGTGGACCTGCGCTACACAGGACAGGAGCACACGCTGGCTGTCGCGGCCGCCGCGCCGGTGACGGAGTCGTCGAAGGCCTTGCTCGCGGCGAGTTTCGATGAGACGCACCTTCGCGTCTATGGCCACAACGCCCCGGAGGAGCCTAAGGAAGTCGTGTCGCTGAAGGTCATCGGTATCGGGAACGTGAACAAGCCTCTTCTGGAGAAGATCCCCGCAGGCAAGCCCACGCCTCCCGCGGCCGCGCGGATGGGCGAGCGGAAGGTGTATGTCGGCAACGGGCGCTACCAATCCTTCGCTGTCCTTCGACGTGAGCGCCTGTTGTCCGACAACGTCGTCGCCGGGCCCGCGCTGATCGAGGAGGCGACGGCTACGACCGCTGTGGAGACCGGGCAGAGCTGTCGCGTGGACGAGTACGGCAACCTGATCGTTTCGCTGAGTGGGGAGGCGTGATGAAGATCGATCCCGTGACCCTCGAGGTCATCCGCAACCGGTTGATTGCAGCCAGTCGCGACATCCGTCGGACCGTGGAGAGGGCCGCGTACAGTCCGATCCTCTACGAGGTCGTCGACTTCAGCTGCGGCATCCTCGATGGCGAGGCGAACCTGATCGCCGAGACGCCCGGTCTTCCGATCTTTCTGGCGAACCTCGGCTACGCCGTGCGATCAACCTACGAGACGATCGGGCGGGAGAACCTCCGGCCTGGCGATGTGATTCTGTGCAACGACCCGTACAACGGCGGCGGCACGCACTGCCCTGACCTTGTCACGCTGTGCCCGGTCTTCTTTGACGGGGAGATTCGGGGCTGGGCCGCATTTCGCGGGCACACCGTGGACATGGGCGGCATCTACCCCGGCGGCTGGTACAGCGACACGACGGAGGTGTTCCAGGAAGGCTTCCGCATGCCTCCCGTGAAGCTCCTCGTTGAGGGGAAGAACAACGAGGACGTGTTCCGGCTGATTCGCGCGAACACGCGCGTGCCTGACGCCGTCCTCGGCGACATCCGCGCCATGGTGGCGGCCGTTCGCAAGGGAAGCCAACGCTTCTCCGACGTGATCGATCGGTTCGGGCTGAAGACCACCGTCGGCGCTCTCAACGAGATCCTGCTGCAGGGCGAGCGCATGGCGCGGGCCGCCGTGCGCCGCATTCCGAACGGGACGTACTCGGCGGAGGCCATTCTGGATGGAGATGGGAACGACGATGCGCCCCTCGACGAGAAACTTCTTCTGAAGCTGACGATTACCGTGAAGGACGACGAGCTCACGGCGGACTTCACCGGCACGGGTCCCCAGAATCGCGGGCCGATGAACACGCCGGAGCCGTCGACGATTTCGGCGACGCGATACGCGTTCAAGATCGTGACGACGCCGCACCTGCCGTGCAATGAAGGCTTCTTCCGTGCCCTGCGAATCGTGATTCCCGACGGCAGCTTCCTCAAGCCGCGGTTCCCGGCAGCCTGCGCGATGTGGCCGACGCCCTCGACCACGATCCCCGACCTCTTCTTGAAGGCCCTCGCGCCGGCGATTCCGGATCGAGTGCGCGGCGGTCATTTCGGAGACTCGATGGCCAACTTCATCTACGGCGTCGACCCGAAGTCCGGCAAGTACTACGTGTGTGCTGAAGCCGACGCCGGAGGGTATGGCGGAAAGCCGCTTGAGGACGGGGAGGCAGCTCTCTTCTCGATGACGCTTGGCGACACGTACAACGTGCCGGCCGAAGTGGTCGAGGTGAGGTACCCGTGGCGAGTGGAGCGCTACGAGCTTGTGCAGGACTCGGGCGGTGCAGGCAAGTCACGCGGAGGTCTTGGGGTTCGGCGGGACTACCGGTTGGGATCGGACGCCGGGCTGACGGTGACCACGGATCGCGTCAAGTACACGCCGCCGTGGGGCGTGTTCGGCGGACAGCCCGGGAAGACCAACCTCACGGTTGTCGAACGTCTGGACGGGAGCAAGGAAGAGTGGCGGAAGATCTCGAATCTGCCGCTCAAGAAGGGCGAAGTGGTCAGCTTCCGAGGTGGCGGAGGTGGAGGGTACGGGAACGCGGTTGAGCGCGACCCCAACCGCGTTGCCCGCGACGTCGTCGACGGCTACGTGTCGATGGCTGCCGCTCGTGACGAGTATGACGTCGTGATCGACCCGGCAACGCTTCAGGTCGACCGCGCTGCGACCACTGCGCTCCGGAAGGCGCTCCGGAAGGAGACGTCGGCATGAAGCATCCGACGGAGATCGAGTTCGAGTTCGAGCGTGGGGGCGTGGTGAGGGCGGCCGTTCTGTGGGATTCCGCCCCCGAGACTTGCGGGGCGGTGCTCCGCGCCCTGCCGTTGGAGGCCACAGTGTCGCACTCCCGTTGGTCGGGTCGCGAGGTCAACTTTCCGATCGCGCTCGGGCCGGGCGCTCCCGCGCGCGAGAACGACACCTCGACGGTGAACACGGGGGACGTCATTTACTGGCGGGAATGGGAGAAAGGGGCGAAGGCGTGCGAAGCCCTCGCTCTGTACTACGGCGCCGAAGTGACGCGCGATCACCGCGGCTACCTTCCGGTCAACGTGTTCGCGCGGATTCCCCAGGATCAATGGCTGCTGGCGACTGAGATCGGCCTGCGCATCTGGCGACAGGGATTCGAGCGAGTCCGGATGCGCGCCGCCAGCCAAGCTGGAGATGCCCGATGAGCCATCCGACGCGCCACAGCGAGAGACTTCGCGCAGCGCAGGTCGAGGTCGGGCGCCAGGGCGCCAGCCTGCTGGTGGTCGGCCTCTCATCGTCGATGAAGTACCTGACCGGCTTCTCCGACGAGCCGGGGGAGAGGCTGCTCCTGTTGCTTGTCCCCGCGGAAGGCGACGCGTTGTTTGTCGTGCCGCAGCTCTACGAAGCACAGACGAGGAAAGCATCGGGACGTGCGGACGTCGTTGCCTGGTCGGACGGAGAGGGGGCGGCGGGAGCCTTGAGCGAAGCGCTCGGAAGGCTTGCGCCTCACGGGTGCGTCCTGGTCGATGACGGGCTCTGGGCTTCGTCCCTCCTTCCAATCCAGAAAGCCTTGCCGCAGTGCCAGTTCGCGTCCGCCGGGAGCGTGCTCGCGGCGCTGCGCATGCGCAAGGATTCCGATGAGGTTGCGCTTCTGGAGAGAGCGGGCGCATGCGCCGACGCGGCTTTCGCTGGGATTCTGGAGGCCGGATTCGAGGGGAGGACGGAGCTCGAGCTGGCCGCGCAGCTTGAGGAGGCGATGGTCGAGGCTGGCGCCGAGGAGCCGGCGTTCAAGACCCTGGTTGCCACGGGCCCGAACTCCGCTCTTCCACACTATCGCGCCGGCGACCGCCGCGTGTGCCGCGGGGATGTGGTGATCCTGGACTTCGGATGCCGAGTGGGCGGGTACTGTTCGGACATCAGTCGGACGGTTGTTTGTGGTCGGCCATCCGACGAGGTCCGCCGGGCTCACGCGGCGGTGAAGGAAGCGCAGCGCCTCGCAGTAGCGGCCGTGCGGCCTGGGCAACGAGCGTGTGACATCGACCGGACGGCGCGTGAGCACCTGGAGGGCGAGGGTCTTGGGCGGGAATTCATTCACCGGACGGGCCACGGCATCGGATTGGACATTCACGAACACCCATACATCGCGGAAGGGAACTCTCTTCCATTGCAGAAGGGGATGACATTCTCGATCGAGCCGGGCGTCTACTTCCCGGATCGATTCGGTGTTCGGATTGAGGACGTCGTCGTTGTGACGGAGTCTGGGGCACGAGCGATGACCGCGGCGACGCATGAGCTGTGCGTCGTTCGCTGAGTTCGTTAACCGTGGCGGCTGGACGCCGCGGAAAGGCGTTGTCTCTCCACTAGAGGCGAGGAAGAAGAAGGAGGTGGCAGAGGGCGCAGGTGCAAGGAGGAAGGAGTGTGCGCGATCGAAGGAAGCGGCAAGAGGTGATGTAGAGTGAGGAACAAGAAGGTCCTGCGCGTGATCGTGGCGGCGTTTGCCCTCACGGTCGGCTTTGGATGCTTTGTCGGTGTATGTGCCACGGACAACGTGGCGGTCATCAATGGGTACCCGGTGATCACGGCGGATCCGGCGACGGCTTCGGACTGGTACGACACGGAGGCGATGTACAACCTGTACAGCCCCATGGTCTATCCGACGCCCGACGGATCTGTGCGGGCTCACTTGGCTACAAGCTGGCAGGCGGTCGGAGGAGACCTCACGCACTGGCGGTTCGCGTTGCGCCAAGGCGTGCTCTTCCATTCGGGCCATGAGCTGACCGCCGAGGACGTCGCATTCTCAATGACGCGGTTCATCACGATGGGCAGAGGAAACTCGGGGCCGCTGGGGAAAGTCACGGCGACCGTGATCGACCGGTACACGGTGGACTTCGCTCTCGAGAAGCCAAGCGCGATCTTCCCGGAGACTCTGGCGCTGTTCTTCCCCGTGGAGAAGGCAGTCGTGCTCGCGAACGTCAAGCAGCCAGGCAACTACGGCGACCTGGGTGACTACGGCGAGGATTGGCTGTCGACGCACGATGCCGGAACGGGTCCCTACGTCATGGTCACCCACATCCCGGGGCAGCGCCTCGATGCGACGCGCTTCCTCGGCTACTTCGATGGCTGGTCGAACGAGGGCTGGGGGCCGGACGAGGTGCCCATCGAGCGCCTGATCTTCATCATGGAGACCGACTACACCTCCTTGATGACCCTCCTGAAGAGCGGCGGGCTGGACCTTGAGATCAACGGCGGCTGGACCGTGCCTCAATTGACTCAGATCCAGAGCGACCCGATGCTCGATCTCAGCTACGTCTGGGCTCAGAACGTAACCGTGTGGATGAACTCCAAGGTGGCCCCTACGGACGACGAGCACTTCCGCAAGGCGATCCTCTATGCATTCGACTACGTAGGGGTCGTCGGGCCCTGGGAACCGTTCGGCAACGGCGAGACCGGGATCATCCTGCCAAACATGGCAGGCTATGTGCCCATTGAGCCGCAGCCGCGGGCGCAGAACCTGGAGCGGGCGCGACAGGAGCTCGCTCTCTCGAAGTACGCGAACAACCTCAGGGACATCACGCTGGTGTACCACTACTGCGGCGGCCTTGACTTCGAAGAGGAGGTCGGCCTGCAGCTGCAGGCGGATATGGCACAACTTGGCGTGCGGGTCGAGGTTGCGGGACCCCCATGGCCGCAGTACTCGGCCGAATGCTCCTCCGCGGAGTCGACGCCGAACATGACCATCTTCCTGTTCGCGCCGCAGGCGTTCCCCACGTACGACTACTTCATGTACTCGATGTTCTCTCCGGGAGGCCTTGGGTGGATCTTCGAAGCCCACTGGTACTTCGACGATCCTCAGCTGATCCAGATGCTCGACAGCACGCGGGCGGAGCCGAATGCATTCTCGCGACTCCTGACGTACGAGCTCCTGCAGCCGATCATCGCGGACCACGCCCTAGCGCTCTACCCGTACCAGAAGCCGACGCTGTTTGCGCACCAGGCGTACATCGCAGGGCCGCTGGAGGAGATCGCCTTCGTCGGTCCGAGCGAGAACATGCACAACTGGCGCATCAATCTCGTCATGAAGGAGGCGGCAGGCAGATAGGTGCAGTGGGTATAGGCCGGAGGGAGGGCTCGATGGGCCCTCCCTCTCTGGCGAAAGGGCACTCAAGGACACTATGGCCAAGTACATCGGTCTGAGGCTCGTGCAATCGATCTTTGTCCTCTTCGGGCTGTCGCTCTTGATCTTCTCCATCGCGCGCGTCGTACCGGGCGACCCCGCCCGCGCGGCGCTCGGGTTCCTGGCCTCGCAGGACCAGGTGCAGCAGATGCGCGTGGAGATGCATCTCGACAAGCCCTTTCCCGTGCAGTACTACTACTGGATCCGGAACGTGATGCACGGTGACCTGGGCAAGTCCTCGTACACGAGACGGCCGGTCACGACCGATCTCGCCCAGTACATCCCCGCGACACTCGAACTCATCCTTTTCGCCACGCTGATCTCGCTTGTCTTCGGCCAGATCATGGGGATCCTCGCGGGCTACTTCCGCAACTCCTGGTTCGACGGGCTGTCGCGCCTCGTGTCCTACCTGGGGATCGCGACGCCGTCCTTCGTGATCGCAATCCTCCTCATGTTCCTGTTCAGCCAGGTGTTTCGCCTCGCGCCTAGCGTGGGCCGACTCCCCATCATGATGCAGCCGCCTCCGACCGTGACGGGATTCATGGTTCTGGACAGTCTCCTCGCCGGGCAGGTGAAGACGGCTCTCGTTGCCCTGAACCACTTGCTGCTTCCGGCCTTCAGCCTGGCGGTCATTCACATTGCCCAGGAAGGTCGTATCACACGGTCGTCGATCGTCGAGAACCTGAACAAGGACTACATCACAATGCACAGGGTGCACGGCATTCGGACGTCGCGGTTGGTCTTCAAGTACCTGCTTCGGCCATCGATCATCCCCACGATCACCGTCATGGGGCTTGACTTCGCCTTCCTCATGTCCAACGCATTCCTCGTCGAGCTCGTTTACATGTGGCCCGGCTTCTCGCGTTACGCGGTGACGACCATGCTGAACAAGGATCTCAACGCGATGGTGGCCGTGGTCGTCGTCATGGGCGTCACGTTCGCGCTCGTGAATCTCGCGGTGGACATCATCATCTCGTTCTTGGACCCCACCATCCGGATCCAGCGGAGAGGAGGCTGAACCATGTGGCAAGAGAAGCGCGCTGACCTCGCCGCCTCCTTTGCTCTGAGACGGCGGGGCCTTGCCAAGGGGTGGTACAAGTTCTCGCGGAATCCCCTCTCCGTCGTTGGCCTGGTTGTTCTGGTCGTGATCGTGCTTGCCACGGGACTGGCATCCTACATCACGCCGTACCCCGCGCACGCCGGGCCCTACACCAACTTCAAAGCGGCGGGGCAGCCGCCCAGTTGGGAGCACCTTTTCGGCACCGACCGAATCGGCCGTGACGTATTCACTCGCGTCATCTTCGGCTATCGCTTCTCGCTCCTTCTCGGGATTGTCGTCCTGGGCCTCGGGGTTGCGCCGGGCGTCATTCTCGGACTCATCGCAGGGTATCACCGCGGGACCTGGGTCGAGACGACGATCATGAGGGTCACGGACGTCTTCCTCGCCGTACCGCCGCTTGTGTTGGCTCTAGCGATCACGGCGATGCTGACTCCGAGTCTCTTGAACGAGATGTTCGCGATCGCCCTCCTGTGGTGGCCGTGGTACTGCCGACTCGTGTTTGCGGTTTCCTCTTCCATGCGGAACCAGTTCTTCATCCGCGAAGCGGAGTTCTCCGGCGCGAGCGAGGCGCACATCCTATTCCGGGAGATGCTCCCCAACTGCCTGGCGCCGATCCTGACGAAGATGACCTTGGACATGGGCATCGTCATTCTCCTAGGAGCATCTCTGAGCTTCGTCGGGCTGGGAGCGCAACCGCCCACGCCCTGCCTTGGCACCATGGTGGCCGACGGGGCGAAACGGTTGCCCGGCGAGTGGTGGAGCACGATCTTTCCCGCTCTTGCCATCGTGCTCGTAATCCTGGCATTCAACTTGGTCGGCGACGGGCTGCGCGACGTGTTCGCCGTCGAGGAGGTGTGACACGTGGCGCTTCTCGAGGTGAAGGATCTGTGCGTTGGCTACCGCATCTTCGAGGGGCACCTTCGGGTGCTGAACCGGGCACGGCTCGAGGTAGACAGTGGCGAGCGGGTCGGCCTGGTGGGCGAGACAGGGTGCGGCAAGACGACGACGGTGAAGTCGATCCTGAGGGTGTTGCCGACGCCTCCCGCGGAAGTCGCGTCGGGCGAGATTCTGTACCGCGGGGCGGACATCTTGAGGATGTCGCATCGGGGCATCCGCGACTTGCGGCGGCGGGAGATGACGGCGATCTTCCAGGACCCGCTCCAATCCCTGAACCCTATGTTCACGGTGGGCACGCAGCTTCGGGACATCCTGAAGGATTCGATGGGAGGCCGCGGAAGGGGCCGCCTCTCCAGACGGGAAATCGAGGCCCGGTGCATCGCCGCGCTTCACGAGACGGGAATGCCTGACCCTGAGCGGATCATGCACAACTACCCCAGCCAACTCTCCGGCGGGATGCGACAGCGCGTATGCATTGCGGAGGCCCTGTCGCGCGAAGCACAGCTCCTTCTGGCGGACGAACCGACGACCAATCTTGATGTCACGATCCAGGATCAGATTCTGAGGAAGCTTGACGAGCTGGTCGACGAGAAAGGCACGTCCGTCCTCATCATCACCCACTCGATGGGCGTGGTGCGCGACCTCACCCAACGCATGTACATCATGTATGCCGGGACGATGGTGGAAACCGGCCGGACGAAGGATCTGCTGGCCGCCCCGCGCCACCCGTACACCCAAGGCCTGATGGAGAGTGTGCCCCGATTGACGGGAGTGGGAATCAGCGACGGGATTCCCGGACGCATCCCGAACTACCTCGACCCACCGTCCGGATGTCGGTTCCATCCGAGGTGCGTTCATGTGATGCCCGTGTGCAAGGAGACGGCCCCCGAGTTCTTCAGCGTCGGCGAGGGGCACGTTGTGGCCTGCTACCTGTATCGGAGTTGATGGCGATGCCCGAGAGCATCTTGAGTGTAGAGAACCTAACGAAGTGCTTTCCGACCAAACAGGGGCTGGTTCGAGCCATCGACGGGATCTCGTTCGTCATGGCTCCCGGCGACACGCTGGGCCTCGTCGGGGAATCCGGGTCCGGCAAGACGACCACGGCGCAGTGCATCGTCGGCATGTACCCCCCCACGTCGGGTGACATCCTCTTCAAGGGTGAGACGATCGGCGCGGCATTCAACCGGAGGCCGAAACATGTGAAGGGCGATCTGCGGATTGTCTTCCAGGATCCGGGCTCGTCCCTCAACCCGAAGCGGACGATCAAACAGATCCTCTCGGTCCCGCTCGCGGTGCACCGAGTCGGGACGAGCCGCGATCGTCTGGCCAGGATGAAGGCCCTCTTGGAGATGGTCGAGCTGCCCGCGGACGAGTATCTGTACAAGTACCCACAGGCGATCGGCGGAGGCGAGAAGCAGATGGTGGCTCTGGCCAGAGCTCTAGCCACAAACCCGTCCCTCGTGCTGCTCGACGAGCCCACGTCGGCGCTCGATGTTTCCGTCCAGGCAAAGATCATCAACCTGCTGATCCGCTTGCGTCGCGAGCTGAACCTAACGTACCTGTTCATCACGCACGACCTCTCGCTGATGCGGAACGTCGCGAGCCGCGTGGCTATCATGTACCTGGGCAAGTTGTGCGAGATCGCCCCCACCGTGGAGTTCTTCGAGCACCCGGTTCACCCGTACACGAAGATGCTCCTATCCTCGATCCCCGTCGTGTCCGACGAGGAAGAGGCTCTGAAACCGCACAAGGCGATCTCCAAGGGCGAGATCCCAAGTCCGGTCAACATCCCGCCTGGGTGCAGTTTTCACTCCCGATGTTCCGAGCGGGGGGATTCCTGCGCGGAATTGGATCCGGAGATGCGCGAGATCGCACCCGGGCACGTCGTCCGCTGCAACCACTGGTGCGGTCCCGAGGGAGAGTGATGCGCCGCCTGGCGATCGACATCGGGGGGACGTTCACGGACCTCGTCGCATTGGACGAGGCATCGGGTGAGCTGACGCTCGGAAAGACCCTCACCACTCCGGGGGACTTCGCGCTCGGCGTGCTGGATGCAATAGGAGAAGCCGCGGTGCCCTTGTCCGACGTCTCACAGTTCGTTCACGGGACGACGGTGGTCATCAACGCCCTGACCGAGAGGACAGGGTGTCGCGTTGCGCTCATCACGACGCGGGGCTTCCGCGACGTCCTTGAGATTCAGCGGGCGAATCGCACCGACATGTACAACCTGATGTACTGCAAGCCTCGCCCCTTCGTGCCTCGCCGCCTCCGCCTGGAGGTGCGGGAGCGCGTGACCTGGAAGGGCGAAGTGCGGGAACCGCTGTGCGAGGAGGACGTCGAGCTGGCCGCCGCCGAGTGTCGGCGGAGCGGTGCAGAAGCCATCGCGGTGTGTTTCCTCCACTCGTACGCCAACGCCGAACACGAGAAGAGGGCGAAGGATCTGCTGGAGCGTCTCTGCCCGGGGATCCCCGTCTGCGCCTCCCACGAGATGACGCAGGAATGGCGTGAGTACGAGCGAACGAACACGGTCGTGCTGAACGCGTACGTGCGCCCGGTGGCAGACGCGTACCTTGCATCCCTGGAGCGGAAGCTCGCTGAGCGTGGGTTCTCCGGCGCGCCTCTTGCCATGCAATCGAATGGGGGGACAGCCTCATTCGGCCGCTCGCGGCGCATGCCCATTCACTTGGTGGAATCCGGGCCGGTGGGAGGAGTGATCGGTGCCAGCTCCGTGGTGCGCAGGCTCGGAAAGGCGAGCGCGATCGCCTTCGACATGGGCGGCACGACGGCCAAGGTGAGTGTCATTGAGGCTGGAGAGGTGGCCGTGCGGACGGACTACCACCTGGAGCGGTCACAGACCTGGGCCGGCTATCCGCTCAAGATCCCCGTGATCGACGTTGTGGAAGTTGGTGCCGGTGGAGGCTCGATCGCGTGGCTCGACAAAGGGAACGCCCTCCATGTTGGGCCGCGCAGCGCGGGCGCGAGCCCGGGTCCAGCGTGCTATGGGCTCGGCGGCACACTGCCGACGGTCACCGACGCGAACCTTCTCGCTGGTCGCTTGAGTGCCGGCTACTTCCTCGGAGGCCGCATGGCTCTCCACCGAGAGCGCGCCGAGACGGCCGTCGCGGCGCTGGCCGAGTCCATTGGTCTGTCCCGCGAGGAGGGAGCCATCGGGATCCTCAGACTGGTGAACGCGAACATGCAGGCCGCGCTCGAACGCGCCACGATCGAGCGCGGCTACGACCCGCGTGACTTCACGCTCGTCGCCTACGGAGGCGCCGGTGGACTGCACGCGCCGACCCTCGCGCGCCAGCTTCACATCGGGACGGTGGTGATTCCCGAGGCCCCTGGGCAGTTCTCTGCGTGGGGAATGCTCATGACCGATCTGCGTCAGGATCTCGTGCGAACGCGCGTCATGGCGTGCAATGCGCGCACGTGGCCGACCGTCCTTGCGAGGCTCGAAGGCCTGAGTGGGGAGGCGGTCGAGTCCTTCTCGACGGAACGGCAGGGGAACGTCACGCGAACGTGGCTGCAGCGGTCCGTCGACCTGCGTTACGAGGGGCAGGAGCACACGGTCCGCACTCCGCTCGACCCCCGCGAGCCGGTTTCCTCGTTGCTGGAACGATTCCACGGCCTTCATGAGCGCGCGTATGCATTCCGGCTCGACGAGGAAGCGGAGGTGGTGAACCTCCACGTGACCATCTGGGGGGAAGTTCCGAAGCCCGGTGCGCGGCCCGGGGCGACCGGATCGCGATCTCTTGACGAGGCTCGGAAGGGTCTACGGAATGTCCTCTTCGAGGAAGGCGGCTGGGCCGAGACGCCCGTCTACGAACGGGGTCTGCTGCCCGTGGGGCGAGAGGTGCGCGGTCCTGCGATTCTCGAGGAGCCGTCGTCGACGACCGTCGTCCTTGCCAACCAGAGTGCGGTTCGGAACGCGTTCGGCGACCTCATCCTCGCCGAAGGGAGTTCGCGATGAAAGGACGGCGGACGGATCCGTTCACGGTGGAAGTCATCAAGCGGGCGCTCATCTCCGCCGCCGAGCAGATGTTCGTATCGCTGGGGCGGACGGCGAAGAGCACGGTGATCTACGAAGTCCTCGACTACGGGTGCGCCGTCATCGACAGCCAGGGACGCATGGTCGCGCAGGCGAACGGCATTCCGGCCTTCATCGGGGTCTTGACCGACGCCGTGCGCGACGTTCTCCGGAAGTTCGGCCCCCAGGACATGCGTCCTGGGGACGTGTTCATGTGCAACGATCCCTACATGGGGGGAGCCACCCACCAGAACGACATTGTCCTCATCCTTCCCATCTTCGTCGACGGCCGACTCGTCTTGTTCGCCGCCAGCAAGGCGCACTGGAACGACGTTGGCGGCAAGGATCCTGGCAGTTGGTCGCCGACGGCCACGGACATCTTCCAGGAGGGGATTCAGTTCCCGGCCGTCCGGCTCGTCCGCGAAGGAGCGGAGGTGAGAGACATCGTGGACATCGTCACCCGCAACGTCCGGGCACCGGAGCTGACGCTTGGCGACATGCGCGCGCAGGCCGCGTCGCTGCACGTGGCAGCGCGGCGCATTGGTGAATTGTGCGGCAAGTTCGGCCTCGATGCCGTGCTCGACGCGATCGACATCTCGCTCGAACAGGGCCGGCGCGAAGCCTTGACCGAGCTGCAGGCACTCCCGCACGGCGTCTACGAGGCTGAGGAGTTCATCGACGACAATGGCCTCGGGGGCGACCCCGTCCCGGTTCGCGTGCGGGTCACCATCACGGATCGAGAGTTCGTGGTCGACTTCACGGGGACGGGCGGCACCTGCGCCGGCCCGATCAACTGCCCCTTGTCGGTCCTCCTCAGCACGGTGAAGTTCGCCTACCAGAGCGTGCTCTCGCCCCACGCCGCCCCGAATGAAGGCTTCTTCGCGCCGTTGCGCGTCGTCGTCCCCGAGGACACCGTGTTCAACCCAAGACGACCGGCCCCCGTGAGCACGTACTGGGAAGCGGCCGCGTATGCCGGCGACGTCATCTGGCGGGCGCTGTCCGCTGCTTTACCCTCGAGGATTCCCGCGGGCCACTTCCTCAGTGTGTGCGGCACGACCGTGAGCGGTCAGCACGACGCGACGGGAGCGTGGTTCTTCTCGGTGGAGCCGAACGCGGGGGGATGGGGCGCGGCGCTTGGGAAGGACGGCGAGAGCGGGCTCGTGTGCACGGCCGACGGGGAGACCTACGTCCTATCGGCCGAGGTGGCCGAAGCGAAGTACCCCCTGATCGTGGAGCAGTTCGCGCTTCACGAGGCCGGGGCCGGACACGGCCGGTGGCGCGGGGGATTGGGCATCGTCAAGGACTATCGGATTCTGAACTCCTCCGCGCGAATCACGGCGAGCTTCGGCCGCAGCCGGTTCCCACCGTGGGGACTAGCCGGGGGGCTGGAGGGTTCGCCGAACCGCGTCGAAGTGACCTATCCGGACGGGCGGATGGAGACGCGAGGGCGGTTCTCGAATGAGCTTGCGCCTGCCGGAACCCTGGTTCGTTTCATCACGGGAACCGGAGGAGGCTACGGGGAGCCCAAGGATCGGGACGCGGAGCGGGTCCTCGACGATGTCGCCAATGGATACGTTACGCGCCAGGATGCGGAAGCTGTCTACGGTGTCGCGCTCACTACGGAACCCTTGAGCATTGACTGGGCGAGGACGAAGCGGCTGCGAGGCGGGGCGGGCACGACGGCTCCTGCGGGTGGGTGACGTGCGGAAGTCAGCGCTCACCCGACCGGTGTCCGTCGACCACAGGAGACGATGCGAACAGAGGCCCGTTCGTACTTGCGAAGACTAGGGCTTGTGCGCGGCGGCGAGGGGATCGTCGCGTTGGTCGGCCAGCCAGATGCAGAACTGCGTGAGCTTGGCGACGGCCTCCGCCATAAGGACATGGCCTTTGGCCGCGTCGGCCAGCCGCGGGTCCCCGACGTTGCCGGCCTCGGTGAAGCGGATCGCGTCGAACTCGACCTGGACTCCTTCGACGAAGGTTCCCCATTCGGTTCCCTGTCCGGCATCCCGGAGGCCGTCGCCGTGCACGAGTCCCGGATCGATGGCCAGGATCAGGCTCGTCTCCACGGGGCCGGCGTGATCGACCGGCTGGAGAGACAACGCCGACAAGGTGTCCGCGATCGCCTGCCACCAGTTGAAGACGTAGGCAGCGATGCCATCGGCGCGCAGCAGGCGCGCGGCCTCGTCAAGAGCGGCGCCATTGCTCCCATGCCCGTTGACGAGCACGAATCGCCTCATCCCGTGCGTGGCTGCGGAACGAACGGCGGCAAGCACAAGGGCACGCAGCTCGTCGGCCGACACCGTCAGCGTTCCCCAGAACTGGAGGTGCTCGTGGGACACGCCGACGACAACGCCCGGGAGAAGAAGCCATCGTGGGGCGCGCGCAACTTGAGCCGCGATGTGATGGGCGATAAACCAGTCCGTGCCCAACGGCAGATGCGGCCCGTGCTGCTCGACCGAACCCACGGGCAAGAGGGCGACGTCGCACGTCTGGATCGCCTGCCGCGCCTGCGGCCATGTCAGCTTCGCGAGTTCCGGCATGTTCCCTCGGGGCCTCCACGGATGTCCCGGATATCATAGCACGGGGGCGGGCCGTGGGGATCCAATCATCTGTGCGGTGTGGGAGGGTTTGAACAGGAGGAGGAAGTGGCGGGGAAGTCGAATACGTCGAGCGCCATCATCGGCGCCACGCTGATGGACGGCACAGGAGCGCCCCCGCTGCGGGACGCCGTGGTCGTCGTTCGCGGCGACTGCATTGAGGCCGTGGGAGCCCAGGGACGGGTGAAGGTTCCGCAGGGCGCGGCGGTCGTCGACGCGGAGGGGCGGCACCTCCTTCCGGGAATGATCGACGCGCACGTCCACGTCTCGCACCCGTGGTTCTCTCCGGTTTCGAGTCCAGGTTCCGCCGAGGCCTACAGCACCGCCGTCGCGATCCACAATCTGCGCTCCGCTCTGCAGGCGGGAATCACGACGGTTCGGGACGCGTGCGGGGGGCGCGCGAACCTGGCGCTTCGTGCGGCGATCGAGCGCGGCATCATCCTCGGCCCGCGGGTGTTCACCGCGGGCCGAGGCCTGTGCATGACGGGCGGCCACGGCTCGGGGCTCCCGGGGGTCCGTGAGGTGGACTCACCCTCCGCCGTGCGCCAGGCCGTCCGAGAGGAGCGCAAGGCTGGCGTTGACTTCATCAAGCTCCTCTCGTCACACCGCACCGATTTCCCAGAGTTTTCGCAAGACGAGATCGAGGCAGGAGTAGATGAAGCACATCGTCTGGGTCTGCGGGTTGCGATCCACGCCGCGAACCTCGTCTCGGTCCGCGCGGCAGTCCAGGCCGGCGTGGACACGATCGAGCACGGCAGTTTCCTCGACGAAGAGACGGCGGAGCGGATGGCGCGAGAGGGCATCGTCCTCGTGCCCACGCTCTGGGTGAAGCACGACCTGGCCGAACGACTGCAAAGACGCGATGGACCTCCTGAGGGCTTCGCAGGAAGCGACCCGCGCGACATCGAAGAGAGCGCGATCTGGTTCGCGCAATGCGTCGAGCAGCTGCCGGAGACGATGAGGCTCGCGAGATCCTGCGGAGTTCCGATCGCCGCGGGAACGGACTTCGTGATGGCCGACAAGCCGTGGGCACTGCTTCCGGAGGAAGTTGCGTTCCTCGTGAAATTGGGGCTGACGCCCATGGAAGCGATAGAGTCCGCCACCCGGATCGGAGCGATGGCATTGGGCCAAACGGAGGCGCTCGGGACGGTGGAGCCGGGCAAGCGGGCGGACCTCATCCTGGTCGAGCGCGACCCGCTCCACGACATTTCCGCGTTGCGTGACGTCGGCTGGGTCATGAAGGACGGGCGCGTGATTCCACGCTCCCCAGAATGGGACCGCCGACCCATCAACCCTCTTCTTGTTTCGTTCTAGACTCCGGTCTGCCCGACGGCGCGGACGCCGGCACGAAAGGCGGCCTCGAGGGTCTTCGGATCGTCCCTGACGCTGCCGCGCGTGGTCGAGTCGTGAGCGTACAGGACTTCCTCGACGAGCTCTGCACCCACCCACTTGAGGAAGGCGTTGACGGTGACGCGCAGGGTGCGAAACTGCTGCCTGGATCCCGCGACGGCGACGAGGACGGCGCGCTTCCGGCACGCGGGGCGTTCCACGAACGCGCACGTGCCGTCGGGGCGCTCGACGAGGGGCGTCATGCAGTTGCAGCGGTCGATCATGAGCTTCATCTGGGCGCTCACCGTGTCGAAGTAGACGGGCGTGCCGAGGATCAGGATGTCGGCCGTATCGAGGAGCGCGTGGACCTCGCGCATGTCGTCGTCGATGCGGCAATGACCCGCATGTGAACCCACATCGTGGGGAACTGGGCCGCAGCTTTGGCAGGGGCGGATGGTGAGATCGTTGAGGAAGACCTTCTCGACGTGCGCGCCCTGGCTGGCGGCGCCCGCGAGCACCTGGTCGACGAGGAGGTCGACGTTTCCGCCGCGGATCGGGCTTCCGACCAGCCCCAACGCCATCGTGCGCGTGCTTGGCTCGGCCATCGCTGGGGAGTGTAGCGGCGAGGTGGGCGCTATGCGACCGACGCGCCGCCGGCATCCTGCATCGCGCTTGCGCGTTTCTCGCGGTACATGGCTGCGTCGGCCTCGTTCAGCGCCTCGTCTGTGCTCTTTCCACAGCCGGGCGCCCAGTGTGCGACACCGATCGAGAGGGTGACGTCGAAGTCGAGGAGGTCGCTCGCCTTGTTCCACTGTTCGAGGGCCGCGAGGATGTGATCCTTGACGAACCGCGTACTGCCATCCGTCTCGGGGAGGACGATGAGGAACTCGTCGCCGCCGTAGCGGAAGACGAGGTCCGCTCGCCGCACGGCCTTGAGGAGGACGTCGGCCATCGCCTGCACCACGAGGTCTCCGGTTCGGTGCCCGAGGGTGTCGTTGATCATCTTGAATCGGTTGACGTCGATCATCAGGAACCCGATCGGATGCTTGTACCGCTCGGCGCGCGCGGTCTCCGTCTCGAGCACGGCGCTCAGGTGGTGGCGATTGAAGACCCCGGTCAGCGAGTCGTGGTGAGCCATGTAGGCGAGCTTCTCCTCGTACTCCTTGCGCTCGCTGACGTCGCGGACGATGGTCGTGTGGTGTGTCTCATGCTGGGTCGCCCAATCCGTGACGGACACCTCGACGGGGAAGAGCGCGCCGTCCTTGCGGCAGCCGCGGCTGTCGAAGCGCGCGGGCTTCGTGCCCTTCGTCAGCGGCGCGCCGGCGGGATCGGAGAAGAGGATGCGGGTGCTCATCCCGAGCGCCTCGCTCTCCGTGTAGCCGAACATCCGTTCCGCCCCTCGGTTCCAGAGGAACACGCGATCTGCGCGATCGGAGCAGATGATCGCGTCAGCCGCCGTCTCCGCCACGGTGCGGAAGCGCGCCTCACTCGCGCGCAGCGCTTCCTCGGCCGCCGCCTTTTCGTCCTCCAGGCGATGGTGCTCCATGACGCGCCGAATGACGGACGGCAGGAGTTCGAGGTACGCCCCGGCGGCGTCCTTGATGAGGTAGTCGCCGACGCCGAGCTTCATCGCCTCGACCGCCGTCTGCTCGTTGCCGGCGCCCGTGAGCATGATCGTCGGAGGCAACCGGTTTTCGGACGCGAGGCGTTCGATGACGCGAAGGCCGCTGAGCACCGGCATGTCGTGGTCGAGGAGGAGGACGTCGTGCGCACCCTCGGCGAACAGGGCCAGCCCACGCTCGCCGTCTTCGGCCAGGTCGACCGACCAGCTCTCGCGCCCTAACCTCTTCTGCACCAGGCGGCCGAGTCCGGGGTCGTCTTCCATGTATAGCAGGCGGAGGGTCGTCTCGGGCGCGGTCATGCCTTCCCACCCGGGACCGCCACGATCGACAAGAGAAGTCCCAACTTGGCGATCGCGTCGGCGAACTTCACGTAGTCCACCGGCTTGGTGATGTAGACGTTGCAGCCGAGCTCGTAGCAGCGGGCCACTTCTCGCGGGTCATCGGTCGTCGTCAGGATGATGACGGGGATCCGCTTCGTGCGCGGGTCCGCCTTCATCCGCTCGAGGACCTGGTAGCCGTCGAGAACCGGCATGTTGAGGTCGAGGAGGACGAGGAGCTGGGCGGGCAGCTCCTTCCCGGCAAACGCGCCCGTCCCGAACAGGAAGTCAAGCGCCTGCTGGCCGTCCGACACGGCGGTCACGGAGTTGGTGATGTTCGACCGCTTGAGGTTCTTCTCGATCAGGCGGGCGTGCCCGGGGTCGTCTTCGACGATGAGAATGCTGACCTCATGGCCGTTCGGCATGGCTTCCTCCTTGGTCACCAAGGGAATGCGAGAGAGTGAAGAAGAACGTCGTGCCCACGTCGGGCGTCGACTCGAACCAGATGCGGCCCCCGTGCTGGCGGACCATGGTGTGTACGTAGGATAGTCCCATTCCCTCGCCGGGCACGTCCTGCTTCCCCGCCCGGCGGAACGGCGCAAAGACCTTGTCGGCGTCCTCGGCGGCAATTCCGCGCCCGTTGTCGCGCACCCAGAACGTCGTCTCGGTCTTGCCGCGCGCGCCGCCAACCTCGATCCTCCCGGGCCGACCGGGAACCAAGTACAGGAGGGCGTTCGCCAGCAGATTGCCGAAGATCTGCTCCAAGGCTGTTCGGTCGGCGGTCACTTGGGGGAGATCGGCGACCGTCACCGTGGCGTCGTGCGCCGCCTGCTGGTGCGCTAGAGTTCGCAGGATCTCCTCGACGAGCGGGCGCGGGTCGAGGGGCCGATAGGCGAGTTCCCGACGGCCGATGCGCGACAGCTTGAGGACGGCGTTGATGAACGAATCCATGCGCGTCACCGAGGAGTCGATGAAACCCAGCGCTTCAGGGATGTCCTCCTCGATCGAGTCGTGGGCAACGCGCTGGTCGGCCGCGGGCAGAGCCTCCACGGCCTGCCGCGCCAGGGGGAGAACTCCGTCCAGCGCGCGGCGCAGCTCGGCGGAGAAGCCGCGCAGGTTCACGAGCGGGGCGCGCAGGTCGTGGGACACGATGTAGGCGAACTGCTTGATCTCCTCGTTTGCGGCCTCGATCTCCGCCGTGTAGCGCTTCGCGCGCTCTGCGGCCTCGCGGCGCTCGGTGATGTCGCGCAGGATCGTGATCCAGGCGTCCTGGCCCCGATAGCGCACGTCGGCGGTGTGAGTCTCCACAGGGATCTCCTGTCCGGCCTTGGTGAGGAAGATGTACTCGTGAGCGCTGGTGTCGTCTTCGTCGTCGATGTTCTTCTCCGCCGCCGCCTTCGTCTCGCCGGGCGCGACCAAGTCGAGCGGCGTCAGCGACCTCAGCTCGGCGAGCGAATACCCGAACCTCGGCAGCATCGCTTGGTTGCAGTCGAGGATTCTGTTCGTCTGCTTCTCGAAGATCACGATTGGGTCAGCGACGCTGTCGAACAGCGTGCGGTACGTGCCTTCCGTCTCGACGAGGGCGTCCTCGGTCTCCTTCTGCGCGGTGATGTCGCGGAGGATGCCGTAGGTGCGCACGAGGCGGCCGTCGGCGTACTCAGGAATCCAGTGATCCTCCATGTAGCGGAGCGAACCGTCCTTGTGGCGACACCAGATGCGATGCTCGCGGATCGATGCCGCGGCCTGCCCGTCCTGAATGCGCGAGAAGCCGTGTGTCTTCTCCTCGACCTCATCGCTCAGGATCAGATGCTGGAGGAAGAGCCTCCGGCCGCCGTGGGCGGCGACATCTTCCAGCGTGTAGCCGAGGAGCGTCGTGTACATCGGGCTGAAGGCGGCGTACTCCTCGGTCTCCGCGTTGACGACGTAGAGGGCCGTCCCGATGCGCGCGAGGACGTCCTGCAGTCCCTCGACCGACCCGGTGGTCCCACTCGCTGTGGCGCGCGGGGACGTGCCGGTCGAATCGTCGACCATGCCGCCGCGAGCTCGCGCCTCCTCCATGAGCAACCTCCCACCGTCGGCAACGCAAGGCGCGCAGCCCTCGCAGGGTGGCGCACGCCGACGATGCCGATCGTCGCGAAGATCATCGCTTCCACGAGGCGCCGCGATGGGGACGATGGCGCGGTCGGCGTGCCGCGTGTGTCCCTTTCTTGGACCTGGCCGCGGTGATGTGGACCACAGACATCCAACGGTTCCCGTGCTAAGCTGCCAACGTCTCGGATCGGTATCCGAGCGAGATCGTAGCGGGCGGTCCGCTGCGATACCACAAAGCGATCCTCGGAGAAGCATCTATCCAAGGCAAACCGTTCGAAAGGGCGGGACGCAAAGCTACGGACCTTCCGGGTGGCGCGGGCAGGTCTAGCCCGCGGCCTGATGGTGGCCGAGCCGCTAGATGCGCTCGACGAACCGTGGAGGTGTTTCAATGAGGATGAGGAAGTTCGTGGGTTTGTTGGCCGTTGTTGGCATGGTCATGGGGACGGCGGTGGCCGGCTGGGCGGCCCAGTCGGCCGTATCTGTGAACGCATCGTTTGTCGTCCCGTCGTGGATCTCCCTGTCGATCGTCGGCAGCGGCGACGTCAGCTTCCCGAACGTCACCGGCCCCGGCACCTACGCGGGCTCGAACGGGACCAAGCTCCGCGTGCTAAGCACGGCGAGTTGGTCGCTATCGAACACGATCTTGTGGGCGACGTCCACGCTACCCACCGGGGCTAGCCAGGTCGTGCTGGATGCGGCGTTGGGACGGTCGTTCGACCGGACCTCTGGCGCGTGGGGAGTCTCCGACATCAACGTGTCCTACGCGCTGACGCTGTCGGCCGAGGACCTGGCGAGCGTTCCCCAGGGCAGCTACAACCTGGTGATTCAGTACACCGCGACGACGAACTAGCCGCGGTGGGAAGCAGCCTAGCGGCTGCAGGCAGCTTCAGCTGCCTACAAGAAGCAGAGTCGTGTCAAGAGGTCGTCGGCTGCGTCCGGCGGCCTCTCTTTTCGTTCGCCCTTGCGCCCAACGGACTCTACGAACCTGTGTTCCTTTACGCTCTGGGTGTGAAACTGGCCGTCCATCGCGCAAAGGATGCCAAGATCGCCAAGAGAACCGCGACGATTCCGCCGTTCCCTTGTAGCGTCGGAGCTTGTCTCCGACGTTCGGGTTCGACGTCGTTTCCCGACACGTCAACGTCGGAGACAAGCTCCGACGCTACAGTGAGCCTGTCCTTCTTTGCGACCTTTGCGCTCTTGGCGTGAGAGTCACTGCGAGCGTTTGGATTGACCCCATCACACCCATCCCACCGGGATTACATCCACCTCCCGGTTCAACGGCATTCGCTCCGCGCCGAGACAGACGACGGCCCCATGGCCGGTTTGGGTCCCCCGCCCGGCCAGCGTTCGAAACGCCGCCGTGTCGGCTTCCCGTACCAGAGCCGCCTTCTTGATTTCAACCGGCCACAACCGGCCATCGTGCGCGATCAGCAGATCGATCTCCCGCCCATCCTTGTCGCGGTAGTAATGAAAGGCGGGGTGCCGGCCCTGGTTGTGCCACGACTTTAGAATCTCTCCGAAGACAAAGGTCTCGAACAGTGCCCCCGACATGGCGCCGGCTTCGAGCGTCTCGGGAGACGACCACTCCGTCAGATAGGCGCATAGCCCCGTATCGAGGAAATGGACTTTCGGCGTGGCAACCAGGCGCTTCGACAGATTGGTGTGATACGCCGGCAAGATGGCCACCTGGAAACTGCCTTCCAGAACGCTCATCCATTTCCGGGCCGTGTTGACGCTGATGGCGCAGTCCCGGGCCAGGTCGGAATAGTTGAGCATCTGGGCCGTCCGCGCCGCCACCGCGCGCAGGAAGCGCCCAAAGGCGTTCAGGTCGCCGACCTGCGTCAAATCCCGCACATCGCGCTCGAGGTACGTCTGGACGTACGAGCGATAGAACAGATCCCGGTCGCGGATCTGCCCGGTAACCAGTGCGGGCATACTGCCCCGCCAGATCCGCGCATACACGTCGTGCAGCGTCAGGGTGGCCGCCGTCGTTGACCGCGCCTGGAGCGCCGCCTCGTCCGGCAGGAAGGGAGGTAGGGCTGCCGGGCGCCCGTCGGTTTCCCGCTGGGTGAACCCCAGCAGCGTGAGGATCGCCACGCGTCCGGCCAGCGTCTCGGTAATGCCTTTCATGACCGCGAACTGCTGGGAGCCGGTCAGCCAGAAGGCGCCGGGAAGGCGGTCGCGATCCACCGCGAGTTTAATGGCCGTGAGCACTTCGGGCGCATACTGGATTCCGTCAATCAGCACCGGTGGCCGGTACTTTTGCAGGAACAGGTCCGGGTCCCGCCGCGCCAGATCCCGCGCGGCCAGATCGTCCAGCGTCACGTAGCGCCGGTTGGCTGCGGACAAGTGGCGCAGGAGGGTGGTCTTGCCGACCTGTCGGGGCCCGGTCAGGAGCAAGACCGGGAACTGGGTCGCGGCGGCCTGCCAACAGTCCGCGGCCCCCCTCGTCCGATAGGCTGATGTGCGTCGATTATTCATAACGACTGCATAGTAGACGGCCTCCCGCAATTCGTCAACCGGCGTTACTGATCACTCCTCGCTTTCTTTGCGACCTCTGTGTCCTCTGCGGTCTCCGGGGTCCTACGCAGCGAACGACAACTGGTCTCTACCGCAGAGCGCGCAGAGTTGCGGGGAGAAGGACTTGCAGCCGACGGGCGTCGTTCGAGGGTTCATCGTGAGGTCGTGGAGTCATTGCTCAGTAACCCTGCTTTCTCTGCGACCTCTGCGACCTCTGCGTCCTCTGCGGTGACTTCCCGTCCACAACCGGTCTCTACCGCAGAGCACGCAGAGTTGTGGGGAGAAGGCTATGGAGCCGATGAGGGCGCGGCGCTCACGCGGGGAGGGCGTAGCCCTTGTCGCGGAAGAGACGGATGCAGGCCTCTACGGCCTCGGAGTCGTAGAGGCGCCCGGCATTCTGTTCGATCTCGCCGAGAGCGGCGTCGATGCTGCGCGCCGCGCGGTACGGTCGATGCGAGGCCATCGCTTCGACGACGTCGGCGACAGCGAGGATGCGCGCCTCGCGAAACATCTGGTCTCCCGCGAGGGCGCGAGGATACCCACTGCCATCCAGACGCTCGTGGTGTTGCAGGACGATTTCCGCCACCGGGCCGGGGAACGGCACATCCGCGAGGATCTTGTACGCTGTCTGAGGGTGCTCGCGGATGAGGTCAAGCTCGATCGCAGACAGTGGGCCGGGCTTGGACAGGATCTCCGCCGGGATGCCGAGCTTCCCGATATCGTGGACTGTTCCTGCGATGCGTAGCGTGTTGCACTCGTCGTCCGAGAGCCCGAGCTCGCGGGCGATGGTGACCGCGAGGGCGGTGACCCGCCGCTGGTGCCCGGCCGTATACGGATCGCGCGTCTCCGCGGCTGCGCTGACCGCGTGCAGCGTCCCTTCGAGGCTGAGGCGCAGAACACGCTCGGCCTGCTCGGCCTCGGCGAGCAGCAGCGAATTCTGGATGGAGATCGCGGCCACGTTGGCCAGGCCGGCGAGGAGGTCCACGTCCTCGTCCGAATAGGCGTTCAGTCGGTTGGATTGCACCTGGAGTACGCCGATCGGTTCGCCCCGGAACAAGAGGGGAACGAGGAGCGCCGACTTCGTGCAGTCGTCGCGTTCGGTCTCCGGCGGCGGCGGGGTGAACGTGCCATCGGGCGCCAGGTGGTGCACGGTCTGCATCCTGCGTTCTCCCTCGAGCCAGTCGGGGACGTTGAGGGGTTTGCCAGTTCGCAAGACTTGGCTCTGCATCCCCTTTCCCTCCGGCGCAAGCGGAATGGGGGGGAAGGTCGAGACGTCGCGTTCCCCACCCTCGTCGATCGCAAACAAGGCGGTGATGAGCTGCGTGTCCTTGTAATACCTCGAGGCGAAGAACCCGTCGGCATCGAGGAGGGTCCGAACCTCGCCGTACAGCGTGCGGAGCACGGCTGGCAGCTCCGTCAACGCGCCGAGGGCGAGCGTGACACGGTTCAGCGTGACCTGGCGAGCGAGGAGACGATTGCGCTCCGCTTCTCCATGCTTGCGCTTGGTGACGTCCATCGCGTAGACATTGACGTAACCGGCGTGGGGGATTGGTGCGAACGTGACCGAGTAGACCTGCTCTCCCATGTTGAGGTCTGCAGTTCTGCGAGCGTGGTCTCTCACAGCACTGACGAGCTCTTCGTGCCAGTCTGGGGGCAGATACTCGCCCGCTCTGAAGTGCAAGAGCGATTCGCCTACGGGGTTGGCATAGACGATCTTCCCGCTTTCCTCCACTCGCAGGACTGGGCTGGGGTTCTCGGCTGGAAAGCGCGCCAGGGCTGCGATCTTCTGCTCCGCCTGTTTGCGGTCGGTGATGTCGGAAAGCATGCCTCGGATGCCAACCGGGCGGCCGCTCTCTACGATGGGGCGACTCGACGTGCGTGCCCATCGGATCTCCCTGTCCTTGGTGCGATACCGGAAGTCCCAAGGTTCGAGGCGGTTCTCCAGGACCCCGCGGAAGCGGCGGTCAAGGTCTGGGACATCGTCGGGGTGGATGATCTCGCGGAACGGATGCCCGACCAGCTCCTCGGGTGCATAGCCGGCGAGTTGGCGTACCGGCTCGCTGACGTACGTGATCATCCCCGCGAGATCGACGGTGAAGATCACGTCGTTGAGGTTCTCCACGAGCTGACGATATTTCGCCTCGTTCTCGTCCAACGCCACTTTCGTCTCTCGCAGCTGCGTCACATCAACGACAGTCCCCTGCAGCGTCGTTTCGCCCCCACTCCCCGTCTGGATGAGGGAAGCGCTCTCGACAACCCAGATCGGCTGTCCGTCCTTGCGCCGAAGACGACACTCCTTGCCAACGATTTCCCCCGCCGCGTGCAGCCCCCCGAGGAACTCTTCACGGTCAGCGGCATTGAAGTACAACTCCGAGGCATGAAGCGACAGAACCTCGTCTGGCGAGGCGAAGCCCAACATGTCGGAGAACGCTCTGTTGCACGCGATGAACCGTCCATCCATCGCTGTGGTGTAGACCCCAGCCATGTTTCGCTCAAACAGCGACCGATACCGCTCCTCGGCCTGTTGTCGTTTGAACGCGACGCCAATGCTGGCGCTCAATTCCTCGAAGAACTGAATCATCTCTGCACTGAACCGGTCCGTGCGACGGTCATTGAGTTGGAGAAGGCCGATCGTGTTGCCGTTGGCGCGGACAGGGATCAGAGCCACGGATTCGTAGCCGAAGGCGTTGCACTGATCCCGCGTTGCCGACTGTCGCTCCTTCCCAGTCGTCGACGCGAGGAGCTGAGTCGTGCTGTTGGTCCAGAAGCTTCCCCCCTCCGTGAAGAACGGGAACGCGGGATCGGTGCGCCCGCAGATCACGTTTCCGCACATGCAGGCGAGCTCTTTGCCACCTTGCGCGTCGCGCTTCGGACGGCCCGCTGCGTCGCAGTCGACGAGGCTCGTCTCGATAGCTACGAACTCGGGCGGGAAGCCGCGAACGGCAGCGTACGGGAAGTCCCCCGCGTGCTCCAGCCGGATGGCGACCGCTTCCACGCCAGTCGACGCCTGGATGGCCTCCAGGATGTCAATGATCAGATTCTTCCACTCGTTGGGTCGATTGAGGATGACGAGAGTCTCGGCGACCAATGCTTGCTGTCGCAGCATCCTCCTCTTCTCGGTCACGTCCACGCCGATACATACCAGCGTGACCTCGCCGGAGTCGTGCGTGAGTGTCTTGTCGTACCACTCCAACCATCGGTACTCCCCATTCCGTATGACAATCGGATTGACACTGCCTCGCGTCTGCTGGCCGGCAAGGGCGCCGGTGAACAGCGTGCGAATGCGAGCTTGTTCTTCCTTAGGCAGGAAGGTCTCGAACCAGTCTCTGCCTCTGGCCTCCTCGAGGGAGACACCGGAGAGCTCTTCGAAGTGACGATTGAATCGCACGATGCGCCCCGCCGAGTCGAGGATGAGGACCGTGACCTGGGCCGTCTGCAGCACGGCTTCCCGGAAGTCCCGCTCCGCGGCCAATTCTCCGGCGCGGCGGCGGCTTTGCGTCTCGGACTCGCGTTGCTCATCCACCACCGCACCCAGGGTCAGGCCGGTCAGTCCCAGGGTCAGCATGAAGATCTGCAGGTCGGCGATATGGTCGAAGGGAAAACCGGAGAAGTGCGCCATCAGGATGGCGCCCGTGTCGATCAGCGCGATCGCCAGGGTAGCGCCTCGCAAGCCATGACGGAGTGTGATCCAGACGAGGGGCAGGAAACACAGGTAGAAGAAGGGCAGGCCGCTGGCGCCTCCCGTCCCAAAGACACCCGTCACCACGATGGCAATGCTCAACAGCTGCGCCGATGCTTCGGCGATCGACCGGATAGCCACCGGCGGTCGGGGCCTTGTTCGCCGCTGCAGAGAACCCAGGCGCGCCTTGAGCCACGGGGCCACCGTGAGTAAGACCAGCGGGGTTACGAGAACCAGTCCGATCGCCTCGCCAATCCACCAGCGGAAGGCCACTGCCGGCCACTCGGCGAAGGCAGCCTGCGCGGATGGCATAGCACCCTTGGAGAAAAGGACGGTCAGGATAAACACTCCCGCCAGGGTCAGCGAGAGCACCAGGCAGCCAAGGATGAGGAAAGCCACGTCACGCAAGTGGCGCGGTGGGACTTCAACCCGCAACTTGTGGCGCAGCAGGGTTGCGGTCGCGGCAAAGGGCAGAGGGAAGATGATGGACCAGGCCACCATGATGGCTGCCGGCGCAGGATTCGGGAAGAAGACGAAGTTGGTGATGAGCGCTGAGAAGACAATCGCAGGCGCATAGCGAACCCCGAAGACAAGCAACAGTGCCAGGCTGAGCCCGTCCGACAGATACCAGATGGACGCAACGGGATCGGTCCGGAATATCAGGCTTGCACAATCGAGCAGCGCATACAGGGCCAGGTAGCACCCCACAATCAGGGCGGCTCGTTTGATCGTCCTGGAGGATAGAAGGTCCTTGATCACTGGCGGCTATGACCCCCGGCGAACAATCCAGTTCTTGAGGTAGTCTAGCCCGCCTCCGGCGACGAAGACAAACGCGTCCATCGCCTGAGGCGACAGAGTTCTAAGATCATCCTCCGCTCACAAGGCGGCTCATTGGGCCTCTGATGGTGGCGAAGAGAGCGAGTACCCTGCCTGGAACAGCTGACGGCACGCCCCAACGACCTCGGAGTCGTACAGCACGCCCGCTCCCGCCTCCAACTCCGCCAGCGCCTTGTCCACACCGAGCGCGGGGCGATAGGGGCGGTGGGAGGCCATCGCCTCGACGACGTCAGCCACGGCGAGGATCCTCGCCCCAAGTAGGATCGCGTTACCCCTGAGCCCTTGCGGGTACCCCGAGCCGTCCAGGCGCTCGTGGTGCTGTAGGACCATCTCCACCACCGGCCAGGGGAAGACGATCCCTTTGAGGATGTCGTAGGCAGTCTGAGGGTGCGCCTTCACAAGGCCGAACTCGAGAGGCGTCAGCGCGGACGGTCTGCTCAGGATCTCAGCCGGGATAGAGAGCTTCCCGATGTCGTGGACTAGGCTGGCGGCGCGGATCCCGCGGATCGACTGTTCCTCAGCATGCATCTCCTTCGCGATGGCGCAGGCGAGATCCGCCACCCGTCGCTGATGGCCGGCGGTATACGGGTCGCGCGTCTCTGTCGTCAGCCCCAGGGTCTGGATCGTGGTCTCGAGCGCCTTCTCGATCGTCCTGTAGAGCTGCGCGTTCTGGATCGCGACCGCCGCGACGTTCGCTAGGCCGCAGAGAAGGTTCTTCGCCTCTTCCGTGTAGGCGTCCCGCTGGTTGCTCTGGAGCTGAAGGACCCCAATCGTCTTCCCCGCAACTCTCAGTGGCACGAGGAGCGCGGAATTCGTCGAGGTCTCCTCCGCGCCGGGCGGCGGAGGCCCTTCGACAACGGAACCTTTCTCGTCGAACGTGTACTGGCTCCTTGTCTGTGTCATCGCCTCGCGGAAGTCCGGCAGATACAGCGGTTCGCCGGTCCGGATGACCCGGCTCTGTGTCCCGCAACCCTCCTCCTCAAGCGGAATGAGCGGGAAGCCGCTCGTGTCGTGACGGATCCCCTCGGAGATGAGGAACTCCGCCCGGATGAGCTTGTTCTCGGGGTCGTAGGATGAGACGATGAACCCCTCCGCATCGATCAGAGTGCGCACGCGGTCATACAGCCTCTGGTAGATCTCACCCAGGTCCAGTGTCTCCCCCAAGGCGAGGGCGAGCTGGCTCACGGCGACCTGCTCTCTGAGGAGGCGCTCACGCTCCAACTCCGCCTGTCTGCGTTCGGTGATGTCGCTCAGAAGGTTCAGAGTCGCGGGCTCCCCCTGCCAGTCAACTCGGACGGCCTTCACTTCTGCCCACCGAATGGCGCCGTCTCCGCGGGCGACCCGGAATACGTACACGCTCGGCACCTCCTCCCCCCTCATACGCGCCTGGTGCCGCTCGAGAACCATGCTCCGATCGTCGGGGTGGACGAAGTTGATGAATGGCCTAGCAAGGAGTTCCTCGCTAGAGACGCCGGCCAGCACAGAGGTCGCGGGGTTGACAAAGACAAGCCGCCCGTCCTTGATTACGGCGATCCCTTCGCTTGCAGTCTCCACCAGTGTGCGATACTTCAGCTCGCTCTCCGCCAAGGCGTCTTGTGCCTTCTTGTGCTCTGTCACATCCCTGATGATGGCCATGAGGCCGATCGGTCTTGCACTCGAGTCCCGAATCACTGAGGCGCTCAGCTCCCCGGGAATACGCGTCCCATCGGCTCTTAGAAGCGTGTGCGCGACATCCCTGATCCCCCCAGACTCGAGCACCTTCTCCATGGTGACGCGCGCGTGCTGTCGCTCTTCCTCCGCGAAGAGGTCGACGGCGTCTTTCCCGATCAGATCCTGCGCCTCCTCGTAGCCGTGAATCCCCGCCATCTGGCGGTTGGCGGCGACGATACGCCCATCCAAGTCAGTCTGCGCAATGGCGTCGGGAGACGCCTCGACCAGAACGCGGTAGCGCTCCTCCGATTCACGTAGCGTGTTTCGTCTGCGCATTCCCAGTATCCCGTACGAGAGATCGGCGGCGAGTCGCTCCAAGAGTCGAGCCTCCTCTTCGTCAAACGCATCCGGCGCCGACGCGTAGAGACTAAGAACGCCGAACACACGGTCGTCCGTCTTGAGAGGGAGCGCGATCGAGGACCTGTAGCCGTATCTCCGAGCTTGCTCTCGCCACGGCTCGAACTCGGGATCGGTCATCGTGTCGTGGCAGATGGACGGTGTCCCGTTCCGAACCGCCTTGCCTGAAGGCCCCCCGGCGTACTCATCGTCACCCCAGCGAACGGTGATCGCGCCCGGATACCCTCGCTCGAACCCAGACTCAGCGACGGGGCGAATCGTTTTCTCCGGATCATCCTCGGCGTATCCCACCCATGCCAACGTGTAGCCGCTGTCCTTGACGAGGCAGTGGCAGGCTTGCTGGAGCATCTCCGTCTCCTCGTCAGCGCGCTGGAGCGCCTCGTTGCAGTGCCACAGCGCCGTGAGGGCGCGCGTGGTGCGTCGGAGACGCTCTCTCGCCTCAACCTCCTCCGTGACGTCAAGGTACACCGACTGGATCGCCGGACGGCCACGGAACTCGATCCGCCGCGCCAACGCTTGGACCCAGACCGTGGATCCAGTCCTATGGAGGAGGCGGAACTCCCCTGTTCTGGGGAGCGGCTCTCCAGTCAGTCTCCTTTGCATCCGCTCGAGAACCCGCTCCCGGTCGTCCGAGTGAATCAGATCGGCCTGCTCTTCGGCGGAGAAGGCAAGCATTTCGTCATGCGTGTACCCGAGGAGATCCGAGACAGCGGAGTTGGCAAGGACGACGCGGCCATCCTGGAAGATGACGAGTCCTTGAAGCGAGTTCTCGACCAGCGTTCGATAGGTGTCCTCCCAGTCCTCAGGCTTGGGGGACTTAGCGCCTCTGCGCATGCCCATCACCCCATCATCAGTATGCCTGCGTTTCTCTCCATGCCAACATCCGCCCGCCATGGCCCGAGTGAGGTCGATGTCGTCGAGGCAATGGCGTCGCACCGGCCATAACCGCCCAGCTCTCGGGATCGACAGAGCCTTGGCGACTGTGTCAGAAGGCGAGGGGGAGCTCTACGACTCCCAGGTCGTCGAGACCTGTCTCCGGCTCTTCTCCGAAGGAAGGTTCGCGTTTGGGAACTAGAGCGCCCGCAACGGCGCGGGTCTGAGGACATTGTTCTCTACAGGCGACCGTTGCGGGAGGCCGGAAGCCACGTGATCTCGTCCATCCATCGACGCGGCAGTGTCCCAGGAGCATCCTCCACTCCCAACCAGCGGTGGAAAGCGCGCTGCATTTGGCATCACAACTCGAGCACTGGCCGCTGAGGCGGATCTGGAGTCCGAATCCCTCAGGCTCCATAGCGGAATGGCTCTCGATGTCCAGATCGGCGTACTCTGAGACAGCGGCCCGCCGACTCCTCCCCGCTGAACGCGGCACCCCCGATGACGTGAGGCTCGAGAGGTTCTTGGATTGGCCTCCCCGGCACTCCAACCCCGCCCCGTGATCGGTCGGGATCCTGGCTCCCCCGAAGCACTTCCGGGGCCAAGTCATCCCGCTTGCCGTTGGCACCGCAAGACGAGCTGTGACTTGCTCCCGCCGGATACCGTATATTGGAGGAAGCACTTCTGGGGGAGGGACCGATTCTGATGCAGACTAGCGGGGATGGGGACTCTCTTCCGAGTCACCTGTCGCCCTCATGTCAAGAGTTGATTGACGGCTTGCCGTTCTACGTCCTGGTCGTGGACGACGAGCACCGCATCGGGCTTGCGAACAAGGCAGTCACCCAAGCTCTGGGCGTCGACCCAAGCGCGATCATTGGCCGTTTCTGCCCCAAGGTGGTGCACGGGACGGATGGCCCCTTTCCGGGCTGTCCGCTGGAAGAAGCTGTCGCGCGAGGAAACATCACCGTGGAGCGAGAGCTGTTCGACTCCGCGCAAGGCAGGTGGCTGAACTCCTGCGTCTACCCTATCGGTCGCCACCCGAGCACCGGACGGTATCTCTTCCTGCACATCGTCCAGGACATCGATGAGCGCAAGACGGCGGGTGAGAGAATCCGCAATGCCCTTGGCCAGGTGGTGCGCGCGCTGGGCGCAGCAGTTGAGTCCAGGGATCCCCACACGGCCGGGCATCAAGACCGCGTGGCGCGACTCGCCGGCGCAATTGCCGAGAGGATGGGCCTAGCGGAGGGAGACAGAGAGGGGCTTCATGTTGCAGCGACGGTTCATGACATTGGCAAGCTATCAGTCCCTGCCGAGATTCTGAACAAACCCGGCAGGTTGACTAGCGTGGAGTTCCAACTAGTGAGGAACCATCCCCGGGCTGGATACGACATTCTCAAGCCCGTGAGTTTCCCGTGGCCGGTGGCAGACATCGTCCTCCAGCACCACGAGCGCATGAATGGATCTGGGTACCCTCAAGGATTGCGCGGTCCCTCTATTCTGCTAGAGGCGCGGATTCTCGCCGTGTCCGACGTCGTCGAGGCAATGTCGTCCCATCGACCGTATCGCCCGGCGCTCGGAGTCGAGGCGGCCCTAGAGGAAGTCGCACGCGGGAGAGGCCTTCTCTACGACGAGGCCGTCGTCGATGCATGTCTTGGCGTCTTTGCGGAGGGTGGATTCACATTCGAATGGAAGGGGGCCGGCCCAGCCTAGACGCAGGCTCTGCTACCGCTATTCCGTTGCCGCACGTGAAAACAGACACGCCGCCAACTGCGCCCTCCATCGTCGCTACGGAATGGGACCGTCCCCAATTCCACGCAATCGAGTCTACGTGCAACGCGGGGCGGTTCAGAGTGTTACGCGTTGCGCAAGCCACCAAACATCACAACCCTGTTCTTTCCCTGGGTCTTTGCGGCATACATGGCTTCGTCGGCCTGCGCTAGGAGGAGCTCCGCCGTGACTTCGGGCGATGGGGTCACAGCACCGATGCTGAGCGTACGTGACACGTCTGCCGACTTGTCCTTGCCCGCCGCGACAAAGACGAAGGTTTCCTTCTCAAATGCATATCGAATTCTCTCTGCAACCAGGCGGGCAACGGCCAGTTCGGTATCCGGAAGGACCACGACGAATTCCTCGCCGCCGTATCGGAAGGCGCGGTCGAACTTGCGGATGCCCTCCCCAAGCACGATCCCGAAGCGCGACAGCATCCTGTCTCCGTTGCTGTGTCCAAACGTGTCGTTGACGCTCTTGAAGTCATCGATATCGATCATCAGGAGACAGAACGTGTACTCGCTCCGCCTGGCCGCGCGAGCGAACTCATCCTCGAGCATCGTGAATAGGTAGTTGCGGTTGTATAGGCCGGTCAGTCTGTCGGTTGTCATGATCTCCTGGATCTCCCGATTGCGGGCGTCCAGATTCTCAAGGGCCGACGTCAGCTCCTTGTTCAGGTGCTCTGATCTTCGCATGGCCTCCTGCGCGCGCCGCTTCTCAGCCCTCAGCAGGAACAGCATGTTGTTGAGGTGTTCGCCCAACTCCTCCACAAGCGTAGGGCACGCCGCCACAAACGTGGGGCAAGCCCTGCACGTCGCGTACTTCTCGACAAACTGCCCCTGGACCTTGCCGCCGCAGTACGTGCCCACAACCTGCCAACACCGGACGGGGTTCTTCTGAAAGGCGGGGCAATGCTTCCGGTCGCAGCTCAGCTGCTCCCAGCAGCGCACGAGATGGGGGTTCTGAAAGACGACACGATCGTCTACGACGGCGCTTTCGAAGAGGGGTAGGATCTCCTCCCGGATCCGCTTCAGGATGGGCTCGCACTCTAGATCCCGGCTGGCGCTGTTCATGGTCCCTCCCTCTGTCTGGCCGAACGATGATGGATCCGCCCCACCGTTCGGTCCGCCTCTGGAGCTAGCCTAACGCACATCGAGCAGCGGCGACCAATGCGTCAGGCAGGCCAGTAGCCGACGCGACTGTGCGGCTGGGTGATGGTGTGCGTGTGGGCTCGCTCAGTTCGGCAGCCTGATGGGAGCCCGTGCGGTGTGCGCGGGGCGGCAGACCTGGACGCACGTCGCTACAGCCGGCCGCTTCGAGACGACGGGAGCGCTACGGTCCCCTCCGGCAATCGCGGCGGCTGCGTCCTGAGGTTGTCGCCACTGTCGGGAACGCGGGGCGCTGACGGTGCGCGGAGCGAGTTCGCGCATTGTCCAAGAGGGCGTGCTTCCGTAGTGGGACCCGAGCAAGGACGATCAGCGGAGAAGGGCCGATTCACGTTCGGTGGATCGGCGATGTCGGCCTCGTTATCCTCCCAGCGGTCTGGCTGGAATGGATCCGTCATGGCAAAGAATCATCTTCCTGTCCCGAAAGTCGTCTTGGATCCCTCGCACGCGAGGCGGTTCCTGCTCGCGCATCAGCGGCTGTCTCCGCCTCGTCGCCTCGATGGGGCGGACGGTGTCATGGATCTCTTCCGCCATATCGGCTGCATCCAGTTCGACCCGATCGACATCGTCGGGCGGAACCCCGATCTTGTCCTCCAGTCGCGAGTTGCCGGCTATCGCCCATCGCTCCTCGAGAAGCTGATGTACAACGAGCGGCGCTTGTACGTCGGATGGGACAAGATGGCGGCCATCGTCCAAAGCGCGCACTGGCCGTCGTTCGCGCGGCACCGAGCGCTCATGGTCAAGCAGCACGGAAAGCCGGAGACCCCGGAGATGAAGCTCGCCCCGTTCGTGCTGGAGGAGATCCGAAAGCGTGGCCCGCTCTCGTCGCGCGACATCGAGCACGACGCCACGGTCGATTGGTGGTGGGGGCGAAAGAAGCGGCTCGTCGGAGCCTCGCTCGAGATTCTGTCGGCCATGGGGATCGTCCTCGTGCATCACCGCGCCCGCAGCATCCGCTACTTTGACCTCGCCGAGCGGATTCTGCCTCGAGAGATCCTCGAGGCCCCCGACCCACACCCGGCGGATGAGGACTACCAAGACTGGCACGTCGTGCGGCGCATCGGCAGCCTTGGGCTCGCTCCGGCGAGTGGCGCCCCCGAGTACTGGTGGGCGATCATGGGAGTGAAGGGCACGGCGGCACGCGCGGCCGTGCTGACGCGGCTCGCCGAGCGCGGAGACGTCGTCCCTGTCGCCGTGGACGGTGTTCCGAAGCGCTTGTTCTTCGTTCGAGCCGTCGACCTCCCGACCCTCGAAGCTGCCGGCGAGCCTTCGAAGGCGCCGGCCGCCACGGCCTCGGCCACCTTCATCGCGCCGCTCGACAACCTCACCTGGGACCGCGAGCTCCTGCGCCAGGTCTTCGACTTCGACTACTGCTGGGAGATCTACAAACCGAAAGAGAAGCGTGCGTACGGCTACTACGTTCTCCCCGTCCTCTACGGCGACCGATTCATCGCGCGCGTCGAGCCCGTCTTCGACAAGAAGAGGCGCGTCTTGACGCTCTCCGGCTGGTGGTGGGAGAAGGGCGTGCGCCCGAACGCCGCGATACGCGACGCCCTACGAACCTGCGTCGCCGAGTTCGCCGCCTACCTCGGCGCCGACAGCGTCCGCCTCAGCGACACGGTGGTCGAAGACAAGAGACTCCGCTCGGCCCTCGACGTCGAAGGGTGAGGTCGGCAGTCGGGCGGTGACCGCCCGCATCACGCAAAGGACGCCAAGATCGCCAAGAGGACCAGGGTGTAGCGTCGGGAGCTTGGCTCCCGGCGTTCGTTGGTGCCGAGAGCTAGGGCTTGCGGCGGTTCAGCGATGCCGCAAGCTTGTCTGCCTGTCGCAGATGTTGGGCAGACAGGGCTCCCGGCGTTCGTTGGTGCCGAGAGCTAGGGCTTGCGGCGGTTCAGCGATGCCGCAAGCTGGCCTCCGACGTTCGGGTTGTTCCAGATTCGCGACTGTCGCACGTCAACGTCGCACACAAGGTGCGACGCTACAGCGTGATACGCCCCGCTGTCGATGTGTATACTCCTTTATGGAGGCGCACCATGAAGATCAGGCACGGCCAGCAGGTACGTGCGGGAGGGAATGTGTCATCCGATGAACTGGGTACGGTTGGGCCGAGCCACGTTCCGCCGTATTCGGCGCGAGATCTAATGAAGTTGAGCGTGGCGGACCGTCAGCGCATTCTCAGGGAGATCTGCGAAGAGGCGAGCGAAGTCTATTCCTCGGACAGAGCGCTCACTGCTTTTGAGGCTTTCGGCGAACACGACCTGTATGAGAAAGCCCCGTAGGGGAGAAGTCTGGCTGGTCAGCTTTGACCCATCTGTCGGCAATGAGATCCAGAAGGTTCGCCCGGCGCTGGTCGTCCAAGACGATTCGATTGGTCGACTCGCTCTCCGCATCATTGTTCCTGTGACTGAGTGGCAAGATCGCTACCAGCGGTTCCCGTGGCACACAAGGCTTGGCGCCTCAAAGGCCAATGGATTGGGCAAAGCATCAAGCGCAGATGCACTGCAAGTGAAATCGGTGTCGGAAGACAGATTCCTCAAGCTGCTTGGCTCCGTGACACAAGGCGAGGTGGACGACGTTTCTGCGGCCATTGCCCTTTGCGTCGGCTACGTTCAATAGGACACGACCTTCTGCAAGACGAGAGCCACCGGGCGAGCCTTCAGAGCGCGTTGACCGCCGCATCACGCAAAGCGCGTCAAGATCGCTAAGACGGGGAACAGAGAATACAGAACGTTCCTTACCTTTCGTCCTCTGCGCTCTTGGCGTGAGAGTTCGCTACGCGCGTTCGCCGATTGCCACGCGAATCGAGTGTGGTGCAACCCTTCACGCATCGACGTCCTGTCTGTACAGACTACGCGGCAGGGGCCGGTAGGCTCTTCCTCTTGTCCTCGTACATCAGCCTGTCAGTCTCGGCAAGGACCTGCTCCATCGTTTGGCCGCTCCCTGGACTCCAGTGAGCGCTGCCGATGGCCAGAGTCACGGGGAACTCCAGGAGGGGGTTCGCTGCGTTCCTCCGGGCGACCTCTGCCAGGATGCGGCCCTTGACAACGTCGGTTTCGCCGTTGGTCTCCGGGAGAATGACCAGGAACTCGTCGCCTCCATAGCGGACTAGGATGTCTGCGTCGCGGATGTTGTGCTGAATGACTGTCGCTATCGCCTGGAGCACCTTGTCCCCCATGGCATGGCCGAACCGATCGTTGATCTCCTTGAACCGGTTGACGTCGATCATCAAGAAGCTGATGGGATGGGCGTATCGTTCTGATCGACTGGCTTCGCGTTCCAGCAGCTCTTGAAGGGCGTAGCAGTTGAGAGTCCCGGTGAGGGGGTCGTGCCGCGCCATGCGGGCGAGCTCTTCCTCGAACTGCTTGCGTTCGCTGACGTTGCGGAACACACCTAGCAGACAGGTGCGGCCTTCTAACTCAACACGGGCGGCTCGGATCTCCACCGGGACCATCTTGCCGCTCTTCGAAATGAGGGTCTCTTGAAGAGGTCGGCCGGCATCGCCTGCGCGGTGCTGCTGGAAGGTCGGAGTCTTCCCGCCGGCCCAATCTTGTGGAGGATGGAGGATGGACTGCGGCTGACCCAGTAGTTCCGTCTTGTCGCGTTCCACCATCCGGCACAACGCGGCGTTGCAGTCCAAGATCGTACCTGTATCTGCCTCCGCCAGGGCTATCCCGTCGCTGGTTTCGTCAAACAGCGTGTGGTACCGTTCCTCGCTCGCGTGTAGCGCCTGCTCCGTCCGCTTGCGCTCAGTGATACGTCCTAGTCGCTCGGCAAGGGCATCGATGAGTCGCCTCTCTCCCTTCAGGAATGGGCCTTCGTCCTCTTCTGGTCTCTCGTCAAGGTAGCCGACATGGATCGCCCCTATGGCGACACCTCTCACCCTGACTGGCGCGGATTGCCTCCACGGGGACTCTGCGAAGTTGTCCGTGCGGAACTCACGGTCCCCGACCACAATCTTGGCGCAGGCGATGTCCTCGTATTGCCAGCTCCTCGGTAGGATGTCCGTCAGTTCCTGACACAGCTCGTCCAGAGAGATATCTACCTTCTCCGCGATCTCGGCCAGACTGTAGAATGCCTGCAGTTCCTTCATGCGCTCCCTGAGCTGATGTTCCACGCGCTTGCGCTCGGTGATGTCCCGCGCGATGCCAAGAACCAAGCGCCGATTGCCGATTCTCACTGGGTGGGTTTGTATCTCGACCGGAACTGGAGTTCCATTCTTGCGAGCCAGGGTGAACTCGTCGGGGCCTGTCGAACGTCCCAGCACGTTCCTCGCTAGGAGAGAGGCGGCTCTCAGCACGTCCCTCGTCGACAGGAGCTTCAACTTGAGGAAGCTCTTGCCAATCAGCTCCCCCTTCTTGTAGCCGGTGATCCTCTCGGCAGCCGCGTTGCCATCCACGAATGTTCCCTTGAGGTCGCTGAGGTAGTAGCCGTCGGGAGCACGCTCGAACAGGATCTGAAGCCTCTCTTCGGAATCCTTGAGCTGCGCGTTGAGCTGCTCTAGTTGATCGACTCGTTCGCGCAGACTTCGTGGCTCATCTCGGTCGCCAACTCCACTCTGTCTTCCGCTGCCCATGACCCGCCCCCGGTGAACCGTCCACTTCCTGACCTAGTCTAGCCCTTCTCCGGCGACGCAAGCCAACACCGCGGGCGTGGTGGCGATCAGCTGGCGGGGCGGGCCACGCCATGCTGATGGCACTGGATCGGGGCCGTGCGCAGTGCCGAGAAGGACTGGGCGCGCCCGGTCGCGCTTCGCGGTTGGGTTGCACGCGAAGCGGGAACTTGTGCCATGATAGAGACCGAGGAGCTGGCTTGGCCTTCTAGACAGGAGGACGATCGTGCGATTGACGCTGCGTGAGGCGCTGACCCTGGCCGAGCCTCTACGCCAAGCCAAGGTGGTTGCAGGATCCGGGGGGCTGGACAATGTGGTCGGCTCCGTCAACGTCATGGAAGTCCCCGACATCGTCAATTGGGTTCACGCGGGCGAGCTGCTCGTCACGACGATGTATCCCTTGCACGACGATCGAGCCGCCGTGGAAACGCTGATCCCGCGTCTGGCGGAGAAGGGTCTCGCCGGACTGGCGGTGACCATGGAGTCGTATCTCGAACAGCTCCCGCCCGTGATGCTGGAAGATGCGGACCGCTTGGACTTCCCGCTGATCGAGCTTCCGCCGCGCGTCTCGTTCGTCGACATCATCCAGCCCTTGACGGCGCGTATTCTCGATCTCCAGGCTGAGGAGTTGCGGCAGTCGGAGAGAATTCTCCGGCGTCTCCTCGATCTCGTCCTGGTTGGCGGCGACTACGCGAGCATCGCGGAAGTGATTGCGGAAGTCGCTGGGCACCCCGTGTCGATCGTCGACCGCTTCCGGCGTGTGCTCGGAAGCGGCGGGGATCTTGGAGCGCCATGGAAGACGGCGCTCACGGAGCGGGATGGCGTAGGCGACTCGTATCTCGCGCCGGCCTACGCGCCTACATACCTTGACGAGATCGAGGGACATTCCGTGCGCCGGGCGTGCGTTGCGGTGGGGACGGAAGCGCTCGAACACGTGGTGTGTGCGATCGAGGTGAGTGCCGCGGAACTCGGCAGCATCATCGTCTGGGGTCCCCTCTCCGCGGCGATTGAGTCGCGAGCCGTGATGGCGATTGAGCATGGCGCAACCGTTGCGGCCCTCAAGATGATGGAGCGGCTGTCCATCAGTCAGGTCGAGCAGCAGTTCCGGAACGAGATCCTTGAGGGACTGCTCTCGGAACAGGCAAGCGCTCGCCAGAATGCCGCCCAGGTTTCGGAACGCTTGGGGAGTCGCCTTGTCTCGCCGTTCCTCGTGGTGTTTGTCGGCCCGGATGTGGCCCCGGACACGCTGCTCGCGCAGAAAGAGCGAAGCGAGCAAAGCAGCGTCGAGTCGAGTCTGCACCTCGCGCGTCGGTACATCCGCGTTCTCCACGAAGGTGCGACGTTCTGGCGGAAGGGTCCGCACTTGGTCGCGTTTTTGCCGCTTCGCCGCAAGGAGATCGCGCAGGACAAGGCTGAACTCCTCGAGCCGCTGCGGCGCCTTTGTGCGCGCATCGAGTCGGAGAATGCTCCCCACACGGTGTCGATAGGCGTCAGCCGGGTGGCCGACTCGTTGGACAGCTTCCGCCAAGCGTACGGCGACGCGCGACACAGCCTCGAGATCGGCCGCGCCCTCGCGGGCGGCAAGGGAAGCCACGTAGCGCACTTCGATGACCTCGGACTGTTCAGATTCGTGCCGACGGTCGAGTCGGCCGCCACCCTCAGAGCCTTCTGCGAGGATATCCTTGGCCCCTTTCTGGAGCACGATCGCCGCCGCTCCGCCGACTTGGTCGAGACGCTGCGCGTCTTCCTAGCCAAGAACCAGAACCACGCGCAGACTTCCAGGGCTCTCGGCATCCACTACAACACGCTCCGATACCGCTTGGCGAAGATTCGCGAGATCGCCGGCGACGCGTTGTCCGATCCGCAGCGCCGGCTCACGCTGGAAGTCGCGCTTCATCTCTACCCGCTCCTGGCGGGCAGCGATCGCGGGACGGAGTGACGCTCGGCGTCCCCATCTTGGCCCACGCCGTCCGGCGGTGTTTTGTCGATACTCCACAATGCGAGGGCGCTCGCTTGTCTGATTTCGCCATTGCGAGAGGAGACGTGGAAAGCATAATGGGGAGCTGGATCTCCATCGTGCGGCCCCGGCGATCGGCGTGCGGCGAGCGGACGTCTGGCCGGGGTGTGCGCGATGGGATCCGTCAGACCATAGTGAGGATATGCCAAAGAGACTAGGTGGCGTGGATTCGACCGACGGAGACCCGCTCATCTCTCTGCGCGGGATCTCCAAGCGTTTCGGCAGCGTGCAGGCGAACGATGCTGTGGATCTTGACATCCGCCACGGGGAGATCCATGCCTTGCTTGGGGAGAACGGGGCGGGCAAGAGCACGCTGATGAAGATCCTGTACGGTTTCTACCACGCGGATCAGGGGGAGATTCTCGTGGACGGGAAGCCTGAGGCCATCCGATCGCCTCTCGATGCGCGACGTCTTCGCATTGGGATGGTCTTCCAGACCTTCACCCTCGTCCCGGCACTGACCGTGGCGGAGAACATCTCACTGTACCTGCCGGATCTCCCCAGGATTCCGCGCAGGCGCAAGATCGCCGAACGGATTCGAGAGGTCTCAGCTCGGTACGGTTTGGACGTCGATCCGGAAGCTTTGGTTCGGGATCTGTGCATCGGGGACCAGCAGAAAGTGGAGGTTCTGAAGCTTCTCTTGGCGGACGCCAGGATGCTCATCTTCGACGAGGCGACGCGCGTGCTGGCGCCACACGAGATCGAAAGCCTGTTCGACGTGTTCGGGAAGCTTCGCGCAAGCGGCTACTCGATCGTCTTCATTACGCACAAGATGCGCGAGGTCCTTGCTTGTGCGGACCGCATCACGGTCATGCGGCGCGGCCGAGTTGCCGGGACGCTGAGTCGCGGCGAGGCGACGGAGAAGGACCTTGTTGTCCTGATGTTCGAAGCGGCGGCGCCGATTGACGGCAGCCTCTCCGAATGCCAACAGGATGAGGCTGCAGCGCCGCTCCTGGAATTGCACCGTGTCACGTCCAAGGCCCACGCCGGGCAGACGGGAGTGAAGGACATCGACCTCACCCTGCGGCCTGGAGAGATCGTCGGCGTTGCCGGGGTCTCGGGCAACGGGCAACGCGAACTGGCGGACGTCATCCTCGGGCTCCTGCCTTGCCAAGCTGGGCGGAAGGTTCTGTTCGGGGAGGATGCCACGCGGTGGTCGGCGGGCCGCATCCGCCGCAGCGGGGTGGGGTTCGTTCCCGAGGAGCCGCTTGCGATGGGCGCCGTGCCGTGGATGACCCTGTTGCAGAATGCCGCGCTTGGAAACCCTGGGAAGTACTCGCGCCGGGGCGGGTTGGCGATGGATTGGGCGGCGGCGCGCGCTGACGTGGAACGTTCGTACGCCGCGCTGGGGTTCGGGGAGCCCGCGGTGTATGCCCAGGCCCGAACGCTATCTGGCGGGAACTTGCAGCGAGCCGTCCTCGCGCGAGAGATGGGACGACGGCCCCGCTTGGTCGTGGCGTCGTATCCGACCCGCGGGCTCGATATGGTCAGCGCGATGTCGGCGCGCCGACTGTTGACCGCGATCCGGAATGGAGGAGCGGGGGTGCTTCTTGTTTCCGAGGACCTTGACGAGCTCTACGGGCTGAGCGATCGGCTCATCGTGTTGTTCGAGGGCCGGATTGTTCGCACGGCTGTGCCAAGCGGGATCTGTCGCGAGGAGATCGGCCATCTCATGACGGGGAGCTGCGATGCGTAGTGCTTTGGCCGGGGCTGCAGGCGGGGCGCGACGGGTCTGGGCGTTGGCCGCAGCTCGGTACGCCATCATCCTCGTCATCGCTCTGGCGGCGTACGCGGCCGTCTTGCTCGTCGCGGGCAAGGATCCCATCAAAGCCTACGTCGATATCATGAACATCACGCTCGGGACCTCGAACGGGCTGTCCGAAGTGATCGTGCGGATGATTCCGCTCCTCCTCACTGCCATCGCCGTGGCGTTGCCGTCGCGGTTGGGATTGATCAACGTGGGCGGTGAAGGGCAGCTCTACATGGGGGCATGGCTCGCCACGTGGGGCGCCATCACGTTTACCTCCCTGCCCGCCGGCGTCTTCATCCCGCTCCTCGTCGTCCTCGGCTTTGTCGGCGGCGGCAGTTGGGCCGCGATCGCGGGACTGCTACGGGCGAAGGGCTGGGTCAACGAGACGATCTCCACCCTGCTGATGAACTACATCGCTCCGCTGATCGTCGGGTATTTCGTGTATGGGGCGTGGCGATCGGCGGATAGCTCCGCGTACCCGCAGTCGGCGGCGTTTCCCGCCGCCGCCCGGCTGCCCCGATTCGGAGACACGCGGATTCACCTTGGCCTCCTCCTTGCGCTGGTGGCCCTCGCGGCCTACTGGTTCGTCGTGTACCGGACGGAGTGGGGACTCAAGATGCGCGCCATCGGCGGAAACCCGGAGGCGGCGCGGCGCCTCGGCATCCGAGTGGGGCTAACCATGGTCGTGGTCCTGTTCGTCGCGGGAGGGGTTGCCGGACTGGCCGGCATGGCCGAGGTGTCGGCGCTGTACGGCCGTCTGCGAGCCGGTTTCTCTCCTGGGTATGGGTTCGTCGGGTTCATGATCAGCTGGCTCGCGGGGGGAAGTCCGCTCGGGATGCTGGCGATGTCCTTCCTGTTGGCCGTCGTCTTCTCCGGCGGCAGCGTGCTGCAGTTGACCCAGGGTGTCCCGTTTGCGGCGGTCAACGTCCTCATGGCGATCATTCTGTTCGTCGTGCTCGTCCAGCCGCATTTCTGGAGAAGGAGGAAGGCATGACGTGGACGCTGATCCGAGGCGTGGTCTCCGGCTGCATCATGTTCGGCGTTCCGCTGCTCTACGCGACGCTCGGCGAGGTGATCGGCCAGCGGGCAGGGATGGTCAACCTTGGGTTGGAGGGGATTCTTCTCGTGGGCGCGTCCGTCGGGTTCGCCGTGACGGCCGAGACGGGGAACCCATTCCTGGGGGTCGCGATAGCCGTGCTGGCCGGCGGGGTGTTCAACATGCTGTACGCGTACCTTGCTGTCACGCGCCGCGCGAACCAGCTGGCCAGTGGTCTGGCTCTCATGTTCCTTGGCATCGGGCTGAGCGCGCTGATCGGGAAGGCATACATCGGCAAGCGAATCGTCGGGCTGGCGCGGTATCAGATCCCGGGGCTCGCCCAGCTGCCGTGGGTAACGAAGACGATGTTCAGCTACGACGTTCTCGTCTACCTGTCCGTGCCCGTGGCGGTGCTCGTCTGGTGGGCCCTCTTCCGGACGCGTTGGGGGCTGAGTCTTCGCACGGTGGGGGAGAGCCCAACGGCTGCATACGCAGCGGGTAGGCGAGTGGATCTTCTGCGATATCAGGCCCAGTTCTTGAATGGGTGTCTCGCGGGGCTTGCCGGCGCGCATCTGTCCCTCGCGTTGGCGATGGCGTGGACGGAAGGGATGACGGGCGGGCGGGGATTCATCGCCGTGGCGCTCGTGATCTTCTCGCGCTGGCATCCCCTGCGGGCGATCGTCGGCGCCGTGCTTTTCGGCGGCGCGGTGACACTTCAGTTGCAGCTGCAGGCTCAGGGCACGGGGATTTCGCCCTTCCTGCTCAACATGATTCCCTACGTCCTGACCCTCGGTGTTCTCGTCTTGTGGGCGGGATCGCGACGGTCCGCGGCGCCGGGCGGTCTTGGGCGCGTGTACTACGGAGAGGATTGACGTTGGACGTGCAGCTCTGCATGGGTAGGGAGGTGGTCGGTGGCGAGAGTCGCGGCGGTGGAACGAGCGGAACAGGATCGTGAAAGGTATTCGCAAGGAGGAGGACCATGAGAGGGCTCAATCGTTTTGCTCTTACGTTGCTTCTCGTGCTCTCGGCTGCGGCCGTGTTCGGCGCGTCTGCGTCGGCCGCCGATCCATGCTTGACCATCGGCATGTTGATGGGCGGAGCCAAGAACGACGCGGGGTACAACCAGTCGCACTACGACGCGCTGATGGAAGTGCAGCGCAACTTGCCGTGCGTGAAGGTCATCGTGGCGGAGTACGTATCTGACTCCGAGGCCGAGAGTGTCATGGAAACCATGATCCAGCAGGGCGCGAAGTTGATCATCGCGGCGGGATTCCCGTTCCAGTACCCGGCGATTGCCGTGGCGGAACGTCATCCCGACGTGAAGTTCATTCACCCCGGCGGATGGGAAGTGCGTGCGAACTTCGGGAACTACTTCGCAAAGACGCAGCAGACGTTCTTCCTCATGGGCGTTGCCGCGGGGATGATGACCGAGACGAACAAGCTCGGTTTCGTCGCCGGCATGCCGCTCGGCTTCACGCTCGGCAACGTCAATGGGTTCCATCTCGGGGCGCGGGCCGTCAATCCGAATGTCGAGACGCATCTCGTCTGGACATTCAGCTGGGGCGACACGACCAAGGAGGCCGCAGCCACGCAGGCACTGATTGACCAGGGTTGCGATGTGATCACCATGCACCTCGATTCGCCAATTGCCGTGCTGCAGGCGGCGGAAGCGGCGGGCGTGTACTCGATCGGCTTCATGTCTCTCGAATCGCAGCAGTTCGCTCCGACCGGCTGGGTCACAGGATTGGGCCTTACCTGGGGCGACTTCTACACCCAGAACGCGCAGAAGGTCATCGACGGGACCTGGGCACCGGGGTTCATCCGTATGGGCCTCGCCGAGGGGTTCCTCGAGATCGCGCCGTTTGGACCGAGCGTTCCGCAGAACGTGCGGGAGTTCGTCCTATCTGTTACGGAGGGCTTCAACGCAGGGTTGCTGAATCCGTTCACCGGTCCGATCAAGGATCAGAACGGCGTGGTCCGCATTGCCGAAGGCGAGGCCTGGGGCAATGAGAAGATGGGCGACTTCGACTGGTTGGTCGAGGGGATCATCGGGTCGCCTCAGTAGGAAGGGAACAGCCTGGCGGCGCCGAGCGATCGAAGCGCGGCGCCGCCCTGGCGGCTGCGTCCGATAGTCTTCCGGTTGGCAGCAAGGTCGAAGGAGAGCGAGCCCATGCAGGTCACGCGCGTCCTGACTGTGGGAAGATTCGCCGATCGCGAACTGGGGCGCTCCAACTTCACGGCTCGGGTCATTGGGACGGGATCTCGAGCGACGTATCTTGAAGAGCCGGAGGGTGAGATCCTGTGGCTGTCGCCGCCCGGCTCGATTCTTCATCGCCGGTGTGTGCTCGTACCGCTGGACAAGGGGAGCTTGCGGGAAGGCGATGTCTGCCGGCGCGACGGATCCGTCCTCCGCTGCGGCCGGCACGTCTTGATCGCCCTGGACGGAGCCGTCTGGGAGGCGGCTCCCTCGGGGAGCGCATCCGTAACGTCGGATGGGGGGGCAGCAGCGTTGACGCGCGGACTTGGCGCGCTCACGCTGCGGTATCAGCCGCGGGGTTTGGCGCAGCTGGTGTTCGGGTTTGCAGCCAGCGCGCAACGTTTGGGTAGAGCGGGAGAAGGGCAGATGGGTGGCTGGCTTGATCTGGCGAGCGGTCGCGTCAGGGACGTCGTGCGCGCGTTGCGGGCGCGCGATGCCGCGGGCCTGCTGCTTGCGGGAAGCGCTCTCGTAGGGCTCGGCGAGGGGCTGACGCCGTCGGGCGACGACTTCCTTGGCGGACTCTTGTTTGGGTTGCGGCAGCAGGAATGCGCGGACTTCGACGAGACGTGGATCGACCGGGACATGGTGAGGGATTGGGTCACCAGCGCATCGATGCTGACGAACAGGATTAGTCACGCGATCCTGTCCGATCTCGCCGCAGGGTACGGCCCGGAGCCGTTGCATGCCCTGGCGCGGGAGACGTTGATGGGAGGCTCTTGTGAGGGCATTGCGCGGCAGGCTGAGCGCGTGATTCGGATTGGTCACACATCGGGATGGGACATGTTGGCGGGGCTTTCGGCCGCGCTGTTGAGCGACGTGCCCTCGACGGAGAACGGCGACGTGGCGGCTCGTCGCGAACGTCGGCCGTTAGTCGAATCGTCGGGAGGGATTCGGATGAGGATCGCTGCGGGAGGTATCCATGGGAGCTGATCTAAAGCAACGCATCGAGGACGCGAATGCCGAGTTCCTGCGGCGGATGAACGCGGGGGATCCGGTCCTGGTGGACGTCGCCCCGGCGGGGGACGTCATTCCCGGGCTTCGGGATCGGATGATCCTTCACGCCGGCCCTCCCGTAGAGTGGCAGCGAATGAGCGGCGCCCAACGAGGGGCGTGCATCGGCATTGCGTTGTTCGAAGGGTGGGCGAAAGACGGCGCCGAAGCGGAGGCGCTGCTCCGCGGCGGCGAGATCTCGTTCGAACCGAACCACCACCATCAGGCCGTCGGCCCCATGGCCGGGACGATCACGCGGTCGATGTGGGTGTTCGTGGTCGAGAACCGAGCCTTCGGGAACCGTTCGTTCTGCCGCCAGGTGGAGGGCCGGCAGCAGTTCGGCGACTACGGATCCGAAGCGCTGCAGGGACTTGTCACGTGGCGTGACGTCTGGGCGCCGGCGCTGCGCAAGGCCGTCAGAAGTGCCGGCGGGGTTGCGCTGAAGCCAATCATCACCAAGGCGCTGCAGATGGGCGACGAGCTTCACAATCGCCCGATTGCCGCGTCGAAGCTGTTTGCCTGCGCGATGGCCGTCCCCCTCGTGAAGGCCGGCCTCCCCCAGGAGCAACTGGCGGCGACGCTAGGGTATCTGGGCGGCCACGACCTCCTCTTTCTCGGGTTGTCGATGGCGGCGGCGAAGTCGATTGCCGACGCTGGGCGAGCGATCCCCTACAGCACCGGGGTCACGGCGATGGCGCGGAATGGGACGGAGTTCGGCATTCAGGTGAGTGATCTTGGCGACGAGTGGTTCGTCGGTCCCGCCCCCGCGATTCACGGCCTCTTCCTCCCCGGGTTCAGCGAAGCCGACGCGGGACTCGACATGGGGGATTCGGCCATCACAGAAACTGTGGGCTGGGGCGGATTCGTTCTCGGAGGCGCGCCTGGAATCCTGAGCTTCGTCGGCGGGACGCCGGACGAGGCACTCAACTACAGTCGGCAGATGCGGCAGATCTGCATTGGCCAAAGCGGCGAGTACTTGATTCCCGCGTTGGGGTTCGAGGGGACGGCCGTAGGTATCGACGTTCGCAAGGTCGTGAAGACGGGCATCGCGCCCGTCATTGACACGGCGATGGCACACAGGGAGCCGGGACACCCCATCATCGGTGCCGGCTTGGTTCGCCCGCCGATGGAGTGCTTTGAGAAGGCCGTGCGCCGCTTCGCGGCGAAGCACGGAGGGTAGCGGAGGGCGGCGCGCCATGGGAAACGGGAGAGGCAACGCGACCAGCGATGTCGCGATCCGGAAGAACCGGTACTACGACTCGGTGTTCCTGATGTCCGTCGCCAGCCGCTTGGCCAAGCTTCCGGGGATCGAGGATGCGGCGGCCGTGATGGCGACGGCGAATAACCGCAAGATGCTCCTCGACCTAGGCTTCGATCCCGCCGGGCTCAGAGAGGCCACAGCCAACGACCTCGTCCTTGCGCTGCGCGGGGAGCGAGACGCTGTCCGCAGCGTCTTCGACGATCTCGACTCGCACCTCGTGCGAAACGAGGATGCCGTCTCCTCCATCTCCGCATCGTCATGGCGCGAGGCGTTGACCAGGCAGCCGGCCTCCAACGTGGCGCTGGTCTCTGTGCCGGGGCACTATGCCTCTCGAGAGGCTGACGTCGCGCTGGACGCGGGCCTCAACGTCTTTCTGTTCAGCGATCACGTCGCCGTGGAGGACGAGCTCGCCCTGAAGCGGAAGGCGGCGCAGGCCGGGCTGATCGTGATGGGGCCGGACTGCGGTTCCGCGATCGTCGCCGGCATCGGGTTGGGTTTCGCGAACGTCGTGCGCCGGGGGCCAATCGGCGTCGTTGCGTCCTCGGGCACGGGACTTCAGGAGTTCACTTGCCTCGTGCATCGAGCGGGATCGGGCATCTCGCACGCGTTGGGCACGGGTAGCCGAGACCTCTCCGACGCCATCGGCGGCATCTCCACCCTGGCGGCTGTGCGGGCGCTCGAATGGGATCAAGGGACACGAGCGATCGTCGTCTTGTCGAAGCCGCCAGGTGCGAGGACTCTGCCTTCGCTGATGGCTGTTCTCGCGGGCTGTTCCAAGCCGACCGTCGTCTGTCTTCTCGGCGCGGAAGCTGTGACGCGGCCACGCGGTTCCTCGACGCTTGTCGCCCGCACGCTGGACGAAGCGGCAGCCATGGCCCTGCGGGCGATGGGCGCATCTGACCTGTCCGCGACGGCAGCGGCCGTGGACGTACGGGGATGGGTTGGTGCCGAGGCGGAGAGAATGAACTCTGAGCAGAAGTACATCCGCGGGCTGTTCGCGGGAGGTACGTTCTGCTACCAGGCTCAGCAGATCCTGAGAGACCGGGGAATGACGGCAGGTTCCAACGCTCCCCTGCCCAGCATGCACGCATGGGTCGAGGGAGACGCGTGCTGCGAGCACACGCTCGTCGACATGGGCTCCGACGAGTTCACCGAGGGGAGACCGCACCCGATGATCGACGCCACGCAGCGCAGGGCCCACGTTCTGGCTGTAGGCGAGGATGCAGAAGCCGCCGTTCTCCTCCTGGACGTGATCTTGGGGTATGGCGCCGCGCAGGACCCGGCCGGCGATCTGGCAGACGCGATCCGACGTGCACGCGCGGGCGCCGAGCGGCGAGGCGGGCACCTCGCGGTCATCGCGTCTGTCTGCGGGACGGACGGGGACCCGCAGGGTCTTGAAGATCAGGAAACGACTCTCCGCGACGCGGGGGCGCTCGTATGCACCAGCAACGCGCGGGCCACCTCAGCGGCTTGCGAGCTCGTTGGAAGACTCTCAGGCAACAGGGAGGCCAAGTGACCGCGACATTGCAGGCGTTGCTCGACACCGGACCCATCGCGATCAACCTCGGGCTTCGCGATTTCGCGGAGAGCCTGAAGAATCAGGGCGCGCCGGTCATCCACGTCACGTGGGAACCGCCCGCCGAAATCGACGCCGATCTGGCCTCGCTGCTGGACACGCTCATCTAGCCTTCTAGGGACCCGGCAGCCGCCGCGCCCGTCGCTCGATCTGGCGCTTGATCTTCGCGAAGCGCGGGGGAGGGCCGAACCGGACAGGCTTCCCATCGATGAACAGGCCATCCGTGATGCCCCACTCACGGAGCGTCGCGGCGTCTGCGGTGCTGATTTCCGTGAAGGTGACGCGAGCACCAAGCTCGCCACACGCGCGCTTGGCGCGTTCGCAGGCGATACTCTGCGCTGGGCACCAGCCGTTGACGAACGACGTTACTTGAACCTGGCCCGGCACGGCGGGCGGGCGCTTCTGCTCCTTGATCCAGCGAGGCTTCTCCGCATCGCTCCCGAACGGCTTCCAGAGGAGGCGACGGATCCCGTCTCGGTCAGCGACGCGGTAGCCGCGCTTGCGGAACCAGGAGGCTCTCATCCATACGGGGAGCGCGAGTCCCCACGCCGCCATGCCCTTCGCGCCGAGGGCGCGGGCGTCGTCCTCGGCCGCCTGGAGGAGGGCTTTGCCCATTCCCCTCTTGCGGAAGTCGCCGCGGCCGACCTTGTAGCCGTGAACCCAGATGCAGAAGATGAAGTAGAGGTCTTTCCCGGAAGCGAAGGACTCCTCGATGGGCGCGTACTGGATCATGCCGCCCGCGGTGCCCGCAGCATCGAGCGCAAGCTTGACGCGCAGACCTCTCCTACGCATCGCCTCATACCAGTCGCGCTTCCGCGTGCCGACCTCCTTCATCTCTTGCGACCAATCCTCAAGGCAGACGCAGTAGAGCGGTACGAGATCCTCGCTGAGATCGACGACGTTCATGTCCCTCCTTGTCGAGTGGCCAGACGCCGGGTGCCGCGCCGGCTAGCGCTCGGCGGCTCTCGCTGGTCCGTGGCCGATGTCCGTGTAGGCGAAGCCGCGGGCTTGGTGAGCCTCTTGCTCTTCGATCCAGCGGTCGAGTCCAACGTCGCGCATGCGTTGGCCGTCGCCGAGCAAGGTGACGTAGCGTTTCGCGATCGCGCGAATGGGGTCGCACGGGTACTCGTCGCAGAACGGGCACGCGTCGACGCCCTTTGCGGAGGCACACGTACGGATAGCGCAGGGTTCGGGGCCGCACGAGCGTTCGCGACAGCTCGCGCGAGGCTCGAACTCTGCCAGTGTGTCGAGGAATCGCCAGAACCCATCGAAACCGGGGAGCTCCGGCCCCCACTCCTCGGCGGACACTCTCTTGAGAAGCTCCTTCAACTCGCCCGCGCGCCGCGGGATGCGGACGCAATTCAGACAGAGACCGCAGTAGAGCCCGCAGTAGGCTACGCGCTTGAGATCCGTCATGGTCCTCGCTTTCTTGTCTGACCGTTCCGAGCCGAACCGACCTCCGCTGATTGTAGCAGAGCAAGGGCCAGCGGCGCCGAGCCAAATGGCAAGAACCATCCCCTCTCGCGCTCATCTCCGGCTGAGCCCATTCACGGGCTGCGCCCGCTCACTCGTAGCGCAGCGCGTCGACCGGGTCAAGCTTGGCGGCGCGTACGGCCGGATAGAGACCGAACGTTACCCCGATGAGGAACGAGAACCCGACCGCCAAGAGGGCCGGGTAGACGGACATGACGAACGGCCAATCGCCGAACATCGATCCCAGCCAAGCGCAGAGCCACCCGGTACCGAGGCCGATCAGCCCGCCGATCGAGCTGGTCATGATGGCCTCGACGAGGAACTGCGTCCGGATGTCCTTGGGTCGTGCTCCAATTGCGAGCCGGATCCCGATCTCGCGGGTTCGCTCGGTCACCGAGACGAGCATGATGTTCATGATCCCGATGCCGCCCACGAGAAGCGCGATCGCCGCCACGCCGCCCAGGATGAGCGTCATCGTTCCCACGGTCGACTCGTACGTCTCGATGTACTGCTGTTGGAGCGTCACACGATAGGGAGTCCGACTGCGGGAGTTGCTCGACTGGGAGGTCGTGGAGGTTGCGATGACCTCCTTGAGGACCGCCTCGATCTCCGCCGCCGCGGCGTTGACGGACGTCTCGTCCTTGGCCTGGGCAATGTACGATGTGAACTGGCGCGATCCAGAGAGCGTCTGGATGGTCGAGAGCGGCACGTAGATCGTGTCGTCGAGGTCCTGCATGCCCACAGTCCCCGCCGAGCACATCACGCCGATGATCGTGAACGCGAGGGTTTGGTTTGAGATGACGAGCGTGAGCCTCTTTCCAACCGGGTCCTCGCCGGAGAAATACTCCTCGGCGAAGGTGGCGCCGAGCACGACGACCCGTCGCTGCTCATCCATCGAGTAGATGAACCGGCCGCTTGTCGGGTAGAAGTTGTCAAACAGCTCGGTGTACTCCGGGACGGCCCCAGCGACCGAGGTTGAGTACTCCTTCCCCTCGATGATCGCCGTTGCGTTGGAGGACGAGGTCGGGACTGCCTTGGAGACGTCCGGCAGGGCTTCGAACTTGCTGGTCAACTCGTCCGTCAGCGCCCGCGCTGAAGAGGCGGCGGAGAGCGCGTTCGGGAAGATCATGACGGTGATCGTCCGCATCCCGAGCCCGGAGATCTGTTCCTTCATCGAAGCCGTCGCGCCGTTGACAATGGCGATGATCGCGACGATGGCCGCGACGCCAATGACAATCCCCAGGATCGACAACGTCGTCCGCATCTTGTGGGCGCGGAGCGCCGTGATGGCGGTTCGCAGCATCTCATGTAGTCCCATTGCGATCCTCCGCGATGAGTCCGTCCTTCAGGACGATCTCGCGTTTCGTGACCTGCGCGACCTCCTGCTCGTGCGTGACCAGCACGATCGTCCTCCCTTCGTCGTGAAGCGAGTGGAACAGGGCCATGATTTCCTGCGTCGTGTGGCTGTCGAGGTTTCCCGTCGGTTCGTCTCCCAGGATCAGCCGGGGCGAGTTCGCGAGGCCGCGAGCGATCGCCACCCGCTGCGACTGGCCGCCCGACAGCTGGGTCGGTCGGTGCTCCGCGTAGTCGGCGAGCCCGACGCGCTCGAGGCACGAGCGGGCGATCTCGGTGCGCTTCTTCCGCGGCACGCCGGCGTAGGCGAGGGGCAACTCGACGTTGGCCTGAGCAGTCGCGCGAGGAAGCAGGAAGAAGCTCTGGAAAATGAACCCGATCTTCTCGTTGCGGATCTTCGAGAGGTCCTCGCGGGACATCTCACCGAGGTTCTCCCCGTCGAACAGCGCTTCTCCCGAGGTGGGCCGATGCACGGCGCCGATGATGTGCAGCAGCGTTGACTTGCCCGATCCCGACGGTCCGGTAATCGCGGCGAACTCGTGTTCCTGAATGCTGAGGGTGATCCCAAGTAACGCGTGGTAGACGAGCTCGCCCATCGGGTAGTCCTTGGTGACGTTCGTGAGTTCGATCATGATGGTTTAGGGCATGCCGGGCCCGCCGCCGAATCCGCCGATCGGCATGTCGCCACCCGGGAACCCGCTATCCTGCTGTGTCGGGGTGCTGCCGGTCGCTGTCTTTGCGGCGCTCTGCAGCACGTCGCCCTCCTTGAGGCCGCTCGTGATCTCGGCGTAGGTGTCCGACTTCACGCCGATCGTGACGGCCTGGGGCGTTGCCTGTCCATCCACGACCTTCATCACGATCCATCCGCGCGGCGTCTCGGTGAGGCAAGAGATCGGGACGACGAGCACATCGGTCGCCGAAGCCGTGGCGATCTCCATCTCGACCGTGTACCCCACGAGGACGAGCGGGTCAGAGTACGGGAAGCTCGTTTTCGTGATGACGACCGTGCTGTTTCCCACTTCCTCGGCCATGCCGGCGACCTCGGTGACCTTGACGTCCCACGTCTTCTTGTCGGGGAGGGGTTCGATCGTGGCGGTTGCTGACTGACCCACCGCGACGGAGGGGGCGTCCAACTGGTCGACCTGGACTTCGAGGTACAGCTTGCTCGTGTCGATGAGAAGGAGACTCCAGCTTTTGGACGACTCCGTTGCCTGGTTGATCTCGGTCACAACGCCGGCAAACGGAGCCTTCAGCGTGGCGTCGTCGTAGTTGGCCTGGGCGATCTTCAGGGCGACTTCCTTCTCGTTGACGTCAGCCCGGACTCCGCTGGCCTTGGCCTCGGCAAGGGCTCGCTGGGCCTGGAGGAGAGCCAACTCCTGCTGGGACGGATCGAGCTTGACGAGGGCCTGTCCCTCGGTCACGCGGGCGCCGACGCTCACCAGCATTTCGTCGACCAGATCCCCGTTGAACGTGAACGTGTACTCCTGCTTCGGTTGGACGGTCCCGTACACGACGAGGCTGTTCTTGACGTTGCCGCGCTCCACCGTGTACGTCTGGACGGTGACCGGCGCTTCCTTCTCACCGAACCGATTGAGCAAGAGGACGAGGGCGACCGCCACCGCGACAGCAACCACGCCCACCGTAATGATGATCTTCCAGGTCTTTCGTTTGATCTTCACAGCCATTCCTCCCAGTTGAGCTCCATACCAAGGGCGTTGCGATACGTGAGGTGGGCGACGAGGAGTGACGTGGCACGCCCCGCCGCGTCGATCTCGAAGGCACCCTTCTCTTCGAGGAACTGCGCCCAATCGGTATCGGAGATGCTGCCGGCCGCGCGCTTGGCCGTCATGACCTGCCCCTCAAGCCGCCACTTCTCCTCCTCCAGCGAGAGGCTTTCTGCGGCGCGGGCGGCAGACAAGAGGGATGCCTTAAGGTTGAAGATCTCATTTCGCACCGTCTCGCGCGCCGAGTCTAGCTTCTCCTTGGCGAGGTCGAGATTCGTCTCGGCGATCTCGACGTTGGCCTTCCGGTCCGGCGCAAACAGGTCGAGCGAGACGCCGACGCCGAGACTCCACTCATCGGAATCGAGCGCCGCCTCCACGGTCACGGAGGGCAGCATGTCGGCACGCGCCTGGCGAAGGTCGTCCTCCGCGGTGGTCACGCTCTGCTGAGCTGCGATGACCGTCGACGCGCTAGAGATGGCGTTTCCCGGGATCTCGTCCTCGCGGAGCTTGCCTGCCGCCGCAAGGAGGTCGCTCATCGAGACATCGATCGAAGACAGCTGACTTGTTTCCTCGATCCTCAGCGTCGTTCTGCAAAACGCTTCGAGGTCGGTGGCGTAGGCATCGGCGCTCTTCTCGGCCTGCACTTGGGCGTCGAGCAGGAGCAGCCTTGCTTCGTTGACATCTTGGTCACCCTTGTACCCCTGTGCCGCCAGGTCCTTGACTTGGTCAAGCTCTATGGTGAGGCGGTTCACGGCCTCCGCGTCCCACTCGGCCTGCTTCGCCTCCGTGAGGAGTGTTCCGTAGGTCTTGAGCGTTGAGATGACCAGATCCGCCTTGGCCGCCGTGTACGAGCGCTTGGCGCTCTCGACGGCCCACTTGAGCGACTGGATTCTCTCCGCGGCCGCGTTCGGCCGGGCGAGGTCGAGGACGTCCGACAGAGAGATCTGCCATGTCGGCGCGACGAGCTCGGAGGCCGCAGCGTTGTAGCTGAAGCCCAAGCCTCCCGTGAGGGCCCCATCTCCCCACGGAAGAGAGAGAGAGGCCGTCAACGAGGCGCCGATCTCCTGGCCGAGCCCGGCCGCCGTGAGCTTCGGGAGGTCGACGGCGAGTCCGACGGCCGGCAACACCGCCGAGACCTGCGCGGCCCCAAGTTCGAGCGTCGCCAGGCTGAGGTTGAGCTCTGCCTGACGAAGCTGCGAGTCGTTTTCGATTGCAAGCTCGATCGCTTCGGACGGACTGATCGTCCGCGATTGCCCGGCCGACGCCATGCCGGGTACCGTGAGCGCTATGACGAGGAGCATCAGAACCGGCGTCACCCTTCGGCTTGTCCTCAATGCCAACACCTGTGGCACCTCCTGCATTGTTCCAGCGTGTTCATCGATTGCGTGGGAGAGGATACTTCGCGCTTGTGGGTTGGGGCAAGCAGGCTTGTGGCAGAGATATGAAGCCCGGGCCCAATCATGAGTGCGCGGTCATCTCGATGTGGTGCCGCACGGTCGGCGCATCTCAAGTGGAAGTCACGTCCTCCGGCTTTCGGAGAACGGCGATCCGTGTCCGCGCAGACACACACGACCACATTGCCTGGCCGGATGCCTCCGAAGCAGCAGTTGCATGCGGTACCGGACGGTCGAGCCGCATCCGAAGCGCCGCTGAGCCTGCGCGGCGGGGCCGTGACGGCGTGCTCCGAATCCCCCGAGCAGTCTCGCTGAGCCGCCGAGCTCGCGTGTGAGACCCGCGCGCGGCGCCGCGGTCGGCGGGGAGGCCTCGTTCCGGCAAGGCTCCGGCGACGAGAGGGGCTGGCCATGTGGGTAGTAGGCCGAACTCAGCAAGCGCTGGAGGCCTAGAAGGCGTGCGATATCCGGGCCGTTGGGATGGCCTGGAGGAACTGGATCTGGGGGTTCAGCCGCCTCGCGAACGGCCCGAACAGCTCTTGCCCCTGCCGGCTTCGGTTCCCGAGGCCAGATGCTGAAGGTGGAACTGGTGACGGCTCAGTGACCCCAAGGGTTCGCGGTGGTGCACGCGCGACCCGTCGACGAGTGCGCACGAGCCGGATCGAACCCGAGTCCTCCCTGATCGAGACCCGCGTCCATGAGTCACGATCGATGTCGGCGGTAGTCTGCTCGGATGTCCGATCGGGGGACACATATCTCGTTCGCGGGTGCTTCCCGCGACACGTACCACTCCTCGGAGCGGGCGACGGAATGTGGTATGTGTCCCCCCCCGACTCAAAGGAGGCACCGGTGTCTTCGCTGCGACGTTCCGGAATGCTCGGTTTCTCCGTCGTGTGGTTCGGGCAGATGGTGTCGGTCCTTGGAAGCGGGATGACGCAGTTTGCCCTGACGATCTGGGCGTGGCAGGTCACGGGACAGGCCACCGTGCTTGCACTCGTCGTCTTCTTCGGCTACTTCCCGCGGATCGTGATGACGCCCATCGCCGGGGCGCTGGTCGATCGTTGGAACCGGAAGCTGGTCATGATGCTGAGCGACCTCGCGGCCGGGCTCACGACGATCGCCATCTTCATGCTGTTCAAGACAGGGCACCTCGAGATCTGGCACCTGTACGCGGCGGCAGCGTTCTCCGGCGTTTTCGGATCATTCCAGATCCCGGCGTACTCCGCGTCGATCACGTTGATGGTGCCGAAAGAGCACTACACCCGCGCTGACGCGATGCTCGGGCTCGTGGAGTCTGCTTCGAGCATCTTCTCACCGATCGCCGCCGGCGCGCTCCTCGCATTCGCAGGGATCGGGACCATTCTCATGATCGACATGGCAAGCTTTGTCTTCGCCATCGCCGTGCTTCTGTTCGTTCAGGTGCCTCAACCGGTGCGGGTCTCGTCCGAGGAGCCGAAGAAGCGAGGTTTGTGGGCCGACACGGTGCTCGGCTTCCGCTATATCTTTGCCCACCGGAGCCTGCGCGGTCTTCTTGCGCTGCTCCTCGTTGTGAACATCACGGCGTCTGTGTGGTTTGCGCTGCTCTCGCCGCTGATCCTGGCTCGCAGTGGCGGGAGCGAGCTCTCCCTCGCGACGGTGCGGATGATCCTCGGGATCGGCGGGGTGGTCGGCGGGATCGTGGTCGGTATCTGGGGAGGCCCGAAGACGCACAGGATGCAGTGGATCCTGCTAGCGGTCGGCGCGTCGAGTCTCGTCGGCACGGTCGTCGTCGGCGTCGGTCGCGGCCTCTTCCTGTGGACTGCAGGCGCGTTCCTTGCCGAAGCCCTCATGCCGGTCGCGCTCGGCGCGAACCAGGCGATCTGGCAGATGAAGACGCCTGCGCATCTCCAGGGACGCATCTTCGCCGCTCGCATTGTGGTCACCCAACTGGGTGCGACCCTCGCGATGATCCTCGGCGGGATCCTCGCCGACCGCGTGTTTGAGCCGTTCATGAGCGGTTCGAGCGCGTTGGCGAGAGTACTCCAGCCGCTCGTCGGAGGCGGCCCGGGTGCCGGGATCGGGCTGATGTTCGTTCTGGCGGGGCTCGTCGGGGTCGCCGCGGCCGTCGCCGGCTACCTCTATCGACCGGTGCGCGACATCGAGACCCTTCTGCCCGATGCCGAGCGTGTTACGCCCAACACGTAAGCAGAGTCCCCTCACTCCTGCTGGCCGGTTGTGGGGCACTCGCGAGCAACGGCGGGCCGTTCGACGTGTCGCGAAGGGCGGGCACTAGCCGGAGTTGTCGCGACCTCGCCGCGATCTTGCGTAGGGTCTGAGCAGGTCCCGCTGGCAGTCGGTGACCATGCCGCGGCGCTCGTGCTTGGCGACATCGCGAGGGGTGACCATGGCGGCAAGGATCAGGAGCGCGAGCATCGACAGTCCGACAAGAGCGCTGGTCACGCCTTCCTCCCTCCCTCTGCTCCGATGCATGTTGCGTCGCTGGCGTCTCATCTACGTCTCTTCGCGAGGAGCGCCATCCGAGCCAGCGATGTCCTTGAGGACCTCGTCAATTGCCGGAGCACCCTCTTCTCCCCACCCCATGACCCGGACGTCTAGGGCGACGGAGAACGAGTACTGGGCGGTGACGTCGGGGACCTGGATTCGCAGTCGCCCCGCGGCCACGGCGGCTCCGGCGGGCGGCGTCTCGGGCAAGAGCGAGGCGAACCGGAACGGGCCGACGCGGAACAACACATCCACGTTCCGGAGATTGCTGACAAGGAAGCGGGCCGTCGAGATCAAGACGCTGTCCTGGTCTTGGGACGGCCGTGTCTCGGCTCCTCGAATGTCGACGACAAGAACGGACGTTGGATGCTTGTACCGGCGCGTCTTGCAGAGCTCGCGCTCCAACTCCGCTCGGAGATGGTCGACAGTGTACGCTCCCGTTAGCGCGTCGAGCACCACGAGCTTCATCAGTTCCTGCTCGTGGGAGTGGATCACGCGGGTCATTAAGTTGAAGCCGTCGACGAGTTGCGCGACTTCGTCCTTGAGGCGAGTTCCGGGGAGTCTGGGGAACGGGTGCTTCGCCTCGACGTCGTACTTTCGCCGCGCGACTGCACCCATTGCCCCCGCCAACTGACCGACGGGCCTCGTCACGATTCCTCGCATCGCGAGGTACAGAAAGCCCCCCAGCAAGAGGCAGCCAAGGACGGAGGCGCCCCCGAACCGCCACGAGAGGTGGGAGATGGCCTGCGCTTGCTCGTCGAGAGACATGTCTACGACGACGACTCCGATGAGATCGGGTCCGGAGAAGATCGGGTCGTGCGCGCGAAGATACGAGGCGCCGCGCAGCTTCACAGGGGCGACGTCCACCTCCCGCAACGCGTCGAGTCGATCGCGCTCCTCGGCGGTGGCCAGCGATCCCACGAGGCTCGGGTCCGTGCTGGCGATGGAGACGAAGCCGCGCGCGGTCACGCCGATGACCGTGATCCCGATGACGGACTCGTACCGTTCGAGGAGGCGGTCGATGTCGGCGTTCAACTCCTCCGAGTAGTACAGGATGTAGTCCTTCTCCTGGATCGACTTGGAGATGATGGCGGCGACGCTTCGCGCCCTCTGCTCGTAGATCGACACGATCAACGTGCGCATGGAACTGTAGGAGAACCAATACAGCGCGCCGACCACCAGGCACGCGATCGCCAACACTAGGACGATGAGCTTCGCCCGAAGGCCCGTTCCGTACCGAACCCAAGATCGAAGCCGGATCGGCCAGCCGGGCCGCCGATCGGCCGTCTTCCTCTCGTCCATCGGATCTCCTTCTTCCTTACTCAGCAAGCAGCCCTTCCTGTGCCAGGAAGTCCATCGCCACGGCCTCCGGACTTCGGTCCAAGAGACGGACGCGGCTCATCAGATCGCGGAGAGCGAGCGGGGTGAGCCGCGCCACGAGGCGAGACAACACGTCCCCGACATCCGGGTGGTCCGCAAGGAGCCCGGTTCGCACCATGACGACCAGGGTTTCAGACGGCAGGATGTGACGATCGTCCTCGAGGGTGACGAAGCCGGACAGCGTCACCGTCTCCTCGAGGCTTTCGAGAAGCGCGAACTCCGCAGCCCCGAATGTGAGGAGGGCCTCGGCCTCGGCCAGCGTCTTCGCCCAGACGACGGCGCGAACCTGTCCGCCGAGGCCGTAGGCGTCGCGAAGGGCCGCAACGGCAGGCTCGCCGACCGCCTGGGGGACCGCCCAGAGGAGGGCCTGACCGTCGCCGCCGAGCATGGCAGCGAGCGCGGACAAGCTGCGTTCCGGCAACCGGTCCGCGACGCCCTGAGGGACCACGGCGACCCAACCCGCCCGGGCGGGAAGGACGAAGCTTGTGAGCCCGGCGTCGGCGTTGGGTGCCCCAACGCCTGCAGACTCCAGAGTGATGAGGTCGATGTCGCCGGCCTTGGCGGCATCCTGAACGAGCAGAGCGCTTCCCATGCCGATCAGATCGACCACGCGATAACCCGCACGAGCGAGGGCGATTCGAAGGATATCACCGAGGATCTCTTGTAGATCGCTCGCCTCCGTTCCGACCGCGATCGTGCCCTTCCACGCCGACTCCAGCAAGTTGACATCCGGGGAGACGAGGGCCTCCGCGATGCCGCCGCTCGGTCCGTCACCCCACTGGTTGCCCGCGGCATAGAGCGGCGACGCGGCGTTGTTCTCGACGTCGAGGGTTCGGTTTCCGGAGAACGTGTTGTTCGCGAGAATCGGCGGAGAGATCCCGCCGACGTCCGCCGGAATGTCCGCGTAGAGGAGATCGAGGCGAGCTGGCGGATCGTCCGACGGGTCGGCCTGGCGCAACCCCACGGCGTTCCGCTCGATGCGGTTGCCCTCCAGCCGCAGTTCGGGACCCGAACGGAGGAGGAGCACGCCGACGTCGTTTCCGACGACGACATTGTCGAGCAGGTCGCTGCGCGATGACGCCGCGATCAGGATTCCGGTGCCGCAGCGAGTCGCCCTGTTCTCCGCGAGCGTCGTGCTCGTCGAGCCGCCAAGCAGCGCGAACGCGCTCTCCGCCTGATCCTCGACCCGATTCCGGAGGACCACGTTCCCCGTTGAGGAAACGATCGCGATGCCGAAGACTCCGCCCGTCACCCGGTTGTCGAGGATGCGGCCACCGTCTGCGCCTTCCAAGACGAGCCCGACGCGCCGACTGGCGATCGTGTTCCTCAGGATGCGAAAGGCCTCGCTTCCGTCGATCCGGATCCCGACGGCCGTGTCGGTGATCTCGTTTCGCATCACGAGGTTGCGATTGCTTGCGGTGAGATCGATCGCCACGGCCGAGCCGCCGCGAATCTCGTTGTCCGAGAACGCGTTCTCGGAACTCTCGGACAAGCGAAGGCCGAACTGCCCCGGAGTTCGGATCACGGTGTTCTGCACGCGATTCTGCACCGATCGTTCGAGAGACACGCCGGTGACCGCGGGGCGTTCGATGGTGCAGCCGCGGATCTCGCACCCGGTCGCTCGGTCGAGGGCGATGCCAACGGGAGCATCCCGCACGATGCTGCTCGCGAGCGTGATGTCGTTCGAGCCGCGAATGATGACGCCGGACGTGCCGCAATCCTCCACGTGGCAATCGGCAAGGAGGGTCTCCCTCGACCCGTCCTCAACGGAGATCCCGACAGGAGCGCGCGCGACCGTGATCCGTTCCAGCATGTTGCCCCAGGATCCAATAGCGCGGATCCCCACCTCCGCGACATCGCTCACGGCCACCGCTCGGATCTCGGTCCCGCTGGAGGAAGAGAGTTCCACCCCGATGTTGCCGCCACTGATGTCGATCCGATCGAGCGTGCAGTCTCGTGCGTCAGAAAGGCGCACGGCCACGGGAGTCCCACGGACGGTGAGATCCTCCACACGGCAGCGCGACGACGCGATGACCAGGCCGACGCTCTCGGCCGAAATCTCCAGGTTTCGAACCGTGACATCGTTTGCTCGGATGGCGAGCGCGGGGGCATTGCCCTGCGCCGTCACGCGCGCCGGGGGCCCGAACGAGCAGATGGTGACCTCGGGAACGTCGATGACGACGGGACCGACCAGGGCCTGTTCGTGGGTGTCGAGGACGATGGTTCCTCCAGGCTCGACGCGCCGAAGCGCTGCGTCCAGCGTGGCGACGTCGCGAGGAACGACGATAGCGCCGCGCGGAATGCGCTCGGGAGGAAAGAGAGCATAGCGGACGATCCCGAAGGCTCCCGCAGCGACAAGCAGGAGTCCGAGGAGCGCCACGGCACGTTTGCGTCGAGTCAGGGTCATTGCGATCACTCTATCATCCCGCTGCGTGGCGAGTCCAGAAGCAAGCACCGGGACGCCCCTGCGTTGGGACGCAGAGGGCTTGTTCTCCGCCCCCGGAGGCCGACCCAGCGTCTTGGGCCTCCGGACCCGCCGTGCCTGTCCCCTGCGACCTGCTAGAATGATCCGGTCGCCGGCCGATACCGCGTCTGCGTCTGGGCGCGAGGAGGTACAGTCGTCATGGGATGTGAGGCGGCGGCGATCACCTACCTCGGGCTGGGAAGGGCAGGCCACTCGCAAGGGTGGGACGCAAAGCCCAGAGCCTGAGGCCTACTGCCTCCTTCGTGGAGGCAGCAGGTTGCCGGCTGGGACGCCCACAGGGAGGTTTCATGTTCGTGCAGCGGGGCCGAGAGACGACGCGCAAGGGATCAGAACGGCACGATTCGGAACGGATGAGAGCCTCCCGAGTTTCTTGGTGGAGCAGGCTGACGCTCGCGTTCGTGGTGCTCGGGTTGAGCATTGCGGTGTCGGCAAGCGACGTCCTGCAAGTGGGCGACCATACGTTCGAGTTTCGAGGGGTCACGTACAACAGCGACGGCACATCGACGTGGTCGTACAGCGTGACCTCGGGCAGGAAGCCCGCACTCAGCCATTGGGTGCTTGGGTTCGACTCGTCGTTCTTGGGAAGGTCGAACGTCGTCAGTTGCTCGGAGCGATACGAGGTCAACACCGACCCGACGACGGGCGTCTACGGGCTCAAGTTCGACGGCGGCTACAAGGACAACGAGGCTCGCGCCGTGTCGTTCACCCTTGATGGTTGGCACAGCGTGATCCCGACTCGCATCGGCGTGAAGGCGGGGAAGGACGCGACGGTGGCGGAACCCATCTCGGGTCCAGGAGAGAAGATGGCTGCGGAGAACACGCCTCCTAGCGCCCTGGACGACCGCGTGAGCACGAACGAGAACGAGTCCGTGCGGATCGACGTCTTGGCAAACGACAGAGACGACGATGGAACCCTGAATCGCACGACGGTGACCATCACGCAGGCGCCCGCGTCCGGTTCGGCGAGCTTGGATCCGACGATGGGCACGGTGACGTACGTTCCCACGCATGGGGCAAGCGGTGAAGATTCGTTCCGGTACACCGTTCGTGACGACGATGGAGCGACGTCCAACGAAGCTCGAGTGGCAATCGCGGTCGTCGGCAACGCATCGCCCGTAGCGAGCAACGACAGTGCCACGACCGACGAGCGGACAGCCATCGCGATCAACGTCGCAGCCAACGACCGTGACGCCGATGGGGCGCTCGATCTTGAGTCGATCTCGATCTCCCAGGATCCGAGATCCGGCTCCTTGAGCGTCCATCCGAGAACGGGAGTCGTGACGTACACGCCTGCGGCGGGAGGATGCGGCGACGACTCTTTCGAGTACACGATCCGAGACGATGACGGGGCCACGTCGAATCCGGCTCGAGTCACTGTGTCGGTGCTGTGCAACGACCCGCCCCTGGCGATCGACGACCTCTACAACGCCGCGGAGGGCGGAGCTCTCAGCGTCCCTGCCCGCGGCGTGCTCGCGAATGACAAGGACACGCCGGGGAATCCCCTCATGGCTGTCCTCGTCTCGGGTGTTCATCACGGCACATTGACTCTGCACTCCGACGGCTCGTTCGTCTACGTCCACGACGGCACGGAGACCCGGGACGATGCGTTCACCTATGTGGCGAACGACACCTTCAAGGACTCGAACGTAGCTGCGGTGAGCCTCGTCATCAGTCCGACGAACGACGCGCCGCTGGCGACTGCCGACGAGGCGGCAACCCAGGAAGATGCGTCGGTTGCGATCGACGTTCTGGCGAACGACAGCGATCCGGATGGGGATTCCTTGTCGGTGGATTGGGCGAGTGACCCGGCGAACGGGCGGGTATCGAACCTCGGCACCAGAATCCAGTATGCGCCAGATCCCAACTTCTGCGGGATCGATACGTTCACCTACTCGGCGTCGGACGGACATGGAGGGACAGCGAGCGCCGCGGTCACGGTCCGCGTCGCCTCCGTCAACGACGATCCGATCGCCCAGGCCGACAGCGCGTCGACGAACGAGGACGTCGCCGTCACGGTCTCCGTCCTCGCCAACGACAGCGATCCCGACGGGGATGTCCTTGCGGTCGAGTCTGTGACGCAGCCAGAGAACGGCTCGGTGGCGAGTCACGGGACGAGTGTGACCTACACTCCGAATGGCAACTTCCACGGCGTCGACACGTTCACGTACACCGCATCAGACGGTGTCGGAGGGGCGTCGAGCGCGGTCGTCACCGTCACCGTCGCCTCGATCAACGACCAACCGCAGGCTCAGGGCGGCACGGTGTTCACGGACGAAGACGTCGCGCTCTCGATCTCCGTCCTCGACAACGACACGGATCCGGACGGAGATCTCCTCACCCTCGAATCCGTGACGCAGCCCGACCACGGAGCGGTCACGACGAGCGGAACGATGGCAACCTACACCCCGAACAGCGACTTCTACGGCGTCGATGCGTTCACGTACACGGCCTCGGACGGACATGGCGGGACAGCGAGCGCGACCCTCACGATCGTCGTCGCTGCCGTCAACGACGAGCCGTTGGCTCAGGATGACAGTGCGTCCACCGACGAAGACGTCGCCGTGACGATTGCCGTTCTCGAGAATGACAGCGATCCCGATGGCGACCTCATCACCATCCAATCGCTGTCATCGCCGGCCAACGGGACGGCGGAGATCCGCGGCTCGGTCGTGAGCTACGCGCCTATCCTGGGATTCCACGGCGTTGACAGCTTCACGTACGTCGTCGCCGATGGACAGGGAGGAACTGCGGCAGCTCGTGTCACGGTCAACGTGGCTACGGTGAACCATCCACCCGTGGCTCGCGGCGGCAGCGTGGCGACGGGCGAGGACGCTCCGGTGACGATCTCGCTTCTCGCCAACGACACCGATCCTGACGGGGACACGCTCATGCTCCAGTCCGTGACGCAGCCCGGCAACGGATCGCTTACGAAGAGCGGAACGAGCGCGACCTACAGCCCGAACAGAGGCTTCCACGGTGCCGATGCGTTCACGTACACCGTGTCGGACGGGCGCGGAGGGACGGCGAGCGCGACGATCACGATCACGATTGCTGCCGTCAATCATGCGCCTCTGGCTCATGATGACAGCGCGTCGACCGATGAGGATGCTTCGGTCGTGATTCCTGTCCTCTCGAACGACAGCGACTCCGACGGCGACCTCCTCACCATCCAATCGGTGTCCTCGCCGGCCAGCGGGGCGGCGGAGATCAGCGGGGCTACGGTCATCTACGCGCCCGCGCCGGGTTTCCATGGTGTCGACAGCTTTACCTACGTCGTCATCGACGGTCAGGGAGGAAGCGCCCCGGCTCTCGTCACCGTCGATGTGGCGAGCGTGAACAACCTTCCGATCGCCGTGGGCGACCGCATCTCGACCCTCGAAGACACCCCGGTTACGATCCCCGTCCTTGCCAATGACTCGGATCCGGACGGGGATTCCTTGACCATCGAGTCCAACTCACAGCCGCTTCACGGCGCGACGATCCGGAGCGGATCTGCCATTATCTACTCTCCCGCTCCGAACTACTCTGGTGAAGACGCCTTCACCTACACGCTGGCGGACGGGAACGGGGGCACTGCAGTGGCAACCGTCACGGTGACCATCGTCGCGGTGAACGACGTCCCCGTCGCGCAGGACGACAGCGCGACGATTGACGAGGACGGAGTCGTGAGCATCGCCGTGCTGAGCAACGACCGGGACCCAGACGGCGATGGGTTAACGGTCCAGGCAGTGACCCTGCCTTTCCACGGCATTGTCGTGAATGGGAGGACTGAGGTGACGTACATCCCGAGTGCCGGATTCAGTGGCACCGACAGCTTCGCGTACACCGTGGCGGATGGGCGAGGAGGGACGGACACCGCGCAGGTCTCGGTCGCGGTCGTTCACGCGAATCACGGTCCGGCCGCTCAGGACGACAGCGCCGTCACCAGCGAGGGTGCCATGCTGATGATTGAGGTTCTGCAGAACGACAGCGATCCGGACGGCGACTTCCTGCTCGTCCAGTCGATCGGGAACCCGGCCCACGGCACTCTGCTCAACAGCCGGACGGGCATTTCGTACATTCCGGACGCCGGATTCCACGGCGTGGACACGTTCTCGTACACCGTGTCCGACGGGAATGGCGGCGTAGCAACGGCCAGCGTGACCATGTCCGTCGCTGCCGCCAATCAGGCTCCTGTCGCTCGCGACGACAGCGGTGTCACGGACGAGGATATGCCGGTGGGGATTCCCGTGCTGCTGAACGACCTAGACCCCGACGGGGACGTTCTCCGAGTGGAGTCCATCACGAAGCCTTCCGCAGGCTTCGCGGTCCGCGACGGCGCGGCCATCACGTACACGCCGGCGGCGGGATGGAGCGGAGTCGACCTCTTCGCGTACACGGTGTCCGACGGACGCGGCGGCACAGCGACGGCGAGCGTCATGGTGGTCGTCGTCTCGATGAACGATGCGCCGACGGCACAGGATGACAGCGCGACGACCGATATGGACGTTCCGATCTCGATCCCCGTGCTGGCGAACGACAGGGATGAGGACGGCGACGCGCTCGCCGTGGTCTCGTTCACGCAACCTCTCCACGGTATGGTGGCCAACCAGGGAACCGGAGTCCTGTACACGCCGGACGCTGGATTCGTGGGAACCGATTCCTTCAGCTACACCGTGGCGGACCCCCAAGGACTGACTACTACGGGTGCGGTCACCGTGGGAGTGGCGGGCGTCGCGGGCGGCGGAGGCGCGGCGTCGGGCTCCTCTTGCGATGGCAAGGTGATCATCAGCGAAGTCGCGTGGGCGGGAACCGCGGCGGATGCCGAGGACGAGTGGATCGAGCTGCGCAACCTTGGAACCGCGCCCGTCGATCTGACAGGATGGACTTTGCAGTGGAGACGGACACGCCCCGTGACCCCGGAGGACTACATCTGGAAGACCGTCGAACTTTCCGGGGTCCTTGCCGCGTCTTCCGTCTCGGCGTGCGATGCCGAGACGGAAGACGAGACGTCTGGGGTTCTCGTGTCGACGAACGACCCGAGCGGCCTCCTGTGGCAGATATCGTATGACCCGAACCCGGAAACGCGTGGCTACTTCGTTCTCGAGCGCACGCGAGAAGAGGTCGTCAGCGATGTGGCATCTGACATGGTCTACGACGCCACCCAATCGCCCATGCTCGCCCTCTCCGATCTCGGCGAGGTGATCATGCTGGTGGACGATCGTGGGGACGTCGTCGACACGGCGAACGCGTCCAACATCGGGAGCGATGAGTGGGCCGCTGGGAACAGAAGCACCTTCGGATCGATGGAACGAGTGGATCCTCTCGGCCCCGATGTCGCGGAGAACTGGAGCACGAACATGGGCGTCGTCACGCGAGGGGAGGACGCGCAGAAGCATCCTCTCCGCGCGACGCCTGGAGCGCCTAACTCGCCGGAACTCGAGGCTCTCTACGAACAGACCGGCATGGAGCCCGTGGCTCTTCGCGCCGGCGCGCCTCTAGCGGTGAGCTTCTCGCTGTCACGTGAGAACCGGAGGACGACCGGGTGGCCGTGGATCATCACGACCCGGCCGGGCCTCGACCTCGCGGCGGGAGCGGGCGGCGGCCTGGGTCTGTCCGCCAGCACCTTCTCCGGTCATGCGAAAGCGGGAGACGAGTACGTCCTCGACATCGGCACCGGCGGCGTCACGCCCGGAGTACACCTATTCTGGATCGTGTACGGCGAAGGGCAGGCTCTCTTGATGCCCGTGCTCATCACCCCGTGAGGACAAGGAAAGAGAAAGCATGGCCCCGGACGCTCTCCAGCGGAGAACGTCCGGGGGTAATCGTTGTGCGCCGTCCAGGGGGGGCTTCACTCCGGCCGACGAGTGTACGGTCAGGGTCCACGGACGCGGGATGGCGCCCGCATAGTCGGTGAGTACGCAGCGACATCAAGCCGTCCGCGTCCCGTGTCGTAGGCTCCGCCCGAATGCTCAGGGGTAGAAAGTCGGCAGCCGCCTCGACACCGTCAGCGTACATGCATACAGCGCCGGCCCCGAGTCGATGCTCTATCGCCAGACTTCCTCGAGAGGAGCCATCGTGTGGGGATCTCCTCCGGCGGTCACCGAGCTGATCTCGGCGCCGAACGAGGGGGTGGGTTCCGTGGAGCGGTGGCGCAGGTACATGCGGGTCCAGTCGTAGGGCGGAATCATGACGTGCCACCAGACGACCAGCTCCCACTCCTCGGAGAGGAACATGTAGAACGAGACTTCGAGAATGTGCGGGCGGACCGGGATCGGCGTCCAGGCGGTGTCGGCATCGATCCCGAGCTCTGGGTGCTCGGCCGCGAGCCATGGGATGAAGGCGTCGCGCATCGTGGTCCCGGTGACAAGCCGATCGTCCGGACTTTCGATGGGGTCAGTCACGACGGCGGTCGCCGTAGCGGTGTGGAACTCATCATCTCGCTCCCCGGCGATCGTCACGGTCAGCGTCGTGCCGAAGGCGACGGCGGTGCCCCAGAGCCTGACCTCGGCGACCTCGCCGCTCGCGACCGTCGCGGGGGCGATCACCGTGCTATCCGACGCATCAACCTGCAGCGTCACGGGCTCCGCTACGCGACTGCCGCCCAGTTCGGTCACGGTGACGAGGAAGAGGCCCGAGGCATTCTGTGCCAAGTCCGTGATCTCCGCCGGCCTGACCTCGACCCCGAACGTCGCGCTTGGCGCCCACGGCCAGCACCCAGTGAGCAGAAGCCCACAAACGCCGAACATCGCCAAGGACAGAGCCGCTCTCGCTATTCCGCGCGTCATCATTTCCTCCGGGTTCTCCCCGTGACCGCTCGTACGCCTGTCGGCAAAGTCCTTTCGTTGCGTAGTCTCTGCTACACCCTACCGGAGGCACCTCAAGCCTACAACTCCACTTGCGGGCGCGTCGACCATAGCGCGGCCGGCTTCTCGTCGGGGCTGAGAGTCACAATTCGGCCACACGCCTGCCCGTCGCTGCGCACAGTCGCGAGGCATCCTCTCGACACATCACGAGATGAGGAGGATTCACCCATGGACCAGAAGACGAAGAGAATCGGGATCGTAGCGACCTTTGTGGTTCTCGCAGCCCTCGCGGTGGCGGGAGCCGTTGTCTTTGCGCAGGCGTCGAATAGCTCGTCGAGCTCCGATGCGGTCACGACAACGTTCCTTGCGAAGGTGGCAAAGAGTCTCGGCATCACCGAAGCCGCGCTGGTCGAGGCGATGCAGACGGCCCAGGAGCAGACCGCTGATGACGCGCTGGCCGCCGGGCTCATCACCGCAGAGCTGGCCGCGGCGATGAAGGAACGACTCGCGGCGCGGAAGGCAATGGATCAGTTGGTTGCCGATGGGGTGGCGAGCGGGAAGATCACTCAGGAGCAGGCCAGCCTGATCGGAGGCAGAGCCCTCGGCGGGCCGATGATGAGCGGCCGCGGGTCTATGGGAAGCGGTTCCGGCTCTAGTCCCGGCGGCGCCTGTGGCAAAGGCGTAGGTGGGCGAGGGCAACGGTAGCAGCCCGACTTCTCGCCGCCCGAGGTAGATCTGCCCGTGGAGATTCTCCGACAGCGTGGCCCCGCAGCGGGCGGATGCGAACTAGCGGTAGGGGACGCTCCGAGCGCCCGGCCGCTCACGCGGAAACCGCGGCCTTGCTTGCGCAAGGCCGCACCCGGTAGAATCCTGTCCGAACGTTCTTTCGGAGGGGTGGGTGAGCGGTCTAAGCCGCTGGTTTGGAGAACCAGTGTACTCCTCGTGGGTACCGCGGGTTCAAATCCCGCCCCCTCCGCCAGCCTGTGCTAGGTGGGGGGCTAGCGGTCCCCTACATCCACAACCCGCTCTAGTGGAACCGAAGGGTTCCCGGAGGGGAGTGGCGGGAGGGTCCGTCCACGAGCAAGCGACGTTGACGGCTGAGCCCTCTGCGGCGCATGTCGGTGAACCCCGTGAGGCCCGGAAGGGAGCAACGGTAAGCTGACCTCTGCGGGTGTTAGAGGATCCCTTGGCCTGAGTCGGCTACTCGCGAAGCGCCTCTTTCCTCTCTTCGATGGGACCACGCACAGGCTCTCTCTTCTCGACCAGGCCCTTGACCCACTCTCTTCGCTTCCACAGCGCGCAGCAGCCGTCGGCTTCATCGAGCGCGTCGCTGTCGCGGATTGCGTGGAAGAGGCGCGATGCGAGCGCCTGCTCAAGCGACATCTCGGTCAAGCTGGAGTCGGAGTAGGGAGAAAACGGGCACGGTTCCACGTCGCCGTAGGCGTTGATGTGAACGAAACCCCGCCCGGCAGCGAGGCAGCCGCCGAGCGCCATTTCGTCGTGCGGAAACGCAATGAACAGGGATCCGAGGGTCCGGCGATAGCGGGCGAGTCGGCGTTCGAGCTCGGCGACCTGGCGGGTGTCGAGCTGGAGATCGTCCGTCCCGGGCTCGACGGGCACGTAGTTGATGAAGTAGAAGAGGCGACACCCTCGGCCGATCAGGCTGCGTAGGTGAGCTTCGTCGGTCGCATGGTCGAAGTTCCGGCGCGTCAGGGTGGCCGAGGTCCCGAAGAACGTCCCACCCTTGTGCAGACGTCCCATGGCCGCCGTGACGTGCTCGTACGTGCCTCCGCCGCGGCGCTCGTCGGTCTCGGTCTCTCCCCCCTCCAGGCTGAGCACCGGGACGACGTGCGGCAAACTGCGGAGGCGCGCGATGCGCGCTTCGTCGAGGAGCGAGCCGTTGGTGAATAGGAGGAACAGGATCTCCGGCCGCTGCGCCATCTGGTCGAGGAGATCGGGGCGGAGAAAGGGCTCGCCGCCAGCGAGGAGCACGACCGACACGCCGAGATCCTTCGCCTCTGCGAGGAGTTCGGCCGTCCGCGCCGGCGACATCTCAGGGCAATCGTGTCGATGGAGCAGGTTCGCGTAGCACCCCGCACACTGGAGGTTGCAGCGACCGGTCACGCTGTAGATGACGAACGGCGGCACGTGCACGCCTCGAGCCTCGGCGCGATCGCGCCGGGCTGCAGCCGTCTTCTGGCGCCACAGGAGGCGAATAGCGCGGGCCGCAAGACGCGGGTCGCCGCGCGTGATCCGCAGTCCCGTCCGCAGGACGTCGAACAAGGAGGCCTCAAAGGCTATAGATGTCTCATCGCTTCGCATGATCCCTTCCCCGCTTTCGCTTCTCACGGAGGGCGGATTGTAGACGGTCCCGGATCGATTGGCATATGGGACTCTGGTCCCGCCTGCGGACTGGCCGACGTGCCCCTATCAAGGATGGACCTCGTTCCGCACGGACGTCTGTCTTCGGACGCGCGGGGACGTCGCGGCAAGCGACGAAAGGGGGTCCGTTCGCCTAGTCGATGGGGGGTTGACGGGAGTTCGGCGAAGAACCCGCGGGGAGTATGATGGAAGCAAGGTGGGCTGAACGAGGGGATCCAGCCGGCGATGCAGACGGGAACAGTCGTTTGCTGAGTCGTTGGGGTGTGGAAAAGGGGACGCGCAAGGGGGAGCGTGTGAGGGACCAGCAAATCATGATTCTCTTCGAGGGAAACATCGCGGCGGGGAAGAGCACGGTGGGCCGAAGGCTGGCGGAGTCGAAGCTCTTCGGGTTCATCGAGGAGCCGGTGGGCGCCTGGCAGAAGGACTTCGAGGAGAACCTCCTCGATCTCTTCTACCGCGACGCGCACCGCTGGGCATTCACGTTCCAGCTGGCCGCGTTCACGACGCGCGCGAAGACGTGGACGGAAGTCCTAGCGATGACCGACCACACGAATGTGGTGCTGGAGCGTTCGATCTACTGCGACCGCTACGTCTTCGCCAAGAACTGCTACCAGTCCGGGCTGATGACCAAGACGGAGTGGCAGCTGTACTGCAAGTTGTGGGACTGGCTCCAGAAGAATTGGTGTGCAGAACCGGACAAGATCGTCTACCTACGCACGCCGGCCGAGGTGTGTCACGAGCGGATCGACTTACGCGGCCGGAACGAGGAGAACGCCATTCCTCTCGCGTACCTGAAGGACTTGGAGGCGCTGCACGACGAGTGGCTGATGAGCAACCCGAGGGCCATCGTCCTCGATGGCTGTCGGCAGTGGCAGGCGCTCGAAATCTTCGACGCTCTGCGACAGGCGGGAGTCCCGCTCCGTGTGCCCGAGCAGATCGGGACGCGCGAGTAGACGACGACACGAGCCGGGCGAGCCGTTGCGGCTGGCCCGGTTCTCCTTCTTTTCCCTTACTCGCGCGCCTAGGCACGGGATCCCGACGATCGTCGACAACCCGCGCGCAAGGTGTCAGCGCCGTCTTTGGGGGTACGGGGTCCGCGATGTTCGGTCCCGTCGCCGGTTCCGCTATAATGGCTTCGCTATGGCCGTTGTGAACCAGATCGGCAAGATCCGCAGGCGCAATCACGCGCTGGTGGCTTTTGACCAAGACCGCATCGTCCGCGTCATCCTGCGCGCGGCCTCCTCGGTCGGGGGGTTCGAACAGGACTACCTGCCGGGCATCAACGACCGGATCTTCGCCGCGGGAGAGACGGACGAAGGGATCGCTCACTTCCTCTCGGATCTCGTCGTGGTGTGCCTGAACGCCGACGAGCGCCACCACGTGTCCAACTTCCCGCCGACCGTCGAGGAGATCCAAGACGTGGTCGTCCACGTCCTCCAAAGCAACGGATTCACGAAGGTCGCGGATACGTACACCTGTTTCCGATGGGGTCATCACTGGGTTCGCGAAGGCGCGATCACCGAGGAGCAATTCGTGCGGAATGGCTACCCGGTGGAGGACCTGGAGCGGCTCATTGCCTGGAATCGCGAACGAGACTGTGACACGGTCGAAGGCCTGAACGAGATTGTCCGGACCGGGCGCATCGGCCGACTGGTGCAAGAGTCGCTCGACGTCTACGAGAAGGCGCTGGACGAGGCGGCGAAGCGCTTCATCGATCGCATCGAGGCCGGGGACGCGATCCGCATGATCTGGGTCAGCGGCCCCTCGTCGTCCGGGAAGACGACGACTACGATGAAGCTCACGGCCCGCCTGGAGAAGGCGGGGCTCCGCTTCCTCATGCTCAATCTGGACGACTACTTCTGGTCGCTCATCGAGCATCCGACGGACTGGATCGATGACCGCAACTTCGAGACGCCGGAGGCGCTCGACATCCAGCTCATGAACGAGCAGCTTCGCGCCCTCCTTGCGGGAGAACCCATCGATAAGCCCATCTACTCCTTCAAAGAGGGGAGGCGCGTCGGTACCAAGCGCATCCAGCGGGAGAAAGATCAGATCCTGCTCCTCGATTGTCTGCACGGGTTCTACCCGCCCACTACGGAAGGCATTGACCCGTCGACCGTCTTCCGCGTCTACATCGAGGCGATGAACCCGCTCTACGAGCCCACCCCGATGATGCCGCTCTATCACGGCGACCGCACCGACCGCCGACTCGCGCGGTTCGAGGACGTGCGCCTGCTGCGACGCATGTTGCGTGACGCCAAGCACAGGAATCACCCGCCGTTGGCGACGATCCTTCACTGGCACTACGTGCGTGCCGGCGAACTCTTCTCGATCATTCCGCTCAAGGGCCTTGCCGACTGCATCATCAACGGCGGGACGCCGTTCGACCTGCCCGTGCTGAAGCCGTTCTTCGTCGGCGACGGAGGCGTCTGGCCGACGACGCAGGATCTGAAGGGCTATCCCTCGTTCTTGGATGCGCAGATCCGGCACCGGCGCGTATCGAAGCTGCTCGAGTCGGTCGAGGGACTGCCCCTCGATGTCGTCAACGACCACAAGGTCATTCCCGGCGACGCCGTGGTGCGTGAGTTCATCGGGAACAGCACGATCAAGATCCCGCACAACGAGTAGCCCTGGACCGTTGAACGCCGCCGGGGTGGCGCATATTCTAACGTCCGAGGAGACGACGGATGCCGGCCAACCTGACCCCCCAGTTCATCAAGGCGCGCGAGCGCTCCCACAAGGCGACGACGCCCGAGGAGAAGCTGGCTGCGCTCGAGGACATGCTTGCTACGATCCCGAAGCACAAGGGGACGACCAAGATGGTGGGCGACATCCGCAAGCAGATCGGCAAACTGCGCGACGTCAGCCTGCGAGCCAAGAAGGGACGAGGCGGAGGAACCGGATATGACCATGTTGCGAAGGAGGGCGCGGGCCAGGCCGTGCTCGTCGGCGCGCCGAACAGCGGCAAGTCGAGCCTCGTCGCGGCGTTGACCAACGCCCGGCCGGAGGTGGCTGACTACCCGTTCTCGACCCTGGTGCCGGTGCCCGGAATGATGCGGTTCGAGGACGTGCCCATGCAGCTCGTCGACTTGCCCCCCCTGTCCGTCGAGTACACCGAGCCGTGGGTGTATAGCCTCATTCGTGCCGCCGACGTGGCGCTCATCGTCCTCGGGCTCGACGAGCTCGATCTCCTTGAGGGGCGTTTGGAGGAGATTCTCCTCTGGATCGAGGAGCGGCGAATTGAGCTTGTCGTGGACCGTTTGAGCAGCGAGGAAGGCGCCGACCACGTCATCCAGGTTCCGGCCCGGATCGTTCTCACCAAGGCCGACCTCGTTCGAGACGCCGCGACGGTGCTCGCCGGGCTTCCGTTCCCCGGCGTCGCTGTGTCCGCGCTGTCCGGCAAGGGTCTCGACGGCTTCGCGCGGATGACGTTCGATGCACTCAAAGTCATCCGCATCTACACGAAGCTGCCGGGGAAGAAGCCCGACCTTAAGGAGCCGTACGCGCTGCCTGCAGGGAGCACGGCGCTCGACGCCGTGCGGATCGTGCACGGCGAATTCGCGGAGCGATTGAAGTACGTCCGCATCTGGGGATCCGGGCGCTTCGACGGTCAACAGGTGCCGTCCGACTATCGCCTCGCGGACGGCGACATCGTCGAGATCCACGTCGGGTAGGGATTTCCTGAGCGTGGTGCTGCTCTCGCGGTCTGGAGAGCCATTACTTGCGCTGGCCGGAGCGCGACCGGTACTCTGTGGCGAGGGTGCTGTACTCGGCGTGGGGCAGGGAAGTCAGGCGGTGAACGGATGATCGAGATCGACCGAGACGAGGATCGCGTCGTCCTTCGACGTGGCTTCCTCGACGACCCGCGGCTGTCATTTCGCGCGAAAGGGCTCCTTGCGGTTCTCCTCTCCCGTCCTGACGTCGTCGGCGTCGATCTGCAGACGCTAGCGGCGGCGTCCGGCGAGCGAGCGAGCGCCGTCGAGGCAGCGCTTCGCCAATTGGAGAAAGCTGGGTACTTCACGCGAGCGGAGCCCGGGGCGAGCGACGCGTCTCCGCTCGCGGGGACGGTACGAGAGACAAGCGCGCTGCCCCAGTTCGATTCGATCTCACGACGATCCGCTACCGAGCCGCGCCGGAGCGGCCGCGCGGCGAAGGCCGGGGATGAGGAGTCGCTGAAGACGGCGGCGGAGCGGATTCTTGCGCGGCTGAACGAACTGCGCCAGGCGAGCTGGATCTGGGCGCGATACACGCCCCTCTCGTCGAAGCACGCGAAGAGGATGGGGCCCATTCACGCTCGGCTGCGAGAGGGTTACACGGAGGTCGACCTGATCTTCGTCCTCGAGTACCTCGCCGCGATCGATGGCGGGAAGGACGCGTCGCGCAGGTACTTCGACACCGTCACCACGTTCAACACGCAGAACTTCGAACGTAACCTGGCCATGGCGCGGGACTGGGATGCGCGCGGGCGTCCCCCGGGCACTGGGTTACTGGCGCAGCAGGCCGCTGCGGGGCACGATCCCGCGATCTACGAGAAGCGGCTCAAAGGGGGCAAGACGTGATCCAGGGCGCGCCGTTGGGTGCACGCTTCGAGAGGTGCACGTTCGACAACTTCGAGGTATCGAACGAGAACCGCGAGGCCTACGAGGCGTGCCGTCGGCTCGCCGAAAAGGGGGGTGCCGGCGTCCTCATCATGGGGAAGAACGGCCTCGGGAAGACGCACCTCCTGGTTGCCCTCATGAAGGAGTACGACCGAAGGACCTCCCTCCCGTCGATGAATCGACGCGAGGACGGCTCCGGGAGCGTACGCGTGCCGCCGGTGACGGAGCTGTTGCGGGTTGCGGCGACGGAAACGGACGAGGATGTTGGTGTTGGCGAGCCGACGCTGTCTCCCGACGAGATCGAGCGGAGCACGCACATCGAGTACTGGCCGTTGCTTGACCTGGCGAGTGAGCTGCGCTCGGAGATCACGCGCGGCTACCAGGAAGTCTCCCGCCGCTGCCGGGAGTGCGACCTCCTCGTCCTCGACGACTTCGGCGCCGAGCGAGTCACCGACTTTGTGCTCGCCGAGCTCGAACGCATCGTGGACTGGCGGTACCGCACGATGCGGCCGTCGGCGATCGCCACGAATCTCGACATCGCGCGAATCACCATGAAGTACGGTCAGCGCGCCCTGTCACGCTGGGCGGCGTCATGCGAACTCGTCACGGTGCTCGGCGAGGACCGAAGGGCGTCGATGGAGCCTAGCTAGCCAGCACGCTGCTCTCGAACACGCTGTGACGCTCGTGTTTCGGGTTGGGCGTCGAGTGTGAGCAGCGCGCCGCGAACGCAGAGGCGCACGACCTCGCGCCCCACCGGGGAGAGGAGGGCGTAGCGCGGTTCGCTCAAGACCGCGTCGGGAACCTCCTCGGGGCCGAGTCGCGCTCGCAAGGCGTCGACGCGGGCCAACCATTCGTCGACGTGGCGTGGGTAGGCCATGAGGAGCGCTGGCGCGTCGTTGGCAAGACCGTAGTGAGTGAACGCAAGCGTCCGCGGCTGGAGGCCCAGAAGCCGGACGATAGACGCTCGAGAAGCCGCGGGGTCGAACCGCGGGGGAACCGTGAGCGGCAGATCCACGGGCGCACCGTGGTGGCCGACGGCGTCGCCGGCGAAGAGGACCCCGTTCGTCGGCTCGAAGAAGCAGACGTGATGCGGAGCGTGCCCCGGCGTTTCGATGGCGACGAGGGCGATATCGAGGCCGAGCGGGAAGGACTCACCGTCCGCGCAGGCGGCGACGCGGTCGCCGTCGACCGGGAGGGGTTCCCCGTACATCGGGGCGAGCGTCGGGCTTGCGGCCCGCACGCCGGCGACGAGGCGCGTCGGATCCAGGAGGTAGGGAAGCCCGCGCGAGTGTACGACGAAGAGGGCCTCCGGGTGCGCAAGGGCCAGGTGTCCCGCGGCGCCCGCGTGGTCGAGATGGATGTGTGTGATGAAGACGTAGTCGAGTCGAAGCCCGCGCAGAGCCTCAAGAAGACGAGGGGCGCTGGCGGCCGTTCCCGTGTCGATGAGAGCGATCTTCGTCGCGCTCAGCAGGTAGGCGCAGCCCGCGTTCGGCTCTCCGAACTGGGTCACGTCAATCACGCTGAGGGTGGCATTCCGCAGGGGCATCATTGAAGTGAGGAGGGTACCGCAGTGGAGCGTGATGGGCGAAGGGGGTGCCTGAGAAGTGCGTTCCGTAAAGCCAGACGGGGCCACAGGCGCGCCCTGCGGCCCCGTCCTGCGCAAGGAGGGCGTCGACCCGTCGACGCTTCGGCTCTCCCCCATCTCTCACATCATCCGGAGAGAACGACCGCAGGAGCTTCTCTTTCCCGGGCCGGATAGGCGCACTATACAATAAGATTTACGGGAAATCAAGCGACCGCCATAGTTGACCTTCCAGAGGCAATTCGGAGAATGGGCGAGCCATGCCTTCGGTCCTTGATCTCTTCTCCCCGCCGGTCGCGCGTTGGTTCCACGAGACATTCGGGAGCGCGACGCCGCCTCAGGAATTGGGGTGGCCGCGCATTGCGCGCGGCGAGAACGTGCTCATCCTCGCTCCGACGGGCTCCGGGAAGACGCTCGCGGCGTTCCTCTACACGATCGACGAACTCGTGACGAAACGCGCGGAGGAACAGACGCCGGTCCGCGGAGTCCACGCGGTCTACGTCTCGCCGCTTCGCGCCTTGGCGGCCGACATCGAGCGAAACCTCGAGGGTCCGCTCGCAGGGATCCGCGCGTGTGCGGGAGAGATGGGCGTTCCGATCGCCGATCTCCGTGTGGGGGTGAGGACCGGCGACACGTCGCCGGCGGAGCGGCAGCGCATGCTGCGCCGTCCACCCGACCTCCTGATCACGACCCCGGAGTCTCTCCACCTGCTGCTCACGGCGAAGCGCTCGCGAGAGACCTTGCGGCAGATTCGCTACGTGATCGTCGACGAGATCCACACGCTGTGCGGCGAGAAGCGCGGCAGTTTCCTCGCACTCCTTCTGGAACGCCTGGAGCACGTCGCAGGACGGCCCATCGTCCGCATCGGGCTCTCCGCCACGCAACGTCCGCTCGTACGCGTGGCGCGGTTTCTCGGCGGGCATGACGAGCGCGGAGAGCCACGGCCGGTGTCGATTGTCGACTGTGGGGTGCGCAAGGATCTTGACCTGGCCGTCGTCTCTCCCGTGCCGGACATGCGACTTCTGCCTCGACCGGACGGGCAGGCGCCGTCCGTCTGGCCTGCGATCTACGAGCGCCTCTTGCAGCTCGCGACGGCGCACGCGTCGACGCTCATCTTCGCCAACAACCGGCGGGCCGTGGAGCGGATCGCGGCGGAGATGAACCGGCTGGCGGGGCATCGCATGGTGCGTGCGCACCACGGCAGTGTGTCGAAGGAGTATCGTCGGGAGATTGAAGAAGAACTCAAAGCAGGTCGACTTCCCGCCCTCGTCGCGACGGCGTCGCTCGAACTCGGCATCGACATGGGGGCGATCGATCTGGTCTGCCAGGTGGAGAGTCCGTCGTCGGTCGCGAGCGGACTTCAGCGGGTCGGGCGCGCCGGCCACGTCTTCCGCCGAACGAGTGTCGGGCGAATGATCCCGAAGACTCGGGGCGATCTCCTTCGCATGGCGGCGATGGCGCGGGCCATGTTGCGGGGAGAGATCTCCGAGGTGCATGTCCCCGAGAACCCGCTCGACGTTCTTGCGCAGCAGGTCGTGGCGATGGTGGCGGTCGAGGACTGGAATGCGGACGCGTTGTACGCCCGCGTTCGCCAGGCCGATCCGTTCCACCGGCTGCTGCGGTCGAGCTTCGACGAGGTGCTGGAGATGGTTTCCGGCGGCTACAAGTCCCCATCGTTCCCGCTCCTGCGGGCTCGCGTGGTGTGGGAGCGGGACACAGGCCGCCTCTCCGCGTTGCCGGGAGCCCTGCATGCGGCGATCGTCTCCGGCGGGACGATTCCCGACACGGGGCAATACGCGATGGTGCTCGAGGATGGCAAGACGAGGCTTGGCGAACTGGATGAGGAGTTCGTGTTCGAGCGGCGCGTCGGCGACACCTTCGTTCTCGGCACCGGCCGCTGGAAGATTCTCGAGGTGCGGCACGATCGCGTCGTGGTCGCGGCGTCCGCGTCGGACGAGGCGCAGCTTCCGTTCTGGAAGGGCGAAGGACTCGGACACGATGCGGAGTTCGGCGAGCGGTGGGGAGCGTTCGTGGCGGAGTGTGCGCGGCGGCATGCGGGCGGCGACCTCGTGGGGTGGTTGACGAGCGAGTGCGCGCTCGATGCGGACGCGGCGCGCAATCTCTCCGACTACGTGGGAGAGCAGACGGCGACCGGCGTCCTGCCCGACGATCGAACGATCCTCGTCGATGTCTTCCCGAACGAAGTGGGAGACCTGCGGGTGGGCGTTGTCTCGACGTTCGGGCGATCGTTTCACGTGGCGCTTTGGCTGGCCGTGCGGGCCGAACTGCGGCGAGCCGGGCACGAGCCGCCGGAGGGCATCGTGTCGAACGATGGGATCCTCCTTCGCCCGGGGGCGGTCCCGATCGAGGCCATCGTCGGGGCGATCGAGCGACTTGGGGACGGCGAGATCCGCGGTCGCCTGGCTGAGGAGCTGCACGACTCGCCGTACTTCGCCTTGCGTTTTCGCCGCAACGCCGGGCGCGCGTTGCTTCTCCCGCGATCGCAACCGGGAAAGCGGGTTCCCTTGTGGCTGCAGCGATTGCGGTCGCACGACCTTCTCGCCTACGCGAGCGAGCATCCGCGATTCCCGATCGTGGCGGAGACTCACCGAGAGATCCTCGATGACATCCTTCCCATCGCTGCGCTCGAACGCTTCGTACGTCGCGCCGCGGTCGGCGAGGCGAGGTTCGCCGTGCGCCGCGGGCGCTCTCCGTCGCCGTTCACCGAAGCGCTCCTCTTGGACTTCGTGGGGAAGTACATGTACGAGGCCGACCAGCCCGTCGCCAAGGCGACGCCCGTCGACCGCGATCTCCTGGATGAACTTCTCCGACGTCCGGACGTTGGGGATCTTGTGGGAGAGGATGCTCTGCGGACGATGGAAGAACGTCTGCAGAGCCTGTCGGCCTTCCACCACGCCCGCAACGGTGTCGAGATCGTCGAACTCTTGCAGCGCATTGGGGACCTGACCGAGGCTGAAGTGCGCGCCCGGTGCGAGCCCGAGGCCATCGCGGCACTCGATGAGTTGGTGCGGGACGACAGAGTCCGCCGGATCCGCCCCTCGCTCCTCGGTGAAGAGCGCCTCGTGGCGTCCGACGATGTGCCGACCTACGAGGAGGATGCCGGCGCCAGCCTGCTGGCGAGACTCCTCGTGCGCTACGTGTCGGGGCACGCGGGCCGAACGGAGGCTCAGATTCTCGCACGGTACCCGGGTGCGAGCGACGCGATGGGCGCGCTGCGCGCGGAGAAGCACATCGTTCAGGTGGATCTTCCCGGGCGGCGTGGCGCATTCGTGGATCGGGGCGTCCTCCTCGGCCTACGGCGGATGACGCTCTCGGCGCGCCGCCGTGAGGCAGAGCCGGTCTCCCCAATTGCCTTCGCTGCCGCGATTCTGCGTCGACAGCATGTCATGGAGCCGCTCGTGGGCGGCGAGGGCCTGCGCTCCGTGCTGGACCAGTTGGCCGGGTGGCTTGCCCCGGCGGCCGTGTGGCCGGAATTGCTCGAAGCGCGACTGGAAAACCCTGAGCGCATCCGTATCGAACCGCTCGTGCGCGGCGGGTTCATCGAGTGGCGCGGCTGGCGCCTCGGCGCTACGCGCGTCCTCGGGTTCGCGCCGCCGGACGTGGCCGGCATCGTCCTACCATGTCGCGAGGGGGAACTCGAAGGCCTTGCTGCGCGGGTTGTCGAGTTTCTCTCGGAGAAGGGGGCATCGTTCCTCCACCAGATCGCCGGGGCGCTCGAGTCGCCACCGGCGGCGGCCGATCAGGCGCTGTGGGAACTGACCTGGCGGGGATGGGTGACGAACGACTCGCTCGTCGCCGCGCAGCGCGCCGGACCCGGCAGGGGGCGGCCGACTCCGGGACTGGGCAGGTGGTCCGCGGTCGCAGCGGCGCGCGCGGGCGACCGAGACGACGAAGTGTCCCGGATCTTGCACGTGCTGCTCTCCAGGTACGGCTTTCTCTCTCGCGAGCTCGTCGACCGCGAGTTGATCGAACTTCGCTGGAGCGAGGCGTACCCGGCCTTGTCACGAATGGAGTGGCGCGGGGATGTCGAGCGCGGCGTGTATGTGTCGGATCTCTCCGGGCCGCAGTTCGCGGTCGCCGGATGGCACCACGTTCTGCAAGCGGGGCACGAGGAGAGTCGACTGCAGCTCCTGCACGTTATGGATCCGGCGAACCTAGTCGGGGATGTTGTGCCGATCGCGCGCGCCCCGCGGCGCGGTCCCGGCAACTATGTCATCGTCCGCGGTGGCCAGCCTCTCGTCGCGGTCGAAGCGTGGGCGAGGAGGCTCGTCCCCCTCGCGGATCTCTCGGTCGGGGAGCGGCGGGAGGCGCTGTTCCTCTTGGTTCACCTCGTCCGTCGCGCCGGACAGCGTCCGTCGATTCGGGTCGAGACGTGGGACGGCGTGCCCGCTGCGGCGAGCGAAGTTGCCGACGACTTGGCAGCCCTCGGCTGCATCCGCGATGATCAGGCCATGGTCTTGTATCGAAGTTTCCGAGGCCTGGCGTGACGGTCGACGTCCTGTCGGGGGTAGTGTCCTCAGCGCGGGCGATCTTGGCGTCGGGGCCGATCTGCGATTCCTGTCTTGGGAGCGCCTTTGGGCGCCTCGGCCGCGGCTGGTCGAACGAAGAGCGCGGCCGCGCGCTACGCACCGTGCTTGGGCTCGACGGCGTCAAGGGCGGCGAGGGGCGCTGTTGGGTGTGCCACGATCTGTTTGCGGACGTCGGTGTCTGGGCAGAGCGAGCGCGGGAGAAAGTGGGTGGCGTCGAATTCTCCACCTATCTCTTCGCGGTGAAGCCCGCGCTGCGCTGGCAAGAGGCAGAGGCGTTCTTCACGGAGCGGTTCGGCCTCGAGCACGCGGAGCCTCAGAAGCACGCGTGGAACCGGTCGGTGGGCAAAGCGTTCGAGTCGCTCGTGAATCGAGGGACGGTGGACTTCAACGATCCTGACGTGAAGTTCACGATCGACCTCGTTGACGGATCGATCTCCCTCTACATCGCGTCTCTCTTTCTCTATGGACGCTATCAGAAGCTCGTGCGAGGAATTCCCCAAACACATTGGCCGTGCAAGCGCTGCCGTGGGCGAGGCTGTGCAACGTGCGGCGGAACCGGAAAGCAGTACCCGGAGTCGGTTGAGGAGATCATCGCCGGCCCGTTTGTGGAGGCGGCGCGGGCGTCCGGCGCGGTGCTTCACGGTGCGGGGCGAGAGGACATCGACGCGCGAATGCTTGGCACGGGCCGGCCTTTTGTGCTCGAACTGTGCGAGCCTCGGACGCGGTCGATCGATCTCGATGCGTTGCGCGAAGCGGCCAACGCGGCGGCAGCGGGGAAGGTCACGTTGGGCAGGATCTCGTGGTCATCCCGCGGAACCGTCGCTCGGGTCAAGGAGACGCTGGCAACGAAGACCTACCGCGCGGTCGTGGAATTCGCCGACGACGTGTCGGCGGAGACCCTCGAGAGGGCGCTTCGATCGCTTGTCGGGGACATCGCGCAGCGGACGCCCCGGCGGGTCGCTCACCGAAGGGCGGATCTCGTCCGCACGCGGCGCGTGCACGCAGCGTCCGGAGCGGTCTGCGGCGTGCGGGAGGCCGAGATCGAGTTCCGGACGGACGGAGGGCTGTACGTGAAGGAACTCGTGTCCGGAGACGAGGGGCGAACGGAGCCGAGCCTCGCGGGCCGGCTGGGAATGGTGGCGCAAGTGCGCGAACTCGACGTCCTCGACGTCGCGTCAAACGAGTTCCCTGACTGCCACGACGATGCGATGGATTCGCGAAGTGGCGTGTCGTAAAGTGGTCCCGATGGCCATGAACGACGAGCAGGAGGACCTCGAGCCCACGCCGGCGAAGGAGGATCGGTCTCCGTCGACCCTCCAGATCTACTATCGCGACATCGCTCGTTTCCCCGTCCTATCTCGGGAGCAGGAGCAAGCGTTGGCACGGCAGATGGCCCAAGGAGTGGCGGGTGCGCGCGAGCGCCTGATCGTTTCGAATCTTCGGCTGGTCACGAGCATCGCTCAGGAGTACGCGGACACCGGCATGCCCATCGCCGACATCATCCAAGAAGGCAACATGGGCCTCATCGAGGCCGTGGACCGATTCGACCCGGATCGCGGCTACCGGCTCAGCACGTATGCCGCGTGGTGGGTGCGGCGCGGGATCCTCGCAGCCATCGGAACGTACACGCGGATGATTCGCATCCCCGACTACCTTTTCCGCGCGGTACGACGCATGGCGGAGATCCGCTCGCTTGGCGACGAGGAGCCGGTGGACGAGGCCGCAGTGATGGAAGCGACCGGTCTATCCGCCGACCGGCTTCTCCAGGTGGAGAGACAGGTCAACGAGATGACGTCGCTCGATCGCCCCGTTGGCGACAACGAAGACGAACTGCTCGAGGAGCGGCTGTCGGACGAGGGGGGGCTCTCCCCAGAACACGAGGCCCTTCGACTCCTGTTCCGCGAGGAACTGGACGGTCTCCTGAGCAACCTCCCGGCGCGACAGGCGCAGGCCATTCGGTTGCACCACGGGATCGACGACGGATGCCCCAACAACCTCTCCGATGTCGGGCGGATCATGGGAATCAGTCGCGAGCGGGCCCGCCAACTCGTGAAAGAGGGAATGGATCACCTCGCCGATCGATGGGGCAAGCGGGCGCTCGACTACTACCGGACCCTGCTCAAGGGGTAGGCGCCTGCCGCGAGCGTGCCCGGAGCTGCCCACATCCCGCCGCAATCTCCGCCCCGCGGCTGTCTCGCACGGTGGTCGGAATGCCGGCCGCGATGAGCACCTGAGCATAGGCATCCACGGCCGCCGCCGAACTGCGCTGCCAGTCGAGACGCTCCGGGATCGGGTTCGCGGGGATGAGGTTCACGTGGCACAGGAGGCCGCTCAGCCGCGCTGCGACGGCGCGGGCGTGGTGCGGACGGTCGTTGAGGCCGGCGACGAGCGCGATCTCGAACGAGATGCGTCGATGGGTCCTCGCCAGGTACCGCTGGCAGGCAGCGATGAGGACTTCAAGCGGGTACTTGCGGTTGAGCGGGACAAGGACGCTGCGCAGAGGGTCATCGCCCGCGTGGAGGGAGACGGCAAGATTGATCTGCAAGGGCTGGTTGGCGAGTCGATCCATGCCCGGCACCACCCCGGCGGTCGACACGGTGAACGCGCGTGCCCCGAGGCCGAAGCCGCGCGGGTCGTTGAGGAGCCGAATCGATCTGAGGACCGCGTCGACGTTGGCCAAGGGTTCGCCCATTCCCATGTAGACGACGTTCGAGAGCCGTCGTCCGCGTGACTGCAGTGTCCGAGCGACATGGAGGGTCTGAGCCACGATCTCGCCAGAAGAGAGGTTGCGGACGAAACCGGCCTGTCCCGTGGCGCAGAACGGGCAGCCGATGGCGCACCCAATTTGGGACGAAACGCACGCCGTCGCGCGTCCGGCGTACTCCATCGACACGACCTCGACCGTCTCTCCATCCGCGAGTCGAAGAAGGGTCTTGCTCGTCGCACCGTCCGGAGAGACCTGCTCTTGACCCACCTCGCACGGCGTGAAGGGTAGGGCGGCTTCCAGGCGGGTTCGGAGGTTGCGGGGAAGCGTGGACATTGCGTCGTAGCCGGAGACGAGGTCGACGAACGCAGCGCGCCAAATTTGCTCGGCGCGATATCTCGGGCAGCCGAGCGTCGCGAGCTGCTCGGCCAGCTCGTCGAGGGTCAGGTCGAGCAGCGTCGGCTCATGCATGGGAACTCCGATCGAGGAGGTCGAGGAACTCGCTCTCTGAGAGGAGAGGGAGGCCGAGGCTCCGCGCCGTATCGGCCTTGGATCCCCCGTCCTCTCCTGCCACCACGTAGTCCGTCCGTCGGCTCACTGAGCCACTGACGGATGCGCCGAGCGACTGGACGCGGCGCGCTGCCTCGTCGCGAGTCATCGTCGACAGGGTCCCCGTGAAGGCGAAGCGCTTTCCGGCAAGAGCTCCGCTGGGGGCGCTCGTCGCCGTGGGTTCGGCCTCAATGCGGAGGCCGACGGCGAGGAGGTCGGCCAGAGTCTTGCGGTTCTCCTCATTGGCGAAGAAATCGACCACAGCCCCTGCGGTGCGAGGTCCGACCGTGGGAATGGATTCAAGCTCGTCTTGAGGCATCTGCGTCAAACGGTCGAGGGACCCAACATGGTGTGCCAGTAGGAGGGCGGTGGTCGCGCCGACCTCAGGGATGCCCAGTCCGTAGAGAAGGCGGGCCAAGCTGACCGAACGCGCTCGATCGAGCGTGTGAACGAGATGGCCGGCGGACGTGGGGCCCATGCGGTCCAGAGCGGCCAGCGTCTCGCAGTCGAGGCGGAACAAGTCCCCCAAGCGCGTCACAAGTCTCTTCTCGACAAGCTGATCCACGAGTTTGCTTCCCAGTCCGTCCACGTCCAGAGCGCCCTTCGAGGCGAAGTGCCCGATCGATTGCTTGATGCGCGCTGGGCACGCCGTGTTCAGGCATCGCGACGCAGTCTCGCCCTCGAGTCGTACGATTCGAGCGCCGCACGAGGGACACAATGACGGCATGGAGAACTCGCGCTCGTTCCCGCTCCTCAACTCGGGCAGCGAAGCGACGATCTGAGGAATCACGTCGCCCGCCCGTTGCACGACGACCTGATCGCCGATCCGGATGTCCTTGGTGCGGACTTCATCCTCATTGTGCAGCGTGGCACTCGTGATCTCGACGCCGCGGACGCGCACCCGCTCGAGCGAGGCGACGGGGGTGAGAACCCCGGTTCGGCCGACGCTGATGAGGATGTCCACGAGGCGTGTCACGGCGCGTTCGGCTGGAAACTTGCCGGCGACGGCCCAGCGAGGACTTCGACTCACCGTTCCGGCGAGCCGGCGCAGGTCGAAGCGGTCGACCTTGATGACGACGCCGTCGGTCTCGTAGGGCAGGCTGTCGCGCTCGTCCCGCATCTTTCGGTAGAAGGCGATGATGTCCTCGGGCGACGAGCACTCGGCGTAGAGGGGATTGACTGGCAACCCGAAACGGGGGAGGACGGCGAGGAGTTCGCGCTGCGAGGTGAGCGCGACGCCGTCGGCCGCTCCGACATCGTAGCATGCCATTCGCAGCGGCCGTTCGGCGCTCACGCGGGAGTCGAGTTGACGAAGCGAGCCGGCGGCGAGGTTGCGCGGGTTGGCAAACAGCGGGAGGCCGTCGGACGCGCGGCGCTCGTTCACGGCGCGAAAGGCGTCCTTCTCGATGTACACCTCGCCGCGCACCTCGAGCAGCGCAGGGACGCTGCCGTCCGCATCGTCGAGCCGCAACGGAATGCTGCGGATCGTGCGCAGGTTCGCGGTCACATCCTCGCCGGTCGTTCCGTCCCCGCGCGTGGATCCGCGGACGAGGAGGCCGTGTTCGTAGACGAGTTCCACCGAGAGCCCATCGAGCTTCGGCTCTGCGACGTACACGACCGCGTTCTCATCGAGCAGTATTCGCATGCGCTCGTCGAACTCCCGCAACTCCTCCTCGCTGTACGCGTTGGAGAGGCTGAGCATGGGGACGCGGTGCACGACCTGGGCGAAGTCCCGGGCCGGCGCGGCTCCGACGCGTTGCGTGGGGGAGTCTGGCGAGATCCACTCCGGGTGTTCCCGCTCCAACCGTAGAAGGCGGCGGAATAGGGAGTCATACTCAGCGTCCGAGATCTCGGGGCGGTCGAGCACGTGGTACCTGACGTTGTGATGTGCGATTTCGCGTCGCAGTCGCTCCAGTTCCTGGCGGGCATCGGACACAGCAGTCATCTTGGAGGAAAGGGTGTCCTCAGGGCCGTACCCTGTCAAGCGGCGCCAAGGAAACGCGCCATGGCCCTGGGGATGCTGGTTCTATTGCGTGCTGATCAATGCGAAGCTATACTCCGATCCAGCGACGGGTGCCGGCCGCGCGGAGGAGCTGGTACAGCGATGCGATGGAGGCAGTGGCTTGCGGGGCTCGCTGGGAGAGTCAGTGGGCCGCGATGGACGGAGCGGGCCCCGTTCTCGATCGGGAGCGGCGAATGTCTCGCGGTTCCAGCGTCTATCCTGGAGGATCTGGCCGCCTTGCTCGTCAAGGCGGCGGCCGAGGAAGTCCAGATCGAAGAGCTTTGTGGCTGCGCGGCGCGTCTGTCGAAAGCGACGGGGTGTGCCCTCATGGAGTGGGACAGTCTGGCGGGAGAGAGCCGAATCCACGCAGCCGTCGGGACATGGGAGGAGAGTCCCCTTCGCCCCATCCTTGAAGGGACGGCTCCCGACTGGGCATTCGCCCTCGGCGGCGCACCCGTATGCGCTTGCCGGGAGGGCGGGACGGTTCGCGCGTTCCGCTGGGACGGCGGCCCACGAAACGATGCGAGCGGACTTGCGATGCCGATGGTGGCTGGGGACAAGACGCTCGGGGCGCTTCTCACGACGTATCCGACCCCTCGTGCGTTCACTGCAGAGGAAGTGCGGATCGGGCGGCTTGTTGCATGTCATGCGACGCTGATCTTTCGGCACCGCGAGCTTGCAGCGACGGTCGAGCATCAAGCGCGACGAATCGCCCGCCTCGTTGACGACGTCGAGCGAATGCTCATTGCGCTCCGTCGTGCCGCGGCTCAGGATGACCCAGCCCACCGAGCCTAGCTCAGGTTTCGGGCAAGCGCCAGCAGATCCTCCCTGGCCAGCCTCTCACTCGTGAGAACCCAGAAGATGCCTTCGCGCTCCCACACGAGATCCGCGAGGACCGGCATCTCGATGGCGGGCGGTCCCTCCTTCCACAGCAGACGACGATCGAGGTAGCGCGCCGGCTGACCGTCAAGGTCGACGGATTCGCCGTGCTCGCCGACCGTCGTACGACGCCGCGCCATCAACCGCGAGACGTAGTTGCCGACCCTCACCACAACCGCGCTCGTAGCCTCCTCGTTCTCGTCCACTCGGACGCAGAAGAGGGTCGCGTAGCCGCGCTCGCGCGTCGCGTCGAGAACCAAACGCACACTGTGATCCGCGAGGATGTATCCGCACCGGCGCAGTGCATCCGCCGGGAGAGGGAACGGCAGTGCAACTCCAAGCTCACTCTCGGCGACGAGCATCTCCTCGAAGACTCGAGTGCCAGACGGAAGGGCAGGGGTGAACGCGGACTCGTCCAGGTCAAGCTCGCGTACCTCCGTGTACTCGATGGTGACTCCGGAGTCAGTGCCAAGGAACGAGGACAGCGAGAGGTTTGGCGGGGGAATGAACGCGATCCGGAGTGGGAAGAGCGTCTCGGCGTCGAGGGCGACCTCGGCGCGTTCGAATGGGTAGGTGGCGACGCGGAAGAGAGACGCGACGCGCTGTCGCTTCGGCTTGAGCCCGATGATGCGCGTTGGGCGACCGCCCTGGACGCCTTGTCCCGCATCGCGCAACAGGAAGTCACGCGCCAGGTCGTCAAGGAATCTCGTCTCTCCGAGGGCGTCGTAGCCGGGGAGCGGTTCGTAGAGAAGGCGGCCCGAGGCGTGGAGTGCGGTGGCCGTCTTCGGATTCACGAACCACGTGGCTCGCCCGTCATAGAGAAGCGAGGAGCCCACAAGATCAGAGCCCATGAACTCGGCGTTGCCGCCCCAGAGGTCGTCGAACTCAGCGAGAGGGTTCGTGTACGCATCGTAGTCCACAATGAGGCGGTCCGGCGCGAGGGAACGAATCCGTGCCACCGCTTCGATCTTCCCGGCACGCATCGTTTGGCGAGCCTCGAACGCGGTCCTCGCGCGGGCCGCCTCGGACACAGCGTGAGCAAAGAGAGTGATGGGTGTTGGCATACCGTACGCTGTACACGGGACGTTGACTCGGGAGTAGGCCGCACGACGAGTCGGGAAGTGACGCCGGTGTCTCTTCCCGGGTTCGCCCGTGTGTCTCCACACAAGCATGGCAGTGCGGGAGGGTGACGAAGTTCCACCCTCATTGCGGACCATCGTAGGAATGCCACATCGCGGGCGTGATGTGCAGCACGAAGCGAGCGGAGAGCGTCTGCGAACGAGATTCCAGGACGCGTGCCGCAGGGTGTCGACCAGGGAATGTCACTTGACCTCGGGGGGGTGTGGCGGCTATCTCTTGTCCACGAAACCCAAGGAGGAAGACCGTGCGCCCGAGCCGAGATGAAATCATCGAAGCGCGCATGCTGGCGAGTCTTGCCCTGATTGCCGAGGCGAACGATCGCTCCCTCGTTGAGGAGCTCAATCTCGCTGTGCAGGCCTATGTTCTTGAGCAGATGCCACGCCGACTCGGGACAAGCCGTGTCGGCGCGGTTCAGGTCGAAACCCTGGAGCACTCCTCGTAGCGCGCCACGCGCGCACCTCCTCGCGAGTGCCGTTGGTGAGTAGCAGTTCGGCGGATACACTTCCTCTCACGGGGTCAGCACTTCAGGAGGGGGAGATGAAGGAAGCGGCGCCTTGGGTGATCGCCGGCCTTGTCGCGATGGCTGTCTTGTTTTTGATGCTGCCTCGGTCCGAGTCCTTGCCCGCCCCGGCCCCTGACTTTTCGCTTGAGAGTCTGAACGGGGAGACGGTGACGTTGTCGGCGCTGCGTGGCAAGCTGATCATCCTCGACTTCTGGGCGAGTTGGTGCAGCCCGTGCACAAGGACGTTGCCTGGGCTCGATGAGTTGGCGACTCGCCTTGCGGATCGCGATGTCGTTCTCCTTGCGATCAGTCTGGATCGGACGGAAAAGGCGGCGCGGGAGTACGCGAGCGCGCACGGTCTTTCGGCGAACAGCGTGCTCTACGGATCGCTCAACGAAGCGAGGGTCGTGAAGGAGTTGTACGGCGTGGCCGGCATCCCCCGCACGTTCCTCATCGACCGTGAGGGCTTCGTTCGCTACTCGGGAGGACCGTCGGGTGTGACCGAGGAGTTGGTGGCTCCGTGGTTGTGAGGAGCGAGGGGGCATCGAGGGAGTCGCATGCGACAGGACGCAGCCAGTGAAGCGCTCGCCGACCTGAATGCCGGGAATCTCAGATTCTGTGCCGGACACGCAGAGGGACCCAGGCGTGACGCAGAGCGACGGCGCGCCGTCGCTGCCAAGCAGTCGCCGAAGGCCGCAGTTCTGACGTGCTCGGACTCGCGGGTCGTGCCTGAGCTCCTCTTCGATCAGGGGCTTGGCGACCTCTTCGTCGTGCGGACGGCGGGGCATGTCCTCGACCGTGGGGCCGTAGGAAGCCTGGAGTACGCCCTGGAGCACCTCCAGATCCCGCTCGTACTCATTCTCGGGCACAGCTGCTGCGGTGCAGTGACGTCCGCCGTCGCGGGACGCCCGGGTCCGGGGAGCATAGACTGGGTGATGAACGCGATTCGTCCCTCCGTGTGGGCCACGGTGTCCGCTCAGGGGGACGCGGTCGAGAACGCGGCGCGTGAGCACGCGCGTCGCACGTCGTCCGACATCGCACGGATGTCCGCGCTTCTGCACGAGGCAGTCGAACGACGGCGGCTCAGCATCGTGAGCGCGTACTACGACCTTGCGTCAGGCTCCGTGGAGTTCCTCTAGTCGCGCGCCCGGTCCGCCAGACGTAGGTCCGGCCATGCTCCCCCGGTGAACCTGAACCTTATGCCGCCTCCTCGACGACTCACCCTCGAGGGCCTGCGAGGGCCGTTGTTCGTGGATCTCAAGAGGATGGGGTGTTGACGCAGAACCAACGGGCGACTGGCGAGGCGGACGACCGAACCGATCGTGCGCTGATCGCACGGACGGCGAACGGAGACGAGTCTGCGTTTCGTCTGCTCTATGAGAGGTTGGCGGAGCGGGTGTTTCGATACGCGTTCAGTCTCTTGCACAACCGACACCTCGCGGAAGAAGTGGCCCAGGAAACCATGGTCGTCGTCTGGAGGCAGGCAGCGAAGTTCGAGGGGCGGTCGAAGGTCTCGACCTGGGTGTTCGGGATCGCGCGATTCCGGGCCCTGGATTTGCTTCGCAAGGAGCAGCGGGGCGCGCGCGTACCGGAGACCACGCTGGTGGAGCCTGACCCGGCTCCGGCCGTTCATGACCGGGAGCGGGCGCTTGGAGCCATCAAGACCCTGCCTGAGGAACAGCGGGAGGTTGTCTTCCTGACGTTCTACGAGGGGCTGTCATACGGCGAGATCGCCGGCATGCTAGGAATCCCCGAAGGCACCGTGAAGTCAAGGATGTACTACGCGCGGCGAGCGCTGGCGGAGGCACTGACATGAGAGGATGCGAGGAAGTCCGCGAGCTCATTCCCTGGTACGTCGAGGGGAACCTCGCCACGGAAGAGGGCGCGGATGTGGCGACCCACATCGGCGCGTGCGCAGACTGTCTCCACGACGTGGCGGCGGCGCTCCGCGTCCGCGCCTCGGTGCGCGCCGCCTTTTCCGCCTTGCCTTTGGTTTCCGAGGAGATGTGGGAACGGGTTTCGCGTCAGGCTCTGGGCCGCCGGCTAGTACAACTCGATGTCGGTTCGTTCATCGTAGGGTTCCGTCTTGGAGCTTGGCTGACGCGGCGCGGGAATCCCGTGCGCGCGGACCTGCGGCTCCTCGGGCGTGAGGTTCATCTGATCAATCGACGGAAAGGAGGAGGATCGTCGTGAACATCGACATCTCCGATGAAGGGAAGGGGAAGGTGGAGGACCTTCGTGAGGTTCTTAGTACCGTCGCAGAGCTGGTGCCGAATCTCCTGAGAGAACTCCGAGGTGTGTTGTACTCAAAGGATGCAGCGGAGAGCATGGCCGATGCGGTGAGCACCTTCTACCGCAAGCTCGTCGAGGCGGGCATCCCGCGAGAGGATGCGATGGAGATGACGCGAGGCTACATGATCAACCTGCGCGATCTCGTTCGCGGCAAGGGGATCACGCTCGGAGACCGGCGACCGGAGAAGGGGGAAGCGAGTTGAGACGAATCCTGGGCGTCGTAGCCAGAGTCGGACGCTTGCTGCGCAACACCATGGCCGTCTTGATCAGTTCGCTGCTCGTTGCGCGGGTGCTCGGATCGATCCTCTGGATCGTCTGCTCGATCCCCGTCGTGAGGCGGGTCGCCGTATGGCGGTTCGGTCGTCGCCTTCGGCGCAGCGGCCTCGATCGCGAGGCCACGGCCACGCTGATCGAGGACTACGCCGCCGGGATCTCGCTGTTCGGACATCGTCCTGCGCGCGAGACGCCGTCCTTCGAGTGACAGGCGCGACGATTGCCCCACGAGGACGCGGCGGGTACCATCGGAGGCGATCTCGGGACGTAGCGCAGCCTGGTAGCGTGCTTGCTTGGGGTGCAAGAGGTCCCCGGTTCAAATCCGGGCGTCCCGACCATAAAGCGCCATGCTTCCGCGCCGCATTGCGGCGCAGAAGCGCGGCGCTACCTGTTTTCACCGATAGCGGTGCCATTCGAAGTACTCGGGGACCCCCGAGCGGCACCGCGCACAGTCCTCGTCTTGTTCGCGCTTACGGAGTCAGGGTGCTCTCGCGCACGTCGACCTCAGCGGGCACAAGGTCACATGCCTCCCGAGTCCTACGGTACGACGGGAACATACGGCAGTCGCACATACCCGACGCCGGTCGAACGGGCGAGAGACACCAACTGATCGACGGGCACGACGAGGCTCGCTACCGTGTTGGTTTCCGAGATCATGTCCGCCGAGAACGTGGCGGGAAGGATCCCGCCCGGAATCTTCTCCACGACGACTTCGATGCGCAGGCCAAGGAGCGCGAGGCCCTTCTGGGACGCGTACGCAAACCAATCCTCGGCGACTCCCAATCCGTACAGCGCGTAGTCGAGCTTCGCCGCAAGGTCCTGCGGTGCCGCAGGTCCTTTCAGTGCATTGCGAGCGAACGTCCGATACCCGTCGACGTCGACGTCCATTCCGGCAATGCCCACATCTTGGAGCTCGACGAGCACTGAGGTCAGCGCCTCGAAGAGGTCGATCGACCCTTTGGGGCTGATGATGAGTTCCAAGCCAAGGCTGGCGGGGCGAATCGCGTACGAGAGCGTTGCGCCGTTCACGCGCAGGTAGAAGCGGTCGCCATCGACGACGAGAAGGCGGTCGGAGGAGAGGAGAACCTGTTGTACGTTCCCTGACGCCGTCTGCGTGCCGTGGAGTACGGACACCGTGTTGTCAGAGTAGGCGAGGACATCGAACCCCCCGTCTGCCGCGGCGACACTCAGCGTCTGGATGCCGACGGCAAGATTGCCGACGGAGAAGCAGTAGTACGTCTGCGGGTCGAGCGTCACAGCTCCCCCGGCTGCAGCGACGGCAAGGGCCGCCACGAGAGCCAAAACGGCTCCTTTCACCATGAGGTGCATCCGTCTCACGTCTGCCTCCTTCGAGTGCATTGAGAATGACAACGAACCTACACGCTGCCCCGCATCGAGGTTTCTCAAGGTCCCGTTGCGGACTCTGAGCCGAAGAGCACGCTGGAAAGTTGGCAAGCGCAGGCGTGGCTGAGACTCGCGAAGAGATCGGCGCCCGACGCGATGGCCAGCGCGTGGTCCGTGTAGTACTCGGCGAGGGCCTGGAAGAACACCTCGTCGCCGATATCGCGCCGGATGGCGTCCAACTCGAGCGCGCCGCCGCTATAGACGAAGGCGGAGTATGTGGCGGAATCGGGGAAGTCGTACAAGGGGCTCGTCACGCGTAGGTCCGGATAGTCGCGGCGCACCCAATCGTAGAGTGAGGACCACGTCGACCGCTCGGACTGGGCGGCGGCGGGAGAGATGGCGGCGAGGTAGATGTTCGATGCGTACGTTGCGAGCGCCTCGTCGAGCCACGGCTCTTCCGTCGGGTCGTTGCCGACCACGGCGTAGAACCATTGGTGGGCCATCTCGTGGGACACGATGATGTCGAAGAACACGTCGCGTGGCTCCGCGGCGTACGCGGCGGAGACGAGGAACAGCCCGGAGCACTCCACGCCCGCCGCGCGTTGCAGCGGGACTTCGACCATGTCGACCGCCTCATAGGGTAGGGCCCCGAAGCGCGAGGAGAAGACCTCGATCGCGGCGGCTCCCCGCTGGAGAGCGATGTCGGCCGCTTGGTCATGCTGCGGAGAAAACCATGACCGCAGGGTGATGCCGTCCGCTGTCGTCACAAGCGGCTGGCGGCCGTCGTCGACAAGAACAAGCGAAAAGTCGCGCAGCGCGTCGCGGTGGAACGAGTGCCGGGTTCGCCCGTCGGGTTCGGCCACGACCTCGTCGGCGATGGGGATGACCGTGACCCCGGAGTCGACGCGCAGGGTGACAACGTACGTCGCGGAGTCTGCGAACAGCGCGTCGCCAACAGCGCTAATGGGGTCGATGGCCCAGCCTTCCTCAGTGTACGGCGCGACGAAAGGATAGAACGCCGTGAGCGTGAGGGCGTGCGAGGACTTGAGGAGTAAGCCGTACTCGCTTTCCGAGGAGAACCCGCCCTCGGGGGGTGCGCTGGCAGCACGTCCCAGGAACGAGAGAGTGATCTCGGCGGAGGCCCCAGGCGCGAGGGGGCGGCCGAGCGGGACCAAGAGGACGGTGTTGTTGGCAAAGAGCGAGACGATGACACTCTCTCCGTCGGCGCGTGCTTCGCCCACGTCGAGAGAGGCTGTCCCGTAGAGGGACCGCGCATTCCCGTAGAGCCTGAAGAAGATCTCCTCGAGAGGAACGGTCGAGTGGTTCTCGTAGGTAAGGATGAGTTCGCCGCGGAACGTGCCCTCGGCGTAGTTGACGTCAAGAGTCATCCGGTAGGCTGGGGGAGTCCCCGACGCGCCAGGAGACCCCGCGAGCGCGAAGAGCAGGGCGAGGATGAGGGAACTCAGACAAGACGAGCGGCCAACGTAGGTCTCCGTTGTACCCATGCGTGCAGTATAGAGGTCACGGCGTGTGAGAGGGAAGCGGTATGCGACGCCAGGTCAGGCGGAAGTCCGGGAACGGCGCCTGCAGATCGCGACTTGTAGAGTAGAGTGACTAGAAAGGCGAAAAGGAGGTATGATCATATACGAAAGGATCGGACATCCGAATCATACGTCCGATCGGAGAAAGGAGACAACCATGAAGAAAGGCGGGCGTACGACGGTCATGTTGGTGGTGAGTCTGGGGTTCCTCGGACCCCTCGTCGCGCTGGGCGCATCTCCTGATGTGGTCCTCAACGAAGTCGCTTGGGGGGGCACCGCGGCGGGCGGACAAGACGAGTGGATCGAGCTCCGCAACTGCGGAGCGTCCCCGGTCGATCTCGCCGGGTGGGTCGTGACGATCGGCGACGCGCGGATTCCGCTTTCGGTGGTCGAGGAAAGCACCCTCGAGGTGCGGCGATCGACGCTCGAACCGGGCGGATTTCTTCTCCTCGAACGAACCGACGACACCACGGTGTCCGATGTTGCGGCGGACGTCATCTACAAGGGCGCGCTCTCGAACACCGGGGCCAACGTGAAGCTTCTCGATGCCATGGGGAACGTGGTGGACCAGGTCCTGTGTGCCGATGTCGGCTGGCCGGCCGGGTGTGCGAGTGAAGGTGCCCTGCCCTACGCGACGATGGAGCGCGTCGACCCGATCGAGATGGGCAATGTCTGGCGGACGAACGACGGGCTTGTCCACTGCGGAGTCGACGCTGCTGGCGCTCCCATCCAGGGGACTCCCCGTGCAGCCAACTCGGCCACGGTCGACTACCTGACGGCTCCGCGCGTGCAGCTCCTGGCGCCGATCGCCGGTGAGGCCGGCTGCCCCCTCGTGGTCCAGTGGCAGGCCATCGACCCGGATGGGCTGCCCGCCGGGCTGCAGATCGCGATCGCGGTCCGAGTTGAGGGAGCGGAGGAGTGGACGGTCCTTATAGAGAATCTGGCCAACCAGGGGAGTTTCGCGTGGGACTGCTCGTCGTTCGCCAAAGGGGTGACGTACGAGGTGCGGGTGTCGGCAACGGATTGGGAAGACCGAGTCGGGGCAGCGACGAGTACCCCGTTCACTCTTCGTTAGTCGTCGTCGGCCGAGCCGGACTGTTGGAGTTCCATCAGTTCGTCCAGGTGGGCCGAGACGGAGGCTCGGCCCGCCTGGATGGCCTCCTCGGCGTACTCGAAGGCGAACATCCGGATCCATCCGACGTCAGGGCGGAGGATCACCAGGCGGTCGTCAAGGAGTCGCCGGGCGGCGTCGAGCTGCATCTGCGTCAGGTGCTTCGACGTAGACCGCTGCGCCTGGAGGATGGCCTCGAGTTGCGTCTCGACGCGCCGGGCAATCGGAGCGCCGGTATCGACGGCAATCACCGCCGTCGCACCCATCTCGATGACGACGTCCACGGGGACCTTGTCGACAATGCCGCCGTCGATGAGGAAGCGGCCTTCATGGGCAACGGGCGAGAAGATCCCCGGCACCGCCGTGCTGGCGGTCAGGGCGCGACAGATAGGTCCTTGATCGAGAACTGCTCGCAGTCCTGTCTCGATGTCGGTCGCGACCACCGCGAATGGCACAAGCGTTTCCGCGAACGTCTTGCGGGCCGTGAGCAGGGAGAAGAGCTCGTTCAGTCGGGCGAGATCCGGGGGCGAGGCGTCTTCGGCGCGCCACGCGGCGCCGCGAACGTACTCTACCATGCTTCGGCCGACGATCTTCTGGACCTCGCGCAGCGTGTTGTCCGACACCTGAAGGAGGGCGTTCAGGTCGAGCGTTGTGAGCAGCCTGGCCAGGAGCTGGAGGTTCGCGCCGATCGCGCGAGCCGCTCCGAGCACGGCCCCCATGCTCGTTCCGGCGATGGCGTGGATCGGTAGCTCGGCTTCGTCAAGCCCGATCAGGACGCCGAGGTGCGCGAGTCCCCGAGCGCCTCCACCTCCTAACGCAAGGCCGATTCGTCTGTCCATGGAAAGAGAAAACCCCTCCCACCCGAGGGTAGTCGGGCGGGAGGGGCAAAAGCAATCGCTTGTGACTCTAGTAGGGCATGTCCGGCATTCGCGGCCCCGCCGACTCATCCTTTTCCTTGATCTCGCCGACCAGCGCATCGGTCGTCAACAGCATGCCAGCGATGGAGACGGCGTTCTGCAGAGCGGAGCGAGTCACCTTGGTCGGGTCGATGATGCCGGCCTCGAACATGTTGCGGTACTCCTCCTTGACCACGTCGAATCCGACGCCGGCCTTCTGCTCACGCACCTTTCCTACGACGATCGCGCCCTCGAATCCGGCGTTGAGAGCGAGCTGGCGGAGCGGAGCCTCAAGGGCTCGAGCGAGGATCCGCACGCCGACCTTCTCGTCGCCCTCCAGGGGCAGCTTGTCGAGGACCTTCGAGGCGTTGAGCAGCGCCACGCCGCCGCCAGGGAGAATCCCCTCGTCGACCGCGGCCTTGGTGGCCTCGAGGGCGTCCTCCATGCGGTGCTTCTTCTCGGAGAGCTCGGTCTCGGTCGGCGCGCCGACCTTGATGACGGCGACGCCGCCGGCCAGCTTGGCCTTGCGCTCTTCGAGTTTCTCGCGGTCGTAGTCCGAATCGGTCGTCTCGATCTGAGCCTCGATCTGCTCAATGCGACCATGGATGGCGTCCGACTTGCCCTTGCCGCCGATGATCGTCGTGTTGGCCGAGTCGACCTTGATCCGCTCCGCCGAGCCGAGCATGTCCAGCGTCGTGTCCTTGATCTGCATGCCGGCATCCTCGGCGACAACGGTCGCGCCGGTTAGGACCGCGACATCGTCGAGCATCGCCTTGCGGCGGTCGCCGAACCCGGGAGCCTTGACCGCGCAGCTGGTGAGGGTGCCCTTCAGCTTGTTCAGGACGAGCGTCGTCAACGCCTCGCCCGTCACGTCCTTGGCGATGATGAGAAGTGGCTTGCCGGCCTGGACGACACGCTCGAGTACGGGGACGAGATCGTTCGCGCTCTTGAGTTCCTGATCCGTTACGAAGATGAACGGTCGCTCGAGGAGGACTTCCATCTTCTTCGGGTCCGTGACGAAGTACGGGGAGATGTACTCGCGGTCAAACTGCATTCCCTCGACGACGTCGTAGGTCGTCTCAATCGTGTCGGAGTCTTCGACCGTGATGACGCCGTCCTCACCGACGGCTTCCATCGCATCGGCGATGATCTTGCCGATCGCCTCGTCATTGGCGGAGATCGTCGCGACTTGCGCGGTCTCCTCCTTGGTCTTCAGCTTGCGGCTCATCTTCTTCAGCTCTGCGACGATGGCGGCCGAACCCTTCTCCAAGCCGCGCTTGAGCTCCATCGGGTTCGCGCCTGCAGCGAGGTTCCTGAACCCTTCCTCGATCATGGCGTGTGCGAGAATCGTGGCCGTCGTTGTCCCGTCGCCGGCAATGTCATTCGTCTTCGAGGCGACTTCCTTGACGAGCTGCGCGCCCATGTTCTCGAAAACGTCCTTGTACTCCTGCTCCTGCGCGATCGTGACGCCGTCGTTCGTGATGTCCGGACTACCGAACTTCTTGTCGATGATGACGTTGCGTCCGCGCGGGCCGAGGGTGATGCGAACGGCATCCGCCAGCTTGTCGATGCCGACCTTCATCCGCCGTCGTGCTTCCTCACCGAAGATGACCTCTTTCGCCATCTGAATTCCCCCTTTTCGACTAGTCCTTGACGATGGCGAGGACCTTGCTCTCCTCGACGAGGATGTACTTGTCTTCGCCTTCTTCGATCTCGGTGCCCGAGAAGCTCTGTACGAGGATGGTGTCGCCAACCTTGACTTCGAACTTCTCGTCGGTGCCGATGGCCACAACCTGCGCGCGAACCGTCTTCTCGTTCTTCACGGAGTCGGGCAGGACGATCCCCCCTGCGGTCTTGCGGTGCTCCTGCTCGAGCTTCTTAGCGAGAATCCTCTTGCCGAGCGGCTTGACTCTCTTGCCCAACGGCTTCGTTGTCATCTTTTCCCTCCTTCGCGGGCTCTTAGCACTGGCGTCTTGAGTTTGCTAACCGATTGTAGCGGCCGGTCAGGAGTCCGTCAAGGCAACGATGCAGTTGTGTGAAATCGCGTCTTGTTGCATAGTGGGGGCATGCCTTCGGGAAGGACTCACCTGGCCATCGAAGCGGGAATCCTCTCGGCCTTCGCGGTCGGTGGCGCCGTCCTGGTCCGCAAGGGAAGCCTGCCGACCGAATCCCTTCTGTCCTTCTTGGGTGGCTTCGCATTCTCTATGATCTTTCTGACTCCCGATCTCGACCTCGTGCGCAGCCGGCCGACGCGGCGATGGGGGCGGCTTTCGATCTTGTGGTGGCCCTATGCAAAGATCTTCCGGCACCGCGGGGTGTCGCATCACATCGTCTGGGGACCTCTAACGCGGATTGCGTACTTGACGTTGCTCGCGGCGGCAACCGCTGTCGGCGCCAGCGCACTGTTTGGCTCTCCCGTCTCGTTTGGGAGACCTCGCGCGAACGTGTGGGCGATCCTCGCAGGGGTGTACGTGCCGAACGTGGTTCACACGGTGGTCGATGCCGTGGCGACGCGGCATCGTCGGCGGATGTGAGAGCAGATTCATGGGGACGCGCGCGCGTTGTGGGTATCATGGGCATGCGACGTCCGGGGAGGAAGCCGCCGGAGGAGAAGGGAGCAACGACATGGGACTGTCCATTAGCGAACTGCGCAAAGGGATGACGATCCTCTACGGAGGCGAGCTGTACGAAATCGTCGACTACGAGCACAACAAGCGAGGCCGAGGAAGTGCGGTCGGGTCGGCGAAGCTGAAGCATCTCAAGTCAGGCAAGGTTACCAGCGATACCTTCCGCGGTTTCGAAGACACGTCGACCGCCTTTCTCGAGTCGCGCGAGCTGCAGTATCTATTCCATGACGGGGACAACTATATCTTCATGGATGTGGAGCGGTTTGACCAATTCCCCATCCCCAAGGCGGTATTGGGACCTCAGGGGGACTACATGATCGAGGGCACGAACGTCATCGGCTACTACTACAACTCCGACTTGGTCAAGGTCGACCTCCCGAACTTCGTGGAACTGAAGGTCTTGAAGACGGAGCCTGGCGTACGCGGGGATACGGTGTCCAACGTCGACAAGGCCGCCACCCTGGAGAGAGGAGTGGTCGTTCGCGTCCCGTTGTTCGTGAAAGAGGGGGACACGCTCAAGGTGGACACCCGCACCGGCACGTACGTCGAGCGCGTGTAGGAGGACGACATGGCGGAGAAGCGGATCGAGATCGTCGACGAGAACGGCCGAATCACGATGGCCGAGGAAGTGATCGTCGCCATCGCGAGAATCGCCGCCGAACGGGTCACTGGGATCGCGCGATCGTCTGGTGGCCCGGGCGGCCTCAAGGGGATTTTCGGCGGCGAGGACATCGCGCCGGCCGTGAAGATCGAGCTGGCCAACGATCAGGCGCGCATCGAGCTGCGGATCGCCGTGGAGTATGGGTACGCTGTCCACGCCGTCGCGCGGGGCGTGCAGGAGAACGTCGAAGTGGACGTCGAAAGGCTGGCTGGCGTCGCCGTTTCCTCAGTCGATGTCTACGTCAAGAAGGTCGTGCCGCCCCAAACGCACGACTCCGGAACGAACTAGGAGGGCGCAGTGGCCGATCTAGACAAAGGAAGTGTCGGGATCTCGCGCGAAGTGGTGACGGCGATCGCCGGCATTGCGATCTCCGAAATCGATGGGATCGCCAGTCTGCGCCCCGGTGACACAGCATTCCGCCGCGGGGAAGGGATGAAGCGGTACGTAGACACGAACGTTGACGGGGATGTTGTCGCCGTGACCGCTCGCATCACCGTCGTCTACGGGTATCCGATCCTTAAGATCGCGAAACAGGTTCAGGCGCGGATCAAGTCCGAGATTGAGCGAATGACCGGGCTTCGGGTCAGCGCCGTCAACGTCGACGTGCAGAAGATCGTCAAGCCCGAGAGCCCAGTGGGTGACCAGAGCGGGGAATGGGAAGATGAGGATGAGGCGTAGGATCGTGGTTTGGAGAACGGGTCGAGGTCGATGCCCCATCGGACGCACGATTCTAGGCACGGCGCCCCGTCATCCCTCCGCCCAGACCGAGGCGCGTCCGCGCGCCCTCCGCTAATGCATCGCACCCGGGCACGCGAGCTCGTGCTGTTCGCCCTCTACCAAAGCGAGTTCCTCCCTGTTTCATTGGAGGACATGTTCGAAGAGGAGGATCCGGGGGATCAGCGGGACTACATTGCCGGCGCCTTCCGCGGCGTGAACGATCATCGGGACGAGATCGATCGCTTGATCGGCGAGCGCACGGTGGGCTGGCGGTTCGAGCGACTGGCGCTTCTCGATCGAAACATCCTGCGTGTCGGCGTCTACGAGCTCCTCTTCTGTGACGATGTGCCGGCCGAAGTGGCCATGGACGAGGCCGTCGAGCTGGCGAAGAAGTACGGGACAGAACAGGCCCAGTCGTTCATCAACGGAATCCTCGATCGAATCTGGAGGGACGAGCGTGAGCGTACGGCGTCTTGAGGGGAAACCGCTGGCGGAACGAAGGAAGGCGGCCTTGCGGGACGACGTCGCGACCTTGGCCAAAACCGGCCGGGCGCCTCGTCTCGTCGTGGTGCTTGCCACAGAGGACGAGGCCGCCGTGGCGTATGCCCGGGCGAAGCAGCGGGCGGGCAAAGCGTTGGGGATTGACGTCGAGGTCGTACGCTTCGAGCATCCGACGACGGAGGCACTCGTAGACAAGGTCGATGCGCTGGGACGCGATGGCTCGGTGGACGGCATCCTGGTCGAGATGCCCATCTCGCCGAGCATCGACTTGCGTGCCGTGCAGGACGCGATTCCTGGAGCCAAGGACGTGGACGGCGCTGGCACGTTCGCTTTGGGGAGCCTCTTCCGCGGCGCGGCGGCCTTCGTTCCCGCGACTGCGGCCGCCGTGATGGCTCTTCTCGACGCGTACGACGTGGAGATCTCGGGACAGCACGCGGTTGTCGTCGGACGGAGTCTCGTCGTGGGACGCCCCCTCAGTCAGCTCCTGCTTGCGCGGGATGCGACCGTGACCGTCTGCCACTCTCGTACTCGTGACCTCGCGGCGATGACGAAGACGGCCGACATCTTGTGCGTCGCCGTGGGTAGCCCGCGATTCCTCAGCGGATCGATGGTGAGGCCCGGGGCCGTCGTCATCGACGTGGGCACGACCGTCGTGGATGGGAAGCTTGTGGGAGACATCGACTTCGCCGCCGTCGCTCCGGTGGCCGGAGCCGTCAGCCCCGTTCCCGGCGGCGTCGGTCCCCTCACCACGATCATGCTCCTCGAGAACGTCGCGCGCGCGGCGCGCCTGCAACGGCAAGAGCAGGCGGAACGGTGAACGCCACCTACGCCGACCTGCATCTGCACACGGTGGCCTCCGACGGCACGCAGACCCTCGCGGAGATGGTGGCACGAGCGCGGGCGTGTGGGTTGTCGACGATTGCGATCACCGATCACGATGCCATTTCGTCCGAGCTGACCGGGAGGGTGACGACGCTTCTGGGGGTCGAAGTCATCACCGGCGTCGAGCTGAAGGCCGACTTCGACGGCGTGGCCGGAGAACTGCTCGGCTACTTCGTCGATCCAGCATCGCCGCCCCTGGCGGAGCTCTTGGGATGGATGGAGAAGGCGCGGCTCCTGCGCATGGAACGCATGATCGAGAAGTGTCGCGAGGCGGGATTCGACATCGGGATGTCCGACGTGCGGCGTCACGCGGCCGGGAACCTCGGCCGCCCGCACCTCGCGCGGGTTCTCGTAGAGTGCGGCGCGGTGAAACGGTCCGACGAGGCATTCGAGCGATTCATCGGCCGCGGGCTACCGTGCTACGTCTCGCTCGAGAAAACCGGACTCCGCGAAGCTGTCGAGATCCTGCATGGGGCGGGCGGGGCCGTATCGGTCGCTCATCCCTGTCTGATGCGCGTTGCCGACTGGGACAGCTTCCTCGACGGCCTCGTGGCGGCCGGCGTCGACGCGATGGAGACCGTCTACCCGTATCGGACGTCCCCGACGACCGAGTTCAGCATCTCTCCCGAGCTGCTCGCGATGAAGGCTGGGCAGCGGGGCCTGCTCGTCACCGGCGGCTCAGACGATCACGGGATCGACTCCACGAAGACGACGCTTGGCCAGATTCGTCTGCCCTACGAGCGCGTTGCTGTTCTGAAGCGGATCACGGCTGTCGGCGGCGACTCAGCCGAGCGCGGCTGAGTCGCTAGGCAGTTCGGCCGTCCACCAGTTGACGAACTGCTTGGCCTGCGTAGATTGAATCGCGGCTCTGGCCTTGGCGATCCTGCCGTGGAGGACCTCAAGCCGAATCGCGTGTCTCATCCCGCGCGATTCGGCCTCCATCGTGGTCAAGCCGAATCCCGGACCTCATCGGTAGAGATTCGGCCGTCGACCAGCGTCACGACGCGGCTCACTCGGTCGAGCAGCCGCGCGTCGTGCGTCGCGAACAGGAACGTCGCGCCCTTGCCCTCGTTGAGCCGCCGCATCAGATCGATCAGTTCCAGGCTTGCCGCCGAGTCGAGGTTGGCCGTCGGCTCGTCGGCGAGAACGATCGACGGCTCCGAGACCACCGCGCGAGCGACCGCGACCCGCTGCTGCTCGCCGCCCGAGATCCGGTTCGGAAACTGGTCCGCGTACTTCTCGATCCCCAGTTCCCCGAGGATCCGCCTCGCACGCTCGATTCGCTCCGCGCGCGCGACACCCTGCAGTTCGAGCACGAACGCCGTGTTCTCGAGAACCGTCAGCACCGGGATCAGGTTGTACGCCTGGAAGACGAAGCCGATGCTCGTCATGCGGAGGCGGGCGAGTTGATCCTTGGACAGTCCCGACAGCGGCCGTCCCTCGAGCAGGATCTCGCCAGATGTCGGGCGATCGAGCCCGCCGAGCAGGTGAAGGAGCGTCGACTTGCCCGACCCCGACGGGCCGGCGATCGCCGTGAACTCCTTCTCGTGCAGGTCGAGGTCGACGCCGCACAGAGCCGGCGTCGTGACCGCTTCGGTCTCGTAGGCCTTGCGCAGATCGATCGTTCGGATGAGTGGGCTATTCGACATACCGCATCGCCTCCACGGGTTCGAGGTTCGAGGCCCGAAGGGCCGGGACCCACGCGGCCAGCACGGCGACCACCGCCATCGCCGCCGCGGCGAGGAGCACCTGCGGGGCGTCGACCCGCAGGTGAAGGACTGAGTTGATCCCCACCGCCTTGGCGAATGCGCTGTACTCCGCCGGGAGTGGAATCCCGCCGAGAGCCTCGACGATCCAGACGAGACCCACGCCGCCGAGCGCCCCCCCGACGGCCCCCACCCCGGCGAGGATCCCCGCCTCGGAGAGGATGCTCCGCATCACCCGGCCGCGCGACGCGCCGAGCGAGAGGATGAGGCCAAGTTCGCGCGTCCGCTCCATCACCGACAAGTAGACCGTGTTCAGTACGACGAGCGCCCCGAGGCCGAAGAAGATCGCCGCGACGATGAGGAGGGCCGGGTTGAGAATTCGCAGGAAGACGTCGACTTGAGGGACGAGGTCCCGCCAGTCGAGGACCACATAGTCCGCCGGGAGGACGGCGCGGAGCTTCGCGGCGACGGCGTCGATTCGGTCGCTGTCCCACGGCCCCGTCACGCCGGCCACGCGGACAACCACGGCGGTCGCCGCCGTGGCGCTGCGGGCAAGCTGGCGCGTCAGCGCGAGCGGCGCCTGCACGACCGAGCGCCCCATCTCCGCGATGGGGGCGTCGACGATCCCGACCACCGGCACGCGCAGGACGCCGACACCGGTCTCCGGGTGCGCGCCGAGGAGGACGAGGTCGTCGCCGACGCCGACCCTGAGGAGATCGGCGAGCTCTTTCCCGATGACGACGCCCGGGCTGTCACTCGTCAGGTAGGTTCCCGCGACGATCAGACTTCGCGTTGAGCTGATCGGATCGATCTCCTCGGGGACGACGCCCTGGATGAGGACTGTCCGCGACCGATCCCCCGCGCTCGCCAGCGCCGGGAGGTCGAGGCGCACCGTGTGCCACTCGATCCCGTCGATTCCCGCGAGCGCCTCGATCGCGGGCGACGGATCCTGCATCAGCGCCGTCGCCGACCCGGCGGCGCGCGTGTCCACGTGCCGGATCTGGAGGTGGCCCGTGTCGACGCGCGTCACCGTGTCGAACATGTCGGAGAGGTTGGCCGACGCGAACCCGAACATCACCACGAGCGCGAAGACCGGGCAGAGCACCGCGAGGAGCGTCAACAAGCTGCGGCGCCGATTGCGCACGAGGTGCCGAATCGCGGCCTTCATTCCGCCCCCTCCAACCGTTCGAGCGTGAAGAATGACGGATCGAGGTTCAGGTTGTACTCTGCGTTCGTAATCCGCTGGATCGTCCGATTCCCCGACGCGTCCTCGACCACGATCCGTGTGGGGAGCTTCTGACCGTCGACCTCGACGACCTCGGAGAAGGTCGCGGTTCGAAGCACTCCGCCACGCTGGTCGTAGGTCACGATGCGCTCTATCGCGTAGTCGGACGTCACGGTGAGCTCAAGCTTCCCGTAAACGACGGGCGCGTCCGGGTGCGGGACGAGGGTCAGCAAGTACCCGCCGTCGATCGCCTCGGCGGTCACGTCGTAGTCCTCGGACAGCGTCCCGAGTGCCAGATCCTCGATCGACGGCCCGGAGCCGAACAGGGTGTCTCCGATCGCCATCGACGGAAGCTCGATCGAGCCGCCGACGAGCGGCGAGTAGTACCAGAGCTTGTCGCCAACCTGGAGGTAGCCCGACCCCGCATCGTCCTTCGGTTCGAGAACTCGCAAGAGCGCGTAGTCGCTGCCGAGCGTCCACACTTCGAGGACGTGGACCTTCGTCTGCCCGGCGAGGGTCACCTCGACGCTGACGACGGCGTGGAAGCTGTCACCCTGCCACGCGCCGCGCGCTCGGTCGAGGATTTCGGTCGCGGTGGGCATTGCTTCCGGCGACTGGGCCGCGAGCCCCGCCACGGCAAGCGAGAAGACGGCGACGAGCAAAGCAAGAACCGCAGTGCGTCGACGAGCTGTTCGTATCCTCATGATTCCTCCAGGGTCATCCCTCGCGGATCGCGGTCACCGGCTCCAGTCGGTTGGCTCGTCGAGCCGGATACCACGCCGCGACCAGCGCGGTGAACACGACGACCGACAGCGCCGCCAGCCAGTACAGGCCCGAAGCCGAGGCGTAGATAACCGTCGGGATCCCGAGCTCGGCGCCGAACCCGGCCATGAGCGGCGTCAGGTCGAGGCCGACGCGGGCCATGTAGAGGAGCGCGCCGTAGCCGATGCTCCCGCCGACGGCGAAGCCGATCGCCGACACGAAGACCGATTCGACGAGCACCATCCGCGCGAGTTGCCGGCGGCTCATGCCCAGCGCGGCCATCACCCCGAACTCCCGCGTGCGCTCGAGGACCGAGTAGAAGGTCGTGTTAGCGACCCCAAACCCGACGAGGAGCGAGATCAAGACCACGAACGGGATCATCTTGATTGTGCTCCCCTGGACCATGAGCCGCGCGAGCGGGTTGAGGCCGAAGTAGTCGGCGACCTCCGCTTCGGACTGATTCGCCAGGAGTTCGCGGGCGTGGGCCACGGCGGCGGACGTGGACGCGCCGGGCGGCAGGGCAACCGCGAGCGCCGTGACGCCGCCCCAGCCCGTCAGCGCACGCGCGTCGACGATCGAGACGAGCGCCACCCGTTCGAGTTCCGTCACCGTCGACGAGAAGAGACCGACCGCCCGGAATGCCTGCGACGTTGTCCCGTCCGCGCCAGAGGCGAGGAGGACGACGCGCTCGCCGACGCGGACGTCGAGATCCGCGGCGAGCTGTGCCGAGAGCAGGACCTCGCCCGGCCCGACGAGGTAGCGCCCGGCGGTGAGGGAATCCTGCAGATCCGTCACCCGCGGCTCCCGCGTCGGATCCACCCCGCGGATCGTCACCCCGTCGGACCCGTAGGCGCTGCGAATCATCCCGTAGACCTCGAGCCGCGGCGCCGTCGCCCGCAGGCGGAGCCCCGCGAGGGCGGCCTCTATGCGCACCAGATCGTCCAACCTGAGGCCGCTCGACGGCACCGGATCCTCCGCGTAGCCGGCCGCTCGGATCTGGAAAGCGCCTTGGTTCTGGGCGACCTGGGAGTGCGTCATCGACGCGAGGAAGCCGTCCGTGATTCCCCACAGGATGAGGATCACGAAGCTGCCGAACGCGACCATCGCGATCATCAGGATCGTCCGTTGCGGATGACGCCACAGATTCCGCCACGCCATCCGCAGAGTTGTCGTGTTCATTTCGCTCTCGCTTTCTTACCCCTATCCGGGGCCGCCTTCCGTGCGGGCACGCGAACAGCCGGCGCTTGACGCCGGCTCGTTCGCGCCGTCGGACGGCCCACCTTCCCAGCGTTAGCTGCGGAAGTGAGGCCGTCAGCCACGACGTTTGTCACCATGTTGAGGAGTTTTGGGTAGAGGGCCGGATCGATGTCGTCCTGGTGGGTCGGTAGGAACTTCACGAATCCGAGCATCCACACTACGACCTCGGGGTCGCCCTCGATGATGTCGCCGCGCGCCTGGGCGTCCCGGATCCACTCGAGCACTGGCGCTCCCAGGTCGAGCGCCGCGATGCCGCGAAGCCCGTCGGGCACGCCGTGGATGATCTGCTCGAGCTCCGCCGGGTTGAGGATGATCGGCCGAATCAGATCGTCCGCCTCCATCTCTCGCACCAGTTCCTCTTGGAATCGCACGATCGCCTCGCGCACGTCGTCCGTCGCCCGCAGCGATCTCTCGACAACGCGGCGCTGCATCGCCGGGAATCGCTCAAGCAAGAGCTCGGCGAACAGAGCCTCCTTCGACGGGAAGAAGCGGTAGAACGCCGCCTTCGAGATCTTGGCCGGCTTCACCAAGTCCTCGATCGTCGTCTTCTTCAACCCGTAGCGAGTGAAGCAGGCAAGGCCCGTCTCCATGAGTCGGGCTCGGATCTCTTCTTTCTCAGTTCCCGTGAACGCTCTTGGCATCGCAATATCCCTGTGAATATAAACCGCACGCGGTCACGGAGTATACACCGCTACGAAGGACTGTCAACTACAAGGTCGGTCGATGTGCGAATCGCTCGCTGGTAGTGGCTGTCGGTCTGCCGCCCAGGCCTTCGAATCCGCCGAGTCGGGACAGAGACCCATGGGACCTGGTCGTCGATAGCGCCACCGTGCCCCGCGCTCATGAAGCGCGGCATCCAAATGCATGCCCTCTGCTCCCCGCAACCGGCCTGTCGCAGCGAACAGGCTGTGTCTCGCCATCACGGGCTGCGTGTCAAGTTGCCCGACAGGGAGAGACCGGTGGCAGCTCTGGAAGCGGGCGCCCCATTGCCAGTACATTGGCCAAGGACGGACATGGCGATCAACTTCAGGAACATGGAGAGCGAGAAGCAGTTCGAGGAGATGTGTCGACAACTCGTGTGCGCTGAACACCCGCACGCTATGCCTGTCGAGGCGATGCCGGGCGATGAAGGAGTGGATTCGTTTGAGGGTGCCATCGACGAAGTCGTGAGCCACGTCTGGCAGTTCAAGCACTTCCCGCACGGCATTGGGAAGCGCCAGCAAGACCAAATCCGGGCTTCGCTGCGAACCGCCATCAGCAGACACCAGCCAAGGAACTGGACGCTGCTCACGTCTACCGATCTCAGTCTGGACAACGAAAGGTGGGTGAAGAAGCAGCGCGGCGATTTCCCGGGAACGAACATCAACATCGTTCCAGCTACACGAATCCGCCAGATGCTCATCACGTACCAAGGCATTCGCAAGCAGTACTTCCCCTTGCAGGAAGAGAAGACCGACGCACTGATGCGACTGCTGTCACGTGATCGTGAGGGGTGTCAGCCGAAGGCGGCCATCCTCCAGAACGTTGAGAGAGATGTCGAAATCCTGAACGACAACAGCCCTCACTTCAAGTTCCGGTTCTCGTTCGCGGAAGACGAGACGCGCATTTGGGTCGAACCCCGGACACCTGAGGCTCGACACATGCCTCTGGCGAGAATCATGTTCACGGCTCCCGGCGACGATGCAGAACGAAAGGCGGTCATCGGGAAGTACATGGCTGATGTTGATGCCGGTCGTCCCGTAGCCATCCCAGGCCAGAACGTCACGATTCTCGAATCCGTCTTTGATGAGTTCATTGGTGATGGTCACCAGATCAGCGAGCTACACATCATCCCGAGAGTTCCCGATATCCGCCTTCCCATCCGGGTCCACGCGGCCCATGGCGGAGATGTGGCGCGTGTTGCATACGTAGACCTCCGGCTTGTCCGGCGGGGTAGAGAGGAGCTGGAGTTCTCGAACGTTGCCCAGGCGGGAATCCCTTTCAGGTTCTCTCTGACTTTCAAGGGCAAAGCGGCCGGCGCGCTTCAGGTCTGGCTCACGAGCACCGCCGGCATGAAACCAAGTGCTGTGATAGAACACGAGAGAGTTCTAGCGATCATAGGGCGTCCCGGCGCGACGATCACGCTGGAGTCGCTGAGCACCGGAGCGACTATCACATCACCTATCGACGTAACGGGCGAAGATCTGTCAGAGGGCAGACTCCGACTCTGTGAGGACCTCCTGCTCATCGAGAGGAACCTCGATCCGCAGGTGACCGTTCCAGAGGAGATGACGGAAGCTGACTACATGTCTCTGGTGGGTATCGCGCGCGCACTGCGCGAGAAGAGAGCGACACGGAGTGGAACCGCACAAGTCGTCGTCGTCCCCCGTGATCAGGCAGAGCTGCGCAGACTCGCGGATAGCGGTGAAGCACTTACCTGGTTGGCAAAGGGCTGCATCGAGAGCTTCACGCTATTCGGACGCCTGTACGAGTTCGCCTGCGAATCGCTCATGACCAGCCCCATCACAATCGTCGAAGAGGGGCTATCCGACGGCGGGGTCTGTGTCGCCATGACCGGCGATATGCAGATCACCTATGGGAGTGGGCGCTATGCGGGCGCGGCGGATGCGCCACAGCCGTAGCTTTCTCTTGCGGAGCAGTGCAGGGTCCCCTCACGTGGCGACATAGGCGCGAGGTCTTGCGATCGCGCATCATGGAGTCGCCTGGAGCCGTCAACTCACTGCCGGGGAAACTCTCTCTTGCAGTCCCACTGGATGATCGAAGGTGTACCCTTCCGCTCGCGTGAATCGGTTCCGCAGGCTTCACCGCCGCCAAGCTCCAGCCCGGCGGCGTTTCCACTTGCAGCCGACGTTCCCCTAGTCCGCGCGAGCTTCCCGATTCTCACAACCCCCCACGATGTGTCATCGCAAGACCCCTCTCGCCCGTGAGTCGGCGCGTGTCGAAGCATTGGAGCCAGCGCCTACGGCTCGGCAGTCACCAGAGCGACGGCGTGCGATCCACCGCGGTCGGCAAGGTCACTCGCCAGCTGGCGGCAGATTGCGGACACCCGCGTTAGCTGATAACGTCCCGCGCTACAATGGGGGGACCGTACGCAGCAAGCGAGAGAAGGTGGGATGAATGCTTCTCAGTCCGGCGACACGTCTTGAAGAGACCGCACTGTGGATAGAACTCCTGGAGAAGGAGAGCAGCGCGGGTGCGCACGGCATATCGGAGATCGTCAGGCGGCAATGCGAGCGTGCAGCGCAGAGAATGAAGCTAGTGCCTGCCTATGCGCCGCAATACACTCTGCACGATGAGCAGCACCTGCTCCGGGCAGTCGACCTGATGGGACGCATCCTCGGCGACACGCTGCACGACCTCAACGCCGTGGAGCTCGTGCTGCTGATTCTTGGTGGCTACTACCACGATCAGGGGATGGTTCCCGCTCAGGCTGACTTGGAGAAGCTCACCCAGGAGGGTGACTTCCTAGTTGGCAAGGAAACGTGGATCGCGAGCCATCCCAACTACGGCGAGGTCGACCACCAATCCCAGCAGCGGTTTATCTCGGAGGAAGAGCGGCGAGAGCTCGCTGGGAAGCTGGCAGAGCTGGAAGCTGCGTTCCTAACGGAATATCTCAGAAAGACGCACGCAGAGCGGTCGGAGCGGCTGGCGCTCGAGCTGCTAGGCAGCGACGTGCACCTCGAGATCGCAGGCGTGAATCTAGCCCGCTTGGTTGGACTGCTCTGCCGGTCGCATGTTGTCCCGGTCGCTTCCATCGCGCCGGCCGACGGCTTCAACTACGACGAGCAGGTCGGGGCACACACGGCGAACATGGTCTTCCTCGCCCTCGTGCTCAGGCTTGCGGACCTACTGGACTTCGACAGGGAGCGGACCCCGGATGTCCTGTACTCCTCCATCCACTTCACCGATCGGATCAGCCTTCAAGAGTGGGAGAAGCACCGAGCGGTGCAGGGATGGAGCATCTCGCCAGACGAGATTCGGTTCACGGCGCAGTGCACTCACCCGGCGTATGAGAAGGCTATCCGGGAGTTCATCGGCTACATAGACGACGAGCTCACTGCATGCGCCTCCGCGGCCCGCAGTCAGCCAGCGGGCTGTACGTCGCATGGGCTACTGCTACCTCAGCGCGTCTCTCAGGATAGGATAGGTCCCGCCGACAGACTCTATCGGTACCATGACCTCAGTTTCGAGCTACAGCGTGATGAGATCGTGCACCTGCTCATGACCGACAACCTGTACGATGGTCCGCATATCTGCATCCGAGAGCTGCTACAGAATAGCCTCGATGCGCTTCGCTACCGAAGGGCGCTTCACCTCAGTGCCCATGCGGCATGGGACGCTGGTGCAATCAAGATTACGCACTCACGTGCGCCGTCTGGCTACGAGATTGTCGAGTGCATTGACAACGGCGTCGGTATGGATGAGGAGATCGTCACGAAGTACCTCACGAAAGTGGGCAGGAGCTACTACAGGTCGCCTGAGTTCGAGCGCGAGCGCATACGCTTGACTCAGCTGGGTCTTGGGTTCGACCCATGTTCGAGATTCGGTATCGGCTTCATGTCGTGCTTCATGGTCGGAGACAGGATCTTGATCAAGACAAGGAGGGACTACGGGCCCGGGCGCGACTACGGGGATCCACTAGAAGTGGAAATCAACGGCCTGAGCGGACTCGTCGTCATCCGCGACGGGGACGAATCTCAGGAACCGGGGACATCGGTCAGCATAACCTCGAGGAGGAGACTCCCCATCCTCGATGTCTGGACAGATGAAGTACGTCTCACTTCTGTGCTCAGGGGCTATGCGCTTGCGACCGAGTTCCCGATCGAAGGAATCTGCACTGTCCCCGGGGTCGAAGATTGCGTAGAGATACCAACCAGCTGCGAGCCGCTGCCCACGTTCCTTGAGACCGCCGCCATTGCGCGGATTCGCAGAATTGACGTTGACCTAGCAGAGATTGATCCAGACCTCGGCGGTCGCGTGAGTGAATCCTTCTTGATCGACGGCGATGGGCGCCTGTGTCTCGGGAATGACGAGGCTTGTTGGACCGTCAGTGGTGTGGATCGCAAGGACCCGGAATGGGTGCTTGAGCGCCAATCAGATGGCGAGCGCTCTTGGCTCAGAGCAAGGCACGACAGCCAGATCTGCGCAGATGGGGTTCTCGTCGGTGGGCCACCCGGGCGCGGGTCTTCTCCCAAGTTGCTGAGTGGGCTGCTCGGTTCGCGTGCATCGCAGGTGTATTCCTGTAGCTCCGTTCTAGCTGATGCACGCGGGGGAATGAAGCCGGAGCTAACTCCATCTCGGATGGTGCCCGATCGGTGGAGTCCGCCGCAGCTGCGGTACCCCGGGTGGCGGCGGCTTGAAGCAGCCATTGGGAAGGCCCGTGGACGACTGTGGGAGATGGTCCTCAGGGAGCTACAGAGTGGGCTGAGGCCTGAGACGCTTTGGCAGCTCGCATCTCTCTACGGGGTCCACTTCGAGGAGATGCGGCACCGAGAAGTTATGGCGCGACTGGTGGTCTCGCTGACATCCGCCACTGGGCTGTCTCGGTGGGAGAGCATCGCCAATCTTGGGGCGCTGCGAATGCTTGCATACGGCGAGAGAGAGGGTAGCTTCGAACTCGTCGACGATGAAGGCCGAGCGGTTGGTCCCGCTCCGGAGTTGAGGTCTTGGGAGGCGACCGGGACCAAGCATGAGGCTCTTCGCTACAGCATGAACATGATAGTTGCGCTTGCTTCGCAAGTTGATGCCTCCGAAGGTGCAGTCACGCTACGTCCTGCACATCCGGATGGCTCGGACGACACCCTAGCCACGCGCGTACACACATCCCACTTCGGCCCCGTGCATAGGTTCGATCTTCCGTTCATCGGGACGGTAGCAGATGCGATTACAGTCGAGGCTCCGTTCCAGATAGCCAATCTGAGGCACCCGTTGGTGCGACTAGCCAACGAGAGCCGATTCCTGAGCGAGCTCAGCTCGATCCAGGAATATGCGCGGACGGTGTCGAGTTGTCTCCCTTGGCTTGCGTGTGGCGGCTCCGCCCGCGCAGTTGGCGCTGTCTCGAGAGGGCAGAAGATGTGCGCCTATCTGTACGACGCGATTGACTGGAGGCGGTACGACACCTCCCTTAGGCCACCGTACAAGTACTGGACGAGGGGGGGATGGAAGGCTATCGGGGAGGAGGAGTTCGACTCATGGCGCGTTGCGCCGCTGGCGCCAGACTAGGCGCGAGGGTCCGGTCTTGCGATCACGCATTCGGGGCGCGGGGTCAAATCTTCACTCTTGGTGTTTCATGACCGGCGCCGGTGCCCAATGCCGCGCCCTGCCTCTTGCCGTCCCCTGTGCGCAGTGCGCCGTTCGGGGTCGGGGCCGAGGGGCGGACCCCACTGGCGCATATCCCGCGGCTTCCCTCTTGGCTCCGTCCATCTCCTTGAGTACACTCAGAGACAAGCGGAATATAGCATGCAAGGTCGTCGCATTCTGCGACCGCCTTTGCAGGAGAGTGCAATGGGCGAGCTGGTTCCGGTTGATTCTGTCGAACGTTCGATCATCGAGATCCGAGGCGTGAGGGTCATCCTCGATGCGGACCTTGCTGCGCTCTACGGGGTCGAGACCAAGGCACTCACGCGCGCAGTCCGCAGAAACTCCGAGCGCTTCCCGTCGGACTTCACGTTTCAGCTATCGGGCGTGGAGTTTGCGCACTTGAGGCGCCAATCTGGCGCCTCAAGTCAGTGGGGTGGTCGCAGATACCCTCCGCTTGCGTTCACCGAACAAGGTGTCGCAGGATGCTAGGCTGCCCTCCGGGCAGCTTGGGAGAAACCTGCGGTTTCTCCTGTGCGATTGCGTTCTGCGCAGCGTCCGAGCGGCGCAAGTGAACGTAGAGATCATGCGCACGTTCGTGAGGCTGCGGCAAGCGCTTGCCGGCCACGAGGAGCTGGCGCGGAAGCTAGACGCGCTCGAGTCGCGCTACGATCGCCAGTTCCGGGCCGTGTTCGACGCGATCCGGCGGCTCATGACGCCGCCGCCCTCCGATCGCCGCCCTATCGGCTTCACGCCAGCCGATGAGGCATCCGAAACCGGCGACCCATAGCCCAAGCCGACGCCGTCCGAGCCTGGAGTTCGGCAGCGAGCACCGACCACGAGTTCTCCACGCATGCAGCGGGAGAACTCGCTAGCTGTCGGCCCCGTCAGAAGAAGCAGCCGAAGCACTGGCTTCTTCCTAGCTGCTCGGAACGGTCGTTACCGAGCAGCCATCGGCCGACAGCCATTGACATCGCAGACAGAATGTCTACAATTGATGACGAAATGTCCTCAAACGCTCTCGCTAGCGCCTTGTTTCCGAAGACGCGCAGTGCGATTCTTCGCGAACTCTACAGGGAGCCCGATGGGCTCCACCTGCGCGAGTTGGAGCGGCGGACGGGCGTCAACAGTCGCCACGTCGCCCGGGAGCTGCATGCCCTCACTGCGGTGGGCATTCTCAAGTCCAAGCGCGTCGGCCGCCAGATCATCTACAGCCTCGATCCACGGTGCCCGATCTACGACGAACTGCGCTCGATCGTCCGCAAGACCGTGGGCATAGCCGACGTCCTTCGCGAAACGCTTGCGTCGGTCGCCGACCGGATCGAGCTTGCGTATGTGTACGGCAGCCATGCTCGTGGGGAAGAGCGCAGCGACAGTGACATCGATCTCATGATCGTCGGGCGCGCCTCGCTTCGCGATCTGAGCTCGCCCCTGCGGGAAGCAGCTGGAATTCTGCACCGGGAGATCAACCCCACGGCATACAGGCCAGTCGAGTACGACGAAGCACGGCAGGATGCTGAATCGTTCGTGCGACGCACTCACGACGGACCTCGGATCCCCGTAGTCGGAGGTGCGGCGTGAGCCTCGAAGAAATGATCCTCCGCGGCGAGTTGAGACGAGAGCCGACCGTGCCGGAGGAGATCCGACAACTTCTGGCTGGAATCGCGCGTCGCCTCGACGATGCCCGGCGCGTAGAGAACCACCCCGAGACGCGAATCGAGCAGGCGTATCACGCCATTCTCAGTTGCGCCCTGGCGGCCCTACGCGCCGAGGGACTCCGCTCGACCAACGTTCTGGGCAAGCACCAGTTCGTGCTCGAGTCGCTCGGGGACACCCTCGCGATCGAGCGCACGCGCATCGACTACTACCAACGACTGCGGGGATTGCGCAACAAGGAAATCTACGAGGGTGCCGTCCACGTTTCCCCTCATGATGTCGCCGAGGCGATTGAGGAGGCCGTCTGGCTCTCCGAGCGCCTCGTGCGCTGGCTAGAGCGAAGCCCTTCCCCGCAGTCCGGCGGTCGCGCGTCGTAGCGTTGCGCCTTCCGCGCCCCTCCGCTCGTGAGAAGCCATCCGAGTGGCCAGCGACATCGGCAACCTGTGTCGTCGAGTAGCCCTTCTCTTCTAGGTGCGGGCAATAGAGAGCGCCCGGCAGCCACGGACACACGCGCCGCGAACTCGCTTCGCTGACCCAACGGATTCAATGAACTCAACGAACTCAACAGACCCAACGAATCGGCCTACGCGCTACATGCCACAAGCCCTCTTCTGCCTTTCTCTCACTTCCCCCCGTCTTGGATTGAACCATCGGCTTCGTTAGACTCACGTAGATCCGTTTGGAGGAGCGCCGCCGCACCGCTAGACCCAAGCGGCGATTCGCGCCAGGAGACGAAGCTGAAAGATGACGACACCTGAAGAACGAGCGCGAGATTTCGTCGAGCGCTGGGTCCAGTCAGGCGCCGCCGAGCGCTCCAACTACCAGCTCTTCCTTACCGAGCTCTGCGACGTCCTTGAAGTGCCTCATGCAGATCCCGCGAGAGCCGAGAACGAGGAGAACGCCTACGTATTCGAGCGCTCAGTGCCCTTGATGAAGGCAACAGGCGAGTTCACGACAGGCTTCATCGACCTCTACAAACGGGGATGCTTCGTTCTCGAAGCCAAGCAGGGTGTAGAGAGGGAAATCGCGGCTCAGTGCGGGCTCCCGCTTCTTCCTGCGGAATCTCCACGGCGTCGCGGCACGGGCGTCCGCGGGACACAGGGCTGGGATGGGATCATGCTCCGCGCAAGGAATCAGGCGGATCGCTATGCCAGGAACCTCCCAGCTGCGGAAGGCCGCCCGCCTTTCATACTGGTCGTTGACGTTGGCAACGTCATTGAGGTCTTCTCGGAATTCACGTGTACAGGGGGCATCTACGTACCGTACCCCGATCCTCTTCGTTTCCGCATCCGACTCGAAGAGCTTGCGGACGAGTCCATCCGTGAACGTCTGCGCTACATCTGGATGGATCCGATGGCACTTGATCCATCGCACCAGAGCGCCCGTGTCACGAGGGAGATTGCCGCCCATTTGGCCGCTCTGGCACGGTCCCTCGAGGACGCAGGCCACAACCCGAATGATGTCGCCGCCTTCCTCATGCGTGCGATCTTCACCATGTTCGCCGAAGACATTGATCTACTCCCCGAACGCCGTTTCACGGAGCTGCTGGAGACTCTCCGGGGCCAGCCCACAGCCTTTGCCCCGATGGTGCAGGAGCTCTGGCAAGCAATGAAGGCAGGGTCTTTCTCCACATCGCTTCGCGCAGACATTCGGCACTTCAATGGTCACCTTTTTCAGGAAGCAACAGCGCTCCCGCTGACGCCGCCACAGATAGACCTTCTCATCGAGGCGGCGCGCGCCGACTGGCGCGACGTCGAACCAGCGATCTTTGGAACACTTCTTGAACGTGCGCTCGATTCGGCAGAGCGGCACAGACTGGGCGCGCACTTCACCCCTCGCGCATACGTGGAGCGCCTTGTGCTCCCCACTGTTATCGAGCCGTTGAGAGCGGAGTGGCAAGCCGTGCAAGCTGCCGCCATGACCTACGTTCGACAGGGAAAGGACGATCAAGCCAAGCGCGAGCTGGATGCCTTCCACGATCGTCTCTGCAAAGTCCGCGTACTCGATCCTGCGTGTGGGTCCGGCAACTTCCTCTACGTCACGCTGGAGCATCTCAAGCGGCTGGAGGGCGAGGTGCTCGACACCCTCGAGAGTCTGGGGGAGTCGCGGGTCCTCGAAACCCTGGGCTTGACTGTCGACCCTCATCAGTTCTTCGGCCTCGAAGTGAATCCGCGGGCCGTCGCTGTCGCGGATCTTGTTCTCTGGATCGGCTATCTCCAGTGGCATGTGCGGACTCGAGGTGACGTCAGTCCGCCCGAGCCGATCATCCGAGAGGTTCGCAACATGCTTGAGAAGGACGCCGTTCTGCTGTGGGATCGCGAGGAACCCGTGGTCGAGGACGATGGTAAGCCGATGACTCGATGGGATGGACGGACCAAGAAGCGCCATCCTACGACCGGTGAGGAAGTGCCCGACGAGACGGCGCGTGTACCCGTGGTTCGCTACATCAATCCGAGGAGTGCCTATTGGCCGCCCGCCGATTTTGTCATCGGCAATCCCCCCTACATCGGCAACTGGAGAATGCGGACCGAGCTGGGGGACGGCTACGCGGAAGCCATCCGCGCGGCACACCCCGATCTTCCCGAAACCTGCGACTACGTCATGTACTGGTGGGACCATGCTGCAGAACTAGTCCGTGAGGGGAAGCTTCAGCGGTTTGGCTTCATCACCACCAACAGCGTGCGCCAGACCCTCAACCGTCGCGTGATGGAGAAGCATCTGCGAGCCAAGGACCCCGTGTCGATACTGTTCGCGATTCCCGACCATCCGTGGGTTGATGACGCCGATGGAGCCGATGTCCGAATCGCAATGACCGTCGCCGGTGCGGGCGAGCTGGAAGGCCGGCTTGTCACCGTGGAGAGCGAATCGCCGTCAGGAGAGCTCGGACGAAACGTGGAGCTGAGTGAGCAGGTCGGGAAGATTCACCCTGATTTGACGGTCGGCCCTCCTGTGTCCGATGCAATCCAGCTCAAGGCCAACAGCGGCATCAGCTGCCCGGGTGTCAAGCTGCATGGCTCGGGCTTCATCGTGACACAGAAACAGGCGGCCGATCTCGGCTTGGGGCGGATACCCGGCCTCGAGCGCCACATCCGGCCGTACCGCAACGGACGTGATATCACCCAGGGTCCGCGGGGAGTGATGGTGATCGACCTGTTTGGCTTGCAGGAGGGTGAGGTTCGCGACTGCTTTCCCGAGGTCTACCAATGGGTTCTTGAACGGGTGAAACCTGAGCGCGATCAGAACCAGAGAGCCACCTACCGAGAGAACTGGTGGATCTTCGGGGAGCCGCGCGGGAGCTTCCGTCCAGCGCTTGAGCGACTCGACCGCTACATCGCCACAGTGGAAACTGCCAAGCATCGGTTCTTCATCTTCCTGGACGCAGGAATCCTGCCCGACAACAAGCTCGTCGGCATCGCCTCCGATGACGCCTATGTTCTTGGTCTCCTCTCAAGTCGCATTCACGTGACTTGGGCCGCCGCTGCGGGAAGCCGACTGGTTGATAGGCCTGTCTACGTCAAGTCAGAATGCTTCGAAACGTTCCCATTTCCCGTTCCGATGGAGAGGCAAACTGAGAAGATCCGCAATCTGGCCGAGAGACTCGATGCCCATCGCAAGCGCCAGCAGAACCTGCATCCGAATCTCACGCTCACCGGGATGTACAACGTGCTTGAGAAGCTTCGCAGTGAAGAGACACTCAGCGAAGCCGAGCGTACGATTCACGAACAGGGTCTCGTGTCCGTTCTTCGTCAGCTCCACGACGAACTCGATCAAGTCGTCGCCTCCGCGTACGGCTGGCCAGCCGCCCTCCCTGAGGCTGAGATTCTCGAACGCCTCGCCGCCTTGAATCGAGAGCGAGCAGACAAGGAGGCCCAAGGAGAGATCCGCTGGCTGCGCCCCGCCTACCAGAATCCGGAAGGAGCCGTGCAGACGGGGATTGAGGAAGAGGCCAAACCCAGTCCTGAGCGACGGCGGCGGAAAGAATCTTGGCCCAAGACACTGGTTGAACAGGCCGCAGCCGTCACCGCCGCCCTTTCGCGGAGCCCTGAGCCGCTCGACATGCTGCAACTCGCAAGCACCTTCAAGGGAGCGCGGAAGGACCGCCTGCAGGAGATTCTCGAAACCCTCGAAACCCTAGGACAGATCCGCCGCGTCGACGAGACGAGGTTCACGGCTCTATGATGACCATCACATCACGCCCCGACGTCCTCGCCGCCGAGATCATCGAAGACCTCCAAGCCGCGCTCGAAGAGCTGCAGGCCATCCAAGACGACCTGGCCCAGACGCCAGGAGCGAGAAAAGGAGAACGAGATGTGTAGTCACGAGAACCCTGATACCATCATCGTGCCAGAGGAGAAGAGATTGGAGGTCGCGCTCCAGGAGTACAAAGCGGCGCAGGACTCGGCGCAGCACTACAACTCCCTTCTGTGGCAGGTCATCAGCATTTTCACTGCGGCGAATGCGATTCTTCTTGCAGCGGTCGGGAGTGCGCTCTTCGGCGGACGCGGACATTGGCTGCGGTTGAGCTTCGTTGCGGGGATCGCAACGCTGGGGCTTGTCGTGAACTTGGCGAGCCTCAGGTTCACTCACGTCTTCCGATCGTACCAGAGTCAGAAGCTGGACCGGTGCAAGAAACTGGAGGGGAACATCCGCAACCACTGCGGGCCGGTGATGACGAACCACACCGGGGTGTTCTCACATGAAGGCGTGCAGAAGAGCTGGTACTACGTCCTGGAGGGCGCGCTGCTGCTGATCTGGACGCTGTTGCTGATCGCCAGCCTCTGTCGCCTGCGCTGTGGGTGAGTCAGCCTGCGCGTCGGGCGACGGGGTTAGATGCTGTATCGAATGTCAAGCCTCCTTCAGAGCGGGAGGGCAGAACGGTCCGCCGGTCTTGTAGATGGCATGCGGCGAGTTCCGGGGACACAATACTCATCTCGATCCGAGTTCCGGGGACACAATACTCATCTCGGGCGATCGGTGTTGGGATCACGGCGGCGGGGTGAGGTCTTGACTCCTCGCATAGGCCCAGTACAGGTAGCGGGATTGAGCCTATCGCATCAGGATCCCTGCTGGCGAGGGGATAGCGCTCTGGCGTCGGGGCCTACCACGGATTGCCCGGCGGGCGAGTTCTCACTCTGGGCAGCGCCTTTGCCATAGTGTCCCTTGACGGTATTATCGCACAGCGTTATTATACGAAACGATGATCCGGACCTTCGCTGACTCGCGTACCAGGCTGGTCTTCGCACGCGACCGGGTGCCGGACTTCTCGCCAGATCTCCGACGAGCCGCGTGGAAGAAGCTCGCCATCCTTCATGCGGCGGGCTCGTTACAGGACCTGCGTGTTCCACCGGGAAACCGGCTGGAGAAGCTCTCGGGCCGCCGGGAGGGTCAGTACAGCATTCGAATCAATGATCAGTGGCGGCTGTGCTTCGAGTGGAAGCGCGGCGATGCGTACGGTGTGGAGATGGTCGACTACCACTGAGGAGGTTTCCATGGCCGCACAGAAGATGGCGCCAGTACATCCCGGCGAGATCCTGATGGAGGAGTTCCTTGAGCCGCTTGGCATTAGCCAGTATCGGCTGTCGAAGGACATCGGGGTCGCTCCGCGCCGTGTCAACGAGATCGTGCATGGCAAGCGGGCGATCAGCCCGGACACAGCCCTGCGGCTGGCCCGCTATTTCGGCATGACGGAGACGTTCTGGTCGAACTTGCAGGTCCACTACGACCTGCAAGTCGAGCGGGATCGCCTGGGGAGTCGGCTCGAGAAAGAAGTGGTGGTCTACGTCCGCTCGGGATGAGCCTGCATCATGTGCGGGGACGAGGTCCCGGGTGCAACAACGCACCGACATCCCGCGGAAGGGATTGTCGAGCGCACGTGAGCAGGGAAGGACTACGCCGGGAGTAGAATCACTCTCTGAACAGAAGCCCCGTAGACGGAGGGAAGCGCATGTCGATCAAGAGTCTCTTGGTGCTGCACTCGTACCATCACAAGAATACGGAAGCCGTGGCCAAGGTCCTCGCAGAGGTTCTCGGTGCAAGGATCGTGGCGCCACGCGAAGTGAGTCCGGCGGAGCTTGCCGGGTACGACCTCGTCGGCTTCGGCTCGGGAATCGACAGCGGCAAGCACTACAAGCCGATTCTCGATCTTGCCGACAAGCTGCCCTCGGTCGACGCCAAGAAGGCGTTCATCTTCTCGACCTGCGGCGCCCCAGCGTTCATCGTCACGGAGGGCTTCATCCGCAGCAACCACGCGGCTCTCCGCGCGAAGCTCGAGGCCAGGGGCTACGCGATCGTCAGTGAGTTCGGCTGCCCCGGCTTCAACACCAACATGTTCCTCCGGTACTTCGGCGGCCTCAACAAGAAGCGGCCGAACGTCGAGGATCTCAAGCGAGCCGAAGCCTTCGCGCGGGACCTGGCGCAGAAGGTGAGCTAGGGCGCTTCAAGTCCCCATCTATCGGGGACACTCGAGCACAAGTGGTCACAGGTTCCTCGGAGGGTAATGGGGGAGAGAGCGTACGCGATCAAGGCCGAGGTCCGTGACCCTGGGGCAGAGACGTTCGCGTTCGCGAACCAGAAGACGATGTACGGCGGCAAGAAGGTCGCTGCGGGCGACACGATCTTCATCTTCGCGAGCGAGAACGAGGGCGGCTCGGGCCTGATCGCGAGCGGGATCGTCACCTCGGCCGAACCAACTCCGCTGAAGTCCGGGCTCGCCCGGCAGACGCCGCGCGTCACCATCACCGTCCGGCGCACCGCGCTCGCGAAGCGCCGCCTTGGACGAAGCGAGCTCAAACCCTTCTCCGACTGGGACGACGGTCGCCCGGAGACTGAGCTCAACTTCAAGTTCTACCGCCAAGCAACCGACAAGATCGTCGGCATCTCTGACGAAGCCGCTGCCTTCCTCCGCGGGGTCTTCTAGCGCGGCTGACTTTCGAGGGCGACGGGGTCGACCGGCGGGGTCGGAAGCTGGCAGACTAGGGCGCTGAGTCAGGCCCGCAATCTCGCATTGATGCTCTTCTGAGAGTGCGGTGGGCGACCGAATTGGCTCAATCCTCCTGAAGTGACAGAGTGTGCGCGGCAAAGAAGGAGGCTCACCATGGAATGGAAGGACATCGCCGCGGTGGGGGAGATCCCCGACGGGGGAATGATGAAGGTTGACGTGGGCGACCGCGAGATCGCCCTCGCCAAGGTTGGGCAAGGCATCTACGCCTTCGGCGATCGCTGCCCCCACATGAACGGGCCGCTCCACGAGGGGAAGATCGAGAATGGCTGTGTCGTCTGCCCGCTGCACAAGGCGAGGTTCGAGCTCGCGACGGGGAAGCGGGTGAGCGATCCGAGGATCCCAATCCCGAGGGTCCTCAAGGCGGGCGCGCTGATGGCCGGCGTCCGGACGCACGATCTTGAGACCTACGCAGTCAAGCAAGAGAACGGCCGCGTTCTCGTCAATCTGGAGCGCCGCAAGCCGTAGAGAAGAGCTCGATAGGATCAGATGCTGTATCGCCTGGTCAAGGGCTGCTCTGCGTGGCCGGGCAGCTGGGGAGTTCCTGCGGAACTCCTCTTCCGTTCGTGGCGGGAGTGAGGCGACGGGGTCTGGTCTTGCACTGCAATATCACCCGCTTCTCTGCGTGCTCCGCGGTGAACGCGCAAGTACTCGCCTCGGGCAGCGGGGCCGCGCCCTGCCTCTTGCCGTTCCCTGTGCGCGGTGCATCGCGGCCGATGATTGACTGCGGGATCGCCTTGCCATACGCTGCCATGGCGGAGGGGTAGCGATGCGGAACGAGTTCACTGCGGTCATTGAACAGGATGGCGAGTGGTACATTGGCTACTGCCCGGAGATCCCTGGCGCCAACGGCCAGGGCCGAAGCAGGGAGGAATGTCTGCAGAGTCTCGCCTCCGCGATTGAGTTGATCCTTGAGGATCGTCGCGAGGAGGGCCTGCGGGGAGTGCCGAAGGACGCCGTTCGAGATGTCGTAAAGATCGGATGAAGCGTCAGGCTCTGCTTCAGCATTTGCGACGCCACGGCTGTATCTTCAAGCGCGAGGGGGCATCCCATTCGCTGTGGGAGAACCCGCGGACCGGCTACGTGGAGGCCGTTCCCCGCGACAACGAGATCCCCGACATCCTGGCCAAGAAGATCTGTCGGTCGCTAGCCGTGCCCCACCCCTAAGAGCGGCGATGCCGGGGCTCGGTTTTGCACTGCAGCACATCGGATGACAAAGTGGACGAAGTAGACGATCCATGCTAGAGTGGGCCGTTATGCCCACATCGACAGTATCCGCCAAGGTGTCGCAGGAGCTACGCGAGCAGATTGAAGAGATCGCGAAGGCGGAGCGCCGCACGACGAGCAACGTCATCCAACTCGCGATTGAGAACTACGTCCGCCAATACAGCGAACTTCATCCGCAATTCCGAGCAGACATCCTCGAGGCTCTCGAACAGATGAAGGATGGCGACGTCGTGCCGTACGAGTGGGGCTAGCGCTCGTGCCCTATACCCCCGTCTCCGTCCACCATTTCGATCGCATCAAGAAGAGACTTCCGTCCGTCCTACGAGCCGAAGTGGACCAGCAGGTCCGCGCCATCTGCCAGGATCCCTCGCTTGGCGAGGAGAAGGTGGGCGACCTGCGTGGCGTGTTCGTTCACAAGTTCAGGCTTGCGGATCAGATCTACCTTCTCGCGTATTGGCCCGATGCGCCAGCGAAGACGGTCACCCTTCTTGCACTCGGCGGGCACGAGAACTTCTACCGCGACCTCAAGCGATACCTGAGTGCGTGAGCCGAGTTCGCGGTCCGTTGGCGGGACCACGTCGACGTCACGCGCGGTGGTTGTGAAACGTTGTAGCGTCGCACCCTGTGTGCGACGGGCCGCTGGCCCTCCCCCGAAGACCGCAGGGGCGACCGTCGGAGGCAAGCTCCGACGCTACAGGGATCTCGGACCACGGATCGCGCGTCGCCGCAAGGTTCGATGTAGCGTCGCACCTTGTGTGCGACATTCGCCGGCGTCGGGGTTCGGTCTTGCAATCCAGCACGAGCTTCTAGCGGATCGCGGTGGTCATGATGGGGTGGCTCCGTTGGCTAGCGCTTCCTCCGCGAGGGCGCCTTCATGTTGATCTCCTCGGGCGTCGCAGAAGTCTCAAGCAGCCAACGTCACAGGGGCGTGAAGCGGACGGTCCCATCCATCCCAAACCACGATGCGCGTTCCTCGCCTTTCTCGGAGTCGGTCAGGGCGAGCAGACTGTCGCATCCAAGTTCGCGCGATGCTTTGAGTAGCGGGGCGCAGGGTCATGGGGCGCCGGGGGCAGGTCTTGCGATCACGCATCCCGTTTGGCCACCGTGCGAAGCCCTGTTCCGGTCGGTTGGGCGTGTCTGGGAGCGATGCATCCGCGGTGAGTCCTTTGGCCCCGCGGGCCAGTTCATCTGGGGGAGTTCAGAGGCTTCCCCTTCCGCAGCCACGCGCTTGCTGCCAACGAACGCATGGCTGTAGGCTCGCGCCAGGCTCTGCGTTTCACTGCGCAGCGCCACAACAGGAGGAGAAGAAGGGCGGGAAGGCCCTTGTAGGCTGGCGGACGTCGGTGCGCTATGTAGCGAACCTGCACACTAATCATCGTTGGACAGACGGACGAAGGGAGGATTCGACATGGCGGTAGATCTGAGGCGACAGGCATTGCGCCGTGCGGTAACGGAGGTCATCGCCTTCGAGACCGAACTCGAGGTAAGGCTGGAGCGTGAGCAACAAGCGGCCCGCGGATACCCCGACGCCATGGTAACCGTCGAGCGCTTCGTGCCAATGGTCCAGTCGCAGCGAGACCGACTCGCGGCCTACATCAAGAGCCTCGGCTCCGAGCCGGGCGGCGGCACACCCACCGCCAGCTTCGCGTTCAGTTCGCCCTCCACGGTGTCGAGTGCTCTGCGTCAAATCTCCGTTGCATTCAACCACGGCGCGATAAGCTACGCGATGCTGTACGAGATGGCGCTACGGTTGTATGAGCCGCCACTTCGAGAGATCGCGCCCAAGCACTTGAAGGCCTATGCCGACGCGGCCCTGACGATCAATCGCCTCCTGCCCACCGTTGTGGCCTGGGAGCTGGCCCAGGTCGCTCTTCATTGCTCGTGCATCTGCCCCATGTGCGGGCTCGGTGCCTGTGGGTGTGTTGCGTTGGGAACGCAGACCCTGGTAGCTGCTTGGCGGGAGGCGGCCGCCGCGGAAACGTCATTGCCCGGCTTGGTCCTCCAAGTTCCCAAGCCGGAGAGTGAGCTGGCGCGCGCCGGCGTGCGCGGCGGAGAACGGCTCCTCGCTGTCGATGGTCAAGAAGTCCGCACCCTACCCGAGATGCAGGCCGCGATCCGTAAGCATGCGCTCGGGGAGGAGGTGCGGCTCCTGGTGCAGCGAGCCGCGGACTCCCCGCGCGAGCTCGTCGTCCGGCACGTGAGCGACTATCCCAAGACGTAAGGGGCCGGGACTTGGTCCTTTGTTCGCGGGTAGGGAGCGAGCAGGCTACCTCGCAGTACAGCGGACGCGCTTCGCGGGGCTGTTGGGTCTTGACTTTTGACGTTTCCTTACACGGTCCGGCCATGTGCCGTCGTGAGATCGGAGACGAAGAAGCCCATCCCCCGGCAGCCTCTTGACAGGCGGTCTCTCCACCCCTCAACGTGAAGTCGCGGGCTTGGGGTCTGTGACTTGAACCCAGAGAACAGAACCCGCCCCGAGACACGGCGTCTCTGATCGTCTCGTCTTCGCCCTTCGTCGGCAGCTGCCGCGTTGCCACGTTGATCCCGTCGCGAAGGGCCTTCTCGCAGTTCATCGTCTGCCAAGTCACGCGCATTCCGGCTCGCTCGCACAAGCTGAGCGCTCAGGTCAGGAGACGTGGGGCGCCGGGTGCGGGGCGCTCAGCACCCGGCGGCTGGCGTGGCATTGCGTGAAGCGGATCGTATACTCTGCGGCCAGAACGCAAGGAGGGATCATGCAGTACTCGCCGATACTGGGGGTGGCGACCGCGCTGTTCGAGGTCGCCGTGGCGGTGTGGGCGTTGTCGGGGCCGGGGCGGAAGGACATCGTGCGCATCACGGGTGCAATCCTCCTCCTGCTCGCCGGCTACCAGATCACTGAGGTGCTGATCTGCTCTGCCAATCCCGTGTACGGATTCCTTCCGCGACTTGCGTTCATCGTCGTGACGTGGCTGCCGCCAGCCGGCATCCTCCTAGCGGCCAGGCTGTTCACACCTCGGTCGAGGGTCGTTTCCGGGGCAGCGTACGCGATGTTCGCGGCGGCGCTCGGCATCGTCCTGTGGATTGCCGCCGACCCGGGATTCGTGTCCGCATCCGTCTGCTCGACCGTGTTCGCCCGGTACTCGCACACGATACCGCGATCCATGGTCTACTCCGGCTTCTACTGGATCGGACTCTTGGGCATGGTCGGGTTCTCGGCGTACGGTGCGAAGGCTGCGTCGGACTCGAACGCGCGGCAGCTCTTCTCCCATCTCCGCACGGGATCGGTGGCGTTCATCGTGCCGTCGCTGGTGACGACGTGGTTCGTGCCGACGACGAGCGGCGCGTTGCCGTCCATCATGTGCCACTTCGCTCTCATCCTCGCCGTCTACCTCACGCGCCTTGTCGCCGTCGAACGGCGTCTTGCGGTGGAGACAGACTCGCCGCCTGTCCCGCAGGAAGGCTAGCGGCGGAGGCTGCGGAAGGTGAGGAGTCCGAGGAGCCCTGCGGCGACGACCCATGCGATGACGATGACCGCGGCGGCTGCCCGACTCCTCGGTAGACGCGCATCGAGGTTCCTCCGCGCCGTTGCGAGGCACTCCTGCCAGACCGGGCCGGGGATGAGGCGAACGACCAACGCGCACCCGAGGGGCACCAGGATGAAGTCGTCGAGGAGCCCGAGTACGGGGATGAAATCGGGGATGAGGTCGATCGGACTAAGCGCGTACGCGGCCACGAGAGCTGCGAGAACCTTGGCGGCACGCGGCACACGCGGATCGCGCGCGGCTAGGAACAACGCGTGGGTCTTCACTCTGGCCGACAGGACCCACGTCGAGAGTCTCTTGCGGAACCGAGGAAGCATGGCTCACTCTACACCATGCTCGCTTCCGAACGCAGGGGGGGCCCGGGGCGCGCGCGAGGGGCAGTCGAGTCTGGACCGGGCGCGCCGCGGCGCGCCGCGGCTAGGACGCCATCATCCGGAAGCCTGTCGTGCGGGTTCTCGGTAGAAGAGGAGAAGGATCGACGCCGCGAGGGGGAGGAAAGCGACGAAGCTCATCACGGAAACGAGGCCGTAGCGATCGGCGAGCCAGCCGATGGGTGTAAGCGCGACGCCGCCCACACCCCAGGCCAGTCCCATCACCAGCCCCGACACGAGTCCCGTCCGCCCAGGGACGCACTCGTGCGCGGCGACGATTCCGACGGGAGTGGAGGCGAGAGTGAACGCGCCGGCGAGCGCCGCAAACGGCAGGAGGAGAGTGGAGGAGCCGCGGAGAAACGCGAGCAGGAACGGCGTCGCCAGTGCGAGTGAGCCGAGCATGATGCCCTTGCGGCCGTACCGATCGGACAGGTTGCCCGCGAGGAACTCGATCACCGCGCCGGCAATTAGGAATGCGCTGATCGCCGCGCCGCCGACCCACGCGCTGCCGCCTCGCTCGGCCACGAGGACGGCGAGGAAGCTCGAGAACGCCGTTGTGGTCATCGAAGCGAGGACGATGGCGCCCCAGAGGACGAAGAACCGGCGCGGGAGAGCTGCTGGGGTCTCCTGGCACGGCGTGTGTCCGGAGCGCGGGGCGACGTAGCGACGCAGCGGAATGGCGAAGGCTGCGATGAGGGCGAAGCCGGGAAGGATGAGCCACGGGGTGCGCTCGAGCGAGAAGGCCGTGGCGAACGCAACGATGACGAGAGGTGCGAGGGCGGCTCCGAGTGTCCCTCCAGACGAGAAGAAAGCCATCATGAACCCGGCGCGCGCCGGCTTCCCAGCCGTGACGAGGGATGCGGCGGCCGGATGGAACAAGGACGTCCCAATCCCCGCGACAAGCAGGAGAACGACGAGCCAACCGTAGCTCCCTGCGCGGCCGACGAGACACATCGCAGCGACGGTGAGGAGAGGGCCGACGACCACCAGGCTCGGGCGTTGCTTGCGGTCGATCAAGTGGCCGAGACTCGGCTGGAGCGCCGAGTTGGTCACGATGCGGATGGTGCCCAACAGGCCTGCAAGGGCGAGCGAGAGATCGAGACGAGAGATCAGGATGGGCAGGAGAGGGGCAAGGAAGCCGCCGAACCCATCGTTCACCGCGTGCCCGACGAAGAGAAGTCCCGTGCGGGTCCATTGTCGCTTGGGACTCGAGGTTGGCATGCCGGAGATCATCGCTGGAGCGGCTGGAGACGGCAAGGGTTGCTCCGCGGGTCTCCTTGGCTCAGGCCGGTGCGAGAGCCTACGCGGACGCGGCGACTTCCAGCGGCTCCACCGACTTGCGATACACGATGCCTCGCTCGCGGAGTCCAGACAGAATGAACTCCGTGCACGCGGCGTCCCGTCCGAGCCGCTCCGGCGGGATGACGCCCGGCTCGCTGAACAGCCCGGCGGCCAGCATCCGAACGGCCGTGGTCGCCGTGTAGCCGGTGGTTCGTGCCATGGCCGTGGTTCCGGTTGCGCGGTCGTACCGATCGACGAGGTCGTACGTCGTTCGCACGCCTCCCTTCAGCCCGAGGCCGTCGGGACCTGGTCCGTTGGGACCTAGTCCCTTGGGACCTAGTCCCTCGACGACGATGCGCATGATCGTGATGTCCTCGTCGCCTTCTCCCATCTGCCACATCGGGAAGAGGAGCCTCGTGGCAACGTCGATCGGGCGCACGCTCACGCCGTCGATGTCGATAGGAGTCTCGGAGAAGAAACCCGTCTCGCGGAGCATGTGCATCCGCTCGGCGTGGCCCGGGTAGCGCATCGTCTTCTCAATCATGTCCGGCGCGTCGATCGTGTGCGCGAGGGTCCGCAGGCCGTCGGTGACGAACGCCTCGAGCGTGCCGAGATCGGGGAAGTCGATGAGCTCGAGCTCAGACAGCGCCGGGCACACCTCGACCTTGCCGCCGCGGACGAAGCGCGCTGGGCGCGTGTATTCCTCGATGACGTCGATCGGCGAGAAGCCGGCCTTGTACTCGTACGGCCACTGCCTGACGGACGGGAGTCCGCCAACGTAGATTCGCACACGATCCGTGCGTTGGAGCCCCGCGGCGATGTGACCGACGAGGAGGTTGCTCATGCCGGGGGCGACGCCGCAGTCGACGAGTGCCGTGACCTTCTTCGCGCGCGCAAGCTCGTCGAGTGCGAACGGATCCTCGGGAAAGAAGGCGATGTCGACGACGTTCTTGCCGCTTTCGAGGATGGCCTCCAGCGTTCGGAATCCGAGGAACCCGGGCACGGCACTGATGACGAAATCCGCCTTCGCGACGACACGGCGAACGGAGCTTTCGAGCGAGACGTCGATTCGCTCGCCGGGAATCCCATAGCCGGTGCGAAGAGCCTCGAGGCTGCGTTCGTCTCGGTCGGCGACGAGGACGTGGAAGCGCTTGTCCTTTGCCAGATCGATCGCCATGGCGCTCCCGACTCGTCCGGCACCCAGGATGACGACATTCATGCGTTGCCTCCCTCAGTGTAGAGTCAAAACCGTACGCGATCGACGAGCGGCGTTTCAACCTGTCTTTCGCCGACGCGGCGTCTCGGAAATGAGTTGACGCACTCGGAGCGCGTCGTCCACGCGGTGTGCCGCCTCGTAGCACTCGACCGCGCGGTCAACATGCTGGCGCGCACTGCTCGAACGGCCGCGCTCGAACTCGAGCCGGGCAAGTCCCTCGTGAGCCTTGCCCTCGACGAATGGGCTGCGGATGCGTGCAGCGATTTCGAGCGCCTTCTCGAAGTCCTGTGCGCTCTCCTCGAGGTGGCCGAGCTTGCTTTCGACCGCGCCCATCTCGAGATAGCAGCCGCAGAGGCCGTGCGGGTCAAGTTCGAGGTTCTCACGGAGCTCGGCGCTGAGCTGAAGTTCCGCGCGAGCCTGCTCGAATTCACCCATCTCTGCGAGTATGACAGCTCTCGAGAAGCGTCCCAGCGCAACGCCCCAAAGGTCGCCGAGGGTCTCGCGCATCGCGATGCTCCGCTCGACCAAGGCAAGAGCCGCAGCAGGCGTCACCTGAATCAGGGCCAGCGCATCGCAGGCCGTGGCAGTCTCCCAGGCGAGTTCGCGCTCCTCGAAGAAGCGAAGCGCATCCTCGACGTTCGCCCGCGGCGTGGACGGGGCACGCCGATTCCCTGCGAACGCAATGAGGACGCGAACGAAGGCCAGGTCGCTGTTGAGATCAAGCTTGGCTGCGACATCTATGCTCTCCTGGAATCGTTCGGCCGCCTCGGCGGGGTCGGCGAACGCGGTGAACCAGGCCTCGAGGCCACGGAAGGTCGCGAGCCGCGCCCGTCCTTCTTTCCGGGGAGCGCCTGCGGCGGCATCGGCGGCCAATCGGAAGAGACTGGCACCTTGGGCGAAACGCGTCGTCATGTCGCAGAAGAGGAAGAGTCCCATCGCGCCGCGCGCCAATTCCTCCGTCGCGCCTTGACTGGCGGCTCGTCGCCACGCGGCGTACAAGTTCGCCTCGTCGGTCGCGAGGAGGATGAGGGCCTCCCCCTGCCCGGAGCGCTTGAGTCGACTCTCCTGACTCGCGAGAAGGGCAAGGAAGTAGTCGGCGTGCTTGTCCTGGATGTCGGCGGTCTCTTCCGGGAGCGCGCGCAACCGTTCGTTGGCGTACTCGCGCACGACTTCGAGCATCTCATACCGCCCGGCGGGGGTTCGCTCGATCAACGACTTGCTCACCAGCGCGGCCAGGACTGGCAGGGTGGCTCCGCAGACGTGAAGCGCGCTGTCGGCGGTGAAGCCGCCACGGAACACGGACAGCGCGCGGAACGCGCCCCTCCCGGCGCGATCGAGCAAGTCCCAGGATCCCTGGAACGCAGCGCGCAAGCTGCGATGGCGCCTCGGAGCGAGCTTCCGCTCGGTCTTGAGGAAGTCCACGCTTCTCGTGATCTCGGTCGCAATGTCGGCACACGGCATGGCCCTCGCCCAGGAAGCGGCGAGCTCTATCCCGAGGGGGTTCCCTTGAAGAAGCCGGGAGATCGACGCGACGGCCGTGAGGTCTACGGGAGATGGGGTGAAGCGCGCGTCGGCGCGCCGCGCGGCCTGTAGAAAGAGCTGCACTGCGGGGAACTCCACCGGAGGGGACTTCGACTCGGCGCCGGGACACTCCAGACCCTCGACGGGGTGGACCCACTCCCCCGGCACGCCCAACTCTTGCCGAGACGTAACGAGGAAGCACGGACGCTCCGTGTTGTTCACGAGGTCCGCCAGCCAGCTCACGTCACGCGCCAGATGCTCGGCGTTGTCCAACACAACGAGGAGATCGCGGTCCGACAGGTGGTCGGCGAGTTCGAGGGCCCGCCCGGGTGCTCCGCCGGAGGCCGTGGGCTCGGTGGGTTCGACCGTCTCCGTGAGGGCTTCGAGGATCGCTGCCGGCACCAGCGCGGGCGACTCGATGTCGACGAGCGAGACGAACACAGCTCCGTCCGTGAAGTCGGTGGCCTGCTCGGCGATCTCCACGGCGAGGCGCGTCTTGCCGGAGCCTCCCGTCCCGGTGAGCGTGAGGAGTCGGCACTCGTCTTGGTCCAGGAGGGAGAGGATGCGAGCGACGTCATTCTCGCGACCCACCAGAGGCAGGCGGTACGAAGGAAAGCTGCGGCGCGGGGCCGTCCTCGGCGCGGCGGCCGTGAAAGGGCGCGAGCGGATGGCCTCCGCCAACGCGCGCGTCTCCTCCGAGGGAGAGAGGGAGAGCTCCACATCGAGTACCCGAACGCAGTCTTCGAACGCGCGGAGAGCCGCGGCTCGATCTCCCCTCCTCGCGAGGAGGCGCATTACTCTGCGGTAGGCAACCTCGTCGAGCGCCTGTGCGGCGAGCCGGCGCTGTGCGTAGAGCAAGGCCGCATCCACGTCGCCTGCCGCCTCGTAGTGGTCGCTCAGCTTCTCCAGGGCGAGCGCCTGCTCTTGCATGAGGACGCCGGACTCGCTGAACTGCCACTCCTCGAATGTGCGGCTGTCGTCGGCGGTGAATCCCGCGAGGAAACCATCGCGGGCGAGATCCACGGCGCTGCGTAGCGCCTCCACGTCCGGAGCGCTGAGCGCCAAGTCGGGGTGCGCGTGGCGCCGGCACGTCTGCAAGAGACGTCGGAACTCCGCGACGTCGACCCACAGACCCTCGTCGGCACGTAGGCCGACCATGTGCCGTGTCGCGAGGACCCAAGGTTCAACGGGAGTCTGATGCAGCACCCAGAGTGCATTCCGCAGGAACGCGTACGACTTGGCGCTCTCTTCTTCCGGCCACAACAGGGAAGCGAGCACGTCGCGGCTGTGGTGAGACTGCGTGACGCTGAGGTACGCGAGCAGGGCAAGGGCCTTGCGCCGCGGAATGGACACGGGATTGCCTCGGCTCTCCACACGCGGGTATCCGAACAGGTAGACGCGGACCTCGGGCACCGTCACCTCGCTTCACGCTGGTCGGGGCTGAGTATACGAGGTCCGGCCGGAGAGAAACGGTTGCGAGACGATCGGAGTCCATGCTGGGTGTCGGCCGGTAAGGGTGCGAGGTGAGATGTCACGATGGCGGGGTTTGGTCGACGCCGTGAGCGACGCAAACGGCGCTTTCTCATTCGGCGAGAAGAGGTTTGACGGAAGCCTGCTTGCGAAATGGCTGCTCGAACGTCAGATCCAGGCCGGCCGCAACTCCGGGCTCTTCCAGCCTACCGACGAGGACTACGCCGAGCGGCGGCTCCCGACCGGCGAGTACCTGAAGACGAAGCTCGCGACCGTCCACGTGATGTCTCAAGAAGCTGGGCGCATCCTGCACGTCCTAGCGCCTGAGGAGCCCGCGATCGCCGACGCGGTGGCGAAGTCGGCCGCGCGCTTGAGCGAAACCTGCTACGCATTGCAGGACTGTACGATCGGAGAATGCGCCGCAAGCTTCATCGGCTACGTTCGGTTCCTCGCCGCGGTCTTTGGCGACGAGGCAACGCCCGAGATCACGTGGCGCCTCAGGACCCTGTCGAATCATCGGGGTGGGAACGGTCGCTGGAAGCGGTTTCCGTCCTACTACACGCTGCTCGTCCTCTCCGAGATTGGCCTCCCGACCGCTCAAGACGAGCTCACTTACGCGAAGACCCTGTGGTCTCCAGGGGCGCGGATGGCTCCGGTCGAGGAGCCGTACGCAGAGCGCCGGAGCCGGCTGCTCGCGGCCGTCCAAGCGCGAGTGCGCTAGCGCCAGCCGGCGCATTGCACCTGCCGCTCACATCGGAGTGGACAGGACGGCGTCAAGCTTTCGATAGGAACCTCTCTGCAGCGCTCCGCGTCCGCGCCTGCGTCCCGGGAGGGCGGACTCCCAGACGTAGGGCGGATAGCATGTAACATCTCTAGCGCGGGAGGAGAGGGGAGTGTTCGGACTCAAAGCGAAGAGGCGGGCGAAGCTAAGACAACGGCCGTTCCCCGACGAGTGGGAGATCGTTCTTGAGCGCGACGTTCCGCTCTACCGTCGGCTCCCGCAGGCCGACCGCGACGAGCTCCACGGTCACATCCAGGTGTTGCTCGCCGAGAAACGGTTCGAAGGCACCGCCGGGTTCATCGTTACGGACGAAGTCCGGTTGGCGATCGCCGCGCAGGCGTGCATCCTGCTCCTCCACCGGGAGACGGACTACTTCATGACCCTGTCCTCGATCATCGTGTATCCGGCCGAGTACGTGGCGCGCCTAGAGGACCAGGACGAGAACGGTCTCGTGTGGGAAGAGGATGAAGAGCGGGCCGGCGAGTCGTGGGCCCTCGGAAGCCTCGTTCTCTCCTGGAGGGACATCGTCGAGGATCGCGACGACCCGGAGGGCGACCTGAATGTAGTCCTGCACGAGTTCGCCCACCAACTCGACGCGGAGAACGGCGAGATGAACGGCCAGCCACCCATCGCCGACCCCGTCCTGCGGTCGGAGTGGTCTCCGGTCATGATGGAGGCGTACGAGAAGCTGGGGCGGCAGGCGGATGCCGGGCGAGCGACCGCCATCGACCCGTACGGCGCGGAGGACCCGTCGGAGTTCTTCGCCGTGGCGACCGAGACGTTCTTCCAGGATCCGCGGCGATTGCAGGCGGTCTACCCGAAGGTCTACAGCCTTCTCGTCCGCTACTATCGACAGGATCCCGCGTCGTGGGCAACCGGGGGGCGAGGCGCGTAGGCACGGCAGGAGGGTGAGATGCGGAGTGAGGACGCAATTCGCGAGTTGGCCGAGGCAGTCTCGGGAGTCCGCATCCTGGAGACGGCGGCCGAGATCGCGCGCTTCCATCGCATTCCCGGCTCGCCGGGCTACGTCGAGGCGGCCGATGTGGTCTGTCGAAGGCTCGCCGAGGCGGGCGTAGCCGCGACGGTACACGACTACCCGGCCGATGGGCGAACGAAGACCTACGAGTGGGTGTCGCCGCCGGCGTGGTCGGTGCGAGCGGGAACGCTGGTCGAGACGGCGCCGGCGCAGCGGAAGCTCATCGACTTCGCGGAGGTCGCCCAGGGCGTCGTCGTGCACTCCCCGGGGGGTACGTTCGAGGGCGAGCTGGTTCACCTGGGGGCACCGACGGGGGATGCGGATTACGACACGGCTGACCTCGCCGGAAAGGTGGTGCTCGCCTGCGCACGGGCAAGCGACGTCGTCCCGCGAGCGGCGGCGCGCGGAGCGGTCGGCGTCGTCGTCTACCCCGATCAAGAGAGGGCCGCGGTCTCGCACGACTTGGTTCAATACCAGAGCATCTTCCCCACGGCGGACGAGATTCCGCATCTTGTTCCTGCGTTCTCTATCTCACGTCGGGCGGCCGATCGGCTGGTGAAGGAACTCGCCGCCGGGCCGGCAACGCTCCGCGGCGAGGTGGGCGCGGAGTTCGGCGACGGGGCGTTGCGCGTCATCGAGGCCGAGATCGGCGGCCGAGGCCCGCGGCCGCGGGAGGTTCTGCTGACGGCGCATCTCTGCCACCCGCGCGGGTCGGCGAACGACAACGCCTCGGGGAGCGCGGTCCTCGTGGAACTGGCGCGCACTCTGCAAACGTGTCGTGACGCGTTCGACTCTCGCACGGGGTTCCGCTTCCTGTGGATGCCCGAGTTCTACGGCACGCTGCCGTGGGCGGCCGCGCACGCCGAGGAACTCCGCAACGTCGAGGTCGCACTCAACTTGGACATGGTCGGCCCGTCGCCGGAGAGGATCGGGGAGCCGTTGCGCGTCTTCCGAGCAGCGAACCACACGCCTCACTACGTCAACGCCTTGTTCGAGCCCGTCCTGGCGAGGATCGCAGCGTCTCGCGTGACCGAGTCGCCGCGCGGATCGGCGCGCCCGCTCCACGGGTCGTTCGACCGACCGAGCGGCGGAAGCGATCACCTTGTGTTCGCCGCGAGCCCGCACCGAATCCCTGCGGTGATGCTCGGTCACGATGACCCCTATTGGCACACCGACTTCGACACCGTCGGCAACCTCGATACGACGCGGCTGAAGCAGGTGGCAATTCTGGCGGGGGTCGTGGCGGCACTCGCGTGCCCGGAGGGCGACGAGGCCGAGCGCGTGGCAGGCTGGCTTCTCGCGTACAGCGTCCGCGAACTCACGCGGGCGGCGGACCTGGCGCGCGACCTCGAGCCGGCGCTCGGGGCGCGCCTCCTCGACCTGGCGCTGGCTGTTGAGTTGGCCCGGGCGAACACGCTGGCCTCGATCGACGGACGGCGGCGCGGGGCGCTGGTCGACGTCCTGCGGCGAACGCGGGGCGCCCTCGGCCCCGCATCGTCGGGAAGCCGTGTCTCTGTGCTGAAAGGCGAGGAGGAGAGGCCCACTCGCCGCATCGACGGGCCGCTCGTGTACTCGATCACCGACCGATTCACGGACGAGGAGCGCGTCTTCTTCAAGGACCGTCTCGGGGCGAACCACCGCGCGCTGGCCGAGGGATTGCTCAACCATTGCGACGGGACACAGACTCCACTTGACATTGCGCTTGTCCTGTCCCTCGACGCCGGGACCCTCGTCCCTGTCGACGACGTGCGCCGGGGCCTTGCCCTCTACCGCAAGGCCGGGTACGTGACGTAGAGGCGCAGCGCCCTACTTCGAGCGTGCCATCTCGGCTGCCGTTCGGCCGGCGTCGTGCGCTGCCTTCATGATCTCCGGACGCTTCAAGACGTCGGCTCCCGCCTCGATGCCCGATCCCCCGACCTCGGGGGCGATGACCGTCGCGGCGATCGGGATTCCGAGGAACGCGAAGATGTCCTCGAACATGCCCGTCGTGTGCCGTGCGACGGCCGCGTTGGCGTCACCGAGGGGAGCCACCACGACGGCGACTCGGTTGCGGAACACCTCGCGCGTCTTCGGGTTCACCCACGGGGCGAACCAGCGGTCGATGAACACCTTCATCTGCGCGGTCGCGCCCCACCAATAGACGGGCGTGGCGAGAACCCAGACCTGGTGCGTCTCCATGAGTGGGACGAGCTCGTCCATGCCGTCGCGGCTGATGCAGCGACCGGTCTTGACGCACCCGCCGCACCCCGTGCAGGCCGCGATCTTGTACCGCCCGACGAAGAGCTTGCGCGAGCGAGCACCGGCTTCCTCTGCGCCGCGCAGCACTTCTGTCACGAGAGTGTCCGTATTCCCACCCTCGCGGGGACTTCCGACGATTCCCAAGACTCCAACCTGATTGACCATGGCGGCTTCCTCCCTATTGCCCGCTGCTGAGACTGACACTCAAGTCCACGCCATCATCGAGGCCGTCCGTCACTCGCCCGCCGCGTTCCAGACTCCTTAGCCCTGAAGGATGGGAGCTGCCGCGAAGAACATCACGTGCTTGCAGTGCTTGCACACGAGGACGAAGAACCCCGCGGTGGATGGCGAGATCTTCTTGTGGTCGAGATCGAGCACCATCGCCGAGAGGATCTCGTTGTGCACCATCCATCCGGACTCCGTCCCGCACGCCGCGCATTTCGGGCGAACGCCACGCGAGGCCAACCACTTCTCGAACGCCTTCTCCTGAGCTTTCGATAGGGCCATCGGTTGCCTCCGCCCGGAGGATACCGGACAGCCGACGCGTACCGCAACGAGCCTGTCGCACGAGAATCTCCTGCGGTCGCAGCGATAGGATGTGCTGCACGGATGGAGTGGGGCCGCGGGAATGACATGGGACGGTGTGCCGTCGGGGTCCCGAGAAGAACGGCACCCTTCTCATTGGGGTCTTTGGGCTGGATAGGGGACGCTCTGGAGATTCTGACAGTCGGCGAGCCGTACATCGGACTGTCCCCAAGACCTTCCCGCGACGCGCGTCGCAGCGGACGAGTCTCGAACCTCTTTTCTGGCCGGTCGTAGAGAGAGATCGGAGGGAGGCCACTCCCTGTCCGTTGCTGCGTAGCTTCGAGACTCGCTGAGCGCGATTCTAGCACTCTACCGGATCGTCCTGAGGGGTCAGAGTCCATTCATGCCGATCCTGATCCTGACCGTGGACCGGCTTCCGGGAAGATGCCTGCGAGATCAGTTGCCCCGTGCCAACGCGAAGGCAAACCCATTGACACGGATCGCTATGCAGCATATAGTCGATACAACATGTCTCCAACAGGGTCGATGGCCGCGAGAAGGATCGTCAGCGCATCGTACTTCTGCTGGTATTGGTTTACGTCCGGTTTCTCCCCAGCCAACTAGCCGCGGGCGCGCGGGGCTGAGGAGAGACCGGAGAGGCGACTGCGGGCACTGCCCGCAGTCGCCTCCTTTTTGGAGGAGGTGGGCGAACAGGAAGGTAGGAGTACCGCCCGCAGGGCACTCTTGCGGAATTCCTGCGGGCGGCGTGGGTGAAACACCAACGGCCCTGGCGGGCTCATTGGGGCCCGCCGAAAGAATACACGCAAAGGAGTAGACGTGAAAAGAGGTCTTTCGGCCCTGCTTGTTGTTGGTCTGGTGTGTTGCGCGATGGGGCTCGGTCTGTCGGCCGCGCCGATCAAGATAGGGATCTGCAAAATCGTCGAGCATCCAGCGCTCGATGCCGTCGAACAGGGCGTCATCGACGCGCTGACAGCGGCTGGCTACGAACGTGGCGTTGATGTGGAGTATCTCCTCGCTAGCGCCCAAGGGGACCCGGGAACTGCCGTGGCCATCGCGCAAGACTACCAGGCCCGAGGTGTGGCTCTCGTGGTAGCGATCGCAACGCCGACGGCGCAAGCGGCGGTTCAGGTCTTCCGCGGGACCAGTACGCCCGTGATCTATGCTGCCGTGACGGATCCGGTCGGCGCCGGTCTTGTGCCGAGCGCAACCGATCCCAGCACGAACCAGAACGTCACGGGAGTCTCGGACATGATCCCCGTGGCTGCTCACCTCCAGCTTCTCCGCGACGTAAGTCCGGGGATCACGAGAGTGGGCATGGTCTACAACCCGGGCGAGGCCAATTCGGCCATCCTGACGGCTATGGCCCAGGCGGCGGCGGCGAGCGTCGGAGTCACCATCCTGACGGCGGCGGCCGACTCGTCGGCCAACGTCCAGATGGCCGCGCAATCGCTGGTCGGACGAGTCGATGCCTTCTACGTTACGACCGACAACACGGTCGTCTCGGCCATTGACTCCGTCCTGGCGGCGTCGGAGGCAGCGGGAGTTCCGTTCCTTGTGGCCGATCCGACGAGCCTGGCCCACGCGACCCTCGCGGCCGGCTTCGACTACTACCAGCACGGGCTCGTGGTAGGAGACATCGTGCTACGGGTTCTCTCGGGCGTGCGCCCGGACACCATCCCCGTGACCTACCAGCCGCGAGCGGAAGTCCACCTCAACCTCGATCAAGCGGCGCGAATCGGTCTCGTCTTCCCCGCAGCGGTCATCGAACAAGCGTCGGCCATTCTCTACGGCGGCGCCTCGTGGGAACGGAAGAGCCTGTAACAAGAGAGAGGAGAGGCGATGGCAGAACTCCTGATGCACGCGATTGAGCAAGGCCTGGCGTACGGGATCGCCGCTCTCGGCGTCTTCCTGACGTATCGGGTCCTGCAGTTCCCCGACCTGACCGTCGACGGGAGCTTCGTGACCGGGGCGGCCATCGCCTCACTCCTCATTTTGAACGGCGGTGATCCTTTCCTCGCGCTGGCCGCAGCATTCCTTGCCGGAGCGGCAGCGGGGATGGTCACGGGGTTCCTCAACACCCGCCTTGGGATCAGCAGCCTGCTCGCCGGCGTTCTCACCATGATCATGCTCTACTCGATCAACCTGCGAATCATGGGGCGTCCCAACCTGTCTCTGCTTCGCGCTTCGACGGCGATGCAGGTCGTCGATGGCTCTTGGTCGCCTCTCGGACCCTTGGCCATCCTCGCGTTCGTCGCGTTGCTCACCCTGGCCGTGAAGCTTGGCCTTGACTTCTTCCTCAAGACCGAGGTCGGATTCGCCTTGCGAGCGGCCGGAGACAACGAGGCCATGGTCAGTGCCCACGCCGTCGATCCGCGCGCGATGAAGATGCTTGGCCTTGCCTTGTCGAACGGCCTTGTCGCCCTCTCCGGGGCGCTCGTCGCGCAGTACGGGGGATTCGCCGATATCGGGATGGGGATTGGGACGATCGTGACGGGACTCGCGGCCGTCATCCTCGGCGGATCCCTCATCCGGTCGCGGCGAGTGGGCTGGATGACGGCCAGCGTCCTGGTTGGGTCACTCGTCTACCGGATGGCCGTAGTGATCGCACTGCGCTACGGCTACGCCGTGGGGTTTCAGGCGAGCGATCTCAAGCTGATCACAGCCCTTCTCGTCATTCTGGCGCTCGTTATCCCGGCCGTCCGCGAGCGGCGGCTGCGGAAGGTGAGCTCATGCTGAGGATCGAACAGGTCTCCAAGACGTACCGCTCTGGTCCCGACACGGTGGTCGCTGTACGCGAGGTGAGCCTCTTCCTGGCCCGCGGGGACTTCCTCACGATCATCGGCTCGAACGGCGCCGGCAAGAGCACCCTTCTGAACCTGATCGCGGGCGTCGTCCCCCTCACGTCGGGGCGCATCGTTCTTGGCGAGGATGACGTGAGCGCTGCGCCGGCCTATCGACGGGCACGGCGAGTGAGCTGGATCGTCCAGAACCCGCTTGCAGGAACGGCGCCCTCCATGTCCGTCGCGGAGAATCTTGCTCTCGCAGCGTCGAGAGGGACTCGGACGCTGCGGCCGGCGCTCTCCCGCAGGTTGCGCCACGAGATCCACCGCCGTCTCGAGGCTCTTGGCATCGGACTTGAACAGCGTTTGGATTGCCGGGTGTCCTTGCTCTCCGGCGGCGAGCGCCAAGCCCTCGCGGTACTGATGGCGACGCTGGCCCGCCCCGAGGTTCTCCTCCTCGACGAACACACGGCGGCGCTCGATCCGCGGAATGCCGCGCTGATCACTCAGTTGACTTGTGACTTCGTTGAGCGACTGGGTCTGACCGTGCTCATGGTCACCCACAACATGGCGCAGGCGCTCGAGGTAGGGAATCGCCTCGTCATGATGCACAGGGGAGAGGTCCTCTACGAGCTTGCCGGAGAGGAGAAGAGAACGGCGAGCGTTCCTCAGCTCGTCGAGTTCTTCGCGCAGCGAGAGGTGGCCGACGACAGACTGCTGCTCGGGTGAGCTCGGCGGCCTTTGCCGTAGCACTCCGTGAGCTTCCTTTCCGATCCGCGCGTCCCCCCTTGTCCCATGCCTTGCAGGTGCTCCTATATCGAGGAAACTCCAAGAACCGCCATGTGATCGGCGAGGTTGCCCTGGCGTGACTCTGCCGGTTACGCTGAACACACGGCAAGGAGGCTAGAGCGATGGTGGGTAGAGAGCAAGGGTCGCCGGCGTTGCCGCCACTTGACGCACACACCGCCAGCCGACGGTCTTCATACCCGCTGCTGTCAGATTGCGGGTCGGGGGGTTGGGATCGGTGAGCGGCCGTGGGGAGGCTCGCGTCCTGCAGCGACATCGGGTGGTCGTGACCGGCATCGGCGTCGCAACCCCCATCGGCATAGGGCGTGAGGCCTTCTGGGAGAAGCTGCTCGCCGGACAAAACGGCATTTCACGCGTGACCCTGTTCGATCCGGCCGCCTATCGATCGCAGATGGCTGGAGAGGTGAAGGACTTCCGTGCCGAAGACTGGCTTGACGAGAAGGTTGCCCGACGCGTGGACCGGTTCACGCAGTTCGCCCTTGTGGCCGCGGACCTGGCCATGCGGGATGCCCGCCTGCAGGGGGCGGACTACGACAGGTGCCGGGCAGGTGTGATCATCGGCTCGGGCATCGGCGGCACGCAGACCATCGAGACCGAACACGCCCAGCTCTTGGCGAAGGGCCCGCGCGCTCTGGGCCCCTTCGTCGTCACCAAAGTCCTCATCAACACCGCTGCGTGCATGGTGTCCATCACCCATGGCCTGAAGGGCCCTCTGTCCGCGCCGTCCGTTGCTTGCTCCACCGGGGCGAACGCCATCGGCGATGCGTACCGCATCCTCGAAAGGGGCGACGCCGACATCATGCTGGCCGGAGGGGCGGAGGCCAGTGTGAGCCCGCTGCCTTTTGGCAGTTTTTGCGGGACACGGTCAATGTCCACCAGAAATGACGATGTCGAACACGCCAGCCGCCCGTTCGACAAGGACCGCGATGGGTTCGTCATGGGCGAGGGAGCCGGTGTGGTCGTGTTGGAGAGGCTCGACCACGCGCTCGGACGTCAGGCGCCGATCTACGCTGAGTTGACGGGTTACGGCAACACGGCCGATGCGTTCCACATCACCGCGCCGGAGCCCGACGGCGACGGCATGCTCCGCGCGATGCAGGGAGCGCTGCGCGACGCCGGCGTTGCCCCCACGGACGTCGACTACATCAATGCCCACGGTACGTCCACCGTGTTGAACGACAAGATCGAAAGCGCGGCGGTGATGAGGCTCTTCGGAGTCCACGCCACGAAACTCAAGATCAGCTCGATCAAGTCGATGATCGGCCACCTGCTCGCCGCGGCCGGGGCGGTCGAGTTCGCGGCCACCGTGCTGAGTATCTCCACCGGCTGGATCCCTTCGACGATCAACTATGAGCGAGCGGATCCGGATTGCCCCCTGGACTACGTGACCCAAGGAGCCGAGCTCACCGAGCCCGACGTCGCGATGACCCAGTCGTTCGGCTTCGGCGGCGGGAACGCCTGCCTCGTCGTCAGGCGATTCAAGGAAGAGAGGTGCCTATGAGCATCCCAAAGCTTCGTATCGGAGACCTCATTGCCGATATCCCCATCGTCCAAGGGGGGATGGGGGTCAGGATCTCGATGGCGTCCCTCGCTGCGGCAGTGGCTGAGGAAGGCGGCATCGGCACGATCTCCAGCATCGGGCTCGGCGATCTCGAGCGGGGCGCGCGGGACTACGAGCGCGTCTCCTGCGAGGCCTTGCGGGCGGAGATCCGCAAGGCACGATCCATGACCCAGGGGATCCTCGCGGTCAACTTCATGGGCGCAGTCAGGAACGTCGAGGTTCTTGTGGAGACGGCCGTCGAAGAAGGCATCAAGATGATTGTCTTTGGCGCAGGTCTTCCGATGCGGCTGCCCGAGATGGTCCCGGACCCCTCGGTGAACCTCGTTCCCATCGTCAGCTCAGCTCGCGCCGCAGACCTGATCCTTCGCGCTTGGGCGAAGCGCTACGAGAGGACCGCCGACGCTTTCATCCTCGAGGGCCCCCTCGCAGGAGGACACCTCGGATTCTCCCGCGATGAACTCCAGCATGTGGAGGACTTCGCACTCGAGACCCTCGTGCCCCAGGTGCTAGAGACCGTGAAGCCTTACGAAGAGCGCCACGGTAAGGCGATCCCGGTCATCGCCGCTGGGGGCATCTACGACGGGCACGACATCGCCCGCATGCTGCGGCTTGGCGCATCCGGAGTCCAGATGGCCACGAGATTCGTCTGCACCTGGGAGTGTGATGCCGCCAAAGCCTTTAAGCAGACCTATCTCGACGCCAGGGAAGAGGACATTGTCATCATCAAGAGCCCCGTCGGTCTCCCTGGGCGCGCCATCCGGAACAAGTTTCTAGTAGACCTCGAGAAGGCGGACCCTCCGCAGGTCCATTGCCCGTACCATTGCCTGACCGCCTGCAAGGTCGCGGAGGCCAAGTTCTGCATCGCCCAGGCCCTTCTGAACGCCTGTCGGGGAGACGTGGACCACGGCCTCGTCTTCTGTGGGCAGAACGCCCACCGGATCGACAAGATCGTCTCGGTCAAGGACCTCATCGCCGAGCTCCTCGGCGAACTCGAGGCCGCCCTCGCGAAGACCGACCCTAGAACGGACCTATCCCCCGAAGGCTGAGCCGCAGAGCGAGGGTATTCTCACCTTGGCTTGCGTTCCGGAGGAGGGAGGCTACGGTGGCAGTCGAGGCCATCGGAGAAGCGCTGCACCGTCTGCAGAGAAGCCGAAGAGCTTGAGGGACTGGCCGCGGACCATGAAACGCCCCTGGGGAGAAGAAGCGCCGCTGCCGAGGAGCCTGCATGGGCGTAACCGGAATCTTCATCCTGACTACCGGGTGACAGCGTGGAGCCTGAAGTTACCACGGGAGGTACTAGGCTGGAGTTGAACCGGAGGTTGGAGGACAGGCCAGCCTCTCATTTGACCCCGCTGAGTTCATTCGCCTCGTTCTCAGGCCACCTGTCGAAGTAGCGATTCGCGAAAGAGGGCGAGATCAGCGAGATGGCCGCCTGAACAAGGGATACCAAACCCTCAAACGGGAGGTAGAAGGGGCCATGCTTGTAGCCCTGCATAGTATGGCCATACTCATGCCTTACAGTGTTCTCAGTCTGCAGGGACGTGCTGACGAAGATGTACCTCCCCAATGAAACGCCGAAGGGGGTTCTGGTCACGATGATCTTCATCTCGTTCATATCTGCAGTGCCCACAACATTCCCAGTGAGCTGGAGCAACCCGTAGTAGAGAGTCCCAAGCACATTCTGAGGAAGGCAGAATGATGCATGGGCGATATTCCTGCGCACTCTTGTCTCCTGAGAAACTGGAGCGATGTTGCCGACAATCGTGGCGAGGTCCTGCGCCTTCTCAGCCGTGATCGCAGCGTATCGGACCTCAGGTGCACCCCGATAGGCAGAACCTGCGACAAGTGGATTGACTACGTCTGACGAGTCAGCATGAACAGGAAGGCTGGGAAGGCCAGCAAGAAGCGGAATCGAACAAAGAATCAACTCGACCGCGAGCAGCGCCGCCCTCTTCACGCTCCCTCCTTGAGGGGAGGATAGCAGAATCCGACCGCCTCAGTGTATCGGGTGCGACTAGATCAGATGTCCGACCAACCTCAAGGACCCGAAGTCTGGCAGAGGATTACCCTAGCGGGGTATTCGCTGCGGAGGGGTCGAGGATGCTGATTCATGAATCGCAAGCGAGCAAGTTCCGCGCGATAGCCGCACGCCGACCGAAGTACCTGATCTCCATGGGCAGGGTCACAACGCCAACCATCATCAAGGACGACACGAAAGCCGCGATCTGCATCGTCCCCGCGCCGCTCCTCAGGAGTTCCGCCGCAGCGGGGAAGGCACCGAACCCGGGGATGAGGGCAATCCCCCCGACGACGGAAGCAGCAAGGATGCCGAAGAACCCCGATCGTTCGCCGATCACCCGCGAGACTATCTCCGGGTTGAAGACCGCGAGGACGGCAGCAACGGCAAGCAGAACCGTCACAAGCTGCGGCAGTATGCTCTCGAAGGCCTTCGCGCCCTTCAGGATGGCTCGTTTCGCTTTCTCGCGATCCCTGGCCGCAGAAACCGCTAGCAAGGCGACAGCTATCGCATACAGGATGATCGTGTCCAACGCTGTCCTCCAGGGTGGCTGCACAGGCGAAGGCTACCACCCGATGAATCTACCCTCGGGCGTTCCTCCCGACTCCATCACGCGGCTTCCTCAGGACAGTGCCCGTGCTGGCGGTGCGCACAGGAAGTGGCGGGCGTTGCCAGCTGCAGTGTTCCGGCCTTGAGAGCCGCTAGGACGGCCTCGACCGTCGGCTCCTCTGACAGGAAGACGCTGACGCCTGCTGCTTGCAGCTTGCTCAGCGCGCCCGCACCTATGCCGCCAACAACGACAGCGTCTACCCCTTCGCCGGCGAGACTCGCGAGTGGCTGGCATGCGCCATGGCTGTGCTGGGCGTCTCTATTCGGGACAATGCGACAGGCTCCTGTGTCTCGGTCGACGATCGCGAAGAACGGCGCCGACCCGAAGTGCCCACTCACTGGGCTTTGAAGCCGTTTGCCCTCGGTCACTGGAATGCAGAGGTTCATCTTCTCGTCTCCTTTGCCGGGTGCTCCAGGTACCCAGCCTACGTAATGCGGTCAGATTCGGTCCGGCTGCGTCTGCGTTTGTTCGTTTGCGAGGCAGCAGACCCTGTCTTATGCGTGGTCTTCACGCTGCAGTCTCCACGGCAATGCGGGCACTCATACGTACCGGCCGACTCCCGTCCACACTGCCGGCAGCGAGATGGCCCCGTCGGGTGTACACGAACGGAACCGCCCTCAATCCTCAGACTCTTGCCACTGACCAGGGCCTCGGCAATCCTCCGGTGTGCAGACTCGATGATCCGGCTGAACGTGGGCCGTGAAACGCCCATCCTCTCGGCGGCGCGTTCCTGGTAGAGCTCCTCGAGATCGGCGAGGCGCACCGCCTCGAACTCGTCGAGGGTGATGACGACTTGATCAGGCGCGCAAGCCGAAGCGGGAACCGGCCCAAACGCTTCTGCAATAGGCATCGCTGCGATTCTTCGACAACACTGTGGTCTCGCCATGATCGCCCCGCAGGAGAGCATTATACACATACGTTCATAATCCTCGAAGTGGACCCCGCCTCATGACCGGGGTGTAACAGTCACTGCTAGACCAGGAACAAACTGACTTCCGCAACACAATTGGCGAGCGGAGCATTCGAGGTGGCGCCTCACGGACCGGGAAAATGCATGCACCTACGCAAGAGTACGAACGTGTAGCTGCCAGTTGGGAGTGGAGGACGATCTTAGGACTCTGGCTCCCGCTCGGGTTCCAGGATGCGAGTCACGATGATGACGCTGTACTGGGTGAGGTCGGACTTGTCCACGCGAACAACTCATCAGCGGGACGGCGACGCAATAGCGTCCCGAGCTCGTCAATCTCCCCACGTTGCACAGCGCGAAGAACATCGGCTCGGATCTCGATACTGATACTTGCGCCGTCGTCAGCAACAAAGCGAACGCGGGGTCGGCTGTTGCCGACGATGCTGAGATTCCCTTTGCCCATCGTGCACCCAGAGCCGACCTGTATGCCGTCATTGAGGCATGAGAGTGGTGGCGTTGAACCGGCCTCGGATTCGGCACGGAGGCCGAAGTAGCCTGGATGATGAAGCAAAGTGAGCGCCTGCAGACCCATACGGATGCCGAGCACGAGGAATGGGCCGCAATGGCCGTGGAGTGATGTTCCACGTTCTACCAGGGCATCGATGTCGATGGCTTCGGGGTTGATTGTCAAGCACTTCATGGGGTCCCCTCCTCGCATTCCCGGTGTGCGCGCTTGCCCGGCGATCCAGTGAGTCAGTCCTCCTGCCAATGATGGAGTGGGCTGGGCGCAGAATCCACGAGCAGCACTCTTCTGCAGGAAAGGACAGGAGATCGAATCCGCGAAGTGACTCCGAAGGTCTGAGATATGCCAATCAGAACAGCGAGCACGTCAACGCGGACAGGAACAGACGTTGCACGTACCTGTTGGGAGAGGAGGATGGCAACGGGAGCGGTTCTTCGGCTCTCCAGTTGCTCGGGAGTCTGTGGCCGCAAACTCCTTCTTTCTCTTGGGGGTTCTCACCGCCCAGAACCGGGAGAGGAGGATGGCGACTGGAGTGGCTCTTCGGTTCTCCAGTCACTGGGGAGTTCGCCGACGCGAACTCCTTCCTCGGGGTGGGACTTCTCACCGCCGCACCCAAAAGGGAACCCTGAGAAGGAGGATCTCCTCAGGGTTCCCTTTTGGGAGAGGAGGATTCGAACCCCCATTAACAGGGCCAGAGCCTGCTGTCCTGCCATTGAACGATCTCCCAGACGAGACGGCATGGTACGCGAGGGTGCGCGCTCTCGTCAAGACCCGCTTGGGCTGGGCGGACGAGCGTGGGTACAATGGCGGCATGGGAAGTGGTGTGCGGCAGCCGGTGGTCGCGGGGTCGTTCTACCCCGGGGAGCGAGCGCGCCTACGTGCGCTCGTGGAGGGACTTCTGGGGGAACCGACGCCTGCACGCGCTCCATCCTCTGTCGGGCTCATCGTGCCGCACGCCGGCTATGAGTACTCGGGACGGGTCGCGGGCGCCGGGTTGCGCGCCGCTACCGCGTTCGGGCGGCCCGAAGCGGTCATTATCCTGGGAGCGAGCCACAGTCGGCTGGGCGACGCACTCGTGGTGCCCGGCGACGCAGCGTGGCGGACCCCGCTCGGGGACGTTCCCCTGGACGATGGGACGATCGAGCGTCTGGTGTCGCTCGGGGTGTCGCGCAGCCCCGACGCCTTCCGCCGCGAGCACTCCATGGAGGTCGTCCTGCCCTTCCTGCAGGTCCTTTTCCCGGAGCCGACACCCGTCGTGCCGGTGTGCGTCCAGCTCGCACCGTGGTCAGCGCTGAACGAAGGAGCGAGGCGGCTCGGGGAGGCGCTCGGCTCTGACCGGGTATGGGTTGTGGCGTCCAGTGATTTCACGCACTACGAGCCGGACGCGGCGGCACGTGCCCTCGACCGATCGGCGCTCGACCTTATCCTGGCTGGAGACGCTCAGGGCTTCTATCGGCACACGATCGAGCGCGGGCTCTCCATTTGTGGCGCGGGGGCGATCACTGTCCTTCTCCTGCTCGCCCGGACTCTCGGCTTGGGGAGGTCGTCGCTCGTCGACTACGCGACATCGGGCGACATCACCGGCGACCGGTCGGCGGTCGTCGGGTACGCGGCGGTCCTGTTCGCCAAGGAGAACTCATGATTCGCAGCATGACGGGGTTTGGCCGCGGAGCCGCGGCGGTGGGCGGCTGGCGCGTCGAGGCGACGCTTCGCTCCGTGAATCACCGCTACCTTTCGATCCGCCTTCGGTCGCTGTCCGACCGCCCCTGGCTGCAGTCCCAGATTGAGGAGAAGGTGCGCGCGGCGCTTCACCGTGGAGACGTCGGCGTCTGGCTCACGATCAGCGAAGAGGTAGGGACGGGGGCGGCCTTGGGCTTCGATCGCGACGCGGCACGTCGCGTCGTGCGGGCGCTCGAAGGCGCGCGCGCGGAGTTTGGGCTTCGCGAGCCCCTCACGTTGGCTGACCTCATTCGCGCCGGCGGACTGCAGGCGCCGCAAGAGGCCGAGGAGGCTCTCTGGCCCGCCGTCGAGGCGGCTCTGGGAGAAGCCATCCGAGCCCTAGATGCGACGCGCAGCCGAGAGGGGCACTTGCTCGGGGAAGAGATCGCTCGCCTGCTCGATGTGCTTGAGGCGCGAGGCACGCAAGCCGAGGCCCGTCTCCCGGGAATCCAGGACGATCTGCGCGACAAGCTCCACGCGCGCATCGACGAGCTGGGTCTGCGTGTCGACCCCGACCGCATCGAGTCGGAGATTGTGCTGTGCGTGGATCGATTTGACGTCCAGGAGGAGCTCGTCCGACTGCGCGGCCACGTCGCTCGGGTCCGCCAGCTCCTCTCGCGTGGCGGCCCCGTCGGCAAGGAGCTCGACTTCCTCGCCCAGGAACTCTTGCGCGAGGTGAACACGCTCGGCTCGAAGGTGCGAGATGGGGAGGTTGCGGGCCTCACGGTCGACATGAAGGTTGCGATCGAACAGCTGAAAGAGCAGGTGCAGAATGTCGAGTAGCGGGCTCGCCGCCCGCCGCAGAGGGACGGGGAGTGGTCTCGCGCTTGTCGTCTCCGGGCCTTCCGGAGCCGGGAAGAACACGGCGATCGACCGTCTTCTCACCGACACCCCGGACCTCGTCTACTCCGTATCGCACACGACGCGGCCGCCGCGCCCCGGCGAAGAAGACGGGGTCGACTACCACTTCGTCTCTACCGTCGACTTCGACCGAATGGTCGCCGCGGGCGCGTTCATCGAGCACGTGATCTACCTCGGCGACCAGTACGGCACGTCGGAATGCGAGATCACGCGGCTTGCGGCCAAGGGGTTCGATATCGTCCTGAACATCGACACCCAAGGTGCCTGCGAGCTCCGCCGCGTTGGGGTGCCGGGGACCGTTCTCGTGTTCGTCTTCTTCGCCCCACCCTCCCTCGATCAGCTGGGCGAGCGACTGCGCGCCCGCGGGTCGGAAAGCGAGGCGGCGATCGCCGAGCGCCTTCGGGTGGCGTCGCGCGAGATCGAGGCCCTGCCGATCTTCGACTACCTCGTGATCAACGACACGATCGAGAACGCCGTTCGGGAGCTCAGCGCGATCGTCGAGGCCGAGCGTCTGCGCGTTCTCTCGGTAGAATCGAACGCGTAAGCACCCCTTCCATAGGCCCGGGTGCGGCGCGTCGCGGATCGGCGAGAAGAATGGGATGCCAGGCGCACGGCCCGGCACCCCATGAGAATCCGACCAACGAGGAAAGCTACTTTCTTGTGACGCCCTTCGGCGCCGCCTTGAGCGCCTTCTCGATTCGGCGCTTCAGCTCCTTCCCCGGCTTGAACAGCGGGACGACCTTCGCTTCCACCTGAATCGGCCGCTTGGTCTGCGGATTGATGCGGCTGCTCGCCTTGCGTGCGCGCACGGCGAACTTCCCGAACCCCACCAGCTTGACTTCGTCGCCAGTCAGGAGGGAGTCCTGAACCAGATCAAGCACGTTGTCAAGCAGCTTCCGCGCTTCCTTTTTCGTAAGGTTCGACTTCTCCGCCAGCCGATCGATGAATTCGCCCTTGTTCATCTTCTACAAGCCTCCTTGCAACCTGCTCTCGTCTTCCTATTGAGCCTCGTCGTCAAACCCAGTCTTGCCCAAGAGATCGCGCATGCTGAGCGACTCGTGGCCGCCCTCGTCGAGGAAGCGTCGATCAACCTTCTCTCTCGCTCGCGCCGGCCGTTCCTTTCCTGCGGGCGTCGCGCGGCGTCGCTTGCCTCGTCCGGCGCGGTCCCGGTCTTCGTCGTCGGTCGGGACAGCGGGAACCTCCGGTGGGCCGAACAGGTTGCGCATGCTGAGGCGAACCTGGTGCTTCTCCTCGTTGATGCCGATGATCTTCGCTTGGATCTTCTGACCCACGGCGAGGACGTCGGCGGGGGTGGCGATGCGCTCGTTCGAGATCTCGGAGACGTGAATCAGCCCGTCGACTTCGTCGGTGATCTTCATGAAGGCGCCGAACTCTTTGATCTCGGTGATCTCGCCGTCCACAACATCATCGATCGAGAACTTGTCGATGAATCGCCGCCACGGGTTATCCTTGAGCTCGCGGATGCTGAGCGAGATGCGACGCTCGCGCGGGTCCGCGCTGAGGATCTTGACTTGGACGCTCTCGCCTTCCTTCAGGACGTCGCGCGGGTGGTTAACATGCCCCCAGTCGATCTCCGAGACGTGGACCAGTCCCTCGACACCCTCTTCGAGCTTCACGAACGCCCCAAAGTCCGTGATCTTCGTGACGGTTCCCGCGACAACCTGGCCGCGAGCGTACTTCGTCTCGACGCTCTCCCACGGGTCGCGCTGCGTTCGCCGCAACGACAGGCTGATGCGGCGCGCCTCCTCATCACAGCTGAGGATGATGACGGGCACCATGTCGCCCTCTTTGACGACGTCCTTCGGATTCTCCGGGTGTCCCCACGAAAGTTCTGAGATGTGGACGAGCCCTTCGATGTCTTGTTCGAGCTCGACGAACGCGCCGAAGTCGGTGACGCTGACGACCTTCCCTTCGACCTGCGAGCCCGTCGCGTAGCGCTCCGAGATGCCGCTCCACGGATTCGGGCGCAGACGCTTAATCGAGAGGGAGACCTTGCCCTTCTCACGATCGAAGTCGATGACCTTCACCTTGGTGTGCGTGCCGACTCTATACTCGGACGGAGGGACGGGGAGGTCCTTCCACGCAATCTCCGATCGATGGACGAGCCCTTCGAAACCACCGATATCGACGAACAGACCGAAGTCGACGACGCTGCGGACGACGCCCTCGATCTCCTGATCCGGCTGGAGCGAGTCGAAGAGCGCCTTGCGCTTCGTGCGCTCGCGGTCCTTGATGTACTCCTTGTGCGAGACGACCAGGTTCTTGTCACGGCGAGAGAGCTCGAGAATCCGGAACGCAATTCTCTTCCCGCGCAGCTCCTCAATGCTGCTCGGCAGGTCGCTGCCGAGGTGCGAGCCTGGCAGAAAGGCGCGGATGCCATCGAGATTTACGTGGTACCCGGCCCCCTTGACCTCGCCTGTAATCTCGCCCTCGATAACGTGGCCCTCTTGGTACGCGGCCTCGAGGCCGTCGATGCGCTTCTCGTATTCGGCCTGCTTCTCGGACGCGTAGACGGTCCCCTTCTCCTCATCGATGTACGTGACGAGCACCTCGATCTGCTCGCCCGCATCGATCTTCCCGCCCGCTCGGAAGGGGGACAGCTCCGACACCGGCAGGATTCCTTCCGACTTGTAGCCGATGTCGACAAGGATCTCGCTGTCGCCTACTTGGACGACAGTCCCGGAGATCGTGTCTCCGCGACTGTACATCTTCACATCGCTTTCAGAGAAAGCGTCCTCCATCTTGATTTTCTGTTCCATTCTCCACTGCCAGATCCACACTGCGCCGCCCGGCCAGGCTTTCGCCTGCCGGATCGCTTCCACACTGACCCCTAGAGATCAAGCTACACGGAGTCGACCTTCTTCATGAGCCGCTCGCTCATGTCGCGCAGCTTCTCCGACCGTCGGACGTCTGCCTCACCTTCCAGGTCGGCGACGGCGATCGGCGCCCCGATCGACACGGTCACCCGTGGAAACTGGAACGGGTACTTCGGCGGGTACGGTCCAACCGCCCGGATGTTGATCGGAAGGATTCTCTTTCCGGCTGCCGATGCAAAGTACACCGCGCCGCCCTTTGCGTCAACTCGGTGCCGGGTGGTCCCCTCGGGGAAGATGAAGACCAAGCGCTTTCGCCCGACAGCGTCAAGCACCTGGCGGAAGTCCGCCAACCCGAAGTGCTCGCGGTCGATGACCGTGGAGTACGCTCGGATCAACGGTTGAACGAGCGGATTCGATTTCATCAATCCCTTGCGGGCGATGAAGTGAACCCGGTTCGTCGCGCCGAGCGCCGCTGTGACCATCGGGATGTCCCAGTAGCTACGATGGCGAGCTACAACGATGTAGCCTTCGCTGCGCGAGACGTTCGATCGTCCCTCGACCCGAAGACGAAAGAGGATCCGCAGCGCAACGCCAGCAAGAACGACGAAAACGGTGTAGAGGCCGTTCTTGAATGCAATTCCTAGACGCCGTGCCAACGCTCGTTCAGATGCTCCTTGACCAGGTCAGCTGCTGCGGAAATGACCTCTGCGAGGGTCTTTTGATCGGTGTCGATTATAGTTGCGTCCGAAGCGGGGTTCAAGGGCGCGATGGCCCGGGTCGAGTCCCGTTCGTCACGGGAGCGAAGCTGCTCTATGGTCCCCGCGAGATCGTGATCGCCGCGCTCGCCGGCTCGCCGCCTCGCGCGGATGTCGGAGCTTGCGCGAAGGAAGATCTTGACGTCGGCGTCGGGGAGGACCACGGTCCCGATGTCGCGGCCCTCCATGACCACATCGCGGCGGCCGGCCATCTCTCGTTGCAGGGCGACGAGCCTGGTGCGAACGTCGGGCCTCGTCGCGACCTCCGACGAACGCTGGTCCAGTTCGGGTGTATGGAGCAGGCCCGTCACATCCTCTCCGTTGAGCAGAAGTCGCTCGTCCTCCGTGATGTCGATGGTCATGGCGTCCAAAGGAAGCCCGCGCGCCATGGCGAGCGCCACCGCGCGGTACATGTTCCCGGTTTCGATGAACCGACAGCCGAATTGCTGCGCCAGCGTTCGCCCGACCGATGTCTTCCCCGACGCCGCCGGACCGTCAATCGCGATCCTCATGGGCCCTCCGGTTCCAGCTCCACCACTCCGGCGCACGTCGGGCCGCAGACGAACACGGCGCACTCCGGCAGTGTCTCCCGCAATTCGCGCCCGCATGTGTCGGCTCGATCTTCGGCAGAGAAAGCGACGTAGAAGGAGGACCCGCTTCCGCTCATGCCGGAGTACAGCCCTCCGCTGTGGGCGACGGCCTCTTCGTAGCGGCGAAGTTGCGGGCGCACGGCGAGAGCGGGAGCCAGGAGATCGTTCGATCCAAGAGCGGATGCAGTGCCCGGACGCGGGGGGCGATGCGCCGCCCACGCTCTGTAGACGTCGGCTGTTGGACATCGCATCGGAGGGACGACGACCACGAATCGCTCGCGGCGCGTGCCGGGGAGCCGTTCGACGATCTCCCCTCGCCCCGTGATGCGGACGCAGCCGCCGACGAGAAAGAGGGGGACGTCCGAGCCGATCCCGGCTGCGAGTTTCCTCAGCTCCTCGTCGGCAAGGCGAGGCGGAACGAGGCGGTCGAGGGACTGGAGCACGGCGGCGGCATCGGACGATCCTCCACCGAGTCCGGCACCCGCTGGAATGCCCTTCTGGATTCGGATCTCCACGTGGAGCGAGACCTCCTTCACGGCCAGGCATGTCGCCGCGGCGCGCTCTGCGAGATCCGGACCTGGGATGTCGGCGAGTGTGTTCTCCACGACGATGCCTGTGCCCGGGCGGACGTCAACCTCGATTCGATCGGCGAGGTCGATGGTCTGGACAATCGATTCGATCTCATGAAACCCGTCCTCCCGCCGCCCGTGCACCGCGAGGAAGAGGTTGAGTTTGGCGAAGGCTAACGACGTTGCCCTCATGGTAGGAATAGCTCCGTTCCTCCGACGATGACGGCTCGAATAGGAAGGCCAACGATGAAGCTGGGGATCGCGCGATAGTCGTCGACGTTCAGAATGACGAGGTCCGCGAACTTGCCTGGCTCGAGAGTGCCGACCTGGTGGCTCGATCCGATCGCGGCCGCCGCATTGAGCGTGGCCGCGGTGATGGCCTCGGCCAGGGAGAGGCCGAGTTTTCGTACCGCGAGCGCCACCCCCGTCCACATCGAGAAGACCCCTCCGGAGCCTAGATCGGCCGACGAGCCGAGCGCGACGGCGAGTCCAGCGTCGACGAACGGCCTTGCGGTCCCCCACGAGCCTTCCCGCGCGACAGGCTCCGCGGGAAGGAGAACGGGGATCGTGCCTGCCTTCTTGAGCAACGAGAGCTGTTTCGCATCCGGGGCGGAGCTCGCCAAGTGGTCGACGGACGCCGCCTCGAGCTCGAAGGCCAAGAGGATGGCGTCTGCGTCGGCGCCCGCAGCCTGAATCTTGAGCGTCAGGCCCGCGCCGCGCGCAGCGCGAAGCACAGCTCGTCCCTCCTTCCGGCCGAACCCGCCCTCGCCGCAGAGGAGGACGCACGTCGACGCCAAGTGGCGGCGACTCACCGTGGGAATGGTCTCGCCAATCAGCTTCGTGATGCGGTCCGAACGCTCCGATCCCATGCCGACTTGCGGCGCACCGAGGAACGCCGCCGACAGCCGCAACGGGACGCACCGGACGAGCTGTTGGATACCGGCAAGAATCCTCTCGAGGGCGGCATCTCCATCGCGAGCCTCGGCCCGAATCTCCGAGCTCGTCGTCCCGTGCCGTAGGAGAGTCTCCATTCCGACGCGCAGCTGCCTGAGGTCTCGCTCCTCCTGGGACTCCGACGCTCCGGGAAGGACATGAGTCGCGACCTCGCCGCGCACACCGCTCGACTGCGCCGTCAAACAAGCGTCGACGAGGCCGGGGACGACGACGCCTCCCCTCGCGTCGATCACGTGATCTCCCTTGAGGGTGGCTCCGGTGGGCTCCACGGCCACGATTCGGTCGTCGCGAATCACAAGGGTCACGCCCGTCTGGACCTGGACTTCGCTCATCGCCGCTCCGGCGGCAGGCTCGGTCCCACGCGGGGTCACCAGTTGGCGGATGTTCGTCACGAGCGTGATCATCGGGATCGGCGGTGAGTATAGGCCGAGCGCGTGCGCTTTACAATGCAGTCCTGGCCGCGTATACTTGAGGTTCGTCGACCCCAGGAGGCACGAGGGGATGTGCGGCGGGGTCGTCTATTTGAGGCGAAGGTATGGGAAACGAGGCGCGATTGTTCCGTTGCGGTTTCGTCGGGGTTCTGGGGCAGACCAACGTGGGGAAATCGACGTTCCTCAACGCCGTGATGGGGGAGAAGCTCCTCATCACGTCCGCAAGGCCCCAGTCGACGCGCAACAGCATCCGTTGCGTCCGGACGACCGACGCGTCCCAGATCGTCTTCGTGGACACGCCGGGGCTTCATCGTCCGCGGAACCGCCTGGGTCGTCACCTGATGCGCGAGGCGTCCCGCAGCATGCGAGACGTTGATGTAGTTGTGTACATGGTCGAGCCGTGGCGCACGGTGCACGAAGTCGATCGCGCCGCGCTTGCGCGGCTGACGAGAGACGAGCGTCCCGTTCTCGTGTTGGTCAACAAGATCGACCGGGCTCGCGGCGGCGATCTCGAGGAGACGTTGCTCGCGTACGCGGAGTTGGAGGTCGTCACCGAACTCATCCCGATGTCCGCAGTGACCGGGCAGGGCCTCGACGAGGCCGTGGCGACGATTGTCGCGCATCTGCCGGAGTCCCCTCCGCTTTACCCGGCGGAGACTCGCTGTGATCGCACGGAGAGCTTCCAGATCGAGGAGATCATTCGCGAGAAGGTCATGGAAGTCACATACGAGGAGATCCCCTATTCACTCGCTGTCCACGTGAAGTGGCTGCGTGAGCGCGAGGATGGCCTGGTGGAGATCCAGGCCGAGATCATCGTCGATCGGGATTCCCAGAAAGGCATCCTCATCGGCCGGGGCGCGAGTCGCGTCCGGTCGATCGGAGCCAGGGCTCGAAGGGATATCGAGCGACTCCTGCGGAGGCACGTGTTCCTGCAGATCGTGGTCGCCGTGCGCCATGGATGGACGAGAAGCGATGCGGAGATACGCGAACTGACAGGAGCGGCGTAGACGATGACGGCATGTACAGGATCTCTGCTTCTTGTCGGGCGGGATGCCGAACGAGTGAACGATCTTGCCCGGAGTCTGGCGAGAGCTGGGTACAGGGTCGAGACATCGGAGGGCGGGCGGCGAGAGGGTGCTGGGACGTTCGACCTTGTCATCTGCCTCGTGAGCGCCATGGACTCTCTCGGGGATGTCGTCGGCTTGTCGTCAGGCGCAGCGGATGTGCTTGGGCTGATCGATGGGGCGGACCCCGCGACCGATGCGGTTTCCCCCTACGGGTGCGGAGCCGCAAGCTGGATCCCGTTCCCTGTCGGCGAAGCTGCGTTGCTGTCGTCGGTGCGCGCTGCGGTTCAGTGCGCCTGCGAGCGCCGGACCCGGAATGCGGACTACGAGCGGTTTCGGCAGCTGATGGACCAAGCTCCCATCGGCGTGTTCGAGGTCGAGGGCGAGAGGCTCACATACGCCAATGAGTACGTGGTCAGTGCGTTGAAGTACTCGGCGGACGAACTCCTCGGGATGAGCGTCAAGGATCTCGTGGCTCCGCAGGACGCGCGGAGGCTCCTCGAGGCGCTCTCCGAGAGGTTCCAGGGCGCTACGGCGAGCGAGGCCAGCGCGTACCACTTCATCGCTAGGGACGGAGAAGAGCGCGCCGTGGAGATCGTCTCGAAGCGTATGGAAACGAGCTGCGGCGTACGCGTCGAGGGGACAGCGCGGGATGTGACCACGGAGGTGCGGCTCGCCCGTCTCCACCGCGTAGTTCTCGAGCTCGGCGAGGTCATTCTCGGCGAGCAAGATGTCGATCGGATCCTCCAACTCGTGCTCGACACGATCACGGAGTACAGCGGCTTCCGTAGAGCCGTACTCAGCCTCTACGACCTCTTGGCTCCCTCTCCGATCGATGGCGAGGTCGCCAAGACGCTCTGCTCGGGGCTGTCGCCAGAGGATCGGCGGACGCTCCTCGAGCAAGGCCACTTCTCGCCGGCCAACCGGCGCAAGGCGTTCTCGGACGAGTTCCGGCTGGGTCCCGCCTACTACATACCTCACGACCGAGTCCCATGGGAGCAGAACTTGGGGATCATCGGGACGGTGTCGATGGAAGGATGGCACGTCGATGACTTCCTCTTCATCCCTCTGCGCGGGACGGCGGGCATCGTCGGCTGCATCTCGGTCGACGATCCGATAGACCAGAACGCGCCCACGTTGGCGTCGATCGAGCCGATTGCGCACCTGGCGAGCTTCGCGGCCCTCGCCGTCGAGCGGGTGTACAAGCTGAACCAGTTGCGTGTCCAGAACGAGCGACTCCACGGCCTGTCGCGTTTTGGCGACCAGATCGCACACATCCGGTTGGCAACGGAACTGTGCGATGCCGCTACCCTCCGGGTCTGCGACGACATGGGCTACGACTACTCCGCCGTCTGGCTGCGAGAGGGCGACTCGCTTGTCCTGGGGGGCGCCACGGCCAGCAAGGCGTTCCACCGCGATGAGATGCCAGCGCGGGGCTCGCGAGGGCCGGTGGAGGGTGAAGGGCTGACGCGATGGGTCGTCCGCTACCTTGAGCCCGTCGTGGTCGACGACGTCTCGTCGGACCCGCGCTACCGCGGGTCCCGCGCGTCCATTCGATCCGTGGCCGCAATCCCCATCCGCGGTCGTAAGGGGGTCCGCGGAGTCCTTGACGTCGAGTCCGAGCGCCTCGCCGCGTTCGGCGAGCAGGATCTCGCGGTTCTCTCCTCCGTTGCGAGCCAGCTCTCGATCGCCCTGTCGGCGCTCGAACGGCGTGAGGCGTTCTCGCGCATCTACGCTCTGGGGCAGCGGGTCTCTGAGGCAACGAGCGTCGATCAGATTGTCGCGAGCGCGCTCGATTTCCTCGCTGAGCCGTTCAACTACCCTCTCGCGTCCGTCTTTCTGCACGGGAAGGACGGTCGACTCTCGGTCGCCGGCTTGCGCGGCCCGTACCCCGAGCGTGGTGTAGGGACAGGCTGGACGCTTCCGGCTGAAAAGGGCATCGTCTCGTGGGTCGCACGCAACCGACGATTCGCCCTGGTCAACGACGTCAGCTCGGATCCGCGCTACTTCGAGGCCCTCCCGGGCACGCGTTCCGAGATCGCTGTACCCTTGCTGTTCGCCGCCCAGCTTGTCGGCGTGCTCAACATCGAGAGCCCTCAGCCGAGCTTCTTTGACGACGAGGATCGGGTCCTCCTCGAGGTGATTGCGAACCATCTCGCCACGGCGCTCGCCAACCTCTCGTCGCAGCAGTCGCTGCGCGAACAGGCGGTCCGCGATCCGCTGACCGGCCTGTTCAATCGCCACTACTTCAACTCGATCATTGCTCCCGAGCTTTCGAGAAGCGATCGCTACGCGCGTCCGTTCACTGTCATGATGATCGATGTCGACAACTTCCGCGCCGTGAACAACCGCTTCGGCCACCTCAAGGGCGACGAGGTTCTCCAGGAGATGTCGCGCGTCCTCCTCGACCAGGTTCGTGCATCTGATGGGGTCATCCGTTACGGCGGCGACGAGTTCCTCATTTTCATGCCGGAAACCGGGGAGAGCGAAGCCGCGCTCGTTGCCTCTCGGCTACGAGAGCAGATGACGCATCTGCCTCGCCGGACGGGCGTCGGCGAGATCCCCCTCGGCCTGAGCATCGGGATCTACACCCGCCAGCCGCGAGAAAAACGCTCTCTGGAAGCGATCCTCGAAGAGGCCGACCGGCGTCTATACGCGGACAAGCGAGGCCGTCACGTCGAGCAACCCGATGACTATCGCCGTTGAGCGCCTGCGGACGCTAGACGACCTCGCGGCGTGCGAGCGCCTACAGCGTCGCCTGTTCGGAGATCGTGCCTCCGCGTCGGTCCTTTCGGTCCCCTCGTTGCGGGCTGTCGCGGAGAGCGGAGGACTCCTCCTGGGTGTCAGGTCCGGGACAGCGACGCGCGAACTCGCTGGGGCCATTGTGGATCTCTCGTCGACGTGGGAGGGGTTCGGAGCGCTCTTCTCGCACGTCTTCGGCGTATCGCCCGAGGCGAGGAACCGGGGAGTCGGCTCTTCTCTGCGGGAGGCTGAACGCCGGTTCGCACAGGAAGAGGGGATCGACGTCGTCCGCGCGTGGGTCGATCCGCTCCGCAGCCAAGAGTCTCACCTCCTCTGGAACAAAGCCGGTGCCATTGGAACGACCTACGAGCGCAACGTCTTCGGAGAGTTATCCGACAGTGCGAATCGCGGCCTGGCCACCGATCGCGTGGATGTGGAGTGGTGGCTGCGTTCTCCGCGAACGCTGGCCCTTCTCGAGGAGGGCCGACCCGCGTCTCACGCACGAGTGAGGCTCCACGAGATGGCTGTCGCGACCCGCACGACGGCGACCTCCTCCGGCCATCGTTTTCTCGTCGACGTCAAGCTCGAGCCGGGTTTCGCGAAGGTGCTCGTTGAGATCCCCGTCGATGTCGACCTCCTTCGCGACGAGAATCCAGCCGAAGCCAGGCGATGGCGTGCCGGGACTCGCGAGGTGTTCGAACAGCTGCTCGGGACCGGGTATCTTCTCGTGGGCCTTGTCCACGAGGGAGGGCGAAGCTTTCAACTCCTCGAGAAAGTGGATCGAGGGGCGGCGCTTGGCCACGGCTAGGCGGAAGGGGGAGGACGGCTTGATGAAGAGATCCGAACTTGCATCGTACATCGACCACACGCTCCTCGGCCCGACGGCGACGTGTGACGGCGTCGAGCGATTGTGCGCGGAAGCCGTACAGCTGGGTGTGACCGCCGTGTGCGTCGACCTCCGGCATGCCGGCCTTGCCCGCGAACGGCTGGTCGGGAGCCCTGTCAAGCTGTGCGTCGTCGTCGGCTTCCCTCAGGGGATGACGACGGCCGCAGTGAAGGCGTTCGAGGCACAGCAAGCGGTGACCTGTGGGGCCGATGAGATCGACATGGTGATTCCCGTCGGGGCTCTGAAGGAGGGCGACTTCGAGGCGGTCCGTGCGGACGTGGCTGCGGTCTGCGTCGTGGCGCGGCGGGCCGGACGTCCAGTGGTGGTCAAGGTCATCCTCGAAACCTGCTTCTTGACCGATGATGAGAAGAGGAAGGGCGCAGAGCTGGCGGTGCAGGCCGGAGCCGACTACGTCAAGACCTCGACGGGATTTGGATCTGCGGGAGCGACGACGGCCGATGTGGCTCTGTTGCGGCGCGTCGTGGGTCCCAAGGTGGGCGTGAAAGCTGCCGGCGGGATCCGCGACACGGCGACGGCCATTGCCATGATCCAGGCGGGCGCGTCGCGCATCGGGGCGAGTCGGACGGCGGACATCTTGTCCGGACTTGACGAGTCCACGTCCGCTGCGTGACGAAGGGGGTGCCATGCTGCATTGTCAGCTTCGCTCGCCGGACCGGACGTTCTTCGAAGGGGAGACCACCTCGGTGACGGCGCGCAGTCCGAGAGGGGAGTTCGCGGTCTTGCCGCATCATGCCCCGCTGTTGGCTGAACTCGCGGCGGGTCCGGTTCGAATCCAGACGGCATCGGGGGAGAGGCAGTTCGCCTGTTTCGGGGGAACCTTGGCGGTAGAGGGCGACCGGATCGTCATTCTTGGCTCCGAGATCGTGCCGCGCGAGGAGATCGATCTCGCGGCCGCTCGGCGCCGCGCTACGGGCGCCGTGGGCTCGGACGCGGAGCGAGAGGCGGCGCGGGCCCGTCTGAGGCTGCTCGAGAAGGTGGCGGGAAGCCATGACTAGACGCGTGGCGGTCACCGGGCTCGGGCCGGTCACGCCGATCGGGATTGGGAAGAGCGCGTTCTGGGACGGCCTGCGCTCGGGCCGCAGTGGCGTCTGTCGTGTCGACGACTTGGTTGACCTCGACGGCATCGATGTGAAGATCGGAGCCCCGGTGCGCGACTTCGATCCCTTGGTCTACGTCGACGCGAAGCACGCGCGCCGCATCGACCGCTCCACGCAGTTCGCGCTCGCCGCCTCGTCCTTGGCGCTCGAGGACGCGCGCTTCGCTGCCGCCGACTACGATCCCGACCGGATCGCCGTGATCTCTGGAACGGGGATCGGGGGGATGGAAACCTTCGAGATCAACTTCCGCGAGATGCTCGACCGTGGGCCGCGGCGCGTCAGCCCCTTCTTCGTGACGAGCCTCATGCCGAACGCCCTCGCGGGCGAGATCTCGATTCGGCACGGCTTTCGGGGCGCAAGCTTCGGCATCGTCTCTGCCTGTGCGAGCGGCGCTCACGCCATCGGATTGGCTGCGCACCTCGTATCGTCCGGGATCGCGGATGCTGCGCTGGCGGGCGGAGCCGAGGCGGTTCTGCTGCGGATCACGTTCGCCGGCTTCGCGCGCATCGGTGCGGTCTCCAAGCGCAACGACGAGCCGGAGCGCGCGTCCCGTCCGTTTGATCTGGACCGCGACGGGTTCGTGATGGGCGAAGGCGCGGGGTTCGTCGTGCTGGAGGACTACGATCGGGCCGTCGCCCGAGGCGCCAGGATCTACGCCGAGCTTGCCGGGTTCGGCATGACCTCCGACGCGTTCCACATCACGTCGCCCGCCGAGGACGGCGACGGTGCGCGCCGCGCGATCGAGCTTGCGCTCCGGCAGGCCGACGTCTCCCCGTCGGACGTTGACTACATCAACGCGCACGGGACGTCGACCGAGCCGAACGATCGGATTGAGACCGTGGCCATCAAGCGGGCGTTTGGGGCGGCCGCGGCGCGGACGAAGATCAGCTCGACCAAGTCCCAAATCGGGCACCTGCTCGGGGCGGCGGGGGGCGTCGAGGCGATCGCGACGCTCCTCTCCATGGAGAACGGATTCATCCCCGCCACGAGGAACTACGAGACCCCCGATCCCAACTGCGATCTCGACTACACGCCGGTCCCGACCGCGCTTCCGATCCGCGTCGCGCTCTCCAACTCGTTCGGATTCGGCGGACAGAACGCAGTTCTGGCCTTTGTGAAGAACTGAAGAGGAACGCGGCAGGCCGCGGCCTGGGGCTGACGCCCCCTAGAACTGGCGAATGAAGCGGAGGTCGTTCGTCAGGAAGGCCCGGATGTCGTCGATCCCGTACTTCAGCATGGCCATGCGTTCGATGCCGAGGCCGAAGGCGAAGCCGCTCACACACTCCGGGTCGTAGCCCACCGCGGTGAGGACTGCGGGATCGACCATACCCGCCCCCATGATCTCCATCCATCCGGCTGCGCCGGGTGCTTTGATGTGGACTTGGACGGAGGGCTCGGTAAAGGGGAAGAAGTCGCCCGAGAACCGCATCAAGTAGCCCTCACCGAAGAACTCCCGCGTGAACAGCTCGAGGACGTATTTGAGGTTGGCGAGTGACAACCCCTCCTCGACCCACAGGAGTTCGATCTGGTGGAAGACAGGCGAGTGCGTCGCATCCTGAGCATCCCGGCGATAGCAGCGTCCCGGGCAAATGATCCGCACGGGAGGCGGAGTCGACTCCATGACGTGGATCTGCACCGGCGACGTGTGGGGGCGGAGGAGCGTCGTGTCGCTGATGTAGAACGTATCCCAGTCGGCGCGCGCCGGGTGGTCAGCCGGGATGTTGAGGGCCTCGAAGTTGTAGTACTCGGTCTCGATCTCCGGTCCGGTCGCCACGTCGAAGCCCATTCGCATGAAGATCGACTCGATCTCGCGCTGCACCTGAGTCAGAGGGTGGAGGTGGCCGAACGGCCGACAGACTCCGGGCAAGGTCACGTCGACGCTCTCCCGCAACAGCCGCTCTTGAAGTTCGCTCGACGTCAAGCGCGCAGCGCGCTCCTCGAACGCGCTCGTCGCTCCGTCCTTCAACTCGTTGAGCAGACGGCCGGCTTCCCGTTTGTCGTCGGGCGCAACCTCCGCGAGCACCCTGAAGAGTTGCGCGATGCGTCCCTTGCGCCCCAGATACTCGACGCGAAAGCGCTCCAGCGTCTGGACATCGCTCGCCTCAGCAAGCCCGCGCGCCATCTCCCCGTTCAGGTCTGCAATTCTCTTCCCGAGATCCGTCAGGTCGCTCATTTGGCGGGGAGTATAGCGGTCGCTTTTTTCATTGACAAGTGGCTTTCCGCGTGTAGTCTCAAAGGATCGGCGAAGCGATGCACGAGACATCGCGAAATCCTTAAGGAAGGGGTCATCGTGACGAGCGACCGGACAGTCTACGCGAACCGCCGAAGGGCTCTCATCGAGAGCTTGGCGGGGAAGGCCTTCATTGCCTACAACTACGAGCACTCCGACCGCGCCACCCTGCGCTATCTCACGGGGTTCACGGGGGAAGGAACCCTGCTGCTCTCGGGAGACGACGGCATCCTTCTCACCGACTCCCGCTACACCGAGCAAGCGAAGCGCGAGGTGGGCGAATTGCGCGTCCACGAATGCCGAGATTGGATGGCCAAGGACGCCGCAGCGGAGATCCTCGCTCGCGGTCTTGAGACCGTGGTCTTCGCCGCGCGCCGCGCGACGTACAGCTGGTTCGACGCTCTCCGGAAGCTCGGCCAGTTCACGCTTGTCGACGTGGCGGACCCGACGAACGATCTGCGGGCGGTGAAGACAGAGGGCGAGATCGAGAGTCTGCGCAAAGCGGCCACGTTGGCGGATTCGGCGTTCGGCGACCTCTTGCCTGAGATTCGCGTCGGGATGAACGAGGCCGACATCGCGCTGCGTCTCGAATGGCTGATGAGGACCGCCGGATCGGACGGCGTCGGGTTTGAAACCAACGTCTCCTGCGCCGACAACACGGCGCTCAATCACTACAATCCGGCCCTCGGGCGCCGTTCGCTACGGTGCGGTGACCTGCTGTTGTTCGACTTCGGGGCGTGCGTCGACGGATACCGCTCGGACATCACGCGGACCGTGGCGGTGGGGTCGGCGACGAAACAAGCCCGCGAAATCTACGAGATCGTGCTGCGCGCGAACATGGAGGCGATCAGCGCCGTCCGCGCGGGTGTCACCGGAGTGGCCGTCGACGCCGTGGCGCGCCCGGTGATCACCGACGCTGGGCACGGAGACCGCTTCGGCCACGGGCTCGGCCACGGGATTGGACTCGAGGTGCACGAACGTCCGAGCCTCAGCACGCTGAGCAAAGACACTCTGGCCGTCGGAATGGTGACGACCGTCGAGCCGGGGATCTACATCCCGGGATTCGGGGGCGTGCGGATCGAGGACGACGTCGTCGTCACGGAAACCGGCTGCGAGGTCATTACGGCGTTTCCTAAGGATCGGTTGATGGAGGTGGGGACGTGAGGAGAGCTGCGTCCAGCCTTCTCACCGTCGCGGTCATCGTGCTCGCTCTGGGTGGCTGCGCGCTGCTCGTGGGGCCGCCGGTGGCGGACTTCGACGTCCGCCCCGTGGTGGTGTACGCCGGCGACCGCGTCGACCTTGACGGCAGCCCGTCGGACGGCGACATCGTCGACTACCGCTGGGACGTAAACGGCCTCGTCGAACATGGACGGACACTGACCACGACGTTCGCTCGGCCGGGCACTTACACCGTCCGGCTCACCGTCGAGGATGGGCAGGGACGGACAGAGCGGATCGAGAAGGATCTCACAGTCTATGCACGCAGCGGCACGCGACTCTTCCTCGAGGAGTTCTCGGACGGCGACGCGGCCCTCGGGCGGTGGCCGCTCGACCCGACGTGGGCCGTCCAAGGCGAGAGCCGCATCGAGTCCATCAGCGGCGGGCCAGGCCACGTGCTGTACGTGAACAGCGCGACGGAGACCCTCCATCGCCGCGCGACGCGCCTGGATCTCCCGCCGCTTCGCATCGGCCAACGGGTCGTCTTCTCCGTCCGAGCGATGCCGCTCCAAACGCAGGGCCAACACACGTTCGTCATCGCGCCCGGGCGGAGCGGGATGGATCTCCCGCCCGTAGGGCTTCCGTACTACGTCTTCTCGAGCACGTACGGCGGGTCGGTGATCCGAGAGCCGTCGGCCGCGGGAACGGAGGTCGGCCATCCCGTGGCCTTCACGCCTCCGGTGTATGAGTGGCACACGTACGCGTTCTCCTACTCGGCAGGCCAGTACGAGTTCTCTGTCGACGGGGCCGTGTGGCAGACCGGAACGATGGACGCGGACCCGAGCCGCGGGGCAACGACGTGGCTCCTCCTCGGGGACGAGAGCCTGACGGAGGCGTGCCAGGTGTACTACGACGAGATCGTCGTCTCCGTGGAGGAGTAGGCCGATGCCCCCCATGGGCGAGTCGTTGTCACCCGATGTGGCCACTGTTCCCAACGCCGTTCTCGGGCGCTACGGTGCGTTCCTCATCGATGTGGACGGAGTTCTCACGCGGGGCAGGGACGCGCTGCCGGGAGCCGTCGAGGGATTCGGGGCGTTGCGAGCCCGCGGGCGGACGCTGGTCCTGACCAACAATTCCACTCGATCGCGCGGCGAGCTGGCCGAGCATCTCGGGAGGCTAGGCTTCGCAGTCTCTCCCGACGACATCCTCGGATCGGCGTTCCTCGCCGCGCGATACCTCGCTCGCCACTACGGCCCGGTCGACGTATGGGTTCTGGGAGAGGACGGCGTGCGAGACGAAATGCTGCTTTCCGGCCATCGCCTCGCCGCCCGACCCGAGGGCGCGACGTGGGTCGTCGCGGGCATGGATCGGGACGTGACCTACGCCAAGCTCTCTCAGGCTCTTCGTGCGCTCGTCGGCGGCGCGAAGATTCTCGCCACGAATGAGGACGCCACGTTCCCGACGGCCGACGGCCTCGTGCCGGGCGCCGGCGCCATCGTCGGTGCGTTGCGGGGGATGGGCTTCGCGGCGGAGCACGTTGTCGGGAAACCGTCGCCAGTTGCATTCGAGGTCGCGCTTGATCTTCTCGGCCTTCCCGCAAGCCGGGTTCTCATGATCGGCGACCGCCTCGACACGGACATCGCCGGCGCGCAGGCTGCCGGCGTCGACTCCGCCTTTGTCCTCTCCGGCGTCGACTCGCTGGACGACATCGCTCGAGGCGGCGTGCACCCAACGTGGATCGCGGCCTCATTCGCCGACTTATGTGCGGGCAAGGCCGAGCCTTCACGGCGACGGCTATAGTTGACCGATGCTCATCATGGAACAAAGCCAAGCGGGAAGAGGGATCTTGCGTGGCGTGCTCGTGGCGCTCGCGGTGGCGGCAAACGTAGATGGGTTGCCCGCCGCGCAAGCGTCAGTGCCCGCGGATCAACCGGAGTACAGGGCAGTGGAGATGGTCTTGATTCCGGCGGGCAGTTTCCAGATGGGCGATAGCTTCGGCGACGGGTACTCCGACGAGCTCCCAGTGCACACGGTGGCGGCAAGCGCGTTCACCATGGACCGCTACGAGATCACGAAGGCGTTGTGGGACGAGGTCGCGAGCTGGGCGGCGGCTCACGGCTACGACATCGGGCCTGCAGATGGGGAGGGTAAGGCGACGGATCATCCGGTGTACAACGTCACATGGTACGAGGCGGTGAAGTGGGCCAATGCGAGGAGCGAGAAGGAGGGGCTCGAGCCGTGCTACACGGAGAGTGGGAGCGTGTACCGCACGGGCGAGAGCACCCCGAACTGCAGCTGGAGCGCAAGCGGCTATCGGCTCCCGACGGAGGCGGAGTGGGAGAAGGCGGCGCGGGGCGAAGCCGCGGGACGGCGGTACCCGTGGAGCGACATCGACGAGAGCCGCGCGAACTACAACGGCTATTACGACGGGACGACACCTGTGGGGTGCTTCGCCCCGAACGGGTACGGCCTCTACGACATGGCGGGGAACGTGTGGGAGTGGTGCTGGGACTGGTACGGCGAATCGACCTACGCGTCCTCGTCCGGCAGCGACCCGCGTGGCCCGGCGTCGGGGACGGACCGCGTGCTACGCGGCGGCAGCTGGTACGTCTACGCGAACGGCTGCCGCGTCGCGAATCGCGGGAACTACTGGCCCGACTACGAGCTCGGCAACCTGGGCTTCCGCCTCGTGAGGACAGCGCCATAACCTTGCCGTCTGAACGGAAGTTGGCACGGCAGTGCGGGGTGTTGTGGGCCGGGGGCGCGCCGGTGGCGCAGCGCCCCCCGGCGATTCCGCTCCAGCCTGTGTAGCGTCGCAGCTTGTCTGCGACGTATGGCTGCGATCTCGGCTGTGCGAGGGTGAAGCGCCCCGCACCAACTCCTCCGGTGGTTGGGGCTGGTCCCCCTCTATCCAGGTATACTCCACGCCACGAGGTGATGGAGATGGAGCCAGCAGCCCTGATGAAGGTGTCGAACCTCATCAAGCACTACGGAGACGTTCACGCCGTGGACGACGTCTCCTTCTCGGTGCCGAAGGCTGAGGTGTTCACGCTGCTCGGCCCGAACGGCGCGGGGAAGACGACGACGCTCGAGATCCTCGAAGGGATCCGCGAAGCGGACTCGGGATCGATTGAGATTTTCGGCCAGCAACTGCGCCGCATCGATCGCGCGACGAAGGAGCGAATCGGCGTCCTGCTTCAGGAGGGCAACTTCGAGCCGTACCTGAAGGTGCGCGAGGTGCTGCGTCTCTTCGCTTCGTTCTTTCGATCGCCGCGCTCGCCGGACGAGATGCTGCGCGCGATCTCGCTCGAGGAGAAGGCCAACGCGTTCGTCAAGACGCTGTCCGGCGGACAGAAGCAGAGGCTGGCCATCGGCGTGGCGTTGATCAACGATCCCGAGCTCGTCTTCCTCGACGAGCCGACGACGGGGCTCGATCCTCAGGCGCGGCGCAACATCTGGTCCATCGTGTCGGGCCTCACAGCGTCCGGAAAGACGATCATCCTCACGACGCACTACATGGAGGAGGCGGAGACGCTGTCCCAGATGGTGTGCATCATGGATCACGGGAAGGTGATCGCCCAAGGTTCGCCGCGCGAACTGACCGCGCGCCTCGGTCAGGAGACGATCGTCGACTTCGTCGCGGCCGAGGACTCCGCGTTACCGGAGACGCTGTCCCCGTGCTGCACAATCGTTCGCGGAGAAGGGGGCCTTGTCTCCGTGAAGACGAGCGACCTCGTCGCCACGCTCGGGCGACTGCTTGACTGGTCCCGGGCGAGCGGCACGCCGCTCGCGGAAATGGCGGTCCGCCAGCCGAACCTTGAAGATGTCTTCCTCTCCTTGACCGGGCGGAGGCTGCGGACGTGAGAGGCATCGTCTACCTGGCGCGTGCCCATCTTGCCATCGCGTTGCGCGAGCGCATCACCTTGTTCTGGTTCCTCGTCTTCCCGCTCTTCCTGCTCGCGCTTCTAGCCGCCATCTTTACGAACGTCGGCCAGACGACGAGCCTGACGTTCAACATTGCGGTCGTGAACCTCGACCAGGGCTCTGCGGGGCGCGTCGACTTCGGTGCGCTCGTGGCCGGCACGTTCCGCGAGCTGAGCCAGCCCGGAGCGTTGGGCAAGGAGCCCCTCTTCCGGATGCACGAGCCCGCTCGCGAGGACACGGACGCCGCGGCGTACCTCGCGAGCGAGATCGAGGCTCTCAAGGTCGGCAAGCGCGATGCCGTCGTGGAGATCCCTGCCGGATTCTCCGACACGCTCCTCGCGGCGGCGCGCGGCTCGACGGTTGTCGAGGGGGCGCCAGCGCGGGTGATCGTCCACACGAGCGGCGGCCGCACGTCCTCGGACATGGCGCTGGGCATCATCGAGGAGGTCCTCGTTGGCGTCGACAAGCAGATTCTCACGCAGCTCGGACTCTTCGACGCTGCCCGCGCCGTCCTGGTCGGGCGCCAAGAGGTGGGGTCGGAGAACCGATCCGTGGGCTACGTCGATTTCCTCGTTCCCGGCGTTGTCCTCATGGGCTTCTTCACCGCCGGGCTGTTCAGCGTTCCGGGGACGATCCTCTTCGGCCGAGAGCGCCGGATCCTCCGCGCGTACTGGGTTACGCCGCTCGACGCCCCAAGGTTCCTTGCTGGGTTCTCGCTCGGCCACCTCGGGTTGTGCGCCCTCCAGTTCGTTTGCGTATGGCTCCTTGGCCGGTTCGCGTTCGGCGCGCACGTGAACCTGTTCCAGCCCCTCCCGATGCTCTACCTCGTCCTGAGCGTGGTCACGTTCCTCGCTCTGGGGTTCCTTGTGGCCGCCCTGGCGCCCACGCCGAACGCGGGCATGGCGATCGCCAACATCGTCAACATGCCGCTGATGTTCCTGGGCGGGCTCTTCTTCCCGACGGGCTCGGTTCCTCCAGCCCTTCGCGTCATCATGATGGCGAATCCCGTCACGTACCTCGCAGATGGCCTTCGAGCCAGCGCCGACGTGAGCACGGCGTCGTTCCCCGTCGCCGTGTCGCTCGCCGTCCCGTGCGCGTGGATCGTCGGCTGCGCCATCGTGGCTTCGTTCCGACTCAAGTGGGACGTGGGACGATGACCGCCTTCCGAGCCCTCGTGCGGTCCGAGCTGAGTGTCTTCCTGCGGGACAAGGCGGCGCTCACGTTCACGTTCCTCTTCCCACTCCTGTTCATCGTCATCTTTGGCTACTTGATGGGCGGCATCGGCTCGGCGAGCGGATCCAAGCTCGGCCTCGTCATTCCGGCGCACGTCGATGGGAGCCGCTTGGAGAGCGTACTCGCGGAGGTCGGGGTGGCGCAGCTCCAGCGGTACACTGCGCCAGGCGATCTTGAGAAGGCGATCGATGCCCGTGACGTCGACTTCGGCGCCGTGTGGGACGGAGCCACGCTCACGTTCGTCTACGATGTCCGCCGGACGCAAGAGAACTTCGCGTTCGAGGAGCTCGCGCGAGGCATCGCCGCTCGCTTCGATCTCGCCAACCAAGGTCGCCGACCGCTCCTCGACGTAGTCCCGGTGGTGGAGGGTGGAGAGGCAAGCGCTGACTGGTTCACGCTCGTCGTTCCCGGCATCCTGGCGTTCTCCATCCTCTCGGCGGGCCTGTTCGCCGTCGCCGGACACGTCACGTCGATGAAGCAGCGCCGACTCCTGGAACGGCTGGTCGTCACGCCGATGTCCCCCGTCGCCCTTCTCGCGGCCATCGTCGTCGTACGGTTGGGCGTGGTCTTCCTCTCCACGCTCGCGACGCTGGTCACGGCGATGGCCTTGTTCCACGTGAGGTTCCATGTGAGTTGGCTGCACTACACAGTGTTCCTCGTCGCCGCCACGGTGGGAACGATGGGACTCGGGACGGTGATCACGCTCGTCGTTCGCCAACCGTCGAGCGCGAGCAATCTGGCCAACGTCTTGTCCATGCTCATGATGTTCGTCTCGGGCATCTACTTCCCGATCGAGATCATGCCCTCGTTCCTCCGCGCGCTGAGCATGGCCATGCCCTTGCGGTATATGGCCGACGTCATGCGCTACGCGACGGGCGTCATGGACATGAGCGAGCTTCGGTTCTGGGTGATCTGCGGGACATTCCTCATCGGCGGGCTGGCTCTTTTGCCGATCCTCTCGCGATACGTCGTACGAGTCGAACGACGGTAGACGTCGGTCAGCGGCGCGCTCGAACCGTGGCGGAACCCCGGTTCCGAACCTATAATGCCGCCTGGGAGGTGGGACCATGAAGCTCTACAACACACTCACGAAGCGCCTCGATCCCTTTGCACCGCAACACGGCCGGACCGTAGGGATCTACGTCTGTGGCCCCACCGTCTACGACCACCTGCACATCGGAAACGTTCGTCCCGTCCTCGTGTTCAGCGCGCTGCGTCGCTACTTCGAGCGCTTCAAGGGATGGCGCGTCCTCTACGTGCAGAATGTGACCGACATCGACGATCGGCTGATCAAGCGCTCGATCGAGACCAGCCAGACGGTTGCGACGATCGCCGAGACGTACACGCGCGCCTACTTCGACCTTCTCGAAGCGCTCGGGGTCGACCGGCCCACGGCGAGTCCCCTCGCGACGGACTACGTCGAGGAGATGGTGCAGTTCATCGCCGGCCTCGTCGAGAAGGGCCACGCCTACGAGCGAGATGGCGACGTGTACTTCCGCGTCGCAAGCGTCGCCGACTACGGCGCGCTGTCCGGGCGGCGGCTCGCCGACCAAGAGGCGGGGTCGCGAGTCAGGGTATCCGAGTCGAAGGAGGATCCGCTCGACTTCACCCTGTGGAAGGCAGCTAGACCCGGCGAGCCCGAGTGGCCGTCGCCGTGGGGGCCGGGGCGGCCGGGCTGGCACACCGAGTGTGTGGTCATGTCGCGAGCGCATCTTGGAGAACACCTCGACATTCACGCTGGCGGCAACGACCTCATGTTCCCGCACCACGAGAACGAGATCGCGCAGGCGACGGCATCGAGCGACGCGCCCTTCTTCCGCTTTTGGCTTCACAACGGAATGCTCCACTTCGGCGGTGAGGAGATGCACAAGTCGCTCGGCAACTTCCGCTACGCGTACCAAATCCTCGAGGCGTACGACGCGGAGACGGTCGAATACTTCTACCTCTCCCGACACTACCGGAAGCCGCTGGATTTCTCGGAGGACGGGTTGCGCGCCGCGCAAGCCGCGGTGGCCCGTGTTCGCCGACTGATCGACGACATCGAGGCGGAACTGCGTCAAAGCGATGGCGAAATGGGGCCGGCCGGACAGGCGTTCTCGCAGTCGCTCGCGCGCTTCCGCGAGCGCTTCGTGGAAGCGCTGGACGACGACTTCAACACAGTCGACGGCGTGGCGGTTCTCCAGGACCTCGTGAGCGAGACAAATCGCTTCCGAGCCGAGGCCGTAGGCATCGATCGCCTGGCCTTGCGCGATGCGGTCGAGCTCCTGCGCGAACTCGGGTGGCCGCTCGGCCTCTTCCAGCCGGCGGGCGCATCGTCCTCGTCGATTGAGGCGGGTCTTCTCGATCTCCTGGTCGGACTTCGGCGGGAACTGCGCGCCCGCAAGGCATTCGACTTGTCCGACCGCGTTCGCGACCAGCTCGCGGAGTTGGGAGTCGAACTCAAGGACACGCCTCAGGGGACCCTCTGGTCGCGGCTCGCGCCGTAGCTCGCTCGCGGTACGCTAGCCAAGAAGGGACTCGGCGATCCCCTGAGCCTCGCGCAGATCCGCCGCCCGTCGATGGGGAATGTCCTCGGGAATGAAGTCGAGAACCCATGGCGGTGGGCTCACGAGGATGATCTCGGCGACGCCGGCGCGATACGCCGCGAGGAGGTCGAGGTGAGCGTCCCCGATCGCAAGAGCCTCGCGCCCGGTTGCGCCGAGGCGCGCGAGCGCCACGGAGAAGATGCCGGGGTTCGGTTTCGCCGCGCCGTCGTCGCGGGTGAGAACGAGATCGAACGGCAGCGGATGCCGCCGGAGCACAGTGTCGGCGCTCGCACGCGAGTTGTTCGTGACGAGCGCGCAGCGGACGCCGTGCGCTCGTAGGGACTCGATGAGCTCCTCCGCGCCGGGAAGAAGAACGCCGTCCGCAGCGCCACGCGCTTCCGCTTCCACGAGCATGGCCATGCCCTTGTCCTGTGTCTCCCGAGGAAGGTCGGACAGCTGTTCGAGGAAGGAACGTCCGTCGCGCGGCAGGCCGAGGACGCGGCGAACGGCACCCAAATCGATCTTCGAATCGAAGATCGTGCCGTCCATGTCGAGAAGCGCCGCCCGAATGCGAGTCATGCGTCCCCCATCTCCCGGCGGCTTCGGCTCGGCTACCGCGAGTTGTTGACGTGCAGTTTGATCTGGTCGGAGTACTCGTTGCCCTGCGCATCCGTTACGGTCAGCGTGACGAGGACGTCCTCTCCTCCGGGAAACGCCGATCCGGGCGCATAGTAGATCGGGTCGGGCGCCGCCGGGTCGAGGAATTGACCTCGAGTGGCTGCCCACGCGAAGTGAATCGCGCTGCAGGCGGGCAGAGGGACCGTCGAGTAGAGCTGCACGAACGAACACTCGTCCACGCACATCGGGCCGTTCCGGTTGATCCCGGGGCGGTCTCGGCACGGGACTTCGGGTCCGCAAGCGAGGTTGCAGGAGGCGGTCAACGCGCGGCACGGGGTCTCGGCGCACGGAGCGATCGACAGGCCACATCCCCCGGCCAGCCCCCTTTGCGGAACCGCAGCGGCGCAGCTGCCGACCGGCAACGATGCAACGACGGTTGCCCGCGAAGACGTGACCGCACACGACGAGCACGGCGCAGGGGCCGCAAGAGTCGCAGCGGTGTTGGCGTGCATGGATACGGTCCCGCAGGATGGGCACGCTGTAGGCGCCGCCAGGAGCAGGGCCGTCGGGGCCGTGGCGATCGATGCAGGCGTTGCGTCTTTCCAGTAGGTCGTTTCCGATGCGGGAGACGCGCCATTCGCTGTGAGTGCGGAAGAGCCCGCGGCCTCCGTTGAGACGCCGGCGGGCGTTCCGAGGAGCAGGAGAAGGCCTAAGCCCGCGATGGCGGCGCCAACGAGCCACATCACGAACGTGTTGTTCATTGCTTGCGCACCTCCGCGCGCGGCCCCTCCCCTTTCCCCGCGACGAGGCTACACGCGGGAACGCGGAAAGTCAATTCGGGACTAGATGAACGTGATGCGCGTCACTCTCCCGCCGCTTCCGCCTCGCCGCCGGCCTCGCCGTGCCAAAGTCGACGCATCTCGTCGCTCGTGGCGAGGAGCTCGTCGAGCGTACCTTCGGCGTCGATCCGCCCATCCTTCAGGACGAGGATGCGGTCCGCGCGCCGCAGCACTGGACGTCGGTGGGACACCACAAGCCACGTCCGGCCGGAAAGGGCAGTCGCGCGTTGCCACAGCGCCCGCTCGGTCTCGACGTCGAGCGCGCTCGACACGTCGTCGAGCACCATGAGCTCCGGATTCGGCAGGAACATCCTCGCCGCCGCCGCGCGTTGGCGCTGACCGCCGGAAAGCTTGACCCCGCGGGGTCCAACGATCGTGTCGAGGCCGTTCTCAAACCGTGCGATGTCGTCCTCGAGCACAGCGAGGCGGACGGCGCCGTCGAGATCGCCCTGGGCAACCTCCTGCCCCAGGAGCAGGTTGTCGCGTAGGCTCTCGCTGAACAGCCGAGGGACCTGGGGCGTGTAGGCGCAGCGGGGCGGGACGAAGAACGAGCCCGGATCCACGACAACCTGTCCATTCCACAGAATGCGCCCCCCTTCGATGGGGAGGAGGCCGAGCAAACCGCGTACCAGGGTGGACTTCCCGGCGCCGATCCGGCCGGTCACCACGACGAACTCACCCCGCGCGATCGAAAACGAGGCGCGATCGAGCGAGAAGTCGCCGGCCGGGGCGGGGCGAACGGTCATTTCCTCGACCGTGAGGCGTTCCAGGGGCTCAGGGGGGCCGGTCGCATCGGCGGCGTCGGGAAGCGGCCCCGTCAGATGAATCGGGTGGTGCGCCACGACGTCGGCGCGCGTGCCCTCGATGAGCGCGGCCATACGCTCGAGCGACACCTTCGCCTGCTGGAAGTGGATGAGGAAGTCGCCGAACGCGGCAATCACCTCGGTGAGGACGCCGACGTAGGTGACGAAGAGGGCGAAGTCGCCGACCGTGAACGTTCCGCTCCGCAGACCGTCCGCGGCTGCCAGAAGGATCAGGCCGGTCGAGAGCGTTGCCGCGTTCCAGAAGAACGAGTGGAACGACTGCGACAACAGGCGGTCGCGAACGGCGGCGCGCAGCCTCACGCGGTTCAGCCCCTCGATGTGCGCGACCACGTGCTCCTCCGCGCCGGCGAGCTGGATCGCCTGAACGCCGTCCATCGCCTCGCCAATCGCCCCGGTGACGCGCTCGGTCGCGGCGCGGCTCGCCTCTCGGAACCGGCGAACTCGCTTGGAGACGGCGCGGGCGCCGATGAGGACCAGGACGAGCGGAAGCACGACGACCAGCGTCACGCGCGCATCGATGCTGAGCAGGATGGCCAGCGCAACCGCGCAATAAGACACGAACGAGAACTGGTCGATCAGCCAACTGAGGAGGTTCTCGACGACCTCGACGTCGTCGCGCACGGTGTTGAGCGCCTCCCCGACGGCGCCGGGGAGGGCGCGGGCGCCGGGCTTAGCGAGCACCGAGGCGAGCAAATTGCGCTGCAGAAGAACGCGGATCGAGAATCGGTGTCGGATGTCGATCAGGGCCCCCGCGAGGATCGAGACGATGCGGGCGAGCCCCGCGCCGGCCACAAGGGCGACGACTGACGCGAGCGTCAGGCCAGCCGCCGCGTTGCCCGTGATCGAGTCAAAGAAGAGCTTGGCCACGTAGCCGGCGCCGAGCTCGGTCAGCATGATGGCCGACCAGGCCACGGCGTCCGCGGCGTAGAGCCAGGGCCGGAAGCGGATCAGACGGACGAAGGCCGCGAGCGGGCTCACGCGAGCACCTCCTCCATTCCGGTCTCCAGGAGCCGAGCGAGGCGGGAGTGTGGGTCACGGGCGAGCGCCTCGCGCTCGCCAGATTCGATGACCCGGCCGTCCTCGAGGATGGCGATCCGATCGGCGCGGCGGACTGTCGACAGGCGGTGTGCGATCAGAATCGCCGTGCGCCCGGCGAGGAGTCGGTCCACCGCTCGTTCGAGCAGGGCTTCCGTCGCGGGATCGAGGCGCGACGAGGCCTCGTCGAGAATGACCACACCGGGGTCCGCGAGGAAAGCCCGCGCCAAGGCGAGGAGTTGGCTCTGCCCGGCCGACAGCCCGGCGTCAGACGTTCCGACGACCGTGTCGAGTCCCTGCGGCAGGGCCAGCGCCCAGTCGCGCAGGCCGAGCTCGCCCAACGCGGCGAGGATCCGCTCGTCGGACACCGTTGGGTCGAACAGGCGGACGTTCTCGCGCACCGAGGCGCGGAAGATCTGCACATCCTGAGACACCATCCGCACGCGGCGGCGGAGGTCGGCGAGCGGGACGTCGGCCACGGGGATGCGGCCCACCTCGACGACGCCCTGCTGGCAGTCGTAGAGACGCGCGACGAGGCGCGCAAGGGTCGTCTTGCCGCTTCCCGTGCGCCCCAGGAGTCCGAGCGTCGTGCCCGCGGGCACGGTGAGCCGGACGTCGCGCAGGGCGGCGGTCGGCTCGGGCTCGTTTTCGGCGGGTCCGTCTTCGCGGCGCGACGGCTGATAGGCAAACGTGACGCTCTCGAACGCAACCGAGAGCGGGCCGTCGGGGAGCGCCGACTTGCCCTCGTCGCGGATCGCGGACGACGCGGCAAGCAGGGTCCGGATTCGGCGGATCCCGGCCTCGGCGCGCTGGAGATCGGTGATCTGCTCGCGCATCTGCGAGATGGGGCCCTGCAGAAGCTCCGTGTAGTGGAACACCAGGTACACGGTGCCGAGCGTGATGATCGAGGCTCTCCACAGGGTGGCGCCCACGCCGAAGGCGATGGCGAACCCGCCGGTGAACAGGGCGACGTTGGCTATCCACATCGAGTACCCGGCGACGCTGGACCAGCGGTACGCCGGGAAGAGACGGCGGCAGAACGCGAAGAAGCGCCGCAACGTGTACCCGACGGCACCGTTCGCCCGGAGGTCCTCCGTCCCGCCGAGGCGTTCTCCGAGGAATCCGAAGAACTCGGCGACCAGCTTGCGGTAGGCGGTCCAGTGCGGGACGGCGACCTTGCGGATGCGCCCGAGCAGCCATACGGTGAAGGCGGCGAATGCGAGGATCGGTAGGCCGATGCGCCAGTCCTCGCGGAACAAGAGCCCGATGATACCGGCCACCAGGATGGCGTTGCCGAGGATGTCAATCGTGAAGCGTGAGAAGAAGTTCGACAGCGTGGCGACATCGCCGTCGATGCGCTCGATGAGCTGCCCTGGCGTGTGATCCTTGTGAAAGGTCGCGTCGAGAGCCAAGGCGTGCCGAAGGAGATCGAGGCGCAACGCGTTGGTCGCCGACCAAGCGACGGTCTCGCCGACGTAGGTAGCCGCCACGGACAAGAGCTGGGCCGCGACCGCGATGCCGAAGAAGAGGAGGGCGTCTCGGATCAGCACCGCACGCTCTCCCCCGGCCATCGCCGTGTCGATGAACTCTCGCAGGATTTGCGGGTTCGCCAAGCGAAGGCCGATTGTCGCCAGGACGAGGGCGGCGAGCGCGACGACCCAGCGCGCTTGGGGCCGCACGTAGCGGCCAAGCAGGGTCAGCCCTTCTCGAAGCGGCAGTTTCACGACGTCTCCAGGCTTTGCGTCGTCAGATCCACCCCGGCGCGGAGTTCCTTCTCGTAGAGGACGCGGCGCCGCTCGACGTGCATTCCTGCCCGCTCGTACAGGCGGACGGCACCGGTAAGGCTCGCACCATCGACGCCGAGAGCGACGCGCCTCTTGCCCCGGCGCCCAAGTTCCGCGAACGCGTGATGGAGGAGCGCGAGTCCGATTCCTCGCCGGCGCCACGGCCGGACGACGCCGAGCGTGTTCACGTAGCCAAGGTCGGGGTCCTCCGGCTCCATCGCCGAGCACAAAGCCACGGCGACGATGTCGCCGTCGTGCTCCGCGAGGAACCAGAGGCTTGCATCGAAGCTCTTCTCTTCGGTCACGATGTGGCGCCAGACGGCAAGGCTGCTTTCGAGAGGCGACTCCACGTAGCCCCAGTGGTCGCGGAATGCGGCCCGGATGGCTTCGACCATCGGGAGAAGGTCGCGAGCTGGGTCGAAGGTCCGAACAGTGACCCCGCCTGGCCACACAGGCGCCGGCGTGGCCCGGTCCAGTTCGATCTTCATCTGGAAGTTGTGGCGAATGGCCGCGTACCCGCTGAACTCAAGGAGACGTCCCGCAGGCTCGTCTAGGCTCGACACCGACTGGCGCAGACTGACGCGAGATCCAGACGGCGCCACGTCGAGCGCCGCGCGGCCGCGCCCCTCCTGCCAAGCGACGAGCGTGGAGCCGACGCCGCGGCCGCGCTCCTGCGGGTCGACGCAGCCCCAGCTCCAGAGCCGGACGTGGGGCGCGTCCGTATCCCAGACTTCGGCGTACCCCGCCGGCTTTCCCGACGGTGCGAGCACGACGCGGGTGTCGCGGCCCAGATCGAATCCGGGCGTCTGCCATTCGGTGGCGAGGTTCTCGGCGTCATGCTGGTTCACGCCGAACAGGCGTTGGGAGTCGGCGTTGAACATCTGCGTCAGCGGTTCGGCATCGGACAGCCGGGCCGGACGATCGGTGTATCCTTCAGGCAATCTCAGGGACATCATGACTTCCTTCTCATGGGGGCCGGACAGATGGTGACGGCATTCCGCTGTCGCACCAAAGGGGTGTCTCAGACGAAGGGCTCCGCAGTCGGCGTTTCGCCGCGGGAACCTAGAAGGAGAGTGCGGCGAGCGCGGCTCCGCGAGCCTCGGCCAACGAGGCAGCGGATCGGGATCGACTACCGACCACAATCATGGACCGCCTCCTTGCACGTGGCCCGTCAGGGCTCTCGCCGCCCGCCGCATCGAGAGTGACGCGGCGGCTCATTCGCTGGATTGAGTGAGCGCCAGTATACCGAGCCGCACTTCCAATGCAAGCACTGTGCGAACCTTGCGGCGGACGCTGTCTGCATCTATCCTTTCCTCCGGCGCGCGACCGGCCGAGACGAACTCGCGTCCGTCCTGCGCGGACCATCATGAAGAAGGACGACGCGATCTCCGAGAATCCGGACAGCCACAATCTCCTCGGCTACGTCCGCCGCGCCGAGGCGACGCAGGAAACCTACCGCACGCTCGGGTTCCGCTGCGGGCTCGAGGTGCACCAGCAACTCCGCACGACGAAGAAGCTCTTCTGCCGCTGCCCGGCCGGGCACTACCAGGACGGCGACGACTACGACGCCCAACTTGTCCGCCACATGCGCCCAACGCTGAGCGAACTGGGCGAGTACGACGGCACGGCGCTCATGGAGTACAAGACCAAGAAGAATATCATCTACCGCATCAAGGGCGAGACGGCGTGCACGTACGACATCGACGATACCCCGCCGTTCGCCGTCAACCGACAGGCCATCGACATTGCGATCGAGGTCGCCCTGCTCCTCAACACGAGCATCGTCGGCGAGCTCCACATCGCGCGGAAGCAGTACCTGGATGGCAGCATCCCCACCGGATTCCAGCGCACGGCGATCATCGGCATCGACGGCCATCTGCCCGTCGCCGGCAAGCGCGTCGGCGTGCGTCAGCTGAGCGTCGAAGAGGACTCGTGCCGCGAGGTGAGCGACGTGGGGCACGAGCGAACCTACACGACCGATCGCCTCGGCATGCCGCTCATCGAGACGGTGACGGAGCCCGAGCTTCTGACCCCGGACGAGGCGGCCGAAGCGGCGAACTACATTCGCTACCTTGCGCGCAGCACGCGGCACGTCAACGTGGGCATCGGCGCCGCGCGCGAGGACGTCAACGTCAGCGTCGAGGGCGGGACCCGAGTCGAGATCAAGGGTGTGCAACACATCCGCTGGATCCCCGAGCTGACGCACAATGAGGCGTTCCGTCAGAAGGCTCTTCTGCTCATCCGCGATGAGCTCCGGCGACGCGTGAGCGCCCCCACCGCGTGGACGGCGACGCACGTCCCCCTCGGCGATGCGGATCGCCATCTCGTCGACGGCATCGTCCCGTCAACAGCGTCCGCGGTGATCTTTCGGCTGCCGCGCTTCGGCGGCCTCCTGTCGTTCTTCACCAACCCGGGGCGCACGTTCGCCGACGAGTTCTCCGATCGACTGAAGGTTGTGGCCTGCATCGCGGTGCCGAATCTCGCCCACCCCGACCAACCCGCCTCGGCCATCTCGCCCGCCGCGTGGCGGACGCTGGCGATCCGTGTTGGCGCGAAGTCGAATGACGGAGTCGTCCTCGTTTGGGGCCCGGCGGCTGACCTCCCGACCGCCGTCGACACGCTCGTCGAGCGGTGCCGCCTCGCGTTCCAAGGCGTACCCAACGAGACACGCAAGGGGCTTCCCAACGGGACGACGATCTTCGAGCGGGTGCTGCCGGGTCCGGACCGCATGTACCCCGACACCGACTCCGCGCCGATCCCGATCGAGGAAGAGGCGATCGAGCGAACGCGCGCCCGCCTGCCGGAGTCCGTCGATCGCCGGATGGCGGCGCTCCGCGCCTGGAGCGCTCCCGAGGACGTGCACGCCTACATCCTCCGCCGCGACCTATCGCCGACCCTCGCCTGGCTCGTCGAGCGCAAGGTCGATTCCGCGTTCGCGGCAACGCTCCTCGGCCACAACGTCCGGCACGCCATGGGCGCCCGCGAGATCGACGTCGAGCGCGTGCGCTGGGTCATCGTCGAGGCGGCAGAGCGCGACCTTACTCGTGAGATCCTGCGACTCCTCGTGCCGCTTGCGCTTCTCGAGCCGGCCGCGACGTTCGACGACCTTCTCGGCCGCGTCGGCTACCGAAAGGCGACGCCGAAGGAGATCCGCGCGCAGATCGCTCGTTGCGCCAAGGCGTTCGTCGCTCGCCATCCTGAACCGGAAGCGCGCGTTCGCGCGTTGATGGGCTGCATCCGCCCGCTCGCGATGGGCAACGTCCCGCTCCGCGACACCGCGGCGTGGGTCGAGGAGGCGACACGATGAGCGACGCCCACAAGGGCTACAAGGGCGAGGCTCTCGACGTCCTAACGCGATTCCAGGTGGGGGTCTGGAGCGACGTCGATGTCGAGTCGACGCGCGGCCACTTCCGCGGGATCGTGCTCCCGCGCTCCGAATTCGACGACTCGCGCCACCTCGTCCTCAAGCTCGCCACGGGCTACAACGTCGGCATCGACGTGCGCACGATCCGCGCGATCCAGGAACTGGGCCGCCGCGAAGCGCACTACAAGATCCCAGAGAAGGAGTTCCCGACATCGCCAGACAAGCCCAACGTCAAGCTCCTCGGCACGGGAGGGACGATCGCGTCGCGTCTCGACTATCGAACCGGCGCGGTGATCCCCGCGTTCTCGCCCGGCGAGCTGTACGGCGCCGTCCCGGAGCTGGCCGACATCTGCAACCTCTCGACCGAGAAGCTGTTCGCTGTCTTCTCCGAGAACATGGGGCCGTCGCAGTACATCGAGCTCGCCAAGGCGATCGGCCGCGAGATCGAGAACGGAATCGACGGCATCGTCATCGGCCACGGGACGGACACGATGCACCACACCGCGAGCGCGCTTGCGTTCATGGTGCAGCACTCGCCGGTGCCGATCGTCATGGTCGGCTCGCAGCGGTCGGCCGACCGCCCGTCGTCGGACGCGGCGCGGAATCTCATCCACGCCACGACCACGGCCGCGACGTCGGACATCGCCGAGGTCATGGTGTGCATGTTCGGCCCGACCTCAGACGAGTACGGCCTGCTGCACCGCGCGACACGCGTCCGCAAGATGCACTCGTCCTACCGCTCGACCTTCCGCACCGTCGGCGACATCCCGCTCGCCACCGTCACGCGCGACGGGGTCAAGCCGCTGCGCCAGGACTACGCGCACCGCCGCGCCGACCGGCACGTCGACATCCTGCCCTTCTTCGAAGAGCGGGTGACGCTGACCTACTACTACCCCAACATGCATCCCGACATCATCGACTCGCTCGTCGAGCACGGGTACAAGGGCATCGTCATCGCCGGGACAGGGCTCGGGCACATCAACAAACCCGTCTATCCCGCCATCGAGCGCGCCGTGGCCGCTGGCGTGGCCATCTACATGACCGTGCAAACCCTGTGGGGCTACGTCCACATGTTCGTCTACGACACCGGGCGCGACCTGATGGCGAAGGGCATCATCCCCACCGAGAACATGCTCCCCGAGGTCGCCTACATCAAGCTTGCGTGGGCCCTCGGCCAAACGAGCGACCTCGAACGCGTGCGCGAACTGATGTTGACACCGATCGCCGGCGAGATCACCGAGCGCGAACCGCACGACGGGTACCTCATCTTCCAGGGCGGCATGCCCGAGATCGAGGAGTTCCTGCGCCGGGTGCACAAGTAGCGACGACGGCAGCCAGTGCTCTCGTCGAGAAGCGCACCTCTCGCGTCGTCCGCAGCTCGCTCGCCTTGGCTTCGCTGGTGTTTCCACGCACGAAGGCGACTGGCTTCACGGAGGCGGCTCCTGCCTTCCCGTTGGGGCCGGAAGGAAGAAGCGGTCGAGGCGCCGGAGCGCCTGCAGCTCCTCCTTCGGCTCCAGCTTGGCGCGCCGGACGGCGCGCTGCATGAGGTCGATCGTCTGGTCGTAGAGAGGTCGGTCGACGGGATACGGGATCCCGTCCTTTCCACCGTGCGCGAATGCGAACCGCGCCGGATCGTCGAAGCTGGGCGCCGCGCCGTAGACGAGTTCTGCGACGAGTGAGAGCGCCCGCAGGGTCTTCGCGCCGACTCCCGGCAGCATCAGCAGCTCTCGGAAGTCGGCCGCCTGCGCTTCATACGTCTTCGTCAGGATGGCACCGAGGCAGTCGGGGGCGATGTCGGCCATGAGAATGGCATGCCGTCGCGGCAGCGCGAGGTGCTTGAGCCGGATGAGTTCGGACACAAGCCGGACGGGGGTCTCTCTCGCGAGTTCGGCCGCCGTCGTGCGTGCGGATGCACTGTCGCGGGCCACGAGGTTCAGCGTCGGTGCGCGACGGTCGCAGCAGATGGCGGCGTGCGGCTCGCAGACGAAGTCGTCGAGCCGGCTTGAGACCCAGTGGTAGCGACGAGCCATGCCGTTCGTTTCGTTCATCCCTTGCTGGACAACGGCCCACTCCCCGTCGCGATCGAAGAAGAAGGCGTGGTGGTAGATTTGATAGCCGTCCTGCACGGCGGCGCTGTCGACCTTGGCCGACGTTCGGCTCGCCGCGACAAGGGGAACCGGGTCGCCGCCTGTCTTCTCGCACCAGGAAACGATCTCGTCCGGCGTGCGCCTTCCTTGATCGCGCCGCACGTGGTTGTGGTCAGTCCACTGGAGTGCCAGTCGAAGCCGAGGACGCAGCCGAACGCCTGGAACCAGTAGGGGTCGCTCAGCTTCTCGAGCAACCCGCTCGGCCCTTGCTCGACGACGAGCAGCTCGACCATCTCGCCGGCGAGCTTCGCCATCCGAGCGAACAGCCAACGCGGAGCGCGGCCGTTGTGCAGGGGAAGGTCCGCCACGCCGGTGCGCATGGCGTCAGTCTATCGAATCCGAGCGCAGACGAGCGAACCCTCGTTGGAGGGCGGGGCTACGCTGCCGTGCTAGCGGGATTCGTCTGCGACCGTGGGAGAACGATGCGATCGATCAGTCCGTAGTCCACAGCCTGTTCCGCGGTCATGAAGTAGTCGCGGTCCGTGTCCTTGGTGATCTGCTTCGGCGACTTCCCGGTGTGTTCGGAGAGGATGCGGGTAAGTAGATCGCGCATGCGCAGCAGCTCCGCGGTCTGGATCTTCACGTCCGCCGCCTGTCCTTGCGCGCCGCCGAACACTTGGTGCAGGAGGATGCGCGAGTTGGGCAAGGCCGAGCGCTTCCCAGCAGTCCCTGCGGTGAGCAGAACCGCGGCCATGCTCGCGGCCTGGCCGATGCAGATCGTCGCGACATCACACTTGACGTAACGCATGGTGTCGTAGATGGCGAACCCGGAGGTCACCGAACCCCCGGGGGAATTGATGTAGAGGCGAATGTCCTTCGTCGGGTCCTTGGCAGCGAGAAACAGCATCTGCGCGATGACGACATTCGCGACGTCGTCGTCGATTCCGTCGCGCAGGAAGATGATCCGATCCTCGAGCAGGCGCGAGTAGATGTCGTATGTCCGCTCGGCGTGCCCGGAGTGGTCGATGACAAACGGAATCTGCGCAACCATCTACTCCTCCTTCTCCGTGATGATGGCGGACTCCCGGAGGATCCCGAGGAGCCGCTCGGTCACCTTGGCCGAACGATAGTCGTCCCAACGCTCTTCGGCTTTGAGGCGAGCGACGAAGCGTAGCCCATCCTCTCCCGCTCCCTGCGCGTCGGCCTTAGCCATGTCCTCCAACTCGGCGTCGCTGATCGCTACGCCCTCGGCTTCTGCCACGTTCCCGAGCACGAGCTCGCGCCGGAGACGGCGCTCGACGGAGCCTCGGATCTCCTTGCGAAGGTCCTCCTCCGTGGTCGCTCGCTGTTCTAGGTAACGGGCAAACGACAAGGACGAGCCGGGGCGCTCGAGTGCGGATCGGACTCGCTCGACCTCTTCGTCCACCAACTCGACGACGAACGGCTCCGGCAAGGGAAGCGACGTCTTCTCCACGAGCGTGTCGAGGAGCAGCGTCTCGATCGCGCGGCGATGACGTTCGTCGCGTGCTTCGACCATCCGCCGACGGACGTCGTCGCGCAGCGCGGCGAGCGTGTCAAACCCGGCGTCCTTCGCCAACTCGTCGTCAATCGCGGGGAGTACGACCTGGCGCAACCCGACGACGGCGACCGTCGCCTTCATGTGCTTGGCGTCATCCTCAAGAGACACGTCGATGTCGACGGAGTCGCCGACCCGGCGCCCGACGAGCGCGCTCGTGACCGGATTCTCCTTCTCCGCCCGCGTGTCCCACTCCTCGCCCTTCTCGCGGACGCGCACGATGTCCCCCTCGGATACCGTGTCGCCCTCGCGTTCGGCGAGCGTGCCGAATTGACTCTGGATCTCGGCCAACGCCTGAGTCACGTCCTCTTCGGAAACATCGCGCTTCGGTGGGACGGCCACCTCAAGCCCACGGTACGGGGGGAGCTTCACGTCGGGCAGGACGGCGAACGAAGCCTGGAAGACGAAGCCTCCCTCCGGGTCGAAGGAGACCTCCTGCACTTTCGGGACGGATACCGGGTGAAGGTCGAGCCGTTCGAGCGCGGCGGGAAGATGCTTTCGCTCCAGCTCGTCCTTCGCTTCGAGGACGAACACGTCTCGCCCGAACCGAGTCTCAAGGACGCTCTTCGGCACGCGTCCCTTGCGGAATCCGGGCACGTTCAGCTCGTTCGAGTACTGGGCGTAGACCGACTCGATCTCCTGAAGGACATCCTGTTGGGGAATCGCGACCCGCACGGTGGCCGCCGTGTCGTCGCGCGTTGCGATCTCGTACTGGGTGTTGTTCGTCATTCCACTCCGTATTCTGGACCTTGATTCGATCGGGGATTATACGCCGGTGCACTACGGGGGGCAAGGAAACGCTGTACGGATCGGCGTCAGCCGCATCCGCATCGGCGCCAGCCGCATCCGCTAGATCGGCGCTAGCTACCCCATCGCGTACAGCCACTCCGGCCCGAGAAGCCATCCCCAAAGAGGGGCGACTCCGGTGAAGACGAAGTCGAGGCCCCCGAGGAAGATGATGGCGATGAGGATCATGAAGCCGTATCGCTCGAGGGAAAGCATGGCCTTTCGTCCGCTCGGCGGGAGGAAATACGTGAGGACGCGGGATCCGTCGAGGGGCGGTATCGGGATCATGTTGAACGCGGCCAGAATGACGCAGTAAATGACGAACATGCCGAGGACGAAGAACACGGCGTGAAGTGCATTCGCACCCAGTCCTTCGCGCAAGATGAGCGTCATTCCCAGGTCGGGGATGGCGAAGAACAGCAGCCGTCCGAGGATCGCTGCCGCCGCCCCGAGAGCGAGGTTCGCGCCGGGGCCGGCGAGGGCAACGAACAACATGCCACGGAACGGGTTGCGGAAGTAGTTCGGATTGACCGGAACGGGCTTCGCCCAGCCGAAGAGGACGGTCTGGGGTGCGAAGATCCTGAGCACGGCGAGAGTGAGCGGCACGAGAATCGTTCCGACGGGATCGACATGAGCCAGAGGGTTCAACGACAGGCGGCCGCCGCTCTTGGCGGTCGGGTCGCCCAACCTTGCTGCCACGAGCCCATGCGCGACTTCGTGGAACACGATCGCCATGAACACAGCGATGAGCGACAGCACGGTGCTGAGGATCGTCTCGATCGTCATTGCGTCTCCTCGAGTTCAACCGTCAGTGTACTCTCGTTGGTGACGATTGCCAGGCCTGGAGCGCCCCCGCGCGGTTTTCGGACGTGTCTCGCCTCCGTGCAGACGACGGCGACCTTGCCCCGGCGATCGGCCTTCGAGTAGCGCGCCGCGAGCCGTGCCGCCTCGAGAACGACGTGCGCCGGAGTCTCGGACTGGTCCTTGCGGCAGACGATGACGTGGGATCCCGAGGCGTCGCGCACGTGCAACCAGAGATCAGATGGCCTTGCCCGACGAGTGAGCTCATCGTTCTGCGCCGCGCTTCGCCCTACGAGAACGGTGTAACCGTCCACGTCAAACTCCCGCGGGGAGGATGGCGCGGGCGATGCCTTCTGGCTCGAGCGGCGGGCCACGAGCTCCTCCGTGGCGGCATCGACGCCGCGACCGGACTCCAAATCCTGTAACGCCGCTTGCAGTCGGACGAGATCAGCCTCGATGCGGCGTAAACGCGCGGCCACCGTCGGGCGGCCGCGGTCGAGCTTGCGTGCCTTCTTGTAGAGATTCTGGGCGTTCTCGATGGCGTTCATGCGTGGCGAAACCGGGAACGACAGCCACTCGTCGCGCACGAGGTCCTTGCCCGCGACCGCCGTCGTGCCGCGGCCGAGGTCGACCGCGTGAAGCATGAGGAAATCCGCGCGGCGACGCAGCACGGCCGCGTTCTCCGCCGCGTCCAGCCATTGTCGCAGAGATCTCGCGGTGCGCGTGCCGCGGGCGATGGCCTGCAGAATCCGGTCTCGCACCGTGCGATCCTCCCCCACCGCGTCGTCGGCCACTCGCTCGCGGGCCGAGCGGTCGAGCGCCTCGCCGAAAGAGGCCGTGGAGATCGCCTGGCCAGGCAGCGCGTAGAACGTCGCTCTGCCGAGGTCGGCGTCGAAGTGCGGCTTCGGATCCTCGACGTGAGCGAGCAGGGTTCGGAGCGCCTCGGCTACGCGAGCTGGCGATGGCGCGCCGCTGCACGACCCGGAGGCCAGAGTGAGCAGGTCTTCGGCCGTCTGCCGACCCACTCCGTGAAGGTTGCCCGCGAGCGCACGGGCCGTGCCGTCGAGAGACAGGATCCCCGCGAGCGTCTCGACCGATACGGAACGCGGATCCTCCTTCTCCTGTGCCGTGACAGGCGTGTAGGACTGTCCTATCGGATTGCGCGGATCCCGGCGCAGGGACCCGATCACGATCCCGCCTTCGATGAGGAGGAGGTTCCCTCGAAGTCCGGTGAGCTCTGCCACGAGCGTCGCCTCGTGGCGTTCGCCGCCTTCGCTGTGGACGACGTCCATGAACACCGTGCGTTCCCAGCCGCTCTGGCGAATGGTGCGGATGCGCGCGCCGCGCACATGCTTGCGCACCTGCATCACGAAGCTGCTCGGCCTCTCCGGGTTGCGAAAGGAGAGGCTCGTGAAACGGATCGCCGCCTCGCGGGGGCACACGAGAAGCGTGCAGTTGCCGGCTCCGTAAACGCCGAACAAGAAGAACCCCGGGCGCGGCTCGTGAACCGTCCGCACCAGCCCGCCTTCGGCCGCGCGACGGATCTCAACGAGCGAAGCGGCAATCGCTAGACCGTCCATCAGCCCTCCGGTTGCAGATCCCGAGACCCCAAGCTATACTGCGCCATTGTATCGCCGGCGTAGCTCAGCCGGTAGAGCTACGGTTTCGTAAACCGTGGGTCACAGGTTCGATTCCTGTCGCCGGCTCCACGATAGATTCGAGCGCCCTCCCGGAGGGCGCTCTGCCTTTTCGAGGCACCCTGCCAGCGCGGTCCCTCTCCCCCGTCAAAGACTATTGGGTCCCCGACACTCAGCCCACATCGTACGAGCGCACTCGTCAACGATCGGGTTCAACGCGCGGTCTTGCATGCGCGTGATCTAGGCAGGACAAGCCTCGAGTGGCCCTGCATGCTGTGGTTGCCGGCCAGCTGCACCGGCGGCGTTAGCTGCCGTTGATGGACTTGCGCTAGACTGATTCAAGCGGACTGGACCGAACGGTGGAGGTAGGGCAGCAGTCCGTTGCGAGATAGCGCTAGGGAGGTCTTATGAGAAGTGCGGTTCTTGGGCTGCTGTGTGTTGTCCTGTGTCTGACGCTGGCAAGCTGCGCGGCGCCCAAGAAGGCGACCACACCGCCGACGCCGACTGCTACCGCTCCCGCAACGACGCCCCCGACATTGCCGACGCCCACTCCGCTTGCGCCGTCACCCGGGACAGCAGCGAGCACGCCCGCCAGCTCAACGGAGGTGGGTCTCGACGGGACGCCGCCATCCGTGCGCACCCTTCGCGGCCACACCAGTTTCGCTAGAGCAGTCGCCTTCTCCCCGGACGGCAAGCTCCTCGCCACGGGGGCAGCCGACCACACGGTGAAGCTGTGGGACGTGGCGGCCGGGAACCTGCTGCGCACCCTCAGCAGCGATGGCTATACTCTTACCAACCTATTCCCATCTCGCAGCGAACCATACAAATTCTGGTCAGTCGCTTTCTCTCCCGACGGCAAGCTCCTCGCCACGGGGTCAGACGACGACATGGTGAGAGTGTGGGACGTGGTAACCGGGAGCCTGCTGCGCACCCTCAGCGGTCACACCAGCTACGTCTACTCCGTCTCCTTCTCTCCCGACGGCAAGCTTCTTGCCTCTGGAACGGGGAAAACGATCAGGCTGTGGGACGTGGCGACTGGGAGCCTCGTGCGCACCCTCACAGGTGACATCAACTCCGTTCGCTCTGTTGCCTTCTCTCCAGATGGTAAGCTGCTCGCGGAGGGGGGAGATGGAAAGGTGAAGCTGTGGAGCGTTGCCACAGGGAATGAGACGCTCACTCTTGATTGCTATCCCAACGTTGTCAATTCCGTCGGCTTCTCCCCTGACGGCAAGCTTCTCGCCGCTGGGCTATACGACGGCAGTGAGGCTGGGGACTCAACCGTGATGATCAAGCTATGGGACGCGTCTACGGGAGCGGCGCTGCGCACGTTTAGCGGTCATCCTGCCTACGTCTTCACGGTTGCCTTCTCCCCCGACGGGACGCTCCTCGCCTCAGGGTCGGGTTTGCCCGACAACACAGTGAGGCTGTGGGACGTGGCTACGGGGGCGCTGGTGCGCACTCTCAGCGGTCATACGGACGCTGTCCTCTCTGTCGCCTTCTCTCCAGACGGGAACCTCCTTGCCTCAGGTTCAAACGACGGCACGGCGAAGCTCTGGGCGGTGTGGGATGGGGAAGAGGCGACGGACCTAGGATCGCTGCCATCCGTGCCCACTCCATCGCTGTCGCCTGTGCAGACCCTCGCGGGCCACACAGACTGGGTCAACTCCGTCGTCTTCTCCCCTGACGGCAAGCTCCTCGCCTCGGCGTCGAACGACAAGACAGTGAGCCTATGCGACGTCGCATCGGGGCATGTGCGGCGCACCCTCGCGGGTCACACAGACTGGGTCAACTCCATTGCCTTCTCCCCCGACGGCAAGCTCCTCGCCTCGGCGTCGAGGGACAAGACACTGAGGCTGTGGGACGTCGCCACTGGAGAAGCTGTCCGCACCCTCGTGGGTCATGCCGACTCTGTTCTCTCCGTCGCCTTTTCCCCCGATGGCAACCTCCTCGCCTCGGCGTCGCTCGATACGGTCAAGTTGTGGGACGTCACAACAGGGACGGTGGCGCGGACCCTCGCAGGCCATACCGGTATTGTCCGGGCTGTCGCCTTCTCCGCCGATGGGAGAGTCCTCGCCTCGGCGTCGAATGACACGACAGTGAGGCTGTGGAGCGTCGCCACAGGAGAAGCTGTGCGAACCCTCGCGGGTCACACCAACTTCGTCTTCTCCGTCGCCTTCTCTCCCGACGGCAAGCTCCTTGCCTCGGGGTCATTTGATGGCACAATGAGACTGTGGGACGTCACAACGGGGACGGTGCGGCGAACTCTCGAACGCGGTGCCATGTCCGTTGCCTTTTCCCCTGACGGCAAGCTCCTCGCCTCGGCGTCGCTTGACAAGACAGTGAGGTTGTGGGACGTCGCAACCGGGGCAATAGCACGCACCCTCGCTGGTCATACTGACTCTGTCCTCTCCGTCGCCTTCTCCGCCGATGGCCAGCTCGTCGCCTCTGGGTCTATGGACAACACGGTGCGGTTGTGGGCAGTCGGGGAGTAGGGAACAGGGGCGACTGGCAGCCTGAGATCCGGCAACGCAACCAAGACCGTGCGCTTCGCGAAGGGGCCGCAGGGTCAGATCTTCACTTGACAGGTTCGAGTTGGAAAGCTTGCCGCCATGGCACGACCACTACGGGTCGAATGCGAGGTCCTGCAATACGCAGCGGAACGGAGGCCAAGCGCCACAGTGCGCCCCGGATCGTCAAAGTGCGACACGAAGATGCCGGCCGTACGCAACCTAGCAGCCGGCGGCCGACACACCGCGTCCCCTGACGCGGCGCGTGAAAGGAACTTGCAGTCGAGCCTACGGCGCGCCGTACTCCATGAGCGATACGTCGTCCCACCAGGCGTAGCCCGTGCAGTTCACGAGACCGAGCACGAGCCAGACCTGCGTGCAGCCTGCAGGCATCACGTGAACGAAGGGACTGGACGCACAGTAGACCCACTGGCTTGGGTCCCGGTCCGCCGGGAGCCGCAACTCGACGGCGACGCCGCCAGGCAGTGTCGATCCGTCCTCCATCACGTAGTACAGCGCGATCACGGGGCCTACGGAGTCTGTCGCGTCACGCCAAATCCAGCCCGAAAGTCGGTACAAACGGCCGGACCGGAGAAGCGCGGTCACGTCCTGCACGAGCCAGACGGTACTGCCTGGATCGACGGCGTGACCTTGTAGGTACGCAGTTCCACTCTGCAGGCAGGTGCTCGCGCTCGCCGGCGGGAAGTAGGGCGCGACGGCGGCGAATGTCGCCGTCGGCTCGCCCGGATCGAGGCTTGGGTGGAGTCGCCAGCCATCAAGCCCCTTCTCGAATCCGCCGTTCGCGAGGCGCTCGGTCCACGAGTCGAGAGCCAAGACGACCACGCTGTCGCTCGCTGAGCATCCGTTTGCCCCAGTCACTCTCACCGTATACGTACCGGGAACGTCTACGGCGATGCTCTGCGACGTCACGTTGCCGGGAGTCCACAGGTAGGTGTAGGGAGGCGTCCCGCCCGTTACGCTTGCTGTCTGCGTCACGGAAGGTGCCGCGCACGTCAACACCTGGGGAAGTCCCGCCTCAACGGAAGGAAGCACCTTGTCCTCCCCGATCACGACGCTGTCGCTTGCCGAGCATCCGTTCGCGCCGGTCACCTTCACCGTGTACGTGCCTGGCGCGCTCACGGTGACGCCCTGCGACGTGGAATTGCCGGGAGTCCAGAGGTACGTGTAGGGCGGTGTCCCGCCCGTCGCGCTCGCCGTTTGAGTCACAGACGGCGCCGCGCACGTCAGCACCTGGGGATCCCCGGCGTCGACGGAGGGCGGCGCCTTGTCCTCCGGGACGACCGCGGTCGCCGTGGCGTAGCATCCATTCGCGCCCGTCACCTTGACCGTGTACGTCCCCGCCGCACTTGCGGCGATGCTCTGCGATGTCGAGTTGCCGGGAGTCCAGAGGTACGTGTACGGAGGCGTGCCGCCACTCGCGGTCGCCGTCAGCGTCACCGACGGCGCGGTGCACGTCAGGGCGCGCGAGCCTCCGATCGCCACGGACGGAACGTTGGTCGCGCCGCACGTGACGCTGACGGCATCCACGAACGTCCTTGGGGAGTTGCACACCGCGACGCCGCACGCGTCTTCTTGGTTGAGCGCGCATAGCGTCACGTCGTACGTGCCGGCGACGGATGGGGCCGCGACGGTGAACGTCGCGGAGAACGTGGCCTCCCACGCCGTCGACTCCGCCAGACAGCCCCAATTGCAGTAACAGCCGCCGGCGGGGCTCGGTTCGTCGACGCATCCCCCCGCGATCACCTGAGTCTCCGGGCACGAGAACTCGTACCTGGTCGAGCACCACCAGCTGTCGGTGCCTTCACTGCCGACGAGCTCAACGGTCACGGCGACTTCGACTGCGGAACCCGGTGCGACGTAGGCGCGGCTTGCGCCGTTGAACGTCGCGGACAGCACGTAGGCTCCGGGGCCTGTGCCGCTGCAGGTCGCCCCAAAGACGAGCCACGCAAGCGCGCCGAGCAGCCAGCCCCAACGAAACGCCGTTCCGAACAACGCGTGAGAAGGCTGAGTGCCGCCACTCTTTCGCGTGCCGTGGAGCATCTCTACCTCCCCGGATGGGTCAGCGCGATCCACCTCGTTGGCCAGTCTAGCACGCATGCGCCGCCGCAGGCCAATGGCCCGATCGAGTGTCGACGGGCTCGCGGTCTACGAGTGGTCAGGGCGTCCCCGGATAGCCTCTCCATCGCTCGGGCGCGGGGTGCTGCGGATGCGCGTCAGACGTCGTCGCAAAGGGAGTGCCATGCCGCGACGCGCGAAGACACGGCCGGCGCGGCCGGGACGCGCGGCGTGTCAGGCGTCCAGGATGCGGCTCAACGCGTCTCGAAGCTCCGAGAGAGACGCCGGCACAGGCGTCGGGCGGTTCCCGCGGCGGGGATCGACCAAGTGGCCTGCGCCTGAGACCACGTCGCTCTTGAACTGCGTGAGGCTCAAGCCGTGAGCGGTGGAGATGACGACGACGCTGCCTCCTCGGCGCAGGGCGGCGAGCCATGTCGCCACCACGCCGTCCGCGTCGGTCGCGCCCACGAACATGGACCAACGATGGACGAGCTCCCGAGGATCCGGTCGACCCTCGGAGGCGGACGCCACGCTCGCGATAGACCCATCGGCCTTTTTCGCAGCCATGGCCGTGTTGCCCTGTCTCTCGGAGAGGTCGTGTTCGTTGTAGAGGCCCCCTCCGCGGTCCACGAGACCGGCCAGCCGAAGCGCATCCCCAGCGGATGGCCGCCGGGTGTCGCCACGCCGGCGGATCTGATCGACGAGCGCCTGCTCTACCGCGCCGACTCCGACAAGGATCACGTCGTACGCTCCCTCGCTACGCTAGATCGCGCGAGTATCACCGGGGATCTTGGGGAACAGACGAGCATCCTCGATTCGATCGAGACCGGCGACATAGCGCGTCAGGCGTTCGACGCCGATTCCGAACCCGGCCGAGCGTGGGACCCCTTTCTCCACGTACGTCAGGTAGGCGGAGACGCGCTCGCGGGGAATCCCGTCCCTCCGAAGCCGATCGAGGATCCGCGGCAACTCATGCTCGCGCTCGCCGCCGGACAGCGCCTCTCCGTATCCCTCCGGGTAGATGAGATCCATGTCGAGGAGGACATCGGGCCGGCCCGGATCCTCGCGATCGTAGAACTCGCGGACGCGGCGTGGGAAGTCAATGACCCACACCGGAGCATCGATCGATGCCGACAGGGCGTCGTCGAACGGTTCGCCGAAGCGGTCCGCCGCGTCGGCGTAACGAATCCGCACGAACGGTGCCGACGGGATCTTCAGGTTTCGGCCGAGCCGCGCCAGTTCGTCGGGGCACCGTTCGCCGACCGCTTTGAGCACCGCGACCACGAGGCCTTCGCCGAGAGCCAGCACGTCGTCCCGGGAGGCATCGCGAACTTCGAGGTCAAGCTGAACGAATTCGGCCAGGTACCGCCCGAGGGCAGCCCGCTCGGGCGGCTCCATTCGCACGTTCGGCGAGAAGCAGAAGATCCTCGGCACCGTCCGGAGCGCGATCTGCTTGTGGAAGATCATGCTCTTCATCAGCTGGTACGGCGCGCCGTAGAAGTCGACGCTTCCGGCGTAGGTCTCGTGATGCAAAGGGTCCGTGATCGGCGAGAGAAGCACGGGGAGGATCTCCAGGAACCCCTCGTCGCGAAGGAACGCGCCTGCGGCGCGGACGATCTCACTGCTCAGAGTCAACACCGCAATCCGTTCTGTTTCGGTAGTTACACGCATGATGTCCTCCAGATCGTTGGGATCACCCAACGAGTCACACGCCCGAATGCAAGGGCGTTCGGACGTTTGGATGAGTGTTTCAGAGTGTGGCTGGCTTGCCGTTTCTAGAATGCGCCGAGTGCAAACGGCGCCGCGGCATGTTGGGCGGTCGAGCCGGCAACCCGACTCATTGGGTTGCCGGTGCCCTGATTCTGGTGGAAGAAGAGGAGATTCTGGTTCTGCTGCGTCCGTCCTACTCCCGGGAACGCCGCAAAGCCTGTACGTGCTGTCATCGTGACCACCTCTTCTTGTAGGATGAACGAAGCCTAGCGCGGGCGGGGGGAGTCGTCAAGAGGACGTGTCCGCCGATGGGCAAGCCCGCGATCGCCTGCGACGGCATCCTGTCGGGCCCGTGCGAGCCTCGCGCGATGATGTCTTGACGGCGGTTGCGCGCTCCGCTAGGATGGGACTGAGTGAGCCTATGATGTTGATGACAAAGAACGAGCGATTCCTGGAGGTGGCGCATCCGCTAAGCAGTACGAGCTTGTTCGTTATTACGTTGTAGTGCGGCTTGCGGCTCTCACGAGTCCTGGGTCGCACGTTCCGAAAGCCAAGTGTGGCTTTCGGTTTTCCTTTGTTGGGAGGTGTCGTGCTCTGCATTGACCAACTGTCGAAGCGATTCGGAGGGCTGAAGGCGGTCGACGGCTGCGCCTTCTCGGTCCAACCGGCGACGATCACCGGGCTGATCGGACCCAACGGCGCAGGAAAGACGACGTTGTTCAACTTGCTCACCGGCTTCATCAAGCCGGACGGCGGCCACGTTCGATTCGAAGACAAGGACATCACCGGCCAATCGCCGCACCGGATTTTCCGTGCCGGTATTTGCCGAACATTCCAGGTCCCGCGTGAGTTCCGGGAGATGTCGGTCGTCGACAATTTGATGATGGCCTTTCCCGGACAACTGGGCGAGGAGATATGGAATCCGCTCATCCGTCCCGGCGCAGTGCGGAGACAGGAGACCACCGCGCGGCAGAAGGCCATGGAGGTGCTGGAGTTCCTTGAACTGACGCGCGCCGCCGATGAGAGGGCGGGAAACCTCTCGGGTGGACAGAAGAAGCTCCTGGAGCTCGCTCGGACAATGATGTCAGATCCGAAACTCGTGTTGCTCGACGAGCCGGGCGCCGGCGTGAATCGCACGCTGCTCAAGCGACTGGCAGACTCCATCCGGGGACTGTGCGCCGAGCGCCGGATGACGTTCCTCCTGATCGAGCACGACATGGACTTCGTGATGCGCCTCTGCAAGCGGGTCGTCGTGATGAGCGAGGGACGGGTTTTGGCTGAAGGAAACCCGAAGGACATCCAGGGAGACCAGCGCGTGTTGGGTGCGTATCTCGGGGGGCAGTATGTCGCTGTTGAGTGCTAGAGCCATTGAGAGCGGCTACGGCGATATGCAGGTTCTGCACGGCATCGACCTCGATGTAGAGGCTGGGGAGATTGTCACGATCATCGGCCCGAATGGTGCCGGGAAGTCGACGCTGATGAAGACGATCTTTGGCCTCCTGAAGCCGACGAAGGGCAGGATTGAGTTCGAAGGGAACGAGATCACGGGGCTCTCCGCCGACCGCATCGTTCGACTCGGCCTGGCGTATGTGCCGCAGGTCGAGAACGTCTTCCCCTCGCTCACGGTGCGCGAGAACCTCGAAATGGGGGCCTTCATCGGCGCTCGGGTTCCTCGCGAGCGTCTCAACCGGATCTACGAGCTGTTTCCCCCGCTCATGACGCGGCAGAGGATGCGAGTCGGCAGGATGAGCGGCGGGGAGAGGCAAATGGTAGCGATGGGGCGGGCGCTGATGCTGGATCCCAGGTTGCTGATGCTCGACGAACCGTCGGCGGCCCTCGCTCCGAACCTCACCGCGACCATCTTTGAACGCATCCTCGCGATCAACGAGACCGGCACGGCGATTCTGATCGTCGAGCAGAACGCGAAGGAATCACTCCGGCTGTCGCACCGCGGGTGCGTTTTTGCCGCGGGGGTGAAGTGTTTCGAGGACTCGGGGCCGGCGATCCTGGCGAATGAGAACATCGGACGGCTGTACCTAGGTGGTGAGTGAGAATGGAAACGCTCGCGAGAATCCCTCAGCTTCTGGTCTATGGTCTCGTATCGGGATCCATCCTCTCGTTGGGCGGCATCGGCGTGTCGCTCACCTACAGCATCCTCGGGTTCTCGAACTTCGCGCACGGGGATGTCATGGCGTTGGGTGCCTATCTGGCGCTGGCCGTGCTTCCTCTGGTGTCGGCCGCCGGAGTCGGCAGCCAGCCGCTGGGAAGCCTCTCGTTCGGGCCGGACTTCGTCGTGGCCCTCGTGCTGGCCGCGATCGGGGCGTGCGGCGTGGTCCTTGTGCTCGATCGGGTGCTCTTCCGTCGGTTGCGAGGCGCGGGGAGAATCACGTTGATGATCGCAACCGTGGGGGTGGCGCTCGGGTTGCGGAACGTGATCCAGTTCTTCTGGGGGCCGCAGCCGCGCTACTACTCGGCGAAGATCCAGATGGCGACGGTGCTGCCCGGGCTCGGAGTCAAGATCAAACCTGACCAAGTCTTTGTCATGGCCGTGGCGATCAGCCTGGCGGTCTTGCTCCACGTGTTCCTTCGCTACACGAAGATCGGCAAGGCGATGAGGGCCACAGCGGACAACGCGTCTCTGGCGCGAGTCACCGGGATCAACACCGAAAGAGTCATCGCCTGGACGTGGGTCATCGGCGTATCCCTCGCGGCGGTCGCCGGGGTCCTGATCGGAATCGAGAACAAGTTCGTCACGCCGGAACTGGGCTGGCAAATGCTCCTCCCCATCTTCGCCGCCGTGATCCTCGGGGGATTCGGAAACCCGTACGGAGCCATCGTCGGCGGGATCGTGGTGGGCGTCTCCGAGGAGGTCTCCACCGCGTTCATCTCGACCGCCTACAAGCCAGCCGTTGCCTTCCTCATTCTGATCCTGATGTTGCTCATCAAGCCCACCGGGTTGCTCACGAGGAGAAGCTAATGGAACACCTCATCGGCGTGGTCAACTATCTCGTCTTCTTCGCGATCTCCGCCGGAATCTACGGCGTCTTGACCCTGGGGCTCAACCTGCAATGGGGTGTCACAGGCCTGTTCAACATCGGGATCGCCGGGTTCTACGCTGTCGGCGCTTACACCTCGGCCCTGATCTGCGGTCTGCCTCCCACCGCGTGGGACGGCCGGGTGGTCGGGGGATTCGAACTCCCGTTCGCCGTCGGCCTCCTCGCCGCGGCGCTGGTTTCGGGAGCGCTCGCTCTACTCATCGGCCTCCCGACGCTTCGTCTGCGGGCCGACTACCTCGGCATCGCGACAATCGGGATTGCGGAGACCGTCCGCTTGATCCTGAAGAACGAGGCGTGGCTTACGAACGGCGTGTGGGGACTGCAACAGATCCCATCCCCGTTGTACAGCGTGATTCATCAGCGCACGGCGGCGTACATCACCGCACATCCGGGCCTCCCGGAGTGGCAGCGGCTGCTCGTGAGTCGGGCGTACAACTGGTTCTACTTGCTGCTCGTCATTGCGGTACTGATCGCGCTCTACTTCGTCCTGAAGCGGCTCATCCGATCCCCATGGGGTCGCGTGCTCCGGGCGATTCGCGAAGACGAAGACGCCGCGGCCATGTCGGGCAAGAATGTGTTCGCATTCAAACTCCAATCGCTCGTGCTCGGTGCGATGATCATGGGAATGGCTGGAGCGCTGTACGCGCACTCGGCGCGATTCATTTCTCCCGCGTCGTTTGAGCCACTGTATGGGACGTTCATCGTCTGGGTGATGCTGATGGTGGGGGGCACCGGCAACAACAAGGGGGCGATGCTCGGCGCGTTGGTCGTGTGGGGCATCTGGGCGGCGACGGATTTCGTCACCGGCTACCTTCCGTGGACGGCGCCCCAAGTTGCCGCGCTGCGCATCGTCGCCATCGGTCTTCTCCTCGAGGTCGTCATCGTCTGGCGGCCGAAGGGCATCCTCCCCGAGATCGGCGCGAAGCGTCGAGCGTTGTAGCCGACCAAGAGAAATGGGGGAGACGTCAGTCGTCTCCCCCTCTTGCCGGAGACGTCCCTCGTGTGACGCCCCCGCCGAGCGGCGCTCGCCTATCCCGCCGCCTCCATCACCGCCTTCACCTGACAGCCCTCGATCCTCCAGATGAGGATGCCGCCAGCCACGTCGCCCGTGTCCTTGAAGTCCACGAGACCGGAAACCCCCTGGTAGTCAATGTCCTCCCCCGCGCTCAACAGCGCGACGGCCTTCGCCCATTCGCCGTAGTAGATCGGCTCGCCCGGCGGGTTCGCCACCGCACGGAGGTTGTCGCGAATCGCAGGGCCGCTGGTGTCGCCGGCTCGCACCATCGCCAGCGCGATGAGCATGACGGCGTCATACGCGTTGTAGTTGTACGGCACCGTGCTCGATCCGAAGGCGGCGTTGTAGTCAGCATCGAACTCGGCCGTACGGAACCCGGACGCTGCCACCGTGCCGTACGCGCCTTCGATCGGACCTAGATCGTTGGCCGCCGCGCACGCCGGGCCGGGGGCAACTCCCTCCCCCTTCATCCCATCGGAGAAAAGGAACTTGCCCTGGTAGCCGGCCTCGACCGCTTCGACGATCTGTTTGTTCCCATCGACCGGATAGCTGATCAGGACGATCACGTCGGGGGATCCTGCGAACAGCGACTCAACTTCGCCGCGGTACGAGGGCTTGTTCTCCTCGTACGGGACCGCCTCGAGTACTTGGCCGCCGAGCGTCTGGAATGTATCCCGGAACGTATCGGCGAGTCCTTTGCCGTAGTCATTGTTGACGAAGATGATCGACGCCGTTCGATGCCCCAGCAACAACGCGAGGCGGGCCATGACCAAGCCCTGCACTTCGTCCGACACCACGGTCCGGAAGACGAAATCGTTGTCGTTCAACGCCGGAATGGAAGGAGCCGTGGACGCGGGCGACATGAGGATGACTTCCGCAGGGATGGTCACGCTCGATGCGGCCAGCGTCACCCCGCTGCTGAGGGCTCCAACGATCGCGGAAACGCCGTCGATCTCCACCAACTTGCTTGCTGCGTTGCGTCCGACATCGGGCGAGGTCCCATCGTCCTCAATGATGAGCTCGAGCCGCTTGCCGAGAATCCCACCGGCCGCGTTGATCTGTTCCACGGCGAGGAGGGCTCCGTTGGCGATAGGGGGACCGTAGGGCGCGAGCGCCCCGGTGAGAGACATGAGTGCACCGATCTTGATCGTGTCCTCGGCCGCGGCCGCCACCGCGGTCACGCAGAGGATCACGGCCACCATGGCCATCCAACGGGAAGAGCGTCTAGATCTGTTCATCGAAACCTCCTTGGCTGTATTGGTGTCATTGAAACCCGCACTGTGCTTCCAACAACCACCTCCTCGTCCTCGCGACGGGGGGCAAAAAAAGAAAAAGACCGCAGGTCAACACCTGCAGTCTCACAGCTCTGCGCCCTTCGCGAGGATAGCGTTTGTCGCTACTCGCGGACGCAGAGCTCGCAAATGACCAACAAGAAGGCGGCGCGAGAAGTCATCCGATTCGCGACAGCTCTCCGTGTGGTCATGTTAGAAAGCAGCATAGGGCGAAACGGGGGTGGCGTCAAGGGTGTTTCTGAGACCATCGACCCACTCTTGGCACGCGCTCCCCCCTCACGGGCCAGCGGTCGATGCCGGCGGAGGGCACAGACGCAGGGGTTAGACCGGCCCCAAGCTGGGGGCCGGTGCTAGACGTTGCCTCCGCGCTGGTCGAGCCAGCGCTTGGCGTCAGCCGCCAGTTTGCGGGCTTCCTCGACCGCCTCCGCCGCCTGGCTGTCACCGATGTGGGTGCTTCCCGTGTAGAGGTCCTTGTTGCGCAGATCGCGCAGCGTCTGGAAGTAGTCGATACGATCGATCGAGATGCCAACGGTATCTGCAAGGGATTCGAGAGCAACGACGTGGTGGCCGGGCCGGTCGACGGTCCGCAGGCCGTGGGCGCGGAGCCCGACCATCGCGCAGCCGAGGATGGCGTGGTAGGCCTGTTCGAGCCGCGTTTCGGGATGGATCGACGCGTGGGCGGCGTCTTCCAAGCGCCGCTCGACGGCCTCGAGAAGCCGGTCAATCTCTCCGAGGACCGGCTTTTCCCGCACGATCTCGCTTCGGAAGAGGAGGTCGTCGAGGCTCATCGAGCGCCTCCGAGGAGGTCGAGGCGTTCGCCGCTGTGGACGCGCGACACAAACGAGTCTTCCGTCTTGAGTTCGTGCTGGTAGGCCTCCTGCGTGTAGAGCGTGGGACTCACCGCGCGGCGGAGCGCGCGGCCCGACTGACGGAGTGGAGAACTCAGCTCCCGAAGCGACACCGAGCCGACGACCATGACATCGACGTCGCTGTCCGGGCGTTCCTCGCCACGAGCGTGGCTTCCGTAAACGTACGCCCGCTCGATGCGATCGCCGAACGGCTCGAGCGCCGCCCGCAATACGCCGGCCAGTCCCACCGTCTTGCGAATGATGGACCGCAGTTCGTCACGGATCGGGCAGTCTGGGTTGAGTCGGTAGACGACCTGCCGGCCGACGTCGCGGGAGACGAGGATGCCCGCGTCGCGGAGCGAATGCAGCTCGCGCATGACGGTTTTCGAGTTGAGGTTGGTTCTCCGCGCCACCTCGCGAAGGTGAAGCCCCTCGTCACCGGCATCCGTCAGCGCCGCCAAGACGGCCGTGCGGCTCGCGGGGAACAGCGCCTGAGTGAGGCTCGTCGTAGTCATAGCGCCTACAAGTGTAGGCAGATGGCCTACGATGTCAAGCGAGCGGCCGCACCGCCTTGTAGGCAGGAGGCCTACGGGTGTAGGCAAAAAGCCAACACGCCGACAGACGGGGCGCGGCTCAACCGCGCGCTGATGCAGAACCCCTAACACGTCGAGCGGTTCGAACCCCGTCCCACGGATCTAGGCTGGCCGCCTTAGCACGGCCACTACCGCAGGCGGTTCCCAGGTCTGATTCAGGATGCTGGTCCCCGGCAGGTAGGTGCGCAGGATGAGGTAGAAGTCACCGGCCGGTGCCGGGAGCCAGTTCGACTCTCTATCCACGCCCGGCGACTCGTGCTGCACGTAGATCGTGAGAGTGCCGTCCGGATCGAAGCGCATGATGCCTTCCGGATACGTACCCACCTTGTAGCGGTTCAATGGGTTGTCTACAAGGTTGTGATCCATGCCGTACATGCTGACCGACCAGAAGGCTCCCACATCGGGCAAGCCGTTCGGAGGGAATCTCATGACGTAGGCGTTTGCACCGTTGAGCTGGACTCCCTCTTCGTCCGTGCTTGTGTTGAGGTAGATGGCCTCCTCCGGGTCATTGGCCACGATCCCGGCCCAGCACTGGGCCGCTGCGCGCGTGAGAAACTCGTCGTATTGCCCGGCGCGCCCCAGAGTTGACGGCGGGTACGTCCAGCCGTTCACCTTGTGGCCAGTCCCTCCAGCCAGGTTGAAGCCATGCGTGATCGCCATGGCTTCCTGCGCCGCGCGCTCCAATCCCTGCTTTGTGACTGACGTCGTCCATTGCCTCGACATCCTGGCCCGGACCGACGCCGATCGTGGCGAAGGAGCGGAGTAGGGACTCCTGGCCGGGGACGTTCGGCGGATTCTCGGTCATGGCTCGATTCATCGTCTTCCAGGCAGCGAGCGGGTCGCTGGTCGGATAGGGAGCCCACACGTCGCGGCGATCGGCCGACACCTCCGAGGTGCCCCACAGGCTCAGGGGCGTCAGCCTGTACTGATCTTGAATCAGATGAACGTTCGCCACGTCCTCGCTTCCGTACACGAGAGTACGCCCCGTGATGAGGACATACGGCGTGCGTGAAGGCGGCAGCGCTGTGACTCCCCGAGGCAGCGTCCCGGCCCACTGGGGGCCGACGATGGCATAGTCTCCGGCACTCGTGCCAGTGGCCCGCGTTCCAACGTACGCGAAGTTGTCCGAGTCCATGGAGGACATCTCGAATGTGTAGTAGCGGTCGGGAATGGCGGGGACGGAAAGGATCACGGGTTCCGCCGAGAGATCGACCCACGCAATGGAGTACAGGGTGTCGTTGTTCGGCGAGCCGCCCGAGCGGTCCGCTGCCGAGCTGAGCCGTCGTGCATGCCAGAACTCGTTCAGGGGCGCGTAGGGCCCTCCCGCGGGGTCGGAGGGAGCCTGGGTCACCCATTGCCATCGAAGCTGGGGCAAGAAGGTCCACGGGAAGCCGTAGATGAAGGCCTGCACGCCGAGGGTGTACGCGTACTCTTCACGCCAGTTGAGCTCCTGCGCTGACGCAGGAACGGCCGAGATGATCGACAGACCTACCGCGCAGGCGACTGCCAACAGTATTGGGGTTCGCCATGACTGTGGAATCCTCATAGACCAACTCCTTCAGCTACGTGACAGCGACCGCACTGTCCTCGACTGTACCCTCTCCTCCGCTCCCAGGAACATCTCGACTCCACCGCCCGCCACTGCTACGGACAGCCAAGCGCTGTGTCTACAAGCCGAGAGAGGTGATCTGGTACTTGAACGCGTAGCCGGCTTTCACCGTCTCGCTCTCGATGAAGGCTCGCACCTTCGAGAAGTCGAACGCGTAGCTGTACTGCGCGCCGAACAGCTTGGACTGCTCTTCGATGGAGCCTTCCCGCGGCCCCGTGCCGATCTTGTAGGTCTCTTTCTTGAACCCGAAGCCCGGGCCAAGATCACCGTCTCCCGACGACACGCCGGAGCCGGACTCTTTCAGCATCTCCGTGAAACGCAGCTCCTTCTTGTCCTCGTCGATCCGGAACCTCGCGCTGTAGGTGAGCTTCTTCTTCGAGAGGAAAGCTCTCCTCTCCGCGACCGTGAACTCCACGGAATGGACTCCCCGCTTCTCTTTCAGAGTCGCCGGGATTCCCTCGACGAACTTCGCGATCTCATCGCTGAGCATTGCGGTCCCCTCCCCGCCCAACGGACGTCCGAAGATGATACCTCGCTCTGCTCCCGGAATGGGAGCTTCGCGCCCCCGGTGACTGCCGGCAGCACCGGTCGAGTCTCGCAGCATGCGCGAGGGGTGCGAGGTCTCAGCGCGAAGCGGCCAACTCCTTCTCGATCAGGCGTACAAGCGACGCCCTCTCCTCCGGGATGTTGTCGCTCAACCGAAGGAGCGCAACGACGCCGAGCCACTCCTTGACCTCATGCCACGAAAGGCCGGCGAGATCGGAGTAGGCTCGCAGGTAGATGCGCAATGACCAACGCCGAACGACGGACAGGAGAAGCCGCGTCGAAAGAGGAGTACCTGGCGGTGTGCCGGCCGATCGGAAGAGCAGCACCGTCCACGCGACGTCGGCCGCGGGATGGCCCGACGAGGCCGGCCCCCAATCGATGACCATCGGCCCGCCCTTCCGGAGGATGACGTTGTCGGGATGGAAGTCCCCGTGGCAGACTCGCCGTACGTCGGGGAGCCGCTGGAGCGTCTCGTGCGCCGCGGCCCGAGCGCCGTCGCTGACCCACGCGCTCGCCCGGTCGATGCTCCGTTCGATTCGATCTCGCAGCACCGGCAGCCCCTCGCCGGGCGCGGAGTGGATTCGGGCGTGGAGCGCTGCCAGCTGCTCCGAGTACGCGCGGAGCCTCCACGGCCTCGATCCAAGGTCGCGCAGCATCGTCGGGCCGTCGATGCGCTCATACAGGATGCCGAGACGCCCATCGACTTCGTAGAGTCCGTCCGATACATCGGAGTCGTAGACGGCCGGAGCCGGAAGGCCAGCGCGATGGACGAGCCGCGAGACTTCGGCCTCGCGACGCACGTACTCCCGGCCGCTGCCCTCGACGTAGAGCTTGAGCACTCGACCCTCGCCCCATGCGAGGATCTCGGCCGTGCGCCCGCGTCCAATGACCGTTCGTTCTCTGGGTTCCACCGCAGACTGCCTCCTGACGCCTGCACGTCGCACAGCGACGGTGCTGGAATGCAGCGCCATGCTGCCGGCGCGCGATGATACAGCGCGCGTGGAGTGAGCACGTGGCCGATATGCGGCCGCGGCGGCGCATCGTAAGGATGAACGGGAGCACGCGCGGCGCCGGCCCTGACCTCAGCGTCGCGTCGGTCAAGCTCCTAGAGCTTCATGCCCATGGCCTTGTGGGTTCTCTTGCGCACGAAGCCCACAGCCTCGGCTTGACCTGCAACTTCCGGCATCCATGCCGGGAGGAAGAGGTGAACCGGCAGGTTGGGGCGCTGTGACAGGACCTCGTAGAGCGCGCGCTGCACGAGGTACGGGGCGAGGTCCGCGTGAGCGGGGTCGAGGCAGACGCGGATCGAGCTCTTGCCTTTGCCGCTCTTCGCGATCGACCAGCCGGCCCGTCCGACCGCGACACGATCCTGCACGCGCCGGACGAGGATGTCGTGGTCCACGGAGGTGCGGAAGAACGGCGCGAGAGCGCGCATCAAAAGAGGCGTGCGATACCGCCCGGGGGCGATCGCCTCGAACTTCTGAACGCCCGCCGGGACGATCCGTTGGTCCATCTCATAGCGAGTGCGCCAGTCGAACCTCGCGAGACGCAGCTCCTCATGGCCCGCGGGCAACGTCGGTTGCTGGCAGGCGCCGGAGGGCGCGCGCTCGTAGAGAGCGGTCCCACCATAGTCAACGAGCCCGAGCGAGCGATAGAGGGTCTGAGCCGGGGTGTTGCCATCGATGACGCCGAGCCGCACCCCCGTCGCGCCGCGCGTACGCATCATGGCGAGCGCTTCTGTCATCAGCCGGCGGGCGATGCCGCGCCGGCGGAACTCCGGCAAGACGCCGAGAGGCTCGATCTGCCACACGGTCGTCTGCCCGTCGCGCAGAGCGACGACGAAACCTCCAAACACCCCGCCTTCTTCCCACACGAAACCGCGCATGAGGTCGCGCATCGCGGGAGAGACGCACTGAAACAGCCGCACTGCGGGCCAAGCCCGGCGGATCCTACGAATCGCGTCGGCGAACCGCTCCTGCTCGGCGGGGTCAAGCTCCTACTCCGGGTGGCCGGGGTACTGGAACGCCTTTGCGACAGCGTCGGCGGCCGAGACGAGATCCTGCGGCAGGGCAAGCGAGCGAGTGGACACGCGCATCTCCTTTGGCGCGACTCCGATCGCAAGGACTGCCTCGGCTCCCTCGAGGTAGCCTCGCGACGGCCGCGCAACACAATCATGTTCCGCCGCTCGTCTCGCAAGCGTCTCGAATGCAGATGTCGCCAAGAAGAAGCGAGGAATCCCCGCGCCGGAGCGCTTCGGCGAATCTCGACTGTCCCGTGCGCCTCGTCCTCCGGAGTGTGAGCCCAGGCAAGGATGCACCCAATCCTTGGTCCACTTTGGGCGGTGAGCGGGTCACGAAGACGGGCAGTCTAGATCTCCTCGTACAACTTCCTGATCGCTTTCCTGTCGATCTTCCCCGTCTCAGATCGAGGAACGCTGTCAACGATCACGATCTTGCGCGGCTTCTTGTAGGATGCGAGGTGCTCTCCCACGAACTCCTGGATCTCCTCCTCGGTGATCGTTCGGCCGGGCTTCGGGACGATGACGGCCTTCGGCGTCTGCCCCCACTGAGGATGTCGACCACGCACGACGACGACATCCGCGACCTTCGGGTGCCCGAAAATGACTCGTTCGACCTCCGAGGGGTAGATGTTCTCCCCACCACTGATAATCATGTCGTCGGTGCGGCCCACGACGTAGAAATACCCTTCGGCATCGCGTTTGCCAAGATCCCCGGTGAAGATCCAATCTCCGCGGAACTTCTTGGTTTCATCCTCAGGGCGGTTCCAGTACCCGGCGGCTCCCGTAGGCTCTCTGCGGATGATGATCTCGCCGTACTCGTCCGCCTGGGTCTCCTTGCCGGTCGGGTCGACGATCTTGACCTCGACGAAGGCCGGCGGCTTCCCCATGCACTCGCTTGCCTTGCTCAGTGTCGGATCGTCCTTTGACGATGCGGGCCAGTTGAAGCCCGTGGCGCCGGTCTCGGTCAGCCCGTAGCCACTGACGTAGGTGATGCCCTGGTTGATGAAGGCGTGCTTCAACTCAGCAGGCTGGGGCTCCCCGCCGCCATTGACGGCGCGCAGGGAGACGACGTACTTCTCCCAACCCTCCACCTGGACCATCATCTTGAGTTGCGTTGCGATCCCGAAGTGGTACGTCACGCCGTAACGCTGGATCAGCTCCAATGCCTCCTGCGCCGCCCATCGGTTCTGCACAACGATCTTGCCACCGATCATCAGCATGTAGAGCTGGAAGCACGTCAGCCCGCCCGCGTGGAACATCGGCGGCGCGCCAAGGTACACGTCGTCCCTCGTCATCGACGCGGAAATCCCGTTCGACAAGCAAGCGAAGAACGTGCTGCGATACGTCAGCTTCACGCCCTTCGGGCGTCCTGTCGTCCCCGCGGTGAACAGGATCATGCAGACCTCGTCCGGTGCCGTAGCACAGACAGGTTCGGACTCCGAGGCGGCCGCGAGGCACTCCTCGTAGGTCCTGGCGGGCTCGACGGCGTGCCCACCGATCTCGAGGAGACGCAGCTTCCGGCGTTCCTGGATCAGCTCCCGGACCTTGTCGCCGTACTCCGAGTCGAAGACAAGAACTGCGGCAGCGACGTCGTCGATCAGGAACCCGATCTCCTCGGCAGCAAAACGGAAGTTCGCCGGCGTGAAGACGGCACCGATCTTGGCGCAGCCATAGAGGACTTCGAGTGTCTCGACCCGATTCGGGAGGACGGCGAAGACGCGATCGCCCTTCTTGACGCCCATGGACAAGAGAGCGTTGGCGCATCGAGTGGCCCGACCGTTGAGCGTCCGATAGGTGATCCCTCGTCCCTCGGGCTGGCCGGCGTCAAGGATTGCGACACGGTCAGGGAATCCCGACAGTGCGCCATTGCGGGACAGGAGGTGCCCGAGATTGTAGACGCTTCCTGGCCCAGGATACGCTGACTCACGCACACCTATCTCCATCCCCTTCGTCTCCTTTCTGCCCACGGGCGCGGACGCGCCGAGTGGCTACGTCTGTGTCTTCTCCAGGAGCCAGGCCACGTTCTCCGCAAAGGCGACCGCGGTCTCGATCCCTTCTGTGTCCTTCGCGGCGTCACCGACGGATCGGGCAACGCCCACCGGCCAGTAGATCGAGCCGGGCACGATGAAGCCATTGATGTTGAACCAAAGGAGCAGTTGAGCGAGGGCGAAGTTCTGGCCGGCGCGGCGAGCCACCGTGATGGGCCCGCCGACCTTGCGCGCGAACGGCCGCGGAGCGCTGTGCGGATGTCCTGCCATTCCGGGGAACCCGGCGCGGACGAGGACAGACCAGAGGTCCGGGTGGACCGCGCTGTAGTGCACCGGAGATCCGACGATCAGCGCGTCTGCCGAGAGCATCTTCTCGAAGATGGGGCGGAAGTCGTCGTCTGCAATCTGACAGATGTCGCCGCCATGGCGCCAGCAGGCATAGCAGGCCTTGCAGCTGTGGATCGTCTTGCCCCGCAACGCGATGAGTTCGGTCTCGACGCCGTGCTCTCCCAGGACTTGGAGGGCCGCCTCGAGGTACGTCTGCGTGTTGCTCCCCGCGCGGGGGCTACCACAGAGTGCCAAAGCTCTAGCGCTCATCCCGCCCTCGCTTCCCGCCGTCGTCCTCTACAACCCAAGGTACGCCCGCCGGACGTGATCGTTCCGAAGGAGTTCGTCGGAGGGACCCTCGAGAGCAATCTGTCCATTCTCAATCACGTAGCCCCGGCCGACGGCCTTCAGGCTCTGGCGCACGTTCTGTTCGGCCATGAGGATTGCGCTCCGCTCGCCGAGGTTCCGCACCTTGTGGAAGAGCTCGGTCACGAGAGATGGCTGCAAGCCTAGCGACGGCTCATCCAAGATGAGGAGCTTCGGGGAGGACATCATGGCGCGCGCGATGGCGAGCATCCTCTGTTCGCCGCCACTCAACGTGCCCGCGAGCTGCCGCGCGCGAACTTTGAGGATGGGGAACATCTCGAACGAGGCCTGAAGCGCGGCGGGCAAGTCCTTGCGGGCGCCGGGGATATACGCCGCCCCGGACTCGAGGTTCGCCCGGACGGACATATACGGGAAGAGCTCGCGCTCCTGCGGCACCAGCGCGACGCCCGAACGGATCACCTCGTGCGTAGGCAGCCGCAACAGCGAGCGCCCGTCGAACGTGACGTCCCCGCTTCTCGGCCGGACGAGCCCGACGATCGCGTGGACCAGCGTCGTCTTGCCAGCTCCGTTCGGTCCGAACACGCCGACGGATTCCGTCCCAACGTCGAGCGAGACGTCGCGCAGGACGTGAGCCTTTCCGTAGTAATGGTTCAGCTTCGCGACGGCAAGCATCACTCCTCCTCGCCGAGATAGGCGGCGATCACGCGCGGATCGGCGGACACCTTGGAGTACGGTCCCTCCGCGATGATGGTTCCCCCGTCGAGCACGATCACGCGATCCGTCAGGTCGCGTATGACGCTCATCACGTGCTCTACGACGCAGATCGCAACGCCCTGATCGCGGATCCCACGGACGGCGTCCAACGCAGCCTTCGTCTCGTCCGAGTTCAGCCCGGCCATGACTTCGTCCAAGAAGAGGACCTTTGGATCGGAAGCCAGCGCGCGCCCGATCTCCAGTTTCTTGATCTCGAGGACCGTCAGGTCCGAGACACTGCGGTCGATTCGTTCAAGGCCAAGCTGAGCTGCGATCTCTTCCGCCGTCTTTCGTGCTTGGCGAAGGGACCGGTGCTGGCCGAAGAGCGCCCCGACCATGATGTTCTCCCTCGCCGTAAGGTCGACCAACGGGTGCACCAGTTGGAACGTTCGCCCGATGCCCAGGTGGCACCGAACGTGCGGCGGCGAGTAGGTGATGTCCTCTTCACCAAGGAAGATGCGTCCAGCAGTCGGCATGTAGAGCCCGCTGATGGCGTTGATCGCCGTCGTCTTTCCTGCGCCGTTCGGTCCGATGATGCCAAGGATCTCGTTCTCGGCAAGCTCAAACGTCAAGTCGTGCACCGCGACTAGGCCCCCGAAGCGCCGCTCCAGGGCCTCCGTCCTCAAGACAGCCATTGCCCGCACCCCCGACTCTCCCTCGTAGTGCCCTGCCCTCTCGACGGGGCGCCTACCGGCCGCGCCGACCTCCCTCGGAGCGCGCGCATCATTGCGCACCTCGCGTCACGTGTGACCGACGCCACCACGCCCTGACCGTTCCCATCAGGCCTTGTGGCAGGAAGAGCGTCACCACGACGATGATGGCTCCGTAGACCAAGAGGTGTCCGTATGGGATCTGCAGCTTGAGGTACTCTGACAGGGCGCCCAGGACGAGGCCTCCGACCACCGGTCCCCACGTGCTGTGAACGCCGCCCAGCAGCGCCATCGCCAGGGGCAACAAGAGGAAGTTGGCGCTGAAGCTGCCCTCTGGAGAAACGAACCCGAAGACGTGCGCGTAAGTGCCTCCCGCGAGGCCCTGAATCGCCGACGTCACGGCGAACACGAAGACGAGGTACTTGAAGACGTTCACCCCGCTTGACTTGGCGACTCGTTCGTCATTGCGGATGGACGTCAGCGCGAGACGAATCCTCGTCCGCTCGAACACCTCCGAGATGACGATCGTGAACACCGCGAGCGCCAGAACGAGCCAGTAGATCTTGGTCGTGTTTCCCGCGTAGATGCAGTTCGGGAGCATCCTTCCCTCGGACCCACCGGTCAAGCCCGGGAAGTTGCGGAGAACGACCGCGAAGATGCCGGCAAGCGCCAGCGTCGTGATCGCGAAGTACATGCCCCGCAGCCTGAGGACGGCCAGGCCGACGAGCAGCGCGACCACCCCGGCCACGACGCCGCCGAAAGCGATGCTCACGAACGGGTGGACGCCCACGTTGAGAAAGAGAAGGATAGCGGCATAGCTGCCGAGTCCGAAGAAGCCTGCCGTGCCAAAACCTAGTTGGCCTGATCGCAGCAGCATGTCCCAGCTCAAGGCGAGCGTCAAGTAGATCAGCATCCCGACCGCCACCTGCTCCAGGTACGCCCCCGAGAAGAGAGGGAACAGCGCGGCCAACGCGGCGCCGAGCACGTAGGGGAGGTATCTTGTCATCCTCATGCCGTCTGCCTCCGGTACGACTTGCCCATGATCACCGCGACGAGCACGGCGAAGAACACCACGTCGGCCCACCCTCCGTACCCTCGGAACGACGAAACGAGAGCCTCCGCGATCCCGAGACCGAATCCCCCCCAGACCACGCCCGGCAAGTTCCCGATGCCGGCCATGGCAATCAGACAGAACGACTTCATCGTGAACGGGGAGCCGGCCGACGGGAACACCGAGTGCCTTGTCAGGAACATGGCGCCGAGCGCGCCGACTAGCGCGATGGAGACGCTGAAGATCAGGAGGTACGTCCGGTTGACGTCAATCCCGACGAGTCTCGCCCCGCGCGGGTTCTGTCCAACGGCGAGAGCTGCCCTCCCGAGTCGCGTCTTCCGGAGGAAAAGCTGGAGGAGAACCAGCAGAACGATCGCCGCGGCCGTGTAGATGAACGCATACGTCCCAAACCGAAGCTTGCCAAGCGCCACGGAGGAGTACACATAGGACAAGTGCGGCTTCAGCGGCTGCGAGGTCCACATCAGGTTCGCGAACTCCGTGCCGACCATGGCCATTCCGAACGTCAAGAGAAGCTGGTTGAGCTCCGGCGCCTTGAGGGCCCGACGGATCGTCAAGACGTACGTGATCGCGCCCAACAACGCGAACGCGACGACGGCCGGGATCATTGCCACCAGCGGATCGAGGCCTGCGTACACGCCCATCCAGTAGGCGAAGTACGCCCCCAACATCATGAACTCGCCATGCGCGAGGTTGATAATGCCCACGACGCCGAGGATCAGCGCCATCGGCAGCGCGATCACCGCGTAGAGCCCGCCGCGCTGCAACCCCTCGATCAGCACGTACGGCTTCCATAGCATCAAGACAATCGGCACGCCCAACGACGCGAGAAGCAGCAGCAGCTGCCACCGCCGCAGTGTGCGAAACAGTGTCATCTCTCCCCGACTCCTTGTCGCCGGGCCGACCCGAAGGTATCGGGCCGGCCCAGCGTCTTAGCCCAAACGTCCGACACGCTCTACGGCCCAGTGAACGGGTACGCAGGTAGAGCCGTTGCGTACTCAAAGGGCCACAGCACCTGCTGTGCACCGTTCTGCCACTGGAGGATTTTCTGGTTCCGGAAACCCTGGTGTTGGATCAGATTCGACGGCGTGAACGTTAGCGTCTCGCCGAGCGGGGACGCGTAGTTCGTCGCCTCGAGCGCCGTGATGAGCGCCTCCTTGTCGAGCGTCCCAGCGCGCGCGATTGCTTCCGCCACGACGTAGATGTTTGTGTAGCCGAGCGGAGCAAAGTAGGTTGCCGGTTGTTCGTTGTACTTGGCGATGTAGGCGTCCCAGAAATGCTGGCTGACTGGGCTCACGTCCTTGATCGATGGCGCCCACATTCCGTAGGCGATGACGCCGTCGGCGAGCGGGGACGTGCCGAAGTCAGCGGGCCAGCCCGGAGGGGATCCCACGAAGAGCGGCGGGGTGAAGCCAATCTCCGCTGCCTGCTCCATAATCGGAAGCGCGTCCGCGGCGTACCCAACCCAGATGAACAAGTCGGGGTCGAACTCCTGCGCGTGGCGTAGCACCGCGCGGTAGTCACCACCGCCCAAGAGCGCGCTCTTGAACGACTCGCCGACGTTCTCCCAGTTCGAGAATGCGACCAAGCTGCCCTGGTACGAACTCGTGCCGAACGCACCCTCTTCATAGGCCCAGAACGCTTTGTGGATCTTGATCAACGGGTACTCAGCCTGAAGGGCTGCCCACCCCTCGACGTAGCTCGCGCCCTGCAGGTAGTCCCAAGGATGGATGTGGAAGTACCAGTCGAGGCCGACGACCGCCTGCTCGACGAGCGACGACGCCGCGCCGATCCACACCGTGACTCTCTCGTACTTCTTCAGAGCCGGGAGCTCGCCAAGGTGGACGCCGCTCGACATGCCACCGATGAACACGTCGACGTTGTCGACCGTCGCCAGCTTGTCGATGGCCGCTGCACCCTTCTCCGCCTTGCTCTCGTCGTCAACTATGATCAGCTCGAGCTGCCGTCCAAGGACCCCACCGGCAGCGTTGATCTCGTCGACCGCGAGCTGCATCGCCTTCGATCCCTGAGCGCCGGTGATGTCCGCCAACGGGAGGACAGCCCCCAGCTTGATGGGGCCCTCTTCCGCCGCGACAAGGAATCCTGCTCCCACGACAACCAGAATCGCGAGAGCCCAAACCCTGAGACCCATTGCCTTGCCTTTCAGACTCACGTGAACCTCCTTGCTACTTGACCGCGTGCTTCTCCTCCACTTGCCGTCTCCGCGCTCCGGTCACCTCCTCCGTCAAAGAAGATGGACTGCCAGTTTGTGGCTCACTCTACGCCTGCCTGTGCTTCGCCAAGAAGCCAATCACTACCGTCATGAAGTCGTCGGGCCGCTCGAGGCACGCACCATGCCCAGTGCCCGGGAGGTTCACGAACTCGCAATGCGGAATCGCCTCGTACATCTCCTCCATCACGCGCAGGGGTGTCAACTGGTCCTCGTCCGCGCCGAGCAACAAGGTCGGCATCTCCAGGCGGCGCAGATCGTCCGCCGTCATGCGGAACCCCATCGCGCTGTGGCAGAGACGCACGAATCCCTCGAACCACTCTTGAGTCAAGGTGCTCTTGAACATCGCCTGGCGCTGATGCAGCGCCTCCAGATGGTCGGCATAGAATGCCCGCGAGTAGATGAACGGCACCGCGAGCTGGAAGAACCGTTCCCCGTCGTTCAGCTTGGCGGCGACTTCCCAAGCCTGTCCGATCTCGGCGAGGAGGTTGGTGATGTAGTGGTTCACATTCGCGAGGATGAGGGTCCGCAAGCGCTCCGGATGCGTGAGCGCCACACGCTGCGCTACCTGCCCGCCGTACGAGACCCCCATCAAGTGCGTGCGCTCGACCTTGAGCTCATCGAGCAAGGCAAGGACGTCCGGCACGTGAACATCCAACGGATACTCGCCGCGCATCCTCCCCGACCGGCCCTGATCACGCATGTCCAAGAGGATGAGGCGCGCGTGGCGAGAAAGGACTGGCACGTGCTGCGCCCAACTCGCCGCGCTCATCATGATCCCACCCAGAAGCACCAGAGGCTCTCCGTTGCCGTGGACCTCGTAGTACAGCTCCACCCCATCTCGCGTCCTAAGCGTTGGCATGATCGTGCCCCTTCCCTTCCCCGGCGTGCGGTCGTGTCGTTGTGAGCCGTCCCTCCGCGAGCTGCTCGCGCACGCGGTCAGCGAAATACCGCTCCTTGAAGCAGCCGGCAAACAGGTCCGCCTCGGCCGCCAGTCCCTCGGCGAGCGGAAGGTCGCGCGAGACGTGGACCGCTTGCTTCGCCGCGGCGAACGCGTACGTGGGAATCCCCAGCGCGCGGCTTGCCCATTCGGCAGCGCACTTCTCGAGGTCGGTGACTGGCACGGCCGCGCTCACGAGACCGATCCGTAGAGCCTCGTCGGCCGCGATCAGGCGGCCCCCAAGGATCATCCCCGCCGCGTGCCCGAAGCCAACGATCCTCGGCAGACGTTGCGTTCCGCCGCCCCCCGGGATGACCCCCAACCGGACCTCGGGGAGGCCGAGCCGGGCGTCCTCCGCCGCAAGGCGCAGATCGCACGCAAGGGCGAACTCAAGCCCGCCACCGAAGCAGAGCCCGTGGATTGCGGCGATCAGGAAGAGGGGGCTCGACTCCATCCGCAGGAAGAGGTCCTGGATACGATGCGAGAAGCTCCGCGCCTCGCTGGACCCGAACTCGCACATCTCGACACCATCTGCACCGCCGATGAAATGCGTCGCGCCAGCCCCGCGATAGACAATCGCCCGCGCGTCCGCCCTCTCCGTAGCCTCGAGGTGGTTTTGGAGTTCCCCGATCGTCTCGGAATCGAGCGAGTTCCGGTCATCGGCCCGATCAATCGTGACCCAGGAGACGCCGTTCGCCTCGCGGACCGCCAGGTGCTTCCATCGCCGATTCACGCAAGCGCCTCCTTCGGGCTTCACTAGATCGCCAGCCCGCCGTTCGGACTCAGCACCTGCCCGGTGAAAAAGTCAGCCTCCGAACTGGCGAGGAAGGCCACCAGCCCGGCAATCTCCTCTGGGGTGCCAAACCGCTTCAGCGGCGTCCGATGAAGCGTCTGCTCGCGGAACGTCGCGTCCATCGCGTCGAGCATCGGTGTCTGGATGTACCCCGGTGCCACCGCGTTGACGCGGATGTTGTAGCGAGCCGTCTCTCGGGCCAGCGTCTTCGTCAGTTGGATGACGCCTCCCTTGCTCGCGCTGTAGTGAAGCGCTCCCGGCGTGGGCATCAAGGCAGCGACCGAGCTGAAGTTGAGGATCCGACCGCCGCCCGTCTCCTTCATCCACCGAACCGCCTCGCGACAGCAGAAGAACGTTCCGTTGAGATTCACCGACATCACACGCGTCCACTGCTCGTCGGTCATGTCCTCAATGAAAGCAGACTCCCCGAGCACGGCCGCGCCGTTGACGAGGAGATCGAGCCCCGCGCACCGTTTCCTCAGGGTCGCGAACAGCTCTACAACCTGAGAGCTGTTCGAGACGTCCAAGTGAACCGCCTCCGCCCTCCGGCCGTCGCGTTCGATCCTGGCCGCGACGCCCGTCGCCCGAGCGAGGTCAATGTCGGCGACGAAGACCCGTGCGCCCCGTTCGCACAGCGCCTCGACTACCGCCTGTCCGATTCCCGATCCCCCGCCCGTCACAAGTGCGGTTCGGCAGACGAACGCCTCCGAGGTCCCTGTTGCCGGTGTCATGCCACCTCCAGGAAGTGCTCGTAGGCCGATCTCGCCCGATCGGTCGGGAAGACGATGAATCGCTCGGAGCCCATCTGTCGGAGAATCCCTTCAGCCACCTGATCGGCCGTGTCCATGTGCCCACGCACGCGGTCGGCAACCTCCTTCATTGCCTCGGCACCTATTCCGGCCTCGAAGAACCCCGTGTCGGTCAGATGCGGGCAGACGACCTGGACACGGACGCCCGTTCCTTCCAGGTCCCTTCGCAGGCCGCGACTCATCCCCACGACCGCGTGCTTCACTGCCAGGTATGCGGCCACGCTCGGAGCGTGGGCGATGAGGCCTCCCGTAGAGGCAACTTGAAGGATCAGACCTCGGCGGGCCGGTTTCATGACGCGAAGCGCCTCCTGGGTCATCCCGAAGACCGCAAGGAAATCCACCTCGAGGAGCGCTCGGAGGCTGGCTTCGTCCACCTCTTCAAACGACGCGTAGTACCCGATGCCGGCGTTGTTGACGAGGATATCGACCCTGCCCCATCGCTCTATGACGACGCCCACCAGCTTGCGCCGCTCGTCCGCGACCGTGACGTCGCAAGGCACGACCAGGGTCTCTCCCGGGCAGCTACTGGCGACCCTCGACAAGCGCTCTCTAGACCTCGCAGCAAGGGCAACAAGGGCTCCCCGTTGCGAGCAGGCGCGCGCGAGCGCGGCGCCGATCCCCGAACTGGCACCCGTGATGATCACGACCTGCTGATCCAGAGAATCCGTCATCCTCCGCCCTTTACCGGCTCCGCTAGAACCCGCCGTACGTCTCGCGCTCCCAGTCCGTCTCCTTGTCCGCATAGACCGTGGCGTTTCCCTCTCCGAAGACCGACTCGACTTGGGCAGCACGGAGCTCCGCCCGGGTCTCGGCAAACGCCGCGATCATCTGCAGAGTCTCCTTCGGGTGGTGAATCGGGAACCCGTGGTCGTATCCAGCGCCGGGCCTGAGCATGACCACGGTGACGCGCGCTCCCGCACGGCGCAGGTCGTACTTCGTGTTCTGGGTAATCGAATCGTCGACTACCAGATCGCCGCGCCAACCCGCGCGGTCCGTCTCCGCTTTCACCAAGAGCACCTTGAGGCCCTCAAAGGCATCGAGCCTGTCGGCACCCGGGATGGTCACCGTCGTGCCGTCACGATTCGTGTGCTGCACCGCGGCCGCCGTCGAGTTGAAGAAGTGGCTCGCGTAGAGCGACTCGGGCATGTAGACCGTCGTCAGCACATCGGCAATCGCAATCTGGTACCCCGGATTGGCCAAGTACGTCGGATCGGTGACCTTGAAGCTCGCCGGGTCGAACTTCAGGATGTCGTTGAAGACGACCATGTTCCAGGTGGCGGACACCGTCTCCGACGTACGGTTCGCACCACTCCACGAACGCTGCTGGAATGCGATCGCACTGATTGAGTCCGCCCAATCGCCGAGGACGTAGAGCTTCCCGGTCTCAGGATCCGTGCCTACGGTGTTCCCCGCGAAGATCACCCGAACGCCACGAGTTCCGATTCCTGCAAGAGAGATCACTCCCGCGTAGCGCGACGGATCCAACGCGACCATGCACTGCGCAACGCCGAATCCCATGGAGTGACCGACGAGGGTGATCCCGCCCTTCCGCAAGAGAGGATCGCTCGACACGACGTCGGCGAAGTCGCGGGCGAAATCTTCGAGGGACCCGACGGGTTGGTGGTAGGAAGACTTGCCGCTGCCGCGGTAGTCCATGGCGAAGAAGCTGTACTTCTCTCGCACGTCCTTGCTCTCGCCCACCAGCGTGAGAAGCGCATCGAACGCCGCGCCGGAGCAGTTGTTGCCGGGAAGCAAGATCACCGGCGCCGGGCCATGCCCGGCGCGACGGACGTGGATCGTTTCTCCGCTCGACACCTGAATCAGTCTGCCCTCCTCTCTCTTAGACACCGCTTCGGTCGGGACGGTTCCTGTACAGGACGTGAGCAGGCTCGCGCAGACCAGGACCCAGGCGCCCCACACCCAGCGACCTCGCGGTAGTTGCACTTGGTCGACTCCCTTCACTCCCTGCCAAGTACCCGCCCTCCACACCACTACGGGATGAGTCCTCCATCGACACAGACTACAGCGCCGTTGACGTACGCCGCATCGTCCGAAGCCAGGAACAGGTAGATGTTGGCCACATCGCGCGCAGTTCCAAGCCGTCCCATCGGTGTCCTCCCGCGCATCAATTCGAGGACCTTCTCGGGCACGCTCTCAGTCATCTCGGTCTGGATGAACCCTGGGGCGACGGCGTTCACGGTGATCCCTTTCCGCCCGAGCTCGCGGGCCCACACTTTGGTCATCCCGATCACGCCGGCTTTGGTCGCAGCGTAGTTGGTCTGCCCGAAGTTGCCGTACAACCCGACAACGGAGGAGACATTGATGATTCGTCCGCTGCCCTGCTCGATCATCCGCGGGGCCACGGCCTGCGTGACGTTGAACGTTCCCTTCAGGTTGACCCCGATCACTCGATCGAAGTCGCTCTCCGAGAGCTTGATGAGCTGCGCATCGCGTGTGATGCCGGCGTTGTTGACCAGGACGTCGATCCGCCCGAACGTCTCTGCTGCAGCGTCGGCCAACGCAACGCAGCTCTCACGATTCGTAACGTCGCTGCGAACGAAGGTCGCTTCGCCACCGAATCCTTGGATCTCCAGAACAACCTTCTCCGCTTGGGGGTCGACGTCGGCGAGGATCACCTTCGCCCCCTCCCGAGCGAACAAGAGGGCTGCCTCGCGGCCGATCCCACGACCGGCTCCGGTGATGATCGCCACTTTTCCCGCTAGACGCATCGCAGTCGTCTCCTTTCTACACCCATCGGAAGAGCGCCGTCGATAGGACGAAACCCGCGCCTGACGTACAGAACGCCACAAGATCCCCCGGAGCGAGCCGCCCCTTCTCGACGGCGTCGAACAGCGCCATGAACACGGAGGCCGACCCGGCGTAGCCAAACCGGTCGGCCACCCAGTGCGTCTTCTCCATCGAGAGCCCCAGCGCTTCGAGCGTTGCGCGCACGGCCCCCTGCTCCACCTGGTTCATGAGCACCAAGTCGAGGTCGGAGGGCGAAAGCCCCACGGCCCCCGTCGTCTGCCGCAGGAGCGCCGGCCAACGCGTGACGTTGAAGTCGCCCGGGACGCGGTGCGCGTTCTCATGGAAACGGAGGTAGTGCTGCTTCTTCGCCACCATCTCGGGCGTGAGGGGGCGCCCCGTCCCGAGGTAGATGCCGTAGGTGTCCCAGCAACTCCCGTCGCTCATCATCTTGCTGGAGAGGTACCCCGGCTGGTCGGATGGGGAGAGGACGACGGCTCCCGCTCCATCGCCGAACAGCATCGCTAGCACCTTGGAGGCAGACTGGCTGTACGGCCCCCAATCCAGCCACTTCGTCATGCCGTACGCCCCCACAACGATGACATGGTTGATGGCTGGGTCGAGCGCGATGTAGTGCGCGCCAATCGCGAGGGCGATCGTCTCGTCGGTACACGCAGCGTTGATGTCAAACGCACCGGCGTTCTTCGCGCCCAACTTGTGTTGGATGATCGCCGAGGTCGGGGGGCTGACGAAGTCAGGCGTATCCGTCGCCAGGATGATCAGGTCGACGTCGTCTGGCGACAGCTCTGCCTGTCGCAGCGCATTGCGCGCAGCCAGGGTCGCCATGTCGGACGTCGACTCGTCTGCTGCGGCGCGGTACCGGACTCCGATGCCTTTCTCTGCGAGATAGGACTCCACGTCGTAGTCCATCATTTCTCCAAGCTGCGCGTTGGTTATGCATTCCTCGGGGAGGTACATTCCAACCCCCGCGATCCGTGCTTCCCTGATCTTCTTCTCCATCGCAGCTCAGCCCTCCGCCTTCGCCAGGACCACCGTCACCCGACCGTCAGGAAGGACCTCCGGTCGTGGCGCGAGGCGCATCCCCACTCGTAGCGATTCGGCCTTCACACCGGGGATCCAGCCCATCACGCGGAGCCCGCCTTCCATCTCAACGATCCCGACCGGTGCCGGCTGGTATCCGTACGTCGAGAAAGGCGCGCTCCCGGAGAAGTCGGGAGTGAAGTGCTCCGGCGTGACGAAGACCGACGTGAACGAGACGAGCGTTCCGACCCCGCGCACCGCCACCCACTCGAACTCCGTGCCGAAACAGTGAGAGCAGTCGCTCCGGGGCGGATACTGGATTGCGCCGCAGGACGAACACTTCGATGCGAGCAGCTCGCCCCGCTCCAGTCCGTCGACGAAGCCGTGGACTTTCGTGTCTCGGATCAGCAGGCTAAAGTCTCGGAATTCCATGTCCTACTCCTTGTCCCGGCCGAAAACGTGGACGGCTGCGTGCTGTCCGTTCCCTCCGACGTTGTGCGAAAGCCCGATCTCGGCGTTCGGAACCTGACGTCCCGTCTCGGCTTCGCCGCGCAGCTGCTTCGTGATCTCGACGGCCATCGAGACTCCCGTCGTTCCGATCGGATGCCCCTTCGACTTTAGCCCTCCGTCCACATTGACCGGGATCCTGCCGCCGATGTAGGTCTGCCGATCCTCAACCAGGGGCCCTCCCTCTCCCTTGGGGCAGAAGCCGAGATCTTCGTAAGCGACGATCTCCGCGATGGTGAAACAGTCATGGACGACGGCCACATCGATCTCCTTCGGACCGACGCCCGCCATGTCGTAGGCCTGGCGTGCCGCCTCGACGCTCGCCCCGAGGGTCGTCAAGTCCTCGCGGTGCGCAAGTGAGAGGCTGCCCGTCCCGAGTCCCAACCCGCGAAGCCAGATCGGATTCTTGCGGAGTCGCTTGGCCACCTTCTCCGAAGCCAGCAAGATCGCAGCGGCTCCATCCGAGATCAGACAGCAGTCATAGAGCTTGAGGGGCGATGCAACCACGAAGGAGCTCAGAGCCTTCTCGAGCGTGATCTCCTTGCGCATGTGTGCGTAGGGATTCAGCGCTCCGTAGTAGTGGTTCTTGACCGCGACTGCGGCCAGTTGCGCCTCCGTGGTCCCGTACTTCGCCATGTGCGCTTGCGCGATCAGCGCGTAGTACCCAGGAAACGTCATCCCGAACGGGTACTCCCACAGGGAGTCGCCGGCTCGGCCAAGCACCTCAGTCGCGATGGGTGTCGGAACCTCGGTCATCTTCTCCGCCCCGACGACGAGCACGAGATCCGCGAGCCCGGACGCAACATTCATCCACCCGGCTCGGACGGCCATGCTGCCCGAGGCACAGGCTGCCTCCACGCGGAAGCTGGGCTTGGGATGGAATCCGATGTAGTCGGTCACCTGTGCCGAAGGTTGGAGCGCGAAGCTCAACTCATCGGACGCCACGCTGACGACCATCGACTCCACTTCGGCCAACTGGACGCCGACGTCCTCGAGGCACGCCTTGACCGCCTCGAATGCCAGCTCACGCAGCGACGCGTCGGACCGAATTCCAAAGCGGCTCTGTCCGATGCCTACGACCGCGACATGCCCCATGACGCCTCCCTATGGCTTCCCCAGGACTCGTCTCCGCGGTGTCGCCGACACGACGAACTCGTGACACCTGACTCAGGTCTCACGCTATCATGGATTTGGGTCTTCGTCAATCGCGCCGCTCAGGCAGAGGATGAAGGTGAGCTAGGCAACAGGCTTCAGCGCCGGACGGCGGCGGCGCTCCCCCGACGAGATGCGTCAGGACGTACCTGGTAGCTGCCCTACGCGAATCGCAGTCGGCCCAGGCCCTGCCTCGGGAGACCTGCCTGCCCGCGATGCCGTCCTTCCGTTCGCTCTTAGGAGGGGTCGGCCGCAACACCTCGTTCGAGAACGTCGAGCAGCGCCGCCACCATGCTCTCGGTGATCACGGCTTCCGCTCCGTCTGATTGCCCCCACAAGGCCACCGAATGGCCGACTCCCAGCAGAGCGTATGCCAACGGCTCGAGGGCTAGGGCGCGGATCTCCCCTCGGTCCATGCCACCGTGCAAGCCTCGCATGTAGCCCCTGGCGAGGCGCTCGTAGTACCAGCGTCCCGTTTCCGGATCGACCAGTTCGGCTTCTCGCAGAATCCGATAGGCGCTCCGGTGTGCATCGATGAACCGGAAGAAGGTCCGAAAGCCCACTCGCTCGATTTCGCGGCGATCGACGAGTCCAGCGAGCGCAGCCTGCTCATCAAGCCGGAATTGCCGGTTGATCTCGCGTACGAGCTCTACAAACACGGCCACCTTGCTCGGGAAGTAGAGGTAGAATGTGCCCTGCGCCACGCTCGCAACGTACGTGATCCCTGAGATCGGCGTCTGGTAGAACCCCGCCTGCCCGAACAACCGCTCGGCCGCTGCGAGCAGCGCCTGTCGTGTGGCCTCGCCGCCGTGCAGCTCCCCCGCTCCATTGCTGGAGAGGCGCGGGGGAGCCTCCGTTGCCTCTCTCGGGACGTGCGTCGGCTCTCTCCCGGAGTCGAATCCGCGAAGGATCAGGGAATCGAGCGTCTCCAGCACTCGCTCGTCGAGAGAGCCCGGTTCCCAGAGCACGTACCGCATGACTGTGAACTCGATGATCCCCAACAAAGCGTAGGCTGCTATGTTCGGATCGACGGGCCGCAACTCGCCAGCCCGGATCCCTGCGCTGAGAATCTCACGCAAGGCGTCCGCGAGGTTCGCGCGAAACTGCCTATGGATTCCCATCTTCATCGACTCGGCGCTCCGCCCGACTCGATACAGGGCAGACTCCTCTTCTGCATAGGAGAGGACGCTTCGACAGGCTCGCGTGAGCGCCACTTGACAACTCCCCGCCCCATCGGCAGCCCGCTCAATCCGCTCGCGCATCGCCCACTGGAGCTGCTCGACCAGCACAGCGAAGATCTCCTCTTTGTTCTCGAAATGCCGATAGAACGTCCCGTTGGCAAGCCCGGCGTACTGACAGATTGCCGAGACGGACGCCTCGTGATACCCGCGCTCGCTGAACACCTGCTCCCCAGCGCGCAAGAGCGATTGGCGCGTTTCGCCTGCTCTCCGCACTTGCTGCTCTGGTTTGCGTCTCGTCAAGTTCCTGCCTCCCGATTCACCGCGATCCGAGCCCCTCACAGTGCGTGCTTGGGCATTGGCCAGCTGCATGGTAACAGCGCAACGTCTTCCGACCAACGCCGCACTCCTTACGAGGACTGCCCAGGTTGGGTGCTAGGATGGAAGTGAAAAGAAGAAGGAAGGTTCGTGGAAGCGGAAGTTCCATGACAGGCGTCAGAACTGCGTTGTGGAGCCTACGGTGAAGGAGTTGCCGCAGCAACTCTCCGGCTGCTCGCGGCGAGCAGCCGTCTACATCGCGCCGGACCAGCCAGGAGTTGCGCTGGCAACTCCCTAGCTGCCCAGACGAGCTGGGCAGCCACCGTCCCTGCGCAGATCCGATGGTAGACCCCATCGCCCCAAGTCTTGCCTGTGGCAACGCACCCTGGAGGATCTGTCGAGTAGGCGAGAAGCTCGCGCCCGCTCGCTCCGCGACGATCAGGAATCGTCGCATCGCTACCTCCCTTGTGGCGGGTCCCGCCCCGCATCTACGGCGCGAACATCTCCTCCAACGCCCGAAGTGAGTTCTCGAGCGCTGGACTAGAGAGCCGCCCGAGCCTCTTCACGAGCCGTATACGGTCCACCCTGCGGATCTGGTCGAGGACGACATACCCAGCCCTGCCCTGGAACCGGCAAGGAACACGGAACGGGTACGCGTGGCTCGCCGTGGTCATCGGCGCGATAATGCACGTACTCATGTGAGCGTTCAGCTCGTCGGGCGACACGACCACGCAGGGCCTCGTCTTCTGGATCTCCTGGCCGATGGTTGGGTCGAGCGACACGAGGTAGACGTGGCCACGGAGTACGTCGAGCGCCATCACCACTTCCACTCTCGATCGTCGAAGTGGCTCGGCACATAGGGGTCGAGGGGCGCGTCCTCATGGCGATCCGCCATGGCGCGTGCCGCAGCCGCCCAACCGCTCCGGGCGGGCTCGGAGGCGGAGATCACGATCTGCCCTTCCCGGACTTCGAGGTCGACTTCGTCCGCCAGTCCCACTTGGTCGATAAGCAGCTTGGGGAGCCGAATGCCTCTCGAGTTGCCAATCCGAACAAGCTTGGCCTTCACTGCCTCACCTCCGGGGCGTAAGTACACAGTAATCACCGCGATGCGCTGCGTCAAGCGCTGATCACGTCGCCCAGACCTCGTTCCCCGGCCACGCGAGAAGAGGAATAGGGTTTGTGTCCCTGTTTCTCCTGCTGTCGTTTCTACATGGCGTCGACGGTGGCGAGGATGTCGTCAAACGACGCGAACTCGAACTGGACGCTCGAGACGTGGATGAAGCGGATCGTCCCCGCGGTGTTTAGAACGAAGTTGGCCGGGCGGGCGATGTTGATGGACTCGAAGTTGGCCCTGACGTACACGCCGTATTCCCTCACGACCTTGCGTTCGGCGTCCGCCAGGACAGGGAAGGGATGGGAGTGGCTCTTGAGGTAGTCCTGCATGCGGGCAGGGTCCTGGGCCATGATCGCCACCGCCCGGGCTCCCCTCTTCTCAAGCTCCGGCATGTTCTTCTCGATTTCGCTCATCCACTTGCGGCAAGTTGGGCACCAGGTGCCGCGGCCGAAGTAGACGAGAACGGGCTTCCCCAGGAGGTCGGCCAACCTGACCGTCTCACCGGTGAGCGCGTCGGGCAACGCGAAATCAGGGGCCTTGTCCCCCACCTTCAGTACCTTGTTCTCTCGTGCCATCCCGAATGCCTCCTTCACTTGCTTCGTCCAGCCAACGGTCAGAGCCCGGCGCGCTGGTGCGGGCTAGCGGCCGAGGACGACGTCGATCGCGACCAGCACGAGATCGAGCTTCGCGCGGGGGAGCTGCCCCGCCCGCTCTGTGAGAAGGACTCGATCCAGCGTGACGAGCTGCGCCGCGTTCGCCACGGAATCCTTGGGCAATCCCGTCGTGCGAGCTGGAAGATGGACGCAGCCCGGGGCTTCAGCCCAAGCGAGGTTGCTCGTCAGGGGCACGCAAACGACGGTTCCCAAGTGACTCCGGTTCAGCGCATCGCTCTGGGCGACGATCACGGGCCGGCGGAAGCCCGGAGCGGATCCGGTGGGAGCAGGAAGGTCAGCCCACCACACCTCGCCTTGCGCGATCACCACTCCGTCCGCTCCAGCGTGCGTCTTGCGGCCGCATCTGCGAATGGGTCCCGCGCATTCCCCACGGCATCGCAGACGCGATCCATGGCTGTGGTCACCTCGTCGGGAGCGTGCCGCGCCAGGTACTCGCGTACCGCGCTCGAGTAGAGATGACTCCGCGTCGTGCCCGCCCGCCGCGCCAGGCGCTCAGCCTGCTGGAAGAGATCGTCGGGGATCGAGATCGCGGTCTTCATACCTGGAGTATAACCCGCGCGGGGCGCTGCGCCAACGGCGGATCGGCATGAGCGTGATGTGTGATGCGCGTCCTCGCGCCGACGACTCACGGCGGGGCAAGCCGCACTCCGCGGTGCTCATACGGTTGCCGCGGGATACCGGCGAGGTATATAATCCGCACCATGGAGTTCGAATTCGACCCTGCGAAGAGCGCAGCGAATGCCGCCAAGCATGGAGTCAACTTCGTTGACGCGCAGGCTCTTTGGGATGATCCGGACCTGATGGGGATCCCGGCGCGGACAGATGACGAGCCGCGTTCGCTGATCATCGGCAAGATCGGCGATGCTTGGTGGTCGGCAGTCATCACACGCCGCGGGGAACGGATTCGGATCATCTCCGTGCGCCGGTCGCACCGGGAGGAGGTGTCGTGGTATGAAAGCGAAGGATCTTGATCGCAGGTTCGATGACGGCGAGGACGTGACGCAGTTCCTCGACCTCTCGAAGGCGCGCCGGCCGGGGCACGAGCAGAAGAGGGTGAACGTCGACTTCCCGATCTGGATGGTCGAGTCGCTCGACCGCGAGGCGAAGCGGCTCGGCGTGCCGCGACAAGCTCTGATCAAAGTCCTCGTCGCTCGGCATCTGGAGAAGACGCCGTCGTAGACGCGCACGGGAGCGAGCAGTCTCCAGCCCGGACTCTCCGGACTTGCCGGCTACGGGTCGCGCATCTTCTGGGTCAGACCCCGCGCGAAGTCCTCAGCGCGCTTGAGGTCCTCAGCGTTCGGTCGACCCTTGTTGAGGCCGCCGAAGAACCTGAGGAAGCTATTCGTGTTCCAGCCGACGCAGCCGAACTCATCGACGATCTTGTAGCCCTTGGACACGAGCTTCTCCCGCAGCGCCGTGTGGTTCTTCAGAACGAACCCCTGAGAGAATCCGAACGCTGGGATTCCGCAGGTCGAGAAGATGAACGCATTCCTGTCCGAGATGTGTGGCAGCCGGTCTGCCAGATCGAGCAGAGATGTGTGGTGTCGTGCGTCGTAGATCCCTGAGCCGAAGCCCACGAGGTCGTATCCCGCGACCTCCGTCGGATCTACTTCCTGTGGCGTCACGATCTTGGCAGCAAGCACCGGCGCGAAAGCCTTCGCGATGGCCTCTGTGTTCTTGTGGTGATACGAGTACACGACGAGTAGAGCTCTGAGCGTCATGTGGCGTTCCTCTCCTTCCAGCGCGCTTCTCGTATCCATTGTGGCGCACTGGTCTGCAGCGGGCAACACTCCTGCGCGGAGCGGCTGCGACGGTGTAGTCAAGCTCTGCATTGCTCAAACCCAGGGCGGTTCCGAGGAGACGGGCGGACGAGAGTGCGAGAGAGGGCGCAACGTGCGAGCGCGGAAGGCGTAAATGCAGGACCGAACCCCGTCGCCGCAGTCCCATTCTTCTAGGCGTAGGCGAGTCGCCCTCTTGGCTGTGGGACAGATCTTCCGAGTTCCTTCGCTGTTTCGACCCATTCCCGGATGATCTGTTCGGCGTTCGACAAGGCCTCCTGATAGGTCTCGCCATCGGCCATGCAGCCCGAAAGCTCCGGAACCTCGGCGACGAACGCGCTGTCTTCGTGGCTCCAGAAGATGATGATCTCGTACTTCGAATCCATGGCTAGTCCTCCAAGTGCAGATTGTACCTCAGGATCACACCGCGTATCTGCTTCACCTGGTACGGCTTGGCCCTTCCGCTCTTCGGCTGCAGGTTGAGGATCTCTTCCACCTGGCTCATGGTGAAGATGTGGTGGCCGCCCCGGATGCGCTCTTCGAACGCAAGCCGCTTGAGAAGCGCACATAACCCGGCAAACGAGACGTTCGAGTCCGAGCGCCGCAACATGATGTGCTCGTACAACTTCGCGTGTTCACCCACGGACGGAGGATACAACTCCGCCCGACGGCCGTCCATCGGCCCTCTCTGAACCGGCCCTGCATCACGTGACCGCTCCGCAAGTGCCGGCGGTTGAACGCCTGGGTGTAGACGCCGTTCAGGTGGCGCACCCCACGCGACAGGTTCGGCTCCGGCGTCTCGATGAGAAGATGATAGTGATTGGCAACGCTGCGCGTTGCTAGGGGCGAACTGCGTTCGCCTGATCGTTCGCGGCGTAGGCGTGGCAGATCCAACCGAAGCGGTGGACCGTGTCAGCGAGCGTGTCGAGGAACAGTCGGCGATCCGGATCGACGAGGAAGATGCCCTGCCGTGTGTTGCCGCGACTCGTGACGTAGAACCGAGACGATCAAGGAGTCGGCAGGTCGACTCGGAATCGCGGCCGACTCCCCAGCTCCTTCCAGAGGAAGCAGCCCTCGATTGCGTAGTGGACGCGCCATGGCGCCAGTCTGGTGAACCGGACCTGTCAAGTCAAGATCTGACCCCATCGCCGGGTGAACTCGTGTGCATCGACACCTTCTACATCGGGAAGCTGAAGGGGGTGGGCAAACTGTGGCAGCTCACCGCTTGCGACGCAGCGAGTTCGTACGCCATGGCAAAGGTGGTTGCAGTCTGCAACGCTGAACAGGC
>CAIOGO010000019.1 GCA_903857865.1 uncultured bacterium | reverse complement strand
TGCCTCGATGGCGGCCGTGCTCTTGGCCGGCGGGTCCAAGGGTAAGCGTTTCGCGCTTCCACACGCGCGTGTGCTCCTCCACCAACCGCTGCTCTTCGGCCTTGGCGGACAAGCCACGGACATCGACATTCATGCGAAGGACATCATCCGCTTGCGGCAGCGCCTGAACGAAATCCTGCAGCATCACACAGGCCAGCCGATCGAGCGCATCTTCACCGACACCGAGCGCGACTTCATCCTCGAGGCACCCGATGCGCTCGGGTATGGGCTCATCGACAAGGTTATCGAACACAGGGAATAGCCTCTTGAAGGGAGCGTTACGACGGCCGGGTGTAGAATGAGCTTGGAGCCAGCACCATGGTGACCCGCGAGACCTCGTCCGAATTGCTGCGCTGCAGCTTCTGCAACAAGTCGCAGCGGGAGGTCCGGAAACTCATCGCCGGCCCCAACGTCTACATCTGCGATGAGTGCGTGGACATCTGCCTCGACATCATTGCGGAAGACCGCGCCCGGGAAGCACGTGAGTCTCGCCGCAGTCTTGCCAAGCCTGAAGAAATCAAGCAGTTCCTCGACTCCTACGTGATCGGGCAGGAGCCCGCGAAGAAGAAGCTTGCGGTGTCCGTCTACAACCACTACCGAAGGATCGACTACCTCTCACACTCGGCGCGGCCCGATGTCGAGCTCTCCAAGTCCAACATCCTGCTGATCGGCCCCACCGGCACCGGCAAGACGCTCCTCGCTCAGACGCTCGCACGCATGCTCGAAGTGCCTTTCACGATCGTGGACGCGACGACGCTGACGGAGGCCGGATACGTCGGTGAGGACGTGGAGAACATCCTGCTGCGACTGTATCAGGCGGCGGAGGGTGACCGCGAGCGAACCGAACGCGGCATCGTCTACATCGACGAGATCGACAAGATCGCCCGAAAGCAGGACTCCCCCTCGATCACGCGCGACGTCTCGGGCGAGGGTGTGCAGCAGGCACTCTTGAAGATTCTCGAAGGTACCGTGGCCAACGTTCCGCCACAGGGCGGTCGCAAGCATCCCCACCAGGAGTTCCTGCAGATCGACACGACGAACATCCTCTTCATCTGCGGCGGTGCGTTCGTCGGGCTCGAGGACATTGTGGCAAGGCGTCTGAACCAGAAGTCGATGGGGTTCCAGGCTCACATCCTCACGGCGGCCGAACGCTCGGCCAGCGAGCTTCTCTCCCAAGTCCATCCCGAAGATCTGATCAAGTTCGGGATGATCCCTGAGTTCGTGGGACGCGTCCCGGTGGTCGCGAACCTGCACGAACTTGACCGTGACGCCCTCGTTCGCATCCTCACGGAGCCGAAGAACTCTCTCGTGAAGCAGTACGAGACGATGCTCTCGTTCGAGGGGGTCGAACTGCGCTTCACCGATGATGCGCTCACGGCGATCGCGGACGACGCGATCTCGAGAAAAGTGGGAGCTCGTGGCCTCAAGATCATCCTCGAAGAGTTGATGCTCGAGATCATGTACCAGGTTCCGTCCCGCTCTGATGTCACCGAAATCGTCGTCACGCGCGAAGTTGTCGAGCGGCGGGTGGCACCACTCGCCTCAATGCGCAAGGCGGGCTAAGGCCGCCTCTGTCAGCGCGCACTGCGCCAGTTTCCAGCTTCATTCCCAAGATTCTCTTGAGAGGGCTTCATGAGCGAATCACACATTCAGGTTCT
>CAIOGO010000018.1 GCA_903857865.1 uncultured bacterium | reverse complement strand
TTGAAGGGTGCGGCAAGGATATTGACGCCACGAACGAACCCCGCCGCATCGCCTGCGGCGCGCCCGACTTCAACATCAGTCGGAAGGGTGTCCCCCTCGGGCATGTGGAGACGAAAGACGTTGGCATCAACCTCGACGAGATGGAGCGCGGCAAGGGACCGAACGGGGACCAGTTCAAACGGTACTCCACGCTGCCGAACTGGATTCTCACGGACTACCTTGAGTTCAGCTGGTACGCGGCAGGCGAAAAGCGCCTGACCGTTCGCGTGGCCGACTTGGACAGCAAGGGCAAACTCAAACCTGCTGCGGATGGCGAGGCGCGTCTGACCGCACTCCTGGCCGCCTTCTACGCTCAACCCGCGTTGACCGTCGGCACCGCCAAGGAACTCGCCAACCGCATGGCCGGCATGACCCGCATGATCCGGGACCTCATCCTTGCCGCTCTTCTGCAGGAAGAGGAAAGGGCGGAGCAGGTCAAGAGCGGCGTCGTTCGCGAGACCATGCCAGGCTACGGTTCACAGACCAACTGGCTGCACGAGTGGCTGCACGCCTTCCGAGACACGCTCATCCCCGATTTGAACGAACATCAGTTTGCCGACATGTTTGCCCAAACCCTGGCCTACGGGCTCTTCGCTGCCCGTGTGCATGAACCAAACAAGCCCTTCTCACGCGAGTCCGCGGCCGTCAATCTTCCCCGCACCAATCCCTTCCTGCGCGAACTCTTTGAACAGATCGCAGGCGTGAAAATGCCGGACACGATTGCCTGGGCCGTGGATGACATGGTCGAGCTCCTCAAGCACGCTGACATGGCGGAGATTCTTCGAGACTTCGGCAAGTGCAAGGGCCGGGAAGACCCCGTTGTCCACTTTTACGAGACCTTCCTCGCCGCCTACGATCCCGCCATGCGGGAAGTCCGGGGCGTCTTCTACACCCCGGAACCCGTCGTAAGGTACATCGTCAACTCGCTTGACTGGCTGCTCAAGACCCGCCTTGGACGCCCCAAGGGACTGGCCGACGAGGACACCCTCATTCTCGACACGGCCACCGGCACCGCTACCTTTCTCTATTTCGTCATTGATCTGATTCACCAGGGCTTCGGCAAACAACTCGGGGCGTGGGACGGTTACGTCGGCCGCCATCTGCTGCCCCGTATCTTCGGCTTTGAACTACTCATGGCCCCTTATGCCGTGGCCCACCTCAAAATCAGCATGCTCCTTGAGCAGTCCGGCTACACCTTCGGCAGCGACCAGCGGCTCGGCATCTACCTGACCAACACGCTGGAAGAAGCCGCGAAGAAATCCGAAATGCTCCTCGGCCAATTCGTCTCTCGCGAAGCGAACGCCGCGGCGGAGGTCAAACGAGAACGCCCGATCATGGTGGTCCTCGGCAATCCCCCGTACTCCGGGCACTCTGCCAACAAGGGCGAATGGATCACGGGACTGGTGGGCGACTACAAGAAGGACTGTCCGGAACTCCATAAACCAGGCCAAGCAAAGTGGCTGCAGGATGACTACGTGAAGTTCATCCGCTTCGCCGAATGGCGGATCAACCAGACCGGCGAGGGCGTCTTGGGTTACATCACCAATCACAGCTACTTGGACAACCCGACCTTTCGGGGGATGCGCCAGCATCTCATGCAGACCTTTGACGAGATATACGTCCTCGACCTGCATGGTAACTCCAAGAAGAAAGAGAAATCGCCGGACGGCGGGAAGGATGAGAACGTTTTCGACATCCAACAGGGCGTGGCGATTCTGCTAGCGGTGAAAGTGAAGCCGGGAACCGGCGAGGCGAAGGAAGCTCCAGCCCGCGTGTTCCATGCCGACTTGTGGGGGCAGCGCGAAATATACGAAAGGGACCAACTCACCGGCGGCAAGTACAACTGGCTCTGGCAGAACAACGCCGAGACAACAACATGGAATGAAGTCCCTGCCTCCGATCCCGGCTACCTGTTCATTCCGCAGGAGGAGGAGAGAAGACGGGAGTACGCCCAAGGTTGGTCCGTACCGGCCATCTTCAGCGAGAACGGCGACCCAGCACCTGGCATCGTCACAACCCACGACGAGTTTGCCATTGCCTTCACGCGGGAAGAGATGGTCGCCCATGTCGAGGCACTACTGGCGACGGAAACAGAGGAAGGGGCTCGCGATTTGTTCAGGTTGTGCAGTCAAAGTCAGTGGGACTATGCCGACGCGAAGAAGGAACTGGGGCGCGGCCAATGGAGAAACGAGCTAACGCCGATCCTGTATCGCCCCTTCGATGTACGGTGGACGGTGTTCAACTCCAACGTAGCCGTCCACCGCCGTGAACGGGTGATGCGGCACATGTTGGCGGGGCATAACATGGCAATCGCAATTGGGCGGGCGGGCCACGTGATCGGTTCCGAGGAATGGAACATCGTCTTCTGCACACATCACATTACCGAGTTCAATCTGTATCGACGAGGGGGCAACAACCTCTTTCCCCTCAGTCTCTACTCCTCAACTGACGAACTGGACGCCTCTGCCGCACGCCGCCCAAACATCAGTCCCGCGTTCTTGAAAACGCTGGCGGAGAAACTCAAGGTGTCGCAGGAAGGACCACACGGGTTGCCCAGGGGCGTGACCCCCGAGCACATCTTCCATTACGCCTATGCCGTCTTCCATTCGCCCACCTATCGGACGCGCTACGCCGAGTTTCTAGACAATGACTTCCCGCGCCTGCCGCTCACGAGCAACCGGGACCTGTTCTTCAGTCTGGTCGCTCTTGGTGGCGAACTTGTCGGCCTGCATCTCGTGGAATCCCCGAAACTCAATGACCTCATCACCGAATTTCCCGAGAAGGGGACCGATGCCGTCGAGAAGGTGCAGTACACGGACAAGGACAAGCGTGCTTGGATCAACCCGACCCAATACTTCGGCGGCGTACCGTCGGCGGTCTGGAACTTCCACATCGGCGGCTACCAGGTATGTGAGAAGTGGCTCAAGGATCGCAAAGGCCGCACCCTGACCTACGAAGATATCCAACACTACCAGAGAATCGTCGTTGCCCTGAACGAGACGGTCCGCCTCATGGCCGAGATTGATCAGGTGATCGAAACCCAAGGCGGCTGGCCCACAGCGTTTTCCGGAAACAAGACATAGGAATGGCGAACCAGCGCACGAAACACTACGGCGCGTAGCCGCGCCGAGGTTCATGCGCAACGTTAGCCGGGCAACGCTCGAAGTGAGGGGTAGATGAGAGCGATTTCCAAGGCCGAACTCGCGGCGCTCTGCGAGTCGCAAGGCACCGAACTGAAGAAGTCTCTCGCTTTGCAGCGCGAGGCCCTCGAGGCGCTCTGCGGCATGATCAACTCCGATCGGGCGTCGGGGCGCATCATCTTCGGATTGGCTCCTGACGGAACTCCCGTTGGTGTTGAACCGGGCAATCTCGACACCGCGCAACGGACACTGGCGGAGAGCGCGAAGCGATGGTTCGACCCACCGCTGCACATGACCATCGACGCAATCGATTGCGACGGAGTGAAGCTGATCATCGTGGAGGCCACTCGTTCACCTTCGGTCCCGCTTCACGAGTTCGACGGCCGAGCGTTCGTTCGAGAAGGCTCGTCCAAGCGGAGGTTGGGTCTTGACGAGCGCACGGCTCTGACGCGGCGACGAGATCGAGCATCGCACCCGGGACCGTGGCGCTGCACCAGATGCGGCATACTTGTGGGAGATCTCAGGGCGTTCGAAGTGACGGCGACCGGCATGCAGCGAACGTTCAAATGTCAGTGCGGTGGAGAATACTGGCCAGCCAGCTGACAAACGAATGGACCCGACGCGGCCGGGCTCCGGAATCCGCGCGACTCATTCGTGATCGTTATGCTGCCAGAGGAGATGATCGAGTGAAGGCGGGACGTGCGAGATTCTTGACGGAAGCGGAGACCGCGACCGCGAAGCGTACGCGCTTGCGCGAGCCTACCTGCTCGACCATGGATCGCAGGGGATCACCGGCGAGTTGTTGCAGCACTACGTCAGCCCTCCGCCCCGCGGCCTTACACAGACCACGATGGCAGTGGTATTTGATCGTCTCTGGTGTCGCCACGAAACCGAGGCATGATGGCGACCGTCATCCCTCACTCACGCGTAGCTTCGCTCGGGCCAGTGCTCGATGACTTCGACCCGGCCAAGGTCATTCAGCGCTTCACCCCAGCGGACGACCTGCCGGACACCATCATCTAAGAACTCCCTGTCGGGAAGCTTCGCAGTGGCGGCTGGCCGGGCCTCGAGGTGATGCGTCCGCGGTGAGTCCTTGCGGGACGGCCAACCCCGCCGAAGGGAATGAGCAAAGCCCCAAAGACCACACGGAACTACGCTTTCGCCGGGCCGAGATCGCGGCCGCGCAGCGCGAACCAGGCCGTGCCAAGGACTCCGAAGGCTGCAGCCGTCATCAGGTTGATCTCAGGGTGGATCGACCACAGGAACGCTCCGCCGAACGCGGCCACGGAGACGATCGTGTCGCGGACGAGGTAGTACAGGCCAAACGTCGCGGCCTTCTGATCTTCTGGCGCGAGGTCCATGATCAGCGCTTTGCGCGTCGGCTCCCCGAACTCCTTCAGGCCGCGGAGCACGAACGCCAGGATCAGGATCCCGAACGACTTCGCGAACAGGAGCACGACGGGAAAGGCCGTGAAGAAGACGAACGTCGCCACGACGAACGGCTTCTTTTGGCTTCGATCGGCGAAGTAGGCAACTGGGATGTAGACCAGAATGGCCGTCGCCATCTCCACCGTGCGCAGGATGCCGAACTGCAGAGCCGTCACGGGGCCGGGCGACTGCGCAGTGCCGACGGCCCACACGACAACGAACGCGTAGGGGATCTGCTCGCAGAAGCGAACGAGGATGTCGGCGACCAGAAGCTGTTTGAGCTCGCGACTCATGTGGCGCCACATGCGCCACGGGCGGCCCTCCGCGCTCCGCGTCGCCCGCTCGGTGCGAGGCGGATCGGCCTCGATCAGGGCTTGTTGCAGAACGAGCGAGACCCCGGCGAAGAACAGGGCGACGATGAACGCCACGCGGACACCGACCTCGACCCCGAGCGCGCCGATCAACGCGCCTCCCATGATCGGCCCGAGGGCCATCGGGACTCGGCGAACGAGGGAGTGCATCGACACGCCCATCGTCCGTTTGTCTTTGGGCAGGACGCGAGCGACGAGGCCCATCGTCGCGGGCAACGAGATGGCCGTCCAAGACAGGAAGAGGACCGCCCCGCCCATCACCGCAAGCCACGACGGAATCAGGATGACGATCGCGAACCCGGCCATCGATAGGAGGTTGAAGACGAGAAGCGCCCGCTTGGTCCCGAAGCGTTCGGCCACGTACCCGCCGGGGAACGAGTAGAGCGCGCCGAGCAGGTTGTCCATTCCGTTGAGTAGGCCGACGGAGACGAATCCGCCGCCAAGGGCGATGAGGTAGAGAGGGAGGAACTGCTCGGCCATGTGTTCGCCGAGTCCGACGAGGACCACCATGCCGAGCAGTCCGACGATGCTCCGCCGCAGCCCGAGGAACTCGGCCGCGCGGCCGAGTGCCGCGCGCACGGAGCGCTTAGTCACGCGTGCCTCTGGCAATCTCTACTTGGCACCAGGCGTAGAGGGCGTCGTACACCTCGAACTGGCGCTCGACGTTCTCCGGATCGTCGGGGAACCGTAGCCCGAACCCGGAGGCCATCGCCTCGAGGCCCGCGGCGATCGGATCGGCCGCCGGACGATCGGTGTCCGCGGCGTTGACGATCTTCGCCAGGCGCAGGAGCGCCCGATCCTTGAGTCCGTACTTGGCGATGATCGCGTCGAACGAGCACTCATCGCCATGATGCCCGAGTTCCGCGCCCGGAACGTCGAACGGGATGGCGCCGGTCCGAGCGGCGACGCCTTCCACTTCCTTGGCCGCCACGAACAGGAACTCCGCCCCACTGTCGACGAATCGCCGAATGAGCCACGGGCAGGCGACTCGGTCCACGTGGACGTGCGAACGGGTAACCCAGAGCATGCAACTCCTCCCTTAGAACGTGTCTGCGATCGGGACTGGCAGGATCCAGTCGCTGGCGCGACTCTCGCGGCCTCCCTCAAGGCATCCGGAAGATGCCCTTCGCGCGAGCGACGTCGTCGACGGTGAACACAATCTGATGTTTGCCGAACGACGCGTAGAGCGACAGAACGTTGATCCCCTCGGCCGACAGCCGGGCAAGGATGGTCGCCAACTCCCCAGGGTGATGCGGCAAGTCGAGGACCAGCGCCTCGCGTTCCTCGAACTCGACGCCCTTGTCACGCAGGATCTTGCGGGCCTTCCCAGGATCGTCCGGGACGATCCCGACGACGCCTTCTTCGAGAACGGTCATGCCGGCAATCCCATCGATGTTGACGTGCTCTTCGCCGAGTGCCTCCGCGATCTCCACCAGCGCGCCGGGACAGTTGCCGATAACGAAGGAGAACTCTCTCACGCCGGTCACCTCCCGACGGTCATCCTACCACGGGGCGCGGTCGACTGGGCAAACGCTGCTGGGGAGACACCACACCCGGTCACCGTCGCAAACGCTATACTCCCCCGTCTCTCGCGGCTTCGCCGCGCAACTCACAAGGAGGCTCCATGGCCAAGGTGAGAATCACCGTCGTCAAGCGCGTCGTCTACAAGGATCTGGTCGAACGCTACGTGGACAAGGCGCGCTTCCCCGTCATGGTCGAGATCTGCCCGTTGTGGAAGGACGGGCAGCAGTTCGAGGTCGAGGGCTTCCCGGCAAAGCCGGTCGACTTCCCGTGCGATTGGGCCTGGACCGACATCCAGCGCGATGTGGCGATGCTCTTGTTCGGCGCCAATCCCCCGTGGATGGTCGGCCCCGGCATGTCCCTTCCGTGCTGCAGCGACGGCATTCGCCCGGTGTCGTTCCTCGTCGAGCGGGTGGAGGACTAGCCGCACGGTGACGGAGCGGAGACGCGGCAGCGAGACTCTTCTTCGCAGATCCAACGAAAGGACGGAGGGTCCATGGCTGAGGCGCAACGCGGGCCGACGGGGTTGTTTGGCTTTTCGATCGTATGGTTCGGGCAGCTCGTCTCGATGATCGGGACGGGGATGACGCGGTTCGCCCTGATCATTTGGGCATACCAGCTCACGGGTCAAGCGACGGCGCTTGCCCTCGTCGGGTTCTTCTCCTTCGCGCCCGTCGTCCTGTTCAGTCCTCTGGCGGGAGCTATCGTCGACCGCGTGCCGCGGAAGCTGGTCATGATCGCGAGCGATCTCGCCGCAGGCCTGTCGACCGTCGCGCTCCTCATCCTGCACCTCACCGGTCACTTGCAGTTGTGGCACCTGTTTGCCACCGGCTTCTTCGCCGGCGCGTTCGAGTCGTTCCAGTTCCCGGCCTACTCCGCCGCGATCTCGCTCATGATGGAGAAGAGGCACTACACGCGGGCCAACGCCATGCTCGGTCTCGCCGAGGCGGCCTCCGGAATCATCGCCCCGATGCTCGCGGGCGGTCTTCTCCTCCTCATCGGCATCCGCGGCATCTTCACCATCGACATCGTGACCTTCGTCGTCGCCATCGCTGCCCTGCTCGTCGTCTTCATTCCCGAGCCTGTCCGCGCGGAACGCGAGGCAACCCAGAACAGCCTATGGAAGGATTCCATCTTCGGGTTCCGGTACATCTTCGCCAGCAGGAGCCTGCTCGGGCTTCAGCTCGTGTTCTTCGCCTCGAACCTGATCGCCACGTTCGGATTCACCGTGTTCGCTCCGATGATCCTGGCGCGAACGGCGAACGACAGCCTCGTCCTCGGGACCGTCCAGATGGCCTTCGGCATTGGCGGCGTGGTGGGCGGCGCCGCCTTGACCGCGTGGGGCGGGTTCAAGCGGCGCGTGCACGGGGTGCTGTTGGGCATGGCGCTGTCGAGCGTCTTCGGCACCGTCGTCCTGGGCCTGTCCCAGAGCGTCGTGGTCTGGTCGATCGGTGCGTTCGCCGAAATGCTCTTTCTGCCCCTGATCAACGGATCGAACCAGACCATCTGGCAGGCCAAAGTGCCGCCCGCCTTGCAGGGACGCGTCTTCGCCACGAGGCGTCTCATCGCGCAGATCAGCGCACCGATCGCGATGCTCATCGCCGGCCCGCTCGCCGACCGCGTCTTCGAGCCGCTCATGGCCTCGGAGAGCGGGCTCTCTCAGACGCTGGGGCGCATGGTCGGCAACGGGCCGGGGTCGGGAATGGGGCTAATGCTCGTCATCGTCGGCGTGCTCGGAGCCGCCGTCGGCCTCGGCGGGTACCTCTTCCCCGCGGTGCGGAACGCCGAAATCCTTCTGCCGGACCACGACGCCGGAGCACCGCCAAAGGAACCCGCAGAGAACCCGGTCTAGTTGGGGAACACCGGAACTTCAGGCGTCGACCACGTCTTCTTCACATCGCACGGGCAGAGTGTGGGCATACGAGAGGAATCAACCTACCTCCTAGGCTGAGGCAGTCAAGAATAGCGGGGCCCGAAAGGGCCCCGCACCCTTTTCCCCCTCAGACGCCGACAAGGGCATGGCCTTGATCCCTGATGCGTCGCGTCGCCGGCGTTCGAGGCCGTACGTGGATCGCGGCGTGACGACTACGGACAATGCCACGATAGTGATCCAAAGGAGGAGTCGATGGCCTACTTCTCGATCGGCGAACTCCCATCCACGCCGATGCTCCCGGGAATCGAGCGTCGCGCCGCGTGGCTCGAGGGGGTCATGCTGACCTTCTTCGTCTTCCAGCCGGGGTCGATCGTCCCCGAGCATCGACATCCGAACGAGCAGATCACGATCGTCACGCGGGGCGCGATGGAGTTCACGTTGGCCAGCGAGACGCGCGTCCTGCGCAAGGGCGACGGCGTCTGCATTCCACCCAACGTTCCGCACAACGCGCTCGTGCTCGACGAGCTCACCGAGGCCTACGACGCCTGGAACCCGCCGCGCGACGACTACAAGGTCTAGGGTCGCTTTGAGGAGCGCTGTCGCATCGGTTCCGTACTGCATCGCAGCAGTTTCCTATTGACGCCCTGAGGATGCGCGGCTAGTAAGGCCTAGCAGCGCCAGATGGTGCCGGCAAAGTTGGCTTCCGTGCGAAGTTACGCGCGCGACCCTATTGACGCCCCTAGGTGGCGCTGCTATAGTGGCCGACGTCTCAAGAGGAGGAAACGCTATGCGACGAGGGAGGTGTCTTTGGCTCGGCTAGAGCCCTAGTCAGCTCTTGTAGAGCCGACGCCGTCGCACGCTTCTTCTCCTCTCTTCTCTCCATCCCTCCGTTTGAGTGTTGGTGGCGACCTTTCATCGGCGTTGCAGTCTGAAGTCCTACCCTACAGATGAAAGGAAACCTCATGCGAACGATGTTCACGCTTGACCAGAACGATCTGCCGAAACGTTGGTACAACGTCCTGCCCGACCTTCCCACGCCGCTCGACGCGCCACTCCACCCAGGAACGCGCGAGCCGATCGAACCCGCAGCGCTTCTCGGCCTCTTCGCGCGTACGTGCGTCGAGCAGGAGATGTCGACGGATCGGTTCATCGACATCCCGGAGCCTGTCCTCGACGTGTACCGCCGCTGGAGGCCGACGCCGCTCCTCCGCGCCATCCACCTCGAGCGAGCCCTGAACACGCCGGCGCACATCTACCTCAAGTACGAGGGGGCAAGCCCGACCGGCTCGCACAAGACGAATACGGCCGTGCCCCAGGCGTACTACAACAAGATCGAGGGCACGCGCAACTTAGCCACGGAGACGGGGGCAGGACAATGGGGCAGCGCGCTCGCGTTTGCCTGCCAAACCTTCGGCATGGGCTGCACCGTATTCATGGTTCGCAGCTCCTATGATCAGAAGCCGTACCGCAAGGCGATGATGTCGCTCTTTGGCGCGACCGTGCACCCGTCGCCGTCCGACGAGACGAAGGCTGGGCGGGACGCGCTGGCCCAGAATCGGGATACGCCGGGATCCCTCGGGCTCGCTATTTCGGAGGCCGTCGAGGCCGCGCGCGGAGGCATCGGGACGAAGTACGCGCTCGGCAGCGTGCTCAACCACGTTCTCCTGCATCAGACGATCATCGGCCTTGAGGCCGAGCGCCAGATGGAGATGGCCGGGGAGTCGCCCGATGTCGTCGTGGCCTGCGTCGGCGGCGGGTCGAACTTCGGCGGCATCGCCCTTCCGTTCTACCGTACCGCTTGTGAAGAGCGCCGCGCCACGCGCTTCGTCGCCGTCGAGCCCACCGTTTGCCCCAGCCTCACGCGAGGTCAGTTCCGCTACGACTTCGGCGACACCGCCGAGACCACGCCGCTGTTGCGAATGCACACGCTGGGTCACAAGTTCATGCCCCCGCCGATCCACGCCGGCGGCTTGCGCTACCACGGCATGGCACCGATCGTCAGCCGCCTCGTCGAGGACGACGTCATCGATCCTGTCGCCTACAACCAGCTCGATGTATTCGCGAGCGCTGTCCTGTTCGCGCGGACCGAAGGGATCATCCCCGCTCCCGAAACGGCGCACGCGGTGCACGCCGCGGTCGAGATCGCCCGCGAGTGCGCGGCGACCGGCGAGAAGAAGACCCTCCTCATCGGCTTCTCCGGCCACGGCCACTTCGACATGGGCGCCTACTCCGCGTACCTGTCGGGCGAGCTGGCGCAAGCCGAGACCTACATCCCGCTGGGCTCCGCAAGCGGAGCATCGTGCGCGAGCGTCACGTCGCGCCTGTATTGCTAGAAGCGAGCACCACGCGTAGCCTCCTGGTGAGGGGCTGGCCTTCGGGTCGGCCCCTTGCTCTTTGACCACGAGCGCACAGTTGCCTTGCGCGGCTCGTTCTTGGAAGATCCGCGGAAGGTGAGGTGGTCAAGATGAGCGATCCTCGTCGAATGCTGCCCAGGCTGAACGAAGACTGGCTCTCAGTTCTCGTCGGACTCTTGGTGGTTCTCCTCGTCGCGCTCGGCGGACTCGCCAAGGTCCCGTGGCCCCTGTTCGGCTGGTTCAAGTAGGAGCCCTATGACGAAGTCGAAACGTGTGGTCATCGGTCTCATCGTCGGTCTGGTGCTCGTCGGCGCTTTGACGCTGCTCGTCGCCGAGTTCGACACGGCCATCGCGAAGTGGTTCGCCGGCCATGGCGTGACGCAGAATCCCCTCGAGTACCCGCTCATCGCCGTCGCCCTGGGCCTCATTGCCAATGCGCTCTTGCGCGGCACGAAGACCCACGCGTTCGTGCAGCCGGGGATCCGCACCGAGCTCTTCCTTAAGGTCGGCCTCGTCCTCATGGCGGCCGGGCTCAACATCAACGTCATCATGAAACAGGGAGCCGGCGGCCTTCTCCAAGCCCTCGTTCTCGTGACGTCGGTCTTCTTCTTCACCTGGTGGTTGGCGACGCGGTTCAAGCTGCCTCCGCAGCTCACGGCCGTCATGGCGTGCGCGGTCTCCATCTGCGGCGTGTCGGCCGCCATCGCCGCGGCGGGCGCCGTCCTGGCGAAGAAGAAGGAGGTCACCTACGTCACAGCGCTCGTCATCGTGACGGCGCTGCCGCTCATGGTCCTCATGCCGTGGATCGCTCGCGCCATCGGCCTCTCGGAGACCGTGGCCGGCGCGTGGTTCGGCGGAAACATCGACACGACGGCCGCCGTCGTCGGCGCCGGGACTCTCTACGGCGAAACGGCTCAGCAAGTCGCGTCGGTCGTCAAGATGTCGCAGAACGCGCTCATCGGTGTCGCCGCGTTTCTCCTCGCCATGTACTTCGTCGTGAAGGTCGAGCGCAAGCCGTCCGAGCGGCCGAGCGCCATCGTGATCTGGCAGCGATTCCCAAAGTTCATCCTTGGCTTCGTGCTCGTATCGATCCTCGCGTCGACCGGCGTCTTGAGCGGGAACGCCGTTACTGTCCTCAAGGCGTTGTCGAAGTGGGCGTTCGCCGCCGCCTTCCTCTCGATCGGACTCGAGCTCTCGGTCAGGGAGTTGGGCGCCATGGGCTGGCGGCCGGTGGCCGTTTACCTGTCCGCCACGGTCTTCAACACCGCGCTTGCCCTCGGCGCCGCCTGGGTGATCTTCGGGGCGCTCGGACTCTAGGCTTCAGCGAAGCCGTTCGTTGCACGAGGAGCGTCGTCTTCCCTGAGAGGAGCGGCATCCATAGAATGTAGGCATGTCGGACCGCTCGCTTGACACCCGGAATCGCGCGAAGGTAAGAACCATCCGCGACACGTTGGGGTCCCTGCAGACTGCGTTTGACCAAGGCGGCGTCGAGGCGCTGCACGCGGCCCACTTAGCCTCGCTTGCGAGCAGCTCCCGCTACCGGATTCTCTACCGGCTCCTCAACCTCATGATCCCCATGACGCCGATCCTCGCGATCGCCAAGGACCTCGATCGCCTCGTCGGCGAGCTCGGCGGGTCCGCTGCGTCCCGAGAAGTCCTGGCTCACCCACCGATTCCATGGCGGACCGAGATGCCCGAGAACGGGCAGCGGGACATTCTCTCCGCCTCCGTCGTCTTCTACGGCAAGCACGGGTCTGCCCTCACGCCGCTCCTGCTCGCGGCCGCCCTCGACCGGTCGGACCTCAAGATGGTGGCGGCAAGCCACATCGCGAAGATCGGTCCGAACGTCGAGCGATGTTCTTTCCCCGTGTACGCCGCCGCGCAGGTCAAAATGAAGAGCGCGGGGCGCAAGGGCGTCACACCGCGCGCGCTGGGCTGGATCGCGTGGAAGTCCGAGCGGAGCATCGATCGCGAGGAGGCGCGCGAGCGCAACCGGGCCTCGCTCGTACAGGCAGTCGAGCACGTCCGCGGTGGTGGCGGCTTGCTCATCGCGCCCGACCCGCGCGAGCGAAAGAGGCCCTGGCGCCAGGGTATCGGCGTCATCGTCGTCAGCCTGGCTCACGATCCCGGTGCGCGCCCGGCCTACGTGGTCCCTTGGAGCATCACGGGCGCTTCCATCACCGGGGTGTTCCAGCTCCTGTCGCGAAACCCGCTCATGAGAGCTCTCGGGCGGATGCGCTTTCGCCAACCGATCCGCGTCGCGTTCGGCGAGCCCGTACCCGTTCGCCGCATCGTCGAACAGGTCGGCTACAACCCGGCCAAGGTCACCGAGTACCTCGAACGCGACTACCGCGTGCGAGGTCTCTAGGGAACAACTCTCGCCGAGTCGCCCCCAAAAGCCGCAGCCCAATGCGATCCCTTCCCGCACGCCGCAGGTCGAGGGCGGATGAGATTCGCAGCTGATGGCTTCCTTACATAGAATGGGCAGAAATGTGCGGCCGGTTGTCCGCGTCCTTGGACCGTGGGAACTCGGGTGAGGAGCGAACCACGCGGCAGCGTTCTCTTCGTTGCGTCTTGCGTGAGTTGAGCGACTCGTTCGGGCAGGGCGGCATCGACGCTCTGCACCAAGCTCATTTCGCCTCCCTCAAGAAGAGCCTGCGCTACCGCCTGTTGTACAGGCTTCTCAACCTCTTCCTCCCGATCACGCCGCTCCTGACCATTACCAGGGACCTCGATCGCATGGTCGGTGAACTCGGCGTTCACGGCGGGTCGCGCGTCACGCTCGCGCGCCTGCCCATTCCCTGGCGGGCTGAGATGCCGGCCCGAGGCGAGGTCGAGATCCGTACGGCGCCGATCATCGTCTACGGAACGCATGGCTCGATCCTCACCCCTCTGCTCCTCGCCGCAGCCATCAATCGGCCCGACCTCAAGATGATTGCGGCAAGCTACATCACCAAGTTGGGTCCGAATATCGCAGCATGCTCTTTCCCCGTCTACGCTGCTGCGCCCGTCAAGGTGAAACGTGCTGGAAGGAAGGGTCTCGTTCCCCGCGTCATGGGTTGGATCGCGTGGAAGTCCGAGGGAGGATTGGAGCGAGACGCGGCGAAGGAGCGCAATCGCGACTCCCTGAGGCGGGCGGCCGAACAAGTCCGGCGCGGCGGGGGGTTGCTTATCGCACCCGAACCACGAAACCACCGGGAGTCGTGGCGAGCAGGGATCGGCGTGCTTGTCGCCGAGTTGACTCGGAACCCGGGACCGCACGCGACCTACCTTGTCCCCTGGAGCATCTCGGGCGCTTCCATCACCGGGATCTTCCAACTCCTGTCGCGGAACCCCCTCGCGCGGCGCCTGGGCAAGCTGCGGTTCCGACGCCCGGTGCGCGTCGCGTTCGGCGAGCCGATCCCCATCCAGCGGGTGGTCGATGAGGTCGGCCTCGACCCTGTGAAGATTGCGGCGGCCATCGAGACCCACTACCGCGGGCTCGGCTTCTAGGGCCCTTGGCGCCGCACGCGGTGAGTCCTATACTCGTCTCCTATCCGACGTGGTTACCTGAGAGCACAGGAGGGGAAATGTCATGAATGCCGATGCATCGATCTCGGAGCGAGGAGCCAGCCGTGTCCCGTGGCCGTGGGTGCTTCCCATCGGAATCTACCTCGTCGGCCTCGCCGGCCTCGCCTTGTACGCGATCGTCGCCCTGTGGCCCGACGCCGGCGCTCCCGGAACGGAAGCGCCGGGCCCGACGTTCCTCGTCTGGCCGTTTCCGAGGGGCAGCGAGCAGGCCACGCTTCTGCTCGTCTTCTTCGCCGGCGTGCTCGGCGCCCTCGTCCACGCGCTGCGATCGTTCTACTGGTATGTCGGGCACCGTAAGCTCATCGTGAGCTGGGTCGCCATGTTACTTCCTCCTGCCGCTCGTTGGCGGGGCCCTCGGGTTCCTCTTCTACCTCGTCTTCCGCGGCGGGCTTCTCCAGGGCACCTCGGCCGGCACCTTGAATCCCATCGGCTTCGCCGCCGTTTCCGGGCTCGTAGGCATGTTCTCCGAGCAGGCCATCCGTAAGCTCAAGGACGTCGCCGAGACCCTGTTCACGAAGACGAAGCCGGGCATGGACTCCATCACGAAGGATGAGGACGGGAAGACAGCGCGGTAAGCCCGTGGGGTGGAGCCATCTCCTCACTGGAGGCTCGGCGGGCGGCCCAGCCTTGAGTGAGGTGCTGGGCAGATTGGAGCGCACCCTCCTCACTGAGAGACAGCGAGCTGCAATGGCGTAGGCGGTCTCACACCAGTCGCAGTCCGTCGGCAAGCACGCTCCCTACTCGTGCAGCGTCCACGGCGCGAGCGAGGCAAGGGCCAGCGCCTCCTTCTCTATCCCGCACCTCCCCGCATTCCACGCAACTAACCACGGCGCGCCGTCCGCGTGCGCCGCAACGGTCGCTGAGCGACCATGCCACGGAGGTGAGGGCCATGAATGCGATCGGCGAGGGGCTGAGAGAGAGAGCCGTCATCTGGGACTTCAACGGGACCCTGGTCGATGACGTGGACCTGGCGCTGCGGTCGATCAACACCATGCTCGTCCGGCGCGGCCTCGCGCCGGCGTCCCGCGACGTCTATCGCCGCGCCTTCGGCTTCCCGCTTGCCGACTACTATCGGAGGCTCGGCATGGACCTGTCGCGCGAGACGATGGCGGGGCTGGCCGGCGAGTTCCACGAGGCCTACTTGCCCGAGCTATCGAAGTGTGGGTTGCAGGTTGGAGTGAAGGACATCCTCGATCTCGTCCACGACGCAGGCGGCAGGCAATTTGTGCTCTCGGCCCTCGAGGAGGGCGCTCTTCGAGACGCGGTGGAGAGACTCGGAATAGGCGACTACTTCGCCGCCGTCTACGGCCTCGATCACCGTCTGGCCGACTCGAAGGTGGTTCGCGGACGCGAGCTGGTGGAGCGCTACGGGCTGCACAACGTGGCAGCCTTGTTCGTGGGGGGACATGGACCACGACGCGGAAGTGGCTCGCGCGTTGGAAACTCCGGTCGCCCTAGTCGCCCAAGGGCACCAGGCGCCGGAGACGCTGCGCGCCTGCGGCTGCCGCGTGTTCGAGACGTTCCATGAGCTTCGAACGGCCATCGAAGCCTCGCTCGTCTGAGCGAACGTTTCGTGGCGCCCGCCGAGCGGAATGTCTCGAGGCGCCACTGCGCGCGCTACTCCGCCAGCCTCTTCTGCTCGAGTTCTTCCCAGCGCGCGTAGAGCGCGCTTGACATCGCCTGCGCGGCACGGTGGGCCTCAAAGGCAGCGTGGAGTTTCTCGTGGTCGGTCGCCACGATAGGATCGTCGAGTTCCGCTTGCAGACACGCCACCTCGTCCTCGGCGGCGAGGATCTTGACCTCCATCTCGTCCCACTCCTTCTTCTCGAGGAAGGTGAGCCCCGACTTCCTGGGCCGAGCGGCGGGGTCCCGCTTCGGAGGTTCCTTCGTGACGGTGCTCGCTTCCGTCCGGCGCTCCTGATCTACGAGCTGCCACTGCGCAACGCTGCCGTAGTTGCCCCACCGCCCGTCGCCGTGCAGGCCAACGAGATCCGTGCAGACCCGATCGAGCATGTGACGGTCGTGCGTGATCAACACGACAGCCCCGGGGAACTCCTCGAGCGCGCCTTCGAGAACCTCGATGGATGAAATATCGAGGTCGTTGGTCGGCTCATCAAGCATCAGGACGTCGACCGGCTCGCGGATCATGAGCGCCATTAGGACTCGCGCCTGTTCGCCGCCCGACAGCTCGCCGACGGGAGTGTCGAGTTGGTCGGCGCGGAAGCCAAAGCGCTTGGCCCACGGGACGATGTGGGTCTTGCGGCCAAGGTAGGAAACCGTGTTGCCGCTCGGGCACAGGGTGCGGCGCAGCCTCTCGTCTTTGTCGAGCTGCTCTCGTTGTTGGTCGAACAACGCCATGCGCAGCTCCGTCGCGTGCTTCACGCGCCCCGCGTCGGGAGCGATGAGCTCGGCCAGGGTCTTAAGGAGGGTTGTCTTGCCGCTCGCGTTGTTGCCGACGATGCCGAGGCGATCGCCGCGCCGCAGGTGAACGTCGAGCTCCCGGAACAGGCATCGTCCGCCGAGCGTCTTCTCGATCTTGCTTGCCGTGATGAGGTCATGCGTCTTTCGGCCACTCGCGGCGAAGTCGATCTCAAGGCCACCCTCAACGCGGCTGCGGCGCTCGGCCTCGGACAACCTCTGGATCTTGTCCTGCGCCTGGTCGATCCGCGAAAAGGCCTTGGTGCCACGCGCCGAGGGGCCGCGGCGCAGCCAGTCGATCTCGCGACGCACGTCGTTCGCCAGGGCGCGACGCTCCTCGTCTTCGGCCGCGAGGAAGGCCTCCCGCCTCTCGAGAAAGTCGCTGTACCGGCCCTTGCTCGAGAAGAAGCCTCCTTGGTAGCGCGGGTTGATCTCGACGATACGGTCGGCAACGCGCTCGAGGAAGTAGCGGTCGTGGCTTGTCACAACGAACGCCGGCTTCTCCCGTTCGAGGAAGCGTTCCAGCCAATCGATGCCTTCGAGGTCAAGGTGATTTGTCGGCTCATCCATCAGGAGGAGGTCGGGCTCCTGCACAAGCTGACAGCCAATGGCCAAGCGCTTCCTCCAGCCCCTGGACAGCTGGCTGGCGAGCGCCGTGCCATCTTCAAACCCCAGTCGGCGCGACATCTTGCGCACACGCACCGATCGTTCGTAGTCCTCCATCGGAAGGTCGGCCAGCGCAGAGTGAAGAGCCCTCTCGACCGTGACATCGGGCGGGAAGACATCGGCCTGCGGGAGATACGCGATGCGCGCGCCCTTGGCGCACTCCACCGACCCGCCGTCGGCCGACTCCAGCCCCGCCAGAATGCGCAGGAGCGTCGACTTCCCCGCCCCGTTGGGCCCGATGAGTCCCACGCGCTCCTCCGCGTGAAACGCGAACGAGAGCCGCTCGAACAGTGTGTGCGAGGCGTACGTCTTCTCCAGATCGCGTACAGCAAGAAGAGCCATCCTACCTCCTGGGCCGGCCGGCATTCCCGCTTGAGGCCCCGAGCCGCGGCGTCCCGTGATGGTATCTCCGATGGGACCGACCCGGAACCGTCGAGAGAGTCGAGAGTCTGGCCGGCTGCCCGCGGCCGGGGCGAACCTCACATCTTCCCCACATCCTGGAAACGCCCCCGAGACGATGGCCGGCCAGACTCTCACTGGGTTACGGCGATCGCAGCTCGACGAGATGGAGCGGAGCTTCGAAGCCCGCGTGCACGAGGCAGAGCCGATCGAGCGAACTTGAATCTTCGTGGGACGAGGCGCTCCCTGCAGCCATGGGGGAACGCCACGCGCACTGGATAACGAGTAGGAGAGTGGCCTGAGGAGAAGGGGAGGGTCCGTAGCCGCCCGCGCGGGCACCCCTTCTCCGCCTGGCCTTTCCAGACCCCGCCTGCGTAACCGTTCACTTGTGGCCCTTGAGCGCGGCACCGTCACGTCCCCTCGAACTTCTGCCCAGACCTTTGTACGATCCTTGCCGCACGCCAGAGCCGACGGGTGGATGTGCCGTGTACGTCAGGACCCTGACCTGGCACGGTAGTGCTGTGAGGCGAGGCAAGCGTCGTGGGGAGAACGGTGCACCGCGGCGCCCGGGTAGCCTGCGCCCTCCTCGGCGGTCGCCTCGAAAGGTCGCCGAGACGAGAGGAGCGGATTTCGGGCACCTTGGCTACGTTTCCGACGGAGGCACGGCTCACACGCAGGATGGAGCACGGATTCCCTCATGAACGATGCATTGCACTCCCATCGAAGCGGGCCGGTTCTCGGACTCGGCGAACTCAAGGGGCTGACGGAAAATGAAGCGCGCGCACGACTCGAACGCGATGGCTTGAACGAACTTCCGTCCGAAAAGAAACGCGGCATCCTCGCGATCGTCCTCGAGGTCGTGCGCGAGCCGATGTTCCTCATGCTCGTGGCCGCTGGCAGCCTGTACTTGTTCATGGGCGAAGCCACGGACGCGCTCATGCTGCTCGGCTTCGTGTTCGTGGTCATGGGGATCACGGTCGTTCAGGAGCGACGCACAGAGCATGCCCTCGATGCTCTGCGCGATCTGTCCAGTCCACGCGCGCTCGTCCTCCGCGACGGCGTCCAGCGACGCATCCCCGGCATCGAAGTGGCCCGCGGCGACCTGATCTTCCTTTCCGAGGGGGATCGCGTGCCCGCAGATGCCCTGTTGCGTCAGGCGATTCACCTGTCGGTTGACGAATCCCTGCTCACCGGCGAGTCCGTGCCCGTACGAAAGACCCCGTCCAACGAAGCGCAGGCGCTGGAGCGTCCGGGCGGCGACGATCTCTCGTCCGTCTACTCTGGAACCCTCGTGACCGCGGGGCAAGGCGTCGCGGAAGTTGTGGCGACCGGCGCACGCACCGAGCTAGGCAAGATCGGCAAGGCCCTTCAGCAGGTACAGCCGGAGGCAACACTCCTGCAGAAGGAGACAGGACGGCTGGTTCGCACCTTCGCCATCGTCGGCCTGGTCGCCTGCGCGCTCGTCGTCGTCCTCTACGCGCTGACGCGCGGAGGGTCCATCGCGGACTGGAAACAGGGATTCCTAGCCGGTATCGGAATGGCGATGGCCACTCTGCCGGAAGAGTTTCCCGTCGTGCTCACGGTGTTTCTCGCTCTCGGCGCGTGGCGAATCTCGCGAAGCCGAGTGCTGACGCGCCGAATGCCAGCCATCGAGACCTTGGGGGCGGCGACGGTCCTCTGCGTGGACAAGACGGGGACCCTGACCCTCAACCAGATGACACTGAAGGAGCTCCGCCTCGCCGGGCAGTCCGTCGAGATGGGCGAGGGCACGACGAACCTGCCGGAGGAGTCTCGGACTCTGCTCGAGAACGCCGTTCTCGCCTGCAAGCGGCAGGCGTTCGATCCGATGGAGCGAGCCCTGCACGCCGCGGGCGCTCGTTCGCTCGGCGGCGGTGATCTCCGGCCTGGCTGGACGATCGTGCGCGAGTACCCCCTGACGTCCAAGCTTCTCGCCATGACCAACGTGTGGAGGAGCGAGGGAAGCGACCGAGTCGCGATCGCGTCGAAGGGCGCTCCCGAGGCGATCGCCGAGCTGTGCCGGCTTTCGCCGGAACGCAGGGAGTCGATGATGCGTGACGTGGCCGCGCTCGCGTCCAAGGGACTCCGCGTTCTGGGGGTCGCGCGAGCGGAGATGGCGGTCCACGACGTGCCCGACGAGCACGCCGCACTTGAACTCACCTACGTCGGCCTCGTCGCTCTCGAGGATCCGCTGCGGCCCACTGTGCCTGCCGCCGTGGCGGAGTGCCAGTCCGCCGGCATTCGAGTCGTCATGATCACCGGTGACTACTCGGCCACCGCATTGAGCATTGCCCGTCAGGCCGGACTCGCGGACCACGAAGCCGTCATCTGCGGCCCGGAACTCGAGGCGATGACGGACGAGGAACTCGCGGGGCGCATCGGGAAGGTTCAGGTGTTCGCCCGGGTTGTTCCGGAGCAGAAGCTGCGCATCGTGGAAGCACTCAAGGCAAACGGCGAGATCGTCGCGATGACTGGAGACGGAGTGAACGACGCCCCGGCGCTCAAGTCCGCGCACATCGGCATCGCGATGGGGGGGCTCGGGACCGACGTGGCTCGCGAGGCCGCTTCTCTCGTTCTGCTCGACGACGACTTTTCGTCGATCGTGGCCGCGATCCGCCTCGGTCGACGCATCTTCGACAACATCAAGAAGGCCGTCTCCTTCATTCTTGCCGTGCATGTGCCCATTGCCGGTTTGTCCATGATCCCCGTCTTCTTCCGCGACTGGCCGCTGCTACTGCTACCGGTCCACATCGTCTTCCTCGAGCTCGTCATCGACCCCTCGTGCACGCTCGTGTTCGAAGCCGAGGAAGCCGAGGCCGGGGTCATGACGCGCCCGCCGCGCAATCCGAACGAGCGCCTCTTCTCGACCGCCACGCTCGGCCTTGCGATCCTTCAGGGTCTGACCGTGCTTGCCGTCTGTCTCGGCGTCTTCCTGTTCGCCCGGCACAGTCACTCGGCCGACGCGGCGCGAGCGCTCACGTTCACGTCTCTGGTTGTCGCATTCCTCTTCATCATCCTGACGAACCGTTCGTGGAACCGCTCGATCCTCCGGATGTTGCGCATCCGTAATGCAGCCGTGTGGTGGGTGCTGAGCGGCGCTGTGGCCTTCCTGGCGCTCGTGCTCCTCATCCCTGTAGCCCGAGGGCTCTTCCACTTCGCCCCACTCGACCCGCCCGACCTCATCCTCAGCGTCGGAGCCGGGGTCGCGTGGGTCGTCGCCTTCGAGTTCCTCAAGCTCATCCGCCGACGACGGGCGGTGCGTGTCCCCGCGTAGCGACCACTCGCTTGCCAGGCAAGTCCGAGACCGGCCCTTCCGTCCCGAGCGTGCGTAAATCGGGCCTCGGAGTACACTAATGCCTCCCATGCGGGTACGTACCTCGTCCAAGGACGGACGGATGGAAGTGCAACGGAGGTCTTCGATGAAGAGGTTCGTCGTTCTGCTTGTGGCATGCGGGCTATTCGGAGTCGCGGCCGTCGCCGCGCCGATGATCAGCGTGGACAATCCTGTCTACTCCGTCACCCTACAGTCGAACTCGCTCGTCACTCATACGTTCGTGCTGAGGAACGCTGGCGACGAGACGCTGACGATCACGGACGTGTTCACGTCGTGCGGATGCACGACGGCGGCGTTGGCCAAGCGGGAGCTCGCGCCCGAGGAGTCGGTCGACCTCCAGGCAACGGTGAACACGACAGGGTTCCGGGGAACGGTGACTCGGACCGTGAGCGTCACCTCCAATGACCCCATCAATCCGACCGCCGTCTTTCAGATCGTCGTCACGATCGCCGAGTCGACGGCCCCGGTCATCCAGGAGATCTCGGTCGGCGACCTGAAGCTCGTCTTCTACTTCCTGATCGACGTGCGCACGGCGGAGGAGTACGCGACCGGCCACCTCTTCGGCGCGATGAACATCCCGCTCTTGGAGTTCCAGCAGAACCTGGATAGCTGGTTGCCTCGACTTCCACGCGAGGTCCCGATCATTCTGTACTGCCTCGTGGGTGGGAGGAGCGCCCAGGCGGCCACGATCCTCGTCGAGGCGGGGCTCACGAACGTCCTCAACCTCACGGGCGGAATCACGGAGTGGAACCGGGTGAACGGCCAGGGCCACCTCTTCGCGTTGTAGGACACGCGCGGAGGTGAAGACGGAGGCGCAGCTCGAACGAGCTGCGCCTTGTCGTTTGCAGAGATGAGGCCCGGCAGAGAGCACATTGCGGTTCCATCGGGACGGCGTCGTCGGACTCGTATAATGGGGGGCTCGACTCGGGCAAGGAGGCTTCATGAGCCACGGCGGCATCACGCACATCGAACTCCACACGAGAGACCTCGCGGCATCTCGACGCTTCTACGAAGAGATCTTCCGCTGGGAATTCAAGATCACCCCAGGGTGGGACACCTACGCGAGGTTCACCACGCCGGACGGACAGGAAGGGGGATTCGATGCTGGGCCGCGCGCCGACGCGCCGTCCGACAAGGGGCCGATTCTTTACATCGAGGTCGACGACATCGACGCGGCGCTCGGAAGAATCGAGCGGATGGACGGCCGCGCGCTTGTCCGGAAGACGAAGATCTCGGACGAGTTCGGGTACTTCGCCCTCTTCCTCGACAACGTCGGCAATCGCCTCGGCTTGTGGAGTCGAACGTAGGAGAGCTCCTTGATTGACCAAGAGGAGTTGCGACGGCGGGAGTACGTCGGGCGCGTCAACCGCGTCATGGACTACGTCCATGCCAACCTGGCCGGCGATCTCCGCCTCGAGACGCTGGCACGGATCGCGAGCTTCTCGCCATTCCACTTCCATCGCGTGTTTAGAGCCGTCATCGGCGAGACGCTGAACGACTTCATCCGCCGCGTCCGCGCCACCACGGCGGCGACCCGCCTCCTCAACAACCCGAGGGAGTCCATCACCGAGATTGCGGTGCAATGTGGGTACTCGTCTCCGTCAGCATTCGCTCGCGAGTTCCGTGTAGCGTTCGGGACGAGCGCGTCCAAGTTCCGGCGCGGCGGGCGCGACGCCGCACGCAAGATCCGACAAGTCGAAAGCAAGAACGGACAAACGGAAAGCAAGGAGGGGAAAGACTTCACCCCGCCGCCTCCCTACACTCCGGGCATCTCGGACACCAGGAGGACGATGATGAAGTTCAGCGTGGAAGTGAAACAGATGCCGGAGTGGAACGTCGTCTACGCGCGGCACATCGGCGCGTACAACAAAGTCGGAGAGGCCTTCGACCGCGTGTTCAAGTGGGCCGGGCCGCGCGGGCTCGTGCGATTCCCGGAGACGAAGTCGCTGGCCGTCTATCACGACAGCCCTGAGGTCACCGACCCGTTAAAGCTTCGCTCCGACGCGTGCCTGACCGTGCCGCCAGGAACGAAGGTCGACGGTGAGATCGGAACGATGAAGATCCCCGGCGGCCTGTTCGCCGTGGCGCACGTCGAGATCGACGTGACCCAGTTCGGCGAGGCGTGGGACAAGCTGATCGGCGAGTGGATGCCGAAGACCGGCTACCAGCCGGACGACCGGCTGTGCTACGAGATTTACCTGAACGACGGCGGCACGCACCCGCAGAAGAAGTGGATCGTCGACATCTGCGAGCCCGTGAGACCGCTGTAGAGTCCATTTTCAGGACGGTCCCTGTTGAGCGCCCCGGCCCTGTCCGGGGCGCATCTCTTGATCGCGACCCAGCGTTCGCCGACCATGCGCCGGGAGGTAGCGGACCATGCAGTACCGCTCATTCGGACGGCTCGACTGGCGGCCCTCGGCGCTCGGATTCGGGGCGATGCGCCTACCGACGATCGACGGCGACCATGGCAAGATCGACGAAGATCTGGCGACGCGCATGGTTCGGGCGGCCATCGATCACGGCGTGAACTACGTCGACACCGCGTGGCCGTACCACAGCGAGCAGTCGGAGCGGTTCCTCGGCCGTTGCCTCCGAGACGGCTATCGCGAGCGCACTCGCCTCGCGACGAAGATGCCTTCGTGGCTCGTCGAGACGCCCGACGACTTCGACCGCTTCCTCGACGAACAACTCCGCCGCCTCGAGACCGAGACGATCGACTTCTACCTCCTCCATGCTCTCGACAAGGAGCGCTGGCCCAAGTTGCGCGACCTCGGGGTGCGAGAGTGGGCCGAGCGGGTACGACGGGACGGCCGAATCGGGCAGTTCGGTTTCTCGTTCCACGACGACGTCGAGACCTTCCGCGGGATCGTCGACGCCCACGATTGGGGCCTCTGCCAAATCCAGTACAACTTCGTGGACGCCGACTTCCAGGCCGGACGCGAGGGACTCCGCTACGCGGCCGCCCGAGGCCTCGCCGTCATCGTGATGGAACCCCTGCGAGGCGGGTCCCTGGCGCGCCCCGCGCCGCGCCAGGTCGCCAAGCTGTGGGACTCCGCGCCGACGAAGCGCTCGCAGGCCGATTGGGCACTCCAATGGGTGTGGAGCGACCCCGCCGTGTCACTCGCCCTGTCCGGGATGTCGACGATGGAGCAGGTGGAGGAGAACCTCGCGAGCGCCGACCGTTCGGGAATCGGATCCCTCCGCGAGGCCGACCTCCGCCTCGTCGAGCGCGTCCGCGACGCGTACCGTACTCTGGCCCCGATCCCCTGTACGAACTGCCGCTACTGTCAACCATGTCCTCAAGGCGTGGACATCCCGCACGTGTTTGCGCTCTACAACGACGCGACGGCGTACGACGATCTACCGCGGTCGCGCGTCGGCTACGCGCGATTCATGAAGCCCGAGCATCGCGCCGATCGGTGCGTCGCGTGCGGCGCCTGCGAGTCCGCCTGCCCTCAAGGGATCGAGATCATCGCGTGGCTCAGGAAGGCCCACGCCGTCCTGGCCCCGTAGGAGGGACAGAACGGCGCAGACGCCTCCGGCCGCGCCAAGCGGCCAGAGCGAGAAGATCGCCTCGATTAGCTGGCCGAGTGCAACGGTGTGTCGTCGCCTACCCAGCTGACGACACAATAAGGAAGTTGCCGTACTGCTTCTGCCACTCGGCCAGCCCGCCAAGCAGACTCTGCGCGCGGCTTCCGCGCTGCCACATCCCGTAGACGATGCGGTCGCTCGCCGATCCGTCGTCGCTGTAGAGGATGACGTCGATATCGCTCGGAAGAGTGCCGAGGAACGCGGCTACACCGGACTCATCCACGTTGACGGCTCCCGCCAGGTGCCCGGCAGCGTACGCAGACGGCGAACGCAGGTCGATGAGGACACAGTACCAACTCTTGAGCTGGCTGATATCGAAGTTCTGCAGCGTTCCGGTGGAGTAGGCGCGCGCGCCGGACACATCGACAAACGCGCCCCACGTGCCGGTCCCGCCCGCGACGACAAACGATGCTTTGTAGGTCTTCTGCCACAAGTCAAGCCCGCCGCGCAGCGCATAGACGCTGGCCAGCCCGCCGCCGTGGAACGCTTGGGACACGGCCGTCAACGTCGACGTTGAGCCGTTCTGATCGTAGATCACGATCAACGCGCTCGGAGGAAGGCCGGCCGCTCGAGACGCAGCCTCGCTCGCCGGGATGCTCATAGCGCCGAGGAGGTGCCCAGCGGCGTACGCCGTCGCGTCGCGAACGTCGACGAGCAGATACGCTTCGTTGAACAGATCGCTCACCGGCTTCTGGTACGGCTGCCGATCGACGACGTTGCCCGCCAGGTTGAGCTGGATCGTGGGATGGGCCGGGTCGTTCGATGCCACCGTGATATATCGCGCGACGCGGCCGGAGAACCCATTGGTGTCAAGCACCGCACGAAGCTCGACGCTCTGCCCCGGCTGAAGGCGGTCGGTCGCCAACTGGGTCGTTGTGCAGTGGCAGCCGACCGTCACATCCGTGATCACAAGCTCCTGGTCGCCGACGTTCGACAGGACGAACGTGTGGACCACGGCGATCCCTTCGACCGTGTCCGGGTAGTTGTACGTCTGCAGGTCCACGGCGATCTGCGGAGCGGCGGCGGCCGTCCCACCCATCCACACAAGCGACAGCGCGAGAAGAGCAAAGGTTCGTCTCATGGTTCTCCTTTTCATCCACGTCTCATCGACGTATCTTACCGCGGGCAGCAGCGAAGGTTCCCGGCCATGAGTTCCTTCACGTCGCCGAGCGTGCCCGGGCCAGCCATCGCCGCCACCGGCGCTCTCGCGGAACGTGAGCGCCATGATGCAGGCGAGTTCCTTCACTGTCGCGCCGACGTCGGACGTGCCCCGAAAGCGCTTGGGCAGGCACGGCCTCGCCAAGTTCCTGATCGCAAGGGCGGAACATGCGAGCCCTCTCTACTTCGCAGCGACTGGGTCCCCCCAGAATCCCCGGCGCCCCAAGGCTCGCCCTATGTAGACAACGCTGAGCATGACGGGCACCTCCCAGAACAGACCCATCGTCGTTCCGAGCGCGGCGAGCGAACCCACTCCATACATGCCAATGGCCGAAGCAATCGCGATCTCAAAGTGGCTCGACGACCCGATGAGCACTGAGACAATCGCCTCGCGATAGCGGAACTTGAGCACGCGCGTGGCGAGCAGGTTGAATCCCAGGACGACCGGGAAGGCAAGCAGGAGCGGGATCGATACGAGCAAGAGCTTGTCGAAGTGATGGAGCAGCACATCACCGTTCAGCGCAAACAGAACGATGAGCGTCACAAGCAAGGCAACGATCGTCACCTTGCCGACAAAGGGGCGGTAGACTCGATCGAACCATTCGAGACCCTTGGCGCGGGTGAGCAGGCGTTTGCTCACGATGCCGATCACGAGGGGCGCACCAATGAATACCGCGCCGGAAATGAGGAGCATCACCCGATCGATGGGAATGTTCTGCATTCCCGTCAAGAGCGACACTACCGGCACGTAGAGGAAGACGATCGCAATCGTGTTCAGGCTTGTGTTGACGACGTTCTGCTCCTGGTTGCCTCCCGCAAGTTTTCCCCACACGAGCACCATGGCCGTGCACGGGCTGGATCCGAGCAAGATGACCGCGACCATGAGCTGCGGGTTTCCGCGAAGGAAGAGGGTTGCCAGGCCCACATGCACGAGAGGAGCAAAGATCCAGTTCGAGAAGAGTGTCAGAAGAATCGGCTTCGGGTTCCTGCGCAGCTTCCGCAGCTCCGCGACCTGCAGGTTGAGCATCGCCGGGTACATCATCAGGAAGAGGCAGATTCCGATCGGAATCGACACGCCGCCCACTTCCCACGAACCGATCGTCTCACCCACCCCAGGCACGGTCTGGGAGAGGAGGAGGCCAAGTCCCATACACACGACAACCCATATTGGCAAGTATTTCTCGAAACCATGCATTGCTCATCACCTCTTACGTCTCGCCGTCGATCAGGCGATGGCCAGCGCAGTTCCTCAGGAAGGCCGCTGGCCTTGATTCCTGTCCTCGGACACCTTGTTCTTCTCTTCGATCACTTCCTCGATCCGCACGTTGCGGCAAGCGGACTTATCTGCCCCCGCTCTTTCTCAGCCGCCGCACAAGCCGGACCGACGACGCAGCGACCTGCAACTCGTTGCTGCAACCTAGACTGCATGCGCGCCACGTCCTCCGAATCTGTGCAAAGGACGTTGCGCAGGAATCGAACGTGAGGGTTGTCGGTTGGACGGTAATAGGCCCAGAGACCTTGACGGCTGTAGGCAACGAGACCAGCGCGCCTCAAGGCAGCGAGGTGCCGCGACGTCTGATAGTCGGGAAGGCCAAGGCCGGAGGACAGCTCGCAGACGCACAGCGGCTCGTTGAAGGTCATCAACAAGGCCAAGAGCCGTAGACGAGTTGGCTCCCCCAGCGCGCCAAGAGCCGCGGCCAACGCCACATAGTCTGTCCCCATCTTCTCATCGTCTATTTGCATGTTCGCGCGAATAGTACCACAATCAGCCCCCATGGCAACCTCCACGTACCCCCGCCCCCGTCTTGCACGCCCCAGGACCCATGTTGCTTCGCCCGCGTGCCGCGCCGACGACGCGGCGCCGCCCCACAGGATGTGTGCGGGCCGACGGGGCGGTGCGGCTGCCGGCGCTGATGCAGACCAGCTTCTGGGCCTGCCGAGAGGAGACCTCATGAACACATCGCAGGGAGTGCGCCGAGCGCGCGAACTACAGGGCTGCTGTCTGGCCGCCCTACTCGTCCTTGTCCTCGCGGGATGCACGGCTCCTGGCACATCGGAGAGATCGGCAGTCGTTTTCTTCTACATGGAGGACTGCAGCCATTGCACCCGAATGAAGGAAGTTCTTGAAACGCTTCTTGACGAGTCCCCCGGCCTTACAGTGCGCTACTATGACTTCAAGAGCTCCACGGGGCAGAGCCTGCTTCAGAAGCTTGCGATCCGCTACCGTCTGCAGTCACCCATCGATGTGCCTGTCATTCTGGTTTGCGACAAAGCAATTGTCGGTGAGGGCAGGCCGCAGGAGTTGGCCCTACGAAACGCGGTCGCCGCTTGCGCATTGGGACCCGCCTGCTCATCGCCCCTTCAATGATGGGGCTCTGACGGTCGCAGGGACACCCGGAGCTCGTTTGGAGTGCACTCCAGCTGGGGGCCGCTCTTCTTTGGGTGGCTGCGGCGCCCGCTGGATCGGCGACCTACGGACTGGACTTCCCCCAGCGCGCGGGAGGGGGCGGGGGGCGCCGTCGCGTATCCTCCGCGCGTGCACGTTCTCCGATGGGGCACTTCTGGGCCTCATGGCTGTTCCCTCGCCGCCTTCTGCTGCTTCTACTCCGCAGAGCCGTTGGCTTCGGTGCCACTAGGGGGGTTCGGAAGCCGGCTCGGCCAGCAGGGTTTCCAGGAAGCTCCCCTCTAAATCCATGGGATGCCCGTTGTAGCGGACAATCCCGGCCTTGTCGACGACGATCGAGCGGGGAATCCAATCGACTGCATACATCAGCTTGATTCGCGTCGACTTCCCACCCGACTCCCAAATGCAGGTCAGCCCAGTGAAACCATTCTTCGCGAGGTATTGGACGGCGTCTTCAGCCCTGTCGTCTGTGCTGACCGCAAGAACCACAAACCCGTGATCGTGATACGCCTCCCAGAAGGCGTTGATGTGAGGCATGCTCGCCTTGCACGGTATGCACCACGAACCCCAGAACTCGATGAGAACGACTTGACCGCGCAGTTCGCTCAGCGTGATCTCGCGCCCGTCCGTCGTCGGCGCTGTGAAATTGTAGGCTCTCCTCCCCACCGTCGATCCTTCGGGCACCTCGCCGGTGGTCGCGGCAATGGCCGCTGTCGCCTCGTTTGTCTGCCCATCGTTGGCGATCACCGTGAGACGCGCCTGATACGTTCCGATGGGCCCATACACATGCGGGATCAGCAGGCCGAGGTCGTCGCCCGCTACGCCGTTCGTCCCATCGCCGAAGTCAAGGACGAACGTGCCGGGGCCGCCGCTCCCATACGTTGAACGGTCCATGCGGAACTCGACGCGTAAAGGAGCGGCGCCTTCGCTGGGGGACGCGTCCAGCACCGCTTCGACGCTGTCAAGACGGGTGCATCCCGCGACGAGAAGGACTTCGAGCGAAATACAGATAATGCCGAGCACTGCGAGCCCGCGCTTCATGTCCTCTCCCACAGCCGCTGCGCGCTTTGTTGCACCTCTTCTCGACCTCCGGCACACCAACTGTGCATTGGTCCCGGCATGTTGGGGCGTTCCTCTCTCTATGCCCATAGCCGGAACACGTGCACCAGCATCAGATAGATGCCCACGCCAATGAACACCACCCCGGTGATGAGCCTGGCCCACCGCTCGATCTTCGTGACCTTGCCGAAAACCTTGCCGAGCGACTTGGCACCCAGAGCGATCGCCACCGCGAACCCGAGAACCGGGATCGCGGTACCGATCCCAAACAGGGCCGGCAACAACACGGGCGACTGCTGTTCAATTGCCAACGGGAGAAGGCTGCCAAAGAAGAAGGCAGCCGACACCGGACAGAAGGTGAGGGCGAAGAGGACTCCCAGCAAGAGCGCGCCGAACGGTCCCCATTTCGCGATCCGCTCTCCCATACGCTGGGTGAGTCCGGACGACGGCAAGCGAAGAGGGATCACGCCGAGCAGCAAGACCCCAACCACGATGAGGATCGGGCCGAGAGCCTTGTTCATCGTCCTCTGCAACACAAGGGACAACCGCGGGGCGGAAAGGAGGCTCCCAACGAGAAGAGCACCCAGAACCAGGTAGGTGAGCGCACGTCCCACCGTGTACAGAACGCCGGCGAGCAGAACCTTGCCTGGACTCCCGACGCGGCGTCCGACGAAGGACATCGCCGTAATGTTCGTCGCGAGTGGGCAAGGGCTGATTGAGGTCAGAATCCCGAACCAGAACGCGGAAGCTGCACCAAGAACCCAATCAGGCACTAGCGTCCCTCTAGAAAAGCGCGCGTCTCATTCTCAACGTAGTCCTCCAACAGCGGCTGCCTCTTGTGGACGAGGTCCCACGTCTGCTCCAGCACCTTGAAGCGCACTTCGCGTTCCCCGTCCATTTCAGCGAGGACGAGCGATGCATACGGCAGGTCGTAGTCGATGGCGTAGTGCTCGTTTTCCTTTTCCTCCATGTTAAGGGCACGCCACGCCAATCGGCCGGACACGATCTCGGCGGCGAAGGCGGTTTGGATCGTATCTCTGGAACGTTGCTCAATACTGCGGCAGGTCACGCACCTCGCGGTGTTGTGGAAGTAGGTCGCAACAAAGCGATGGCTCGCCGGCGTCGAGCTCGCGGAGGCGACGTTGCTTGCCGTCTGCGACTCCCCGGCCAGGTCTACTCCCGACGCGAGCGTCGTTTGCACGTCTGGCGACGCGGAGACAGCCGTCGTGGACGCTGCTCCCTCAGTCTGGGATGGCACTGACGCCCTACTCGCAGTCTGCGCTTCCTGCTCTCCCGGTGCAAAGACGACGAGCGCGGCAGCGACAGCGAAGAGCGCGAAAACGATGATCAGCAATACCTTGTTGTCCACCCTATCCCCTCCGTGTTTCGGTCTACCTCGGGCAGCATTGCACATCCGACCTCACGCGTGCCTCGTCGTCGTCGAGTGCATCGCGCGTTGCCCGTCTACAGGAGCCACTTCTTGATCTCGTCCACCGTCGGCGTCCTCCCGACAACTTTGATCTGCCCCTCAACCACAAGCGCGGGTGTCATCATCACGCCGCGCGACACAATCTCCATGAGATCCTCGACCTTGACAACCTCCGCCCGGATGCCCAGCTCTGCCACCGCCTTCTGCGCGTTGGCCATCGTTGCCTTGCACTTCGGGCACCCCGTTCCTAGCACCTCGATTCGCACTGGCCCTCCCTCTTCCGCTGGTTCGAGTGGTGGCGCAGATCAGGTATCCACTATCTTTCCCCTCCATGGTCCCTTGCGGACTCCCCGCTCGCACCGGGTTGCGTTTCTCTGCACCCGGTCTTCGCCCGCCGCTGGTCATAGGACAGCATTGAACAGGTAGCCCACGACCACGATCCCGGCGCCTACGACGCTCGCGAAGGTCACAATGAGCGGAACCTTGAGAACCTTGCGCAGGATGATCATTTCCGGCAGCGACAGCCCGATGACCGACATCATGAACGCGAGCACCGTGCCGAGCGCCGCCCCCTTGCTGAGGAGCGCTTGCACCACGGGGATGATACCGGCCGCGTTGGAATACATCGGAATGCCGATCACCACGGCGAGAGGAACGGACCACCACGCTCCCTTGCCCATGATGGAGGCCATGAAGTTCTCCGGGACGTAGCTGTGGATGCCTGCCCCGACAGCGATGCCGACCAGCACGTAGGGCCACACCTTCCCGACGATGTCCTTCACGGCGTGCCGGCCGAGTCGTGCGCGATCGCTCCAGGTCAGCGGACCTTCGTCAGCGGCGTGCCCGTTGCCCGCCGATGTTTGGTGGACCCAGTCCTCGACCCACCGCTCAAGCTTCAGGCGCCCGACAATCCAGCCCGACACCATGGCAATCACCAGACCCGTTCCCATGTACAGCGCTGCCACCTTCCACCCGAACAGGCCGAACAGCAGAACGAGGGCGACCTCGTTGATCATCGGCGCCGCGATGAGGAACGAGAACGTCACCCCGAGCGGGACCCCAGTGCTGACGAAGCCAATGAAGAGCGGCACGGCGGAGCAGGAGCAGAACGGCGTTACCACGCCGAGCAGGGAGGCCAGCACGTTGCCCAGCACCTCGCGCTTGCCGGCGAGGAGGCGACGAGTCCGCTCCGGGGTGAAGAATGTGCGGAGGATCCCGACGCCGAACACGACCAAGGCCAGGAGCATGAGGACCTTGGGGGCCTCGTAGACCAGGAAGGCAACAGCCGAGGCCAGGGGGGTCCCCGCCGTCATCCCCAGCAGATGGTAGGTGAACCACGTGGCGAACGCCTCGAGGTTCGTATACGCAAGCCACCACGCCGCCGCTCCGGAGAGCACGAGGGTCAGGCGCAGCGCGAGGCGCTCCCGCCGCGACAAAGAGGTAAAGCCAGGACCCGTAGGCGCTGGAGGCGGCTCTTTCGGAACCGCCGTGGGCGCTCCTCGTCCTCGTTTCACCGCACCGCCTCCTTCTCCTGCGTAAGCGCCGCGAGGCGCTCAAGGTGGCCGATGACCGCGGGGTCGCACAGACTCCACATCACGCGAGCACCGTCACGGCGCGACTCGATGAGGCCGGCCTGCGCGAGAGTCGAGAGATGGCGCGAGACGACCGAAGGGTCAAGACACAGACTCGGAGTGAATTCGCAGCCGCAGAGCTCCCCTTCCTTGAGCATGACCAGAATCCGCACGCGGGCCGGGTGAGCCAAGGCCTTGCCGATTTTCACGACGCGACTCGTGACGAGCACGTTGCTCCTTTCCATCTCTTGCAGATGTGTGCAAGTATGCACGCGACTCTCCCGCGGATCCATCCCCGGCGGCCGCCGTCCGCTCGCTCACGCTCGCCGCGGGTATACTCCGGCTCTGACGCTGGCAAACGAACACTCGCTCTCGATTCCGGCACGCGTCGCAGGGAGGTCTCATTCGCTTCTACGAGGACGTCGAGCCCGATCGTCGCCCGCCGCGCAAGAACGCGCCGCCAAAACCCGCGCAACCGGAAGAGAAGACGGTCGAGGAGGAGTTGCTCCAACACCTCGCTCCGTTGATCGAGGAGCATCTGCTCCTCGACGTGATCCGACCGATCAAGAGTGGCAAAGAGGCCGTGGTCTACTGCTGCCACGCGCACCCATCGCTCGATCGGGACCTCATCGCGGCTAAGGTCTATCGCCCGCTGGAGATGAGAAGCTTCAAGCGGGACGCCATCTATCAGCAGGGCCGATCCCGCGGCGCTCGTCCCGACGCCCGCGTCCTCCGCGCCCTCGGGAAGAAGACGCAGCACGGGCGGACGCACAAGTTCAGCGCCTGGATCAGCCACGAGATGAAGACACTCGAGATGCTCCACGCGGCCGGCGCGGATGTCCCATACCCCATCGAGCGCGTTGGGCCGGTCATCCTGATGGAGTACCTCGGCGACATCGAGACCCCGGCGCCCGTCCTCGTCGGCGTCCCGTTGGACCTAGAGGAGGCCCGCCGCATCTACGCACGAATCCTCGAGAACGTGGACCTCTTCCTCGTCCATCACCGCGTCCACGCGGACCTGTCACCCTACAACATGCTCTTCTGGAAGGGAGCGGTCACGATCATCGACTTCCCGCAGGCCGTGGATCCGCGGTACAACGACGACGCGCTCGAACTCCTCGTGCGCGACCTCGTCAACACGAACGCGTTCTTCGCCGAGGCGGGCGTCGAGGTCGTCGACCCACGTGCGCACGCGCTGGCTCTCTGGCGGAAGCACGTCGACGCGCAACGCTAGAAACGGCGGCTCAGGAGCCGGCCGCGTTTCTCAGGTCTCCTGGCGTCGGGTCATCCAGGGTCTCTAGGGGCCTCGCTCCGTACTCGAGCAGCCAGTCATGGAATCGCTCCGGCAGGTACTCGTCGCCCGCCGCTTCCTGCGCTCTCGCTCGCAGTTCCACGATCCGGCAGTACGCGGCGTATCGGCCTGCCGCCAGCCCGGGCGCCGCCGCGAGGCGCGAAACCTCGTAGCGAGCCTCGAACGGGGCCAGACCTAGGGTATCTTGATAGTATGTGGTCGCAGTGCGCAGACCCCATCCCAGCGCGTGAATGCCTGTATCGACTACGGCAGCCACCGCAGCCTGATACTGCTCCAGAAGCGCCGCAAGCGCACTCCGTGCGGATCCCATGCCAGCCTGTCGCTCCTCCCAGGCCACCTGCGCCAGGTAGAGCTTGCAGCCCGCCATGAACCCATAGAACGGGTCGGAGGCGGCCAGACCCCACGGCACGCCATCCCCGTCGTCAACCCCCACGCCAAACGGAAGAATCGTCGGCTGCGCGCGCGACATCGGGAATCCGCGCGTCGGCGCCGGGACGTCGGCCACGTCGGGCTCGCCATCGGACTCGGCGTCGGGCTCACCGTCCTCGCTCTGCAGGTACAGGAAGAGCGACGCGAGCGGCGTCCCGGCGCGGATACCCAGGGACGTGCTGACCTTGTCGATGTCCAGGCGTGCGCGTTCGACATGCGCCTGAGCCAGTCGATGCACGTCGTCGGAGCGAAGGAGCGTGCCCGAAGCCTGGCGCAGGAGCTCGGCGTACGCTGCATCCGCGCCGAACAGGGGACCGATCCCCACAGCGTCTGTCGGAATCTCGGACAGGCGGTGCGCCACGGTGTTGTACAGCCGTTCGAATGCCGGGATGATCCTTTGCTCGATCTCCTCGCGAGCCGCAACCATGATCTCGCTCCGCTTCTCACGCGGCAAGGCGGGCATGCTGGAAGCCAAGTCCCGCATCCTCAGGTAGAACGGGTGAGAGGTCCCACTGATCTTCTGAAACAGGCCAATTTGGTCGCGAGAGTCTGTGTGACGAATCCTCACGAGAGACAGCATCGCGAGTTCCGCCGCCAGAACCCCATCCGGCGGCACGATCCCGCGCTTATCCTCGGCATCGACGTGCAGCTCGATCTCCCGGATCTGAGCCGTAGCCTGCCGGAGGCACGCCAGGTAGTCGGCAAGATCCGACTCATCGCCTAAGGGCAGGTCGGTCGTGAAGAGGCGGGACAATCGGACGTCGGGTGAGGCCATCGTCGAGTCCACTGCGTATCCCGAAAACCCGAGCGCACGGCGTGCCGCGCTGCGCGTCCACATCCACTGGCAGGTGTCGTAGGCTGCACGCTGCGCGGGCGCAAGGGCCTCCCGATCGAACGACTGGAGCCGATCGAGGAAGTAGCCCTCGATGGCGGCCGTCTCGCGGTCGTAGGCCACGGAGTAGTCATTGAGCCGATCGTTTCGGATCCCCAGGGTCTCGGCCACACCGAGCTGCGCAACGACTTGAGGGAAACGAAGGAGGTAGAGCCGACAGGACGATGTCACGAAGCCGTCGAACGAGGCGCCATGAAGCTCAGCCTGGACGTCGGCGAGCGAGGGCGGGACCCAAGATGACATCGGCTGCGGAGGGGCGGAACACGCGCCGAGGAAGACCACCAAGGCGAGCACCATCGCAACGCGCGCAGCGGGAGCGCACGGCCAGATCCAGCGCGGTACATGATTCTTCGTCACGCCGAGACTCCTCTTTGCGCGCCATGTTCGTGCCCTGGACTCCTGCGCCCCAGCCGCTCACGGCTGGCCGCATCCACACAAGTCGACGGGGCAGGCGCCCCTCGACCAAGGGGTCGACCCAACACCCCACGCGATCCAGCGGAGGCACGTCTGCAACTAGGTCCCAGCAACTCGCAACTCTACGACATACCCCGCGGCGCTTCCACCGCTCATTCTCCCTGCGTGGCGATGAACGCGGCGACGGCGGTATGGACGAGCGCAAGCGGCGCGTTGCCGAGCGAAAGGAGCGCATCGTGGAACGCCATGAGGTCAAACCGATCGCCAAGTGCGGTCTCCGCCCTCGTTCGTAGGTCGAGCAGGGCAAGGTACCCGACGTGGTAGGACACAGCTTGCCCAGGCCAGGCGGCGTATCGGTGATGTCCGATTGGGTGAGCTGAGGGGAGCGCCCCGTGGCTTCCTGGTAGGCGGCCGCTGCGTCCTCGTAGCTCCACCCCAACGCGTGGATTCCCGTGTCGACGACCAGGCGAGCGGCCCGCATCAGCTCGAACTGAAGTCGGCCGAGATTCCCGTAGGGATCCCCCTCGTACCAGCCAAACTCCCAGGCCAGCCGTTCGGCGTAGAGCGCCCACCCCTCGTTGAATCCGAGGAAGCCCGTCTCGCTCAGAAGGAGCGGCAGATCCATCTCCTGAGCCAGCGCAATCTGGACATGGTGGCCAGGAATCGTCTCGTGATAGGCAAGCGTGGGCATGGTGAAGCGCAGCTGCGCGCCGGTCGTCTGTGCGCCAAAGGCGGCCGGCAATGAGCCGTCGCGCGGCGCGGACTGGTAGAACCCACCCACGGGGTCCTCCTTCACGACAACCTCCGTCGCCGGCAGTCGGGACAGGAAAGAGAGGGCATTCACCTTGGCCGATTCGATCAGCCGATCGTACTCTCGCATGATATCCCCGTCGTAGAGAGTTCCACCGTCCTGCTGGATCCATCCGAACAGCTCGGCGATGGATGCGTCGCCGCGTAGCCGAGCACCGCAGCGCACGCGCGGACTTCTTCGTGCAGCCGGGCGACCTCGCGCAGACCCATCTCGTGGATCTCTTGCGCCGTGTTCGACGTCGTTCCCAATTCACCATCGTCGCACGCAAGGTGCAGCTCGTTCTCTCGTTAGAACCGAACGCGTGCGACGCTACAGTGACCCTGCCTTTTTTTGCGCTCTTGGCGCGAGAGACCGCCACGCGCGTTCGCCGCCCTCCCTGATCTCAACTGCCGCCGACTGCAAACACTACTGTGAAACTGGACAAGCTAGACGACGGCCCTTCGCGGAAGGCAGACGCATTCGAGACGTGCCATTCGGCTCCCTCTAGGATGGGCAGACAGCGGCTGCGTCCCAGATCAGACTGCAGCATGTCACCGCACCCTCGGCCTTCGCGAGTTCTGACACGTCGACCAGCCGAACGCGCAGACCGCTGTCGCGAAGACGAGCTGCGGTCCGAGGGTAGGCGGCCGGATAGACGATCTCGGCTCCGACGCGCAGGGCATTGGCTGCGCGCGATTCCTGCGGATCAACCTCGATGCAGGTGCAGTCGGAGAACGCATCCGCGTCGACCCACTCGTTCTGGATCAACAGCAGTCCGTCGCCAACCTCGGTCACGGCAGACTTGAGATGCAGACACCCCGAGACCCGAACCGCACGGACCTCGTAGCCGTACGAAGCGAGACCCGCGCGGAGTTGCACAATTCCCGCGGCGTTCGTCCGCCCCGAAGTCCCGACGTAGAGGGTTCGGTCGACGCGCAAGACGTCGCCCCCGTCGAGAGTACCGGGCGACTCGATTCGGAGCACCGGCAGGCGAAGGCTGAGGAAGGCGTCGATCGCATCGATCTCCTTGCGGCGGGAGGCTGCGCCGGGGCGAGCGATCACCGCCACTCCATCGACGAGTACCGCCGTGTCTTCGACGAACACGGAGTCTGGGAGCGTGGGGTCCGCGGGGAGTTCATGAACTCGGCACCCGAGGTCGCGCAGGGCTCCGACGTACGCCCGATGCTGTCGTTCCGCCTTCGCGACGTCGATCGGCTGGCGCGTGAAGTGCGTCAGTTCGCACGAACCGATCGCCGAGCTGACTCCCCGAACAAGGGCTGTCTTCACGGGCGAAGCTCCTTCCGGAAGTGGAACGTCATCTTTGCGTCTGCGTAGCCGAGCGCTCGATGCGCGGACGGGCTCTCGGGAAACTCCGACGTCGTGTCGGAGGCCATCTCCGCGCAGCCGCGAGAGCGTGCCCACGCCTCCCCGGCCTCGATCAAGCGGCGGCCGATGCCCCGCCCGCGGTGCGAAGGATCGACAAACCACCCCCCGATGTAGCCGACCGGGCTCGAGTTACACCCTTCGGCCTCCTCGTGCAGCGACACTTCGACCCACCCGCAGAGACGACCAGGCGCGATCTCTGCGACGAAGGCGACCTCGTGGCTGCCTTCCATGAGCATCGCGCCCACCTCGCGCTCCGAGTCCGCCCGATCGTGTGCCGGCCAGAGCGCCACGCGAAGGCGCAGCCACTCCGCCTGGTCGTCGTGGGTCGCCGCGCGTATCTCTGCCGGCCACTGAGGGCTCTCGTGCCCGCGATTCGCCTCGATCCAACGGACGGCTAAGTCAACAAGGGCTCGTTGGGGCATCAGGAATCCGGTCCCAACTCCAACTCGACCCGACCGTACGGCGCCCGTCGCCTCAGCGAAACGCGATCCGATCTCCTCGAAGTCATCGCTCGAAAGGTCCACGTCTCGAATTGTCGTCCACAGCCGCTTTCCCCCCACGGAAACGGGTGCGCCGCTTGTGGTCTCACGCTTCCCGGGGTATCGAGCGCGGTACTCGGCGAGGTGGATCGACGTGTTCGATGTGTGGCAGACACCGAGGAGGAGCACCCAGCCGTCAAGGTCGTAGACCCGCGCGAGCGGCGAGGTCTCCCCAAGCCCGAAGTCGAGCGCATGATGCGCACAGACATCGACTGCCCGAGCTCCCCGCGCGGCGAACGAAGCGTGCGGGTGAGCGCTTCGGATCGTCCCCGGCCACGTTCGGAAGGTCTCGGCAACCGCACCCATCCCGCGAGTCGGCGTCCGATCCGGGTCGTATGCCGGCGTGGAGGCGCGGATCAGGTCCTTCCATTCCTCGGGAACCGGCGGGCGACGCCAGTCCTTTGGGTCGGTCAGCCCGCCGGTCTGCGTCGGCATCACGAGCGTGCCGGACGAGCCCACGACTCTCTCCAGCGCCTCGATGACGGCGACAGGGCCGCCGCAGACCCATCCCAGAGCGCTGAGCGAGGAATGGACGATGAGCACCGTCCCCGAGCGCACGCCGAGAGCCTCGAGATCGGCCACAAGCGAGCAGGTCGTCGCTGGCAGACCGCGAGTCTGCTGCACGACAAGACGTTCGTTCACTTCACGATCCCCTTTGCCCACGGCCTCTCACGCCGATCAATGGAAGCGCCCCCGCGACCCGCCGGGGGCGCACTCCTCATGCTGCACAAGCTGACCGTTACCTCTACTTCCCTTGTTCCCCAGGCCGCTTCATTGGCACCGGAGTCACTCCGGCCAGGTCGCCGATCACGTTGATGAGTTCGGACCCCGCGGGGATTACGATCTTCGCGTTGTCGCGCAGCGACCTCTCGAGCGTCTCCAGCTTGCGAAGAAGCTGGGCGTTCCCGACGAAGTACGTGTTCGCCGCTTCGTTCACGAGGCGGATGGCCTCGGCTTCGCCTTCCGCGGCGAGAATCTTCGCTTGCTTGATTCCTTCCGCCTTCTTGATCTCGGAGCGCTTCTCGCCGTCCGCCTGACGCTCCACCGCGTTGGCATAGTCGAGGGCGGCGATCTTCTCGTTCTCGGCCTTGACGACCTTGTTCATCGTCTCCTGGACGTCCTTCGGCGGATCGATCTCCTTGAGCTCCGTGCGGACGATCTCCATGCCCCAGCTCTTCGTCTCCGCCGACAGCGTGGAGAGGAGCTCGTTGTTGATCCTGTCTCGTTCGCTGTTCGCCGACTTCAGGGTGAGGGTTCCGATGATGTTGCGCAACGTCGTGCGCGCGAGGTTCACGATCTGGATCTGGTAGCTATTGACGTTGTACTGCGAGTTCTTGACGCTCTCTTCGTCGTTCTTGACCTTGAAGTAGACCTGAGCGTCGACGCGCGCGTTCAGGTTGTCGTTGGTAATGATCTCTTGCGGCTGCGCGTCGACCATCTGCTCCGTCACGTTGATCTGAATCAGGCGATCGATCGCCGGCATCACCCAGTGGAATCCGGCCTGACCGAAGCGCTGGTACTTGCCCAGCCGCTCGATCAGCGCGCGGTGCGTCGGACGCACGATCCGGATCCCGGAGAGAAAGATGACCACAACGGCGATGATGAGAATCCACGCCCAGAGTTGCATCGTTGCCCCCTTTCAGTTTTGAGGACGCTGCCGAGCCACCGAGGCCCACGCAGCGACGTTCATCCTATCCTCGATCCTCGGAGACATCCAAGAAATGAAGAGTCTGTGCCGACGCTTCGGAGAGAAGCCACGCCTTCACCAAGACTCCCGTGCCGAACGCCGTTCGGCATTGAGCGCGAAACAACCGTCCTGGAGAGCGTTTCCGGGCAGGCAGCGCCGCAAGAGCCGATCGCCGCTGGATAAGCTCGCGCGGAGCGGGTACACTTCCCACCAATATCACGCTAGCAACTGGATCGCATACGTCAACCGCAAAGATTGCAAAGCATCACGAGCTGAGAGTGCGACTTGGCTCAATAGTCCAAGGAGGACTTTCAGTGAGTTTCGAGCATTTCTCGCTTCACCCGCACGTTGTTTCCGGCGTTGAGTATCAGGCCCCGACCCCCATCCAAGAGCAAGCCATCCCGGTCGTCCTCGCGCGGCGGGACGTTCTCGGCTTAGCACAGACAGGAACAGGAAAGACAGCAGCGTTCATGCTCCCCATTCTCGACCGCCTCGTTCGCGGCCAGCCGGGCGGCATCCGCGCGTTGATCCTTGCGCCGACGCGCGAGCTGGCAGAGCAGATTCATCAGGCGACGATCGCGTTCGGGCGACACACGAAGGTGCGCAGCGTCGCGATCTACGGCGGAGTGAGCAAGCGGCCGCAATTGGCCGCCCTGCGGCGGGGCGCGGACATCGTCATCGCCTGCCCGGGCCGACTCCTCGACCACATTGACGATGGCGCTATCGATCTCTTGCACGTTGAGGTGCTGGTGCTCGACGAGGCGGACCGCATGTGCGACATGGGGTTCCTGCCCGACATTCGCCGCATACTTCGACATGTCCCCGCACGCCGGCAGACGCTCTTCTTCTGCGCCACGATGCCCAACGACATCCGCGGCCTCGCCCAGAGCATTCTCCGCGATCCGACGACGGTCCAGGTCGACCCCATCGCCCCGGCGAAGACGGTGTCGCACGCACTCTACCCAGTTCCGGAGACCCAGAAGACGAACCTCCTCCTCGCCCTGCTCAAGCGGACGGCGACCGGGCGCGTCCTGATCTTCACGAGGACTAAGCACCGGGCTCGCAATCTGGCGCTGATTCTGGCCAAGGCGGGACACCGCGCAGCTGCCTTGCAGGGGAACATGTCGCAGGTCCAGCGCCAGGCCGCCATCGATGGATTCCGCGGCCGCCGCTATGACATTCTGGTTGCCACGGATGTCGCCGCACGAGGGATCGACGTCACGGGCATCACACACGTGATCAACGTCGACGTTCCCAATACGGTGGACGCGTACACGCACCGCATCGGCCGCACGGGCCGGGCAGATCAGGTTGGAGAAGCATTCACACTGGCCTCTCCCGCCGACGGTCTCATGATCCGCGACATCGACCGCGCGGTCGGGGCGCGAATCGAGCGCCGCCGCCTGGCGGACTTCGACTACGGAACGTTCGAGCCGGAAACGCAGTTCGCGACAAGGGCGCCGGCCGCCGCTCTCCCGCGTTCGTTCCGTCAGCCCATAGCCACCGCACCTCGCCCATCCGGAGCGCTCTATGTGAGCCGCCACCGCGCCGTGCCGCGCGCACACGGCGCCTAGTTCCGGCGGTCTTCGCAGAGAGCTACGGGTCCGCCATTTTCGGACCGCGCCCGCTCTTCGGTAGCTCGGGACGGGCGACGACCAGCTACGTGACGATGGCGCTGTAGCCGGCATCCACGTGATGGGTTTCTCCCGTTACGCCGGAGGAAAGGTCGGACAAGAGGTAGACGGCCGCCTTCCCGACCTCGTCGGTCTCGATGTTCCGGCGCAATGGCGCGACCGCTTCGACCCTCGTCAGGATGTCGTCGATGCCGCCGACGGCCATCGCCGACAACGTGCGACATGGCCCAGCGGAAAGGCTGTTGACGCGAATCCCCTGGGGCCCGAGATCCACCGCCAGGTATCGGACGGCCGATTCGAGCGCCGCTTTGGCGACACCCATGACGTTGTAGCCCGACGCCGCCTTTTCCGCCCCGTAGTAGCTGAGCGTGAGGATCGAGCCGCCGCTCGTCATCAGCGGTTGCGCGCGGCGGGCGACGGCGAGGAGGGAGTAGACGGAGATGTCGAGCGCTTGCGCAAACGCAGCGCGCGGCGTCTCGGCGAACGTACCCGGCTGGAGGTACTCGCGATCGGCATACGCGATGGAGTGCACGACGAAGTCGAGGCGTCCGAAGTGCTTCGCCGCAGCAGAAAACAGGGAGTCCAGGTCGTCGTCGCGCGAGACGTCGCACGGGTAGAGCCACGGGGCGGCCACGCCGCCATCCTCGAGCGTCTTGCGGACACGTCGTTCCATCTTCTCTCCCGAGAGGTACGGGAATCCGCAGGTCGCGCCGTGCTCGATCGCGTTCCGCGCGATGTGCCATGCGATGCTTCGGTCGTTCGCGAGGCCGAAGACGAGGCCGATCTTGTTCTCCAACAGCTTCATCTTGCTCACCTTCCGACGTGTCTACGGTATCGCCCGCCGCCGATCCACGCAACGGTCTGCGGCGTCGTGCTCGTAGACCCGGAAGGATTCATCAACACGGCTCGGCCAGCCTGTCGGCCGCCTCCTCGTGCTTATGAACCACGAAGCGTCCGTCGAGACGTCGGTCGCCGACGCGTTGTAGAGCGTCAGCCGCTGGCCGGCGTCAGGCGTTTGGACAGGTGCATCGTCTGATCGATCGGCACGAACTGGTCGCGCCGATAGCCCTGCCGCTCGAGGCGGCTGTAGACTCCCGCCAACACGTCGTCCGCAAGGGTCGGCGTGCGACTCAGGATCCAGCCGAACTTTCGCTCGGGATGCCCGACGACGGCGTAGCTGTAGTCGGCCGCGAGGTCAAGGATCCAGTAGTCTGCTGGGAAGAGCCAGAGTCCGAGCAGGCCCACGAAGCTCACCTTGAGCTTGCCGGTCTGCGACGGATCGGGAATCCACGCCCGTCCAACCACACGAGACGCCTTGCCAGCGGCATCATAGCAGGTGTTGGTTACCTCAACCCGGCCGTTGGGCAAGAGACGGTAGTAGGCCGTCGTTCCCTGGGCGCATCCCTTCTCGAACGTCGTCGGAATGCTGGCTACCGCGTACCACATCCCCATGTACCTCGTGACATCGACATCGCTGGTGGTCATGGGCGCTCCTTGATGAACGTTGACGAAACTGATGGCCGCAAGACCGATGAGCATGAGCATTCCCACCGCAAGCCGCATAGCTACCTCCGCTCCCCTTGTCGCTCTGCGATCCAGCCTAGCGAGTTCGAGGGACTAAGACTAGACGCAGCCGGGGATCCGAGGCCACAGACTACAGGCCGGTCGGACCGAGCAAACTGGGAAGCCCTTCCCGCGAACTACATTTCCCAGCCCACATGAGTTGTCGATCCTCTCGAGGTCGGGTATTGTCGATGCTTCAGAAGAGGGAGGCGGACATGGCCAAGGCGACGGCGCGGCACATTCTCGTAGACACCTACGAAGAGGCTGAGGAGTTGCTGAGAGAGATCGAAGGCGGCGCGGACTTCGCCGCGCTGGCTGAGGTGCATTCCAAGTGCCCGTCCGGTTCCGGTTCGTCGGGCGGCGACCTTGGGGAGTTCGGACCGGGGCAGATGGTGCCGGAGTTCGACCACGTCGTCTTCCACGACGCCGTCGGAGTCGTTCACGGCCCGGTGCAGACGAAGTTCGGATACCACCTGATCGAGATCACCAGCCGCACGGAGTAGGCCTGTGGCCCATCGAGCTCGACAAGGCGACGCGTGAGCGGCTCATAGCCTCGATTCGGCGCTACTTCGCCGAACACCTCGAGCAGGACATCGGCCATCTCAAGGCGTCGCTCCTCCTCGACTTCGCGCTCAAGGAGATCGGCCCCTCGGTGTACAACCTCGCCGTGGGCGATGCTCAGACGGCAATCCAGCAGATGGTGTCCGAAATCGACGGCACGTGCTTCGAGAGGGAATTCGGGTTCTGGAAGAGGTGAGCGTGAAGCCGCCAAGCGAACGCCGCATCGTCGTGGCCTCCAATAACCCAGTCAAGATCCGCGCGGCGCTCGGAGGCTTCCGAGATGCCTTCCCCGATGGGATCTTCCGTGTGAGCGGCCTCGACGTCCCATCGGGCGTGGGCGACCAGCCCGGCACCGATGCGGAGACTCTCCGCGGAGCCGAGGCTCGCGCCGCTCGGGCCATGGCCGCGTCGCCTGACGCCGACTTCTGGGTCGGCATCGAGGGCGGCGTCGCCGACATGGACGAGCGATTGGCCGCCTACGCGTGGGTCGTTGTGCGGTCCCGCGACCGCACGGGAAAGGCGAGGACGGGCACGTTCTTCCTTCCAGAAGCGGTCGCGCGCCTCGTCCGTGACGGGTTGGAGCTCGGTGAGGCCGACGACCGCGTGTTCGGCTGCACGGATTCCAAACGCGAGGGCGGAGCCGTCGGACTCCTCACGGGCGGCGCAATCAACCGCGCGACGCTCTACCGGCACGCCGTCACTCTTGCCCTCATCCCGTTCCGGAATCCAGGCCTCTACTCCTGACGCCCCCTGAGTTCGCGCAACCAAGGTTCCTTCCCGTGGACGTCGCGGCGGCCTGCGTGTAGGCTGGAGCCGTCGTGTTCAGGACGACAGAGAAAGGAGACCGATGACGCGTTGCCCGTACTGCCGTACCGTCGCGAACCCCCTACGTTTGCTCGTCTACTCAGGCTTGATGGGCTATCGCTGTGCGAAGTGCGGCGGGCGATCGGTGCTCACGAAGTGGGGGTGGGCGCCGATGATCGGCGTTCTCTTGGTCACGGTGGTTTTCGGCGACCTGATCGTCCCGATACGCGTTCTGTGGGTCGCCGTCGGGGCGGTCGCCGCACTCCTCATCATGTGGCTCTTCCTCCGACTCCACGTCGCCGAAGGTGGAGAGCCTCCAGACCCCAACGCGTAATCGGCCGCCGGCTCAGCTCGGCGCAGATGGGCCGGGCGGCGCGTGCACACGGCGTTGTTTGGGGCGAGATGGCGGAGTCCTGTACAGATGGGAGTTGGCGAGAGGAAGAACGCGCTGTGGTTACTCGAACCGAAGAGCGCGGAGGAAGACGAGGAGATGTCGGCCGGCCTGACGGAAGCTACGGGCAATGACGCCGACGGCGCGACCCGTCCGTGGCGCCGCGGGATCCCATTCCAGGAGCCTGCCGGAGTGCGGATGCTCGAACACGAGCCTCCCGCGCCAGGAGTAGACGTTCGGAACGCCGCGGCGCCGACTCTCCTGCTGCGCCCGGCGCGTGGCCTCAGCGCCAACGCGCTCGAAGTGACGCGCCTTGTCCTTTAGCCCCACCCGAATCGTCTTAGGACGTTGCATCAACCAGACCTCTCACGAAGGCATCATACAGCGCCGGATCCTCGACGATCAAGGACTCCCGAGTGCCGTACGCCACCAGACTGAAGGACTGGAACGAGTTCTGCATGAGAAACCAGCCATCCACGATCGCGCGGTAGCGCGTCCAGAAGTTCGTCACGCTGCGTCCGTATCGGCGACGAATGTCGCGCGGCGCAACGCGGTGCCCGCCCTTGCGCACCCGCTCGGCGACACGGGCGACGCACAGCTCGGCCGACTCCAAGTGGATGAACACGAGTTCCACCTCGTAACCGGCAGCGTGAAACGCCGCGATGTGTCGGCCAAGGCGGGAACTCGAAAGCGTCACCTCCGTCACGAAACTCTGGCGCACAGCGAGAAGGTTGCGCAGCCTTCGAAAGAAGATCTTGCCTGCACTCACGTAGACCGTCTCCGGCCGGCTCGGCGAGAGTTCGAGCGCGATATCGTCGGCGCTCAGGTACTCGAACCCCACGTGGGTCTCGAGGTACTGCCGCACAAACGTCGTCTTGCCCGCTCCGTTGGGCCCAGCGACGACGATCGCTCTCGGAGTCTCGTTCATCGCAGGCATGGTAGGAGCTTCGCGTTCGCTCATCCACATCGACTCTTCCGTAGACAAAGGAAGTTGCACCCGACCGGGGGAGCGGAAGCACAGCATTGGACGACATCTTCGCCAGGTTTCCGGTTGCCCAGACGGCGCCGTCCGTCTACCGTAACGCGAGACGCCAAAGGAGACGTTGTCCCATGGATACCCAAGCGCGAACCCGCGAGTTGCCGCCCGCTGACCTCCTCTACAAGGCACTCATCGAGCGAGACAGCCAATTCGACGGCGTGTGCGTCGTCGGCGTCATCACGACGGGCATCTTCTGCCGCCTCACGTGCGGCGCCAGAAAGCCGAAGCGCGAGAATGTGGAGTTTTTCCCGTCCGCGACCGACGCGCTGCATTACGGGTACCGCCCCTGCAAGCTGTGCGACCCGGTTGGGGTGCCTGGCGAGGCACCGGAATGGGTTCGGCCCCTTCTCGACGACGTCCACGCCGCTCCGGACCGGCGCTGGAAGGATCAGGATCTGCGCGACCGAGGACTCGAGCCGGATCGCGTGCGTCGCTGGTTCCTCAAGCACCATGGGATGACCTTCCACGCCTACGGCCGCGCGCTGCGGCTCGCCACGGCCTTTGGCCGGATCCAGGCAGGCGACGGCGTGGCCGCGGCTGCCTATGGGGCGGGCTACGAGTCGTTGAGCGGCTTCACCGAGGCGTTCGCCAAGACGACGGGCAAGGCGCCGGCACACAGCCGGAGTCTGCGCCTCGTCACGGTGACGCGAATTCCGACTCCCCTCGGACCCATGGTCGCGGGCGCGACCGATGAAGGCCTGTGCCTCCTCGAGTTCGCCGACCGCCGCATGCTGGAGACGCAGCTCGGGCGCATCCAGAAGGCGCTCCATGCCCGCGCCCTGCCCGGGACGAGTTCCCACGTCGCTCTCCTCGAACGCCAACTGGCCGAGTACTTCGCCGGCACGCGGCGAGCGTTCACAGTCCCCCTCGTCACCGCGGGAACGCCGTTCCAGGAACGCGTCTGGCAAGCTCTTCAGGAAATCCCGTGCGGGGAGACACGATCCTATCAAGATCAGGCCAACGCCATCGGACGACCCACGGCCGTGCGCGCCGTGGCCCGCGCCAACGGCGACAACCGGATCTCGATCCTCATTCCTTGTCACCGCGTGATCGGGAAGGACGGCCAGCTTGTCGGCTACGGTGGCGGACTGTGGCGCAAGCACCGCCTCCTCGAGCTGGAACGTCAAGGCACGACGACGCAGGCCTCAGCCTGATCGCCCACGCTGCCCACGCGACATTCGCGAGACGTGTCGTCCTGACTCTGAGAGCAAGCGTCCGGGCTCGCGACGTGAGACATCGCCCCGTGGCGCCCGGTGTTTCGGTGCCGGAAGATGTGCGGCACACTCAACCATCGGGGAGGACAGGGAATGGCTGCTCGTCAGAAGCCGACAGGCTTCGTGGGCTTCACGTTCGTGTGGACGGGGCAACTTGTCTCCGTTCTCGCGTCAGGCGCGACGAGCTTCGCGCTCACGATCTGGGCGTACCAGACGACGGGCAGCGCCACCGCCCTCGGCGTGATTTCGACGTCGTTCCTCATCCCCTTCCTCGTCCTGTCCCCGATCGCCGGGGCGATGGTCGACCGCTACAACCGCAAGCTGATGATGATGCTGAGCGACCTCGCCGCGGCGGCGGGCACCATGGCCGTCCTCGTGCTCCACACGACCGGCGGCCTCTCCGTCTGGCACCTGTACCTCACGGCGATCCTCGTCGGCCTCGGGAACACGTTCCAGTGGCCGGCGTACTCAGCGGCCATCAGCACCATGGTGCCCAAGGAGCAGTACCAGCGGGCCAATGGGATGATGTCGCTCGTCGATTCCGGACCCGGCGTGTTCGCGCCGATTCTCGCCGGCGCGCTCTACCCGATCGTCGGACTCACCGGCATCCTCGTGATCGATCTGGCGACCTTCGCTTTCGCCATCGGAACCCTGTTCGTCGTCCACATCCCGACGCCTCCGCCCTCCGCGGAGGGCGCTGCGGCCCGCAGCCACCTCCTGCGCGAGGCGATCTTCGGGTTCAAGTACATCTTCGCGAGGAAGGGTCTCCTCGGCCTTACCCTCTTCTTTGCCATCCTGAACTTCGTCAACGGCATGGGCCTCGTCGCCCCGTTCATCCTGGCTCGCACGGGGAACCACAGCGCTTCCCTCGGCGCTGTGATGTCGGCGGCCGCCGTCGGCGGGGTGGCCGGAGGCCTCCTCGTAAGCGCGTGGGGCGGGTTCAAGCGGAAGACGACCAACATCTTCGTCGGCGAGTTCCTCCTTGGGTTCCTCGGCCTCTTCCTGTTCGGGTTCGGACGCAGCCTCGCGTTCTGGATCCCGACCGCCGCGCTCGGAATGCTGGCCGTGTGCTTGTCCAACAGCGCCGCCCAAGCGATTTGGCAGGCCAAAGTCCCGCCGGACGTTCAGGGGCGCGTGTTCGCGGCGCGGCGGCTCATTGCCTTCTCGCTCTTGCCCATCACACCCGTCCTCGCCGGAGCGCTGGCCGACTACGTGACCGAGCCGGCGATGACGTCCTCCACCTGGTTGTCGCACGCGTTCGGCTGGCTCGTCGGCACGTCGCCAGGCTCCGGCCTCGGGCTCCAGTACGTTCTCGCAGGAGTCGTCTACTGCCTCGCCTGCCTCATCGTCCTCTTCTTCGTTCCCGCCGTGCGCAACCTCGAAGACCTCGTGCCGGACCACGACGCGAAGGCGGAGGACAAGCCGGCGTCGGCGTCCTCACCCACCCCGGGGGCGTAGCCCCGGGGCATAGCCACGCGTGCCGACGCCACGCCCACGAGGCAGCCGCCGAATTCTCTTGCCTTCGCTGGGGTTGCGCGTGAAATGTCCAGCCGCCGGTTTGACAGGCCTCGGCCATCGAGTGTACTCTCTGATTTATCTGATACATCAGATCGTGCGGGAGGAGTCCATGGCCGACTCTCGGAGAAAGAAGCGCGACGAATGCGGAGAGTGCTGTCAGGTCGCGGCCGTCGTCCGCGTCGACGAACGTGGCCAGATGGTGCTGCCCAAGGATGTGAGAGAGCGAATGGGCCTCTCCGCCGGGGACAAGCTCGCGCTCACGACGATCGAGTCAAAGGGCGAGATCTGTTGCCTCGTGCTGGTGAAGGCGGACGCGCTCGTGGACGGCGTCCGCGTGATGATTGGGGCGGTAGGGCTGCAGCCCAAGGAGAGGACGAATGAGTAAGAACGCGAAGCGCGATGACGAAATCCGGAAGTCCGTGCGCGAGAACTACGCCAAGCGCGCGACGTCGTGCAAGAGCGGTTGCGGCGGCACGTGCTGCTCGGAGAGCGCCTCGCCCGTGAGCCAGGCCATCGGCTACAGCGCGGACGAGTTGCGTTCCATTCCCCAAGGTGCCGACCTCGGCCTCGGTTGCGGCCATCCGACAGCCCTCGCATCGCTCAAGAAGGGCGAGGTCGTGCTCGACCTCGGTTCCGGAGCGGGCATTGACTGCTTCCTCGCCGCGGAAAAGGTCGGCCCGACCGGCCGCGCCATCGGCGTCGACATGACGCCGGAGATGATCGAGCGCGCAAGGGAGAACGCGCGCAAGGAAGGCATCGAGAACGTCGAGTTCCGCCTCGGCGAGATCGAGCACCTGCCTGTCGCCGACGCCTCGGTCGACATCGTCATCTCGAACTGCGTCGTAAATCTCTCGCCCGACAAGCCGCAGGTGTTCCGCGAGGCGCATCGCGCCCTCAAGCGCGGCGGACGACTGATGGTCTCCGACATCGTCCTGCGCGGAGAACTTCCCACAGAAGTCCGCGAGTCCATGGAACACTACGTCGGATGCATCGCCGGAGCATCCCAGATCGACGACTACCTCGGCGCCATCCGCGACGCCGGGTTCCGAGACGTCACAGTCGTCAAGGAAACGTTCGCCGAGGATGCTTTCGAGCGCCGCGAGTCGCAAGAGAATGAGGACTCCGGGTCCTCGGTGATCGTTGTCGACGGCCAGGCCCTGCGCCTCGAGGACGTCGGGTTGACCGACGAGACGGCGCATCTCCTCGCGGCCACGGTGTCGAGCATCTGCGTGAGCGCGCGAAAGCCGTAGCGCCTTGGGGCGGCGAGATGCAATGGCTCGCCGCCCCAAGGCGAACTAGAAGTAGAAGTGGATGCCAGTGCCGAACGTGGTCCACGCCTCGCCATAGATCGTGGCCGATAGCCCGAACTCAACGTTCCACGCGAACCGCTGCGAGAAGTTGATCTCGATCCCGCCCACCAGAATGCCGGTCGCCGGGTCGCTCCCGACGGCCGAGAAACCGACCGAGGCGCCGCCCGCGAGGTAAAAGTCGACGGCCGCCGCGTCGACGGCACGGTAGAGGGCGCGAGCGGTCACGATGCCCGAGGTCTCTCCGTCGTTCGAGAGGACGAAGAAGACGCCCTCGAATCCGAGCCAGTCCGTCGCCCAGTAACGGAGCGAGATGAGTCCGCCCCACGGGTACTCCGCCTGGATCCCGATCCCGAACGAACGCCCCGCGGACAGGTTGTCTAGCTGCTCAGTTGCGGAGACAGCCGGTGACAATCCATCTTGCGCAGCAACGGCGAACGGGAGCGCAAGGACTGCAACAACGGCCAGCACGTAGAAGACTCGACGATTCATGATTCCCCTCCCACTGCCATCGTAGAAGCCTAGCTTCGCGGGGGCAAGCAGCCACGGCGCCCGCTACCCCATCGGCTCCACCGTGGTCGGCAAGGAGAACCCACGGAACTTGTCGACGTGCAGGAAGGCGTCCACGTCCGAAGGATGCTCGTTTCGCACGACGCGGCCGCGCGGGTAGCCAAACGGGAGCAGGGTCGCGATCTCCCAGTCTTCGGGAATGCCCAACAGATGCCGTGCCTCGCTCGACCGGCCGGGGATGATCGTGCAGCCGTAGACCCCGTCCTCGGCGAGCGACAGGAGGAGGTAGCCGAGCGCGATCCAGATCGCGGCGTACGCGTTCAGATCCGCCGGGCCTTCCGGTGCCCGTTCTCCCCGCTTCGGTCGGTACACGGGCACGAGGAGCCCCGGAGCAGTGAGCACCATCGTTCGCTGGAGCGGGAGCGCGCGCAGGTAGATCTGTCGCGCTTCCGTCGGCAGCGACGCGAACTTCGTGGCTAGGATGTCGGGATCCGAGACATCCTCTAGGCCCGCTGCGTCCGCGAGGCTCGTGCGCAACGAGCGATCGTGGATCTGGATGAAGCCCCATTCCCACAGATGGTTGTACGCTGGAGCGCGAAGCGCCGCCCGGATCGCCTTCTTCACGATGCCAGCGGCAACCGGCCGTTCGTCGAAAGTTCTCACCGTCGCCCGCGCTGCGAGGGCCTCCCGGAGTTCGATACCTCGTCACCTCCCAGCGAATAGCCGAGCGAACCCAGGATACGGCTCGAGCTCCATGACGTCGAACGTGATGAACCCGCGGCGCACGAGCGGCAGCGTCGCGAGGATTGCCGCGGCTTCGCCGGCGTTCGCGCATTCAAGCAGGATGACGGCTCGCGAGTGTTTGTCCGTCAGGTAGATCTCGCGCAGGCTGCCCGCTTGCTGTAGCTCCCACGCCCGCGCCGCCTCATCGCGCAGGTCGCCAGCCGAAGGCACGCCCGGCGAGCCTTCGGCCGGCGTCTCGATCGCCAGGATCCGCATTCCGCCTCCGAGCGGTTTATCTAGACTGCTTGACCCTTCGCGCCGCCGATCAGGCGGTACGCGATGCCGCCGACGATCGCCCCGACCAAGGGGGCGGCCCAGAAGAGCCAGAGCTGCTGGAGCGCCCAGCCGCCCTGGAAGATCGCGACGCCCGTCGAACGCGCCGGGTTGACCGACGTGTTCGTGACCGGAATCGAGATCAGGTGGATGAGCGTCAGCGCGAGTCCGATGGCGATCGGCGCGAAGCCCTTCGGAGCCCGCTTGTCCGTCGCCCCGAGGATCACCATGAGGAACATCGCCGTCATGACCACCTCGCAAATGATGGCCGCCGTCATCGTGTAGCCACCCGGCGAGTGAATCCCGTAGCCGTTCGTCGCGAATCCGCCCGTCACGTCGAAGCTCGGCGCCCCGGTCGCAATGAGGTAGAGGATCCCTGCGCCGGCCGCCGCGCCTGCAACTTGAGCGACGACATAGGGCACGAGGTCCTTCGCCGGGAACCGCCCTCCGACCCAGAGACCGAGCGAGACCGCCGGATTCAGGTGGCAGCCCGAAATGTGGCCAATCGCATAGGCCATCGTCAGGACCGTGAGTCCGAACGCGAGCGCCACCCCGACGAATCCGATTCCGAGCCCAGGGAAGGCGGCCGCCAACACCGCGCTCCCGCACCCACCCAACACCAACCAGAACGTCCCGAAGAACTCCGCCCCCATCCGCTTTGGCATCGACATGTCGTCTTCCTCCTCGCGAGATCGCACCCAGGCGATCCCGGCCACATGGGGGGAAACATACCAGGGGAGGGCCCGACGCCGCAAGATGCGACGCACGAGAGGCAGCTTATTCGGGAGTGCCCCCGCCTCGGCGGTGCTCGCACACTCAAGCAGGATCACGGCCCCGAGTGCTCGTCGGTCATGTAGATCTCCCGCAGCCTGCCTTCTTGGCGCAGGTTCTACGCGCGCCGTCTCCTCGCGCAGATTTTCCACCAGTGGCTTCCCCGGCGAGCCGCTTGCCGTTCTCGATTCCCAGAATGCGCATCATGCCTCCCGCACTCCCCAATACTCGCCTGATCGCATAGTTCCCCGGACAGCACGGCTGCAATGGACCCGGCGAGCGGCCAACCAGAACGTCCCGATGGACTCCGCACTCATCGAGTGTGCGCCATCGACACGATTCGCCCTCCTCGCCACTGATCAGGGCGCACATCCTAGCTAGTAGGAGGCCCGCCGGGGAACAAGGCCGTGGAGGTAGCCGGACGGCAACCTCTCCTCAACGCTGAGACATGCACGGAGAGTAGTCATCCCATGAATCTCGGTCACCGATCTCTGGACGGTGTTCCGCCCGGCGTGTCTGCCCCGCCTGATGCGTTCGGGCATGTTGGCACCTCGAAACACCGCGCGGATGGCAGAACCAGCCAGCGCACGCTACTGGATGCTCTATCAGGAGGAATCCGGCGGTGTACTATTGGCCGACTTGGTTGGAGCGTCTCATTGTTCGATCACCGATGGGGGTTGATTGGCCTGTGCAAGGGCGACAGGACGATAGAACGATGTTGGTCCTCGGGGCCGGGGCATCCGTCGGGGCAGCGACGTACCCCAAGGAGGGCAGTTGGCGAGAGTCTCTCGCCAAGATGCCGTCCGGCGAGACCTTCTTCTACGACCTCTTCACACTGTTGAAGACTCCAACGTGAGAGGAACGTCATGTCAACATGCTGGGTCCCATGTACGAAGGCCTGAACGAACTGATCGTCAGGGCCTGGGGTCTAGACCACAACCTCCGCGCACTTGATCAGGATGAGTGGCGACGCGTTGGCATTGAGGAAGTCTTCACATTCCTCGACATTGGCGAACAGATGTACAACGTCGGCACCAGCTACCACCGAGCCTTCTCAGCCTGCAAGCGCGATCTCGAGCACTTCATAACACTCCTGCTCATGGTCAAATCCGAGGGTCTCCATTGCGAGCATCTGCTGGACGTTCTGAGCACTCTCCAGCCCAATGACTCGATCATTTCCTTCAACTGGGACACCATAGCCGACTTCACGCTTCAGCTCGCTAAGTTCCCGCAATTCGCCACCTATTGCGATCTTATGGTCAAGCGCCCACTCGTCAACGACTTCGTTGGCCGCGGCGTGCTACTGAAACTCCACGGCTCACTGAATTGGATGGTTTGTCAGAACCTGGACTGCTCAAGGCACGGACAAATCAGACTCGCACTGCGCGATGGGCAATTGGCCGATCTCAGTGTCGGCAGCAAGTGCCCCGAATGCGGACAAGAGGAGCGCCCATTCATTATCCCGCCTACGTCGCGCAAGTTGATAAGGCGCGGATCAACAATGCACAGACTGTGGATGCTGGCGCGAGAGCAACTCGCATTCTGCAGCCGAATCGTATTCATCGGTTACTCGTTCCCCCCGACAGACTCGCACTCCGAATGGCTGTTCCGTCAGATACACTTCCTCGACGAAGGCCTCCCCGAGGTCATTGTCGTAAACCCCGGAATCATGAAGACCCGGGGGCCTGTCGCTGTCAGGTATAGCAGGCTCTTTAAGGGCCGTGCCATACACAAGTTCGCGACGCTCGCGGACTTCAGCAGAGACGGTCTTGAGCTTCTGCGCTCTAAGCCAGGCGCGCGGGCTGAAGCGCCGCAACCCCGCTTGCCATAGATGATGCATGCGATTGCGCCGTGTTCCATCATAGTGGCTTGTTGGGCTATACTTCGGCTATCCGCTGGAGGTAGCGCGATGATCACGAAGGTCCAGAAGTGGGGCAACAGCCAGGGACTTCGGCTGAGCAAGGAGCTGCTCTCGAACGTTGACCTCAGCGTGGGCGACGCGGTCGAGGTGGCGGCGCGTGACGGCGTCCTCGTCATCACGCCGGCGCGGCGGGTGCGCGGCGGGCACGATCTGCGTCAGCTCGTCAAGGACATGCCCGCCGACTACAAGTCCGAAGAACTCGACTGGGGTCCGCCGGCGGGCCGCGAGGTCTGGTAGATGGCCGAGTACGTTCCGCGGCAAGGTGATTTCATCGCCGTGGCGTTCGATCCGCGCTCCGGTCACGAGCAGAGCGGCCGTCGGCTGGCGCTCGTCGTCAGTCACGACCTGTTCAATCAACACACGGGGCTCGCCATCGTCTGCCCGATCACGAACACGCGCCGCGACTGCCCGTTCCACGTGGCGATCCCGGAGGGCGGCGGCGTGACCGGCTTCGTCACGGTCGAGCAAATGCGGTCGATCGACTTCCGCACTCGCCGGGCGAAGCGAATCGGAAAGGCGCCGGATGAGGTTCTCCAGGAAGCCCTCTCGCTCCTCGACGCATGCGTCTTCTAGAGCGTGGAGGCCTGTCGAGTTGACTCTGCTCCCGTGGCGTGGGGGACGGATACTTCCGTGAACACCGAGCCCGCCATGGGACCAGATGCCGAGCGTTGCGGACGCCTCCTCCGCGCAGCTATGCTTCGCGGGTAAGACGAAAGGAAACGAGACATGCGGTTTCTCGCGACGGGTCTGTGCGTTCTTATGCTCGGGGCCGCGGCCCTGACGGCCGAGCCGGTGTCGCTCACGTTCGTTGCCGCCAGCGGATACGTCATCGGCCGGGGCGATTTCAAGGTCGCAATCGACGGGCTCACAACGCTCGAGACGCCAGCAGCAACTCAGGCGATGATGGAGGCGGCGCAGCCGCGCGCGCTGATGTCAGCGGCAAGCGCGCCCTTCGACATCGATCTGATCCTCGTCACGCACTCCGACTCGGACCACTTCGATGCGTCCGTCATCAGCAGCAACATGACAGCGAACCTGCAGGCCGTCCTCATCGGACCGGCCAACGTCGTCCGCGCGGTCCTCGCACAGGCTCCGACCCTCGATCCTGCCCGCTTGATCGTCGTCCACCCAGGGCTCTACAGCCCCCAGACAGTCGAGGCCGCCGGTCTCTCCATCGATGTCTTCTCGTTTCCGCTTCCGGGGCCGGAGAACGTCGGCTACCGGTTTCGGGTCGGCGACCTCGCCTTTGCAGATCCAGGGGATCTGAACTTCGACACCATCGCGATGGACTTCGCTCGGACGGGATGGACCGAGACGCCGCCCGACGTCCTCATCCTGCCCTACTTCCTGTTCAACGCCGAGTACCGGACGGTCATCCCGACGTGCCCGGCGCGGCTCTACGTTCCCACTCACGCGCAATTGGGTAGCCTTGCGCTCGCATGTGAGACGGCCCGAGGGGTCACGGACCGTGTCCTCTGCTTCTCGCGCTCCCTTGAGGAGCAGGCCATTCCCCCACTCAGCGACTAGCCGCCGCGGACTCTCTCTTGCCGCAGCCCTTGACTCGGCCGCCGACTTGTGACACTATTACAAGTAACAGGTGGTGGTCGTAATGGCCGACAAGGAACGCGAACCGAGAAAGAAGCTGGTGGCCAAGATCGCATGTTGTGCATCCGGCGATTCCTTGATGGAGGCGATCGAGAACGCGCTCGTCGACCGCGAGCACGTGGTCATGGTGCGCGTCAATGCCCAGATCCTTCAGCAGCTCGACATGTTGGTCGATGCGAGCATCTGCCGCAGCCGTTCGAGCGCCGCGACATTCATGATCCGCGAGGGGATCAAGGCGAACGCCGCCCTGTTCGACAAGGTCGCAGGCGCGACGACGCAGATTGCCGAGTTGCGCGCGTCGCTGCGCGACGCCGTGGGAGAGATCGACGAAGACTCCGCGTGAGTCGGACTCGCGCGGCAACTCTCAACTCGAGGAGGTGAGATCCATGGCAGGTTCCTTCTGGACTTCGTTCCGCTACGCGCTTCGCCCGGTGGCGCATTGCTGCGGCGGCGCTCGTAAGGAGCCCTTGCCCCGCGCGTAACCGCGGAGCAAGGGCCATGCAGAGAGCGGACCCCGCAATCTGTTTGCGCGGGGTCCGCGCGGTCTCAGCCATTGATTCTAGCACCCACGCCACGCGGACGCGTGTTCCTAGGGCAAGGAGGCGACGTCTTGTCGTGACGGCAACGGACGAGCGATAGTGGCTGGGCATGCTGTGCAAGAGGCAGGGGCAACCTAGAGATGCCAAGAGGAGATCGTCATCGCTCGCGCGGGCACGCCGGTCGCTCGGCTGGTCCCCATGGAGTCTCACGTGGAAGACCGACAGCCTGGGACGGCCGTGGGGCGAGTCGAGATGACCGACGACTTCGATGCCCCACTCCCTGAGGAACCACTGGACTCGTTCGAGCGATAGAGCGGCTGGCTGACCTGACGTTCGCCGTCCCGGCGATCCTGCTACTCGCTACTCCATTCCTCATCATCGGCCTCGCGGTCAACGTGGCGGTACTCCTTCGCGCCCTTTGCGCTCTTGGCGTGAGACGGCCCGTGTTCCGCGCAGAGCGCGCCAAGATCGCCAAGAGGACCCGCAGACATCAGATTCCGAACCTACATTCTTCTTGATGCGGCAACGGAAGTTGCCGCGTGTCCCACGAACTCGGTAGGATGCGCGGCGCTGCTTGGGTGGCAGTGCAAGGAGGACGCGGTGAGCGCAGGAAGGATCCTAGGGATTGTTGTCGGAGGCCTCGTGCTCCTCGTGGGGCTCGGACTTCTCCTCGGCGGGGGCGGCGTGCTCGTGGCGGAGCGGGTGCTCGCGGACGCGGAGGGCTTTGTCTCGCTCCGCTCGACGTCGATCAACCAGGACGCGTACGCCGTCGTGGCTCCCGCCCGAATCGAGGGGGCTCCGTGGTTCTGGTGGCGGCACGCGGTGACGCTTCGCCTCGTGGTTGCCGGCCGCGGCGCGGAAGGGAAGCCGATGTTCGTCGGGCTCGCCGAGCGCGCCGATGTCGAGCGCTACTTGAACGGCGTGAGCTACGCCGAGATTCGCAGGCTCGGAGTCGAGGCCGCCGATCGGCCGCGCCGGCCGCGCCTTCAGTACGAAACGTCAACAGGCACGACGATCCCGCCAGCTCCAGCGACGCAGACGTTTTGGCTGGAGAACGCTGCGGGCTCGAAGTCGCAACGGCTGGACTGGCGCATCGAGCCGGGCGACTACTGCGTCGTCCTGATGAACGCCGACGGCTCGCGCGGCGTCAACGCCGTCGTGTCGCTCGGCATCAAGGCGCCCGTCGTCTTGAGGATCGCCGCGATTGTCCTCGGGGTTGGCGCCGTTCTCTTCATCCTTGGCCTCGTCGCCATTCTCCTGTCGGCGCGGGGCGCAGGGCGCAGCGCGCCAGGGGCTTCTTCCGCAAGCGGCGCAGCCGCGAGCAGCGCGGCCGGACCGGCCGCCGCGGCAAGTTCGCCTTCGCAGTTCCCGCTTTCGTTCCAGGCCGAGCACGTCGAGACTCTCTCGCCCGCGCTGTGGCTCGTGAAGTGGTTCCTGCTCATTCCACACTTGATCGTCCTCGGCTTCCTGTGGATGGGGTTCGTCTGCTCGTGGGGCCTGTCGCTCGTCGCAATCTTGTTCACGGGTCGCTACCCGCGCGGCCTGTTCGAGTACAACGTCGGTGTCCTGCGCTGGACGTGGCGCGTCGGCTTCTACGGCTACCAGGCGCTTGGGACGGACCGGTACCCGCCGTTCACGCTTCGCGCCGGCGGCTACCCGGCCGATCTCGACATCCCGTACCCCGAGAAGCTGTCGCGGCGTCTGGCGCTGGTGAAGTGGTGGCTCCTTGCGATTCCGCACTACGTCATCGTCGGCGTCCTCCTCGGAGGCATCGGCCTGCACTGGGGCGGACTCGTGCTGATCCTCACCCTCTTCGCAGGCGTGATGCTCTTGTTCACGAGTCGGTATCCGGTCGACCTGTTCAAGATCATCGTCGGCGCCAACCGCTGGTCATTCCGCGTGCTCGCTTACGCCGCGCTCATGACCGATCGCTACCCGCCGTTCAGCCTCGAGGAGTAGGTCAAGGTCGGGTCAGTTGACCGAATGCTCGGGTCGCCGTACGTTGGCGGCATCCTCGGAAGCGCCGAGGAGCGCGACAGCGCGGGCTGTCGGAGAGTGCGACATCGGACGGCGCCGACACGGCGCGACGGGGAGGGCGGCACCATGCGTCGTTCAGTGCGAATGGGATGGATACTCAGCGTGATGCTCTGCGTCGGCTGGGCCGTCGCGACGGCGACTGTCAAGGAGATCGAGCCGAACGATGCGACGCCCCAGGCCGTGGGCGCGCTATCGAAGCCCTTGACGACCATCCTCGTCGACGGGACGTCGGGCTACGCCGGAGACATTGACTGGTTCTCGTTTGAAGTCAGCGGCAGCGGGTCACAGGCAATCCGCCTGGCCACCGAATCCGATGTTACTTGGCAGATCGTGCTCTACGCCGACAACTTGACCCACATCGTTTCGGGAGCCGACTCGCTCACTCGGGATCTCGCGCCCGGCCGCTATCGCGTGCGGATCCAGCAATCGGACCTCGGCACTGGATCCTACGTCTTCGTGATCAGCAACGCGCTCGAACACGAATCGAACGACGGCCTCGTGGAGGCCACCGCGCTGGGGACGCTGGGAAGCGAGCCGCTGAGCGCGTTCGCGTCCATCGCCCCGGCGGGCGACGTGGACTTCTTCTCGTTCGACGTGCCCGAGGACTTCGCAACCGGCCTCGCGCCGGGGATGTCGAGGATCGTGCGCATCGAGACGCCGTGTCCGTCGGGCGACACCCTTCTTCTCCTCTACGCCGAGGACAAGACGCTCGAACGCGCGGTGCCGGTCGCGCGCAACGACGATTCGGGCTCCGGGTCGTGGAGCCGACTGTACGTCGTCCAACCCGAGCCCGGGCGCTACACGCTGCGCGTCCACGAGTACGCGGACAACGAGACGATCGCCACGTATCGCGTTGTCGTCACAGCGATGACGATCTCGAACGCCGAGCCGAACGACACACCGGACGAGGCCACGCCGCTGGGCGTGCTGGCGCCGGGCGGCCGACTGGAGACGACCCAGTTCATCGACGAGGGCGACGTCGACGCGTTCTCTTTCACCGTCTCGGCGACGACGTGCGTGCTACTTGAGACGAGCGGCGCCTCCAGCGGGGACAGTCTTGTCTGTCTCTACGACCAGGACGGGAACGAGATTGCCTGTGACGACGACGGCGGCGACGGCGTGTGGAGCCGCCTGTTCCGCAAGGTGGATGCCGGCCGCCATATTGTCACGGTTCGTGCCGCGGACGAGGAGAGCCTGTTCGACTACACCCTCACGCTGACCACGACCTCATGCCCGGCCGAGGGACCCGAGTCGGAACCCAACGATTCCATCGGAACCGCAGACCCGATTACGCTTCCGTACGACGTCGCCGCGGAGATCGCGCCGACCAACGCCGACGTGTACCGCTTCGAGCTGACGACGCCCGCCACGGTCATCGCGGAGACGTACGGAGAAGCTAACGGGGATACGACGATCTGCCTCCTCGATGCCGAGGGGAACACGATCGCCTGCGACGACGACGGAGGGGCCGAGCTATGGAGTCTCGTCAGGTACGAACTCGACCCCGGGACGTACTTCGTCCGAGTCGAACTCTTCGCGGGGACTAGCCCTGTCGCGTACCACTTGCTCGTTCGCGCGGAGACGTAGCGGACGGTGAGAAGGGAGCCGCGGAGCGAGGAGGCTAGCCGCGGTGACGCGCCCGACGGAGGACCTTCAAGAGGAGGTCGGCCGCCACGAAGAAAAGCGCGATGAACAGGACATCGAGGACGAGGTAGGCGATAGGCGAGAGCCAGATGGAGATCCACTCGCCGCCCGCAACGGTCGCTTCGTGCATGACGTCTCCTTTCGCGCCCGGGAGCTTACCCCAGACGGGTCAGTGGGCGCCACCGGCCGCGAGCGGCACGGCCCGAGGAGAGGCGGAAGTCGCAGAGACGTGGGAGGATGGTTTGCCACGGATTGGCGTTCGCTGCATCGCTCGACTACTCTGCGAGAAGGGACATGAAAGACGAGATCCGCAGCCTCCAGAACGCGCGCATCAAGGCGGTCGTCCGGCTTTTGCGCGACGCCGCCGCGAGGCGTGAGTCCGGCCTCGCCGTCGTCGAAGGATCTCGCGAAGTGGCCCGCGCAATCCAGAGTGGGTGGACGCCCGAGGAAGTCTACGTATGCCTCGAACAGGCCGACGAGGCTGCGCGCGCGTTGGCAGTTGACGCCGAGAAGCGCGGAGTTCGCGTCTTCCGTTGCAGCATCGAGACGTTCGAGAAGATGTCGTACCGCGAGAACCCGGACGGGCTGCTCGCCGTAGGCCCGATGGCTGCGCGGAGCCTCGACGACCTCGTTCTCCCCAAGGACGCTCTTCTTCTCGTCGCCGAGAAGGTGGAGAAGCCGGGCAACCTCGGCGCTCTCCTGCGGACGGCCGACGGCGCCGGCGTGGACGCAGTCATCGTCTGCGACCCGGCGACCGATCTTGGGAACCCGAACCTCATTCGGGCGAGCATCGGGACCGTCTTCTATCTCCCCGTCGTGCTGGCCTCATCGGGGGATGCCGTGCGTTGGCTCAAGGAACACGGCGTCCGGATCGTCACGACCGAGCCCGACGCGGAACTCCTGCACACGGCCGCCGACCTGACAGGATCCCTCGCCATCGTGGTCGGAGCCGAGGACGCCGGACTGTCCACCGTGTGGACGAGCTATGCCGACCTGCGCGTCCGCATCCCGATGCTCGGGAGAAACGATTCGCTCAACGTCTCCGCCGCCGCGGCGATCCTCTTGTACGAGGCCGTTCGCCAGCGCCTCTGAAAGGGCGGGCGACTGGGTCGCAGAGCGCATTGCGCTACGGTGGGGTTCCCGCTAGAGTGGTTCGCGTGGGGGAGGGTTCTATGACAAAGCGTCTCATTCTCTTGCTCGCGTTCTTCGGCTTGGTCTTCGTGGGAGGGTGCTCCGGCCCGTGCTTGCCGCCGATCGCCGGTTTCACGACGTGTCCCGACGGCTCGAGGGGCGATCTCGACGTCCAGTTCTCTTCGACGTCGCAGAGCGCCGTCGGCCACGGGCTCGTCTTCTTCGAGTGGAACTACGGCGACGGGAATCAGGTCGACGACTACTACGGCTGGACAACTCACCGCTACCTCGAACCCGGCACGTACACCGTCTCGCTGACGATCACCGACGATCGCGGGATGAAGGCGACGGTCGAGCAAACGGTTGCCGTTGACACGGTCGTCGAGGTCCGCAACGTCACCTTCAGCGCCGGGTATCCAGCCCGCGCGGTGGGAGAGCTCGCCAATCTGAGCGACCTATTCCTTTACTCCGCGTCGATCAAGGTGAAGTTCTACGACCAAGACGGCGTGCGCGTTGCCGAGGCACTGGTCGACATCCAGTCGATCGATCCGGGGGAACGTGTCCGGTTCGTGGCGGAAGCTCCAGATAGCGTAGGAACCATCGCCTCGGCGGTTGCGTTCGTGCAGTCGTTCGCCGCGGAGTGCGGCGGTGGCCCCGTCTACCCACCGATCCCGGTGGACGGCAAGTAGCCGCGCAGTTGCCGATCGACCGCATCACGCAAAGCGCGCCAAGAGAAGACAAGGGGCTCGCGTCGATTTCACCTTTCCGCTGTAGCGTCGGAGCTTGCCTCCAGGCGTCTCGTTGGTGCCGGGAGCTAGGGCTTGCGGCGGTTCAACCTTTCCGCTGTAGCGTCGGAGCTTGCCTCCGACGTCATTGTCTCCGACGACAATTCCGATACGCCAACGTCGCACGTCAACGCGGACACGTGAACGTCGCACGCAGTGGTGCGGCGCGTTCTCTCGTTAGGACCGAACGCGTGCGACGCTACAGGATTCACGGACGACGCGCGCTTGTGGAATCATTCTCAATCCAGAACCCGTGAACACAAGACTGCCACACGGGTGCTCGACTGGCCTCACGGCCGCCGACTATCGTCGTTTCCATAGCATCAGCATGGAGGTTGCGGAATGAAGAAGAGTGTGCGGCACCCCATGGCCAGCGTGGTCTTGCTGTCGGTTCTTGCCCTTGGCGTCGTCGGCTTGGCGCAGACGGATGGGGCGAATACCACGGCCCCGGCGAACGCGAATGCTCGGCCGGCGAGCGTGAGTCTGTTCGGCGGAGGCCCCTATCCCGGTGGGTACCTGAAGTACACGTACACCGTCTCGCGCGAGGGCGCGAACCGGACCTCGACGACGACGACCGAGATCACGCCGGTCGCCGACGGGACGTACACGGTCGTCTCGACGAGCAGCGAGACGTTGCCGCTCGCCATGGTTCGCACAGACTTCTACGGCATCCCGATGATGCGACTTGGAATCCATGTAGCGGAGAACACGAGCGGCACGATCGACCTGTCGCCGCTGTCCAACATCTCATCGAGCGTCATCGAGCCGGGCAAGAACTACATCCTGCCGGACGGCGGCCGTTTCCAGGCCGGAGCCGTGGGCATGATCGCGGGGGTTCAGGTCGTGTACGGAACCTACACGCACGCCGACTACACGAACGTCGAGATCCAGTTGGCCTTTGCCGTGGATCTTACAATCCGCGCGCTCTTGCCCTTCCCGGCGATGATGGAGTTCCGCTACAGCTCCGCGGCCGATCAGCCGCTCTTGACGTTCAGCTTGGTCAAGTTGACGGAGTACGTTCGTAGGCCGTAGGGAGGGCCATGATCACGTTTCACGATGTCTACAAGACGTACCTGATGGGAGAGACGCGAGTTGAGGCCCTGCAGGGGGTGACGTTCGAGCTCCCCGAGCGGCGACTCGCCGTGATCATGGGCCCCTCGGGTTCGGGGAAATCGACGCTCCTCCATCTCGCCGGGTGTCTCGACACGCCGACCCACGGACGCGTCAACTACAACGGAACGGATCTGGGGGCGCTCTCGTCGCGCGGGCGAGCCGACTTCCGCGCGCAGTCGGTGGGGTTCGTGTTCCAGAAGTTCAACCTGATCCCCAACCTCACCGCGCTGCGCAACGTCGAGATCCCGCTCCTGTTGCAGAACAAGCCGGCGGCCGAGGCGCGCAAGAGAGCGCTCGATGCTCTCGACGCCGTCGAACTCCGCGATCGGATGCACCACCGCCCGTCGAAGCTGTCGGGCGGAGAGCAGCAGCGGGTGGCCATCGCGCGAGCTCTCATCAACGATCCGAAGCTGATCCTCGCCGACGAGCCGACGGGCAACCTCGACACCCGGACAGGCCAGCGCATTCTCCTTCTCTTGAAAGGCCTCGTGGAGAAAGGGAAAGCCGTCGTCGTCGTGACGCACAACCCCGAGATCGCGGCGAGCGCCAACACACTCGTCCTCCTGCGGGACGGGAAGGTTGAGTCCTTCTCGACCTCTCATGGGAAGGAGGGACTCGTATGACACTCCATCTCGTCAAGCTCGCCATCAACAACATCCGCAGCCGCAGGACACGCTCGTGGTTGACGATCCTCGGCGTCTTGATCGGAGTCACCGCGGTGGTGTCGCTCCTTTCCATCGGGACGGGAGTTGAGCAGGCCGTTCTCCAGCAGTTCAAGGACATCGGCTACGACATCATCGTGATCACGCCGAACACGGGCCTTGGTCAGGCCAGCGCTACGATGGGTGGTCCCGGCTTCGCTGGCCAAAGCGCGACGACGTCGGCAGCGCCGCCTTCGGGGAGGACATTCTCTCCGGATCAGATCGGCACAGCGTCAGTCCCGACTTCGCCGTCCTCGGGACCGGCAGCAACCGTAACCGCGGCGGCTGTGGATACTCAGGCTCTTCTGAAGGCGGTGACTGGCCTTGTTGACGCGGGGAATCTGGGGACCCGCGTGGCTAGCGTCGAAGGTCCCTCGGCGAGTGGATTCTTGCGCGTCACGACACCATCGTTGAGCTTCCTTGCCGCGTTCCCGTCCATCCTCGGGGGGTTCACCATCGCGAACGGAACCACGTTCACGAACACGACGGAGAACGAGGTTGTCATAGGTGCACGGAGCGCTCGGACTCTCGGAATCGGCATCGGAGACGTGATCACGATCGACGGCAGCGAGTTCGCCGTCATCGGCATCCTCGCCTCGTCGAGGTCCGTATCCGCAGAGTCCTCCGCGGCGACCGGCAGGAGACGAAACGGAACGGCAAGGGCAGGCGCAGGTACGGTTGGGGGCGTCGGCACGGGCGCCTCGCTCCTCGCGCGTGGCATGACGAATACCGACGACTCACTGTTTGTCCTGCGGGAGCGAGCCGTCTCGCTTTGGATCTCACAAGCGGGCAGTTCGTTCACCATCGTCCGCATGGCCACCGGCGCGAAGGTCGATCAGGTGATGACAAGCATCTCGGCGGAGCTCACCGCGCAGGGCGTGCTAGCCACACCCGTGTCGGTCCAGCAGATCGCGGCAAACATCCAGGGGACGTTGGGGATGATCGAGACAGTGCTCGCCAGCATTGCCGCAGTCGCGCTGGTTGTCGGCGGAATCGGACTCATGAATACGATGTATACATCGGTGCTTGAGAGGACGCGCGAGATCGGGATCCTCAAAGCGGTCGGCGCGCGGGACGGCCAGGTCATGGCCCTCTTCCTGGTCGACTCCGGCCTGATGGGCTTGATCGGCGGCGTGCTCGGGCTCGTGCTCGGCGGACTGCTGAGCTTCTTCGGCACGCGCCTGCTCGGACCAGCGCTCGGCGTCGGCTCGTTCCAACCGGTCTTCGGAACCACGCTGATCGTCGGCGTGCTCGTCGCCTCGTTCGTCATCGGCGCCCTTTCGGGGGCGTGGCCCGCCTGGCGCGCGTCCCGCCTCAATCCGGTGGAGGCGCTGGCTGCGGAGTGACGGGCTCCGCAGCTGACGGCGTAGGGCCGCCGAGTGATGTCAGCAGGAGGATTCCGCTCGGCGGCTTGACGGCGGGGGCTGCGGAGTGACGGGCTCCGCAGCTGACGGCGCTGGGCTGCGGAGTAGCTGAAACTCCGGGAGACTCTTCCCTCCGGAGGCCCCGCGTCCTCGGACGCGGGCCTCTTTTCGTTGCGCGAGACGAACGCGCTCGCCGGGCAGTGTTTGCTCGAACACTGACGCATGCCGTTCGCCGACGCTGAGGCGCTGGCGTTGCATCGGGTGATGGCGGCCGGCGACGATCACCTGGACTGGAAGAGGACTCACCTGTCCGAGACCCACACGCTCGCCAACACCCCCAAGCTGGTCAGAGAAGCTCTCGCCCTTCTGCAACGCGATGCAGCTGGCGGAGAGAAGTGGGCGCGATCGGAGCCCTGGACACCCTCCCCGCACCGCCGCCAGCCTTGACATGGACGGCAATCGAGCTATCCTCGTCGGTGTCGGCGATCCGTCGCCGATGAAGGGGGCGTACTCCATGGGTTGTGGATGCGGTAAGAAGACTCCTGCAGCACCAGTAAAGAAGCCAAGCAAGCCTTCGGACAAGAAGTAGCATCTAGGGGATGCGCGGGGGGCGGTCACGCCCCCCGCGCTGTTTTGTAGCGCGGGCCGTGCCCGCCGGTGTGTCCTCAGACAGCATGCGAACGATCCTCCTTCTCCTCGTCTCCAACGTGTTCATGACCGTCGCGTGGTACGGCCATCTGCGTTTCAAAACCTCGCCGCTCTGGATCGCCATCCTCGTCAGTTGGGGCATCGCGTTCGTCGAGTACTGCTTCCAAGTGCCCGCAAACCGCTTCGGCCACGGACAGTTTTCAGCAGCCCAGTTGAAGACGATCCAAGAGGTCATCTCGCTCGTCGTCTTCGCCGGGTTCTCCGTCACATACCTGAAGGAGCCCCTTCGGTGGAACTATCTGGTCGGGTTCGCGTTTCTCATCGCGGCCGCGTTCTTCCTGTTCAAGAAGTGGCAAAGGCAAGGTGGGTGTAGGATGACGGGGTGCGCGGCGTGCCCAGGGGAGGACTCGTGACCCAGGCGAAGCTGTCCACGGGTGAGTGCCCGGTTGAACTGCTTCAGGAGCTCCTTCGCTTCGACACGTCAAACCCTCCGGGCAGTGAAGGCCCGTGCATCGACTTCCTCGACGGTCTCTTGAGGGAAGCTGGTCTCGTCACCGAACGAGCCGAGAAGATCCCCGGCCGGCCGAATCTGATCGCACGACTGCCCGGGCGCGGCCGAGCGCCGGCTCTTCTCTTCTGCGGCCACGTGGATGTCGTTTCCGCCGCGGATCAGACGTGGAGCGTGCCGCCGTTCGCCGGCGCGATCGCCGACGGCTACGTGTGGGGGCGCGGCGCGCTCGATATGAAGGGCGGCGTGGCCATGATGGTGAGCGCCTTCCTGCGCGCCGCAAACGGCGGCGTCACCCCGGCCGGCGACCTCGTTCTTGCCCTGGTTGTGGACGAAGAGTCGGGCGGAGACTGCGGCGCCCGTTTCCTGGTCGACGAGCGTCCGGATCTCTTTCGTGGCGTCCGATACGCGATCGGCGAGTTCGGCGGGTTTCCCCTGCGGATCCTTGGCCGCACGTTCTACATGATCCAGGTGGCGGAGAAGCTGCCCGTCGCCGTCGACGTGGTCATCCGCGGGCCGGCCGGTCACGGCGCACGCCCTCTGCGGGGCGGCGCCATGGCGAAGCTCGGCAAGATCCTCGCACGTCTCGAGACGCATCGCCTCCCCGTGCACATAACCTCGGTGACGCGGCAGATGATCGAGACGATGGCCACCCGCCTGCCATTCGCAGGTCGGGTCGTCGTGCGCCGTCTTCTCCACCGCGCGTTCACCGATCGCGTGCTGGACGCGCTCGGCGAGGCCGGACGCACCTTCGAGCCTCTCTTCCGAAACACCGTGAACGCAACGATCGTTCGCGGTGGGGAGCGTTTGAACGTCATCCCGAGCGAAGTCCACATCGCTCTCGACGCGCGGCTCCTGCCCGGGTACACGACGGCCGATCTCCTCGATGAGCTGCGCCCCATCCTGCGCGGCGACGGCGAGGCTCACGTCGTCGCCGAGGAAGGGCGCTCTTCCGAGCCTGACCTCCAGCTCGTCGATCTGCTCGGACGTCTTCTCCGGGAGCGGGTTCCCGATGCCGTGCCGGTCCCGTACCTTCTTCCGGCCAGCAGCGACGGACGGCACTTCGCCAGGCTCGGAGTCCAGACGTACGGCTATACGCCGATGAATCTGCCTCCGGATGTCTCGTTCTTCTCGACGATCCACGCTGCGGATGAGCGCATTCCGGTCGAGGCCGTAGGGTTCGGCGCCGACGTTCTGTACGACGTGATCCGATCCTACGAGGGGTAGGGCCCTGCGCGGCCGCGGCTACGCCCGTGGGCCGATTCCACAGCTTTCATCTCTCTCCGCCATCTTCTATACTGCGCTGGTCTTCGTTCCAGACGACAGGATCGCGAAGGGAGAGCGCCATGAAGAACCGTTCCTGGAAGCTCGTTGGTGCCATCGTGCTGATCGGCTCGCTCGTCGCGCTGTTGGCGTTGACCGTGCACCTCATACGCTCGACGAACGACGCGAGCCGCGAGCTCGACGACCTACGCGCTGAGGTTGCCCGCCAGCGAACCGAGACCACAACTCGGCAATCCGAACTGGTGGCCCCGATCACCGCGCGAGTCAACGACTTGTCCGGCAAGGTGAAGGAGCAGGCCGATGCGCTGGCCGACATCGACGCGCTCGGCGCACGGGTGTCAAAGCTCGAGACGGGGGCACAGCCCACGACTCAGTCGACGACAACGCCTGCGACGCAGCCTGTAGCGCCGCCTCCCGCGCAACCTGAGTCCCAACCGGCCGTCGAGCCCGCGACGGCCGAGCCGCAGTCACAGACTCCGGCACAACCGATCGCCCAACCCGTGGAGCCGGCAACAGCGCCTCAACCTTCGGCGGAAGCGGCGGTAGAACACGCTCCGCAACCTGTGCCGCCGGAACCGGCTGCAGAGCTTCGACCTTCGCCCACCGAACCTGGCGTGGTTGCCGCAACGACGGACGAGCGCGTCGACGAGGGCCGATTCCTCGTGCTTCAGACGGGGATTCCCGTCGGGATCGAGACGTTCGAGCTGCAGCGTTCTGGCGAGGGGTATACACTCGCCTCGAACATCCGGCGCAGCGGAGGCCCCCTCGGAACGGAGCTTTCGCAGGCGCTGACCTTGGACGCAAATCTCCAACCCACGGGGTACCGGCTGACGGGAACCGTGAATGGCGTCGCGCAAGATGTCACCGCGGACCTGGAGGAAGGTCGCGTCGTGCTCGTCGCTGCAGGCGTCCGGATCATCGAAGAGAGCGTTCAGTCAGCGCCGGCCGCCGTGGCATTCGACGGCGCGTCGCCCTCGTCCTACGTCTTGATCCACCGGGCGCTCGGAGCCACGGTCGACAAGGTGGTCGTCGAGCGGACGATCCTCCGCGCGAGCCAACGAGACCTCATTCCCGTGCGGATCGGACCCTCGGTCCCGGTCACCGTGTCCGTTTCAGGCCTGAAGGACCTCGGATACGAGCACCGGGTCCAGTTCGGAACGGAGGCCGATGTTGCGTACTACTACGTGCAGAACGACATCGTGATCGCCGTCGCTGTGCCGTCGCAGGCGCTCTTTGCCTACCGCCAGGACCTCTTCCCGAAGGGGCTTTCGCTCGCAAAGCGCACGCTGGTTGAGATGGCCGCACCAATGGGCGTCGCGGAGATCGAGACGAAGTTCGTCGACCAGGGAGTCACCCTCAAGGGGACCTTCACCGCCCCGTCCTCCGCGGCCGGGAAGATGCCCGCCGTCCTCCTGCTTCCGGATCTCGGGCCGTTCGACCGCAACGGCGACGCCGTCGGGCTCGAGACGAGAATCCTCCGCGATCTGGCTCGCCGGCTTGGACAGCAGGGAGTCGCCAGCTTCCGCTTCGACCCGCGTGGCACCGGCGCGAGCGGCGGGGACTACGCGAGGCTCACGCTCGCCGAGCTGGAGGACGACGCACTGGTCGCACTCATCACGCTCAGCCACGACCCGATGATCGACCCCACGAAGGTGTTCGTCGTCGGGTACGGCTACGGCGGCTTGCTGGCCCAGCGCTTGGGTGCGCGAAGCCTCTTCGCGAGCGGCGCCATTTCAATCGCGACGCCCGCCCGCTCCCTTGCCGAGAGCTGGGTCGAGCAGGTTCGCGGGCGTGCCGAGGCAGACGGGCTCTCCTCCGCGGATGTGCAAGCCCTCGTCGAACGCGAGCAATCGTTCCTGCGGTTTGCCCGGTCGACGCAAGGGACGTGGGCCGATGTCGGCTTGGAGGCCGCACGAGAGGCGCTGCCGTGGATGAACGAGCTGGAGTACGCCAGAAGGAGTCAGTTCTTCCCGTTGCCGTTGTTGCGCGACGTCCTGGACGTGGACCCCGTCGACGCGGCGCGCGCGGTGCAGACGAAGATGCTGTTCGTCCAGGGAGACACGGACTTCGTCGTGCCGGCGGCGGGTGCCGAGCTGTTCGTTCAGGCCGCACAAGCGGCCGGCAACCAGGAAGCCACATCGGCCGTCGTGAAGGGCGTCAACCACTGGCTGCGGGTCCAGCCGGAACCGGCGGCTTCTCTCAACGGGCACCTGGACGCGGAGATGGACTGGAGCGTGGTCGCGACGATTCTCAGCTGGGTCACTCCCACTCCGATTCCACCGAGCGGAAGCCCCTCGGGACCGAGCCCGGCCTCGTAGCTCAGGGTTGTACAAACAGCTCGGGTTCCGCGTCGAGAAAATTCCGCCCGACGCAAGATTCGCCATCCTGCGCAAGGCGCTTCGAACGGTCTAGGGTGCGCTAACGAGGGCGCCGCAGGCGACGTGCATACGTAGTTCCAAGCCCGCGCCATCGAGCGGCGCCTAGCGGACCACTCTCCCGCCCGGTATGCTGGCTCCGCCCATGGAGCAGACCCAAAGCGCAGAGATTCGCCCCCTTGATGGCACAACGTTGTCGGACGTCGTCTGCTGCCCAGGCGGCCTCGAGCTTGCCGGGAAGTCGTTCCTTGGAGATCTCGACGTGGTCACGCGGTGGCATCGGGAGAGAGTCGCGGAGGGCATGCGTGGCCTCGTCGCCTACGCCGATGGCAGGCCGCGTGGGTTCGTCGAGTTTATGCCCGCCGAGACGGCGCCCTTTCCGATCGAGGCGCCGGGCGCCTGCGTCCTCCTCTGCTTCCATTGGGCGGGCACCGAGCCGGAGGATCCGAGTCACCTCGAACAAGAAGCTCGACTCATCGAGGCCGCCGTCGCCGAAGCACGAAACACGTTCTCCGGAATGGCGACGTTGGGATGGAATCATCCGACGCACTATCCCATCGCTCTCCTGACACGCCTTGGTTTCCTGGAGATCGTCCGCCAGGAACCGATCGCGCTCCTCTGGCTGCCGTTCCACGCGGGCGCTCTCCCGCCGCGCTTGGCGCCAGCAACCTTTGCGCCACGCGATCTGCGTGGCGAGGGTCTCCTGGCCATCGACTCCACGTGGAGCGCACGTTGTCCGTACAGCGTCAGCTTCGCGGAGCGACTCCGCCTCGCGATCGAGAGCCACCCCGACCGAGGCCGCATCTCGTTCGAGCAGCACGCGATCGACTCGCGCGAGGACGCGTTCCGGCTGGCGGCGTCGCCGTGGGACTGGGGATGGACGTACCTGAACGGCGAGTTGATCAACTCGTTCGCGCTGCCCGGCGATTCTCTCGCGGCCGAGATCGCACGGCACGTGCCGCGTCCAAGCCAGACAACTCCGTGACGTAGCGGAGCGCCAAAGCAGCGGCCGGAGGGCAAGCTGGGATCTCCTAGCGGTAGGCGCGGAATGAACTCACGTGCGCAGGGTCTTCGCGTCATCATCGCCCTGTTCCTCCGGGCCCGAGCTGCCACAAGCGCCGGCCGTTCGTCCTACGGTTCGTCAGGGTTGACGCGCGTTCCTCCAGGATGGACCTGGAGAGCGCAGGTAGGATCCGATGCCGGCTCGATGATCGCGTGTTGCCAGCTGTAGCGGCCGAGGAAGACGACGGCGAGGAGTCCGGCCAGGATGTTGCTCGCCGACATGCCCCACCACGCGCCGGTCGCTCCAAGGCCGAAGGGGAAGGCGAAGAGAAACGAAAGGGGCACTCGCAGCCCCCACAGTCGCACGAGCTCGAGCATCGCCGAGGGCCAATTGCGCCCCGCCGCTCGGTAGACGGCCGTGGCGGCAAAGAACGTTCCGAAGAACGGGAGCGACACGGCAAACGCGAGGACGAACTGCGCGCCCACCTCGATGACATCCGCGTTTCCCGGGGCGAACAGCGCCACAAGGGGGTGTCGGATGAGGATCAGGATGACGCCTTCGATCGAGAGGATCACGATGAGCGAGGCCAGCCCCTTTCGCAGGAGGTCCCTCGCCCGTTCGAGGAGTCCAGCGCCGAGCGCCTGGCCGATCATCGCCGTGAGCCCAGATTGCAGCCCTTCCGAGAGAATGAGGAAGATCCCGAGGAGGCGATCCCCCACGCCGTACCCGGCAAGTGCCGCCTCCGCGTTTGGCAGGCGGCCGATCACGCCGGTCATGACGACGAAGCCGAGCGCCGTCCCGGACTGACCGAGGCCGGCCGGAGTCCCGACGCGCAGCGCGCGCAGAATCCAGCTCTTCCGAGGTCGAAGCTCGGCCCATCGCAGGTGGAGTACGCCGCGGCTGCGCGCGAACAAGACGAGGAAGACGATCGTCGCCACGGCTTGAGCGGCCACGGTCGCGTATCCAGCGCCGAGGATGCCCATGCGGCCAAACGGACCCCACCCGAGAACGAGGAAGGGATCGAGAACCATGTTCAGCACGGTGCATGCTCCGTTCACGAGGAGCGGCGTCACTCCGTCGCCGGTGGCGATGTATGCCTGCGAGAAAAGGCCGGGCAGCACCATCGTCGGCAAGCCGAGGAAGATGATCTGAAGATAGATGCCGGCTGCGTCCGCAACCGCTCCGTGGCCGACAAGAATCGTGAGGACCCACGGCGTGAGCGCGAAGCCGAGCAGGCCGAAGACCACGCTGCCGACCGCAGAGAGGAACACAAGCTGGTTCAGAGCGAGATTCGCTTCGCGCGGCCGCCCCGCTCCCGTGTACTGGGCGACGAACGCGCTGGCCGCCGCGCCGCCGAAGCCGCCGATGAACGAGATGAGTAGCCAAACGAAGGGCCAAGAAACCTGGATCCCGGCCATGGCCGCTCCGGCGTCGTCGACCGGAAGCCGACCGACCCAGAACGCGTCAGCCAGGTTGTAGAACGTGAAGATGAGGGAACCGAGCGCAGCCGGCGCCCCGATGCAAGCCATCGTGCGCAGGGCGGGTCCGGTCAGGATGTCCTCTCGGGTCGGCGTCTTGAAGTGCATTCAGGGAGAATACTGGGAGGAGCGGCTCATTGCACCGACGCACTGTGTCGAACGGACTAGCGCAAGGCGCCGACCAGAACGCGGCGAAGGTCGCCCGTCACTCGATCCAGGGACCCCCGATTGGGCGTCCGTTCTCGGCCCAGGGCATGGAGTGTCCGCGCGGCGTCCTCCATTCCGCGCAACGCGACGTAGGCGCGCAGGGAGCTCGCGCCGCCGGCGGGAAACCCGCGGACCGACTGGTATCCGTCGAGCAACGCTTCACGAAGCGCCGGCGTCGCTTCGCGGCCGTCGAGCGCGCTCCAAAGGAGAGAGAGATCGTCGAGGTACGCGCCGATGCGGCAGGCGTCGAACCCGAGGATGCCTACCGGGTCGCGGCCCGTGCGCATCTTTCGCAGCCGTAGGTCGCCGTGGATGACCCCGATAGCCTCCGGGCTGGCCCCGTGCTCTGCGGTGGCCTCGCTGACGAAGGCCGCCGCGTTGCACAACAGCGCCTGGTCCGCCGGCGAGGCAAGCGCCGGACGGACACCTTCGGCAGCCGCAAGCATCCGGTCCGCGGGATCCGCGCATCCGAGCGCAAGCTCGTCCGGCCAGCGGAACGTCTCGGCGTGCCGGTGCAATGCCGCGGCAAGTTGCCCCATGGCCGCCACCTCGTCAGTGGTCAGCTCGGCTTCGCGGCGCTCGCCGTCAATCCAACGCAACACCATGCACGCTCGCGTGCTAGGCACACCCTCCATCGACACAGACCGGAAGAGGTCTCCGGTCAGACTCAAGACCGGCTCGGGAATCGACAAGCTCGTGTCGCGGCCGAGGGCTGCAAGCCAGAGGAGCTCACGCCGCAGCGGAGCGTGATCGCGTCCGGGAGCGCAGAGGCGTAGTGCGAACGACGCCCCGCCGGCGCGCAATCGAAACACAACGCTTGTCCCTTGGGCGACGTAGACGAGGTCGCCGGCAAGGCCGTAGGCGGCGAGGGCTTTCTCGGCAAGGCGCGCGTAGCGCTCTGTCTTCTCGCTGTCCGTAAGCTCGTCGAACCGTCGCATGGGGAGAGTTTCGCCCCGCCGTCTCCAGAGGGCAATCGGAGCCGCACCCTTGAGAGATGGCTGGGAGTTACTTCCGCGCAGCTCCAGCCGCATCCGGCTGCGCCAGCGGCTTGCGGTACGTGATGAAGGTCCTCGTCGCCCGGTACCCGAGATTCTCAACCAGCTGGAGCGCACCCGTCGCGTTCTGCGTGTCGACCACGTTGAAGCCTTGAGGGAAGTAGTCGCTGCGGTGGACGAGAAGCGGCCGGTCGGGGGTTCCGGCGACGAGGGCAAGGAACTCTCTCCCTTTGGCGTAGAGCACGCTGTCGCCGAACGGGCTCGAGATCTTATACCTCTCGACATGGATCATCAGACCGTCCCCTCGTGCGGACGCCGTCCCGTCGCGCTCGACGGTGACCTTGGGAAGTTCGCCGTCTCCGCCCACGGACGCGGCACCCGGCGGCCCGCCGAATAGGAGGACGTCAAACGACGCGGCTCCATCTTGTTGCCGTTCTTCGAACCAGAGCGGCACGAGGGCGTAGGTGCTGAACGTGCCGAGGACGATCGTCCGCTCAGGCGCGATGGAAAGGCTCGTCTCGTTTCGGTTGCGCCGCACGGCGAACCGGTTCCCGTCGAGCGCGCCGGCGATGTCTTGGCCTTGTCCGAAGGGCGCATTCAGGTGCAGCGTGTAGAGCGTCGGCTCGAGGCCGGCTCCCCCCTCCCAGCGCTGCTCGAACGCCACGTTGACCGTAGCGAGGAGGATCTTGAACCAGAACCGGCCCGAAGACTTGAGCACCGCCCCGTCAACGGAAACACTGAGCTCGTAGGTTTCTTCGCCGAACGAGCGCCCATCAGCGGTCAGGGCGAGCGCGCCCGTCGATCGCCACGTCGCCCGGCCGGACGAAGTTGCGGACTCCTCCGACTCGGTCTGGGCCACGGGGGGCTCGATCCAGTCGGACGGAATCGCCTTCACCGCGACCTCAGGCGCGTCACCGGGCGGAACGGGCGCCGTGAAGTGGAGCACGAGGACGAAAGCGAGGACAAGCAGCCCAAGAGAAACGAGCGCCCCGAGCGCAATCCACATCCACCGTTTCCGCCGCCTCGTCCAACTCACGGACTCCTCCTCCCGACCTGCTCACCCACGCTAGATTGACCGAGTGGAGGCACCGTGAGCAAGGCGTCGAGGCACGGTGTTCGTTGTCTCTCCACGTCCGCGCACCTAGAATCCAACGGAGTTCGTGATCGGAGGTCGAGATGAGGCGTTCGTTCGCTTTTGCGCTCGCATGGCTCGCGCCGCCAGCGGCCACGCCCGCCGGGGCCTCGCCCGCGTCCTGCTTCGTCGTCCGCGCCGAGGCGGTGAAACTGTGGACCAACCCGTAGAAGAGCGCCGCGCACCACGCGTCATTGACGTCACCACATGGAGTCGTCGCGAGGCGTTCGAGCTCTTCCGAGGTCTCTCGTTCCCGTACATGGGCGTGACCGCCGACCTCGACGTGACGCGACTGCGAGAGACGCATCGCGCTCGCGGGTTCTCGTTTACGGTCAGCCTCGTCCATGCGCTCTGCACAGCGGCAAACGAGGTCCCGGCGTTCCGCCAACGCATCCGCGGGAACGACGTCGTCGAGCACGAGGTCGTCGACCCGTCGATCACCATACTCGGAGAGGGAGACGCCTTCCGCTTCGCCACGCTGCGGTACGATCCCGACATCGGCCGCTTCGCCGCGGACGCCGACGCGCGCATCGAGCGGGCGCGACGCTCGGGCTCGTTGTGGTCCGAGCCGGATCGCGACGATCTCTTCTTCATGACGACCTTGCCGTGGGTGTCGTTCACCGCCCTCGTGCACCCAGTTCCCCTCGATCCCCCGGACTCCGTCCCGCGCATCGCCTGGGGACGCTTCCGCGAGCAGGGTCGCCGCGTTCTCCTTCCGCTCAACGTCCAGGCGCATCATGCGCTAGTCGATGGAGTCGATGTTGGTCGCTTCTTCACGCGGGCGGAGGAAATCGTCGCGGGCTCCGGCTCGTTCGCCTAGCAGCCTGCTGGCTGCTAGCGGACGACGGTCGCGGTCAGATCGAGATCGGAGGATCCGGTGATCCGCGCACGAACGAAGACTCCGGCCTTGTGCCGGCCGCGGACGAAAGTCACCGGATCGACATCGGGCGCCTGAGTCGCCGTGCGGCCGATCGACATCCCCGGTGTCTCATCCGCACCGTCAATGAGGACGTCCACCAACTCGCCGAGGCGGGACCCGTTTTTCTCCATCACGACCGCGTGTTGCGCCGCAAGCAGTCGCTCCAGTCGATCGGCAACGAGGGCGGGCGGCAGGCGGCCGGGCAGCTCGGCGGCCGGGGTGCCGGGCTCCGGCGAGTAGGCGAACGCGCCGAGGTGGTCGAAGCGGATCTCCTCGACGCCGCGGAGGAGCTGGCCGAACTCCGCGTCCGTCTCGCCGGGGAAGCCGACGATGAACGTCGTCCGCAGCGCGAGGCCGGGCACTTGGCCGCGCAACGTGCCGAGCAGTCGGTCGATCGCCGCGCGGTCGACGCGACGCCCCATGGCGGCGAGGATGCGGTCCGACAGGTGCTGGAGCGGCAGGTCGACGTAGGGCACGAGCTTATCGAGCCGCGTATACGCACGCACAAGGTCGTCGCCGAGGTGAGCCGGGTGAGCGTACAAGAGACGGATCCAGCGCACGCCGTCGATCTCGTCCAGGCGTTCGAGGAGGCCGACGATGCCGGGCTCCCCGAGGCGATCCACGCCGTAGGCCGTCGTGTCCTGCCCGATGAGGTTCAGCTCCCGCACGCCGAGCTCGGCGAGCGCATGCGCCTCGGCGACGACATCGCTCGCCGGGCGACTGCGGAAGGGCCCGCGAATCAAGGGGATCGTGCAGTAGCTGCAACGGTTGCCGCACCCGTCGGCGACGCGCAGGTAGGCCGTGTGCGAGGGCGTGAGCAGGAGGCGGGTGTCGCCCGTGTCTTCGTCGGCGAGACCACTCGCGCGAACGATGTCCTCGTGGGCATCGATCCCGAAGAAGCCGTCCACATCGGGCAGGCGATCGCGAAGCGCGTCCCCGTCGCGGACGACGAGGCACCCGAGGACGAAGAGCTTGAGCTCCGGGCGCTCGACCTTGAGCGCCGCGTACTCGTCGATCACCGACATCGATTCGCGGCGCGCCGGGTCGATGAAGCCGCACGTGTTGACAAGGATGATGTCGGCCTCTTCGGCCTCCGCGCCGACCCATGCGCCCGCCGTCGCCAGGCGAGCGAGGAGACGCTCGGAGTCCACGAGGTTCTTCGCGCACCCGAGACTGGCAAGGTGGACGCGGACCGACTTCGTCCTCTCCCGTCGCGCAGCGGCCATGGCCTCATCTTACCCCACTTGGAAACGAGCGCCGTCCGGACCGCCGCGCCTCGTCGCGCCGTGATCGACGTCTCGTTGCGGACAGGTGCGGGGCCGGCCGCCTCGCTGTAGACTATTCCAATATGGAATATTGGGCATCGCGCGGATTCCCGGCCGAGTTCGTGCTCCTCGGGCTTCTCGTGGACGGCCCGGCCCACGGCTACGACCTGCAGCAGAGATTGCACGCCGGGCTCGGACCGGTGTGGCGGATCGCGTGGAGTCAGCTCTACAACGTTCTCCACAGCCTTGAGGAGCGAGGACGGATCCGATCGTCGATGGGAGAGCCGTCGAACGGGCCGCCGCGTCACACCTACACGATCACGTCCCAAGGACGAAGAGCGTTCTTCGAGTGGGCGGTCACTCCGGTCGCGCGGCTTCGCGACGTGCGCGTCGTGTTCCTCGCCAAGCTCTACTTCCTCCGCCGGCATCGGCCGGATGAGCTCGAGCTTTTGATCGGGCGACAAGCCGAGGTCCTCGGGCGGGCGATCGATGAGCTTGACGCGGCCGGCGGCGACCCGTGGGTGACGTCGATCGCCATCTCGTTTCGCCGCCGCCAGATGCAGAGCGCGCTCGAGTGGCTCGATGAGGTACGGAAGGTGTTGAGATGTGAGAGGGAGGAGTCGAGATGAAGAAGGGTTTGCGAGTCGTAGTCGTCATCGCGTTGGTGGTCGGACTGGCCGCAGTTGCATGTGCAAGCGACACCGTGACGATCGTCGACTCCACCGGACGCGCGGTCGTCGTGCCGCAGCCCGTAGAACGCATCGCGAGCGCGTACGGGATCGGAACGTACTACGTCTACGCTCTCGGCGCCGGGAATCGGCTCGTCGCGGCGTGGTACGTCGGCGTGAAGTCCCTTGGGCAAGCTCCGGCTTCGCTCCGCGCCATGGAGCCGCGTCTGGACGAGCTCTTCTCCGTCGGGGACCCGAACGTCGAGGAGCTGGCGGCACGCGGAGCGGATGTCGTGCTCGCCGACGCTGCGAAGCACGCGGCGTTCGCGGCGCAGATGCAGGGGATTGGAATCCCGACTCTGCTCCTGGCGCCGGAGACAACCCAAGGCGTGGTCGATACCACGCTCGCCCTTGGCGCGGCATTGGGCGAGGAGGCAGCCGGGCGAGCAGCACAGTTTGTGTCGGACTTCTGGCGCGTCTTCGCTGCGTCCGAAGCGGCGACTCGGGACGTTCCGAGCGGCGAGCGCCCGCGCGTCCTCTTCGTCGGCTCGAGCTCTCTCCAGGTTGCGAGTGGCGCCATGTACCAAACGCAGTTGATCGAGGCGGCGGGGGGCGTCTCGGTCTCCGAGGACCTCGTCGGCGGGTGGAACACAGTCAACCTGGAACAGATCCTGGTCTGGAATCCAGACGTCGTCATCATCCCGCCGTACGGGAACGTGACCGTGGCCGACCTCATGACGAGCGCCGATTGGCAGTCGGTGCGCGCCGTGCAGACAGGGCGTGTCGTGCGCATGCCGCGGATCTTCGCGCCGATGGATACCCCGCTGCCTGAGTCGCTGCTCGGGGTTATGTGGCTCTCCTCGGTCTTCTACCCCGAACGCGAGACGTTCGACGTGCGCGCGGAAGCCGCCGCGTTCTACGAAGCGTACTACGGCTACGCGCTCAGCCAGGCAGAGGTCGACGCGTTCCTCGTTCCATGAGCGCCCCGAAGAGACGAGCCCTCTGGATGCTCTGCGCCCTCCCCGTTGGGCTTCTCTTCTTGGCGCTGCTCGTTGGGCGATACGGCGGCGGCGTGGGCGACGCCTTGCGCGCGCTGTTCTCGACAGACACGAGCGACGTCCTTCATTCGCTCATCCTCCGCGTGCGGTTGCCGCGCGCGCTCGCTGCGCTCCTCGTCGGCGCCAACCTCGCCGCCTCGGGCGCCGTGCTCCAGGGGCTTTTTCGCAACCCGCTCGTTGACGCACGCATCCTTGGCGTGAGCTCCGGAGCCGCGTTCGGGGCATCGCTGGCCATCTTGCTCTCCGGAAGTGCGCTCGCCGTCCAGACAGGAGCCTTCGCTTTCGCGCTTCTTGCCATGGCGTGCGTGCTCGCGATCGGGTGGCGGATGGGAGCGGCGCCGCTCGTGCTGCTGCTCGTCGGCATCGCCGTGAGCGCGCTGTTCGACGCCCTGCTCGGCCTCGTCAAGGTCGTTGCCGATCCGCTGAGCAAGCTTCCATCGATCACCTACTGGCTCCTCGGCGGACTGAGCGGAGCGAGCTGGTCGACCCTGGCTCCACTCGCGGCGCTCTCGGTTCTTGGCCTGGGCTTCCTTGTCCTCGTCCGGTGGCGACTCAACCTCCTCACGCTCGGCGACGATGAGGCGGCCTCGCTCGGCGTGCGGGTCCGCCCGCTGCGCGCCGCCACGGTCGTGGCCGCCTCGGTGTTGATTGCTGCGTCGGTGTCACAGGCTGGGATGATCGGTTGGATCGGACTCGTCGTGCCGCACGTCGCCCGGGCCTGGGTCGGACCCGACCATGCACGCCTCCTTCCCGCCTCCGCCGCCCTCGGCGCCGCCGTCCTCCTGGCGCTCGACACGGTGGCCCGGACCGCACTGCCGAGCGAAATCCCACTCGGCATCCTCACCGGTCTCCTCGGCGTCCCCGCGTTTCTCTTTCTTCTCGTCGGCTACCTCCGCGCAAGGGGAGCGGCGCGATGAAACTCGAAGCCGATCGCGTCTCGTTTGCCTACGGCCGCGGCAGCCCTTGTCTGCGCGGCGTCTCGTTCGCGATTGAGGCGCGGGAGATCGCCTTCGTCCTCGGCGCGAACGGTTCAGGGAAGACGACGCTCCTCGGATGCCTCGCCGGAACGAGGAGGCCGACGAACGGCACGGTCGTTCTCGACGGTCGTCCGCTCCATGCGCTCGCGGCCCGCGAGCGCGCGAAGCGAATCGGCGTGGTCCCTCAGCTCCACGACCCCGCCTTCCCGTTCAGCGTCGAGGAGACCGTCGCTCTGGGCCGCGCTCCCTACGTCGGGCTCTTCTCGCAGCCGAGTCGCGAGGATCGACTCGCCGTGGAGCGGGCGCTTGACGCCGTCGGGCTGACCGCCCTACGCCGACGGTCGACGATGCGCCTCAGCGGCGGCGAACGACAACTCGTTTGGATCGCTCGCGGCCTTGCTCAGGGGGCGAGTTGTCTTCTCCTCGACGAGCCGACCGCACACCTCGATCCGCAGCACGAGCATGCGCTGTTCGCCGTCGTACGGCGGTTGGCGGCCGACGGAGCGGCATTCGTCGTCGCATCGCACCATCCAGGAAGCGCGCTCCTCTACGCCACCCACGTCACGTTCCTCAAGGGGGGCGCCGTCCTCCGTTCGGGTCTCCCTGAGAAGACGATCACGGCCAACGCGTTGCGCGAGACGTACGGGATGGAGTTCGTCGTCGTCACCGGCCAGGAAGGCGAGCGAGCCGTCGTGCCCCGCATCAGCAGCGCGGACCCGCGCTGATTCTCTCTCTCAGGACAACACCGACACGAGGAGAGGCAGCGTGACGAAACTACCCAAGGTCGAGAAGATGAGCGTTGCTGCGACGAGATCGGGACGGGCGGCGAACTGCCGCGCGAACACCACGCCATTTACGGCCGTCGGCATGCTCGCCTGAAGGATGAGCACGGTGCGAGTGAGCCCATCAAGATGCAGGACAGCGGAGAGTCCGAAGGCAACGAGCGGGGGAATGAAGAGCTTGGCGAACACGAGGGGGGCTGCTTCCGACGCGCCTCGAAACGACGCCACCGCAGCGAGTTCCACGCCAAGGAGGAGGATGAGGAGCGGGATCCACGTCTGTCCCAAGAGCTGGAGCGTCGCATCCACCGGCGCGGGCAGCGCGTGGACGAGCGCGCGCAGCCCGAGGGCGAGCGCGGTGGCGTAGAGGTAGGGGATCGCCGCTGCACGACGAATCGCGCTGCGAAGGCCGTGCGTCGAGTCCCAGCCTGCGTAGGTTCCCCCGACGACGACGTGCGCAATGACGTGGAGAGACACGAAGACGGTCCCGATCGCCAGACCTTCCGGCCCGAAGGCTGATGCGACGATGGGAAGACCATAGTTGGCGCAGTTCTTCGAGGCAAGGGCGAGCGCCGCGGCGCGCGTCTTGTCCCGATCCCAGCGCGCTAGACGTCCCGCGAGAATCGCCAGGACGAGGAGCGCTGCATACGCCCCAACGACGAACACTGCGATTCGCCAGAGATCGCGTGCAACGAACTCGGCCAGGAAGAGCGTCCGGAACACCAACGCCGGCCCCGCGACCCAATAGGCAAAGACGTGCAGCGCGCGGAAGTCAAGGCGGGTCAAACGCGCAAGAACCGCTCCAAGAGTGGCAATGAAGAACACAGGAACGACAGCCGCAATGAGCACTGACAGCACTCGCCCTCCCTACTGTCCTTGGCAGGTTCGCACGGATGGTAGGGGCCTGCGTGGGGTTCGTCAACGACGCAACGGGCTGCCCCCAGCTACGCAGTCGTCTCTTCGGAGGTCGGCGGATCGATGCGCGACCGCTGCCAGCCCCCCTTCCAGGCGATGTACCCGAGCGCAACGAGGCCAGAGAGCACGTTGGACGCCGACATGCCGATCCAGACTCCGTCCGAACCCATGCCGAGCACGTAAGCGAAGACGAGGGAGAGCGGGATGCGGAATACCCAGAGCCGCAGGATTCCGAGAATCATCGACGGGACGTTGTGGCCCGAACCACGGTAGATCGCCTGCGCGGCGAAGAAGGCGCTGAGGAAGGGCATGCTCGCGGCAAAGAGTTCGATGAACCTCGTGCCCTCGCGCAATGAGTCCGCAGCGCCGGCCGCGTCTCCGTGAATGAAGATCCGGAGAAGCGGGACGCGAGCGAAGTACACGAACGCCGCCTCCACGACGACGATGAGGAGGAGCGCCTGGATCCCCTTCCGCGCCACTTCGCGCGTCCGATCCATCAGCCCGGCACCCAAAGCCTGCCCGATCATTGTCGTGAGGCCGATCCCAAGACCGTCCGTAGCGATGAACAGGAGCCCGAAGATGCGGTCGGCGACGCCGTAGCCAGACAGCGCGGCCACCGCGTTACCCAGCTTCCCGATGCCGATCATCATGACCACGAACCCGAGCGCTACAGACGAATTGCCCAGTGCCGCCGGGACGCCGATGCGGAGGGTCTTCGGAATCCACGTAGTACGTATCTTGAGCGCGGATCGATCGAGATACAGCACGCCGCGCTTGCGCAAGAAGAGTGCGAGGAAAATGACCGTGGACACTGCTTGCGCGATCACCGTGGCAATCGCGGCGCCCGAGATTCCGAGCTGCGGGAATCCCCACAGGCCAAGGACGAGGGCCGCGTCGAGAGGAACGTTGAGGAAGACGCCAATGAGCGTGACGAGAAGCGGCGTGAGCGTGTCTCCCGTCGCCTGAAGCGCGCCGGAGAAGAGTTGGGGAATCATCATTGTCGGAAGGCCAAGGAAGATGATCCGCATATACAGCGCGGCCTGCTCGGTGACAGTCGCCTCGCGGATGAAGAGCCGGAGCATCTGCGGCATGAACGCAAAGCCGACGATGCCGAGAACGACGCTGGCGATGATGGAGATGGTGAAGACCTGGTTCAAGGCGACATTCGCGTCCTTCGGACGGTTGGCGCCGATATTCTGCGAGACGAGGGCCGTGACGACGGCACCCACGAAGCCGCCGATGAACGAGACGAGGAACCAGATGAATGGCCAGGAGATCTGAATCCCGGCCATGACCGCTTGCGGCGCCCCACCGGGCAAGAGTCCGATGAAGAACGCGTCGGTCAGGTTATAGGCCGTGAAGAGAACGGAGGAAAGAACGGCGGGGCCGCCAATGCGAAACATGGTCCGCAACGCCGGCCCACCGAGAATCTCCTCTCGACCGGGGGGCGAGAGCCATCGCGTGTTCATGCCGAATCTTCCCTGTTCTCCTCGAGGCGAAGTGACGAAGCGACGTTGCCAGCAGAAATTGCGTTCGGCCAATGCTAACGCACCAAAGGACGCACCGCATGCCGGCGGCTCGTGCTCACGACGGCAGAGAGCATCGGGAAGGCGCGTCTCGGCAGAGTCTCACGGGACAGACGATTCGCGTCAGACCGAGACCGTCTCCTTCCAGACGGCGACGTGCGGATCGAGGGACAGCTTCGCTTGGATTTCGCTGCGGAACCCTTCGAGTGACGCCGCTTCCCCATGCACAAGGAACAGGTGGCGCGGCCGCGCCTTCCCAAGCCAATCCAGGAGGATCGGCTGGTCGGCGTGGGACGAGAACCCGTTGATCGTCCAGATCCTCGAGCGGACCGCAACGTTCTCTCCGAAGATGCGCACGCTCTTCGCCCCGTCAACGAGAGTCCGACCCATCGTCCCGATCGCTTGGAAGCCGACGAAGGCCACGCCCGCATCCGCGTTCCACAGGTTGTGGCGAAGGTGGTGGACGATGCGCCCGCCGTTGCACATGCCGCTTCCGGCGATGACGATGTTGCCGCCCGGCTGGGAGTTGATTCGCTTCGATTCGTCGATCGTCTGGACGTAGCGCAAGGGAGCGAACTCGAACGGATTCGGGCGCCCCGCGAACACCTTGCGGCCTTCCTCGTCGAAGTAATCGAGGAACCGCTCGAACACGCGCGTCGTCGATGTCGCCAGCGGGCTGTCGAGGTAGATGGTGCAACGCGGCAGCTGCTTCGTTGTCCAGAGGAGGAAGAGCTCGTACAGGACTTCCTGCGTCCGTTCGAGAGCGAACGACGGAATGAGGAGGTTCCCGCCGCCGGGGAGGATCGTCTGCACGGCGTCCCGCAATTCGGCGACCGACTCCTCCATCGAGCGATGCCGGCGGTCACCGTACGTCGACTCCACGAGAACCACATCGGCGCGGGGCGGCGCGCTCGGGTCCTTCACGATCGGCTGGTGGCGATTCCCGAGGTCGCCGCTGAACAGGAGGTTCCCGTTCGCTGTTCGCAGCTCGACGCACGCGGATCCGAGGATGTGTCCGGCATCATGGAAGGAGCAGGCGACGCCGCTTTTGAGCGGCGTCGCCACGTCGTAGCCGTCGACCGGTTGGAATCGCTCGACGCAGCGAAGCACGTCGTCCATGTTGTAGAGGGGCGCCACGTCCGCTTCGCCTCGACGCCGCGCCTTGCGCGATCGGTACGCCGCATCTTCCACCTGAAGGTGGGCGGAGTCGGCCAGCATCAGCCGCGCGATCTCGGCCGTCGGTCGAGTGCAAAGGATCTTTCCCTCAAATCCATCTCTCACCAGGCGCGGCAGGAGACCTGCGTGGTCGAGGTGAGCGTGCGACAGGAGAACTGCGTCGAGGCTCTTCGGATCAAACGGGAAAGGATCTCGGTTGTGCTGATCCTGGTCGTGCGCGCCTTGGAAGAACCCGCAGTCGAGAAGAACGCGCAACCCGTCGACCTCCACGAGGTGACACGAGCCCGTCACCGTCCCGGCCGCACCGCAGAATGTGATCTTCATCCGCCCTCCCTGAGTCCTCGTAGAGGCATCCTAGACCCCGCCGGCGCGCGCCGCAAGCCGAAGACTCCCGCCTCGAGCCCCTCCTGGATGGAGTACATCCTTCTCTCATTTCGTCCTCGATCACGCAGCCAAGCAGTCGAATGGGATCAGCCTAGGTCCGGAGGTCCACGTTTGCCGTCGTCCTCTTCCTCTAGCTGGATCCCGCTAGCTGGCCGCAGCCGACAGGCGCACCTCGACCTCGCGGACTAATTCGCCCAGAGGACGCTCGTCGAGAGACGTCATGACGAGATCGGCGTCCGGGAACTCAAGGTGGCGGGTGACGCGGTTCGGGACGGCGATGCAAAACAGGCCCGCACCCTTCGCCGCACGGACGCCGTGGGCGGAGTCCTCGAAGGCAATCGCGTCCGCGGGAGCGACGCCCAGGCGACGGAGAGCTTCGACGTAAAGGTCCGGAAACGGCTTGGTGCGGTTCACATCCTCGGCACAGACGACGGCGTCGAATCGATCGCGCAGTGCAAACCGGGCGAGGTGCCCCTCGACCCATGCTCGTTCGGAACTCGAAGCGACGGCGAGCAGCAACCGGAGCCTCCCGGCCTCGTCCAGTATGTCTTGGACTCCTGGGAGAGGGGTCTCCTTCGCCAAGAGCTCGTTCTCACGCGCGAGACACCGAAGACGAAGCGCTTCCCGATCGACCGCTCTCCCGAGATGGTGCTCCATGAGGTCGTAGGCTGCGGGTGGGTCCGCGGCGGTGCCAAGGAAGGTCGCCCATTCGGCCGGGGAGACGACGAGGCCAGCTTCGCGGTAGATCTCCTCCCAAGAGAGGCGAAGCGGGGTCTCGGTGTCGAGGATCAGGCCATCAAAGTCAAGAACCAGAGCGCGAATCAGCCCAGCCCGCCCCTTTCGTCAAGACTCCCAGGATCGGCCCTCGCGCCGCGAGAGCGAACTGGTGTCGCCTCGACCTTCGTCGGTGCCCCGAGTCCATGACAAGGTGCTCGTCGGCAAGACAGAGCGGAACCCGGATGCAGACCCGGATTCCGCCCTTCTCATCGTTTTCCTGCACGAGCAACCCCACCGAGCCGCTCGGCTTCGTGCCCCCATATCGGGCGCGGCCCCCGTCGGGAGGCCACGGCCCGGGCAATCCATTCTCCGTCGAACGGCGAACCCCGCCTACGGGGCTACGGGAGCCGGGGTCACGGGAGCCGGAGTCACGGGAGCCGGGGCCACGGGAGCCGGAGTCACGGGAGCCGGAGTCACGGGAGCCGGCGTCACGGGAGTCGGGGTCGCCGGCGTCGTCGTAGTCGTCGTGGTCGCCGGCGTCGTCGTGGTCGTCGCCGGCTACGTCGTCGTCGTTGTGGTCGACGACGGCGTCGTCGTCGTCGTCGTCGTCGCTGGCGTTGTCGTTGTCTTCGTGGTCGCCGGCGTCGTCGCCTTCTTCTCGCCGCAGCCGGCGAGTCCGAGGATGAGCCCAACGCTGAGCAGCACGCAGATGGCTGTAACAATCAGAACTGAACGCTTCATGGCTTTCTCGTCTCCTTGCCTCGACTCTGTTCCACCCGCGAGGGTGAGGCCCCCCCACAGGGCTTCGGCCCACCGTTCGTGGGTCGGACCGAACAGTAGACTACTATTCGCGCGAGCGGTGTCAAGTCTGTGCGACCGCCCACGCTCGTGGACAAGTGTACTTGACTTCGCCCCAAAGAGTGAAGTCGGCACTGTCTACCCTGCACCGCCCTATGCATCGCGAGGGCGCCCCTCTTCTCCCGGAGGGACGGGAGCCAAAGCGGGCGGTCGACGAAGCTCGTGCAGTAGAATGGTTGAGCCAAGGGAGGTGGACGTCGTGAAGAGGCTCCATGAGTCGCTCTTCGCTCTGCTGACGCTGATGGCTCTCGCCGCGGTCCCCGTCACTGCCCAATGGATCACCTGTGAAGGACCGAGCGGCGCCTACCGCGTTCTGGAAAGCGTCCCGTGCTCCGAGGCCTTGACGCCTCAGATTGCGGCCCGCGGGTTCCTGGAGTCGAAGCTCTTCGCGGACGTCTCGCTGACAGCGAGCGGCCTGGCGGCCGCCCTTGAGGAGGAAGCCACCAAGGCGTGCGTCCAACGTCCAGAGAAGGACACGCTCGGGACCCTCTACGGCGTCGGTCGATGGGGATGTGAAAACGGATACTCCTACCGAAACCTCTGCCAGGGCTACTACCTCGAGAGGGAAGTCGAGGCCAGCTATGGCTACGCCGTCGTGTACCACATCGTCGTCTCCTCGTCCGGCTGGAATGTCCTTGCGTTCGACAGTGCCTCGTCGACGGTCACACGAACGTCCGCCGGCGACGTCCGCCTCTCCGTCATCTTGTCCCTGCGAAACAAGTCAGCATCCACGATCCCGGCGCCGGCAGACTATGAGGCCGGCCTCCAGAAACGCGGACAGGCAAGCGCCATTCTCATGGAGATCCTCGACTACTGCCGCGCGTACAAAGAAGCATACTGCGAGGAATTGCACTCGCTCGCCACGCTCCTGTCTCGCCCCGGGCTGTCGCCCGCGGGAGGGCCGTCGCCCGTCAGCTTGTCGATCGTGGGCACGGCGGAGAAGCACCTTTCGACCACGGTGCCGCTCGATCTGTCGAGCGACGCGGTGTCGCTCGTGGCGGTGACGGGCGTTGTCACAGACGACCGGGGTCAGCCGGTCGCGGACGCGGAGATCCGCATCGCAGGGTTGGCCGCCACAACGCGCACCTCGCCGGATGGCACCTACCGCGTATCGTCGTTCGGAACGGGAACCCCTCTCGTGTCGCGACGCGTCAACGTCACCTTGGAACGCGCAATGGTCGACGTTGCTCTGAAGACGGCCAGCGACGGTAGCCCCATCCTTGGGATCGCGACAGACGGCGTCTCACGGCTCACCTTCAGCGTATCGAGCCACGGCATTCGGCCTGAGAGCGTAACCGTAACGCCTCCGCCGCTCGGCGCCTTCGAGCGAGCGCCGTCTGTCGTTGCCCCGCTCACTCTAGACAAGGACGGCAACGGAACGCTCATCTATGCCCCGCCGAGCGTTCTTCCCAGCGAGGCGCTGACGACGAGCCTGCAGATCGGAACCGGACCAGCCGCTCGAACGGTGCCCGCAGCGCCAGTGTCGATCGGCGTCCGCTACGTAGACCTCGACGGCGCAACGCAAACGACCATCGTGTCGATCAAGGTCTGCCGCCCCCCCGTGCTTCTCGTGCAGTCGTACCTCGGCGGACCTGCATCGTGGTCGCCGTTTGCCGAGTATGCGCAAACGAAGCGTTTGGACTGCCAGATCGTCGGGGAAGGGGTGACGTGGGGACTCGGGAACGAGTCTATTGAGGATTGGGCAAAGGAGCTGGCTCGAAGCCTCTCCGAAACGAGGGCAGCGTATGCGGCAAGTGGAGTCAAGATCGCAGCCGTGGACGTCATCGCGCACAGCGCCAGCGGGCTCGCCGCACGAAGTCTCCTCGAAGGAACAGCCTCCAGCCAAGACGTGCGCAGGCTGATCCTGGTGGGGACGCCCAACCATGGCATCGCGTGGCTCGACCAGGAAGTCGGCGCCGCAGCCTCTCGCTGGTTGGCGGCACACCCGGCAGCTGCAGCCGAACTGCATGAAGGATCGGCATTCCTGCGTCAGCTGCTCGCTCCTGGGGCCGCGGACCGGAGAACGGAGTACATCAACGTCGTGGGCCGAAGGGCGCCCTCCCTCTCCGCGTCGCGTCAGGGCTCCTCGACGGTCCAAGACGACGGCATTGTCAGCGCGGCGTCATCCCATTTGGATGGAGTGCCCGAGGTTCGCCTCGACGGAGTCGTCCACGCCCCCGGCTTGCCCCTCGAGGGGGCCGGGCTGACCGTATCCCCCGCCGTCTGGACGAAGCTTGTCGATCTCCTCGTGGGCGAGGCCCCGCAGGCGGAGCCGGACGCGCTGCGAATCGAGCTGCGTCGGGGAGGACTGGTCAGCACCAGTACGAGCGGCGACCCTCAGCTCACGCAGTGGACGCCGGTGTCCAAGTTCCCTGCCGCGCTCAGGGATGGCGTGGCCGTCCGCACCGCTGACAAGGGGTACGCGGCCATCGCCGTCGTTCAATCGGGAGAGACATGGGGACTCATCAGCCTTGACGCCAAGACGGAGGTCGTCCTCCGCGCCAGTTCGCCGAGCCTCATCCGCATCGAAGTTGTGTCGGGAAGAGCGCGCTTCCGCGCGGATACAGCCGACGCGGGGGACTTCGAAGTGGTGCTTGACGCGTCCCCGCGCGGCGCGCTGTGGTACGCCACCCAGCCTGACGTGCGCACTCTCGGAGTCCAAGGGGACTACGTCGTGGCCCGAGAGGAGACGAATTCTGTTCTCGCACTTGACGGTACCGTCATCGTGGAATACTCGAAGGGAGTAGGCTTCTCGCCCGCGCGCCTCGTGGAGGCAGGAACGGGAGTCCGTATTCGCGCCAACGGAACGACCGAAGATGAGGCCCTTCCGGCCCGCAGCTGGTGGACGGCCGGCGTATGGCGCAATCCCGTCCCCTTCTTCAACTTCCCCGTCTGGCTGATGGCGTTGTTGCTGGCGGGCCTCGCCGGCGCGACGACCTACCATCTCCGCGCCAGACGCGGTCTTGCGGAGCGCGCTCGGCAGAAGCCGGTGCCGTAGTCCGGTCAATCGTCAGCGTTCAGGGTGAGACAAGGGCCGGACGCCAACGACAGTCGTTCGGGGTTGCCTCGGTTGGCAGTGTGAAGTCAGGATACTGCGGACCAACAGTGGGGCCGCTTTCCAGGTGAGTTCTGGATCGGCGTCGGGCTGACCGGGCTCGACATGGCCTATTGCGGGAGAAACTGGCGGAAAGCGGCCCTCTCCAAGAAATCGGCAGTGCTGCAGTTCTTCGTACGTCAATCCACCCCCACCAAGAGCAAGTCTGCTCAACAGGGCCTCGCGCCCCGGCGCCGGCAGAGCGTCCGGGAGGCACCGGGCCGTACCCGTACAAGGTTGGCGGCGTCATGCAGTGCTTTTCCCTGTCACCGACTCGATCAAGAGCGCCCACACGCGCGTGGCGGACAGTCCCTTGGCGACGAAGGTCCACGTCGTGCTCGCTCCTGTCTGCTGACGCATCAGGCAACGAAGCGCATGGGCTTTCTCTTCGGAATCCACGACCTCAGACACCTTGCCGTAGCCGATCACGCTCTCGTAGTCGAGCCCCCATGCGCAGGCCTTGTCGGCCGAACGCAGTGATGTGGGGCCTTCGACTTCGAAGCACACTCGCGGGTTCCGCGCGATGAACTCGAGCTTCCGCCCGACTGCGGCCGTGTGCATGTAGAGAGCGCCGTTCTTCTGGTCATAGCCGTACGAAAGAGGAACGACGTACGGCTCGTTGTTTGCGGCGAACGCGACCCGGAGAGTCCGCTCGCGCAGTAGGATCGCGTCGATTTCGTCTCGGCTCGTGATCTCTCTCTCGGATCGTCGCATGGCTCGATTGTACGGCGACACAGGGGCGGGCGGCATCTCAACTCTCGTCCCGCGAGCGCAAGCCACGTGCAGGGGGAAATCCTCGTTCCTGTGCCTCTGTTTCGCCCGAGAATACAAGCGCCATGGGGTCGCGCCGTGACGGAGGAACGTCCGCGACGTGAGGGCGTGTCTTGCCGTCCTTGAGGAGCCTCTGGACCTGGCCGGACCCGCGCGGTTGGCGCGGGCCGCGGCCGAGGCGAAAAGAGAGGCGCCGGACGCAACTTCGTGCGCCCGGCGCCCTACAAACCGCAGAAAGAATCCCGAACTACGCCTTCTGAGGCTTCGCCGCCTTCTGCCCACTCTTCGCCTCTTCGAACGGGCGTGCCGGCCTCTTGCTGTACCAGATCGCCCAGCCGACGCCAAGGAGCAGGCCGACGACGATGATCACGGTCCATACGCTCATCTTGCTGTACTTGACGAGCACCGGCGCGGCGAGAAGGCTGACCATGTTCGCCACTTTGATCATCGGATTGAGTGCCGGCCCGGCCGTGTCCTTCAGCGGATCGCCGACCGTGTCGCCGACGACACTGGCCTTGTGGCGCTCGGAACCCTTGCCGGTGTTCGCCGCGAGGTCGCGCGGCTCGTCCTCAATGGTCTTCTTGGCATTGTCCCAGGCTCCACCTGCGTTCGCCATGTACACAGCGAGAAGCTGCCCGCTCAAGATGATGCCGGCCAGGAACCCGCCGAGCGCTTCCACCTGAAGGATCAGGCCGATGGCGATCGGAAGAAGGACCGAGATGAGCGCCAGCGGGATGAGTTCCTTCTGGGCGGCCGCGGTCGAGATGCCGACAACGCGGGCGTAGTCCGGCTTGACCTTGCCTTCCATCAGGCCCGGAATGCGGAACTGGCGCCGCACTTCCTCGACGATCAGGCTGGCGGCACGGCTGACGGCCTTGATGCACAAGGAGCTGAACAGCCAGGGCAGCGCGCCGCCGAGCAGGAAGCCGATGAACACCCTTACGTTGGCGATGTTGATGAACTGGATTCTGGCCATTCCGAGCTGCTCTTGAACGCGACCCACATCGGTGAAGAACGTCGCGAATAGAGTGATCGCGGCAATGACGGCCGAGGCAATCGCGACGCCTTTGGTGATCGCCTTGGTCGTGTTCCCCACGGCATCGAGGTCGGCCATGATTTGGCGCGCTTTCTTCGTCTCCGCGTCGTCCATGCCGTGCCAGGCCATCTCGCCGATGCCGTTCGCGTTGTCCGAGATCGGCCCATAGGAGTCCATGGCCACGTTGTTGCCGGTGTGACTCAGCATGCCGATGCCGACCATGGCGATGGCATACATGACGTAGGTCGTGTTGGCCTCCCCGCCGTAGAGCGCCAGCGCCCCGATGAAGCTTACGACGACTGCGACAAGAGCCCACACGGTCGATTCCATGCCGACCGAGAGGCCGGAAAGGATGGTGGTCGCCGCGCCGGTCTTCGTCGACTCGACGATGTCCTTGACCGGCTTGCGCTTCGTCGACGTGAAGTACGACGTCAGCGGGTTGAACGCAATGGCGAGAGCGACGCCGATCGACGTCAGCATGGCCAGCCGCCAGTCGCCGGCGTAGAAGATCGCGAGCAGGAAGGAGAAGACGATCGTATTGAGGCTCGAGACTTCGTACGACCGGAACATGGCCTCTTCGGCGTCATGCGCGCGCAGGAATTTGATCGGGAACTTCACCCAGAGCGGGACGGTGAACGTCCCGAGGATGGAACTGATGACGCCGATCGCGCGAATGATCAGCGGGAACACGATCCACTTCAGGCTGTGGGTCGGATCGACGGCCATGAGGGCAAGTCCGAGCATCAGTCCGGCAACGATGGTGACTTCGTAGCTCTCGAAGATATCGGCGGCCATTCCCGCGCAGTCTCCGACGTTATCGCCGACCAGGTCAGCAATCACGGCTGCGTTGCGCGGGTCGTCCTCGGGGATGTCCTTCTCGACCTTGCCCACGAGGTCCGCGCCGACATCAGCGGCCTTCGTGTAGATGCCGCCTCCGACGCGCATGAACATCGCGAGCAGGGTTCCGCCGAAGCCGAACCCCAGGAGGGCGTCCGGCGCCGCCGTGCCAAAGATGATGAAGATGCACGTCCCGCCGAACAGCCCGAGGCCGTCGGTCAGCATGCCGGTCACGGTTCCGGCGTAGTACGAGATCGACAGAGCTTCGTTGAAGCTGCGCCGTGCCGCGGACGCCGCGCGCACGTTGGCCTGAATGGCCATGCGCATGCCGAGCTGCCCGACCAGGAGCGAGAAGGCCGCGCCCATGATGAAGGCGATGGTTCGGCCGATGGCGATGATGATCTTCGCCTTATCGGGTCCGAACTCCTTGACGGCTTCCGCGCTGGGCGGAACAACGTAGACGCTCAGGAACAGGACGATGGTCAAGACGCCGACGACCGGCAGGATTCGCTTGAGCTGCCGATTCAGGTAGCTGTCCGCACCGATGCGGATGGCGTTCCAGACCTCTTGCATCTTCGCCGTCCCCATGTCCTTCTTCAGGACAACCCTGCGCAAGAGCCACGCATACACAAGGCTGAGGAACGCCGTGAGCACAACCGCGAGAATCGCGATCTGCTCGAAGTTGTTGAGACCGTGTCTGGCTAGTCCGAGTAGGTTCATGGGTCCTCTCACCGAAAACGAAGGATCTTTCGGCCTCTCCTTGAGCGTGGCCGACGCACAACCTGTGGTTTTTAGTGGATGAGGAGCACGATGTCAAGGACGCTCAGCGCGTCGCCAAGGATCTCGGCTACAGCCTATGCACTTTGAGGAAGTTCGTCTTCCCGCCGCCGCCGAACGGGATCCCGGCGCTCACGACGATGAGGTCGCCGGGCGCCGCCCGGCCGGCATCGATCAGCGCGCGCGACACGACATTGAGCATCTCGTCCGTCCCCGAGTACTGGGGCACGAGAAGCGCCGACACACCCCACACGAGAGCCAATTGCCGCCTCACTCGCTCGTTCGGCGTCAGGGCGATGATGGGCAACCGTGGCCGCTCGCGGGCGACTTGGCGGGCCGTGTAGCCCGACCAGGTCGACGTGGCGATCAACTTGGCGCCGATCTCGTCGGCAACGCGCACGGTCGCGTCGCTCACCGCGTCGGTGATCGGATGCGCGTGTTCGAGCGCCCCGAAGCGCACGTCGTCCATGCGGCACGGCATCTGATGCTCGGCGATGACGGCGATCTCGCGCATCATCGCGACCGCTTCCCGCGGGTACCGCCCCACGGCCGTCTCGGCCGATAGCATGACGGCGTCGGTGCCGTCGAGGATCGCATTCGCTACGTCGCTCGCCTCGGCGCGAGTCGGCCGCGGGTTCTCGACCATCGACTGCAGCATCTGCGTAGCGGTGATGACCGGGACGCCGAGCCGATTGGCGCGGCGAATGATGTCTTTCTGGTGCATCGGCACTTCTTGAGGCGGCACCTCGACGCCGAGGTCGCCGCGCGCCACCATGACCGCATCCGCGACGTGCAGGATCTCGTCAAGGTGGTCGATCGCCTCGCGTTTCTCGATCTTCGCGACGACGCCGGTCGAACGACCGTCACGCATGGAATCGAGAAGCGTGCGCAGCGCACGCACATCGTCACTCGACTGGACGAACGACAAGGCAACGTAGTCCGCTCCGCACGCAACCGCGTGCGCCGCGTCGGCGCGGTCCTTGTCCGTGAGCACTTCGAGATGCTGCGTGGCGCCGGGAGCTGCAACCCCCTTGTGCGACGAGAGCCGCCCGCCCACGAGGATCTCCATGTCAGCTACACCGGAAAGGACCTTGCGAACGACCGCCTCGATGGCGCCATCGTCGATCAGGAGCCGACTGCCTACTCGGAGGCCATAGAGCAGCTGCGGGTGTGGAAGCGGGAAGATCCCGCCCGAACCGTCGGCGGCAGGGTCAGCGGACAGCGCGATCCGATCTCCGACCGCGACGTCGACAGGCCTCGCAAGCGTGCCCAAGCGAAGCTTCGGCCCCTGCAGATCGGCGATCACAGCAACCGTCGCCCCCTCCGCATCCGCCGCCCGTCGAACCGCGTCGAACGCCGCGCGGTGCTCGTCCTGCGTTCCGTAAGAGTAGTTGATGCGAGCGACGTTCATGCCCGCGCGGATGAGGTCGCGCAACGCGCCAGGGTCGCGCGATGCGGGGCCGAGCGTGCACACGATCTTCGTGCGCGTGTCGGATAGTCTAGAAGCCATGGCCTCAGTCTACGGTTGCGGCGGCGCCGGGATCAACTCGACCGCCCCGCCGCGACGAGCTCGCGAACCTCAAGCGGTTCGGGTTTCGACGGGTCACGGGCGAGGGCGAGCGCGTCTTGCGGACACTTCGAGACGCAGATGCCGCAGCCCATGCACACCGCCTCGTCGACTCGGAGGATGCCGCCATCGAACGAGAGGGCGTCGAACGGGCACGCGTTGACGCAGACGCCACAAGCAACACACCGCTGGGTGTCGCCGCGCGCCACGTAGCCCGACGACACGAGCATTGGCACCCCGTGTTGGAACGCCTGCATCGCGCCGCAGCAGCACGAGCAGCAATTGCAGATCGCGTAGAACCGCCCGAACATCGCGTCCTTGAAGAACGCGTGATGCACGTGGCCGCGCTCGTGCTCGGCGCGCAGGATGTCGACCGCCTCGCCTTGCGTGATCCAGCGCGAACGGTTCGGATGGTGGTCGGCGATGAAGCTCGCGAACGGCTCGCCGACGATGAGGCAGACGTCGAGCGGCAGACACGGATTCTCGCGTCCGGCGCGACACGGACACTCGAGCGCGACGATGTGGTCGGGATACCGAAGCACGATGTCGCGGGCGATCGGGTACGGCACGATCTGCTCGAGCCCGCGCAGGTCGAGGCCGACGGCAAGGGTCACCAGGCGCTCGGCCGCGTCGACCGGCATGACCTTGCCGTGGTAGCGGTCGGCGAACCTGTTGCGCCCGGGCTCATCGGGCGGCGTCTTCCGGTTGAGCATCCAAGCACCCGCACGCACGACCGGCCGCAGGAGGAGCGGAATGGGCCGCGCACCCGTCGCCGTCCCGATGTAGAAGTACGGCCAGCGTCCGTAGACGTAGCCGTGCAGGACGTCGAGGAACGATGTGCCCGGCGCTGTCTTCCGCTCGCGGAAGAAAGCGCGCGTCGACGGACGCAGGAGAGAGAAACCTCGGCGGCTGTCCATGATCACCTCGTTCACGCCATGCGGCAGCATAGACCATGCCGAAACGTGAAACCATGTTGCCCGGCCGGAAACTGGAGGCTGGCCTCTCGAGGCTAGCCTCCCTCGGTTGTGCGCCCCCACCTCCCGGGAGTACGCTCGCACTCCGCCGGAGGTAGAGGATGAAGAAGCTCGTTACGCTGGCCGCGCTGTCTGCGTTTCTCGTCTTCTCGGCCTGTGCGACGACGCTCGGGGCGGAGCCCTTCGAACGCGGCCCGTATTCTGGCGCGCCGAGCGCGAGTTCGGTTGTCATCTCGTGGGTCGTGTCGCTGTCCCTCCCGGCGAAGCTTGAGGTCTCGCCCGTCGACGCCGAGGCGCACCAGGCAGCGTTCCCGCGGGTCCTCGACGTTGCGGCGCCGGCCGAGGACGCGGATGGCCAGGTGGACGTCCTCGTCGACGGCCTCGCGCCAGCCACGGCCTACGTCTACCGCGTGATTGTGCAGAGCGGGTCGGAGATCGCGACGAGCCCCATCGGCCGCTTCGAGACGGCGCCTGCACCGGACGAGACGGTCACCTTCGCCGTCCTCTCCGACACGCAGTGGCAGTGGGAGGGCACGAATCGCCTCGCCGTGATCGGCGACGCCGTCGCGTTCGACGCCGCGCGCTCCGGCGGGTTCGACTTCATCCTGCACGCCGGCGACCTCGTCGAGACGCCGAACGCCGCCTACTGGGAGCCCTGGTTCGACTCCTTCGAGACCATGCTCCTCGCCGCGCCGTTCGTTCCCGTGCTCGGCAACCACGAGAAGAACAGCGTCTCGTACTACAAGGCGTTCGCTCATCCGCCCGGCGCCGGCCAGGGCGACGAACGCTGGTGGGCGCTGCACTGGGGCGACGTAGCCGTCGTTGGTCTCGACACCAGCGTGACCCGCGCCGATCGCATCCTCGATCAGCAGGCCTACGCGCGCGCCGAGCTGTCCGGCCCCGAACGCTGGAAATTCGTCATCTTCCACCATCCCATCTACTCCTCCGACGCCTACCACGGGAGTGGCTACGGCTACGAGCTGATCTACCACCCGATCTTCGTCGAGGCGGGCGTCGACATCGTGTTCAACGGCCACGCCCACAACTACGAACGCATCGAGAAGGATGGCATCGTCTACCTCGTCCTCGGCGGCGGCGGCGCGGTGCCGCGTGAGCTCGCTCCCACGCGCGTCGAGGGCTCGGTCGTGGCAATCGAGAACCACAACTTCTACGCCCGCGTGACCGCGACGAAGAGCGAGATCTCCGTGGACATCGTGTCCGTGGCCGAGGCGACGGAGACGACGTTCACGCCAACATCGGGCGAGCTTCTCGATTCGTTCGTCCTCGCCGCACCCGCCAAACTGCAGACAGCGTCTGCCACGCTCGCGTGGACTGTGGCGACACAAACGGAGTCGCAGGTAGCTGGGGAGCTCGCGCTTCAAGGGAGCGCGCCCGAAAAATCGGCTCCTCTGGCGCAGGCTCCGCAAGTAGCGGAAGAGCCGATGCTCTCCACGATGCCAACTCTTGCCGGGATCCTCGCCTTGCTCGCGCTCCTCGCCATCGCCGCATGGGCCATCCTGCGCGCCGGGCGCTAGGCCAGCGCCCGCAGCTCAGGCCGCTGCCCGCGGCTTAGGCCGCGGGGGCGAGAAGCGGATCTCGCGAAAGTCGACGAGCGGCCGGTAGCCGATTCGCTGGTAGATGGCATTCGACGTCGGGTTGGCAAGATCGGTGAACAGCGAGCAGAAGGTTTTGCCCGAGTCGAGGATTCGCTGGCTGAGGTCGGCGACGCACGCCGACGCGTAGCCGCGTCCGCGCAAGGCGAGCGGCGTGTAGACGAGATTGATCGACGCGCCGTGCGGTGTCGGCCGCGACCGCGCGCACATCGAGACCACGCCCTTGTCGTCCCACACGAGGAGCGCCTGGCCCTCAATCGCCCGCTCGATCATCACGCGCACATCGGGCTTCGGGTCGTTGGGCACCGCCTCGTCGATGAACGCATCGGCCCACGCCGTGAGGAGGCTCGCCTCTTCTCTCGTACCCCACCGCGCGCCTCCGCGAACGTTCGCTGGCCGCGCCACCTCGGTCAGTCGATACAGCCGTTGCTCCATGCCAATGCTCGGGATGACGCCCGCCTCTTCTTGCCACAGCGCCACAAACGCGTCTGCGACATCAACGCGCCCGTGAACGCCGGGCAGCGTAGCGTCGGCATCGACCAAGCAGTCGGCGACGAGCGCGAGCGCATCGACTCGACCCTCGTCGGCGCACAGAGCGAGATGATGCGGCGGCGTTCGCAGGGCGATGACCGAGAGTCGTCCATCGTCGTCCTCCACGCAGGCGAGAAACGGCGCCTCGGCGCCGTAGCTGTGGCCGTCGGCCAGTCGCAACGCGATGCCTAGCAGGAGCGAGTTCTCCGCCTCGCGCACGAGCAGCGTCGGCTCCACGGCATCGAGGAACACGGCCGCCGCCGTGAACGTGCGCAGCCTCATCGCTCGCTCTCCTCTTCCAGAAGGTCGATGTACGCCTTGGCGACGCGATCCTCGTCGCGCACCCCGAGCTCACCCAGCAAGTGCCGGGCGATCGCCTCGCCCTCGGCCTCCGGCTGCCCGTCCGCGAGCACCACCTCGAGCTCGAGGAACGCCCCGAGGCCCTCGACCTCGTCCAAGTGAATGCGCGTTCGACCAACGAGGTAGAGCAGACGCCGCTTGCGCACCACACCGCGGACCCCGAGCGCCGTCGCAAGCAGGCCTCCGAGCGATTCGGTATCCGCGGTGCGATAGAGGAAGTACTCCGACATCTTCGGCCCGGCCGAGTCCGGCCGACGATAGGCGATGAGCTCGCCCTTCCCGTCCGGGAAGACGCGCAGCTTCAGCCGCCCCTCCGGCACGCGGAAGAACGTGTCCTCCTGCTCCAGCACCACGGCCGGCGCATCGGACAGCGCCGCCGCACGCGCGCGGACCGTGTCTATGTCATGAACCCGGGCCTTGATCTCGACATTTCTCGCCACAACTGACCTCCAAAGAGCGCAAGCCCGTTTGTGGACACCTAGGTGGAGACCTAGGACTCGATCCCAGAGCGGGCCAGCAGCGCATAGATGCTCTCCCGCGACCCAATGAGGGAAACGAGCACAGCGTGGTCCGTCTCCTTTACCGTGTAGATCACGCGGTACTCCCCGCCCGGTGTCCCCACCCTCAGACTACGAACCCCCGCGTGGCCGGTCAACGGCTTCCCGCGGTATGGGGCCAGAGTTAGGCGTTCGACGGCATCTTTCAGGCGCCCGACGGCCGCCCGATCGCCTATGTGTTCGAGCTGCTTGCGCACCCGCGGTGCGATGTGGATCGTCCACGGCGATTCATTCATCTACGTGAGGCCGTCAAACGCTTGATCCACCGATAGCGTCGACTTCTCGCGATAGGCAGCGTCTGCTTCGCGCAGTACGTCGCTCAAAGCGAGCTTGCGAACGATCACGCGGTCGCCATCCACGGCAAACAGCATGGAATCCCCTGCCTCAAGGCCAAGGGTATCCCGCACTGCCTTTGGAATCACGATCTGTCCCTTGGTGGAGAGCTTGGCTGACGCTAGCATCTACGCCTCCGTCTTACTTGTAAGACACAGCATAGGAGGGCCGAGTCCCTGCGTCAAGCTGTGAGCATGCAGAACTCAAGGGAGCTGCCATGGGACGACGGAACGGGCCGCACGAACAGCCTCGCCGCGCATTGCCGCGAGAACCTCGGCCGAACCGCCCATCTCGAGCGACGCCGCGCAAGCTCGGACGCCCGCCGCATCGCGCACGCGCGCCTTGATCTCGCGTTGCGTAGTATCGGCGACCTCCCTCCTAGAACCATGATTATGCAGACGGCGATGAACGCCACGGGAAGCGCCTCTGGTTTGCCTGCTGACGTCGCTGACTTCGTCGGTCTCCACTACTCGACCGTCAGCACGATCGCGAAGCGCGTTGCTGGGGATGGAGGATACTGCAAGTCAAGATCTGCCCCCGGCGCCTGACATGGCCGCCCTTGCATGTAATTGTGCGTTTAGAATGCACGATTACAAAATGATTGGCAGCAGAGAGGAACGTGCCAGCGGATCCACGCAGCCACCCGCGTCCACGAGTACACACTTCAGGCAGTCGCTGATTTCCTCGGTCTCCACCACTCGACCGTCAGCATGATCGCGAAGCGCATTGCTGAGAAAGAAACACCAAGAGTGAAGACCTGAACATCCCTCTTGGATTGTCAAGCTACGCGACATCACCTCGTGGCTCGTAGTCGCGTCCGTCTCGCAGCATCGCCCAGATGACACGAACCATGTGGCGCCCGAGGGCACGTACAGCCTGGTTGTGGGTTTTGCCCTGT
>CAIOGO010000017.1 GCA_903857865.1 uncultured bacterium | reverse complement strand
CGCCTTTCCTCGTCTCGTCGGCGTCGTCACGTCGCCCGCCGGCGCCGCGATGCACGACATCGCGGCCGTGTTTGGCCGCCGCTGGCCGCTGGCGCGCGTCGTTCTTTTCCCGTCGTCCGTCCAGGGCGATGCCGCGCCGGGCGAGCTTGTGGCCGCGCTCGAACGAGCTGGCCGGTTCACGCTCGAAGGGACGCCGCTCGATCTGGTCATCCTCGGCCGCGGCGGCGGTGCCGCCGAGGACCTCGCGGCGTTCAACGACGAACGCGTCGCAAGAGCCGTGTATGCGTGCCCGATCCCCGTGGTATCGGCCGTCGGCCACGACGTCGACGTCTCGATCACTGACTTCGTCGCCGACCTCCGCGCGCCGACGCCGTCCGCTGCGGCGGAACTGACGACGCCGGATCGCGCCGAGATTGCAGAGTCCATTCGCCGGCTGGCCGAACGCCTGCGCGTCGCGGTGGGGACGCAGCTGTCGTCGGTCGATCGGGCTTTTCGTTCGGCCCTCCGCGCTTCGCTTGTACGTGAGCCACGCCGCCTCGTCGAGACGCGCGAACAGAGGCTCGATTTCCTTGTGTCCCAGCTCTTGCGCGTGCCCCGCGACGCCCTGACGCCCCAGGTGGACCGGCTTCGCCATGCGGAGGATCTCCTCCGATTGACCGACCCGCGGCGGCCGCTCGAACGGGGATACTCGATCACGTTCGTCGAGGGCAAGACGACGCCCCTGCGCCTCGCCGTCGACGTGGCTCCCGGCCAACGGGTAGAGACCGTGCTTGCCAAGGGACGCATCCAATCGCGCGTCGAAGGAGTAAGAGAGGAATGAAGATCGAACAGGCTCTCGCAAAGCTGGAAGAGATCACGGCCACGCTCGAGCGAGGCGAGCTCCCACTCGATGACGCAATCGGTTTGTTCGAAGAAGGCCTCGCGTTGGCGGCGGATACGAAGCGACAACTCGATGCGGCCCGGCTTCGCGTCGACCAGATCGTCGAACAGGCGAGGGACACGTTGGCCGTCGAGCCTTTTGACGTTTCGTAGGGCTTTCCCGATAATCGCGACCATGAGTGGGACTCCCTCGGTTCGTGACGTGGTCATCGTCGGCGCAGGCCCGGCCGGATTGACGGCCGCCGTGTACGCCGGACGTGCGCTCTTGTCCCCTCTCGTCATCGAGAAGGCGATCCCGGGCGGACAACTGAACGAGACCGACCTCATCGACAACTGGCCGGGAACGGGAGAGGCTGTCTCTGCGCAGGGGTTGATGGTCCAACTTCGAGAACAGGCAGAGCGGCTGGGGGCGGACATCGTCCAGGACGAGGTGGTCCGCGTAGAACCGGGGACTTCGACGCATCGCGTGGTCATCTCGCAAGGCACGATCGAGGCCCGTACGGTCATCGTCTGCCCTGGATCGCGCCCCAAGGAACTCTCCGCCGAGGGAGCGGCGCGATGGAAGGGGAGAGGAGTCTCGTACTGCGCAACGTGCGACGGCTACTTCTTCCGCGATCGACGCATCGTTGAAGTGGGGGCCGGCGACTCCGGCCTGATGGAGGCTCTTTTCTTGACGCGCTTCGCAGCGCGGGTCTCGATCGTGGTGCGGCATCCCCAAGAGGATCCACGGGCGATTCGGGCCTCCGCGTCGCTCCGTCGCCGCGCCGAGGAGCACCCGAAGATCGAATTCCTGTGGAACCGTGACGTGGAGGAAGTCGTGGGGGACAAGTTCGTGACCTCCGTCCGCCTGCGACACCTTGGCAGCGGAGTCATCGAGGAAATGCCCGCAGACGCCGTGTTCGTCAACATCGGAAGGATTCCCCAGACGGACTTCCTTCGCGGATCGGTGGACCTGGACGGCGGTTACGTCGTCACGGACGAACGCCTGCGAACGAGTGTGGTAGGAATCTTCGCCGCGGGAGACGCGCGGCGTGGTGCTCATCGGTACTCTCAGGCCATCGTGGCGGCCGGAGAGGGCGCGATGGCGGCGCTCGAGGCGGAGAACTACCTTTCCCACGAGCTGGTCAGCATCCCCTAATGCAGATCGAGACCCGTCGCACGCATGGGGAGCAAGGAAGGATGAAGGAGGCATATGATGTATCCAACCGTTTCCCGGTTGTTTGAGGATGCGGTCCAGACCCACAAGGATCGCATCGCGCTGCGCATGCCGGTGCCAAAGGAGCGACGCAGCGAACGCGGCGCGCAGTTCGTGTTGAACGAGGTGTCCTACGTACGACTCGCCGAGATGGTCGGACGCTTGGCGGCCGCGCTCAAGGAGCTCGGCGTGGGGCGAGGCGACCGCGTGGCTCTCGCGTCAAAGCCGAGAACGGCGTGGGCGACGAGCTTCTTCGCCATCCTCCGCTGCGGGGCAACCGTCGTTCCGCTTGACCCCGAGCTGCTGAAGGGGGAAATCGAACGCATCCTGGTCGAAGCCCAGGTGAAGGGCGTCATTGCCTCCGGCAGCAAGATGGACGATCTCGTCGCGATCCGAGAAGCAGGCTCTCTTGGCGACGCATTCCTCGTCTCGATGGATCGATCGAAGGACGAGAACGTCCACTTCCTCGACGCGCTCCTCCTGGGCAAGAACCCGCTTCCTCTCATCGACGTGGCGCCGTCCGACCTGGCCGTCCTGATGTACACATCGGGCACGACGGGCAATGCGAAGGGAGCCATGCTGACGCACGCGAACATCGCGTCCAACACGCTGGCGGCCCAGAAGGTCGTCGAACTGCGGTCGGACGATCGCTTCCTCTCCATCGTTCCGTGGAACCACATCTACGGACTCACCATGACGCTCGTGTGCCCGCTGGTCACCGGCGCCGCGGCGACGTATACGCCCGTGGACCGCAACCTTACCGAGGTCATGCGCCGGGCGAAGCCCACGATTCTTCTCGGCGTGCCCAAGCTGTTCAACGTCCTCTACGGGAGAATCACGGAGTCGATCGAGAAGAGCGCGATCAAGCACGTGATCTTCCATCTCTCGCCCACTCTGATGGGACGTCTCATCCGCCACAAGCTGTTCGGCAACCAGTTTCGCTTCTTCGCCTCGGGCGGCGCTCCGTTGAACCCCACGACGGCCGCCGGCTTCCGCCACCTCGGGCTGGGCATCCTCGAGGGGTACGGGCTGACCGAGACGTCGCCGCTCCTCACGATGTGCGAGGCCTTCAACGACCAGCCCGGCATGAAGACGATCGAGGACGTCGAGATCCGCATCGATCATCCCGACGACACGGGCGTCGGTGAGGTCGTGGCCCGCGGTCCAGGCGTCATGGCCGGCTACTACAACAACCCCGCGGCGACGGCCGAAGTGCTCGAAGCGGACGGGTGGTTCCACACCGGCGACCTGGGCTCCTACAAGAACGGTCGCCTCGTCCTGTGCGGCCGCGCCAAGAATGTGATCGTCCTCGACACGGGCAAGAACGTGTACCCGGAGGAGATCGAGTGGGAACTCGCCATCATCCCGTCGATCGAGGAAGTCATGGTCTACGAAGGCGAGCGCCAGGGAGTCCCGTCGGTTTACGCCAAGATCTACCCGAACTGGACGTTCCTCAAGGCGCAGGGCGTCAAGGACCCGGCCGCAGCGTTGGAGATCATCTGGGAGGCGGTCAAGGAAAAGTGCGAGAACCTGGCCATGTTCAAGCGCATCAAGTACAAGGAGGCCCTGACGCTCGTCGAGGAACCGTTCCAGAAGAGCGTCAAGCTCGACATCAAACGCCACCTCTACAAGCCGGAGAGCTAGGAGACAAGGACTCCATCTAGGGGTAAGAAGGCTGCGGCCCGTGGGCTGCGGCTTTTTCTTGTGCAACGCCTAGGTTGGGGCTCTCTCCTCGGTAGGTGCATCCCGCTTCGCGTCGCCGTGCGCAAGCGCTCTCAGACGGCGCAGGCGCTCGCCGATCGCCTGCTCGCTGCCGCGTGAGGTGGGATGGTAGTAGGTGCGACCCAGAAGTGCGTCGGGCAGGCACGTCATCGGGGCGATGCCGTCCTCGAAGTCGTGCGCGTACTGGTACCCATCGGAGTACCCTAGACCCTTCATCATCGCCGTGGGAGCATTGCGCAGATGGATCGGAACTTCCTCGACGGGCCGCTCCACCACGTCCTGTTTCGCGGCCGCGAGCCCCGTGTAGAGCGCGTTGCTCTTCGGGGTCACGGCGAGGTAGACGGCGGCCTGGGCGAGCGCAAGGTCGCACTCCGGCGTCCCCATGACTTCGACGGCCTTCCACGCCGCGACGGCCTGCTCGATGCCGCGGGGATCGGCCAGGCCGACATCTTCCGAGGCAATCCGCAGGAGCCGGCGCGCAATGAACCGCGGATCCTCGCCCCCTTCGAGCATGCGGGCGAGCCAATACAGGGCCGCGTCGGGATCGGAGTTGCGGATCGACTTGTGCAACGCCGAAATGATGTTGTAGTGCTCGTCGCCGGCGCGGTCGTAACGGAAGCCCTTGCGCTGCACGGCGCGAGACACCGTGTCCTCGTCGATCGTCGCACCCCCGGCGATCGAACTGGCCAGGTCGAGGGCCGTCAGGGCCCGTCGCGCGTCGCCGTCCGACACGACGAGCAGGAGCTGACGCGCCCGGTCGGTGAGCTCGAACGCGCCCGCGAGACCGCGGACGTCGACGAGTGCGCGATCGATCAGCCGTTCGAGATCCGCCTCCTCCAGAGGATCGAACGGGAGGAGTTGGCTGCGCGACAGGAGAGCCGAGGTGAGAGCGAACGACGGGTTCTCGGTCGTCGCCCCGACGAACATGACGCTGCCCTCCTCGAGGTACGAAAGGAGAACGTCCTGCTGCGCACGATTGAAGCGGTGAATCTCGTCGAGGAAGAGGAGGTCCCGCTTGCCGTCTGCGCGCCAGCGGAACCGCGACGCCTCGAGCACGGCGCGCACGTCCTTCACGCCGGCCAGCGCGGCAGAGAGATGGACGAACCGCGCGCCCGTCCGCTCGGCGAGGATGCGACCCACCGTGGTCTTGCCCGTGCCCGGCGGTCCCCAGAACAGGAACGATCGGCACATGCCTTTCTCGATCGCCGCGCGCAAGGGCCCGTCCTTGCCGAGAAGCCGCGTCTGCCCGACCACCTCGTCGAGCGTCCGCGGCCGCATGCGCTCCGCAAGCGGGCTCTCGCTCGTCGGTTCCGATGCGCGCGCTTCGGGCTCGAACAGGCTGGCCATGCAACGATCGTAGTCGAACGGGGACACAACCCTCAATTCCTGGTCCGGAGCTGCCGGGAATTTGAGGTATGTGTCCCCACCGATCGCGCGAAGGTTGTTGAGTCCTGCGCGTGTCCCTAGAATGGATCTAGACTGCCTCAACGCCAACCAACGGTCGCAGAGGGGGACATGGCATCGCGCAATCCGACGATGACGCCGCAGGAGTTCGTCGCCAAGTGGCGCGCCTCCACGCTCAAGGAGAGCTCGGCCTCTCAGGAGCACTTCATCGATCTCTGCCGCATGCTGGGGCACGAGACCCCGGCTCAGGCGGACAGCGAAGGCACGTGGTTCACGTTCGAGCGGGGCGCCGACAAGTCGACGGGCGGCCAAGGCTGGGCCGATGTCTGGAAGAAGGGCTTCTTCGCCTGGGAATACAAGGGCAAGCACAAGGACCTCGACGCCGCCTACGCCCAGCTCCTCCGATACTGCGATGCCCTGCTGAACCCGCCGCTTCTCGTCGTCTCCGACATGGAGACGATCGTGATTCACACGAACTTCAACAACACCGTTAGGCGCGACATCCGCCTAACGCTCGACGATCTCACGACCGAGGCGGGTCAAGCCACTCTGCGAGCGGTCTTCACCGAACCGGAGAGGTTGCGGGCCGACGAGACACCCGAGGGCGTCACGAAGAAGGCTGCGGCCGACTTCGCGAAGCTTGCAGAGTCATTGCGGGATCGCGGCGTCGATTCCGAAGTGGCGGCCCACTTCCTCATCCGCATCCTCTTCTCTCTCTTCGCCGAAGACATCAAGCTCCTGCCCGACAAGCTCGTGTCGCGCCTCGTCGCCGACACGAGGGAAGATCCGGCCGCGTTCGGTCGCCAGCTCAAGACGCTGTTCGGCCACATGGCGAAAGGCGGCTACTTCGGCCTCGATCGCATCCCGCACTTCAACGGCGGCCTGTTCGACGACGACACCGTCTTGGAACTGACACGCGACGACCTGCGGATTCTGCATCGCGTCTCGCAGCTCGACTGGTCGAGCATCGAGCCGTCGATCCTCGGGACGCTGTTTGAACGCGGCCTCGACCCCGGCAAGCGGTCGCAGATCGGCGCCCACTACACGAGCCGTGAAGACATCCTCCTCATCGTCGAACCCGTCCTCATGCGCCCGCTGCGCCGGCGCTGGGAAGAAGTCAGGAAGGAAGTCGACAAGGTCGCCGCCGAGTGGCGCGCCGCGCCGTCGGCCGGTGGCGTCAAGGCCAGACTGAGGACCCGTCTCCAGAAGCTGCTGCACGGCTTCGCCGACGAGATCGCCGACACGAAGGTCCTCGACCCCGCCTGCGGCAGCGGCAACTTCCTCTACGTCGCGTTGCGCGAGCTCTTGAACCTCGAGAAGGAAGTCATTGCACTCTCGACAAGCCTCGGCTTCCCTCTCTCGATCCCCACAGCGGACCCGCGACAGCTCTACGGGATCGAGATCAACGAGTACGCGCACGAGCTGGCGCAAGCAACGGTGTGGATCGGCTACATCCAGTGGCTGCACGAGAACGGCTTCGGTTGGCCGGCCGAGCCGCTTCTCAAGAAGCTCGACAACATCGAGCACAAGGATGCCATCCTCGCGTTTGACGAGGACGGGAACCCCGTCGAGCCCGAGTGGCCGCAGGCGACGGTCGTCATTGGGAACCCGCCGTTCCTCGGTTCCCAGAGAATGCGCCGCGAACTCGGGGATCGCTATGTCGATGCGCTGTTCAAGCTGTACGAAGGCCGCGTGGCGGGGGCAGCGGACCTGTGCTGCTACTGGTTCGAGAAGGCCCGCGCATTGATTGCGGGAGGGCGACTTCAGCGTGCTGGGCTGCTCGCAACGCAGGCGATTCGATCCGGGAGAAGCCGCCTCACCCTAGAGCGAATCAAGAAGAGCGGGGCCATCTTCATGGCTTGGGACGACCGCCCGTGGGTCCTTGATGGCGCGGACGTCCGCGTGTCTATTGTGGGCTTCGATCAGGGGCTGGAACCCACCCGGACTCTAAACGAGGTCCACGTGGATGCGATCAATGCGGATCTGACAGGCGCGGCCGCCGTAAGCACGGCGCTCGCCCTGACGGAGAACATGGACCTGTGCTTCCGGTGCGATGAGAAAGGTGGCCCATTCGAGATCGACGACGCAACAGCGAGACGGATGCTTGCTGCTCCCACAAACGCGAATGGGCGGCGCAACCTGGATGTCGTGCGACCGTTCGTCAACGCAAGAGACATCATGCAGCGTCCGGGGTCCGATTGGGTGATCGACTTCGGGCCGGACGTGCCCTGCGCGGAAGCGGCAATGTACGAACTCCCATTTGAGTACGTGCGTGAGACCGTGAAGCCCGTCCGGGAGACCTCGCGAAGCCAAAAGGAGCGAGCTCTCTGGTGGCTTCACAGGCGCCCTGCCCCTGATATGCGAAGAGCGGTAGCGGAACTGAGCCGGTTCATCGCGACGCCTCGCGTCGCGAAGCATCGTGTTTTTGTGTTCCTGGACGCAACAACCCTGCCGGACAGCCGAGTTGCCGCGATCGCCCGCGAAGATGACTACTTCTTCGGCGTCCTGCATTCGCGAATCCACGAGGTGTGGGCACTTGCGACGTCATCTCGCCACGGCGTCGGCGATGACCCTACTTACAACTCCACAACCTGTTTCGAGACCTTCCCGTTCCCGTGGCCGCCGGGGAAGGAGCCTGCGAACGATCCGCGCGTCCAGGTCATCGCCGCCGCCGCGAAGGATCTCGTCGAGAAACGCGACCGCTGGCTCAACCCCGAAGGCGCGAGCGAAGTCGAGCTCAAGAAGCGCACGCTAACCAACCTCTACAACCAGCGCCCCACCTGGCTCGACCTCGCCCACAAGAAGCTCGACCAAGCCGTCCTGGATGCCTACACCTGGCCCCACGACCTCACCGACGACCAGATCCTCGAACGGCTGCTTGCGCTAAACCTCGAACGAGCGGCTACGCAGGAGGGTGCATGAACCAACCGAAGTCAGGGATGAGCCGGAGGAACCCGTACTACCCGGCATTCGACCTCCTCTTGGCCAAGCTGCTGGCAGCGGAACAAGCGCTGAACGTGTCCGAAGCTGCGTTTGGACATGCGACTGACTCGCCGCAAGAGTGGCTCGAGCGGATCCCGAACGGAGAGATGCTCGGCACGCTGGCTGACATCTGCGATGACAGCATCCCCGGCTTCGTGAAGCACATCCCTTCGCTCCGCATCCCTGACCAGGAGACCGACTGCCTTCTTCGCGCTTTTCGCGACTTCAGGGCCCAGTCCTACCTCTGGGCCATCGCCCGAGCCTTTGAGGCATTTCGTGAGTTCATTGAGGCGATCGAAAAGGAGCTGCCAGACACTGCGGACGCGGGTACGGTCAAGGGCCTCGTGTCTGGCACTGAGCAGAAGGGGCGCAAGCGCTTTGCGGAGGTGTTGTGTGCCGTCCGGAGAGCCGCGCCGCACCTTGTCGAATGCGAGAACAGCAACGTCCGAGGGATCTGTCTCTCTCAATGGATTTGCGTGGTAGCCGCCGTCCGCCATGCCGTGGCACACAGCGAAGGCGTTCTGAGAGATGTCGACTACGAGAAGTATCGCAACCTAGGACTTGAGGAGCACTTCCCAGGAGAAGTGGAGGCGCACACCGGCTACGTCCTAAAGCCGACGCCGGAGGTTGCGAAGAAGACGATTCGAACGTTGCGCGAGTATGGCGTTGCGATCTACAAGTTCGTCTCAGAGGCTCGGGATCTTCCCGCGAGACTTGTCGGGCAAGATGGTGAGATCACGACGTGGCGAAGGTAGAGGAACCATTCGACGATCCCCGCGTTCAAGCCAGCGCCGCCGCCGCGAAGGACCTCGTCGAGAAGCGCTACCGGTGGCTCGATCCCGAGGGTGCCCGCGAGGCCGAGCTGAAGAAGCAGGCGCTCACGAACTTCTACAACGCACGGCCCACCTGGCTCGACCTCGCCCACAAGAGACTCGACGACGCCGTTCTCGACGCCTACGCCTGGCCCCACGACCTCACCGACGACCAGATCCTCGAACGCCTCCTCGCGCTGAATCTCGAACGGACGTGTTCTTCAAAGCAGCCAACTGAGAGCGTTCAGACGGAGGGATACCTGTGGCAGATCGTGGATCAAGAGCGTGTGATGACGACCCCGCGACGTTCTTGCTCAATCCCTCTCGCGAGGGCTACGCAATCCGCCGAGGTGCAATGTTGGCGAACTGGAGACGCTGGATTCCCAGCAGGACGGGGTCGAGAGATGTCTCTCCTTAGTCACATGAGGGAGTGGTATGAACTACCTTCAGGCAGTCCTAGCAGCTGCAACTGTCTTGGCAACAATCGTGCTTGTGGCCTCTACGGTTTCATTCCATAGATGGACGAAGTGCCGGCACTCGCCATCTCCCGTCTTGGTCAACACCGACATTCACCTGAGCCGGTCTGATGACAAGGAAGAGGCCCTTGTAGGATTCACTGTGACCTTATGGAATCCGAGTGTCATGCCTGTCATGATTGAGGCCGTCCGGATTGGCCTTTCCCGCCTCGAACCTGCGCCGATTCGGAAGCTTCTGGCCGGCCCGGGGCTAGTCCATCCTGGAGGGCAAGCCGAGATTCCAGTGAAGCTGGCGTGGCCTTACGAGTCGCTAAGAGAGGCGCGAGAAGTCTTCATGAGGCTTTCGTACAGGACGGGCGAGAGAACTGGTGTTCTGATCTTCCGCGGAATGCGAGCCCCATCAGTCGTCATGCTTGAAGATCTTGGCGTGACCCGTTCAACGCAACAGGTGCGCGAGCTCGTGTTCCATCCTGGCCCAGATCTCGCATACACTCCCGCATACAGCTTCACCTATCCGCGGACGCGCATGGGGAGACTTCTTCTTCGCGTGCGCCGTTGGGCAAGACTGATGCCAGATGATGTGTTCGACCGCTGGAGGAGATGAAGGTACGGGAGCCGCGACTAGCTTGTGGGCTGCGTCTGGATGGCGTCTGAGCCTGCAATCCAGCACTGGGATCTGGCGCACTGATCTGGCGGAGTTCACGGGGCGTGTACCGCGATTCCCAGGGGCCGCGGGGCGGCGGGTCACATCTTCACTCTTGGTGCCTCACGACATCTCGACAGGACGTGAAGTCTCCGCCCTTCGGTATCCCCGAGAGCACGGGCCACTCGCCAGCTCTGTGGGGCGCAGGGTCGCGTCTTGCTTCTTGGGGCACGCCCACTGACAGCGCCGTTCTTGGCGAGCCTGGCATCGTCGCCGCGTCTACGTATAATCGATTCAGACATCGGAGGTGAGTCAGGTGACTGAGACGTTGCCGCGCTCAATGATCGTAGTCCCCATCTGTATCGAGCCTGACGAGACGGGGTTCGTCGGCTACTCGCCGGCGCTGAGTGGATGCGTTGTCGGCGGGGAAACGCGCGAGGAAGCCCGGCAGCACCTCGAAGAGGCCGTACGCCTCAACCTTTCTTCCTACGTGAAGCATGGCGATCCGTTGCCTCCTGGGTGCCGAGTCAGTTGCGGCATTCCTGTCTCCGATGCCGTGAGCCGTAGCGCGCATATGGAGCCACTGCTCGGTGTATCCGAAGCGCACTCTGGCTGTGAGCGTAGCGAGCTTCTCGTCACGGTGTAGGTCCTCTTGTGGTCACGCTCCCGAAGGACATCTTCGATCGCCTCAAGAACATCACTAAACACGACTTCATCAAGGCATTGGAGAGGGATGGATTCCTAAGGGATGTCGAGAGCAAACAAGGCGCGATTCTCGTCTACCGGCACTCCGATGGAAGACGAGTCACCGTGCACTATCACCCCAAGGCTGGCTTCGGTCGCGAGCAACTGAAGAAAATGGTGGATGCCGTCGGCTGGGCGTCACGAGAGGATTTCAAGCGCGTGGGCCTCATCAGATAGCTCGCTTCCTTTCGGCCACCGAACACGCTCTCTGAAAGAGACGGGCTTGATATGACGTACAGCAACTGCTACTATGTACGTCATGAACACGAAGCTGACGCTGCGAATGGATGAGGACCGAGTGCGGCAGGCCAAAGAGGAGGCGTCTCGCCGCGGCAAGTCGGTTTCCCAGATGGTCAGCGAGTTCGTGGATGGTTTGGACGCATCGAAACGAGCCGCGTCAGCACTCCCGCCCATAACGGCTTCGCTCGTCGGCGTGCTGAAGGGACTAGAGATCACCGAGGCGAACTACAAGCAGTATCTTCGGGAGAAGCACTCGTGCGAGTGATCGTCGACACGAACGTCGTCTTGGACGTCCTTCTGGCCCGCGAGCGGTTTGCGGAGCCGGCCTCGAGGATCTTCGCCCTAGCGGAGCAGTCGAAGATCGAGGCCTCCCTGTGCGCAACCACAGTCACCACAATCCACTACCTCCTCACACAATCGCTCCCGCGTGACGACGCGCGCCGTGCTCTTCGCGCATTGCTCCGCCTCTTCGAAATCGCGCCGGTCAATCGTTCCGTGATGGAAGAGGCTTTCCAAAGCAAGATCGCCGACTTCGAGGATGCCGTTGTCGAACAGGCAGGACGCTTGTCGGGCGCGGAGGCCATCATCACGCGCAACGTCAAGGACTTCCGCAGCTCGATCGTCAAGGCACTCGACCCAGCGGAGTTCCTCGCAACGATGGAGGCGTAGAGGACTCGCGTCGCCAAGGGCGCGGGCGCTGATCGACTTCGACGACCATCCGGTCCGCCCGGCGCACGAATGCCGCAGGCGAGGCCGCGGACTAGCAGTCCGGAGAGCTTCAGTGGAATTAGGCTAGCAGCCGCCCTCAGCCTTCGCGGACGATGTCTTCGCCGGCGTGTTCGTCGGAGCGGTGGTTGACGGGGCGGAGGGGTCACATCTTCACTCTTGGTGTCTTCCATTGGCGACTATCAAGTTCGCGAAGGGTACTCCTGCCGTTCTCGGAATCTTCACAGTGCCCGTGCTACAATCCGGCACGCACGGGGGAGGCGACCAAGATGCTGCCGGCGACGGTTCTCGTGGCCTATCTGAAGAACAAGAAGTACATCGATGAGCGATACACTCATCTTCTTCCCCGCTACGATGGGAAGTACATCGCCGTGCGAGATGGACGTGTGGTAGCGGCCGCTCCAACCATTGAAGCATTGCGGACCGAGTTCGCACGAGCATCTATAACCCCACTGGACGAAGAAACAGCTGTCGCCTTCATCACTAGTGACACTGCATCAATGCTCCTCTAGCCCATGCCTACCCATCACCTTGTGGGGCGTTGGGAAGAAATACCTGAGAGAAGATGTCCAAATGGCCTCGTCGCGAAGACCGCTCCTTGGCCTCGTCTAGCGGCAATCTTCTCATGCGAGAATAGCGGCCTCAGAGGGGTAGTGGATTTTCTGATCGATACAGGGGCGGATCAGACTGTACTCATGCCTGACGATGCTGAGAGGATCGGCATCACAAACAACCACCTCGTTGCGGGGTGCCCTTCACAGACTCGCGGTGTGGGCGGAGTTGGTGTGCCAATAAAGTACCTGCGTGATGTCACATTCGAGTTTCAAGCAGAAGGGAACGTGACCGCGCCACCGATCAAGTTCAAGCAACTGGCCGTCCTTTTCCCGTCGCGAGATAGTAGGCGCGGTCACTCGGCGCAATCATACAGCGGCATGCCGTCGCTGCTTGGCAGGTCATTCCTGCAACAGTGCCGTATCGACTTCTCGGCGCCCGCTGTACTCCTCCACTTTGAGGACTAGCCGACAAAGGCGGCGGCGTGTACTACCAGAAGAAAACGCCGCTCAGCGCGGCGTCTCTTGTCGGTCATCCAGGGATATAGGAGCCCCCAGCCTCAACCGGGGATTCACACGGCATGGAGCCGAGTTTCGTCCCTGGGCACTCTACAATACACTCGCCCATTGGTGGCGGCAAGCATTAGAACGGCATTTCGGGTTGCTGGACATTGGGGGCGACTCCGCCCTAGCGAGGATGAGGGGGTAGCGTGGCATCGTCGGACATCGAGAGGGATCTCCAGGAGAAGGTCAGCGAGAGCGTGGCTCTGCGAGAGGAGGGCATCGGCCGCTTCCGCGTGCTCTCTCCCTTCGTCCTCGACGATGGCGATCATCTCTCCATCGTCCTGCGCCGCGAAGGGGAGCGTTGGGTGTTCGCCGACGAAGGGCACACGTACATGCACCTCACCTACTCCATCGACGAAGCGGATCTCCACAAAGACAACCGTCAGAAGGTCATCGCAAACGCACTGTTGCAGTTCGGGATTCAGGATCGAGATGGAGAGCTCATTCTTCCCGTCGAGGCTGCAGAGTACGGGAACTCGCTCTACTCGTTCGTGCAGGCCATCCTGAAGATCAGCGATGTCACATTCCTGAGGCGTGGGCTGGTTCGCTCGACGTTCATGGATGACTTCCGAGCGTTCATGAGCGAGACCGTGCCCGAGGAGCGGCGCACTTTTGACTGGCACGACCCACGCCACGACCCGCAGGGAAACTACGCGGTGGACTGTCGCGTGAACGGTATGAAGAGCCCGCTGTTCGTATTCGCCCTGCCGAGTGACGCGAAGATGATGGTGGCCACGATCTCTCTTCTTCAGTTCGAGAAGTGGGGCCTGCCCTTCCGCTCACTCGGGATCTTCGAAGATCAGGAGGAGATCGGCCGCAAGCCCTTAGCGCGATTCACTGATGTCTGCGAGCGGCAGTTCTCTAGTCTGGCGGCTGCGAAGCAGCACGGAACTCGATTCCTGGCCGAGGCCATGCAGGCAGAGGAGTAAGCACTCCCAAGAGCAAATGAAAAGGCTCTCTCGGGCCTCCTCACGCTCACCCTACACGGGTGATCCTCCTCCAGGAACCTGGATTACCTCTACAGTAGCTGCGCCGCGCTGCTTCGGCAAGAGCTCCCCCCGCGCGGCGGACCTAGCTGGGATCAGCCCGGGAAGGCACCCTAGGACCCGCCCACGGAGCTCGCGGGGGGCGCTTTCGACGGAGTGCTTGGCGAGGGAGTCGTCGAGGGCGCCTTCGGAACCTGCACGACGACGGCCGCGACCACGGGCGGGTTGAGCGGTCGATCGTCCTGGGTCACGAGCTGAACGGCGAGAACGTGCAAGCCGACGCTCCCGATGCTCCACTCGTGCGTCGTCTTCGCACTGCTCGCCCAGGCGCCGGTCACGGGGATCGCCGACCCGTCGTGCGCGGTGGGAATCGTGGCGTCGAGGTAGTAGTGAAGGTGGAAGTTCTTTCCTCGCGCGGCGGCGCCCAGCTCTGCGTTGCGCACCTCGACTGCAACCGTCGTCTTGCCACCGGAAATCGCGGCATCGGTCGTCGGAGAGATGATCCGAAGAGCCGGTTGCGGGGAGAGCGCTCCAGCAAGGAAGAAGTAGGCGGCCACGCCGGCGCCGACGAGAAGAAGGACGATGAGGAGACTCCACGGGCGGACGGCGGGATGGCGCCTTCGCCGCGAGGCGATGCGAATCGCTCCGTACGACCCGCGCACCGGCTGGATGCAGCCGTTGTGGGCATTTGCCCGCAATGCGTCTCGATTCACTGGACTCCCCTCCCTTCGTTTGAGCCCGTCACTTGGACACGCTCAACGAACGCGCAGAGATCACGGCGCTCGGCTCACGCTCCTTTGTCGCACAGCAACGAGGGAAGCGATGGGCCAAGAGGGCGGATCGACGAAGACATCAGCGATACGCGCACATCTCGTACGTCAGGATGGGTTCCAAAAGGAACGGAAAGCCATGAGGGCGCGGGGCTCTGAGAGCTTGGACCCTGAGGGTCTCGCCCCTGGGGGTCTCGCCCCTGGGGGTCTCGACCCTGCGGGTCCCTACCAGAGGCGCAAGAGGACAATGACGATCAGGCCGAGCGTACCGACGACGCAGCTCACGAGCGTCGCCGGAAGCGCGCTCTCGAACCAGCGGCGCACGGTGATCGGCGTGCCCCATCGGCGTCCGAGGGAGAGCATGAGCACGCCGGCGGCGGAGCCGATGGGCGTCAGGTTGCCGCCGAATCCGGCGCCGATCGCCAGCGCCCACCACAGGGGGCCGATCGCGCCGCCTTGGGCGCCGAACGCGAGCAGGACGGGGATCATGACCATCGTGATCGGAATGCTGCCGACGACGCCCGAAAGCAAGGCGCTCCCCCAGAGGAGGACGACGCCGGCCACGAGGGCGCCTTGCGCCGTGAGCGCGGCGATCGCGCGCGCGGCGAAGTCGAGGACGCCCGCAGCGCTCAGCCCGCCGACGATGACGAACAGCCCGATGAAGAAGACGAGGACATCCCACTCGACGCTCTTCACCACCTCGTCGATCGACGGCCGCACCCATAGGAGGGCAACCGACGCGCCGATCAGCGCCACCAACCCCGGGCCGATGCCCAGTTGGCTGTGGAGAAGGTAGAGGACGACGGTGCCGACAAAGACGATCGTGACCTGTATCGCTTGGCGCGGGTGAACGAGACTGGCCCTGGCGTCCAACGTTTCGAGGACGCCCGGCGTCCAGCTGCCGCTGCGCCCGGCGTCCTGCGCCCTGCCTCCTCCGCGCAGCTCGCGCCGGAAGAAGAAGAGGAGGACAAGCTGCGTGACGACGGCAGCGACCAGCGCGATCGGCGCCAGATGAACAAGCATGTCGTTGAACGAGAACTTGGCCGCCGACGCGATGAGGATGTTCGGAGGATCGCCGACCAGGGTTGCCACGCCGCCGATGTTCGAAAGCAAGACCTCACTCATGAGAAGCGGAATCGGGCTCACGCCGACAAGCCCGGCGATCGAGATCGTCACCGGCGCGACGACGATGATCGTCGTGACGTTGTCGAGCATCGACGAGAGGAGAGCGGTGAGAATGCCGAGAGTGAAGACGAGAAGGATCGGGTTCCCTCGCGTCAGCCGCGCCACACCAACCGCCAGGTACGCGAACAGGCCCGTCGACTGGATGATGCCGACGAGGATCATCATCCCGAAGAGAAGCGCGATCGTGTTGAAGTCGATCCAGCCGAAGGCCGCAGTGTCGCTGTAGAAGCCGAGCCACGTTCCGGCCGCCACCATGACCGCCGCACCAACGATGCTGACGATCGAGCGGTGGATCTTCTCTGAGAGAATGCCGACATAGGTGACGAGGAAGATGACCGACGCGACGACGACGGGCACAATCCGTACGGATTCCATAACGCCGGAACACTAGCGAAAAGCAGGCGGGCGCGCAATCCAGCGCGCCCGCGTCAAGGCATCCCGTCCGAAGACTCTGCCGACGTGCTGCCCAGATCCATCCCTCGATAGATCTGCCCTACCGTGCGTTCGCTCTCAGATGTACGCCTCCTCTCCGTGAAGGTCCGCATCCAGACCGCCGTTCTCAACCTCCTCGCTCACGCGGACCGGGGTGACCCGATTGATCAGCCAGAGCATGGCGTAACTGAAGAGGAAGGCATAGACGGCCACGCCGGCGGTCGCCGAGAGCTGTTTCAGGAAGAACGTGGCGTTCCCGCTGTGAATCAGACCGTTGACGCCAGCGGGATTGACTCCGAGGCTCGCGAAGAGCCCCAGGCACAGGCATCCTACGACGCCGCCGACTCCGTGGACGCCGAATACGTCAAGGGCGTCATCCAGATGCAGCCTGTTCTTCAGGTACACAGCAACGTAGCAGAGGCTGGCGGCGATGGCGCCGATGAGGACGGCGATCTGAGGCGTCACGTACCCGGCACAGGGCGTGATGGTCGCAAGTCCAGCGACGGATCCCGTGAGGAGGCCGACGAACTTCGGCTTCTTCTCCACGACCCAGGCAATGGTGATCCACGTCACTGCGGCAATGGAGGCCGCGATGTCGGTGTTGAGGAAAGCAAGCGCCGTGATCTTGTCCGCAGCGAACTCGCTCCCGGCGTTGAACCCGTACCACCCGAACCAGAGTAGCCCTGTCCCCAGAGCGACGAGCGGGATGCTGTGCGGCCCACGATCCCCGACCCTCCGTCGACCAATGAACAGAACTGAGGCCAGCGCTCCAAAACCCGCGCTGGCGTGGACGACCATCCCGCCAGCGAAGTCGAGGACTCCCCACTGCTGCAACATGCCGCCGCCCCAAATCATGTGCGTCAGGGGGAAGTAGACGCAGAGGAGCCAGAACGTGAGGAAGAGGATGTACGCCTTGAAGTTCACGCGGTTGGCGAAGGCGCCCGTGATGAGAGCGGGAGTGATGATGGCGAACATCATCTGGTAGGCGATGAAGACGAAGAGCGGGATCCCCGGGTTGAGCGGCGAGGGCGTAGCCGCCGTGATGCCGGTCAGGAAAGCATGCCTTAGGTCTCCGGTGATGCCACCCACATCCCCGCTGAAGCAGAGCGAATATCCGACGGCGACCCAGATGAGGGTGGTCCAGCCCATCGAGAAGAAGCTCTGCGTCATGATGGTCAGGACGTTCTTCCTCCCGACCAGCCCCCCGTAGAAGAACGCGAGCCCCGGGGTCATCAACATGACAAGGCTCGTCGCAACCAGCATGAACGCCGTGCTGCCCGTGTCGAACATCTCATCTCCCCCTTGTGTCGTGCCTCACAGGACAAGAGACCCTGCCCGTTTCCAGGATCGGTCGATCCTGAGCCGTGATGCGGCCTCACCCGCGTCCCGCGGGATGGGACATTATAGTCAGGCACAAGCTGCTGAGAACCCCTTCGACGACAGACGCGCATCAGACCAGAGCAAGAGAGGAATTTGGACGTACCGCCTCGATGGCCCACGAAACGGGCGTGCCCCACCTTCTGTAGGCAAGGCTGGCTAAGCCAGCCAGATCGTCCAGATCCCAACGAGGATGAAGAGCCCGCCTGCCGCGACACGGATCCACTTCGTCCACGCTTCGAAAATCATGTGGCGGACGGCGACAGCAAGGAGCACAGCGAGAACCGTCGAGAAGAGAAGGGCTGCGCTGGCTCCGATCAACACGCTCCACGGGGTCGTGGTCTCCGCGGCGAGCGTGAACACGGCAAGCTGAGTCTTGTCTCCAAGCTCGGCGAGAAAGACGAGGGCGAACGTCGACAGGGCAACCTTGAGCATGGGACCCTCCTCGAGGCGGAATTCTTGCCGTGGCGAGGACGTCCCGCGAGCGCCCATCGGCGAGGCCGGGTACGGACAACCCAAACGGTATGCCGGTCCTGCTACTCCGAAGCGTCCTTGCCAACCCACCGAATCGCCGACAGTGCTGCGAGGTTGGCGATAGCCCTGAGCAGGCGCCGCTGCTCGGGGAGCAGCGCGTCGGCGCTTCCCTTGAGTCCGATGACGCCGAGGGACCGCTCCTCAAGCATCATCGGCACGAAGAAGAACTCGGTGCTCGCCAGGGTCTCGGTGCCCGCACCGGCCTCTTCGCCATGCCCGAGCGCCCACTCTGCAACGGCCATCTCTTTGACGGTCAGATTCATGCTTTCGTCGGTTTGCGCCCAGAGCTCGAGGCGTCCCCCGGCGGCACCAAAGAGGAGAATGACCGGGTTCGGGGCGGCCTGGGCGATGTAGCGAATCGTCGTGCGCGCGATTTCGTCGAGCGCCGCCTCCCGCTCGTCCAGAGCCTGCCGACCCGGCGTTCGTGCGCCGTTCCCAGGAAGCGCGACGGAGAGCAAGTCTTTCGCCATGTCCTCGAGCAGCGAACTGCGGTTTGCGCGCATGCGAAGGGCCGACGACTGGCGTCGCGAGACTTGGATCAGCTGGCCTACGACGATCGACGTGACCAGGAAGACGACAGCCCCCACGAGGTCACTCGCATGCTTGATGGCCAGAGCGTACTTCGGCTCGATGAACAGAAAGTCGAACGCCAGGAAGCTGAGGACCGCGGTCCAGATTGACGGACCCAGTCCGAAGGACAGGGCGATCACGAGCGTCGAGAGAAGATAGATCGCATAGAGAGAAGTCGGGTTGGCGTACGGCTCGATGAGAAGGTTCAGGCCGCTTGCCACGCCCAGAACGAACGGAGCCGTGACGTAGCCACGCACGTTCTTGCGACGCCGCTGGATCGGTGGCCCGGCTCGTTGTTTGGCGACAGTCGGCGCAATCAGCACGAGATCGAACTCGCTTTGCTTCCGCAGAAGCCAGTAGACCGGATACCCACGAAGTGTTCCGAGAAGCGTCGTTTGGCGAGGTCTTCCGACCACAATCTGGCTGACGTTGTTTTCGCGGGCGAACTGCAGCAGCGTGGGAACCACATCCGGTCCGGAGAGAGTGATCGTTCGCGCGCCGAACCTCTCGGCCAGGTTCAGGGCTTCGGCCAGGTACGCTTGACGGGACGCCGACTGCGGCCCCAGGACCGGCACGGAGACGTGCACGGCGTACCATTCGGCGTTGCGGTCTCTGGCCATGCGGTACGCCTTGCGAACGATCTCAGGGGCGCTGGTTGTTGCACCCAGGCAGACCATGAGTTTCTCGGCGGCCGGCCATGGCACGCTGATGGCTCGTGCGCGCCGATAGTTCAGAAGCTCCGTGTCCATCTTCCGGGCCACGATGTTGAGCGCGATCTCCCGCAGCGCGACGAGATGCCCTCGCTGGAAGAATGCTTCCACGGCGCGCTGCGCTTCTTCGGGGATGTAGACCTTCCCCTCCCGCAGCCGCTCGAACAGCGTCTCGAGGGGAACGTCGATGATCTGGATCTCTTCGGCCTCGTCGATGATCCAGTCGGGCAGTGTCTCCTTCATGCGCACGCCCGTGATGCGGGTGATGACATCGTTCTGGCTCTCGAGGTGCTGGACGTTCAGCGTGGTGTAGACGTCGATTCCCGCCTTGAGAAGCTCCACGACATCTTGGTAACGCTTTGGGTGCCTGCACCATGGGGCGTTCGAGTGGGGGAGTTCGTCGACAAGGACGACGTCGGGCTTGCGGGCGAGGATCGCGTCGAGGTCCATCTCGTCGAGAGCAATCCCTTTGTAGTCGCCGGTCAAGCGAGGAATGACTTCAAAGCCTTCGACCAGGAGGGCGGTCTCTGCACGCCCGTGGGTCTCTACGACTCCCACGACGATGTCGTCGCCGCGCCGCCGTCGGATGCGGGCCTCCATGAGCATGGAGTACGTCTTGCCGACGCCGGGGGAGTAGCCCAAGAAGACTTTCAGCTTGCCCTGGAGCGACTCCGCCTTCTCGACCTCTCGCAAGAGGGCATCGGGATCAGGTCGCCCGCTCTCCCCCTCATCACGCTGCATGGTCTCCCTCGCCTACGGCCTGCCCCACCCTGTCCGCGCGTAAGGCGCGCCGCGACAGCATCTCAGGTCAACCCATCCAAGGCAAGATTGAGCCGGAGCACGTTCACGCGGCGGTCGCCGAACGCAGCGAGGAAAGGGCCGACCACCATTCTCTCCACCAGGCTGCGGACGACGGCGACATCCAGCCCGCGCGCGGTGGCGACTCGGTCGACCTGCAGCAACGCGCTCTCGATACTGATCTCCGGATCGAGGCCGCTCGCGGATGACAGGACGAGATCTGCAGGAATCGGCGTCCCGGACGGGAGACCGTTCTTAGAACGGATTCGGTCCACCCTCTCTTGCACCACCAGGAGGAGGGCGCGATTCGAGGGACCGAGATTTGACGCGCCCGACGCCATCGCATCGTAGTCCGATGGCGAAGGTCGCCCGTGGAAGTAGCGCGCGGATGAGAACGACTGCCCGAGCAGTTCCGATCCGACGACGCGTCCGCCGACCGACACCAGGCTTCCGTTCGCGCGCCAAGGGAAGACGAGCTGCCCGATGCCCGTCAAAAGGAGGGGATAGACGACACCGAGCAGAAGGGAGAAGACGAGGATGACGAGAAACGCAGTCCGAATCTCTTTCATAGTCCTCCCCTCACACGAGGCGCAACGCGACGAGGAACATGTCCAACAACTTGATGCCGAGGAACGGGAGGAGGAGTCCTCCCATTCCGTAGACGAGGAGGTTCCAGCGCAAGACGGCCGAGGCCGAGCGTGCCCGGAAGCGTACGCCGCGGAGCGCGAGCGGAATCAGCGCCGGGATGATGAGCGCATTGAAGACCACGGCAGCAAGGATGGCGCTTGCAGGCGTCGAGAGCCGCATGACGTTCAGCACTCCGAGCTCCGGGTAGGCCGCCGCGAAGATCGCGGGAACAATAGCGAAGTACTTCGCCATGTCGTTGGCCACGCTGAACGTCGTCAGTGCCCCGCGCGTGATGAGGATTTCCTTCCCCACTTCCACGATGTCGAGAAGCTTCGTGGGGTTCGAGTCGAGGTCGATCATGTTCGCCGCCTCACGCGCCGCCTGGGTCCCGGCGTTCATTGCCACCGCAACATCTGCCTGCGCGAGCGCGGGGGCGTCGTTCGTTCCATCGCCGATCATAGCCACCAAGTGGCCGTCACTTTGGTACTTGCGAATGAGGCTGAGTTTGGCGTCCGGCTTCGCTTGGGCGATGAAGTCGTCGAGCCCCGCTTCAGCGGCAATCGAGGCGGCGGTAAGCGGGTTGTCGCCGGTGATCATGACGGAGCGAATGCCCATGTGTCGAAGTTCCGCAAGTCGAGCCTTGATTCCCTGCTTAAGGACGTCCTTCAGGCGGACGACGCCGAGCACGCGCGAACCGTCGGTCACCACCATCGGCGTGTCGCCGTTGCGCGCGACGGCCTCAACTTGCGCCTTTACCGGCTCGGGGAAGTAGCCGCCCAACAGGCGAACGAGTCCCTCCATGGCGTCGATGGCTCCCTTGCGTATCCGTCGCATGCCGACATCCACTCCGCTCATTCGCGTCATCGCGGAGAACGGAATGAAGACAGCGTCGCCGGGAGCACGGATGTCTCCGCCCCTGATGCCGAGCTCATTCTTGCAGAGGACAACGATGCTTCGACCTTCCGGGGTCTCGTCGGGAAGCGAGGACAACAGGGCGGCGTCGATCAGCTCCTCACGGGAGACGCCGGGGGCAGGCAGGAGTTCGGTCGCCATACGGTTTCCGAGCGTGATCGTCCCTGTCTTGTCAAGCACGACGATGTCCACGTCGCCCGAAGCCTCGACCGCCCGGCCGCTCAGCGCGATGACGTTACGCTGCACGAGCCGATCCATCCCGGCTATGCCAATCGCGGGGAGAAGCCCGCCGATCGTCGTCGGCATGAGGCACACGAGAAGCGATACAAGGACGGGAACGGTGGTCGCCACTCCCATGTAGTGTGCCATCGCCGGGACGCTCAAGACGACCACGACGAATAGCACGGTCAGTCCCACAAGCAGGATCTGAAGCGCAATCTCGTTCGGCGTCATCTGTCGACGGGCTCCCTCGACCATGGCGATCATGTGGTCGAGGAAGGTTTCGCCAGGGTTGGCGGTGATCCGCACCTTGATTTGGCCGGAGAGAACCCGCGAGCCTCCCGTCACTCCGCTACGGTCGCCGCCCGCCTCGCGCACGACGGGCGCTGACTCGCCGGTGATCGCCGACTCGTCCACGAGAGCCGTCCCCTCGACGATCTCTCCGTCGCCGGGGATAGTTTCTCCATCGCCAACCACGACGGCGTCGCCTTTTCGCAATGTGGCGGCCGATACTTGCTCTGTCCGGCCGTCGGCGAGTTGTCGCCGCGCGGCGAGGTCCTTGCGCGATCGCCTCAGGGACTCGGCGCGCGCCGAACCCTGCGCCTCGGCCAGCGCCTCAGCGAAGTTCGCAAACAAGACGGTGAACCAGAGCCACAGGCTCACTTGCAGCTCGAACGAGAAAGGTCGTGCTTGGACGATTGAGACGACGGTCAAGATCGTCGTGAGTGCCGCCCCGGCCTCGGTGACCAGCATGACGGGGCTGCGCAGAAGCTGTCGCGGATCCAACTTTCGAAACGAGCCCCGCACAGCCTGGATCACGAGGGCCCGATCGAACATCGACCGGCGCTCCGCCGCGCCTGTACTCCGTCGCGTCATGCCAGCCTCCCCGCCCCGAGAAACAGGTGCTCGAGAATCGGACCGAGCGAGAACGCCGGGAAGTAGGTCAGGGCACCAACAAGGAGAATGACTCCGACGAGCACGACAACGAACAGCGGCCCCGTTGTCGGGAATGTTGCAATGCTCGACGGCACCGTCCGCTTGCGCGCGACGGCGGCGCCTATCGCGAGACCTGGCAGGAGCGTAGCGAATCGGCCGATCAGCATGACAAGGCCTAAGGTGAGGTTGTAGAACGGGGTGTTCGCCGAGAGGCCGGCCATCGCGGACCCGTTGTTGCCCACCGCGGACGTGTACGCGTAGAGGATCTCCGAGAGGCCATGAGCGGAGGGATTGCCAAGCCCGGCTAGTCCGGCGGGAAGCAGCAGAGCGATCGCGGCGCCCGAGAGGAGGATGACGGGAGGAAGCAGGATCCCGATCACAGCCATGATCATCTCGCGAGCGCCGAGCTTCTTGCCCAGGAACTCCGGCGTGCGCCCGATCATCAGCCCCGCGACGAACATCGCGAGGACGACATAGAAGAGCATCCCGATGAGGCCGACGCCGACGCCGCCGAATACCACTTCGCCGATTCCCATGTTGAAGAGCTGCACGAGCCCGACGAGCGGAAGGTCGCTGTCGTGGGCGGAGTTGACGGCACCCGTAGACGTGGCGGTCGTCGACTCTGCCCACAACGCCGACGCTGGAATCCCTAATCGCACCTCTTTTCCCTCGAAGTTCGCTCCTGCCAAAACCCCCGCGTCTGCGAGCAGCGGATTCCCGGAGAGCTCGGCCCAGAAGGACAACCCCAGCCCGAGCGCGAACAAGGCGAGCATGGCCGCGAGGAGCGCCCGCCCTTGCCGGCGGTTTCCAACCATGATCCCGAACGAGAAGACAAGCGCGGTCGGAATCAAGAGCAGAGCGAAGTTCTCGAGCAGGTTCGTGAGACCATTGGGGTTCTCGAACGGGTGCGCAGAGTTCGCGTTGTAGTAGCCGCCGCCGTTCGTCCCGAGCTCCTTGATGGCTTCCTGAGAGGCAACGGGACCCATCGGGATGACTTGCCTTGCACTCTCAAGCGTCCGGGCCTCGACAGGAGCGCGCAGTGTCTGCACGACGCCCTGAGATACCAGGACCACGGCGAGAACGAGCGCAAGCGGCAGGAGGATGTAGATCACAGAGCGCACGAGGTCGACCCAAAAGTTACCGACTGTCTTGGCTTCTTTCCGAGCGAAACCGCGGATCATGGCTACGGCAACGGCGATGCCGACCGCGGCCGAGAGGAAATTCTGAACTGCGAGCCCCAGCATCTGCGTGAGCGGGCTCATCGTGGTCTCGCCGGCATAGGCCTGCCAGTTGGTGTTCGTGCCGAACGAGATGGCCGTGTTCAGCGCCGTGTCCCAGCGAACGCCGCGCAGCCCTTGAGGATTAAGTGGGAGGATTCCCTGAAGTAGCTGAATCAGGAGGAGAACGAGACAACCGCCGAGCGTGGTAGCGACGACGCAGAGGGCGTACGAACGGCCCGACATCTCCCGGGCTTCATCGACCCGACAGAGACGATAGACGAGCTTCTCCATCGGTCGAAGACCTGAGGAGAGGAACGTGCGTTCTCCCCGGAAGACACGCGCCATGTAGCCCCCGAGGAGCAGGGCGACCGGAAAGAGGAGAAGAAGAAGTTCAAGCGTGGAAAGAACGGCCTTCGTCATAGCTTCTCGAGGGTGGTGAAGGTTCTGCCGAACATGGAAGTTCGGGTGCCAGCTTCGGGGCTCTCTACACACGGGTCGCGGCCCCTAGGGACACGCGCCCGAGATCTCCCCGGCCATCCGGAGACGCACCTCCTGCGCCGTGGCTGCGCCTCGCGGCCGCCGCGACAAGACGGCCAGTCTAGTTCGGGGGGCCACAGCTGTCAATGGAGTCTCCCAGGCAGGCGACGCACCGGCACTTGTCCCTCCTCCGGGGATGGCTGATGTTGGCCGGGGCGTTCGCCGCCGCGCTACGATGTCTTCGGAGGCGATGCCATGAGGGAGTTCCAACTCACCGTGCGCAATCAGCCCGGCAGCTTCGCGAGAGTGGCTGCAGCGCTCGCTGACGTGGGGGTCGGAATCGAGGTGGCCGCCGGGATGGGGCGCCGCGGGGAGGGACTCATTCGCCTCGTCGCCGACGACCCGGAGAAGGCGCGCCGGGTGCTCCGTTCCCTCGGGGTGTCGTTCGAGGAAAAGGACGTCCTCGTCGTGGATGTCGGAAGCACCCCGCGGGAACTTGCCGATGTGCTCGACCGACTGGCCGCGGCAGACGTCAACGTTGAGTCAGTGTACGCCGCCGTGGGACGGAACAAACTCGTCCTAGCCGTTGACAAGCTTGAGCAGGCCCGCGAGGCTCTCAATCGTCCGGGGTAGGTGGCACTGCTGGCTCGGCGCCGCGCGAAGCTCGCAACGCAGCCTACGCGATGGCACGATCGAGCGACGCGGGCAACGCAAGGAACATCTGGTCGGCCTGCAAGAACGCTTCCCGCCGGCTGCCGGGGCATCCAGGTGACACGGCCCCGCTGCCGGACACGAGGGGAAACGCCGTGCAGTCGGAGCACAGGGCGCCGACGCCGGCCGACCGGCCCTCAGCTCCCTCGCCGGTCGCTGCGCACAGCGTCCGCAGGCGTCGCATGGCTTCCTCAGGCTGCACGATGCGAACCACGAGATCGACCTCGGCGGTCGCAGCACTGAGGGGCGTGTACACGAAGACGCGCTCCTGGAACGAAAGTCGCGCGAGACGAGAGAGGAAAGCGAGCGCCGCGTCTCGGTCCCTGGCCGCCTTCCACTCGAGGAGCGTGGCCGCGAGGGCGTCCAGCGTGCGGGCGTCGGGCGCGTCCATCCCAAGCGCGAACCGGGCGAGCGGGCAGTTGATGTCGTCTCGGCCCGCCCACAGGGTCTTGCCCTGGCGCGCCTGCCCCACGAGCGTGCAGTGCTTGCTCGGCGCAGCGGCTCGATCGACGCCACGGGGCGGCCGGTCGAGGACTGAGATTCCTACGGCATCCATCATGGTCGCCTCCGCAAGGCCCGACAGAGTCACGCATTGGACAGGCCCGATTTGCTCAGTCTACTTGGACTACCTGCCCCGTGCGAGAGCCCTAGCCTCCTGTAGAGCGACGACTGGACCGGCTGGATCTGCCCACGCGATTGCGTTTTGCCAGAGGGCTCGCTATCATCCGCCGGCGCGACGCGGGGTATCCATCCTCCGGTGTGCGTCAGTCAGAGAACGCAGTAGACGGGGTATGAGATAGACATGAGAGAAGGAGTCGTGCTTCTCGTCGCGGTGTTTGCCCCCCTAGCGGGGGCGTTCCTACTTCCACTTCTCGGAAGCGTGTCGAGGCGTTTGCGCGACGTGTCTGCTTTGGCGATGGTGCTTGTGTCTCTCGGCTGCTCGCTCGCGCTGGTGTCGGGCGCCTTGCGGGGAGACATCGTCTCGTTCAGCATCATCGGACCCTTGGGGCTTTCGCTCATCCTCACCGCCGACGCGCTCGCCGTGTTCATGGCCATCGTCTCGTCCCTCGTTGGCGCCGTCATCATGCTCTTCTCGTTCGACTACATCAGCCACTACGAGAACCAGAACGAGTACTACGTGATGGCCGTGGTCTTCCTCGGCGCGATGATGGGCCTCGTCTTCTCGACGAACCTCATCTACCTCTTCGTCTTCTGGGAGATCACGGGGATCGCGAGCTGGCGCTTGATCGGGTTCTATCGCGGGAAGGCCGACGTGCTCAAAGCGGACAAGGCTTTCCTCATCACGGCGCTCGGCGCTCTCGTTATGCTGGTCGGAATCCTCGCCGTGTATGGGCTGACGGGCACGTTCGACCTCACGGCCATGAAGGGCACGGCTCTTCCGCTCGGCATCTCCGCGCTCCTGCTCATCGGGCTGTTGTCCAAGTCCGCCACGCTGCCGTTCCAGACGTGGTTGCCTGACGCGGGCGTCGCTCCGGCGCCGGTCACGGCCCTGCTGCACGCGGCCGTCCTGGTCAAGATCGGTGTGTACGTGTTCGCGAGGCTGTTCCTCGCGACGTTCGCGTTCGTCGAGGCCCTACGGACGATCGTTGCCTCGCTCGCCGGCGCAAGCGCGCTCGTCAGCGCGGGAGCCGCTCTCGTCGAGACGGACTTCAAGCGAATCGTTGCCTATTCGACGGTGAGCCAGATCGGCTTCATCTTCCTGGGGCTCGCCATGGGGAACCCGCTCGGCGCGGCCGGAGCGCTCCTCTACATCCTGATGCACGGCCTCGCCAAGGCCGGCCTCTTCTTGTCCGCCGGCATCGTCGAGCAAAACGCCGGCACGAAGGACATCACGAAGCTTGGCGGCCTGATCCGTACCATGCCGTGGACGGCGGCAGCGTTTCTCCTGTGCTCGTTCTCGGTCATGGGCATTCCGCCGTTCGGCGGCTTCTTCGGGAAGTACATGGTGCTCTCGGCCGCGGTGTCAGCGAACGAGATCGTCCTCGCTACCGTCTTCTTCGTCGGTGCCCTGTTGACGATCCTTTACCTCTTCCGCCTGTTCACCAAGGTCTTCCTCGGCGAGCCGAAGGGGACGCCGGCCGCTGAAAAATCGCGGCTCATGGTGGCCTGCGTGGTGCTTCTCGCGGCGCTTTCTCTCATCGGGGGCCTTGCCGTCGGTTGGCCGTCTGAGCTGGCGCGGGTGGCCATTTCCCAGATGCTGGGGGTGACGGGATGACGCCGACCGTGCTCCTTCTTGCCATCGCCGTCCCCGCGGCCGCCGGCCTCCTGGCGCTGCTCTTGCCAAGCCGTCGAACGCCGTGGGCAACGAGCGCGCTCGCCGTGCTTGCGTGCGCGTTTGAGCTTGGGCTCGCGATCTACATCTTCCCGAGCGACTTCGCCTTTGCCTGGCCCTGGATAGGGTTTGGGATCGAGTTCGCGTTCAAGCTGTCACGGTTCAGCGCGTTCATTCTCCTCGCCATCGCCAGCTTCGGGTTCCTCGTGTCGATGTACTTGGTCGTCTCGATGGCCAAGGCGCCGTCGTCGCGCCGATTCCACGCGTGGGTCTTGTTCACGGTGGCTCTGTCGGCCGGCGCGGTCCTTGCGGACAATCTCGTCCTCTTCCTCGTGTTCTGGGAAGGTTTGTTGCTGACGCTGTTCGCGATGATCGTCGCGGGCAAGACGAAACCGTTCGCGACGGCCATTAAGGCGTTCGTCATCGTCGGGTTGACGGACCTCGCGTTGATGCTCGGCGTGATGCTCACGGGTCATCTTGCGGGGACGCTGTCGATGTCGGCCATCCGTCTCCCTCTCGACGGCCTCGGCGCCGTCGCCTTCCTCCTCCTCATGATCGGGGCAATGGGGAAGTCGGGAGCGATGCCGTTCCACAGCTGGATCCCGGACGCGGCAATCGATGCGCCCACGCCGTTCATGGCGCTCCTGCCAGGGAGCCTGGAAAAGCTCCTCGGCATCTACTTCCTGGCGCGGGTGTCGCTTGACTTCTTCGTCCTCACGCCGGAGTCGTGGGTCTCGCCCGTCCTCATGTCGATCGGAGCCGCCACGATCCTGCTTGCGGTCATGATGGCCCTCGTCCAGAAGGACTACAAGCGCCTCTTGGCGTACCACGCGATCAGCCAGGTCGGCTACATGATTCTCGGAATTGGGACGGCTCTGCCGGTCGGCATTGTCGGCGGCCTCTTCCACATGGTGAACAACGCGATCTACAAGTCATCGCTCTTCTTGACCGGCGGCGCGGTCGAGAAGGAGACGGGCACGACGGATCTTCACCAGCTTGGCGGACTGGGGCGCAGCATGCCCGTCACGATGATCTGCTTCCTCGTGGCGGCCGCGTCGATCTCGGGAGTGCCGCCGTTCAACGGGTTCTTCTCCAAGGAACTCATCTACGACGGGGCCCTTGAACGGGGCTGGATCTTCTACGCCGTCGCCCTCGTCGGCTCGTTCTTCACCGCGGCCTCCTTCCTGAAGCTGGGTCACGCCGCCTTCTTCGGCAAGCCGTCGAACGCAAAGCGCAAGGTGAAGGAAGCGCCTTGGCCGATGCTCGTCCCGATGATTCTTCTCGCTGGGCTGTGCGTCCTGTTCGGCGTCGCCAACAGCCTGCCGCTTGAGCGACTCATTCAACCGGCCGTCGGCGCGGTCATGAAGCATGGGCACGAGACATTCGCCGGCTTCCCGACGAACATGATGCTCGTCGGCTTGACGATTGGCGTGCTCGCGCTCGCCGTGCTCAACCATGCGTTCGGCGTACGCCGATCGGGCAAGGGCATCGGAGCCGTCGATCACATCCATCACGCTCCCGGCCTGTCTTCGGCGTACGCGTTCCAAGCGACGGGCGCGCTCGATCCGTATCGAATGCTCAACTGGATGGCAAAAGCTGCTGCTAGAACCCTCTACGGCATCGATCGGGCGATCGATTGGATCTACAGCACGCTCGCGTCGAAGACGGCACTCGTCACCTCCAGCGTCTTGCGGCGAGTCCACAATGGGAATGTCAACCGGTACGTCTGGTGGGCGCTTGCCGGTGCCGTCGCCGTGCTCCTCGCGGTGCTCGCTATGGTGGGGGGCGGACGATGAGTCATCTCCTTCTCCTCGTTCCGTTCCTGGCCGTCGTCGTCCTGAATCTTCTCCCGAAGCGCGCTCGCGGCGCGGCCTTGTGGGTGTCCTTCGGAGTCCTTGGCCTGGAAGCTGCGGCCGCGTTCGTCGAGCGGTTCTCCTCCATCGACAGCTCGGCCTTCACATGGCTCGAGAGCGTCTTCGGCTTTCGCCTCGCCGCCGATCACTTGAGCGGCCTGGCCATGCTGTGCGCGGGAATCGTCGGAATGGTCGCCCTCCTCGTTGCACGCCGAACGCTGAAGGACGCCGGCGAGAAGTTCTTCTTCGCCAATCTCGTCCTCGTGGCGCTCGTCGGGATCAACGGGATTGCCATGGTGCGCGACCTGTTCTCCCTCTACGTGTTCGTCGAAGTGACCGCCATCGCGACGTTCATCCTCATCACGGCGAGCCGCAGCGGTGCGGCCAGCCGCGGCGAGCAGGTCTTCGAGGGCGCGTGGAAGTACATCATCCTGTCGGTTGTCGCCAGCGTGCTGATGCTCACGTCGATCGGGTTCTTCCTTCTCTCGGCCGGCGACATCACGTTCGATGCGGTGAAGACTGCGCTCGGGGCGCCGGGCTCACTGACCTGGGTCGCCATGGCTCTCTTCCTGTGCGGGCTGTTCGTCAAGGGGGGCTTGGTTCCCTTCCACGGCTGGCTGGCGGACGCCTATACGGCGGCCCCGGCGCCGGTATCGGTGTTCATGGCGGGGATTGTCACGAAGGCATCGGGCATCTTCGCGCTCCTTCGAATCGTGTCGTCGACGATGGGGAGCGCGCTGCCGGGGCGCGAGATTCTCCTCGTCGTCGGCGCCCTTACGATCGTGGTCGGCGCCTTCCTCGCACTGGGTCAGTCCAACATGAAGCGAATGCTCGCTTATTCGAGCGTAAGTCAGATGGGCTACATCGTCCTCGCCCTGGGAGGAGACCTGAACCTCGGAATCCTGGCGGCGGGCCTTCACTTCTTCAATCACGCGATCTCCAAGTCCCAGCTCTTCGCGAACGCGGCCGCCATCGAGGAACAGCTCGGGACTCTGAACATGGATGAGATGGGCGGAATCGGAGCGCGCATGCCGGTGACGGCTGGAACGACCGCCGTGGCGACGCTGTCGATCGCCGGACTTCCCCCGCTTGCCGGCTTCTGGAGCAAGCTCCTGATCGTCCTCGCCCTGTGGAACGCAAAGGAGTACGGGTTTGCCGCTGTCGCCATCTTGGCGAGTCTCGTCACCCTCGCCTACTTCCTCTCGCTCCAGCGGCGGGTGTTCTTCGGGAAGACCCATCCGAAGTGGGCCCACGTAAAGGAAGCGGCGCCGGGGCTCCTCGTCCCGGTCGTGGCGCTCGCGTTGATCACCATCGCGCTCGGGGTTGGGTTCCCCTTCGCGCTGCGGGTTCTCTTGGGAGGCGGAGCATGATCTGGATGACTCTCCTTCTCGTGGTGCTCGTTCTCGCTGCGCTGTGGGCGTCGATGACGACGGCCCTCTTGCGAGCGGCTCTCGGCTTGGCGCTCACGAGCGCCCTGCTCGCCGTCGTGATGTTCAGCATGGGCGCTACGTTGGCGGCCGTGATGGAGCTCTCGGTGTGCGCCGGCTTGATTTCGGTCGTCCTGGTGAGCGTCACAAGCCTCACCCAGCGGCGGCCGCTCAAGGAGGCGCTCGCCAACCGCCGGAGCCGCCTGCGGCGCTACTGGCCGCTTCCTCTCGTCCTCATCGCGGTCGGGGTGGCTCTCTCCTTCGTTCACGCGCCGGTCGAGATCGCCCTCCGCGTGCCCGCGGGAGACGGCGACGTCCGCACGGTGCTGTGGAGTCTGCGGCAGCTCGATCTGTTCGGGCAGATCCTCATCCTCCTCGCCGGCGTGTTCGGCGTGCTGGTCCTGTTCAGGAAGGAGGCAAAGCATGACGATTGAGATCCCGCAGTCGTTCTGGCTCTACTTCACCTTCTTCGCTCTCCTGCTCGTCGACGGGCTCTGGTGCATGCTGGCCACCCACAACCTCGTCCGGATTCTCATCGGCCTCGAGATCCTGATGAAGTCAGTGACGTTCTTCCTGATCGTGGCCGGCTACCTGAGCGGAAGGATGGCGCTTGCCCAAGCCCTGGTCATCACGGTGATCGTCATTGAGGTCGTCGTCGTCGTGGTCGTCGCGGGAGTCATTCTCGGGTTCTTCCGAAAGCACGACTCCTTGGACGTTGAAAACACGCGGAGCATGAAGGGGTAGGCGATGTCGGTAGCGGCTCTTCTCTTAGTTCCACCCGTCGCCCTCACGCTTCTCGTCTTCCTCGTCTGGGCGCTGTCGAGCGCCGCGAGCCCCCTCGGATTTCGCAGGAAGGGTCCGCGGGGCGCGCTCGACAAGCCGTACGCCGGCGGCGAAGACATCGAGAACCACCGCGTCCAGCCGGACTACAGCCAGTTCTTCCCGTTCGCCTTCTTCTTCACCATCTTGCACGTCGTCACGCTGATCGTCGCCACGTCGCCGGCTCGTATTGCGGGGAGCGCTGCATTCGCCGTCCTCTACGTGCTTGGAGCACTCTTGGCTCTCTATATTCTCTTCCGGAGGTGACTCCCCGCATGAATGTCGCTCGTCGAATGGTCCGTTGGGGACAGAGGAAGTCGCCGTGGATTCTGCACTTCAACACCGGCGCGTGCAACGCGTGCGACATCGAGATTATCGCCACCCTGACGCCTCGCTTTGACCTGGAGCGCTTCGGCGTGCTCCTCAAAGGGACTCCTCGACACTGCGACATCATGGCGTGCTCTGGGCCGGTGACGCGGCAGATCGAATCTCGCCTCGTCCGAATCTACGAGCAAGTCCCTGAGCCGAAGCTCGTGGTGGCCGTGGGCTCCTGCGCGACGAGCGGCGGTGTCTTCAATGGACTCTACAATGTGAAGAGCGGGATCGATCAGGTGATTCCTGTTGCGGCCTACATTCCCGGGTGCCCGGCGAGCCCTCAAGCGATCATCGATGGGTTCGCGAAGCTCCTGAAGACGCTGGAGGTGGGAAAATGAGCGACGCTGAAACGGTCGTTGCGAAGCTGGTAGCCAAGTTCCCGTCCCTCACCGGCCGGGTGAACGTTCAGCGTGCGACGCGCGTGTGGGTTGAGGTGGATCGCCAGGCGTTCGCCGGAGTCTTCCACTTTCTCGTCAAGGACTTGGAGTTCTCCAACCTCTGCATGATCACCGGGCTCGACGAAGGAGCCGACCTGGGATTCATCTACCATCTGGCTCGCAACGGCGGCCTGATGGCGAACGTCAAGACGCGGTGCACGAAGGGAGAGTCGATGCAGACGATCACGCCGACCTTCCTCGGAGGGGGCATCTACGAACGGGAACTGATGGACCTGTTCGGTGCGCGAATCGCGGGACTGCCTGAGGGAAGGCGCTATCCGCTTCCCGACAACTGGCCGAAGGGCGAGCATCCCCTGTTGAAGGATTGGAGACCAAGGGAGAAGGGAGCTCAGGATGCCTGACAAAGAGAGGATCGTTCGCGTCCCTATTGGCCCCCAACACCCGGCTCTCAAGGAGCCGGAGAGCTTCATGGTCGATCTGCAGGGAGAGAAGATCAGCGCCGTCACCCTGCGGTTGGGCTACAACCATCGAGGGATTGAGAAGGGGTGCGAAGAACGCACGTACGTTCAGGACGTCTACCTCGTCGAACGCGTGTGCGGCATTTGCTCGCACTCGCACTCCACGGCGTTCGTTCAGGCGGTGGAGGAGATCGCCGGGCTTGAGCTGCCCCACCGCGCGGCGTACATCCGCACGCTGATCGCCGAACTCGAGCGCGTCCACAGCCACCTCTTGTGGCTCGGCGTGGCCGGGCACGAGATCGGATTCGACACGCTGCTCATGTACACGTGGCGCGATCGCGAACAGGTCATGGATCTGTTCGCGGAGCTCACCGGGAATCGGGTCAACTACGGGATCAACACCGTCGGCGGGGTGCGTCGGGACATCTCCCCGGAACAGCTCCCGCGTATTCTCAAGGTTGTGGATGCTCTGGAAGAGCGAACGAAGTACTACATCGAACTGGCCATGACCGAAGAGACGTTGGCCCAGCGCTTGTCGGGCGTCGGGAAGCTGTCCAAGGAGGACGCGGTCCTGCTCGGAGCCGTCGGACCGACGGCTCGGGCATCGGGCGTCGATCGGGACACTCGGCGGGACGATCCGTACGCCGCGTACGGCGAGCTGGAATTCCAGGTTGTCACCGACGATCGCTGCGATGTGTTCGGTCGCGCGGTCGTTCGCCTTGGCGAGCTCATGCAGACCTACTCGATGATCCGACAGCTGGTGAGGCAGATGCCCGAGGGCCCCATCACGGTGAAGGCGCCGCTTCGGATCCCGGCCGGCGAGGCCGTGAGCCGCTACGAGGCGCCACGCGGCGAGGATGTGCATTACGTGAAGGCCAACGGGACCGACAAGCCGGAACGCGTGAAGATTCGGGCACCCACACTGGCCAACACGCAGTCGGTGGCCAAGATGCTGGAGGACGGCTACCTCGCCGATCTGCCGATCGTCGTCGCGGCGATCGATCCGTGCTTCTCGTGCACGGACCGCATGATCGCCGTGAAGACTCGCGAGGATGCAAGGACGATGGGTTGGGAAGAGCTTGTCCAGTACGGCGTTCGCTGGTACCGCGAGCGCGGCGTGGATGTGTCGAAGATCAAGATGCGAGGAGACTCTACGGCATGACGGTCGGAACTGCGGTGGTGAACATCCTGGTCTTCCCCGGATTCCTGTTTCTCGTCGCCCTCGGACTTGCCGGCGAGTTCGTGGACCGCAAGCTCTACGCGCGTTTCCAGAATCGCCAAGGTCCGCCGTGGTTCCAGCCGGTGGCCGACGTGCTCAAGCTCTTCGGCAAAGAAGACGTGATCCCCGAGGAGGCCGACCGCACCACGTTCAACCTGGCGCCCGTTTTCGCGCTTGCCGCCGTGGTCGCGGCGTCGCTCTACATTCCTCTTTGGAGCGCGACGTCCCTCTTCCCGTTTGACGGCGACCTGATCGTTGTCCTGTACCTTCTCCTCATCCCGACGGTCTGCTTCTTCCTCGGCGGCTGGTACTCGCGCTCCGTGTTCGCCACGCTCGGCGCGGTTCGCGCGATCACCCAGGTGTTCGCGTACGAGATCCCGCTCTTCGTCGCGTTGCTGGCACCGTCGCTCCTCGCCAACTCGTGGTCGATTTCCAAGATCGCGGCGTACTACGCCGCCCACCCGTGGCTGTGGCTGGTGAACCTCATCGGCTTCGGCGTGGCGCTCGTTTCGCTCTTAGGAAAGCTCGAACGGGTACCGTTCGACACGCCCGAGGCGGAGACTGAAATCGTCGCCGGGAGTTTTACCGAGTACAGCGGGCGGCGATTGGCGTTCTTCCGGCTGGCCATCAATTGCGAGGCCATCGTCGGCGCCTCGCTCATCGCGGCCGTGTTCCTCCCGTTTGGGCTTGGACTCGCTCCATGGCTCGGCTTCCTCGTCTATCTCGGGAAGGTGCTCCTCATCCTCGGAATCCTCGCGCTCCTGCGAACCCTGTTCGCCCGCTTGCGCATCGATCAGATGATCGACTTCTGTTGGAAGGTCGTCGCGCCGATCGCCTTCCTCCAAGTGCTCATCAACCTCGTCGTCAGGGAGCTGATCTAGGCCATGGCGAGGACACCCTGGAGACGCCCGGGAAGAATGCTCCCCTCTCTCTTGCGGTCCCTTTTCCGGCACCCGGCAACGACCCGCTATCCGTTCGTGAAGTGGGTCATGCCCGACCGTTTCCGCGGCCGGCCCGTCGTCCACTCGGAGAACTGCATCGGCTGCAAGATGTGCGTGCGCAATTGTCCGTCCGGCGCGATCGAGATCGACAAGATCGGGGAGAAGGAATTCGAAGCCACGATCGACCTCGGTCGATGCGTCTACTGCGGCCAATGCGCCGACATCTGTCCGAAGAAGACGATCGAACTGACCAAGGACTTCGAGCTCGCCGCGTTCGATCGGAAGGCCCTGAAGGTCGTCTACCATGCCGCTCCAAAGCCTGTCGCAGGCCCTGAGGGAGGCCCTGCGCCCGAATCCGGAGACTCCGACACCGCGAACGCCTAACCGCGTCGTCGTCGTCGGAGTCGGATCCAGTCTTCGTTCGGATGATGCAGCGGGGCTCCGCATTGCCGAGGAGCTCCGCAAGCTCGACCTTCCGAGCGTGCTCGTCCTTCTAGGGGATACGGCACCGGAGAACGTCACCGGAGAGATCCGCCGGGCTCTCCCGTCCCACGTGATCTTCGTCGATGCCGCCGAATTCGGAGAGACACCGGGCGCCGTCCGCCTCGTCGATTCCGTGGAGATCGGCGGAATGTCGTCGAGCACGCACACGCTCCCGTTGGCCGTAATCGCCGACTACCTCAAGCAAGAACTGGGCTGTCGAGTCCTCTTCCTCGGACTGCAACCCAGAGTCGTCGCGTTCGGTGAAGGCCTCTCCGAGGAAGTCGCTGCCGCCGTGACCGAGACGGTGGCCACCCTAGCGCGGGCCCTCTGCGAGAGTAGCGGGACTCAGCGAAGGACTTGCCCCTCTACTCCAACCGGCGGCGGACTCGAAGGTGGCGAAGCATGAATAGCGCCACGAGGCCCGCGAGAACGACGAGGACGCCGACGTCGACCAGGCGGGCGTAGCGCAGCACGGCGTCCCAGTTCGCGCGAAGAGCGAATCCGCACCACGTGAGGAAGCTGTTCCAAAGTGCCGCCCCGACGACGGTGAACAGGCAGAACGGGAGGAGTCTCATTCTGCCCATGCCCGCCGGGATGGAGATGAGGTGGCGAATGACGGGGATGAAGCGGCTGACGAAGATCGTGATCGCCCCGCGCCGGCAGAAGAAACCGTCCGTGCGCTCGAGGTCGCTCGCGTCGAGGAGAAGAACCTTCCCGTACTTCGTGATGAACGGCCGGCCGCCGAACCGCCCGATCGCGTAGGACAGGAGCGACCCGACGAGGCTGCCCAGGGTGGCAAACCCCACCGCCCCGACAGCCGACATGGAACCCTCCGCCACGAGGAATCCCGCGAACGGCATCACGGCTTCGCTGGGCACCGGCAGGACCATGCTCTCGGCCACCATGAGAAGGAAGACGCCGGCATAGCCGGTCGCCTCCATCATCCGCGTGCCGACGGCTGCCAGGAACTCCGTGATCCCCACGCATCCCTCCAACGAGATCGTTCGCGCACCGCGCGAGCGCCGCAGTATTTGCGTCACTTCACCCGAACACATCGCGGTTGTCAAGGGCCGCTGGCCGGGCCAGCGGCTAGTGCCAGCCTGCGGGCTGGCTGGCCATCGCAAGCCCGCTGCCGGTGCAGCTAGGGCCGACAGCCCTGAGTCTCAGGAGCTGTCGGCTGGGCGCGGACTCGGCCGTCTAGTGCCGGCCTTGAGCCGGCAACCGGACACCGCGGAGAGGAAGGCGTCAATCGCAAACTCAGGCCTTGACAGCACGACGGAGTCTCCCATACCATTCGGCGCCCGGGTCGTTAGCTCAATGGTAGAGCAGCGGACTCTTAATCCGTTGGTTGGAGGTTCGAGCCCTCTACGGCCCATAGTCGCGATCACCTACGGGTCGTTAGCTCAGGCGGTTAGAGCACCTGACTTTTAATCAGGGGGTCGCTGGTTCGAGTCCAGCACGACCCACCGCATTGGATGGATCTCGGCGGCCAGTCTGATGAGAGGACCATCCTTCGGATTGGATGGATCTTCGCAGCTGACCTATAATCCCACCCACAGGTCCCCATCATCTAGCGGCCTAGGATACCGGGCTTTCATCCCGGCGGCAGGGGTTCAAATCCCCTTGGGGACGCCAGCGGGCCTCTCTTGCGCATCGATAGGGGTCCGCTATAATGGGCGAGTAGCTCAGTTGGGAGAGCATCCGGCTTACATCCGGAAGGTCGCAGGTTCGAGTCCTGTCTTGCCCAAGTGAGTTTTTTTGCTACGGGGACGTGGTCCAGTCAGGCCTAAGACGCTGGATTGTCACTCCAGAGATCGCCGGTTCAAATCCGGTCGTCCCCGCTCGTTCGTGCCGAGGTAGCTCAGTTGGTAGAGCACGGCCCTGAAAAGGCCGGTGTCCCCAGTTCGAGTCTGGGCCTCGGCACCATCTCTTCCCCGAAGTTGTCCGGCAAATCCAGCAACATGCGATATCTAGCCTCTTCGCACTGCGCACAGCATCGGCACTGCGTTCTCTCGTTCGCGCGGCAGAGAAGCGTACGTAAGCATCTTTCATCGCTCGCGGAGCCCGGAGTGCGTGGGGATAACCCTGTGGAGAACTGCCTGGAAAAGGCTCCAAAAGGCCACTTCGCTGTGGATAAGTCCGTGGTGCGTTCCGCGGGGCGCATGGAGGAAACGACGAACAGACCGCGAGACCTTCTGGATCCCCATGTTGTCCACAAGCAGGTTGTTGCAGATAAGTATCTAGGGCTAAGCGTTTCCTTGATTATCCACAGGGGCGGGCGACACATCACAGGAGTCTCTTACGCCCGCCGGCCCAGCAAGGCGAGGCCAGCCGGCGGGGACAGGTGTCCCCGCCCAGCAGGGTCAAGGAGTCGCTTCGCGGCAGGACATGCTTCGCGCGGGACTTACCGCCCGCAGCCAGCAAGCGTGAGCGGCCGGCGCACGCTTGACCCCGGCGCACGCTCTTCGATACGCTCAGGTTGGCTGAAAGGGAGGAGGGTGCGGTGGGCGATTCGCCAATCATGGTCTGGGACTCCGTTCTCTCGGACCTTCGAACGCAGATTCCTTCCACAAGCTTCGAGACGTGGTTCTCCGAGGCGCAGCCGCTGGATTACGCAAACGGCGCTCTCGTGATCGGCGTCCCCGACTCCTTCAAGAAGGGGGGAATCGAGCGCCGCTATCGCGAGACGATCGAAGGGATTGCGGCTTCGGTATGTAGGCAACCGGTCTCTCTCGAAGTCCGCGTGCTTGCACCCAATTCGGAGGATGCGTCGCCGCGCCCTCAAGAAGACGAAGCTGCAGTGACCGTCACGGTCGGCGGAACACTGCCCTTGAACCCGGACTACACGTTCGCCGCGTTCGTGCGCGGGGAGAACAATCGCCTCGCCGTCGCCGCTTCGGAAGCTACGGCCGATGCCGTCGCCCGCAATCTCAAGAAGCCCTACAACCCCCTCTTTGTCTACGGGAGCGTGGGCTTGGGGAAGACGCATCTTCTCCAGGCGATCGGCAACTCCGTGACGGCCGCGGATCCGACACGGTCCGTCGTGTACACGACGTCGGAGCGCTTCGCGATTGAGCTCATCCACGCGATTCGCAAGAATGGGACGGCCGCGTTCCGCGAGAAGTATCGCCAGGTGGACCTCCTTCTCATCGACGACGTGCAATTCCTCAAGGGCAAAGAGGCGACGCAGGAGGAGCTCTTCCATACCTTCAACGAGCTCCACGGCAGTCGAAAGCAGATTGTGCTGTCGAGCGATCGCCCCCCCGAAGATTTGGCGGGCCTTCAGGATCGCTTGGTGTCACGGTTCAAGTGGGGCCTCGAGGCCGATATCCAGCCCCCCGACTTCGAGACGCGAATGGCCATTCTTCGTGAGAAAGCCGTGACCCGCGGACTCGACGTCGATCACGATGTCCTCGAGCTCATTGCGAAGCGCATTTCGTCCAACGTTCGCGCTCTCGAGGGCGCGCTCGTCAAGGCAATTGCGTACGCCGAGCTGCAAGGACAACCCCTGACACCGAGAAGCATCGAAGGGATCCTCCCGAAAGAGGGACGCCGTCCGAGACTGACCGTCTCCCACATCAAGGAAGAAGTGGCGCTGCACTATCAGATTCCGCTTCCTGAACTCGACGGAGCGAGCCGGAAAAAAGAGATCGCCCAGGCTCGCCAAGTCGCCATCTATCTCGCGCGCGAATTGACCGAGCTGTCGTTCCCGTCGATCGGCCGGGAGTTCGGCGATCGCGACCATACGACGATCATGCACGCCTACTCCAAGATCAAGCTTCTTCTTGCTGACACTCCTCTTCTCAACGCGGACATCACGGACCTCCAGGAGGCGCTGGAGTCCCGCTACTCCCTCATCCGGTAGAGGTTCTCTCGCTATCGCGCGACGAGAGAGAACGCCGCCCGATCTTGTGAATAGACAGAGGCCCTGAAGGCACGCATCCTGGGGAGGAGCGGGGGAGAAGACGGGGACGTCTGGCGACGCAGTAGAGTTATCTACAGGCTGGTGGGCGGTGTCCCCAAGCTTTCGGCAGTCACCTGAAGGCGTAAGATCTGATTCCAGCGCCACGTGGGCAGTTTTCCCCTCTTCCGAACGGCACTACTACTACAACAACACTCTATGGAGAGGAGAATGCGCTTGTTGTTGTGTCGGGCGGAGCTCCATCCCAGGGTGTCTTTAGCTTCGTTGAAGGAAGAGCGCAAGAGATCTAGAATGGGCGCCTATGGAACGCGTCCGGAACACAACCATTCTCGCGCTTCACTCGCCGGAGGAACGAAGAGCCGTCATTGCCAGCGACGGGCAGGCCACGTTCGAGACGACGATCATCAAGAAGACCACGCGGAAAGTCTACCGCTTGCATGATGACCACGTCCTCGTCGGTTTCGCCGGCGCCACGGCCGACTGCCTGGCGTTGCTCGACAAGTTTGAGGGAAAGCTGAAGAAGTACGATGGGAAACTCCGGCGGGCGGCGGTCGAGTTGACCAAAGAGTGGCGAACTGACCGTATTCTACGCCACCTTGAGGCCATCATGCTCGTAACGAGCGAGGAAGCCTTGCTCATGATCTCCGGAACCGGGGATGTCCTCGAGCCCGACGGCCGCGTGATGGCGATCGGTTCCGGAGGCCCGTACGCCCTGGCGGCGGCCAAGGCCTTCCTGTCATGTGGGCCGCTGCCCATGGCCGATATCGCTCGCCGCTCGCTTCTGATCGCGGCGGAGATCGACATCTACACGAATGATCAGATCGTTCTCGAAGAGCTTGCGTGGTGAGGAGAACATGAGCGCACTCATGGAAGCGCCCGACGACCAGATTTCCGGATTGACGCCTCAACAGGTCGTCGACGAACTCGACAAGTACATCGTGGGACAGACGAACGCCAAGCGCGCGGTGGCCATCGCCCTGCGCAACCGGCTGCGGTGTCAATACGTTGACGAAGAGATGCGCTTCGAGATCAAGCCGAAGAACATCCTCATGATCGGCCCGACGGGTGTCGGGAAGACGGAGATCTCGCGGCGTTTGGCCCGCTTGACGACGTGCCCCTTCGTCAAGGTGGAGGCGACGAAGTTCACCGAGGTCGGCTACGTCGGGAGAGACGTCGAGACGATGGTTCGCGACCTCGTGGATACCGCGATCGACATGATTCGCGAGGACGAGATCGTCCGCGTGGAAGATGAAGCTGAGCGCATGGTGATCGAGGAGATCCTCGACGCCCTGCTCCCTCCGGCCACCGCCACGGACGAAGAGGCGGGGAAGGAGAAAGAGGAGAGCGCGGCGAGGACGCGCGAGAAGCTGCGGGAGAAGCTCGCTGCCGAGGAGCTCGAGGAGCGGTACATCGAGATCACCGTGGAGGAGCCCGTGATGCCTCAGATCGAGGTCTTCTCCCAAGACGGGATGGACCAAATGGGCATTGACATGGGCGACGTCTTGTCCGGTCTCCTGCCGCCGTCGCGCAAGAAGAAGAAGATTCGCATCCGCGAGGCGCGCAACGTTCTGTTCGAGCAGGTCGTCGACCGCCTGGTGAACATGGATGAGGTTCGCCAGGAAGGCCTTCGGCTGGCCGAGGAGATGGGCATCATCTTCATCGACGAGATCGACAAGATCGCTGCTGGGGGACGCGAGGAGTTGGGGGGGCCCGGCGTGTCGCGGCAGGGCGTCCAGCGGGACCTGTTGCCGTTCCTCGAAGGGACGACGGTTCGCACGCGCTATGGCGCCGTGAGCACGGAGAACATCCTGTTCATCGCCGCGGGCGCGTTCAACATGTCGAAGCCGTCCGACCTCATCCCCGAGTTGCAGGGGCGCCTTCCGATTCGCGTCGAGCTCGACAGCCTCACGGCGTCCGAGTTCCGCCGCATTCTGACCGAGCCGAAGGATGCGCTGATCGCCCAGTACAAGGCGCTCCTAGCGACCGAGGGACTGTCGGTCGAGTTCGATCCGAAGGCCATCGATGCCATCGCGTCCATTGCCTACGAACTGAACCAGACGACCGAGAACATCGGAGCGCGAAGGTTGACGACGGTCATGGAGAAGCTCATGGAAGAGATCTCGTTCGACGCGGACATGAAGAGAGGCGAGACGGTGCGGATCGACAAAGCGTACGTCGACGGGCGGCTCGCGGGAATCGCCACCGATCCCAATCTCTCGCGATACATTCTGTAGAGCGCCAACGCGGCGTTCGCGTTACGTACGACGTGGCGCTGAACTGCGGTCCCGATGATGGCTGCGCTGTGGAGGAGGCAAGGATGATTCGGATCACGCTGCCCGACGGCTCCGTGCGTGAAGTGAAGAGAGGAGCCTCCTTTCTCGAGGTGGCCGAGGGCATCGGCCCGAGACTGGCGAAGGCGGCCGTCTGCGTCCGCTTCAACGGGGAGCTGCACGACCTGCGAGAGGCTGCCCTGGTCGACGGGGACCTCGCGGTGATCGGCCCCGGCGGGCCGGAGGCCCTGCAAACGCTGCGTCACACAGCGTCCCACGTCATGGCGCAGGCCGTAAAGCGAAGATTCCCGGGTGTGCAACTCGGCATCGGTCCGGCGATCGAGGAAGGCTTCTACTATGACCTTGATCTCCCGACGCCGCTCGCCGAGGAGGATCTCGCGCAGATCGCGGAGGAAATGCGCGGAATCATCGCCGCGGATCTGCCCATCGTCCGCCGGGAGATGACCAAGGCCGAGGCGCGAACCCTGTTCGAAGGACGGGGGGAAACCTACAAGCTCGAGCTTCTCGCGGACATCGAGGATGACGTCGTCAGCATCTTTGAGCAGGGCGAGTTCGTCGACCTGTGCCGCGGCCCGCACCTTCGCTCGACTGGCGGGCTGCGGCCCGATGCCGTGAAGCTCCTCTCTGTGGCCGGCGCCTACTGGCGCGGCGACGAGGCTCGCCCGATGCTCCAGCGGATCTACGGCACGGCGTGGGAGAGGGCGAAGGATCTCGAGCAGTACCTCTGGCGGCTCGAGGAGGCGGCGAAGCGCGACCACCGCAAGCTTGGCAAGGATCTCGACCTGTTCAGCATTCACGAAGAGGGTGGAGCCGGCCTCATCTGCTGGCACCCCAAGGGCGCGCGGCTGCGCCGCACGATCGAGGAATTCTGGTACGCGGAGCACGATCGCCAGGGCTACGACATCGTGGCCACGCCGCACATCGGCAAGTCCCAGCTGTGGGCGACGAGCGGCCACCTCGATTTCTACCGCGAGAACATGTACTCGCCGATGGACATCGACGGGGCCGACTACTACGTGAAGCCGATGAACTGCCCGTATCAGATCCTGATCTACAAGACGCGCGGCCATTCCTATCGCGAGCTTCCGATCCGCATGGCCGAACTCGGCACCGTGTATCGGTACGAGCGGTCGGGCGTCCTGCATGGACTCCTCCGCGTGCGGGGATTCACGATCGACGACGGGCACATCATCTGCCGTCCCGACCAGGTCGACGCGGAGATTCGCGGGGTCTACGAGTTCAGCGTGAACATGCTTTCGGCCTTTGGATTCCGCGACTTCGACATCTACCTCGCGACGCGGCCCCACGCCGGCAAGGCCGTCGGCGAGCCGGAGCGCTGGGAGCAAGCCACCGCCGCCTTGCGCGCCGCGCTCGATGCCCACGGGCTGCCGTACAAGGTGGACGACGGCGGCGGCGCGTTCTACGGACCGAAGATCGACATCAAAGTGCGCGACACGCTCGGCCGAGCGTGGCAGTGCTCGACGATCCAGTTCGACTTCAACCTGCCCGAGCGCTTCGACATGACGTACATCGGGGAGGATGGAGCCGAGCATCGCCCGTACATGGTGCATCGCGCCCTTCTCGGAAGCCTCGAGCGCTTCATCGGGTGCCTCATCGAGCACTACGGCGGAGCCTTCCCCGTTTGGCTTGCTCCGGTTCAGGCCGTTGTGATTCCCATCGCCGACCGCCACAACGCCTACGCGGCCGACGTGGCGCAGCGGCTGCGGAACGCAGGACTGCGGGCGGTCGTGGACGACACCTCGGAGCGGATGAACTCGAAGATCCGCGCCGCGCAGCTCGACAAGATCCCGTACATGCTCGTCGTCGGCGACCGCGAGGCCGAGGCGGGCGCGGTCGCGCTGCGGCTCCGCAACGGAGAGGATGCCGGCGCCGTTCCGGTGAAGGCGTTCATCGATACGGCGAACAGCATCGTCCGCTCGAAGTCGGCGGAGAACTGGCAGGCATAGGCCTGGGACAGGCTAAGCCTAGCCTGTCCAATTTCGGAATGGTGTTGACACTTCAGACCTCCTGCCGGACTTCGTGGTGGATCGCGCCCAAGAAGATCTGCGCCACGTCGGCTGACGGGGACGCAGCCCGTCGGCGCCGTACGGAGTGAACAGCTCCACTGTAGCGTCGGAGCTTGCCTCCGACGTTACCGTCTCCGCGACGACGTTCGCGACGATCGTCTGCCGACACATGAACGTCGCACACAAAGGTGGTGCGCTCTCTCGGCAGAACCGAGCGCATTAGCGCGTTCTCTCGTTAGAACCGAACGCGTGCGACGCTACAGTGACCCTGCCGTCTCTTGCGCTCTTGGCGTGAGAGCCCGCTACGCGCGTTCGCCGCCCTCCCTTATCTCAACTGCCGCCGACTGCAAACACTGCTGTGAAACTGGACAGCCAAGGCCCGCTTGGACTAGCGAATCGCGCGCGCCAGACGATCGGCCGCGTCGGTTTGCTCCCAAGGCAGGGCGAGGTCCGTGCGGCCGAAGTGGCCGTAGGCGGACAACGGCTCGTAGATCGGCCGCAGGAGATCGAACGCGTCGATGATCGCCTTGGGGCGCAGGTCGAAGGTCTTGAGCACGACGTCGCGCAGGCGCTCGTCGGACACCGTTCCGGTTCCGTAGCTCTGAACGTTGACGGCCAGCGGCGCAGCCCGGCCGATGGCGTAGGCAATCTCGACCTCGACTTCGCGTGCGAGCCCCGCAGCCACGAGGTTCTTCGCCACGTAACGGGCCATGTAGGCGCCGGTGCGGTCGACCTTCGTCGGATCCTTGCCAGAGAACGCGCCGCCCCCGTGCGAAGAGAACCCGCCGTACGTGTCGACAATGATCTTCCGCCCGGTCACGCCCGAGTCCGACGCCGGGCCGCCGATGACGAACTGGCCGGACGTATTGATGAGCACCAGCGTCTTCTCATCGAGCCAGCGGCCGAGCACGGGTTCCACGACGTGGCGAAGAAGCTCGCGCTCGATCTCCTCTCGCGCGACGTCAGGTCCGTGCTGGGCCGCGAGGAGCACCGTGTCGACGCGAATCGGCCGATCGCCCTCGTACTCGACGGTTACCTGCGTCTTGCCGTCGGGGCGAAGGAAGGGAACGGTCTTATCCTTCCGCACGGCGGCCATGCGCTGCGCCAGGCGATGGGCGAGGTGAATCGTGAGAGGCATCAGGGTCTCGGTGTCCGACCTCGCGTAGCCGAACGTGATGCCCTGGTCGCCGGCTCCAAGTTCGTTGAGCGGATCCTTCGAGCCTTCGCGCTTCTCAGAGGGATTCCCCACGGCATCCGCGATGTCCTTCGACTGTTCCTTGATGGCTGAGAGGACCGCGCAATCCTGAAAGTGGAACCCCAACTCCGGCCGGTCGTAGCCGATGTCGGACAGGACGCGGCGAACGAGCGACGGGATGTCGACGTAGGTCTTGGTCGTGATCTCCCCGCCCACGACGACGAGTCCGGTCGTGAGGAACGTCTCGCACGCGACGTGGGACGATGGGTCGTCGCGCAGCACCGCGTCAAGGACCGCGTCCGAGATTCTGTCCGCCACCTTGTCCGGGTGGCCTTCCGTGACCGACTCCGACGTTCGGTAGCTCCTCGAGATCGTCATGTCGCTCCTTTCCTCAAGCGTACAAGTTCCCAGTTTTCTTTCCAGTCGCCGTTCCATCGAACGGCTTTCTTCGGGGGGGCATGTTCAAACGGATGTGTGCCGGCACTGGAGCTGGACCGGATTTCGAGGTGAAGGCCATCGTGGCGACAGGTGCTCGCGCCCGTGCCGACTCCGACCTACGTCGCTATGTCGGCTCCGACCGCAAGTTGCTGGAGACGGGACGCTCTACCCCGTCGGTCGTGTCAGGGTCAGGCGGAACGTCTCACCTTCTTGCGCTATGGCGGTTACAGCGAAGCCGACGTCCCGTGCCATCCGCGCGATGCTATCGCCAGACATCTCTCGACCCTTCCACGGAACGCCGTAGGCTGTCGTGATGGTCTGATCAGGGAGCTCCGCCCGCACAGGAACCACGAACAGCTCTTGGGTTCGTTCGCCACGAGCAGGAATGACCGCGTCCCAGACGTGGAGTGTCCCTCCAGGGCAGAGCACGCGATGGGCCTCTCTGAGAACCGCCGCGCGATCCGCCGCCGGAACGTACATCAGGAAGAAGAACGCGGTCACTGTATCGAAAGACCCATCAGGAAACGGGAGCGCTTTGGCGTCTGCCACCACCTTGATCGGCCCCGGCGGCGACTCGTCGAGTTCATCCTGTCGGATATCGACGGCAGTGACCTGTTGCCCGCGCAGCTGCCCGATCACGCCGGCGCCACCGCCGCCCAGATCGAGGATCCGATCCTTGTCCCCAAACACATCCTCAACGCGAACCACCTGCTGATGGACGACGTGCATCCGCCTCCCGAGTCTTCCCCAGAGCCACAGAATTCGCCAAGCCGGCATCCCCATCCGGGCCTCCTCTCCGGTGTGTCGTCCCTGCTGTGGCAAAGGTTCAAGGCTTCGCTTCCATCCGCTCCGGTGTCGTGCCATCCCCCCTGGTGTTGTTGCGACGCATCGGCTTCGTTAGACTCACGTAGATCCGTTTGGAGGAGGCGGCTCCGAGTTCTGCATCCCATGGCCAAGACTGCAAAGAACGCGACAACCGGCTCATCCGATCTCAGCGCAAAGCTGTGGGCCGCTGCCGACGCGTTGCGCGCCAACATGGATGCGGCCGAATACAAGCACGTCGTCCTTGGCCTCATCTTCCTCAAGTACATCTCCGACGCATTCGAGGCGAAGTACACCCAGCTCGATGGCGAACGAAAGCAAGGCGCCGATCCCGAGGATCCCGACGAGTACCGCGCCGTCAACATCTTCTGGGTTCCCAAAGAGGCTCGCTGGTTGCTCCTCAAGGCCAACGCGCCGCAACCGACGATTGGCAAGACCGTGGACGATGCCATGGAGGCGATCGAGCGCGACAACCCCACGCTCAAAGCGGTTCTCCCCAAGGACTACGCGCGGCCCGGCCTGGACAAGGAGCGCCTCGGCCAGCTCATCAACCTCGTCTCTGACATCGGCCTCGGCAGCCCCGCCGACCGCGCCAAGGACATCCTTGGCCAGGTGTACGAGTACTTCCTCGCCCAGTTCGCGAGCGCCGAGGGCAAGAAGGGAGGCCAGTTCTACACCCCGTCGCACGTCGTCCGCGTGCTCGTCGCCATGCTCGCGCCGTACAAGGGCCGCGTCTACGACCCCTGCTGCGGCTCGGGCGGCATGTTCGTGCAGAGCGAGAAGTTCATCGAGGCGCACGCCGGCAAGATCGGCGACATCTCCATCTACGGCCAAGAGTCGAACTACACCACCTGGCGCCTCGCCAAGATGAACCTCGCCCTTCGCGGCATCGACGCCCAGATCGCCCACGGCGACACCTTCCACAACGACAGGCATCCCGACCTCAAGGCTGACTACGTGTTAGCCAATCCCCCATTCAACGACAGCGACTGGCGCGGCGAGCTGCTGAAAGATGACGGTCGCTGGAGGTACGGAGTGCCTCCAGCAGCTAACGCCAACTACGCGTGGGTGCAGCACTTCATTTACCACCTCGCGCCGACGGGGATCGCCGGTTTCGTCCTCGCCAACGGCTCCATGTCGTCCAACCAGTCTGGCGAAGGCGAGATCCGCAAGAGCATCATCGAGACCGACCTCGTCGACTGCATGGTCGCGCTTCCCGGCCAGCTCTTCTTCTCGACCCAGATTCCCGTCTGCCTGTGGTTCATTGCCCGCGACAAGCGCGGGCAACCCTCATCCCGACCGTCGGCCACCCCTCTCCCATTGGGAGAGGGGAGTGGCGGTGAGGGGCGTTTCCGCGACAGAAGAGGGGAAACGCTATTCATCGACGCGCGGAAGCTCGGCACGATGACTGACCGCACCCACCTCGAGTTGACCGAGGAAGACGTCGCCAAGATTGCAGGCACTTACCACGCCTGGCGCGGCGACGAAGGGGCAGGCGAGTACGTGGATGTCGCCGGGTTGTGCAAGGCCGCGACGATCGACGAGATCCGGGCGCACGGCTACGTCCTCACGCCCGGACGTTACGTCGGCGCCGAGGCAGCCGAAGACGACGGCGAGCCGTTCGACGAGAAGATGAAGCGACTCACCGCGACGCTGCGTGAGCAGCAGGCCGAGGCCGCGAAGCTGGATGAGGCCATTGCCAAGAACCTGAGGGAGCTTGGGTATGGCGGGTAAGAAAGAACGCGCGGTCGCTAAATCGGATCCAGTGCCGGACCGCAAGCAGCGTGGCCGCGTCGACCGCAGCGTCATGTTCCCCGTGCCGCCGCCCACTAGCGACGCGCCGCCGGACTACGCGGCCTGGCTCGCGGACCTCAAGGCGCGCATCCAGCAGCAACGCCTGCGCGTGGTGCTCGCCAGCAATGCCGTGATGGTGCTTCTATACTGGGACATCGGGCGCAGCATTCTGGACAAGCAGGACGTTCAGGGCTGGGGCAGCCGGGTCATTGATCGCCTTGCCGCTGATCTGCGCGAGGCCTTCCCCGAGATGAAGGGGTTCTCGCCGCGCAACCTGAAGTACATGCGGGCGTTTGCGGCGGCATGGCCTGATCCCGAAATTGTGCAACAGAGCGTTGCACAATTGAGTTGGCGGCACAATCTTGCGTTGCTCGAGAAGCTCCGCAGCCCCGACGACCGACTCTGGTATGCTGCGAAAACTCTGGAGTACGGCTGGTCCAGCAACATCCTGGTTCTCCAGATCGAGGCTCAGGCCCACCGTCGGCAGGGCAAAGCGCAGACCAACTTCCCAGCCACGTTGCCGCCGCCGGATTCCGATATGGCAGTGCAGGTCTTCAAGGACCCCTACCTCTTCGACTTCCTGGGTACCGACGCACCGCGTCGCGAGGCTGAACTGGAGCAGGGCCTGGTCGCGCACATGCAGAAGTTCCTCCTAGAACTCGGTCAGGGCTTCGCCTTCGTCGGCCGGCAGGTGCATCTGGAAATTGGCGACGACGACTTCTATCTCGACCTGCTCTTCTACCACCTTAAACTGCGCCGGTATGTAGTGATCGAGCTCAAGGCCCGCAAGTTCCAGCCCGGCGATGGCGCACAACTGGGTATGTACATGACGGCGGTAGACCGGCTGCTCTGCCACCCCAACGACAAGCCAACCCTGGGTCTGCTGCTCGTGCACGAGAAGAACCGCGTGCTGGTCGAGTATGCCCTCGGTGGCAGCACCAGACCCATCAGCGTAGCTGAATGGGATACGCGGCTCACCCATGCCCTGCCAGAGGAGCTCCAGGCCAGCCTACCAACGATTGAGGAGATCGAGGCGGAGCTCAGTCGCGAGGAGAATGAACGATGAAGCGACTCACCGCGACGCTGCGCGAGCGGCAGGCCGAAGCCGCCTGCCTGTGCCGAGGCTACGGCAGACAGGTGGCAGCCAACCTGTCCGCCTGCCGGGACTTTGGTGAAGGCAGGAAGGAGCTTGGGTATGGCGGGTGACGCTCGACTGGCAGAACTCTGCGAAGCGATCGTCGACTGCCCTCATTCGACGCCCGTTTGGACAGCTGGCGGCGCAGTCGTTCTCCGCAGCCAGAACATTCGCAACGGCAGGCTCGATCTCTCAGAACCCAGCTACACAGATGAGACCTACTTTGCAGAGCGCACAAGGCGCGCCACGCCTACGGAAGGAGACCTTGTCATCACTCGCGAAGCGCCCATGGGCCAAGTGTGTATGATCCCGTCCGGTCTTCGGTGTTGCCTCGGCCAGAGAATGGTGCTTCTGCGCCCTGACCGAAGCCGCGCCGAGCCGCGGTACCTCCTCTACGCCCTACAATCTGAGGCCGTTCAGCACGAGATCGGCGTGAACGAGGGTACCGGGTCGACGGTGAGCAACCTGCGCATCCCGCTTCTTGAGGCGTTGCCGATCCCGATTCGTCCCCTCGCGGAACAGCGCGCCATCGCCCACATCCTCGGCACGCTAGACGACAAGATCGAGCTGAACCGGCGAGTGAGCGAGATGCTGGAGGCCATGGCGCGAGCGCTCTTCAAGTCGTGGTTCGTCGACTTCGATCCCGTCCGCGCCAAGGCCGAAGGCCGCGACACTGGCCTCCCGCCCCACATCGCCGATCTCTTCCCCGATTCGTTCGAGGATTCGGAGTTAGGGAAGATCCCGAAGGGGTGGCCGGTGCGTTCTGTTTATGCCATCGCAGATGTCGCCTACGGCGCACCTTACGCATCGCGCGAGTTCAACACCGAACAGGTCGGGTCACCGCTCATTCGCATTCGCGACCTTCCGAACGAGAGCCCCGGTGTCTGGACGTCGGAGGTGCATCCAAAGGGCTACAAGGTGCGGCCGGGTGACATCGTCGTGGGTATGGATGGTGAGTTCCGTGCCTACCTATGGGGTGGCGTCGAGGCTTGGCTCAACCAGCGAGTATGCGTGTTCATTCCTACGGGCAACTGCTCAGCGGCCTTTGTCCGCAACAGCATTGTTGCGCTGCTCGCCCAAGTTGAAGCCACTGAGACCGCGACGACCGTCATTCACCTCGGGAAGAACGACATAGACAATTTCTCGGTTGTGGTCCCAGCGGCATCGGCCCTCGCCGCTTTCAACGGTTTGTGCGAGCCATTGTACGATCGCATCCTCTCCGGCAAGTGTGAAGTCCGCGTACTCGCCGCTTTGCGCGACGCGCTCCTGCCGAGACTGCTGTCCGGCGCGTTCGATACGAAAACGCTGGCGTGTGTGCCAGTGGAGGCGGCGCAATGGATGTAGCGCAAATGAAAGAGCAGTTCAGCAATGCGTACGTGCGCGCCGTCGCTGCAGCTGCTGGGTACACATGCTACAAGCCAGAGGTTGACAGCGACAGCGTAGACTGGGGCATAGCGGCTGCCGGGGGCGGCGGCACGACGAGATCGCCGAGGCTGGAATTGCAGCTGAAGTGCACGTCGCGCGAAGTCATGGACGAGCACGAGCTCAGATATCCCCTAAAGGTCAAGAACTACGAGGAACTCCGGGCTGGGAACTTCCTGGTGCCACGGATACTTGTGGTTCTGGTCGTGCCAGAGAAAGTTCCCGATTGGCTTACCCAATCGGAAGAGGAACTTGTGATGCGCCACTGCGCTTACTGGACCTCCCTCCGCGGCCTGAATTCGAGAGGGAACCTGGCGAGTGTCACCGTGAGCGTCCCCCGGGCGCAGCTCTTTACGCCAGGGGCTCTTCAGGAGATGATGCGGCGAATAGCAGAAGGAGGTCAGCCGTGAGAGCATCGATTCGGGATGCCCATGTCCTTGCTGCCATTCGTCCCCTGGAGTTCGTTGCATACCTTCGCGCAAAGGGCTGGCACCAGGTGCCACCGAGTTCATCTCTGTGGTCCACGTGGATCCGAGAGGGCGATTTCGAACTCACCCTCCCCCTGGAGCGCAGTCTGGGGGACTTCGCGTTGCGGATGGCTGATGCTCTTAGGACGCTGGAAATCGTCGAGGACCGCTCCCAAATCGAGATCCTGAGCGACTTGCTGACTGCATCGGCAGATGTGCTAAGGCTTCGCGTTGCAGACGGGGATGCGTCTGATGGGACCCTGCCTCTCGAACACGGCGCCCAGCTTGTCGCGAACGCTCGCGATCTCATGATGGCGGGCGCCTGTGCTGCCATTGCCCCAAGGGCCATCTACCAAACGCGCAAGCCGCAGCAAGCCATGGCATATCTGCGGCAAGTCCGGCTGGGGCAAACCGAACTCGGAAGTTACACAGTCACAGTCATTTCCCGCGTGCCTCCAGGCCTGGAGATATCGCCGACAGGTGTGCTGTTCGAGATTGAGGAGCCGTTCGAGCGTCGGGTGACGACTACCCTGTCGATAGCCGTATCAGCTGTGCGCAGAGCTGCTGAGCTGGCCGCTTCGACAGGGCGGTTTGAGGAGTTCCAGGCCGCTGTTCCAAAGGGGGTGAGCGCAAACCTTTGTGACGCGATTTTCGGTCTTGCTGGTGGCCATGAGTCAGAGCGGAGTGTTGAGATAGGGTTCTCCTGGGCGCAAAGCCGCCCGCTCCAGAGTAGAGACGCGAAGCGCATCGTGTTTCCACGGGACATGATCCCGGTGATTGAGGAGGCAGCGAGGCTCTTCCGTGAGACCTCGCCACAGGAGGATTTCGAGTTGCGAGGCCCAGTCGTGAAGCTTGAACGTGCGGAGGGAGCGGCAATTGGGCGCGTGACCGTGCTTGGCTTCATTGACGGGCAGCCCCGGAAAGTGTTTCTTGAGTTGCCCGCTGCAGAATACCACAAGGCCGTCCAAGCTCATGACAATCAGCAGACTGTGTCGTGTCGAGGTTCACTCATTCGTGAGGGCAGAGCCTTTATGCTGAGGGATCCCTGTTCACTCGATCTGGAACTAGATGATTGACACCAGCCAGAGTGACCTGCGAGGGAGGACGACTGAAAGAGGCGGGTCGAGAAGGGCTGTCCACTGGGAATCCCGACAGACTGTCGGGATTCGGCGGCTGTCACCCAAGGCAAGCTCTCGCTTCGTCAGATCTCGCAGTGCTTTGGAGGGGTAGGGTCAGCTCAATGACGCCATTCACCGAGTCCATAGTCGAAGAGGCCGCCCTCGCCTGGTTGACAGATCTTGGCCATGCCGTGCCCTACGGCCCCGAGATCGCGGCCGGCGAGCTCGGCGCTGAGCGGAACGACGCAGACTTCCGCGACGTAGGTCTAGAGAACCGGCTGCAGAACGCGCCTGCTGGACTCAACCCGGGACTCCCTGCCGAGGCTCCAGAGGACGCCTTCCGCAAGCTGATGCGCGCGGACCCGCCGTCGGTGATCGAACGCGACCACGCTATACATCGCATGCTCGTCGCTGCACGGAGGAGCCATGACTGAGATCTTCCCCAACCTCTTCGTAGGCCATCAGGGCGACTTCGAGTATCAGGTTGATGGCAGAGAAGGCTGGGCCGTTGTCCACGCGTGCAAGGACCCGTACCACCGGAAACTTCTCGGGTACACGACACAGGGCGCTCCCAAGGGTCATCCCGAGTACTTCCTTGCCGTGCGCGGAGACCGCCTGTACCTGAACCTCGTCGATGTCCCCGATCCCAGCTACATCCACGAAGAGCTGGTCGAGGCGGCGATCGCGTTCATCCACGAGAAGCTGACGAGCGGGAAGAAGGTCCTCGTCCACTGCAACCAAGGAGAGTCCCGAGGGCCAGGGATTGCGTTTCTGTACCTTCTTCGCCACACCGCTGTCTTGCCCAAGACCTCGCTTGTCGATGCGTTGGGCGTGTACCAGAGGATCTATCCGGCGTTCCATCCAGGTCCTGGGATTGCCGGATACATCGCGGCACACTGGAATGACTAGGTGCCGAGAGATGACGACGATGACGGCGATCCACAACTGGAAAGCGCCGAACAGTTCGTCGGGAGGGCGATGTGAAGCGCGTGACCCGATCTAGGGCGGCGGAGGCGACATCATGACCAACGTCTGGTGCGTCCGAGCAAACGGCGGGCAGTTCGCGGAACACTTCCTACGTGGTGGCTATGCGGGGATCGGCTGGGGCGAGATCGCACGGGATCTGAGCGGCATCCGGAGCAGAGACGAACTCTATCCCGTGGTGCAGGCTGCGTACCCCGACCAACGAAGTGCCATCGTCATCGGCAACTATGTCGGGCAGATCGCGCGGTTCTTGTTCGAGATCCAGGCGGGCGACTACGTGATCACGCCGGCCGCCGACACCGAGTGGCTGCACTACGGGCAAGTCGCTTCGGATCCGTCTTACTTCTTCGCTGTGGGCAACGACGGCTGCCCGTACGGGCAGCGTCGGCGAGTGTCGTGGGCGAAGGGGAGACTGAAGCGTGGCGACTTCTCGGTCCCGTTCCAGAACACGATTCGGTCCTCGCTCACGGTGTTCGCGGTCTCGCAGCGGGAGGAGTTCCTGGCTGCCATTGGGAAGGCAGATCCAGTGACCGCGACTGCACACTACGACCCGTATCGCGTCGTGCTGGAGCAGGTTCTCGAGTTGGACGACAAGGAGTTCGAGATCCTGGTGGGCCACTTGCTCACGGCTCTCGGCTTCGAGGGTTCCGAGGTAACGGGCAGAACAGGCGACGGGGGCGTGGACGCAACCGGGGAACTCAACGTGGCCAATTTGGCGAAAGTGAAGGTCTTCGTCCAAGCCAAGCGCTACAAGCTTGGCTCGAAGATTGCGGCCAGTGTCGTCAAGCAGCTCCGGCAGGCGATCCCCTTCGGCGGTCAGGGTGCGTTTATCACCACGGCGGACTTCCAGGGGACCGCTGCAGAGGTGGCGCTGGAGGTGGGTTTCCCGCGGATCGGTCTGATCAACGGGCGCCAGCTCGTGGACCTGCTGGTCGAGCACTGGGATGACATTCCGCCGGAATTTCGAGAGCGGCTCGACCTGAAGCCAGGACTTGTGCGCGCATGAACTCCTCATTCACCGAATCCATCGTCGAAGCCGCCCTAGGCTGGCTCGCAAGCCTTGGCTACTCTGTCAAGCATGGCCCCGAGATCGCGTCGGGCGAGCTGCTCACAGAGCGGTTCATCGGGAAGGGGAGTTGATGGCCAAGGCCAGAGTTGATGCGCGAAATCTGATGGGACTGGCCGTCGACGTGATGCGTCAGTCGATTGCCGAACTGCGCGCGGATGGCAAGGCGAGCCCTCGCGTCGGAGCCGTGCTCTGGAAGCCGGACGGTACGTGGGCATGAGCTTCCTCAAGGATGAACCTCGGCGCTGGCACGTCGAAAGCCAGACACCTCATTGCATGGTCGGTTCCTCATTTAAGAGCTTGCTGTCGACAGTAGAGAACTGGGGCTCGGCGGACGGGCACGCGTGGCTCTGTCAGCTGCCTGTTAGCCTGCCGGAGCTTGATGGTGCCGAAACCTGCGTGATCAGCCGGACATGGAACCGGACATCGTGTCCGGATAGGACACGGAGAGGTTGCGGCACCCTGCAATCCGGCCATGGGATCGGTGCCATGGAGGGCGTCCCACGGCGAGTCCCGACACTGCTCCCGACAGACTGTCGGGATTGGGCCGCCGCCCCCGGGACGGGTCTTCAATGCGCAAGATCTCACAGCGAGGATCGGGCCAGGAATCGGGTCGAGATGGCCCGATTCTCGGGAGTGTCGGCGGGCCGACCCATCATCGGGCCATCCATCGGGCCATTGTGGCCCAATTCCGCAATCTCAGACTCCACCCGTCGTGAGCCAAGGCATGCGGCAGCAAGGAAGGGCCAAAGCGGGAACCCCAGCGGGATCGGCGCGGGCCGCCAGATGTTCGAGGGGAGGAGCATTGGGTAGCCAGTTCACCGAATCCATCGTCGAGGCCGCCGCCCTCGGCTGGCTGGAAGAGCTTGGCTATGCAGTGCTCTACGGCCCCGACATATCGCCTGACGGCGATACCCTCACCCCGACCCTCTCCCAGGGGGAGAGGGGAAACTACTCACAAGTGGTTCTTGAAAATCGGCTGCGGAACGCGCTTGCTCGTCTCAACCCGAAGCTTCCGCCTGAGGCTCTGGAAGACGCCTACCGCAAGGTGATGCGCAGCGATGCGCCGTCGCTGGTGGAACGCAACCGGGCCGTGCACCGGATGTTCGTCGACGGCATCGCGGTCGAGTACCGTGCAGACAGTGGCGAGATCCGCGGTGCGCAGGCATGCTTGCTCGACTTCGACAACCCCGACAACAACGACTGGCTGGCGGTCAATCAGTTCACGGTCGCAGAAGGTCAGCACGTTCGCAGACCGGACATCGTGCTGTTTGTGAACGGTCTGCCGCTGGCGGTGATCGAACTCAAGAACCCGGCCGACGAGAACGCGACGGTGTGGACGGCCTACAAGCAGCTTCAGACCTACCAGGCGGAGATCCCGGCGCTCTTTGCCTACAACGGTGCGCTCCTTGTCTCGGACGGGACGCTGGCCCGCATCGGCGTGCTGGGCGCGGGCCGCGAGTGGTTCAAGCCGTGGCGCACGATCGCCGGACACGAGGATGCGAGCCCACAACTGACCGAGCTTGAGGTGACCTTGCGCGGCGCCTTCGACAAGCGGCGGTTCCTCGACCTCATCCGGCACTTCATCGTGTTTGAGGATTTCGGCGGCGGGAAGCAGATCAAGAAGATGGCCGGCTACCACCAGTTCCACGCGGTCAACGCCGCAGTGGAGGAGACGCTGCGCGCCGCGAAACTGGTCAAGGCTGTCGCCGATGTGCCGGGCCGCTACGAGGCGGGTCTGCGTCCCGGCGGTAAGCCCGGCGATCGACGCGTCGGCGTCGTTTGGCACACGCAGGGATCGGGGAAAAGCCTGACGATGGCGTTCTACGCCGGGCGGATCATCCTCGAGCCGGAAATGGCGAACCCGACGATCGTCGTCCTCACGGATCGCAACGACCTCGACGACCAGCTCTTCGGCACGTTCGCCCGCTGCCGCGGTCTCTTGCGGCAGGCGCCCGTCCAGGCGGAGAGCCGCGCCGATTTGCGCGCGAAGCTCAAGACCGACGGCGGCGGAGTGATCTTCACGACGATCCAGAAGTTCTTCCCCGAGGCTGGCGGAGATCAGCACCCCGTCCTCTCGGAGCGGCGCAACATCGTCGTCCTCGCCGACGAGGCGCACCGCAGCCAGTACGACTTTATCGACGGGTTTGCCCGCCACATGCGCGACGCCCTGCCGAGTGCGTCGTTCATCGGCTTCACCGGGACGCCGATCGAGCTGATGGACAAGAACACACGTGCCGTGTTCGGCGACTACATCAGCGTCTACGACATCCAGCGGGCCGTCGCCGATGGCGCGACGGTGCCGATCTACTACGAGAGTCGGCTCGCCAAGCTCACGCTCGCCGAGTCTGAGAAGCCGAGGATCGACGAGGACTTCGACGAAGTGACCGAGGGCGAAGAGGTCGAGCGCAAGGAGAAGCTGAAGACGAGGTGGGCCCAGCTCGAAGCGGTCGTCGGCTCGCCGCAGCGTCTGAAGGTCATCGCGCGCGACATCGTCGACCACTTCGAGAAACGTCTCGCGGCAATGCAGGGCAAGGCGATGATCGTCTGCATGAGCAGGCGCATCTGCGTCGAGCTGTACCGCGAGCTCATCGCGTTGCGTCCAAACTGGCATGGCGCGGACGACGAGCACGGAAGGCTCAAGGTTGTGATGACTGGCTCGGCGAGCGATCCGCTCGACTGGCAGCCGCACATCCGCAACAAGCCAAAGCGCGAAGCGCTGGCGGCGCGGTTCCGCGATCCGGCCGACTCGTTCCAGATCGTCATCGTCCGCGACATGTGGCTCACCGGCTTCGACGCGCCGAGCCTGCACACGATGTACGTCGACAAGCCCATGCGAGGGCACGGTCTGATGCAGGCGATTGCTCGTGTGAACCGCGTGTTCGGCGACAAACCGGGCGGCCTCGTCGTTGACTACCTCGGCCTCGCTGACGAGTTGCGCCGCGCTCTTGCGACCTATACCGAGAGCGGAGGTACAGGCGAAACGGCCATCGATCAGGCCGAGGCCGTCGCGCTGATGCTGGAGAAGTACGAGGTCTGCCGCGGCCTCTTCCACGGATTCACTTGGGCGCGCTGGGTCACAGGCGCACCCCAGGAGAGACTTGCTCTGCTGCCGCTGGCTCAGGAGCACATCCTGGCGCAGGAGGATGGCAAGAGCCGCCTCTTGCGCGCTGTAACCGAGCTGTCGCAGGCATTCGCCCTCGCCGTGCCGCACGAGCAAGCGCTCGCCATCCGCGACGACGTCGGCTTCTTCCAGGCCGTGCGTGCCGTGCTTGCCAAAGGTGCGACGGTCGACCGCAAGACCGACGAGGAACTCGACCACGCCATTCGGCAGATCATCTCCGAGGCCATCGTCTCCGACGAAGTCGTCGACCTGTTCGCTGCTGCGGGGCTCAAGAAGCCTGACATCTCGATCCTCTCCGATGCGTTCCTCGCTGAGGTGCGGGGCATGCCGCAGAAGAACCTCGCCGTCGAGCTTCTGCGCAAGCTCCTCTCTGGGGAGATCAAGGCGCGGTCGAAGCGCAACGTCGTCCAGGCGCGGTCGTTCGCCGACCTCCTCGACCAGTCGATCCGCAAGTATCAGAACCGCGCCATCGAGACTGTGCAGGTGATCGACGAGCTGATCGGATTGGCCAAGGACATCCACAAGGCAGACGCGCGCGGCGAAGCGCTCAAGCTCACCGAGGACGAAGTCGCCTTCTACGACGCGCTCGAGACGAACGACAGCGCCGTGAAGGTGCTCGGAGACGAGACCCTGCGGACCATCGCCCGCGAGCTCGCCGACACCGTGAGGAAGAACGTGACCATCGACTGGACCGTGCGCGAGAACGTGCGAGCCCAGCTGCGCGTGCTCGTCAAGCGCATCCTGCGCAAGTACGGCTACCCGCCCGACAAGCAGGAGAAGGCGACCGTGACCGTGCTCGAGCAGGCCGAGGTGTTGTCGGAAGGCTGGGCAGTTGCATGAGCCGGCGCCCGGAACGCCGATGGCCCTCGGGTGGGTAGCGCGGGGTCGGGACGTCGGACAGCATGACGTGTTGCGTTCGGCCCCGATACAGGCACCTGCACATGTGCCCCTGAGTGCGTAGCGCGCGGCCCCTGCGCAACGGTTGTCGCTCGTGGACCCAGGCGCTACGATCCCCCGGCACGGGAGTCAAGAAGAGGAAAGGGAGGTGGCCTGTGGCTCGGTTCGATCTCGCCTACGGGCGCGCGACGGTCTCGGTCAACGTCCCGGACGCGAATCTGCTCGGCACGCTCAAGCCGCGCGACATGCCCGCGGTCGATCTCCCGAGTGTCTTCGCTAGCGCGTGGAACTCCCCGATCGGGATGGCCGATCCCGCGGCGGCCTTGCGCGGCGGGGGGAAGACGGTGTTCGTGATCACCGATCACACGCGCAAGACGCCGACTCGCCTCCTCTTCCCTCTGATCTGGGAGCGAATCTGCGGCCTGGTGTCTCCAGCCGATGTCACCCTTCTCGTCGCGACCGGAACTCACCGCGCGCCAACAGAGGACGAACTCGAACGCATGCTCGGCGACCTGCGGCGCAGCTTCACCGTGGCGATCCACAACTGCGATCGCGATGTCGTCGAGATCGGCAAGAGCTCCCGCGGCACGCCGATCTTCGTCAACCGGCTCGTGGCGGAGGCGGACCACGTCGTCACGATCGGCCACGTCGGGATGCACTACTACGCCGGCTACTCAGGAGGACGGAAGAACATCCTGCCCGGCGTCGCCGGGCGCGCCACGATCGAGGCGAACCACGCGCAGATGTCGCACCCGCAGAGTCAGGCCTGCGTCTACGAGGGGAACCCGATCAGCGAGGAGATGGTCGAGGCCGCTCGACTCGTCGGCGTGGACTTCGTTGTCGATGTGGTGATGAACGGACGCGGCGAGATCGCGAAGCTGATCATCGGCGACCCGGAGGGGGCGCACGCGGAGGCACGGCGGTTCTGGGACGAGCATTGCGTCGTGCGCTTGCCCGAGCGAGCCGACGTGGTCATCGCGTCGGCCGGCGGGCACCCGAAGGACATCGACCTGTACCAGGCGTACAAGGCGCAATACACGGCCGCGCGCGCCGTCCGCGACGGCGGGATCATCTATCTCCTCGCCGCTTGCCCGGACGGTATCGGGCATGGCGTCTTCCAAGACTGGATCGAACGCAGCGCGTGCCCGGCCGACGTGCTCTCGATCTTCGAGTGCGAGGGATTCAAACTCGGCGGCCACAAGGCCGTGTACCTCGCGCAGGACCTCGCGCGCGTTCTCGTGTACCTGCAGTCCGAACTTCCCGAGGACACGGTTCGCCGCTTCTTCCTTCGGCCGGCGACCGATCCCCGCGCTGCCCTGGCCGAAGCGGAGAAGCGTTTCGGGAAGACGTATCGCGTCCTCGTGATGCCGCACGCCGGGGAGACCTTCCCCATCTCCGATGCCGCGTGACGAAGAAGCGGTCGTTCACTCGTTCGACAGCGTTTCGTCGACGCAACGCGCGGCGCGCGATCTCCTTGAGAGCGGACGAGCGCGCGTCGGCCACATCGTCGTGTCGGACCAGCAAACGGCCGGCCGCGGCCGACTCGGACGAGTCTGGACTTCTCCGCCCGGTGGCCTCTACGCGACGTTCATCGTGCCAAGCGATCGACTTCTCGCCCTGCGTGCCGGCCTAGCGGCGGCTCGGGTCCTCGAGGCCCTTGGCGTGGCCGTGCGGCTCAAGTGGCCGAACGACCTCGTCGTCGGCGAACGGAAGCTTGGCGGGATTCTCATTGAGGCGAACGCAGACGTTGCACGGGTCGGCGTGGGCATCAACCTCACGATGAGCCCGCTCGGGGACGCGACGTGCTTGCTCGATCTCGACGTGCGCGGCGATCGCGACGCCCTCGTCCGCGAGATCTACAGCGGGCTCGTGACGCGAGAGTCGGAGGCCGGCATCCTCGAAAGCTACCGTACCCGTTCGGCCACTCTCGGCTGCCGCGTGCGCATCGACGTCACGGCCGGCCGGACGGTTGCCGGCCGCGCCGTCGGGATCGACGCGCTCGGCCGTCTCCTGGTCGAGACGCAAGATGGCGTAGAGGTCGTCTCGTGCGGCGACTGTCTCCACGCCCCCGTCGCCGACTGACGGGAATTGACGAAGAGGGCGCGCCCCTCCTACTCTTCTTGTCGACGCCACAGCCTGAACCTAGGAAGGGAGGAGAGCCATGGGAGTGATCGACGATGCCGTGCGCCTTGAGGAGAAGGCGGAGAAGAACTACCGGCAGGCCGCAGATCGCGCGCAGAACCAAAGTGCGACGAAGCTCCTCGTCCTGCTCGCCGACGCCGAGGCCAGCCACGCGATAGCGCTTCGGCACCTTGATGCTGCCAAGGACCTGAAGGGTCCCGATCTTGTGGCGGCCGCGTCAGCTTGGGTCCGCGGCGTTGTGGAAGGAGGCGCGAACACCCTCTCGCGTGACGGGGGTCTTCTCGATCTCCTCCGCCGCGCCATGGACCTCGAACGCCAGACGGAGGCCTTCTACCGCGAGCACGCCGAGGGAGCGGACGATGCTCGAGTCGCCCGCCTCCTCGGCGAACTCATGCAAGTCGAGCAAAGCCACTACGCCCTCGTGAGCTCGCTCGTCGAGTACTACAACCGCCCGAACGAGTGGGTCGAGTCGGCCGAGTTCGGCCTTCGGCCCGACTACTAGAGGGCTCGCCCTCGCCGTGCCTACACGTAGGCGGACAGCCCGAGCACGAGGTGGAACAGAGCGAGCGTCAGGGCAGCGATGGCCAGCCCCCGATGCACTCGGACGGAGACACGCCGCAGCGCGGGGATCTGTTTCTTTAGGCTGGCGATCCCGGCCGTCACGATGAGCAGCACGAGCGTGGCGAGCCCGAACCACACGACAACCGGAAACGGCCCGAGCGACGTGCCATAGCCGAACGATCGTAGGGCTTCCACGCTACGTCCCTCCATCGAGCGTGATGCTGGTCGTCGTGCGGGCCGTGTGACGAACGGTCAAGCTGTCGTCGCTCTGCTGCATGGCGAGGATCACGGCCACCGTCTGCCCCGGGAGAAGCGGCTTGTCCGATGGATCGCCCGAGGCGAGGAAGAGGGAGAACTCGACGGTCGTCGCCCCGCCCGTCTCCGTCCCCGCAGCCTGGATGACGTTTTGCTGAGCGTCGGGACTGTGGAACGTCTGAGCGACTCCGAATTGATCCTGAATGGTGAGGACGCCGTCCACAACGGCGGCGATGAGGATGTCGGCGCCCTGCATGCGCACATCGGGGTCAAAGCCGATGCCGACCCAGCCCGTGCCAGGGGAAACCAGACCGACGTGAAGGACGGTCGCGCCATTCTGCCAGAACACGCTGATCCCGGTCACGGGGTCGGTCATCGTGTGCCGGTACTCGCCCGGGCTGACGACACCATCGATGAACGGCGGCCAATCGATGTCGGTCAGCGTCGCGTCGTGCACGACGTTGATTGCGCCGCTCGCCTGCACGTCCGAGAGGAAGAAGCGCCGCGCCTCGTCGGTCGGCGGCGCGTCGTACGCCCCGTTTCCGTTCCCGTCGATGAAGTAGTCGACTTGGTATGACGCCCCGGTCTCGAGCGGCGAGATGTCGATCTGGAACGCGCCGGCCGGGATCTCGGGCACGCGGAGCCGCGCGACCTCGGCGAACGTCGCCGCATCCACGACGCGAAGGAACATCGTCTGGCCGGCGTGCGGATCCAAGTCCGTGAACTCGAACGTGAGCGTCACGGCCGCTCCCATCGCGACGACTCCAAGAACCAGCGCGCAGGCCGCAGCCAGCAAGCACACGACGGCGCATGTCTTCTTCTGAACCATGAAGCCTCCCAAGAATCCGAACCTCGTGTACTTACCCCTCCGTCTTCAGATCATCGAACGCGAAGCGATTCCAGGCGGCGACCGTCTCGAGCGGGCGGCGCACCCTCGGCCCCTGCTCGATCTCACGATGCTTGTCCGACAGCGTGGCCGGGTCTCCCGGTCGCCCGACGATGACGAGCGTGATGAGGACGTAGTCCTCGGGAACCCCGAGAGCGGCCTTGACCTGCTCAGGTTTGTAGCCGGCGATCGGGTGGGCCACCAGCCCGAGCTCGGTCGCCTGGATCATCAGGTTCCCCACCGCCATCCCGCAACCGAAGAGGAAGTAGTCGCGGCGATCGCCAAGCGCGCAATCGAGATCCTGACGCGACGCTACGGCGATGATGACGGGCGCTTGCTTCGCCCAATAGTTGCCGCCAGACAGGGCCTCCTTGACTTGCGCCAGAGCCTCGGGCTCGTCGACGACAATCAGACGCCACGGCTGGCTGTTGTTACACGACGGCGCAAGGTGGGCGGCCCGCAGCAAGGTCCCAAGGACTTCCCGAGAGATCGGCTCAGGCGACAGGGCCCGTCGCGCGCGCCGCTCCTCGATTGACGGAAGCACGTTCGTCATCCTACCTCCTCCATTCCCGTCTACAGCTTGATCGAGCCTTCCCACAGGCCGTGGAGGTTGCAGTACTCGACCGCGACGAGCTCGCTCAGGCCATCAAGGTTCGCGTGCGTGACCGCCTTCGGGATCCCGTACGTGGGCCCGAGGTCGAACGTCGCGATGTGGACGGCAACGCCGTTCTTCACCCCGAAGAGCGCGATCCACTTGATGTGGTGCTCGACCGTGTTCGGGTGAGCGACTTCCTTCCCTACCGTGACCTTCACCCCGCGCCCGCCGCACTCCTTGCACTCGACGAGTTCGATCGTCGGAACGTGCTTCTCCTTCCCCTCTTGTGCCCCGCCCTTGATCAGATCTCCCAGCTTCATCGTTTTCTCCTCTTCTAGGACACCTTGAAGGTCAGAAGACCTTGAAGGTCTCGCGCTTGGCACCGCACACCGGACACAAGTCGGGTGCCGGGCCCTCGACCGTGTAGCCGCAGATCGGGCAGATCGATACCGGCCCGAGCGCCAAATCCTTGCCGTTCGCGACCACGGCCTTGGCGGATGCGTACATCTTCTCGTGGATCTTCTCCGCCTCGAGTGCGTAGTGCGTCGAGCGGACGGCGCCCTTCTCCCCCTGGAACCCGGCTGCGAGCTTGTACACGGGGTACATCTCCGTGACCTCGAAGTTCTCGCCATCCATGCACGACTGCACGTTGGCGGCTGTGTCCTGGATGTGGCCGAGCTCACGGAAGTGGTTCGTGGCGTGGACCTGCTCGGCGTAGGCAATCGCGCGGAAGAGGCGCCCGAGCTGAGGAAGCCCCTTCTTCTCCGCGTCGTCGGAGAAGATGAGGTACTTCAGGTGGGCCTGACTCTCGCCGGCGAATGCCGCCTGCAGGAATTCCTTCGTCATCGCTTGCATCGATTCCTCCTCTACGTCTTCTTCAGGGCGAGGTCCTTCAGGGCGAGGTCCTGTAGGACCTCGATCTGCTCGTCGAGGTCGGGAAGCTCCTTGAGCGGATAGACCTTGACGAAGCGAACGATCCCCTTCTCGTCGAAGATCACGCCGGCCCGTTCGGAGAAGCCTTGCTTCTCGCGGAAAAGGCCGAGCGCGGCGGCCGCTCTACCGTGCGGCCAGAAATCTGATAGGAGACGGGTTTTCTCGATTCCGATTGCCTCGGCCCACGCCTTCTTGCACGGCACCGGGTCAACGCTGATGCCGAGTGGCACGGCGCTCAAGCGAGTGAACTCGGTCGCTCTCGCCTCGAGCGCCTGCATCTGGAGGCGACACACGTCGGTCCAGGCGAGCGGGTGGAACGAGAGAAGGACGCGCTTCCCCTGGAGAGCGGCCAAATTCACAAGGTTCCCATCCTGATCCTTGAGCGCGATCCGCGGCGCCGTGGTTCCGACGCGAACGATCTCCATGCGATCTCCTTCGGTCTCTTCTAGTCCCTGTTCACGATGAACGCCGCAAGGCGGGCCTCGACCTCTCCGCGGTTGATGCGGGGCAGGCGCGCGAGCGGTCCAGCGCCGACACGCGTTCGGTACGACTCCGCGAACGTGGGGCGCGGCGCGGTCTCGTACAGCACGCCGACTGGAAAGACGTCCGCCACGTCGAGCGCCGCGGCGATCGCGCGATCCCGATGGGTCGGATCGTGGTCCTGCGGCAGCGGGACGATGCGCCCTCGATACCAGTCAACCGGGTGGTTGCCCCACGTGATGCATGGCTGGATGACGTCGACGAGCGCCAGGCCGCGATGCTGAATCGCGCGAACCAGAATCTTGGACAGTCCGTCGATGTCGCCCGCGTACCCCCGCGCGACGAACGTGCATCCGCTGACGATGGCCGTGGCCAGCATCTGGGCCGGATCGATCTCGACGCCGCCGAATTGAAGCCGGGTCTGTTCGCCGCGCGGGGTGGTCGGCGAGGCCTGGCCCTTGGTCAGGGCATAGACTCGGTTATCGTGCACGATGACGGTCAGGTCTGGGTTGCGGCGGAACGCGTGCAGTAGGTGATTGCCGCCCTCGCCGTACAGGTCCCCGTCTCCGGACGTCACGAGGATCTTGAGCTCTGGATTGGCCACGTGGATGCCAATGGCCGCGGGGATCGCCCGTCCGTGGAGGCCATTGTACACGTTGGCCTGCAGATAGTGCGGCAGCTTCGCCGCCTGCCCGATGCCCGAGACGAGGCAAACCTGATGTGGTGCGAGATCGAGTTCCGCCAGGCTCTTCTTCACGGCGGCCAAGATCCCGAAGTTCGGGCACCCCGGACACCACTGGTTTTCCACGGAGTTTCGGTACGCGTCGGCTACGCCCACGGCAGCTCCTTCACGATCGTCGCAGCGTCGAGGGGCAGGCCGTCGTAGCGGCCGATCCGTCCCTCCGTCTCGAGCCCACACTCTGCCCGCAGGAGGCGCGCGAACTGCCCCGTCGCGTTCCCTTCGACCACCCAATACTGCGGCCCCTCCGGGAAAGCGAGCTCCGGCAGCGGCCACACTTCGGTGAAGTGCAGGGCGCCCACTTTGTGGCCGGTCGCGCGGGCCAGATCGACAACTTCGTCGATTGCCCCCTTCGTCGAGCCCCAGCCGATGAGAACAAGCTCCGCGTCCTCCGTGCGGTTGCGCGATGGCGCGGCCATCTCGTTGCGCAGGCGGCGTCCCTTTTCGAGGCGTTTCTCGACCATTGCCGAGCGCATCCAGTCGAGGTCTTCGGTGATGTGTCCGCCCTCGTCGTGCTCGTCGCTGTCGACGCAGACCAGGTGCCGGCTCTGTCCGAAGAAGAGGCGTGGCGAGACCCCGTCCTCGGTCAACGCGTACCGCCGATACACACTCTCGATGGCCTCCGGATCGGCCAGATGAGGTGCGGGGATCTCCGACGGGAGCGACAGCGCGTCCATCGAGAATGACGAATCGGCGAGGAATTGGTCGGTGAGCAGGACGACGGGAATCTGGAAGCGGTCCGCTAGGTCAAAGGCACGCACCGTCTTCTCGATTGCGTCCTGCGGATCCGACGGAGCCAAGACGGCGCGCGGCGCTTCGCCGTGCCCGGCATGGATGGCGTAGAGAAGATCCTCCTGAGCCGTGCGCGAAGGCAGGCCCGTCGCGGGGCCCGGCCGCTGCGCCAGAACGACCACGAGGGGCGTCTCTGTCATGCCGGCGAGGCTCATCGCCTCGACCATCAGCGCGAACCCGCCGCCCGACGTGGCCGTCATCGCTCGTGCGCCCGCTGCACTCGCGCCGAGCGCCATGTGGATCGCGGCGATCTCATCCTCCGCTTGCTCGGCAAACACGCCCAACTCAGGATGGCGAGCGAAGGCCGTGATGATGCCCGTCGACGGAGACATCGGATAGGCGGCCATGAATCGGCACCCGGCCGCGGCGGCCGCGAGCGGCATCGTCTCGTGGGCCGTGGTAAAGGCGTAGCGGTTCACGCGCGCCGGGAGCTCGGCAGGCCGTCGCGCGCCAAGCGTGGCCCGCGCCGCGTCGAATCCGGCCTTGGCTGCGCGGACGTTCGATTCGGCAACCTCGGCCCCGCGTTTGGAGAACGTCTCCGCCAGGATCGCCTGGAGGACGGGGAAGGGAAGCCCTAGGGCCGCGCACAGCGCGCCGGCTGCCGCCGAGTTGGTGTAGAGCTTCGAGCCGCCATGCTCCAGAGCAAGATTCGAGAACGCGACCGCCACCGACGCGCCGTCGGCCGCAGCTGACGCGTCGACCGAATCCGGTGACAGGAGCAGGCCATTCGGATTCAGGAGACCCTGATAGTGTTCGCGAGCCTCTGCGTTCAGCGCGAGGAGCACGTCAGCGTCCGCGCGCGGGGCGTTCCGGGGCTCGTCGCCGATGCGGAGGCGATAGCTCGAGTGACCGCCGCGAATTCGCGACTCGTAGTCCTGCGTGGCGAACACCGGGTAGCCGTGCGACAGGAACGAGCGAGCGATCACGTCGCCGATCGTCTGGACCCCCTCTCCCGCGGCGCCCGCGACAAGCACGCTCCGATCCTGCATTCCCCTCCTAGCCGAGTCCCTTGTGCCGCTCGGCAATCGTGTCCGCCAGCCCGTCCAACGCGCGCAGCGTCTCATCCGTCGGCAAGCCGCGGGCGAACACCGAGGGCAACCACTCCGCCGACAGCCCGGATGCCAACGCTTGGATCGTCTCCGCCGCCTTTCCCGCCCAGCCGTAAGAGCCGATGACGGCGGCGAAGCGCGCCTTGGGGCGCAGGGCAGACGTCAGCGCCGCAGCGACGACTAGGCTCGGGTGCGGCCCGACGAGAACCGTCGGCGTCGCGAACACGACGGTCGCTGCGTCCACGAGGCGAATCACGTAGGCTCCGAGGTCGGAGACCGTCATGTTGAACGGCGCCGACGGCACGCCGCGATCGGCAAGCGCCGCGACGAGGTGCTCGACCATCTTCGCCGTGCTCCCGTGCATGGTGGTATACGGGAGCAGAACCAGGTTCGACGGGGCGTCGATGACCCAATGGTCGTAGGCGGCGAGGATGGACGCGGGGTCGTCGTGCACCGGTCCATGGCTCGGCGCGATCGTTGCGACGTCGAGGCGGCGGACCTTCTCGAGGTGGCCGTGGATCGTCTTCGCGAACGGCATCATGATCTCGGCGTAGTAGCGTTTGGCCGCCTCGGCCACGTGCTCGGCGGTTGCCACGTGCAGCTCGCTCGACGCGAGGTGCGAACCGAACAGGTCGCAGGTGAATAAGAGCCGATCCTCGGGCACGTACGTCAACATCGTCTCCGGCCAGTGGACCCACGGGGCGTGCACGAAGTGGAGCGTGCGCCCGCCGAGCGACACGGTCTCGCCGTCGGCCACCGGTGTCACGCGTTCGGCCGGGATCCCGAGGTGGTCGGCGATCATCATCCGCGCCTTGGGCGTCGCGAGGACGCGCGCCTCGGGGTAGCGGGCGAGCACGGCGGGCGCGAGCCCCGAGTGATCCTGCTCAACGTGTTGGATCACGAGATCGTCAATGCGCGGCACGTCGGCGAGGTGTGCCCAAAGCACGTCGGCCTTCGTCGGGTCGACCGTGTCGATCAGCGCCGTCCGCTCGCGACCTCGCACGAGGTACGCGTTGTAGCTCGTTCCGTCCGGGAGAGGGATCAAGGCGTCGAACAGGCGCCGATCCCAGTCGACCGCGCCGACCCACTCGATGCCCGGTCGCAACTCGCGTCGCTTCACGTCGTCCTCCTTTCTCCACGGAGCCGGCGCGCCCCGTGTCCCCGCCGCCCTGTCCCTGAGGTGCCTTCCGTGGCAGGGATCGGGTGTCGCGCCGATCTTGTCTCTAGCCTTGCGGCTCGAACATGTCCTTGCCCACGCCGCAGAGCGGGCAGACCCACTCCTCGGGAACACTCTCGAACGGCGTTCCCGGCATCACTCCGGCCGTCGGATCTCCCTCCGCCGGGTCGTAGACATACCCGCACACCGTGCACATCCACTTTCCCATCAGCTACCCCTTCCTTCTTATGCTCTTCCGATACTCGTTGTAGGTCAGCGGCTCGCCGCCTTCTCGCGTGCCTGCCTGATCGATCGACGCGATGAACACCGAGTGGGTGCCGAGATCGATCGTCCACGACGGGACGACCGTCGCTTCGAACACGGCGACCGCCGTGGGCAGGTACGGGAGCTCGCGATCGGTCGTTGAGTGCGGGAAGTCGAGGAACTTGTCGACGTCGCGCCCTGACTGGAAGCCGAACCGCTTGATGACGTCGACGCACGCCGGGTCGCCGCGATCGAGCACGCTCACGACGAATCGCCCCGTCTCGGCGATCATCTCGTGCGTCAACGTCCGTTTCCCGATCCCGACCGCGATCCGCGGCGGCGCGTTCGTAACTTGCATCAACGCATCGAGGACCTGGCCGTTGGACTTGTCCCTGCGCTTCGCCGTGACGACGTACAGCCCGTGCGTCACCTGGAACAGAGCCTGATTCAGACCTGCGGAGTCCGTGACGAACGTGAACGCCATCTCGCCTCCTCCTCGTTCGCTCACACCGGGGTCCCGGCTGCGGCCGCCCCCGCTGGGGGCGGAACGAAGACGCGGGCGCCCAGTTCCCGGTCGGCCATCAACAGGCCCTGGCCGGAATCGCCGACGAGCTTGAGCAGGTCGATGACCTTCGAGACGTTCGCTTCCTCTTCGATCTGCTCGTTGACGAACCACTGCAGCATCATGAGCGCCGCGTTGTCGTTCTCCTCGCGGGCGATCTTCGCCAGCTCGTCGATGCGGCCGGTGATGAACTGCTCGTGCTTGTACGCCGCCTCGAATGCGGCGAGCGGCGACGTCCACTCCTTCTGCGGCGCCATAAGCGCTTTCAGCTCCACGCGGCCGTTGCGCTCGTCGATGTGCGCGAAGAATCGCATCGCGTGGACCATCTCTTCCTGGGTCTGAACCTTCATCCACTGTGCCATGCCGTCGAGGCCCTTCGCGTGGAAGTCGGCGGCCATCGCGAGGTAGAGGTAGGCCGACGCCATCTCGTGCTGGATCTGATCGTTCATGGCGTCCTGCATTCGCTTCTTGATCACCGTTCGTTACCTCCTGGCGAGCGATGAGGGCTCTAGTGACCCGTGCCTCTCGCCCTGCTCCATTCAACATCCTCTGGACGATCCCCTACCAATTCTCGGCCAAGAGCTCGAAGTAGGCTCGCGGGTGGGCGCACGCCGGGCACACAGACGGCGCCTCGGCCCCCGTGTGGATGTAGCCGCAGTTGCGGCAGCGCCACGCGACGGGCGCCGGCTTCTTGAACACGGCTCCCGCTTCGACGTTCTTCAGGAAGCCCAAGTAGCGCTTCTCGTGCTGTTTCTCGGCGACCGAGATCGCATCGAAGGTCGCGGCAACCTCGGCGAACCCCTCTTGGCGCGCGATCTTCGCGAACTCGGGGTAGAGCGAACTCCACTCGTGGTGCTCGCCACCTGCCGCGGCGCGCAGGTTCTTGGCCGTCGTCCCGATCGTTCCGGCCGGGAACGCGGCCGTGATCTCGACCTCGCCGCCCTGAAGGAACTTGAAGAAGCGCTTCGCGTGCTCCTTCTCCTGATCCGCCGTCTCCTCGAAGATGGACTGGATCTGAATCAGGTCCTCCTTCTTCGCTTGCGACGCGAAGTACGTGTAGCGATTGCGCGCCTGCGACTCGCCGGCAAACGCCTTGAGTAGGTTCTTCTCCGTCTGCGATCCCTTGAACTGCATCTCTCGTCCTCCCTAGCTTCTTGTCTCTATCGTTGGCACGCCGGGCAGAGACACGTCGACCGCCCGGCCTGAATCACGCGTTCGATCTCCTCGCCGCACCGCTCGCACGCTTCGCCCTCGCGTCCGTAGACGGCGAGCCGGTTCTGGAACGACCCCGTCTCGGTGGCAGTCGGGTGGTAGTCGGACACGCTCGTCCCGAGTGTCGTCCCCAACTGGGCGATCGCCTCGCCGAGCACACCGACGATGGCCTTGTGGAGGCGGCCGATCTCGGCTCGCGAGAGCTCGTTCGCCTTTCGGCGCGGATCGATGCACGCGCGCCACAGCGCCTCCGCGGCGTAGATGTTTCCGATGCCGGCGACCTTCTTCTGGTCGAGCAGGAGTTGCTTGATCGGTGCCCTCGACTGGCTCGCCAGCTCAGCAAGAGCAGCGGTCGTAAACGTCGCGTCGAGGGGCTCGAGTCCGAGCGGAAGCTCGAACCCGGCCTCGCGCACGTCGGCCGTTCCGAGCCGTCGCGGGTCGACGAAGTAGATGCACTGCCCGTCGTCGAGCCGTAGGATCATCCGCGTGTACCGCGTCTCGCACTCCCGACACTCAAGTCGCAGCCGCCCCGACATTCGCAAGTGGATGACCAAGCTTCGGTCGTCGCCGAGATCGATCTCGATGTACTTCCCGCGCCGGCGAATCCCCGCGATCCGCGCCCCGACAAGATCCTCAGCAGAGACCGCGAGCCGCGCGTCAAGCACATCGGCCGACGCGATCGTTCGCCTGATCGCGGGCGTCAGCCCGCGCACGAAGGTCTCGACTTCCGGGAGTTCAGGCATCGTCCCGGCCCTTCTTCCGACACGACGCACAGACGCCGAATGCGTAGGTGCGCACAGCCTCGACTCGGTGGCCCTTCACAAGGTCTCCGAGGCAGTTCTCCTGCTTGACGTCGATGTCGTAGACCTCGCCGCACAGCCGACAGCGGAAGTGCACGTGCGGACCGAGGTCCGCGTCGTAGCGTGCAGCCGATGGATCGACCGTCAGCTGGAGAATTGTGCCCGCCTTCGTCAGCGCCTCGAGCGTGTTGTAGACCGTCGCCCGCGCGATCGTCGGACACGTCTTCCGCACCTCGACGTAGACCTTGTCGGCCGTCGGGTGCGACTTCGTCCCCTCGAGGAACTCAAGAATGGCTAGACGCTGCATCGTCGGCGTTACGCCTGCGTCGCGCATCCTCGCCATCCGCTTCTCCGGCGCCATGATGGAGCTAGTGTAATCTTGGACGAAGTCTAAATCAAGAGTCAGGCTAGCCGGGTGGAAGATCCACGTGCATCCGGCGCGGGAACGCGAAGAGGCAGCGCCGACTTGCGGGGAACGCCTACAACGTTGACGCAGTTGGGTCCCTCTTCTGACTTCTCTGTACGCAGTCTTGGAATAACGCATCGCTTAGGCTCGACTTGCGGCGAAAGCCTTCGCGGCAGGCCATTCCTCGTGCTCCAAGAGGTCATCAGAATGCAGTCCCAAAAGAGAAGCAGCAACCCGAGAGGGCTGCTGCTTCCGTCTACGATCTATGACTCGTGCCTGCTACGGCATGACGACGACGTCGTTCGCCTGGGGACCCTTCTGCCCTTCGCCTACGGTGAACTCCACCTTCTGACCCTCGCTGAGCGACTTGAAGCCGTCGCCGCGAATCGAGCTGTAGTGGACGAATACGTCCGCGCCCTGCTCGCGCTGAACAAAGCCGAATCCCTTGGTCTCGTTGAACCACTTGACGGTACCGACCTGACGATCTGCCATGATTTTCCTACCTCCTACATGTTGGGGGTTTCGTTCCAGCAGAACGTCCTAGGCGGAACAAAGAACAACCTGTTCTCCAGAGGTAAACGACTGCAAGACTGCCAACAACACCAGGACAATACCGCATGGCAATGGATTCCGCAATGCGACGGACCGGGTGGTGTAGCGATCCGCGGACTCTGCTTGCGTTCCGATGTTCCTGGAGTTACGATAAGGCAATCTTTGGAACCACGATCAACGGAGGGACCCATGGCTGAGCGAGTTTGTGCCCTGACCCGTGAAGAGGCGCTGTCCGTGTTGGCGTACTTGAGGCAAACAGGCAGTCGACGCGACGTTGCGTTGTGGTCCCTGGGGATCGGCGCAGGTCTGCGCATCGGCGATCTCCTACGACTCCGCGTGTGCGACTTCCTGACGGCGGAGGGCCATGTGGATGTGCAGCTGGCGGTTCGGGCGACCAAGACGAAGAAGGAGCGGGGCGTGCAACTCATTCCCCTCGTGCGCGAGGCGATTGACGCGTACCTCCCCGAGCTGAGGCGGACTGAGCTCCTGTTCCCCATCACGCGGCAGCACGCGCGGCGGCTCGTCAAGGACTGGTGTAAGTCGGCGAACATCGAAGGGCAGTTCGGCACCCACTCCATGAGGAAGACCTTCGCGACGATCGCGTACGACAACTCCGGGGGTGACGCTGTCCTGACGGCCCGTGTCACCGGACACAGCAATCCGACTCAGTTGATGGCCTACATCGGCCGGACGCCGGCGACCGAGCAGAGCGTCTGGGATGGCGTGTGCGAGGCGCTTGCCGTGCGCTAGGCCCGAGAGCTGATGGTGCTTCTTGGCAGCGAACCCGAGAACCGTGACGCAACGCAGCCTCCGTCCGGTCGAGGCCCCGGCGCCCACCACATGGACACGCCAAGGAGCTCAGCCGGGTATGCGGCAAGTCGGCCGCAGAGAGGAGGGCGCTCTCTAGCCGCTTGGACGTTGACAGGGGCGGACGTATCGGTTGTCATTCCAGCGCGGAATGAGGAAGCACGTCTTCCTGAGTGTCTGGCGCGCCTGCGCGAACAGAGTCTCCCGGGTTTCGAGATCATCGTCGTCGACTCCGCATCTACAGACAGGACCGGCGCCGTGGCTCGCGCCCTAGGGGCGCGCGTGATCCGGCTCGAGCAGCCGGGCGTGGGTCTCGCCCGACAGGCAGGGTTTGACGCGGCCAGCCGGGGCATCATCGTCTCTACGGATGCCGACGCCCTGCCTTCACGCGATTGGATCGAGCGTCTGGTGGATCCGCTGCGCGACCCTGCGGCCGTGTGCTCGTTCGGGACGATCCGCCTCTCGGGCGCGGGCGCGCTCGTGGCGATCGGGCACTCTCTGTTCCGAGCCTTCCAGAGCGTGAATCTCCTCCTCGGGCGTCCCATCTGTTGCGGCCCGAACTTTGCCGTGCGGAAGTCGGCCTTCCACGACGTCGGGGGATTCGCCGTCGGGCAAACGTATCCGAATGAGGCTGAGGACGTTCGCCTGGCCCTCAAGCTTCGTTCGGTAGGCAAGATTGTGTTCCTGCACGACCTTTCGATGGACGTCTCGGCGCGAAGCCTCGCCGGGGGGCAAGCCTTGAAGTACATCGCCCACCATACCGGCGTGTACTTCAAAGTCTGCTGGCTGCAGAAGCAGCTCGCGGTGTCTCGCTAGACGGCGAAGCGCACGGCGTGCTAACGAGTCCGCACTCCGAGGGAGTCTGTCGCCGTGGGCGGCGGAGGGCCACAGCCTGCGGCGGCCCGCGGAACGTGCGCCGGTTCCTGAGACCGAGCGCGACTGGCTTCAACAGTACCTGCTGTACGGAGGATGGAGTCCCCACTGATCGCCGTCCTCCCCGACGGCAGGCCTACGCCGCCTCGAGATACCTCTCCACTTCCCAGTCCGCCACCGCGATGCGGGACTCATCCCACTCCTCCCACTTGGCGCGGCGGAAGGCCTCGTAGGCACTCTCGCCAAGCGCGGCCTGAAGGACGAGATCGCCTTCCAGTTCTCGAAGCGCCTCGGCCAGTGAGCCGGGCAGGGAAGCGATGCCGAGTTTCGCGCGCTGTGCCTCGTCAAGCTCGTAGATGTTGATGTTGTTGAGCGGCTTGGGCGGAGTCATCTTCCTGTCAATCCCGTCGAGAGCGGCGGCCAACATCCCGGCGAACGCCAGGTACGGGTTGCAGGACGGGTCGGGGAAGCGCAGCTCGGCGCGCGCTCCTTCATCGCACCCTTCGGTGTAGCGCGGGATGCGAATGAGCGCCGATCGATTGATCTGTGCCCAACTGATGTACACGGGCGCTTCGTAGCCCGGCACCAGGCGCTTGTAGGAGTTGACCGTCGGGGCGACGAGGGCGGCCAGGGCCCGCGCGTGCGCCAATTGCCCGGCGATGAACGAGTACGCCAGAGGCGAGAGGTGGTATTCGTCCTTGGCGTCGAAGAAGAGGTTCTTCCCCTTCTCGTCAAGGAACGACTGGTGGCAGTGCATGCCCGATCCGTTGATGCCGAAGACCGGCTTGGGCATGAACGAGGCCACCAGGCCGTGCCGGGCGGCGATCGCCTTGACGGTGTACTTCAGCGTTAAGACGTTGTCCGCTGTGCGCAGGGCGTCCGCAAAGCGGAAGTCGATTTCATGCTGGCCGAGTGCCGCCTCGTGGTGGGCGACCTCCACTTCCAGTCCCATGCCGCTCAGGGCGTCCATGAGTTCTGTCCGAACGCGCACGGCCTCGTCGTCGGACGAGAAGTCGAAGTAGCCGCCGATATCGTAGGGAACCGGGTGGACCCTCTCGCCTTCGTTGTGCCTAAACAGGAAGAACTCCGGCTCCGGGCCGACGTTGTACGTCCATCCGCGTGCCTGGCTCTTCTGGAGCATCCGCTTGAGAACGCCGCGCGGGTCCCCGCCAAAGGGCGTTCCATCCGGTGTGTAGATGTCGCAGAAGACGCGCGCCCGCCGGGCGTCCGTCGGGGACCACGGCAGGAGGGCGTAGGTCGCCGGGTCGATGACCAGACGCATGTCGCTCTCCTGGATGCGGGCGAATCCTTCCACGGAGGAGCCGTCGAACCAGACGCCCTCTTCCAGCGCAACTCCGAGGCGCGCGACCGGCACGTCGACGCTCTTCACCACGCCTATCACGTCGGTGAACTGACACGAAATGAATCTGACGTGGTCCTCTTTCACGCGCGCCAGCAATTCCTTCTTGTCCATGGGACTCTCCTTGGGTTTCGTCGTCTTCGGGAAGCGGAGGCGCCGGAGGAGAACCTCACCACGTACGCCGCCTCACTGCGGCCTCTCCTGCTTCTGTCTCATCCTGCAAGAATCGGGGTCGGGCGCCAAGTCACGCATGAAGCTCGGACAGCGCCAAGGCCCTTTCTCCGGCTAGACGGGGAGGTTACCGTCGTGCCGTGTCGGGTTGCCGACGCAGGAACACCCACGTCGGCACGAACGCCGTGGCGAGGAGCGCAGCGGTGACCGCGGGGACGACGACGGGGCCGCCGATGTCGAGCAGTCGGCCGATGAGCCACGGAAAGGTCATGCTGCCGAGACAGGAGGCGACGGCGATGGCGCCGAACCGGCGCCCGGTCAGCTCGACCCGCCGGGAGTACGCCGTGATCACGGTGGGATAGATCGCGGCGACGGACGCGCCGACGCCGACGGCACCGACCCAGACAGCGGCGAGGGAATGCGGTGACAGAGCGAGAAGCAGCGCGAACGCGAGCGCGCTCGAGAAGCAGATCGTGAGGATGCGTTCGGGCGCCCAGCGCCGCGCGCCTAGGATGCCGAGGAGGCGGAAGAGAGAGAACGCACCCCAGAAGGCTCCCGTGACGGCGGTTGCGGGTCGACTGCCGAACTGAAGATCGACGAAGACGTAGAGCCAGCTTGCGAATCCAATCTCGGCTCCGACGTAGAAGAGGATGACGGTCGTCGCAGCCAAGAAGCCGCGTCCGAGTCGCTTCGGCGCGACGACTGGGGTCGAGGCGAGGAATCGCCGGTCGAGGCGCCCGTCCTTTGATTCCACTCTCCCGGTCGGTGCCGCCGGCGACTCTGGCAGCGCAAGGAAGGTGACGCTGAGCAGGGCGAATCCTACGGCGAGGATCGGGTAGACGAGCACGGCTGACCCAACGGCCAGCGTGGCGATCAGGAATGGCGCCGCCAGCCCGCCGACTCCGTAGGAGAAATGAAGCGCGCTGATGAACGGCGCCGCGCGGTTGCGGTAGACGCGCAGGAGCATCGTGCTCACGCCGACATCGAGGCAGGCGGTCGCGAACCCGAGAGGCACGAGGAAGAAGACGAGGAGCCCGAGCGACCGAGCCCACGGCAGGACCGCAAGGAACGCGGCAGCGAAGAGGGCCGCGGCGGCAAGCCCGCGATGCAAGCGAATCCGATCCATCCAGCGGCTGCCTCCCGCCGCGCCGGCCAGGTAGCCGAGAGACCGCGCCGTGAGAATGACGCCGATCGTCGAGAGCCCGACGCCGACTTGTGCGGCGAACGGGCCGAGCGTCGGGCCGACGGCGCCGCCGAGAACGCCGATGAACGCGTTGGAGGCGAAGTAGGCGGCGGTTGAGAAGAGACGCAGACGATCGGCGCGAGGCAAGGCAACACCTCCCCGGCAGCTGGCGGCCTATGGCCGTCTACGCGGCGCGTAGGCGCTCGGCGATGAGCGCCTCGAGTTCGACGATCTTCACGCGCTCTTGAGTCGTCGTGTCGCGGTCGCGTAGGGTGACGGTTTGGTCCTCCATCGACTGGTGGTCGACGGTGACGCAGAACGGAGTCCCCGACTCGTCCTGGCGGCGGTAGCGTTTCCCAATCGACCCCTTCTCGTCGTAGAAGACATTCCAGCGCCTCTTGAGGTTGCGATAGATGTCGGCCGCCATCTCCGGCTGGCCGTCCTTCTTGATCAGCGGGAAGACGGCGACCTTGATCGGAGCGAGTCGGGGGTGCAGCCGCAGGACGATGCGCTCCTGCGGGACGCCCTTCTCGTCGGGGATCGAGTCCTCGGCGTACGCCTCGCACAGGAAGGCGAGGGTTGCCCGATCGGCGCCCGCCGACGGCTCGATGACGTGTGGCACGTACTTTCGCTGTGTCGCCTCGTCGAAGTAGGAGAGGTCCTTGCCACTTCCCGGGTGCCGCGGTTGGCCGTCGGCGCCGCGTTCGACGACGAGGGCGTCGCCGTCGCGGACGAGCTTCCCCTCCATGTGGCTGCGCAGGTCGAAGTCGCTGCGGTGCGACACGCCCTCAAGCTCGCCGAACTCGCCGTCCGCGAGGAATGGGAACGCGTACTCGATGTCGGCGGTGCCGCACGAGTAGTGGGCTCGTTCGGCCGTCTCGTGCTCGCGCAGGCGGAGCCGATCGCTCGACAGGCCGAGCGACACGTACCACGCGACGCGGCGATCGCGCCAGTAGCGGTACCAGTCCTGCGATGCTTCCGGTGCGCAGAAGAACTCGATCTCCATCTGCTCGAACTCGCGCGATCGGAACGTGAAGTTGCGCGGCGTGATCTCGTTGCGGAACGACTTCCCGATCTGGCCGATGCCGAACGGGATCTTGACTCGCGATGTCGAGACGACGTTCTTGAAGTTGACGAAGATGCCCTGGGCGGTCTCCGGGCGCAAGTACGCCTCGGCCGACGGATCGAGCAACGCTCCGAGGGTGGTCTTGAACATCAGGTTGAACTCGCGCGGCTCGGTGAGGTTGCAGTCCGCATGCTCGCCGGGATGCTTGCTCGGCTTGCGCGGGCACTCGCTGTCCTTCACCTGGTCAACGCGGAAGCGGGCCTTGCACGTCTTGCAGTCGACGAACAGGTCGTAGAACAGATCGAAGTGGCCGCTCGCCTTCCACACCTGGGGGTGCATGATGATCGTCGTGTCGAGCCCGACCATCTCGTACGGCGACGGCGCGCCCGCAGGAGCGCTCGTATCGTCATGGCCACTCACCATGTCGCGCCACCACGCCTCCTTGACGTTCCGCTTCAGCTCGACGCCCAAGGGGCCGTAGTCCCAGAAGCCGCCGATTCCGCCGTAGATCTCGCTCGACTGAAAGACGAACCCGCGCCGTTTGCACAGCGAAACGACCTTCTCCATCGTCGTGTCTTTTCCCTGCATGCGGTCCTCCGCGAACTTGAGATCTGCGGCCCCCCTTGACGTGAGAGAGCGCGCGAGGAGGAAGTATACCGCGCCCAGCGATTGCGCCGGGCGAAACCGCCGCGCTGTTCCCGCTACGTCCACTCAGCAATCGGGCGTCAAGCCGGAATCCTCGATCGGGTGGAATCCGAGCGCTTCGTACAGGCGCTCAGCCGGCTCATTGCCGTCGGTGACAAAGAGCGTGAGGCGAGAGGTGCCGGTGTCAAGGAGGGCGTTGATCGATTGCCTGAGAAGCTGCCGCGCGAGGCCGCGGCGCTTCGCCTCCGGCCGCGTCATGAGGAAGACGACGAGCGGCGCGGCGTGCGGCTCGAAGAAGCTGACGAGGCAGGCCGACGAGAGAAACTCCCCGTCTTCAACGACGAACGAGGCCTCGGGGGGGAAACGGCCGTACTCGCCGCGGAACGTTTTCTCGATCTCGACGAGCGCGTCGGCGAACGAGTCTCCCTCGTCGTCGATCGTGCCGCGATAGGCGGAGTAGAGGAGGACGGCGAGCGCTTCCTTGTCCGACGGGACCGCGGCGCGCGAAGCGAAGGAGGCAGGCGTGGTTTGCCGTTCGAGCGCCATCTCCATCGAGACGCGACGTTTGGACACGTCTCTTCCCTCCGAACCTAACGAGCTGCCGTCTTCTCGCGCCCGGCGGCGGGCGAGCCTGACGGCCGCGGCGCCCGCAGCGACAGCGAGATTCTGCGACGCTCGGCGTCAACCTCGAGCACGGTCACGGTCACCTGCTGGCCGACCTTGACGATCTTCGACGGGTGCTCGACGAAGCGATCGGCGAGCTGGCTGACGTGGACGAGGCCGTCTTGGTGCACGCCGATGTCGACGAACGCGCCGAAATCGACGACGTTCGTCACGATCCCCGGGAGCTTCATCCCCGCCTTCAGGTCCTTGATCTCGTGGACGTCGTCGGAGAAGGAGAAGACCTCGAAGCGCTCCCGCGGGTCGCGGCCCGGCTTGGCCAATTCGGTCAGGATATCGGTCAGGGTCGGCAGGCCGACGCCGTCGGTCACGTAGCGGTGGAGGTCGACCTTCTCCCGCAGGCCGGCGTCGTGCATCAGGTCGACGACCGTGCATTCGAGGTCGGCGGCCATGCGGCGGACGATCCCGTAACTCTCCGGGTGGACGGCGCTCCGGTCGAGCGGATCTTCGCCGTCGCGGATTCGCAGGAATCCGGCAGCCTGCTCGAACGCCTTCGGTCCGAGCCGAGGCACTTTCTTCAAGTCGGCGCGGCGGCGGAAGGGGCCGTTCTCGTCTCGATAGCCGACGACGTTCTCGGCAAGCTTCGGCCCGAGGCCGGAGACGCGGGCGAGGAGCGGCGCGCTGGCGGTGTTCACCTCGACGCCCACGGCGTTGACGCAGTGTTCGACGACATCGTCGAGGCTTTGATGGAGCAAACTCTGGTCGACATCGTGCTGGTACTGGCCGACGCCGATCGCCTTGGGATCGATCTTGACCAACTCGGCGAGCGGGTCGACGAGCCGCCGGCCGATCGACACGGCGCCGCGGACGGTGATGTCCTGATCGGGAAGCTCCGCTCGAGCGACCTCGGACGCTGAGTAGACCGAGGCCCCACTCTCGTTGACGAGCACGATCGGGATCGCGCGGCCGAAGTCGATCGAGCGAACGAGCGCCTCGGTTTCGCGGCTCGCCGTTCCGTTTCCGATCGCGATCGCCTCGATGGCGTACGCCTTCACCAGCTCGATCAGAGTCTGCCGGGCGTGCGCTCGCTGGCCGTCGGAGCCCGTCGTGTAGACGACGTCGTGAGACAGGAGCTTCCCTTGGGCGTCGAGACACACGACTTTGCCCCCGGTGCGGAAGCCGGGATCGACGGCGAGGACTCGCTTCTGCCCGAGCGGCGGAGCCAAGAGAAGCTGGCGCACGTTGTCGGCGAAGACGCGCACCGCCTCTCGATCAGCTCGCGCCTTGAACTCCGCGCGGATCTCGGTCTCGATGGACGGCGCCAGGAGGCGCTTGTACCCATCCTCGACGGCGAGCGCCACCTGCTCCGCGCATGGACCGTCGCCGCGGACGAACTGGCGCTTCAGGAACGCGAGCGCCGTCTCTTCCTCGGGCCGCACGGAGAGGCGGACGATGCCCTCGCGCTCGGCCCGTAGGAGGGCCAGGACGCGGTGACCGGCCGCGTTCGCCAGCGGCTCCTGCCAGTCGAAGTAGTCGCGGTACGTCGCGCCCTCGGCCTCTTTTCCCTCGACCAGGGAGGAACGCAGGACGCCGCGTTTCGCGAACAGCTCACGGATCTCGCCCCGCGCGTCGGACGACTCACTGATGGTCTCGGCGAGGATGTCGCGAGCGCCCTGCAGCGCGTCGTCAACGCTTTCGACCCCGGCGTCGGGACGGACGTAAGCCTCGGCCTCGTGCCGCGGATCGGTCGCCGGATCTTGGGTGAAGACGAGGTCGGCCAACGGCACGAGGCCCTTCTCGCGGGCGATCATCGCCCGCGTCCGCCGCTTCGGCCGGTAGGGCAAGTAGAGATCCTCGAGCGCCGTCATCGTTTGCGACGCGTCGATGGCCGCCTGGAGCTCGGGGGTGAGGAGGTCGCGTTCGGCGAGCGAGGCGACGATGGCCTCCTTCCGCTCGGCGAGGGCGGCGAGCTGCCTCAAGCGGTCGCGGACTGACGCGATCGCCACTTCGTCGAGGGATCCCGTCCGCTCTTTGCGATAGCGGGCGATGAACGGGACCGTTGCGCCCTCCGACAGGAGTTCCGAGACGGCCGCTACTTGCGATGGCGACAGACGGAGCTCTGCTGCGACGAGCTTCTCCGCCCCGTCCATCACGAGGAGGCTCCGCGAGTTCTCTCTCGCCACTCCGGCCGCAGGAGACCGTACAAGAAGAGGTCGTACCGCGCTCCGTCTCGCTCGCCGAACTCGCGGTAGTTGCCCTCGCGCACGAAGCCGAGCCTCTCGTACATCGCGATGGCGCGCGGGTTGTAGTCGATGACCGTCAACTGCAGTCGGTGCAGGTTCAACTCGTCGAACGCGTAGCGGGCGGCGAGTTCCATGGCTTCGCTGCCGTACCCCTGGTTCCAGTCGGCGCGGTCGCCGAGGCCGATGCCGACCCACGCGGTTCGGTTGGCCCACTCGACGTCGAACAGCCCGACGGTTCCGAGGAGGGCGTCGTCGGCGATGCGGCGGATGGCAAACGCGAACGTCGTCGTCGACTCGTTGTCCCGCTCGATGTCCGCCGCGATCGATTCCTCGCTCTCCGGCCGAGCGACTCCGGTGTCCTGCAGGCGCAAGTACCCGCCGTCTTCGGTCCAGCGCGCGACGGTCGCGGCGTCGTCCTTGCGCAGAATCGTCAAGCGCACGTGCTTCCCGCGGAAGACGTCCTGTTCCATGGCGGGCTTCTTGACGTCGGTTCTCGTCCCGCTCTCTTGGGCCGCCTTTCGAGATCGCCTCGAGGTCATGGATCGAGCATAGCGCGGCGGGAGGCGGAAATCGAGACGAGGTGAGCTGTTGGTGCGGCACTCTCGGCAGGAGCCTTTCCCTTGCGCGATCCTAGGCGTTCGCCGTCTTCAGGAACTCAAGCACCAAGGGTGCGATGAGGTCGCACCGCGCGATGGTCTCCGCATGGTCGAGGCCGGGCAAGGACACGCACTGCCCGCGCGGAATCTGCCCGGCCGCCCGGTCGGCCAGCGAGTGGGCGGCGTCATTCGTCCCAGCGAACAACAGGCACGGCGCGTCGATCCCGCGCAGAATCGACTCCAGGCTCACTCGATCCTGGGCCGCGGCGATCATGGCCGTGAAGTCGAACGATCGCATCCGCTCTTGCTGCGAAGGGAGGAGGGCGCCAACGTTGCTCTCCCACAGATCGATGAATGCATCTCCTCCCCGTTCCTCGCCGACGCGAAGCCAACTGCGCGCGTCCTCCATGCTCTGGGCGTACGGGTGTTGTCCGCCGAGGACGAACGTGGGGAAGCGGCCCGGCGCGTACTTCGCGCAGCAGAAACCGATCCATCCGCCCATGGAGTATCCGAAGAAGCTTGCCGCCCCCACGCCAAGCGCGTCGAGCACGGCGACGACGTCGCCGACGCGCGACTCGGGTCGGTACGCGGCTGCGTCGTGCGGCGCGTCGCTCTTCCCGTGCCCGCGGGAGTCGATCAGGATCAGTCGGTGTTCGTTCGCCAGCGCGTCGACGTAGCCGAGTTCGTACCAGGCGTCGAGCGACGAGAACGTCCAATGGTGGAGTACGAGAGGCGGGCCGGTTCCCACGACCTGATAGTGAATGCGGACATCGGCGTTGATCGCGTATGGCATCGCTGGATCCTCGCGCAAGATCTTACGCCAGGAGATTCATGCGCGCGATGAGGCGCTCGCCGATCTCGAGCACCGCGAACGTCGGGCGGGCGTGCGGCGGAGCGACCGAGCCCGGGTTGACGAACAGGATTCCGTGCCACTCCCGCACCATCGGCGCGTGGAAATGGCCGAAGACGATGACGTCGGCGTCGGGAAGCTGGGTTGCCATCGCTTGGTAGAAGAGATCGAACTCGGGGGCGCCGTAGCTGTACGCGACGTACTGGTTCTGTAGGAAATGGCTCTGGTGGCCGTGCTGGATACCCACGCGGCGGCCGGCGATCTCGACCGTCGCCCGCGCGGACAAGTGCCGTGCGACCTCCGGCGGATCGCAGTTGCCGACCACGGCCGTTGTCGGAGCGATAGCATTCAGCTCGTCGAGGACGGAGAGAGAGATGAGGTCCCCGGCGTGGACGATGCGGTCGACGCCGGCGAGCGCGGCGGCCAGAGAGTTCGGCAGGCAGCGAAGTGCGCTCGGAACGTGCGTGTCCGCGATCACGCCGATCCGGTGCGTTCTCGGCCCCATGCATCAGCCTACGAAGGGAGACGGACGGAGGCGAACCAGCGGGGAGCTCGCGGAGCGGCGCGATGGCTCTCCCCGTGTTGCCAGGAGTAGAATCAGCGCACGGGAGTGCGTTGCGCGGAGGTGTGCATGGCTCAGAAGCTTCCTCATCTTCTTCTTAATTCCGGGGACCTGCCGGCATACGTGCTCGTTCCTGGAGACCCCCAGCGCGCGGCGAGAATCGCCGAGAGTCTGGACGGGGCGCGGCAGATTGCCGCCAACCGCGAGTATCACACCTTCCTCGGTACGTATCGTGGAGTCCCGGTCGGGGTCACGTCGGCCGGCGTCGGCGCGGCGGGCGCGGTGATCGCGTACGAGGAGGCGATCCGGGCCGGGGCTCGAACGCTGATTCGCGTCGGCACGGCAGGGTCACTCACGGACGACGTCGTGACGGGGGACCTCGTCGTTGTGCTTGGCGCAGCGCGCGGCGAAGGCGTGTCGCGCCAACTCGTGCCGCTTGAGATGCCGGCCATTGCGGATGCGGACGTCTCGGCGGCTCTGTGGAGCGCGGCGAACGCGCGTGGAGGCCGCGCGCACCGCGGGATCGGCGTCTCCGTCGATGCATTCTACCGCGGCGTGATCGATCTGGGATTCGAGACCTACGCCGCGGCGGGCGCGATCTGCGTCGAGATGGAGTGCTCGGCCCTGTTCGTCGTCGGCACGCTGCGGCGGGTGCGGACGGGGGCGATCGTCACTATCGACGGAGATGCTCGGCGTGCCGCGTCCGGCGACCACGACCCCCACAAGGACCTAGTCAGGGCCGCCATCGATCGGGAGATCGCCGTCGCGCTCGATGCCGTGGCTCACCTCGCGTCTGCTACGGCACCTCTCGCCGGGAGATCCGCTATCATCGGACGAGCGCCGACGGATGGCGCGCACGCAAGAGGAGGCTGAACTCGCCATGCCGATCACCGCGGGAGCCGCCGTCATCATCGTTGTCCTTGGAGTCTGCGGAGTTGCCGCCCTCTACTTCGCCGTGAAGAGCTACCTCTGGACGCGCCAGGATCACTCTCATCGCCCCGAAGACGACGAACGCCGTCCAGGGAGCGAGGACAAGAAGGACCGCAAGGATCTTCCCTAGCCCCGCTGGGGCGAGTCCCTGAACATTTCGTACGCGCTGACTCAATCGAGGTCGACTCCATCGAATCGCGCGCCGACGAGCGTATCCACCGCGCGAGGACAAACCCCTGCCGCTCGGGATCCTCGCGACGGGTGGAGGCAGTCCGCCGTGGCTCCCTACGAAAGATCCTCTTGGTTGATCCCATCGATGGCTGCGACGTGGTCCGCGACGAGATGACTGTCGGGTCGGCCGCCGTTCGTCGGCAGTTCAAGTCCGTTCGGGGGCGACGAGGAAGTCCGGATCGAGGGCTCTCGCCCGTTCCATCACGCTCGCCGCGAACTTCCGCATGGCCTTGGTCGTACGGACCGGTCTCGGCGGACGCAGACATCGCGGGACGGCATCACGCGAGGAGGAGAACCGCGAGGACGAGAAGCGCCAATCCGACGAGCAACAACGTGGCCCAAGGGATGGCCGACGCGTGGAGAGACACGAGCGGCGACGGGCAGTTGGACGAAGCGCACGCCTCCACGGCGGAGCGGAGGAGAAGCTCGTTCGATAGGCTGCTCCCCACGATGGCGGTCTTGCCCACGAAGATCACCGGGAACTTCGATGGTAGGACGCCGTACCGAGCCGCGAGCATCCACAGTAGGGTTGCGTCGGGATCGGCCCACTCGATGAAGCGGAAGCCGAGGTTCGAGTACTGCGCCTCGAGCTCTCTGAGCACGGGTTCCATGCGGAGGCAGTCCTCGCACCCCTCGCGATAGAAGACGACGACGGTCGGATCCTGCGCGGCGATCCCCACCCACGGGAGAACGGCCGTCGCAACGAGGGCGACCGCGATAAGACAGACGAATCGTGCGTTCATCGGCTCACCTCAGACAGCATCATGGGTCGAGACCTCTCGAGGAGCAAGCGCGCGAGCAGGCCTTCTCCCCTAGGAATGCTCGGCCAGTCGCTGCCGCAGAAGGGGCATCGCCGCCTCGGCGGCGCGGACGCCCGCCTCGATACCGTCCTTCGCCTGGCGGAAGCTGAGGATCGATAGCGATAGGTCCGGGCGGATGAGAACCTCGGGCGGATCGAGAGCCAATCTCTGTCGGACGATCTCCTGCAATAAGATGGAGATGGACTGGTTCAAGATGCTATACAGGCCGGGCAACGGTCGTTCCGGCCGCTCGCGGAAGGTTCTGTCGAGGAGCTCGGTGAGGCTGGCCGGGATCCACGCCTGCTGGCTCAATCCTTCGTGGACGTGGTCTCCGATCTTGTTCCACACGGTACGGCTGCTCGGTGTCGTTGGAACGGGGCGCGCCGTGATGTCCACCGCGATGACGAGATCGGCGCCGAGGTCGCGGCACACGCTGACCGGCACAGGATCGACCATGCCTCCATCCACGAGAATGCGTGACTCCCACCGAACCGGATGAAAGATGCCGGGAATCGCTGTGGATGCCAGGATCGCGTCCGCGAGAGAGCCGCTGCGTAGGACCACGGGCTCTCCCGTATCGATATCGCACGCCACAGCCGCAAACGGCATGGGGAGATCCTCGATCCTCACGTCGCCGAACAGGCCGACGAGCAGCTTCCGCAGTTCGTGCCCCGAACTCAAGCCGGCGCGCGGGAACGTAGGCATGAGGCCGCGCAAGACCTTGGAGACTCCGACAGCGAGCCACTCCTTCTCCATGTCCGCCGTGGGCTTTCCCGAGGCGTACGCGGCTCCGATGAGCGATCCGATGCTGGAACCGGCAACGACCGTGGGGTGGACGCCCTCTCGTTCGAGAACCTTCAGGACGCCGGTGTGTGCGGCTCCTCGCGCGCCGCCGGAGCCGAGGGCAAGTCCGATGCGCAGTCTCTCGGTCATGGTCTGTGGATCCGTGTGGGACGGCGCGTCCGAAGACCCGGCACGCGAACCTTCCCCAACAAAGATGACAGCAGCCTCAGACTCTCGGTGGGCTTGTATGGAGGCTGCTGTCTTCTCAAACCAGCTACTTCCCCTTTTTCGGTGCGGGCTTCGCTGACTTCACTGGCTTCTTCGCCGCTGGCTTCTTGGTCATTCTTGCCACCTCCTTCGGTGACTTGCTAATTGCGCACTTGTCTAGATGCGCACTTGGCATTATACTCACAGATGAGGCCCTGTCAAGTGGTTTGGCGGGGGGGCGGGGCCGGCGTAGGGAGGAACGGAATGATCGACCCGCATGCTACCTTCTTCAAATCCTTATCCAGTCGGTCCCGAACGGCCATCCTGAGGCTCCTTTCGCAGAACGGAGAGATGTCCGTGGATGAGCTGACGGCTGCGCTCGAGCTTGCCGGGCCGACGGTATCGCGGCACCTCCAGGTTCTCCGGCAGCAGGATCTCGTCGCCGTGCGTCGCGACGCGCAGAACCGGTACTACTCGGTCGACACGAAGCAGCTCGAACAGAGATTCCAGGACTTCCTGAAATACCTAGTTGAGTCGCCGTAGGCTAGTCGACGAGGGAGGAAGCGGCGCGATGGCCCACGACCACGACCACGACTACGATCATCCTCACGGCCGCCGATCGTCCGCCGAGCGCCGCATTGGCTTCGCATTCTTCCTCAACCTGGCGTTCACGCTGATCGAGGTGGGCGGCGGGCTGTGGACGAACAGCGTCGCGGTCTTGTCCGACGCGCTCCACGACCTCGGGGACTGCCTGGCCCTCGCTCTCGGATGGCGATTTCAGCGTCTTTCGCGCCGGACGGGCGACGCAGTCTTCACGTTTGGGTATCGTCGCTTCTCGCTCCTGAGCGCGCTCGTGATGTCCATCCTCCTGCTGGCGGGCGGGATCTACGTTCTGTTCATGGCGGTGCCTCGCCTCATCGCTCCCGAGCCCACGAACGCGACGGGAATGCTCATCCTGGCCGGCGTTGGGATTGTTGCCAACGGCCTGGCGGCGCTCCGCATGCACGGAGGGCGCTCCCTGAGCGAGCGGCTCGTCACGTGGCACCTTCTCGAGGATGTGCTGAGCTGGGCCGCCGTGCTCGTCACGGCCCTCGTGATGCGTTTCTTCGACTTGCCGATTCTCGACCCCATCCTGTCGATCGCCATCACGACGTATGTGCTTTGGAACGTCGCTAAGCGGCTGCGGGAAACGCTCGTCATCTTCCTCGAAGGAGTTCCCGACGATGTTGACGTGCGCGAGGTCGAGGACGCGATCCGCGGCGTGCCTGGCGTGTGTGACGTCCATCACGTCCACGTCTGGTCTCAGGACGGGGAGCACCATGTCCTGACGGGCCACGTCGTGATTTCCGAGACCGATTCACATGCGGAGGCCGCGGCAACCCGCCGCCGCGTGAAGGAAGAGGTGAAGCGCTTCGGCATCGGCCACGCGACACTCGAAATGGAGAGTCGGGGCGGACCCTGCTGCGACGACGAGAGTAGCGTCTGTCGAACGGGAGACACGACGTGAGTCGCGTGGCCGTCGTCCGCTGCCCGTCCTACGACATCGCCGCCGTGCGTGCAGCCGTCGAGCGAGGCATCGGACTTCTCGGCGGCGTCGAGCGCTTCGCTCGTTCAGGAGAGACGATCCTCCTCAAGCCGAACCTCCTCATCGGGCGAGCGCCTGACCGCGCCGTGACCACGCACCCGAGCGTGTTCCGAGCGGTCGCGGAGCTGTTCCTGACGGCGGGCGCGTCGCTCACGTACGGGGATTCCCCGGCGTTCGGGCGGGCGGAGGGGGTTGCCGGCCGCGCAGGAATCGCGGAGGCGGCGCGCGAACTTGGGGTTCCCCTCGCCGACTTCGTCACCCCCGTTGCGGCTTCGTATCCCGAGGGCGTGCTGATCAAGCAGTTCACGATCGCGCAGGGCGTGCTTGACGCGGACGGCATCGTCTCGCTCTGCAAGATGAAGACGCACGGACTCACACGTATCACCGGTGCGATCAAGAACCAATACGGATGCATCCCAGGGCTACTCAAAGCCGAGTTCCACGCCCGCCTGCCGAACGCGCGTCTGTTCACGCAGATGCTCGTCGACCTCAACGGCCTTCTGCGGCCGCGGCTCTACGTCATGGATGGCGTCGTGGCGATGGAAGGAAACGGACCGCAGGGCGGACAGCTGCGCAACATGAACGTTCTTCTCCTGTCGGACGACCCCGTTGCGCTCGACGCGGCGTTCTGCCGCCTCGTCGACCTCGACCCGCATCTCGTGCTCCCGATCGTGGCCGGCGAGGAAGCCGGCCTCGGCACGGCGGCGGGGATCGAGTACGTCGGCGATCCCATCGAGGGCTTCGTTGCCCGGGACTTCGTCGTCAATCGGCGCGCTCTTCCGACGACGGGGACCGCGCTTCGTCCTGGGCGGCTGTCGCTCTTCTTCCGTCGCTTCGTCATCCCGAAGCCGGCGATCCGCCCGGTGCGGTGCACGAGGTGCGGCACATGCGTGACCATTTGCCCCGTAACCCCGAAGGCCGTCGACTTTGAAGACGCAGCGAGGTCCGCGCCGCCGGTTCATCGCTACGACCGCTGCATTCGCTGCTACTGCTGCCAAGAGATCTGCCCGGAGGGCGCGATCGAGATCGCGGTTCCCCTTCTCGGGCGGCTCATCCGCCGCGCGCGCTAGCGCCGGCGATGAACCCTCCGTCGTACACTGGCGACACACCGAGTGGAGGTGCGGGATGGAAGAGCGAGTTGTGCATACGGGAGAGGGTGGGTTCCCCATCGTTCGTCACCTCGTCTTGCGCGGAACGAACCAAGAGATCGGCGCGGCGCTAGCTCGTGTCGCCGCGACACGCCACGGACTGACGGCGCGCGCTCTGCAAGACGCGGACCCCAGTCGGTCGTGTGTACAGACGGACTACATTTCGGAGCACGCGCCCATCCTCTGGCAACGAGCGCAGGGTGTCGCGCGCGGGCTGAGCCTTGAGACTCCAACGTGCGACTCGACGACGCTCCCGTATAACCAACTCCCGCCGGGCCTTGCCGGCCCGGGCTGCTCTCTCGTCTACTACCCTCCGCGAACTACTCGGTCAGGCCATCCGTGTCTGTCGCGCAACTACGACTTTCCCAAGGGGTCGGCGGCCGACATGTTCGGCATCGAGCTTCCGCCCGAGGTCCGGCAGTCCGTGCGCCCGTTCATGGCCGATCCCTACGTCCTCGAACTCCACCCCACCGACGGCGGGTGTGCGTCGCTGGCCATGGTCTCGTTCGACCTCCTCGCGGGCACTCTGGACGGGATCAACAGCGAGGGCCTGATGATGGCCGTCAACGGAGACGAAGTCTCGCTCCGCGAAGGGATGGGGCCGCAGCCGCAGGGCACGGGGTTCCACGAACTCTCGTGTATGCGCGAAGTTCTCGACGGCTGCGCAACGGCGGACGAGGCGCGCGACTTCCTCCTCTCCGCTCGGTTCTACGTGGCGATGATGCCCTGCCACTACCTCGTGGCCGACCGACAAGGTCAGAGCTTCGTGTTCGAGCGCGATCCACGCGGAGGGACGCACGTTCTTCCGGGCCGAGAACGCCCTCTCGTGATGACGAACCACCCGCTCCACCGCTTCCCGGATCGGGTGTCGTTCCCGCAGCCCCACGACGTCCAGAGCGTCGGGACGACGAGCTTCGACCGGTTCGTCCATTTGGAGGATGCCGTCGCACAGGCGGCCGGGACGCATAGAGTCGAGGACATGGAGAAGGCCTGCGCGACGGTTTCGGTATCGCGCGTCCTCGAGTGGATCCCTGAACCCGCGCGACAGGCCATCGCCGCGTCGCCGGGCCTCTCGCGAACGCTGTGGCACGTCGTCTACGACGCCGAGGCGCGATCGATGCGCATCCGGTTCTACGCGGGAGAAACGAAGAAGAGCGACGGCACGTTCGGCGAACGATACGGCGAGCTCCACACGTTCGTCCTCAGCGCTTAGGATCCGGCGCCGGCGACGCAGACGCGATCCCGCCCTTCCGCCTTGGCGCGGTAGAGAGCTTCGTCGGCAGCCTGGAGGAGTTCGTCGTCGGATCCCGCGTGTTCCGGAAAGGCGGCGACACCGGCGGACAGCGTCGGAGGTTGGGCAAAACCCTCCGCGTGGAGTCGGAGCGAGCACTCGTTGCGGATGGCCTCCATGCGATCGCGGGCGATCTCGAGCGACGCTCCTGGCAGCACGAGGAGGAACTCCTCGCCGCCGTAGCGACAGGCGACGTCGCCCGGCCTCGTGCGCTCGCGAAGCAGAGTACCGAAGAGCGACAAGAGGCGATCCCCCTCGCGGTGGCCCCGACGGTCGTTGGTCTCCTTGAAGTGGTCGATGTCGATCATGACGACGGAGACCACGCTCTTCTCGCGGGCGGCGCGTGCCAGCTCGCGCGGCAGGATCTCGTCGAGGTAGCGACGGTTGAACAGGCCGGTGAGGCTATCACGGATCGCCTGGTCCGTGAGCTCCGTTTGGAGCGCTTCGATTCGTCGCACGTCGTCTCTCAAGCGCTCGTTCGCCCGCTGCAGCGACGTCTCCGCCTCGTACCGCGTGGTGATGTTGCGCATCACGATGAGACATCCCGCGGCGCGCTGCCCCGGCTCATGCAGCGGTGTCATGCGCACGTCTACGTGGAGCAGAGGCTCGCGTGACAAGGTGATCTCGATGTGTCGCTCTTCCCCGGACGGGCATGAAAGATCCAGCTTGCTCCAGTCTCCCCATACGGCGCCGATATCCCGCCCGACGAGCGACGAACGCGCCCCGAGGAAGCGCGCGGCGGCCCCGTTCGCGTCGACGACGCGTCGATGCGCATCGACGACGATGATGCCATCCGGCATCCGCTCGATCAGGGTGTCTCGCGCGAAGGGGACGAGATCCAACACGCGGAACAGGCCCATGCCGACGAGAAGCACGACGGCCGTCAGGGCGAAGGACACGGGAACCAGGTTGAGTCCCGGGACGAGCGAGTCCCCGAGCGAGTACAGAATGCCCGCGGTGGAGGGAAAGGCGACGGCGAGGAGGATCATCGCGACCTGACGTCGGCGTCCGGGTGGCGAGCGCAAAGCGGACTTCACGAGAAGGGCGCACGCAGAGAGCAGGTACGCGTAGATCCAGACGACGACGGCGAAGTACCCCGCGCCGTGGTGGTAGATCAGGGAGTTTGTTCCGGCCGGACCGGGTGAGAAGACGGCCCACACGAGGTGATGGAACTCGTTGGTGCCAGCCAACCCCACGCTGACGGCCGGCAGCACCCACACGACAAGCTGGCGAGCACCGCGCACCCAGCGGTCCTGCCCCGAGTACCGTGCAGCGAACAGCAAGAGCAGCGTGGCCGCGGACCCCGACCCCACGTATTCGAGCTTCGCCCAGAAGAGCTTCCACGCGAGGGGCACGAACGACGCCTCGAGCCCGGAGGCGAGACACCAGCCCGCCACGCCGAGCATGAGGAACGGAAAGAACCGCCACTGCGGCTGTGCGCTTCGGCCCCAAGCCAGTCCCGCAAGCATCACGGAAAGCGCAGCCGTGGCAAAGAGAATCCCCGCGCCCGGCGTCAGAATCCAGAGCATGGGCCCAGTCTACCCACGCCGGCGGCCAAGCGGGAGTCCAAGGCATCCCACGAGCGCGGCTTGGCGCGGCGCCGCCGAGGTGGCAAAATGGCGTTGCACCTTGAGGCGCACCCCGGGAGGGTCGATGAATCCGAGCGAGCTGATCGTCCGCATTCCGCTCGGCGCGACGAGCGCCTACGTGATCCGAGGGCCGGTCCCCATTCTCATCGACGCCGGCATGGTCGGACAGGACGCGCTCCTGCGATGGCAGCTTCGGCGCATCGGCGTCGAACTCCCCGACATCGCACTCATCGTGGTGACGCACGCTCACGGCGACCATGCAGGCTGTCTCGCCCGGCTGTCCGACATGACCGATGCCGCCATCGCCTGCAGCCGCGAAACTATGGAGAACCTGCGGCGTGGGGCGGCCGCGCCGATGAAACCGCGCACGGTCGTCGGCAGAGCGCTCCTGCCGCTCATGTCGCGGTTTGCGTCCTACCCCGCGGTCGATGCCGACGTCGCGGTCGTCGAGACAATGACCCTGGCCCCGTTCGGGATCGATGGGATGCTTCTGACGACGCCGGGACACACGCGGGGCTGTCTGTCGGTTCTCGTAGGAGACCAGGCGATCGTCGGCGACCTCGTGAGTGGCAAGCTCGCCCGGCCGCGTACGCCTTCGGCGCCTCTTCTGCTGGAGGACCCCGACGCGTGGGCGCGCAGCGTGCGTCTGCTCCTCGACCGCGGTGCGCGCCGCTTCCATCCCGCGCACGGCGGACCATTCGACGCGGACCGCGTCGCCAAACTGCTGTAGAAAAGGGCTACTGGGCAACTTGCCCGATGCTCCACACGCCGAGGATCACGAGACCGAATCGAACCGCCGTCGCTGCCCCTGCCGCGAGCGAGAACAGCACCGGCCGCTGGCCGATGAGCGCAAAGAGATAGAGCGAGATCGTGTCCGGGAATCCCGGAATGCAGAGAAGCAGGAACACGGCGAACACGCCGTAGCGGCGGACGAAGCGTTCCGACCATTTCATGACCGCGTGCAGGACGTCGTAGCGGGCGACCAAACGGTGGAAGCGCTCCGTGTTCTTCATGCGATCGCCGAGGAAGAACACGAGGTACGAGCCGACGACCTTGCCCACGACCGCGAAGAGCGTCATCCATCCGACGGGCAGCCACTTGTACGTAACGAGCGGCAGTTCGGCCGGCGTCGGCAGGATGACGGCAGCTCCAATCTCGTACAGGAAGACAAGGAAGAGACCTGCCAGCACGTGCATGCGTCCACCGTAGCGGACAAGTCGCGAGCCAACAAGGGACTTGCTCACCGCGGAACGCGCAGAGGGCGCGGAGCTGGTGCAGGGGGACACAAACCCTATTTCGGCGGCCCTAAGGTCGAAATGGGGTTTGTGTCCCCCATCAGATGGCAGCGAGGAACTCGCGGATTCCCGAGAGCAACATCTGCACCGCGACCGTCATCAGGATCATTCCCATCAGCCGTTCCATCGCCACCAGACCTCGCGGCCGCAAGACGCGGCCGAGACCCTCTGCGCCTATGATGACTACGGTCGAAATGCACCACGCCCCGGCGAGCGCCGCCGTCCACGCCAGGAGCCGCGTCGGCTCCCGCGTTGCGAGCAGCATCACCGTCGCCAACGCCGACGGCCCGGCGATCAGCGGGATCGCGATTGGCACGATGAACGGCTCGCCCTTGAGCGACGGGCCGAACATTCCGCCTGGCTGCGGGAAGATCATCCGCAGCGCAATCAAGAAGAGCACCACCCCGCCCGCGATTCCGAGCGCCTCCTGCGAGATCGCCAGCATGCCAAGCACGTAGCGGCCAAGGTAGAGGAAGACGAGCAGGAACCCGAGCGCGAACACCGACTCGCGGAAGAGGATCCACCGCCGTCGCGGCTGCGGCACGTTCTCGAGGAGTGCGAGCAACACCGGGATGTTCCCCAGCGGATCCATGACCAAGAGCATCAGCAGGAGCGCCGCCAGAATCGTCACCGTCGCCTCACCTCCGGCCGATTCTAGCGCGCGAGGCACGCGGAGGACCAAGCATCGACCTCGGTGCTGCCAAGCCGTCGGCTGCATCTAGCAGAGTTTTCCGATAAGGGCACTCGGGAGGGGCTTGGAGGACGAGAATTGGTGCGCCTTGGTGGACTACTTGCGAACCAGGCACTGAGTTCGGGAGTCGTACCGTCTGGTGCGCCCCATTGGAGGACTTCCGGACTCCTGGCGATTGACATGAAAGCCGCATCGGTTGGCATCTTGGATCAGGTAGTCGCCAGCCTCAGGTAGTGGAGCCTCCGGAAAGGCCGCGGCGGTTCAGGCGTAGGCGTACGTAAAACTCCAACCGGCACGCCATCCAACCTGATTCGAAGGACGGTGGCGGGGCAGTAATAAGCAGACCGCACGAAGACGCGAGCCGTCCCATGGACCGCCACGACTTACGGAGGCTTGCCCCAAGATGCTCCACTCCCTACACTGCGCAGAGGATGACAGAAGCTAAATGTGCTCGGCGCAGTATCTGCTGTAGTGCGGGCGCGGATGGAGGTATCTCTGATGCAACGCATTGCGAAAAGCTGGCGACTACTGGCTGTCGGTGTCATTGTTCTTGGTACAGCGATTCTCACTTCGTGCATACCTCCAGCTGTCTCTCCAACCGCCATCATCACGGCCAACCCCCAATCGGGAGCCGCCCCCCTGCTTGTCCAGTTTGATGGCTCATCTTCGAGATCTGCCGATGGCCAAGTCCTCACGTATGAGTGGTCTTTCGAGGACGGAGACACAAATGCAGGAACGACTGCCCTCCGGAGCTACTCGAAACCGGGTGACTATCGAGTCGGACTGCGCGTCACAGACGAGCGCGGGGCAAGTGATTCTACGTCGATTCTCATACACGTGTCTTCGCCTACGCAATCCGAATCGGTGGCGACGCCATTTGATGTGACCGCAGGCATCACTCTGGAGCACCCCGACGGCGTCGACGTCGAGGTCCGTCCCGTCGGAGATGTGGGCACCGCATACATACAGGTGGCTGTCGACGCGACTCCCGTCGGCGGCGGAGACGAGTCGCTTGAAGTCGTCCGTGTCTTCAGCATTGAGCTGACGGCTGGAACTCCGAGTAGTACTGGAGCGAAGACGGGAGTGTCAGTGGACAGACTCGCAGATGTCACAACTGCCACTATCGACGTCTCAGGTTACGCAAATCCAGACAGGCTAGCAGTCTGTACGCTGGGGGCGGATGAGCAGTGGTACTTGGCCATGTCAAAGGCGTCCGCCGATCCTGTTGGAAGTGCAGGAGGGACACTCACCCCTGACCACAAGTCCATCGTTGTAGATGTGCCTTTCGAGAGCGCGACCTCGACTGCCCCTACCGTCAGAAGCACAGGGAGTCTGGCGCTCGTCATTCTGCACGCCATCGCAGAGCGTGTGCCACCATACGAAGTAAGGGTGGAACCTGGGGCGGTCGAAGCCACAAGCAGCGGCGCCCGAATGCCTTGCCACATCACGTCGCCCGACAATGACTTCTTCGGAGGCGTGGCCTACAAGGTCACCGCAGAGGGTGCGACTCTGACCGGCGACCTCGTCCCTCACAATTCCGTCCTCGAGATGTCCAACGACGGCGCCGACGTTGTGCTGGAGTTCACCCCAGGTGCAGCTAGCGCGTCGCTAGTCTTTGATGCCAACAATCCTGATACAGATGACACCAATCGTGGGTATTTCGGTATCAAAGTCATGAATTGTGTTCCCGTGCTTGCTGGGGTGATCAGCACGATCGAAATCGTGCGGGATGTTGCCACCTTCGCAATGGAAGGAACAGCGGCACTAGACGCAGGTTTCCTCTGGCGAAACGGCGTGAAAGTCGTCAAGAGCCTGGCGGAAATGGCTGGCAAGGAGATTCCCGGGATCAAGTTCTTGGCTGTGGCGAAACTCGCGGCGGCGCTGGTCACGATGAGCATGACAAGAAGTAACCCTGTGTATTCTCTACAGAGATCCGATCCGTACAGCAGCGATGCGCCTGGGATTGCCGCGCCAGGGCCAGTCTCCCCTGGATCGTTTTCAGCTCCCGGGGAGCAGGTCGCCAATTTCATCCCTACTCTCAGCTGGATCGCGTCTCCAGAAGCTAACATCTATCGAGTCAAGGTCAGCACGGCCACCTATGGCAGCCAAGGTGTGATCTGGGGCTCGGATGCCTTGCCAGACACGTCGATTGGCGTTCCCGTAGGGGTGCTGCAAAGTGGACAGTCCTACTACTGGGTGGTGCAGGCCGGAGACGGGAGAGAGTGGAGTCCAGATTCTATGAAGATGTACTTCCGGGCACCATCGACGCCGGCACCTGTCGCGGTGACGTTGTACGTACATGACGGGAGCGTGAGCGGGCCAATCCTGAATGGCGTCGCGGTGAGCGGCACAGACGGAGCAGGCAGTTCTCTCAGTGTGGCGACCGACCCAAGCGGGTATGTGACACTGACTGGCCAGACGGGGACGTGGCACGTCTCTGCCTCGAAGGTTGGCTACCAAGCGACAACGTGGGACCTGAACGTGAGTACAACAACCACCTGTGACAGGTGCCTCATACCAGACGGCGGAAGCCAACCTGTCACGGCTAGGCTTGTGAGCTACTCTGCCACCCCACAGCAGGTGCCGCTAGGTCAGCCAGTGACGTTGACCGCGACAGTACAGAACACGGGCGGCAGCGATTGGACATTCTACATCGCCGTGAGCCTGAAGAAGCCGAACGGCTCGCACGTCAACCTCGATCTAAAGCCTCTGACTCTCAGCGCTGGACAGCAGGGAACTGCGACATGGAGCTACGTTCCCGATACGTCTGGCGCCTGGGACATCTACTTTGGCGTGTGGAAGGAGCAGGCTGAGCAGAACTCGCTGGCAGCGACTGGCTGGCTGAACGACTACATCAGCGCGAGCTCGCCGCCCACCGATGTGTCTGGCACGATCATGGGCTGGACCGTTACTCCGAGTCCGGCCACGGCGGGTCAGTCCGTCGGGTTCCAGTTTGTTGTCAAGAACACTGGGACTGGCACCTACACTTTCCCCGTTGGTCTCAGTGTCTGGAAGGTCGG
>CAIOGO010000016.1 GCA_903857865.1 uncultured bacterium | reverse complement strand
GCCGAGTCGCTTGGGAGTTCGGCCGGGACATCCGACCGCCGAACTCCTCCGGATCCGACGCTCCCTGTTGCCGAGTCGCTTGGGAGTTCGGCCGGAACATCCGACCGCCGAACTCCTCCGGATCCGGCGCTCCTTCTTGCCGAGTCGCTTGGGAGTTCGGCCGGGACATCCGACCGCCGAACTCCTCCGGATCCGGCGCTCCTTGTTGCCGAGTCCCCGATTCCTGGAGCACCTCCAGATCGAGTGGGACGGGCACCCCGAGCGACAACCCGCGATCGAACACGGCAAGATCGGCGACGACACCGAGGCGGCGATAGGCCCGGACCGCGGCGCGCTCGGCCGCGGCGACAATGCCGACGGCGTCGATCTCGCCCGCCGAGGCGCAGCCGACGGCCCAGACGGCGCATCGCGCGATCTCCAAGAGAGCGGCCTCTCTCGCTCGCGCGGTGAGGCGTTTCGAGTCGTCGACGCGCCCGAGGTCCTCGACAATTCGGTCCGGCTCCTCGAGAAGCTCCCAGGGCAATTGGACGCAACCGACGACGACGGGGCCGGCGAGGGCGCCCCGCCCTGCTTCGTCAAAACCAACCAGGCGCCGTCCCGGATCCTTCACCGTGGAGGATCCGGCCGGGCCTCTTCCTCGAACGGAATCGGGAGGGAAAGGAGACGGCGCGCCGCGTGGGCGCGCCGCACGTTGTCGGATCGAGAGCGCGAGGTCGAACGCCAAGAGCTCGCGGACCCTAGATCCTTTCGGCCAGGTCAACTGTCGCATCGCCGTCTTGGCTCCCGCCCTGCGCCTGCCCGCACCAAGGTGCGGGGTGCCGGGGGCGCGGGACGCACAAGCCTTCTAGCGAATCTTTCGCAGGTCGCGAAGGTAGTAGGGCCGGCTCTGCCGCGCGCCGCGCTCCTTCACGAGTTCGATCTTCTCAATCTTCGGCGAGTGAATCGGATACGTCTTTTCTACGCCGATCCCGGAGGAGATCTTGCGCACGATCACCATCTCGCGCGTGCTGCCGCCACTGCGCTTCAAGACGATGCCCTCGAACACCTGAATGCGCTCCTTCGCCCCTTCGGAAATGCGCTCGTGAATTCGCACGATGTCCCCAGGGCGGAAGGCGTCCCGCTCCTTCAGGTACTCCTGCTCTACGGCGCGTAGGATGTCGTCCATCGCTTCCTCCTCGTCCAATCTCCTGGTCTATCGATCGTCGCCCGCCACGCGATCCAAGACGATGGCCGTCGCGGCGCGGACGGATAGGTGGTTAAAGTCGGCGTCCGGCATGATCGGGGGCAGGATGGCGTCGCACGTCTCGATCAATTCGTCCGCCATGCCCCACCCCGTGCCGAACAGAATATACACCGGCGGCCCGTCGCTTCTCAATCGCCGGCCGAGATCCCGGTAGGAGATGACTTCCTTCCGCGACGGACGGGCGGAGGTCGCCACGAGAAAGGGCGCCACCCCCTCGGCTTCCGCGATGAAGCGCAGCGTCTCGTCGAGGTCCTCGGCGACCGACACGTACTCGATCGCCTCGCCGCGGCGGCTCTTCTCGCGGATTCTCTCCCCCTCCGTCCAGAAGCCGCGGATACGCCACGTGATCGCCTGTTGCGTCGGCACCGGGGTCACGACGAAGTAGCGGGCAGCGCCGTAGGTGCGTGCCGAGCGGGCGATGTCGTGAACGTCGATCGGCGTGACGGACGTCGCGACGATCTCGCCCTCGCGGTTGCGCATGGGGTAATGAAACAGCCCCACGTACAGGCTAGCCATCCTCGTCGGCCCCCTTCCCGCACAGCCCGAGAAGTGAAGGGCGGTTCTTCGCCGTCTTCTTCCACGCCTCTCGCGCCCGGAACTCCTCGATCCTCGCGTGGTCGCCTGACAGAAGCACGTCGGGCACGCCGAGTCCGCGGAACAGCGGCGGCCGCGTGTACTGCGGCGCCCCGAGCCGCGCCTCGCCGTAGAACGAATCCGTGGCGACCGACTCGTACTTGCCGACCACGCCGGGCAGCATGCGCGCCGTCGCCTCGATCACGACGGCCGCCGCGGCCTCCCCGCCGGCGAGGACGAAGTCGCCGATCGAGATCTCCTCGTCGACGAACGCCAAGATCCTCTCGTCCACGCCTTCGTAGCGCCCGCAGAGGAGCACCAGGCCGTCGCCCTGCGCGTACCGCACGGCATCCGCGTGCCCGAACAGCTTTCCCTGCGCGGACAGGAGAACGACGGTCGTCCGCGGCCCGCACGCCGGGCGGATCGCTTCGAGAGCCCGCACGAACGGCTCGACCTTGAGGAGCATGCCGGCTCCACCGCCGTACGGCCGGTCGTCGACGACACGGTGCGCGTCATCGGTGAAGTCGCGCAGGTCGTGGAAGTGAATGGCGATCTCGCCCCCGTCCCACGCTTGCCCGACGACGCCGACGGACAGGAGCCCGCGGAGGGCTTCCGGGAAGATGGAGACGACGTCGAATCGCATGGCGGCCTACTCGATGATCTCGACGACGACCTCGCGGTCGACGCGCACCGCCGCCGCCTCGAGGAACGTCCGCAGAGCGTCGATCGTCCGGCCGCCTTTGCCGAGCAAGCGGCCCCGGTCAGCCTCCGCGACGTGGAGAAAGAAGATGTCTACTCGCTCCGTCTCGATGCGGTCGATCTTGAGCGCCTCGGGACGTTCAATCAGCGAGTGGACGAGAAGCTCGCACAGGCGGTAGAGCAAACGACCTCCCCGCTCCGGCCTAGGCCGCGGCCTCGGGCTTGGCCTCGGCCTTCGCCGCCTTGGCCTTGGGCGTCCTAGCCTTAGGCGCCGCCTCGGACTTCGCCGCGTTGGCCTGAGGCGCCGCCGCCTCGGGTCCTTCCTCGGCGGACGCCTTGGCGGTCGCACCGGAGCGCTTCGCGGCGTCCCACGCCACCATGACGCCGGACTTGGACAGGAGGTCTCGCGCCGCTTTCGTCGGCTTCGCTCCGTCGAGCAGCCACTTCAGCGCCACCTCGTTGTCGATCCGGAACGTCGCCGGGTGCGTCTTCGGGTCGTAGTGCCCAAGATCGGCGACGACCTTCGCGTCCCGCGGCTTGCGTCCGTCAAGAACGACGACACGATACGAAGGCTGTCCCTTCCGACCCACTTTCTTCAACCGAATCTTCGCTGGCATACCTCACCTCGATCGAATGTCCTACAACACGCAGCCTACGAGACCCCAAGCATGTCGGGCGGGAAGCGTCCCTTTCCCCGCCGTCCTCCGACCCACCTGAGAGCGCGCTTGGCTTCTGCGTAGCGCGTGAGAACGGCGTTCACGTCTCTGACTCTCGTCCCGCTTCCGCGGGCGATGCGCTTCTTTCGACTCCCCCCGATTATAGAGGGCTCCAGCCGTTCCGCCAGCGTCATGGAACGCAGAATGGCGACCGTCCGCTTCAGGTCAGCCTCGTCCGCATCGGTGACGTTTCCCTTGAGCTTGGCGGCGCCCGGCAGACGGTCGAGGATCTGCGACAGCGGGCCGAGCTTCCGCACCTCTTCGAGCTGCTCGAGGAAGTCTTGGAGCGTGAAGCGGTTCTTGCGGAGGTTCTCCACCAATTGCTCGGCCTTCGCCACATCCATGCGCTCTTCGGCCTGCTCGATGAGCGTGAGAACGTCGCCCATGCCGAGAATCCGTTCGGCCATCCGTTGAGGATGAAACGGCTCCAGGCCGTCGACCTTCTCCCCCGTGCCGACGTAGACGATGGGCCGTCCGGTCGCATGGCGGATGGACAAGGCGGCGCCACCGCGCGCATCGCCGTCCGTCTTCGACAAGATCACGCCGGTGAGGCCCACGCGCTCGTTGAAAGCTGTAGCCACCGCCACGGCCTCCTGCCCGGTCATGGCGTCGGCCACGAGGAGCTTCTCGTCCGGATTCGTCGCCGCGGCGATGTCGGCAATCTCGCGCATCATCTCGTCGTCGATCTGAAGCCGCCCGGCGGTGTCGATGAGCACGACGTCGCGCAGATGCTGCCGGGCCCACGATACGGCCCCTGCCGCGATCTTGACCGGGTTCGAGTCGGTGCGCGACACGACGGGAATGTCGAGGTCGTGTCCCAACTTCTCGAGCTGGTCGATGGCCGCGGGCCGATAGACGTCGGCGGCCACGAGCACGGGCTTCCGCCCCTCGCGCTTGAGGACGTTGGCGAGCTTGGCCGCCGTCGTTGTCTTCCCGGATCCCTGGAGCCCCACGAGCAGCACGACGGCCGGGCGCCGGTCGAGGCGCAGCGACGTGCGCTCGCCGCCCATCGTCTCCGCGAGCTCATCCCGGACGATTTTCAGGATCTGCTGGCCCGGAGTGAGGCTCTCCAGCACATCGGCGCCGACGGCGCGGGCGCGGATGCGTTCCACGAGCTCCTTCACGACGCGGTAGTGCACGTCGGCCTCGAGCAGGGCAAGGCGAATCTCGCGCAGCCCTTCGGCCACGTCGCTCTCGGTGAGGCTCCCCTTGCCGCGCAGGCGCTGGAAGACGGCGCTCAGGCGTTCAGCGAGACCGTCGAACATGTCCCCCCCTTCGTCCTGCCCGCGCTCCGAGTGGCGGAGTGCGGACCCAGCGGATGCCGATCAAGCCAAGCCGTGGCGTTCGAGGAACGTCGTCGAGAGGTCGGCGTCGCGAAACGCAGGGTGGGCGACGATGCGCAGCGCGAGGTCGCGCGTCGTGGCGACGCCCGACACACGGAATCGGCGCAACGCCGTCTCCATCTTGGCGCGCGCCTCCTCGCGATCCTCCCCCCAGGCGATCAGCTTGGCGAGCAGAGAGTCGTAGTGCGGAGTCACGACCATCCCGTCGTAGAGAGCGGTGTCGAGTCGGATCCCGTTCCCTCCGGGGAGCTCCTCGATGTGGACCGTGCCGGTGGACGGCAGGAACCCGCGCGACGGGTCCTCCGCGTTCAGGCGACACTCGATAGTGTGCCCGCGGGGCTGGAGCGCCTCGAACTCGAGCGGAATCGTCGCCCCGGCCGCGATCCGGATCTGCTCTTTGACCAGGTTCAAACGGCAGGCGACCTCGGTGACGGAGTGCTCCACCTGGATGCGCGCGTTCATCTCGATGAAGTAGAACTCGCCTTCCGCCGAGACGACGAACTCGACCGTGCCCGCGTTGGAGTAGTTGACGGCGTGCACCGAGGCGAGGGCGGCACGGTGCAGGCGCGCCCGCAGCCCCGCGTCGAGCCGCGGCGCCGGGCTCTCCTCGATCAGCTTCTGGTGGCGACGCTGGATGGAGCAATCCCTCTCTCCAAGAGCGACCGCTCGCCCGCGGTCGTCGGCCAGGATCTGCACTTCGACGTGGCGCGGGTTCGGCACGGCCTTCTCGAGGTACAGGCCGGCTTCGCCGCTCGCCGCCTTCGCCTCGGCCGGCGCGCTTGCGAGAGCGGCCAGGATGTCGTCGGCGTTCTCCGCCCACCGCAAGCCTCTCCCGCCGCCGCCGAACACGGACTTGACGAGCACGGGGTACCCGATCTGCTCGGCCATCGCCACGACGTCGTCCGGCTTCTTGGGTGCCACGCCGCCGGGAAGCACGGGCACGCCAGCCTGCGCCACGCACTCTCGCGCCACGGTCTTGTCGCCGACGATGCGCATCGACTCTTTGGTCGGACCGATGAAGCGAATGCCATGCTCTTCGCAAATCTCGACGAAGTGCGGGCTCTCCGACAGGAATCCGTACCCGGGGTGAATGGCACCGGCCTCGACGAGCTCCGCGACGCTGATGATCGCCGCCGGATTGAGGTAGCTCTTCGATGCCTCGGCCGGTCCGATGCACACGGCGCCGTCGGCGAGTTGCAGGTACGGCATCGCCTCGTCGGCCTCGGAGTAGACGGCAATCGACCGCAACCCGAGCTCGCGGCACGCCTCGATGATGCGCAACGCGATCTCCCCGCGGTTCGCCACAAGAACGGTGTCGAAGCTCATAGAGGGTCGAAAACGAAGAGCACTTGGCCGTACTCCACGGGCGCGCCCTCTTCCGCCATAACGGTCCGCAGCCGGCCGGCGAACTCCGCCTTGATCTCGTTCATGACCTTCATCGCCTCGATGAGGCAGACTGTGTCGCCCGGGTTCACGACCTGTCCGGGTTCGACGAACGGAGCGTCCTCGGGAGTCGGTCGGCGGTAGAACGTCCCCACGAGCGGCGCGGTGAGTGCCAGGCCGTCGTGCACCGCCTCAGGCGTCGGCGCCGCGGCTGGCGCCTGCTGGGAACCGGCTCCCGCACCCGCGGCATCCGCGCCGCGGCCGACGGCTTGCCGCACTGTGAGCGTCGACTCCCCATCCGAGACCGTGATCTCGCTCAGGTTCTCGTCCTTGAGGAGCCGAACGATCTCCCGCAAAACTTCGATGTTCAACCGTGGGCCTCCTTGAGGCGGAGGATTGTAGCGGCAGAAGGGGAACGAGGGCAACGCCCCGGTTGCGCGAGCCTAGTTCCCGCCTATAATAGACGCACTTGAGGTGACGGATGCAGTGCACATAGGCGCTGAGATCGCGCTCGTAGTGTCCCTTATTGTCGTGTCGGCGTACTGCTCGTGTGCGGAGACAGCGCTCACGTCGCTGACGCACGGCCGTCTCCGCTATCTGATCAACACGCACAAGCGGCAGCGACGCGCGCTGACGCGCCTGCTCAACGAGCCGAACGAGCTGATCACCGCTCTTCTCTTGCTCAACAACCTCGTCAACGTCACCGCGACCGCGGTGATGACGCTCGTCGTCGTCCAGTCGATGCCGACGCTCAAACCGAGCGTGCAGGGCCTCATCTCGACCGCGGTGATGACAGTGTCCCTGCTCGTCCTCGGCGAGATCACGCCGAAGAACTTCGCCAAACACAACGCCGAGTGGCTGACGCTCTTGTTGATCAACCAGGTGTATGTCATCACGCGGATCCTCAAGCCCGTCGTCGTCCTGTTCCGCGCGATCGCAGCGGGCATCGTCCGCCTGTTCGGCATCGACCTGAGAGACAAGGAGCCGGTGAGCGTGAGCGACGAACAGATCGAAACCTTGGTCGACGCCGGCGAAGAGAGCGGGATGCTCGGGGAGACCGAGGGCGACATGATCCGTCGCATTCTCGATTTCGACGAGGTGACCGTCGAGCAGGTCATGGTTCCCCGCCCCGACGTGCGTGGCATCGAAGTCGGCACCTCGATCGACGCCGTGCGGGCGATGGTCGCCAAGGACGGGCACTCGCGGTTTCCGGTCTACCAGGGTGTGCCGGACAATGTCGTGGGGACACTTCACGCCAAGGATCTCCTTGGGCGAGGCGCGACGTCGGCGACGACGCTACGCGATCTCCTCCGCCCGGCCGTCTACGTGCCGACGAGCCAGCCGATCAACGTCCTCCTGCGCGAACTCAAACGCCGCAAGGTCCACATGGCGGTCGTCGTTGACGAATTCGGCGGCATGGCCGGGATCGTAACGCTGGAGGACATCCTCGAGCAGATCGTCGGCGAGATCGAGGACGAGTACGATCTCCCCGCGACGCCGATCCGCCGGATTTCGGCCGACGAGGCCGTCGTCGCCGGAGACACGCAGATCCTCGATCTGAATAGGGCCATGGGCATCGAGCTGCCGGACGATGACGTCGTCACCGTGAACGGACTCGTTCAGAACCTCCTCGGCGCGATCGCCAAGGTCGGCGACGAGATCTCCACCGGAAGCGTTACCCTCAAAGTGGAGCAGGCGACGGATCGAGAGGTCACCACCGTTCGCGTCCTCGTCCGGCGCGGCGAAGGCGAAGAAGCGGCCGCCTAAGGCCGCGGAGGTCATCCATGCGAAGAGCGCTCTGCCTGATCCTGACGTGTTGTGTGGTCTTCGGCGTTCTCGGGAGTGCCACTCCGGCGCAGAAGCTTGACGCCGTCTACGATGCCGTGCACCGCACGCTGACCGGAACGCTCACAATGTCGGTCGAGATGTCGCGGTCCCCGATCTACTTCCTCCTCTTGCCGAACCTGGAGCGCGAGAGGAACCCGTACCTCGGCCCTCGCGCGATCGACGAGCAGTATCCGACGGGGTTCGAGGAGTCGTCGCTCGACGTGGATCAGGTCACGCTCGTGAACGGCGAAGACCGCACGACGGTCCCGTTCCGCCTCCTCTCGATGGCTCCCGGGCTCCAAACCTACAGCCTCGCCGACACGGTCCTCGCCGTGGACGGTGCCCAGACGTCGTCCACGGTCGAGATTCGATTCACGACTCACGCGCCCCGCGTCGCGTCCGGAGACGGCGGCGTGACGGCCGAAACCTTCACCTGGCGCTTCGGCTGGTTCCCCCTCCTCCTCGAGCCCGGCGACGCGTTTCGTGAACAGGACGGAGTCCTCTACGCCGGGCCCACCGACGCGTTTCCTCTCGTGTTCCCTCTGACGCAAGTCCAGGCGAGTATCACGATCCCCGCCGACGCGCTCCTCACTGCAGGAGCGGACCACGTCGAGTTGGCGCCACAGCCCGCCGTCGACGAGGAGGAAGGCGGGCCCGCCACCTACGCCATCTGGAACGACGGACCCACCCGGTCGCTCGCGCTGACGTTCGCGACCGGGCTCGAGCGCTACGTCCTCGACGGGCCGACGCCGATCGAGGTGACGTACGTCAAGGGACACGCCTATGTCGCGCGGCTCCTGGCCACGTACGCCCGCGACATCCTCGCCGACTATGCGGCTCGCTACGGCCCGTATCCGCGCGCCAGACTCGCCATCGTGGAGAGCCCCAATCCCGACGGAGACGCCTTCTCCGCCGACGGCCTAGCTCTTCTCTCGGCGCGCTACTTCACGCACCGCGACGTCCTCCTGCCGGGGATCCTGCACCGGCTCACGGAGTTCGTTCTGGCACACGAGATCGCACACCAGTGGTTCGGCATGGCGACGGGAATCGACCTCGATCGCGACGCGTGGCTGTCCGAGGGGCTGGCGCAGTACGCGTCCGTCGGCTACTTCGAGCGCACGTACGGGGCCGCGGATCCGAATCTCCTCCTCGTTACGGGCAACGGAATTCTCGAGGACTTCGTGGCGACGCAGTTCGGCTACCTGAACTTGCGGGAGCATCTGGTGGAGCTGCCCTACATCCGCGACGTGTGGAGCGGGTTCGACGAAGCGCTCGTCAAGCCGTCGATTGACGTCCGCTATGCGAACGAGAACGCCGTCCGCCTCTACGACAAGGGATTCGTCGTCGCGCGCGCCCTCGCCGCGGCACTGGGTGACGACGCGTTCGATCGAGTGCTCCAGCGTTCGTTGAGCGCCAGTTCGACGGGACGCCTCGACCCGGAGACGCTGCAACGGTTGGTGGAAGAGGAAGCGGGACGTCCGTTCGCCGAGTGGTTCGCGGCGTGGGTCTACGGCGACGCGTCGGTCGACTACTCGATCCGCATCGTCTCGCGCGCCCAAACCGAGGCGACCCACGAAACGGTGGTCCGCGTCCGGCGCGACGGCGGGGTACCGCAAGCCGTCGAGGTCGAGGCACGTCTCATCTCCGGAACCACGACGCGTCAGACGTGGGACGCCGCGGAGGAAGAGGGGACTCTCACCTTCCTCACGCCGTCGCCCGTTGCGCGCGTCACCGTGGATCCGGACCACCGCCTGCCGGATCGTGACCGCATCAACAACAACGCCCCGGTGAGGATCGTCATCGCGGCCGACAAGGCAGCTTTGCCCCTCGACGCCTACGTCCTCGCGCCCGACACCGGGTCGAGCGGCATCTCGCTCTCCCGTTTGGATCGGTTCCGCGTCGCCGTCAGTCAAGATCAGGCCTCACTGGTGCTCCGCCGCGGCCGCGGGGAGGAGTTGCAGGCCACGGTGTCCGTTGCCGGCACCCAGCTCTTGGGCAGTCTGGAGTACGCACTCACAACATACGCTGAGATCGAGACGGGAGCGCCGGGCACAACCTGGGTGCCGGACTTCACGTTCTCCGTCACGGGGGGGCGCCAAGTGTCGGACGGCGCGCCGCTCTACGTGCTCCGCCTGGCGGCCGTTCGCCTCGCCTCGACGGCTGATTCGACCGTTGCCGCCGTCGGCCTCGACCTCGCGTCGACCGGCGTGGCTCGCCTCGCGGCCGCTGCGAGCGACGAGATCGCCATCCTGCCTCAGGTCTACATCCAGGGCAGCGCGTTCATCGGGTTCGGCCTGGGACAGCTCCCGTCCGCCCTCCAGTTCCGCTTCAGCGAACTGCACGCGGTGCCGCTCGCCCCGGCGGACGTCAAGCTCTCGGGATCTCTCGGGGCCGAGCTCCCATCCCTTGGCAGTCTACCCTACAACCTGTTCAACATCGCCATGATCGACGAGCTCCGTACGCAACTCTACATTGCGGGCGGGATCGGTTGGACAAGCCACGACGGATTCGGTACAACGTCCGCCGGGGCGGAGGCCGGCATGGAACAGGTTTTCGGGCTTTCCACCCTGGGTGGGCTCTTGTCATTCACGGTTCGCTTGGGAGTCGCGGTTCCCATCCAGGGCGAGCTCAAGCCCGTTCTGTACGTGGGCTTCTCCCTGTAGCGGGGCGTGGAGGATCCAACCATGAAGGTTCCCATTCGATGGCTGGCGGACTACGTGGATGTCGACACGGACGAAGCGTCCGTCGTTCGACTGGCCGAGCGTTTGACGCTCGCCGGCCTCGAAGTTGAGGAGATCTCGAAGACGGGGACGCTGCGCGGCGTGCTCGTAGGGTGCGTGGAAAGCTGCGTCCCGCACCCGGACTCCGACCACCTATCGCTGTGCACGGTCGCCACGGGCTCCGAGACGGTGGACGTCGTGTGCGGCGCGCCCAACGTCCGCGCCGGGATCCTAGCCCCGCTCGCCCTCGTCGGCGCCGAACTGCCGGGAGGATTTCGAATCGAGCGCCGCAAAGTGCGAGGCAAGGTCTCGAACGGCATGATCTGCTCGCGGGCCGAACTCGGCCTCGAGGACCATTCCGAGGGCATCTGGATCTTCGACCCCCGCCTGGGTCTCACCGTAGGCACGGACATGGCGTCCCTCCTCGAGGTCGACGATTTCATCCTCGACATCAAGATCACCTCGAATCGGCCGGATTGCGCCAGCGTCGTCGGCGTGGCTCGCGAAGTTGCCGCCATCCTCGACCGACCGCTCCGTTCGCTCGACGTCTCGGTGCGAGAGGACGCTGCGCGAGCCGCGGACTGCGTCAAGGTGTCGATCGAGAGCCCGCACGACACGCCGCGCTACGCGGCTCGTCTGATGGAGGACGTGCGCGTCGGACCGTCGCCGTTGCGCATCCAGCACCGGCTGCTGAAGGCGGGCATGCGCCCGGTGTCCAACATCGTCGATGCAACGAACCTCACCATGCTCGAGCTCGGCCAGCCCCTGCATCCGTTCGACGCGGATCGGATGGAAGGCGTCATCGGTGTGCGGCGAGCCAAGCCGGGAGAGGTCTTCCGAACTCTGGACGGCACGGATCGAACGCTCGACGAGCGCACTCTCTTGATCACGGACCAAGATCGCCCTATCGCTCTTGCCGGCGTCATGGGAGGCGAGGCGAGCGAGATCACGGAGGAGACGAAGCGCGTGATTCTCGAGATTGCCGTCTTCCACAATGACACGATTCGACAGTCGTCGCGCGCCCTAGGTCTTTGCAGTGAGGCGTCCCAGCGGTTCGAGCGCGGCCTCGATCCGGACAGCGTGCCGTTCGCCGCGGCGCGCGCCGCGCACTGGATGCAGAACCTGTCCGGATGCCGTGTCCTCGCAGGACTGGCCGACGCGTACCCGGCTCCCGCGGCGCCGCGGACTCTCGAACTTCGCCCAGCCCGCGCCCAGGAGTTGCTCGGCATCGACGTGGACGCAGACCAGGTCGCCGCTCTCCTGCGACGGCTTCAGATCGGCGCTCGCGTCCGAAAGGGCATCGTCGTGGTCGATGTCCCCTCGTTCCGCCGCGATCTCGAGCGCGAGGCGGACCTGGTGGAAGAGGTGGGCCGAATCCACGGGTACGACCGCCTCACGTCCAAGGCGCCGCGGTCGCCCCTCCGAATCGGACGAAAGGACGCGACCGAGCGCGGCAAGGACCGAGTGCGCGAGCTGCTCGTAGGACTCGGCATGGACGAAGTCCTCACGGACGGCTTCGACAAGAGGACGTGGCGCGAGGCCCTCGGCATGTCGGCCGACGACCTGGTCGCGGTGCGCAACCCGATGGCAGCGACGCAGGCCGCCCTGCGCGGCAGCCTGCTCCCCGGTGTCTTGTCGGTCGTCGAGACGAATCTCAGCCGCGGCGTCGACGGGGGCATGGTGTTCGAAGTGGGCCGCGTCTTCTCCGCGTCGCGCGGCGAGCGAGACGCGCTCGGCGGCGCGTTCTTCGGCCGGACAGGGCTCCCGCTCTCTGGGAAGGAGCGCGTGTCGCTCGCCCTGGCGCGCGGGCTCCTCGACCGGCTGGTCGACGGGCTGTGTCTCGACGGAGTCACGGTCGCGGCCGATCTCAGCCGGCCGTACTTTCACCCGGGCCGCAGCGTCCGCTTCACGCGGGGCGACGCCACCCTCGGCTTCCTTGGAGAGATCCATCCGGAACTGGTCGATCGCTTCGCCGTGCCGACGACGGCATTCCTGTTCGAGTTCGACCTTCTTCCCCTCTTCGCTGGCTTGGCGACGCCTGTGCGCTACCAGCCTCTTCCGATCCTCCCGGCGGCGAAACGCGACCTGTCCGTGCTGACGCCGGCCGACCTCGATGAGGCGCGGGTGCGCGCCGTGCTGTCCGCCGAGCCGGAGGTCGAGTCCGTCCTCCTCTACGACGTGTACACCGGCGAGCAGGTCGGCGCCGGCCGCCGCAGCCTGACGTACGAGATCTCGTTGCGCGCTTCGGATCGAACGTTGACCGACGCGGAGATCGCCGTCGTCGTCGAGCGCATTGCCCAACGCCTGAGCGAGCTCGACGTTCGCCTCCGAGCGGCATGAACAAGACGATCATCGCGAGGGAAGCGACCGACGCGGAGGACATCGGCGTCGACCTGGCCGGCAAGCTGCGGGACGGCATGCTCGTCTCTCTCGTCGGCCCCCTGGGTTCGGGTAAGACGACGATCGTCAAAGGAATCGCCAAGGGACTGCTCATCACCGATGTCGTTGTCTCGCCAAGCTACGTCCTGGCGCGCGAGTACAAGGGCAGGCTCGCGTTGCACCACGTCGATGCCTATCGTCTGTCCTCGCTCAACGAGTTGGCGGAGGCGGGCCTCGACGCGGACCTCCCGCCGGAGCATGGGGTCACGGTCGTGGAGTGGCCGGAACGCATCGACGGGCTCGTCGAGGCAAGCGACATCCTCGTGTTCATCGAGCTGTTGGATCACGAAGCGAGGCGTGTGACCATCACGACTCGCTAGGGGCCGGCGAGGGCGACGAACGCGCGTAGCGGATTCTCACGCCAAGGGTGCAAAGAACGAGAGGATCCCTGTAGCGTCGCACGCGTTCGGTTCTAACGAGAGAACGCGCCGCACCCTGTGTGCGAGGCGGCTCGACGGTCTCGCTTGTCGAGCCGCTAGGGAGAAGCCGTGGTGGGTGCCGGCTTCTCCTGACCGGGTTCCTGTCGTAGACGTCGGAGACCAGCTTGCGGCACTACAGAACCGCCGCAAGCCCTAGCGCCCGGCACCAACGAACGCCGGGAGCCAAGCTCACGACGCTACAGCGGGAACTGGCGAGCTTCGCGTGATGCGGGCCGCGCTAAGATGCAGGCTCGGAGGATCCCCAGACGCCGTCCACGGTGGCGCCGCACTCCGGGCAGCGTCCGTCGCGAAGCCGGTTCTCACGAACGACGTAGCCGGCGCGCGCCACGACTCGCGCACCGCACTCGGGGCACTTGGTGTCCTCGCCTTCGCCGGGCACGTTGCCGATGTAGACGTAGTCAAGCCCGGATGCCTGCCCGATGCGGCGGGCGCGTTCGAGCGTCGCGATCGGCGTGGGCGGACGCTCGATCATTCGGTGCGCCGGAAAGAAACGGCTGACGTGCCACGGAATCGAAGGCGAGATGCCGGCCACCGCTTCGGCCGTCCAGTGCAGGTCGTCGTCGGAGTCATTCAGGTCTGGAATGACAAGTGTCGTGACCTCGACCCAGACTCCCGCGTTGTGCGTGCGCTCGATCGAGTCGAGGACGGGGCGCACGTTGGCCCCAGCTACATGGTGGTAGAACTCGTCGGAAATGCCCTTGAGATCGATGTTGATCCCGTCGAGCGTCGGCAGGAAGAGGTCGCTCGCCTCGCGCGTGAAGTACCCATTGGAAACCCACACGTTGGCCAGCCCGGCTTCTCGCGCTCGCTGCATCACCTCGAGGTAGAACTCGATCGCGATAGTCGGCTCCGCGTACGTGTAGGCGATGGATGCGCACCCGGCCTCGACCGCCCCCGCCACGATGTCCTCCACGGACACGGTGTCGCCCACCAAGCGGCCATCGTGCTGTCTGGGGTACTGCGAGATGAAGTGATTCTGGCAGTTCTGGCAAGAGAAGTTGCAGCCCACCGTAGCAATCGAGTAGGCACGCGACCCCGGGAGGAAGTGGAACATGGGTTTCTTCTCGATCGGATCGACCTCGCGTGCTACAAGCCGCCCGTAGATGAGACTCGCGAGGGTTCCGTTCACGTTCTCCCGCACTCCACAGAGCCCTCGCGCTCCGCGCGCAACCGTGCAGCCATGAGCGCACAACCGGCAGCGGACGCCTCCATCACGCTTTCGCTCGAAAAGCACTGCTTCTTTCATCCCGCCCATCGCCGCATCGTAGCACACGCCGCCCAACGGGAGAACAAGTGCTTTCGCCCCTTGGCGCGTTCACGTACCATGATAGGCATGTCCCTCGTCCAGGTCGAACAGCTCACGAAATCGTTCGGAGGCGACACGCTGTTCGCGCCGTTCTCCGCTCAGATCGGGTCCGGCGACCGGATTGCCCTGATCGGCGACAACGGCGTGGGGAAGTCGACGCTCCTGCGGCTCTTGTCCGGCGACGAAAACCCGTCGGCCGGCACGATCCGCCTCATTGGCGCAACGCGCGTGGGGTACCTTCCGCAAGCCGCAAGACTTCAGGACCACGGGGTGCTGTTCGAAGCGATGGAGGCGGCGTTCGCCCCCTTGCAGGCGGCGGAGCGCGAACTGCGCGAGCTCGAGGTTCGCCTCGCCGGCGACGCTTCCGAGGAGGATCTGCACCGCTACGACGATCTCCTACACCGCTACCAATCCGGCGGCGGGTACGAGATCGAGGCGGTCGTCCGCGTCGCCCTCCACGGCGTCGGCTTCTCCGATGCCGACTTCACGAAGCCGGTCGAGTTCCTGTCCGGCGGCGAAGAGGCGAGAGCCGCCCTGGCCCGTGTCTTGCTTGAGAGCCCCGACCTCCTGCTTCTCGACGAGCCGACGAACCACCTCGACTTCGGTGCCCTCGACTGGTTGGAAGAGCAGTTGCTCGAGTTCGGCGGCGCCCTCGTCCTCGTGTCCCACGATCGTCACCTCTTGGAGCGCGTGGCCAACCGGACCTGGGAGATCGCGTTTGCCCAGGTGGCCGCGTACCGCGTCGGGTATGGCGCGTCGCGCGAGCTGCGCGACGAGGAGAGGCGCAAGCGCCTCGAGGCGTTCGTCGAGCAGGAAGAGACGATCGAGAAGTACAAGGACTTCGTCCGCCGCCACAAGATGGGCCAGAAGCACCGCCAGGCCAAGGATCGCGAGAAGAAGCTCGAACGCATCGAAGAGACGAGAATCGAGCGCCCGCGCGAGGCCAAACGCATCAGCCTGCGAATCAGTGCGGGCACGCCAAGCGGGAAGCGCGTTCTCGCGTTGCGTGACCTTGCCGTCGGCTTCGACCGGCCGCTCATCACGTGCACGGACCTCGATCTGTATCGGGACGAGAAGGTGGCCATCATCGGCCCGAACGGCTGCGGCAAGACGTCGCTCCTGCGAACGATCACCGGCGACCTCCGCCCGCTTGGCGGCAGCGTCGAGCAGGGCCACGGGGTGAAGACCGCCGTCTTCACCCAGACGCAGGAGGGACTCCACGACGACCGCACCGTGCTCGAAACGCTGCTCGGCCGAACGAACCTCACGATCAGTGAGGCGCGCGGCCTCCTTGGCTCGTTCCTCTTCTCCGGCGACGATGTGGACAAGAAGACCAAGAACCTCTCGGGCGGCGAACGCAGCCGCGTCGCCCTCGCGCTTCTGTCCCTCATGGACGGCAATTTACTCCTGCTCGACGAACCCACGAACCATCTCGATCTCGCGAGCCAGGAGATCCTCGAGGCCGCCCTTCTCGCCTACGAGGGAACGATCCTCCTCGTGTCGCACGATCGCGCCTTGCTCGAGGCCGTGACGACGCGCGTCTGGCTCGTCGAGGACGGCGGGGTCGTCACCCGCTCGTACGGCTACGCGGAGTACCGCCGCAGGCTCTTCGAGAGCGAGCGCGAAGACGCCGCCAAACCTCACGCGGAGACTAAGCGCCCTCAGGTCGCGGAGCGCGTGAGGACCGACCGTCCGAAGAAGGTAGACAAGTACGAGCAGAAGCGCCTCGAGGACGCCCGCCGCGCCGTCGAGGAACGGATCGAGTCCCTCGAAGCGGAGTTGGCGGCCATCGAGCGCGGCCTCGTCGAAGCGAGCGAGAAGGGCGACGCCGGACGCATCGCTTCGCTCGGCACGGACCACGCTCAAGTGAAGGCTGCTCTCGAGGCGAGCGTGGAAGAGTGGGGCGCGCTTCCGGCGCTCGCGGAGTAGAGGAGGCACGCAGGGTGGATGCACGGGACTCGATCGAGGAACGCGCCCGACGTCTGCTCTCCGGCATCCCGCCGGACGTGGCGGTCGTCGCCGCGGCGAAGATGCGCACGCCGGACGAAGTCCGCGCCGTCCTCGCGGCGGGCATCTCGATCGTCGGCGAGAACTACGTGCAGGAGGCGGAGGCGGCCCAGGCCGCCGTCAGCCGTGCCGTGGCAAAATGGCATCTCATCGGCCACCTCCAGCGGAACAAGGCGAAGGACGCCGTGCGGCTGTTTGACCTCATCCAGACCGTCGATTCGGTTCGCCTCGCCGAGGCCGTCGACGCCGCGTCGCACGCCCTTGGACGAGTGACGCCGATCCTCGTCGAGGTCAACAGCGCCCGCGAGCCGCAGAAGTCGGGCGTCCTGCCCGAGGATGCCACGGACTTCGTCCGCGCGCTGGAAAAGCTCGGGGCGGTTCGTGTCGTGGGGCTGATGACCATGGGACCCCTCGTCGCCGATCCCGAGTCGCTGCGCCCCGCGTTTCGGGAAACCAAGCGGCTGTTCGACGGACTCAGCCGCCTCGCGCTGGAACGCACGCAGATGCAGATCCTGTCCATGGGCATGAGCGACTCGTACCGCGTCGCCATCGACGAGGGCGCGACGATGGTCCGCGTCGGCACGGCGCTCTTCGGCCCCCGCATGTCGTAGACTGCCCGTCACGTCGAGCCCTTCGCCGCCCGTGCGCGATTCGGCTACCATATTCCACAGGCATGCTGATCTTGTATTCGCGTGTCTCTGGTTGGAGCGTCGCTTGACATCGCCTCTTGTCCGACTATGATGGAAACCATCGAGATAGAGGGTCGCCGAACAGATTCCGCTCGCCCGGAGCGAGACGGCGGAGCGGAAGGCCCTTCGGCTCGAGCCATGCGACATATCGTTCGTGCAGGAAAGAGGTGGGAGAGTTGCCGATCGCCGACGCGGGGGATCGACCGCCGTTCTTCGATGGCTTCTCGTCGAGGGACGAGTTCCGCGCTGCTATGCGGCAGCTGGAGCAGTTCTTGCGGTGCTTTGCGATCGGAGCCGTCGACGCGCGTTGCGAACGAAACGAGCGCCTGGTGGAGGACTTCCCCTCGCAGCGCGCTCTCCGCCACGCCGTCGCCCGCCTCGAAGCGCAGCTCTGCGCAGCAGGCCGGAGCGAACCCGCGTGCCTTCAGTGGTCCCACAAGGCCACGGTCGCCGAGCGGAACTAGAATGTCCGGTTCGGAGTGGTGTTGACACCTCAGGCCTCAACCGCTGTCGGCTGTAACGCCACCGTGAAACGGGGCAGCCCAAGGTACCGATCGCATCGCGCAAAGGACGCCAAGAGAAGCCAAGGGAAGCCAAGGGACTCGCGACGATTCCACCTTCCCGTTGTAGCGTCGGAGCTTGGCTCCGACGTCACACGTCGACGTCGTACACAGGGTGCGACGCTACATCCATCACGACTTCGCACGCAAGGTGCGACGCTACAGTGACCCTGCCGTCCTTTGCGGCCTTGGCGAGAGAGTCCGCACCGCGCGTTCGCCGCCCTCGCCGTCACCCGCTGTACAATCCCTCCCGAGGGGGGGAGGCGGCCATGAAGCTCGGGATCTTGTCCGATTCGCACGACAACCTGCCGGCGCTTGCCCGCATTGTCGAGCGGTTCAACGCAAAGAACGTCGACCTCGTCCTCCACGCCGGCGACTTCGTCTCGCCGTTCACGGCCGTTCCCTTGAGCAAGCTCCGCGCTCCCCTCGTCGGCGTGTTCGGCAACAACGACGGTGACCGGCTCTACCTCACCCGACGCTTCGAGGGCATCGGGCCGCTCCACCCCGGCTACCACGTCTTCGAGATCGATGGGCTGCGCGTGGTGCTCATGCACGAGCCGAAGTCGATCGACGCCCTCGTCACGAGTGACGCCTACGACCTCATCGTCTACGGCCACACACATGAGGTCGACGTGCGCCCCGGCCGTCCCGCCGTCGTCAACCCCGGCGAGGCCTGCGGGTGGCTGACGGGGAGATCGACGGCCGTGTTGTTCAATACGCAAACCATGACGGGCGAGGTCTTCGAGCCCTAGGCCTAGACGCCTGCTGCCGCATGGAGACTACAATACGCGTCGAGAGGCGGTGTCCATGACGAGTCACCTGAAGCGATACCAGAAGGAGTCCGACGTCTCGTACGCCGAGGGCGTGTTCGCCACGCTCGAGTTGCTCGACGCGCGATCTGAAGCTGTGGAGTGCATTCTCCTGTCGAGACGTTGCGAGCCGAACGAGGGCGTGGCCAAGATCCGCGCCACCTGTGACAAGCGTGGGATCCCAGTTGGAGTCGATGATCGCACGATGGAGAGAGTCTCGCCTCGCGCGAGCCACCTCGCGATCGGCGTCTTCCGCAAGTACTCGATGAGCCTCGACGCGAACGCCGACCACGTGGTCCTCGTCGAGCCGGCCGACATGGGCAACCTGGGGGCGATCGCGCGGACGATGGTCGGCTTCGGCGTGCACGGCCTCGCGCTTGTCCGGCCGGCCGTCGACGCATTCGATCCGAAGGCCGTCCGCGCCTCGATGGGCGCACTATTCCGGCTCTCACTCGTGTACTTCGATTCGTTCGACGAGTATCGTCAACGCTTTAGTCGACCTACTTTCGCGTTCATGACCGACGGTCGTAAGGCGATTCACGAGACGCCGTTTGAATCGCCCTGCGCCCTCGTCTTCGGAAACGAGTCGAGCGGGTTGCCCCCAAGCTTTCACGACCTCGGAACGAGCGTGGCCATTCCTCAGACGGCGGCCGTCGACTCGCTCAGCTTGCCGACGGCGGTGGCGATCGCTCTCTACGAGCGCGCCAGGGCGGGCAGGTCCGTCTGACCGAGCGCGCCGCGCTCTCACTCATTGCGGACGAACCGCTCCCTCGACACAATCGGGGCGTGAGCGCCAATCCTCGTCCCCTGCCGCCCCACGTCGTGCGCGAGAGCCGCCGCACGAAACACGTTCACCTGCGGTTCTCGATCCGCAGCGGCCTCGAGGTCGTGGTACCCGTCGGGTTTGACCGAGATGCGATCCCGGCCCTGCTCGAGGAGAAGGCGCGCTGGATCGAGCGAGCGGAGCGCGAGGTCGAGGCGCAGCGCGCGCTCCTCGACTCGTGGCCCCACGATCGCCTTCCGGAGAAGATCGAGCTGCTGGCGGTGGGGGAGACCTGGGGGATCGACGCGATGTCGACCGACGCGCGCCGGATGTCACTCCGAGAGCACGCGGGGCACCGCCTGGCCGTGTCGGGGCCGATCGGCGAGGCCGCTCGCTGGCGATCGGCTCTCAAGCGCTGGCTGGCTGACAAGGCGGGGGCTGAGCTTGAGCCGTGGGTCGAGCGCGAAGCCTCGACGCATCGACTTCGTCACGGGCCGGTGACAATCCGCTGGCAGAAGACGCGATGGGGGAGTTGCTCCCGCCGCGCCGCCGCGGCCAAGCCGGTGCTCTCGCTCAACGCCGGGCTCCTTTTCCTGCCTCCGCACCTGGTCCGGTACGTCATCCTGCACGAGCTGTGCCACACAACGCGAATGGATCACTCGCCCGCGTTCTGGAGAAGGCTCGAACGCATCGAACCCGCGGCGGAGGCGCTGCGCAGGGAGTTGCGCTCGGCATGGCGCTTCGTCCCCTCGTGGCTCGAAGCGCAGCTTCCAGCTCGGCTTCCAGCTCAGCTCCCGGCTCAGCTCCCAGCGCAGCCGATGGCGGCTGCGGTGCTGACAGCGCCGCAGCGCTTTGACAGCGCCGCTGGGCGCACGTAGCCTTCTTGCTCTGGAGGTGGCGATGAAAACGCTCGTCGTCTACTACTCGAAGTCGGGCAACACGCGTCGCGTCGCGCAGGAGATCGCAAAGGGTCTCGGTGCGGAGACCGAAGAGATCGTCGAGGTCGGAGTGAAGCGAACGGGAATCCTCGGGTTCCTCCGCGCCGGCCGCGGCGGGATGATGCGCAAGAAGAGTCGGATCGAGACACCGAAGAAGAGGCCGGGCGACTTCGACCTGGTCTTCGTCGGTTCGCCGGTTTGGGGATGGAACCTCGCGCCCGCCGTACGCAGCTACCTCGCGGCCGTCGATTTGGGGCAGAAGCCCATGGCCCTCTTCTGCACGATGGGGTCAAACGGCGAGAAGAAGACGTTCGAATCGATCCGCGAGCTCGCGACAGGATCTAGAGCCCTCGGCGAGCTTGCCGTCCTCCAGTCCGAACTCGCGACTCCCGATGCACTGGCGCGCAAGGTCGACGCGTGGGCCAAGGAGATGGCCGCACAGGTTCGGTAGAGCCGGCAGGCCACGGCTACTCCGCTCCGCGCGCGCGTTGACGCAAGATGAGACTGGCGGCGGCGATCGTCAGCACGACGAAGCCGAGCAGCCCTCCTAGTCCGACGGGTTCTTGCCATGGCGCGAGACCTTTGACCATCACTGCCCGCAGGAGACGGTTCGAGTAGGTGAGCGGCACAAGGTACGACAACGGCCGCAGGAGCGGCGGAATCGCCTGGATCGGCCACATCATCCCCGACAAGAGGACCGAGGGCACGATCACGAGTGGGAAGAAGACGACGGCCTGGGACTCGGTCTGCGCTAACGCCGACAACAGCGTCCCAAGACCGACGCTGCCGATCGCGAAGAGAATCACGCAGAGGAACGCCCAGGCGATCGACCCGTTGATCAGGATCCCGAACACGAGCTTGCCGACCGACAAGACGACGAGCGACTGCACGAGGGCGACCGCGCCGAACGCAACGACGTAGCCGAGGATGAACTCGGCCCGCCGCACGGGGGAAACCCAGACGCGAGCGAAGGTCCCGTCCACCTTCTCGCGTACGATGGACAGGAGCGTCAAGACGGTGCTGATCAATGCCACGACGAGGCCCATGATGGCGGGGGCGAAGCTGTCGATGAAGCGAACCTCGACGCCGTAGAGGTCCTTGACCTGGACGTCCACCGGGCCTCCCTCGCCCAGGTCCATGAGCGCGTCGGCGAGTCCCTTCTGCACGGTCGCCGCGATCTGCGGGTCCGACTCGTCGAGCGTCAGGTCGATTCTCCCCTGAGCGCTCGTCGCGACGCCCATTGCGAAGTGCGCGTAGTAGAGGCTGGTGAACTTGTCGGGGATGCGAATCACGGCCTGGTAACCCGCCTCGAGTAACAGCTGCTCAGGGTCCTGACCGACAGGGAGTTCCGCAAGCCGGAATGCGCTGTCGGCGCGAAGATTGTCGCGCAGCGTCTGCGTGAGATCCGTGTCGTCCTCGTCGACGAACGCCACGCGGACTCCGGTGATGTCGCCGGAGAACGAATACCCGAACAGAATCATCGCCACCGCCGGCAGCACCAGCATGAAGACGAGAACCCGACGGTCGTGTCGCAGTTGGCGCAGGACGCGCTCGGCGACGGCAGCGATTCGACGGAGGCTCATGACGCTCCTTCCGAGGACGCCGTCAGCACGAGGAAGACGTCCTCCATGTCTGGCACGGCGCGGCCGGCGCGACTGGCTGCCGCAGATCGGAGCTCCGCCGGAGTTCCCTCGGCGATGAAGCGGCCTGCCTGCATGAGGCCGACGCGCCGGCAGCGCTCCGCTTCGAGCAGGTAGTGCGTGGAGAGGAGAATCGTCCGGCCACCCTTGCTGAGAGCATGGAAGTGATCCCAGAATTGGGCGCGCAACGCCGGATCGAGGCCGATCGTGGGCTCGTCGAGAAGCAGAGCGTCGGGCTCGTGGAGGAGCGCACACGCAAGCGACAGGCGCTGCCTTTCCCCGCCCGAGAGTGAATCGGCGCGCTGCCGGACTCGGTCGCCGAGCCGCATGAGGGACAGGATCTCCGTTGTGCGCCGCGCGATGCGTTGCCGATCCATGCCATAGATCTGGCCGAAGAAGAGCAGGTTCTCGCCGACAGACAGGTCTCTGTACACGGCCTTCTCTTGCGGCATGTAGCCGAATCGACTCTCAACGGCCCGGCGGTCTCCAGGCATCGCGTGTCCGAGCAGCCGCGCCTCTCCGTGCGTCGCGGCGGCGAGTCCACAGAACAGGCGAATCAGCGTCGTCTTCCCCGCGCCGCTCGGGCCGACGAGTCCGTAGATCTCGCCTGCGGGAACATCGATCGACACGCCGTCCACCGCGCGGAAGGCGCCGAACGTCTTGGTCACGTCGCGCGCGGAGAAGACACTCTCGCACGGACTCGTCACGGCGTCTCCAAGGCTGGGGGAGCAAACAGCGAGGGATCGAGCCCCTGGTTGACCGCAACCCTCTCGTAATGGATGACGCTGCGCAGAACGCCTTCCTCGTCATACGTCTCGAGCCGCCGCGCCACGTAGGCGCCCTCGATGACCTGCTCGACGTCCGAGATCCGCACGTCGACAAGCAGTTGTCCGTCAACGTCGTAGAGGACCCGACGCGTCGGAACGAAGGTCTTCCCGTCGACCCATAACTCGATTCGCCCGTACGCAGCATCCTCGACGCTCGCCGTGCCGGAGAGATGGTAGATGCCGCCGTCCGCGTCCAGCAGGCTGAAGCTGTAGTCGGCCAACTCGTCCTGCGCCGCGCGCAGGATCTGTCGGAAGCCGAGCCACGGCTGCTCGGCCGCGGACAGAGCGGCAAGGCCGCTCTCGTACCACGTCTCGCTCGCGGCGATGTACGTCCACATCGTGTCTCCCACGACCACGTTCAGGTTGCCAGACAAGTACTCCGGCTCGAGGTACTCCTGCCGCATGCGATCGGGTTGCAGGAGCAGGAGGCGCATCGTCTGCGTCCTGTCCAGCTTCCCGTCAGCGTAGGTGTCGATGACAATGGTCGCGTCGTAGTCCTGAATCGTCGTCCCATTCGCGCGCATGCGGGTGACAATCTCATCGGCCGTCAACGTCGCTTGCTCTTGCGCACCCCAAGCGACCATGGCCAGGAACGCGCCCAATAGGAATGCACCGCGCGCGACAAACGCGCGCCATGCTCTGTAACTCATAGGGGTACCTGCCTTTCTGCGACGTGGCGGCGGCCCTTCTCCGTCAGAAGGCCGTCGAAGTAGATCTTCTGGATTGTCGAAACCAACTCCGGAAGCGTGATGTCTTCTGCGATCAGCACGGACGGGACGAGAACGTGCCGCACCGTATTCGTGAGGAGAAGGAGCCATTGGCCGGGATCCACGTCCGTGCGGAAGTAGCCTTCGCGCTGGCCCGCTTCCAACAGCGTTCGAAACCGCGCCAGGCGTTTCGTTCGGATCGCGTCGATCCTCTTCCACAGCGAGGGCGGCACCGCGCCAACTTGGCTGACGACGGCCGATTGGATCTGCGGAAGGAACTGGCCGACGAACCGGAGCGAAGCGAGGGCTCGGTCGATCGATGAGGCGTTGCTTGCCAGAACCTCGTCCCACCGCGCGAGGTTCGACTCCATGAACGAGACGACGACCTCCTCTTTCAGATCGTCCAGGCTCGCGAAGTACGCGTAGAGCGTCTTCTTACTGATGCGAGCCTGCTCGGCGATCGCTCGCGTCGTCACCGATCGAAGTCCCTGCTCGACCAGGAGCGCACGTCCCACAGTCAGGATTTTGACCCGCGTTTCGTCCATTGGATCCCCTGGGTACCTTGGTGGTACTTCTGGTATCCTACGCCTTCGCGATAGACTAGTCAAGGAGAGTGTGAGTGGACGACGGCCGCATCATCTTCTATCCTACCCGACGTTTGCCAGCGGCGATCGGCCGCGGCGCCTTCCGCATCGAGAGGAGAGACGTGAAGATCGGACCCGTAGGAGCCACCTGCCTTGCCTTGTTGTCCGCCGTGGTCGTCATGTCGTTTGCCGGCAACGGCCAATCCAGCACGGTATTTGTGTGCCGAATGGGGAGCGACGTGCTGTTCGCGAGCAACGAAGATGGCGCAGCCGACGTCGCGCTCGCGTGGACTGTTCCCCCGACGGGCGGCTGGCACGGTGGCCTCTTCCTTGGGTTCTCGGACAGCTACGCGCAGGGCGGCGTGAACGACGTGGGCCTCTGTTTCGGCACAACCAGCGTGCCGACGCCGCCGACGACCGGGCAGACGGGTGCTCTTCCGACATCGCACCCGTACGACTTCTGCCAAGCTGCGCTACTCGAGTGCGCGAGCGTCGACGAACTCGAACCTTGGCTGTACACCCACATCCTCGCCCGGATCGACGGCACCCAATTCCTGTTCAGCGACGCGACGGGAGCCACGCTCGTCGTGGGCGTCGACCCGATGGGCGGCGTGTTCATCGATCGAAAGTACACGCCCTTCCGCGTGATCACGAACTACAGCATCCTCGCCCCCTGGCTCGGCGGCTATCCGTGCTGGCGTTTCCAGCGGGCGACGACGGACCTGCAGGCGATCGCGTCGGGAGCGGTGGCACACTCGCTGGGTTCCGTGGTCGACATCCTGCAAGCCGTCGACTCCCCGAACGGGCCGTCCGAGTTCGCCTACTCCAACGTCTTCGATCCCGTGAACGGTCTCGTCTACTTGTACAGTTGGCACGACTTCGATCGCCCCGCAGTCATGAACGTGCGCGACGTCACGGCGACGGCCTGGAGTTCGACGATCCCGGCGCTGTTCCCTTAGCTCCTAGGGGCCTGCGATGAGTGGACGGACTGCGAGGGCCCGTCCACTCATCCCGTGAGTTCGGAAGCCGCTACGGCTTCCCGTCCAGGTACTTGAGCCACCCCGTCGCGCTCACGCCCTCCTTGCTGAACATGCAGGCGTAGAGCGGCTCGGCCGGCGGATTGGACTCCCCGCCGCCCCCTACCGTCGCTACGAGCGCGCCCATCTCCTTTGCGCGCCGCATCCCCTCGGCGATCACGGCCTTGGCGAGGCCGCGCCGCTGGTACTCGGGCGCCGTCCCGACCGGCTCGAAGGTGCAGGCGCGAGTTGCGTCGTCGTACCAGGCCGTGGCGAACGCGGCGATCTCGCCCGACGGCGCCTCGGCGATGATGTCGAGATCGCGCCGGTACATGGGAGCCTTGTGCACATTCCTCTGCCACTCCCAGCCTTCGTACTTGTCGTTCGGCTCGTCGGGGTGGAAGGCCCGCCAGCTCGCCCAACTGCGGCTCGCAAGCTCCTGGTCGTCGGCCTTCATGGCCCGGATCGTGTATCCCTCCGGACCCGGCACGTCGGGAATCGGAAGCGCGAGATCGCGCACCCGCTCGATCTGCTGCCACTCGGCGCGACGCGTGTGGCCGCGGCGTGCGAGAAGCTCGGTTCGCATCAGGTCGTCGTCTTGAGCCCACACGTTGACGAACGGCCGCCCTGACGCCTTACCGATCCCGCCGAGGCTCCGCTCGGCGACGTCGAGCATCTCTTCCTCAAGGTCGAGCGTCCGGAACCGCGGATCGACCTGCAGGAAGACGTGCCCACGCCCTTCGCAGTTCGCAACGGCGGCTAGCTGCCCCCCGGGAGTCTCCCACAGGAAGACGTCGGTCTCGAGGTTTCCGTCGCCCATGTTCATGATCCCGTGCCAGCGCCAGTAGTCGAAGCGGGCCGTCTGCCACGAGTGTTCGGTTCGCCCGTTCCGTAGGTACACGTCCCGCAGGAACTGGCGGATCGCCCAGAAGTCGTCCTCTCTCTCGTACCTTCGCATCGTAAGCTTCATACCTTCCATCCTTCGTTCCACATCGTGATGTCTTCACGAGTCTGCGCCAAGCGTAGACACAGCTTGTTCAGCGAGCGACGGAGCGGAGGCGAAGAGGCCGTGCGAGAGGCATTCGGGAGCGACGCCAAACAAGAACCAGGCACGTAGTGTCGGAGGAACTCGAGGAGATCTGGTCACGGCCTTTCGGTCCGTTCTACAACGTGGCCAGTTCCACCGGAGTTCGTCTCCTTTCCTCGCCTTGTCAGGGGCGAGGACCGCGCGCCGAAGTTGCCGGCGGAACGCCGGCGGCGTGGGTTGGGCGCAGTATCCGCCACCTCGACGCACTCGTCAAGGCTGGCTCGCGCTCGATGCGGAGGACCATGTACTCTACGCTGCATGATGAACGGAGACGCGACGTGAGGCCGATCCTCGACTGCACGGGGTACGAGCTGTGGCGGGACGACGTGGTGCACGCCGAGGGCGTCTACCTCATCACGGCGGGCGGTGACCGGATCGTCGACTTCGAGTCGGGTGTATGGTGCGCCGGACTCGGTCATGCCCACCCTCGACTCCAGACCGTCATGCACGCTCAACTAGATCGTGCCCTGCACCTCGGCTACCGCGTCGAAACCGCGCTGGCTGCGGAGGCTGCGACGGCTGTGCTCGGGACGCTACCGTTCCCGGACGGGAAGTGCGTCTTCCTCGCCTCGGGCAGCGAGGCCGTCGAGCTGGCGACGCAGATCGGACGCCGTACGAGTCGCAGGACCTTCCTCCTCGGACTCACGGGCGCCTACCTCTCGGCATACGGGACCACCGGCACGATGTCGTCCAACGAATGGATCCTCTTCGACTGGGCGGCGTGCGCCGAGTGCCCGAAGAACGCCGACTGCGATCCCGGCTGCCCACGCCTCGCAGAGATCCCATTCGAGAGGATCGGCACGTTCGTGTTCGAGCCCGGCAACTCAGGCGGGTTCGTCAAGCTTCCCCCGCGAGGTCCCGTTCGCGCCCTCGCCGCGCGGGTCGCCGACGCCGGCGGCGTCCTCGTCGTTGACGAAGTGACGACGGGTCTCGGCCGCACGGGCGCCTGGTATGGTTTCCAGCACTACGACCTTCGCCCCGATCTCGTAGCGCTGGGAAAAGGTCTCGGGAACGGCTACCCGGTCAGCGCCGTCGCGATGCGACGTTCGATTGGCGCCGATCTCGAAGCGAGCGGCTTCCATTACGCCCAGTCGCACCAGAACGATCCGTTGGGCAGCGCGGTCGCCATGGAGGTTCTCGCCGTCCTGCGCGACGAGAAGCTCGTCGAGCGCAGCGCCCGAGTCGGAAAGGTCTTCCTGCGGGAGCTCATCACCATCGCCTCACGGCACGCCGCGGTCCGCGAGGTCCGCGGCCGCGGCCTGATGCTCGCAATGGAGCTACATCCAGACTCTCGCCCAGCGCTCCACGACGTCCATCGCGCGTTGCTCGAACGTGGGTTCCTCGTCGGCTGCAAGCCCGCGGCGAATCTTCTGCGCTTCTATCCACCGCTCGTCATCGGCGAGGACGAGATCCGCGGCCTCGTGGCTGCTCTCGATCTCGTCTTGGGAGGCGCCGCGTGAGGTTCTTCTCGCTCGCCGCGGTCGTCACGCTCAACCTGTTCATCCTTGTGCGCTACGTATGGCTCATCCGTCAGAAGAGGATTCAGCCGGCGCTCGCGATGTGGGTCTTCTTCACGATCGCCGTGGTCGGGAGCTTCGTCACCTTCCTGTCGGAGGGGACGCACGGTCCGCTCGACAACATCCTCAACACCTCGGACATGGCTCTCGTGGGCTGCGTGACCATCGCCATCCTTCTGTTCGGAGACAAGACCTCGCGCTTCACGCGCTTTGACTTCGGATGCCTCGGAGCGGTCGCCGCGATCCTCGTCTTCTGGGGCTTCACCCGCGAGCACGCGGCCGCGCACGGGGCGATCCAGGCGATCCTCGTCATCGCCTACTTCCCAGTCGCAAAGAGGATTTGGCAGGCCGACAGGAACACCGAATCGTTCGCCGCCTGGATCGGTATGCTCCTCGCCGCGGCCCTGTCCCTCTTGTCGAGCGAGGGCTGGCTCGCCACGGTGTACTCGGTCCGCGCCGTCGTCTGCACGTCGCTCCTGCTCCTTCTGATGGCGCGCGCCCATTGGAGACAGACCGCTTCTCGGGAGTAGCGCCCCACTCAGATTCGCAGCCACGTTGAGTTGGCCGCTGTCTGTCTCTTCCGTCTAGAATGGCGCGGCGACCGCGCCCCGCGGAGCGCGTGGACCCGCAGAAGACATGGCCGAACGACGACGGGGAAACAAGCGAGGGCTCCTCTCGGACCAAGAACCCCCTGCTGCGTTTTGGTCGCACTCTACGTCCGAAGTCCTTGACACCCTTCGCGCGGCACCGGGCGGGCTCTCCTCCGCCGAGGCGGCAGGCCGTCTCGCAACGCACGGCGCGAATCGCCTGCACGCCAAGAAGAAGACGGGGGCGTTGACCCTTCTCCTCACGCAGTTCAAGAGCCCGATCACCCTCATCCTGATTGCCGCCGCCACGCTGTCCTTCTTTCTGAACGACCCAACGAACGCCACCATCATCTTTGGCATCGTGCTCGCAAGCGCCATTCTAGGTTTTTGGCAGGAGAGAGGAGCAACGCAGGCGGTGGGCAAGCTCCTTGATCTTGTCCGCGTCCGAACGAAGGTCCTTCGCGACGGGAAGGAAGACGAGATCCCACTCGAAGATGTCGTGCCCGGCGACATCGTGCGGCTCAATGCCGGCAACGTCGTTCCGGCGGACTGTCTCGTCCTTGAGTCGAGGGACCTGTTCGTCGACGAGGCGGCACTCACGGGGGAGACGTACCCTGGGGAGAAGAGCGCGGCCGTCCTGCCCGCCGATACGCCGCTCGCGCGCCGCGGCAACTCGCTCTTCATGGGGACTCACGTCGTCAGCGGGACCGCCTCGGCCGTCGTCGTCGCGACGGGCCTCGACACCGAGTTCGGAAAGATCTCTCACCGTCTGCGGCTGCGACCGCCGGAGACCGAGTTCGAACGCGGCATCCGCCGCCTCGGATACCTTCTCATGGAGGTCACCCTCGTCCTCGTCCTTGCGATCTTCGCAATCAACGTGGGCTTTCAACGCCCGATCCTCGACTCACTGCTCTTCTCCCTCGCGCTCGCCGTCGGCCTCACGCCGCAGCTCCTGCCGGCCATCATCAGCGTCAACCTGGCGCACGGCGCCCGCCGAATGGCCGCGAAGCGCGTCATCGTCAAGCGCCTGGCCTCCATCGAAAACTTCGGCAGCATGGACATCCTCTGCTCGGACAAGACGGGCACCCTGACCGAGGGGACGGTCGAACTCGAGTCCGCCCTCGCCGTGGACGGGACGAAGAGCGACAAGACGCTCGTCTACGCGTATCTCAACGCGCATCTTCAGAGCGGATTCTCCAACCCCATTGATGCGGCCATTGTGCGGGCGCCGCGGCCCAGCGTGTCGGAAGTCGAGAAGCTCGACGAGATCCCGTACGACTTCGTCCGCAAGCGCCTGAGCGTCCTCGTCCGCTACGAGGGCCGCCGCGTCTTGATCGCGAAGGGCGCCCTCATGCCCATCCTCTCGGTCTGCGCGACCGCAGAAGAGTCGAGCGGGCGAATCGTCGACATCGCCTCCGCGCGCGCAGGGATCGAAGCGCGCTTCGAGGCGCTGAGTGCTCAGGGACTGCGTGTCCTCGGCGTCGCGACTCGCGACGTAGGAGACCTAGACAAGATCACTAGAAACGAAGAGGCAGATCTCTGCTTCCTCGGACTGCTCTGCCTCTTCGATCCCGCCAAGGCCGGCGTGCAGGATCTCCTGTTGCAGCTCCGAGACCTCGGCGTCTCGCTGCGCGTCGTCACGGGAGATAACCGATTCGTCGCGCTTCACACCGCCCTCCAGGTCGGGCTGCCCAACCCGACCGTCCTGACCGGCTCCGAGCTCTGCGAGATGAGTGACGAAGCTCTCGTCCAGCGAGTGCGGGACGTGAACGTGTTCGCCGAGGTGGAGCCCAACCAGAAGGAGCGCCTGATCCTGGCTCTGAAGAAGGCGGGCCACGTCGTCGGATACCTCGGCGACGGGATCAACGACGCCTCTGCACTCCACGTTGCCGATGTCGGCATCTCCGTGAACAGCGCCGTCGACGTGGCCAAGGAGGCGGCCGACATCGTCCTTCTGGAGAAGGATCTCGCCGTCCTCGTTCAGGGCACGCGAGAGGGTCGGGCGACGTTCGCCAACACGCTCAAGTACGTGTTCATGGCCACGAGCGCCAACTTCGGCAACATGGCCAGCATGGCCGGCGCGTCGCTCTTCCTGCCGTTCCTGCCGCTTCTGCCGCGCCAGATCTTGTTGATGAACCTGCTCACCGACCTGCCGGAGATGACCATTGCCACGGACAGCGTCGACTCCGAACTGCTGGAGAAGCCGCGCCGGTGGGACATTCGCTTCATCCACCGCTTCATGATGGTCTTCGGCCTGTTGAGTTCGCTCTTCGACTTCTTGACGTTCGGCGTGCTCCTACTCATCTTCCGGTCCTCGGAGGGCGCGTTCCGCACGGGCTGGTTCATCGAGTCGGTCGCCTCGGCGGCGCTCATTGTTCTGGTCATGCGCACGCGCCGGCCTTTCTTCAAGAGCCGCCCCAGTCTCGCTCTTCTTCTAGGGACGTTCGCCGTCGTCGCCGTGGCGTTCGTGCTCCCCGTGACCCCGTTGGGCAGGATGTTCGGATTCCAGCCGCTGCCCGCCGCGTTCGTCCCTCTCATTGCCGGCATCGTGCTCCTCTACTTCGCGGCCGCGGAGCTCGCCAAGAGGATCTTCTACCGGCACGTTGCTCCCTAGAAGAGGAGCCCGGCCCCACGCAGCGGCGCTCGGTCGGCTCCCTGTTCTCGGTCGCGACGAGTCATGCACCGCTCTGTCACCGGCGCACCCGGCGATGGGTGTTTCAGCGAGAGGAGCAGGAAACCCAGGACGATCGGCATACCCAACGCGACGGGCAGGCCGTGCGCCGGGACCAGGCCATTCCTCGGCGCAATCTCAAAGTGGACCACGGAGCTAACCGCCGGCATTTCCTGCCCGGCGATGAGTGTCATCAAGCGTAGGCCTCCCCTCGCTAGAGGTAGCCCGCGATCTCGCTCTTGACGAGCTCCGTGATGTCCATGACTACAGCCGGGTTGTAGTAGAGAACGACGTTCTTGGCTGGGACCACAAGGTCGATCCCTTGGGCGACCGCGATCTTCTTCGCAGCCTGTTGCACCTTGGTTGTCGCGGCTTGCGCCACAAACTGATCGAGTTGCGTGAAGGCACTCTGCGCCTGCGTGAACCGGTTCTGGAAGTCGGGTGTGTCGGCAGCCCCCTCCGCGGCCATCGCGACGAGGCTCTTCGCGGTGTCGACAAGAGTCTGCGACGAGTCGCGCTCCTTCTGAAGATTCGTGTGCATGTCGGCGAACGCCTCAGACGCAATCATCCGATCGAGCGTTCCCACGTCGGCAGACACCCGCGCACCGAGCAGTTCGGCGTTCAATTGCAGAAGCTGCCGCTGATACGCATCCTTCGACGCCGTACCCGCTTGGTAGGCATTGTTGAGGTCCGTGATCTGTTGGGTCTTGTCGGCGACCCCCTGGCGGAGCGCGGCGACGGCATTCATGAACACGAAGAAGGCGGAGTCCACATTGACGAACGCAACCTTCAAGCCCGCTCCGCTCGTCTTCAGAGAGCCCACTTGGCTCTGAAGGGCGGCGAAATCAGTCTGGCTCACGCCGCCTTTCGAGGGGCCAACGAACTGAACGACCAGGGCGCCCGCCGCAAGGAACAAGGCCAAAGCAGCGATGGCAATCAAGAGCGGACTACGCATCATAGACTCCTCCCTTACTTGACTTGCGGAACATGGATAGGTCAGTGTGCTGGATCAAGCCCTCGCTGTCCTACCCAGCGTCCCCTCTTTCTCCTCGTAGTCGACTGCTGACAGACCCAGTATGGCCTGTTGACTCCCAAATCGGTTCTCGCGGGGCAAGCCATAGGCTCCACCTGACCAGACCTTGCCCCGCAGTGTGAAGAAGCAGGGCATGCTGCACGGCCGAATCGTCGTCAGATCGCTCAACCCCAAATCCAGGGGGCGATGCGCCCACGCCGGCGGACGTGGCGTCGAGAGCACACGCACGGCTCCTGGGAAGGCTACCGCCACTCTGAGACATCCCAGAAAAGAACCTTCCCATCCCAGGATCCTGACGCGAGAGTCGTTCCGTCGGGGGAGAAGGCAACGCAGGTAACACTGTCCGAGTGGCCGGCAAGTGTGCGCAGGACCTCGCCAGCGCCCACATCCCACAGTTCGATCCTGCCGTCCCACGACCCCGCCGCGAGGATCGTCCCGCCTGAGGAGAGTGCGGTGCATTGGATGACCCACCCACGCCCTTTGAGGGTGCGCAAGAGCTCGCCGGTCGCGACATCCCACAGCTTGATCGTGTTGTCCCATGACCCGGACGCGAGGGTCGCCCCGTCCGGGAAGAAGACAACGGAAATCGCGGCGCCCGAATGTCCTATGAGTGTGAGCAGCAGTTCACCTGTCGCCACATTCCACAGGTTGATCGTGTTGTCCGACGATCCGGACGCAAGAGTCGTCCCGTCAGGCGAAAAGACAACGGACCAGACCGTGTCCTTGTGGCCTCTGAGAGTGCGTAGGAGTTCTCCCGTCTCCACGTTCCACAGATTGATCGTGTTGCTCGATGACCCCGACGCAAGAATCGTCCCGTCTGGGGAGAACGCGACGCAATTGACGTCATGCGTGTGCCCGGTGAGGGTCCGCAGGAGTTCGCCCGTCTCTGCGTTCCACAGCTTGATCGTGTTGTCATCCGATCCAGACGCGAGAGTCAACCCCTCGGGGGAGAACGCAAGACAAAGGACAGAGTCCGTGTGGCTGGTGAGGATGTGCACAAGCTCATGTGTGTCGCCACGACCCAGTTTCACTACGCTCCCCGTCGCTATGGCTAGGAACTCGCCATTCGCGGAGTAGGCAATCGCATCGACTCTCCCCACGCTCAACTGGCCTACGACCCCGGACGGTACGGCCTGTTCAGCAAAGACGGCACACCCAAGAAGCACTACCCCAACACCAACCACCTGCACTACTCGCCTCATCATGTTCCCTCCGTTCGTCCTAGACCCTGTTCCGCCCGCTGCGACGATCCTGCAACTCGGTGTGCGCTCTATGGGCGAGTTCGCCGGCGGTAGTTGAGCAGCAACAGTAGGAGACCCAGGACAACCGGCATGCCCAACGCGACCGGCAGGATGTGCCCCGGGTCCAGGCTGTTCCTCGGCTCGACCTGAAAGTAGACTACGGGGCTGACCGTCGGCATTTCCCGCCCAGCCACGAGGGCCACCACGGTCAGAGCGAAGCGCCCGGGTTTGACGAAGTGGATTCTCCAATCGAGCGGCAGGGCCTGGCTGGGCTCGATCACGCCGACGTACAGACCCTTCTCCGCGCTCCAATCCTCCAGATCAACAGGCAACTTGTCCGCGGTGTTCACGAGCGACAGGTACGTCGTCACGTCGCTCACCGCTTGGTCGCTCGTGTTCTCGATCCGCGCCGCGACCGTCACGTAGTCTCCAGCGACTCCGTTGAGCGTCTGCGCCGACGCGATCCCCAGGACCAACGGGGCGCCGGCCGACGCGGCCGCGACGCAGCTTGCACTCGCAGCCAGAAGTACCGCCCATAGGATGACGAGGCGCTGGGTCATGATGCGCTCCTGACGATCCCCTGGCGTTCGAAGCGCCGGGCCGCGAAGACGGCGAAGGCAAACGCTGCCACGAGGAATCCCGCCAGCGGCAGGAGGAACCGGCCGTTCTGCAAGGGCGACAGCTGGTAGTCAACCAGGACGTTGTCCAGCGCGGCGAAGATGCTATCCACTGGGTTGATCCGCTCGAACACCCGAGCGACGAAGCCCGATTTCAGCGCGGAGGTGAACAGAGCGGGCACGGTCAGACCGAGGAGGACGACGAGCGTCGTCGTGAGGGCGTTCTTGCTCGAACGGAACAAGAACGCGATTCCGAGCGCGAGGAGAACCATCGCCGCCACGCCAAGGGTCCCAAGAAGGGCCACATAGCCGAGAAAGGCCGGTGCCAGCCTAGTCCCGGCCGCGGCCACGATCATGTAGGGGACCGCGACGACGTACAGGGCTCCCCACAGGGTCAGCGATGCCAGGAACTTGCCGATCACGAGGTCTCTCAGTCGGATGGGGGCAATGAACAGGCTCTCGGCCGTGTGGTGTTCAAACTCGGACGTGAGGATGGACGAGGCGTCGATCGTCACCATCAACAGCGCCGTGCCGACGATGATCTTCCCGAGCAGCCACAAGAGCTCCGTCTGATCCAGCAGAGTCAGTTCTTTGTTCGTCAGCAGCAGGTAGCTCGTGAAGCTGAATATGAGGGAGGCGAGGAGCAACCACAGGGCGCTCCGCCACGTGTAGAGTTCGGCGCGGACCTCCTTGGCCCAGATGAGTCGGATCATCGACTGCCTCCTGTCTGCCGCGTGCTCCCCTTCCCGGGGGCCGCGGACCGGTCGTTCGCGGGATCGCGGGGCACGTCGCTCTCTTCCCGCCGGGTCAGCGCCAGGAAGATCTCTTCGAGGTTTTGGCCACTGGCGGTGAACTTGAGCACCTCTAGTCGGCACGCGCGCAGGTCGTCAAGGAAGCGATTGGCCTCGGCTCGGTCGCCGAGGAAGAGCCCCTCTGCCTCAGGGAGAACGCCGGGGAGTGCGGTGATCTGCGCGCCGGGCCACGCGGATTCGAGAGCCGTGCGGCCCCCCGCTACACGTACGTGCCACCCGGTCTTGAGTCCGGCCTTCCGCCTCAGGCCATCCAGTGTTCCCTCGCCCACCAGCCGACCTCGGTCGATGACTACAATTCGCGAGCACAGCTCGGCCACCTCGGAGAGGAGGTGCGACGAGAGAAAGACGGTCACTCCGTCCGAGTTCAGATGGCGCAGCAGGTTCTTGATGTCCTGCTGCCCCTGCGGGTCAAGGCCCAGGGTCGGCTCGTCGAGAAAGAGAATCCGCGGCCGATTCACCAGCGCCCGGGCAAGGCCGAGCCGTTGCTTCATCCCCCGGGAGAAGGTGCCCACTCGAGTGTGTCGGCTGCGCGCTAGATCCACCTGCTCCAACAGCGAGTCGACGACCTTGGGCTCCGCAGGCTTTCCGTGGCGGTACGCGCGAGCGAAGAAGGTGAGGTACTCGGAAGCCGTCATCCAGTCGTAAAACCCGCGGCTCTCGGGGACGACGCCGATCTCCCGCGCGATCGCTTCCCGGTGGCAGAGATCGAGACCTCCGACCTCGCCCCGCCCCCCATCCGGCCGGAGGATGCCCGTGAGGATGCGAATCGTCGTCGTCTTGCCAGCGCCGTTCGGCCCAAGGAACCCAAGGAATTCGCCCTCCTCGACCACAAACGACAGGTCCACGACGGCCCGCGTCGGGCCGTACGACTTGCTCAATCGGTCCACTTGGATCGCCGCAGGCATCGCTATTCCTTATCCTTCGGGGCTACCCCCGTTGGTTTCCAGAGGAGATTGATGAGAAGCCCGGCCCCCCCGATGATCATCAGGAAGCCGCTCACGAAGAAGTTGAGGGTCTCTTGGCTGTCGGGCACGTCGTAGGCCACTTTCAGGTAGACCCCGAGGCCGAGCGCAGCGAGAGACAGGAAACCGAAGATGCGTCTCATGTTGTCAATTCTCCCAATGGAAAGCGGCAAGCACATCCGAGAAGGCCGCTTGCACCCCGGCGTATGCGTCCAGCGGCGCAGCGAGAGTCACGACGGCGGCGCAATCCTGGCCAGCGATGTACGTCCGGACGGTTCGGACGCCCCCGGCATCCGACTGCGAATCGAAGACGAGTTGGTGTGCTTCGTTCCCGTCGACTTCGATCTTCCGGTAGTCCAGGCGCTGGTACTCCGCGAGCGTCTTCTTCAGACGGGGCTCCTCCTGACTGAGGGCGTACAGCGCCAGCGTGCTATTGTCCGGCACATCCATCAACTCGATCGTGCCCGATCCGCCGGCGAACGAGAGGCTGTAGCTGCCGAGGACCTTGCCGGCTTGGACCTGCCATCCCTGAGGAACTCGAACCGAATAGTAGTTCTCTTTCACGTCGCGATTGTGATAGCCGGCCAGCTCAAGTCCGCCGGCGCTCGCAGGGGCAGCAGGTTCCGGCGTCGGCTTCACCGAGACAGGATACCTCGTAGCCGCGAGGTTGCTCTTCCCAGGCCGCTGGCCCTGCCTCCAGGGACCGAACGAGTACAGACCCAGCACAACCAACGCCACGAGCGTGAGGCAGACGACGACCATGACTTTCTTGTTCATACGTATCACCCACGGGACCCGCAGATGTGATGGGTCCGGCACCCGTGATCCTCTGGGCACCGGACCCATGCGAGGCTACGCGTGCGCCTAGTCGGCGCCGTCCTCCGTCTTGAGCACCGCGCCGGTCGTGGCGTCGACCTTCACGTCAGTCGACCCGATCTCGACGCTGTAGACTAGTTGCCCGTCCTCGTCGTCTAGTTCAACCTTCGAGGCCGAGCCTGCGCCCAGATGAGCCTCCGCGGCCTGCTTTGCCGTGTCGGCGCTGATCGCCGGCGTCCCGCTGGGAGCGGCGTCCTGAACGTCGTCCGCGTCCTCCATGTCCGCCGCGCCGTCCGGCCCGCCCTGGTCACCGTCCTCAACAGCATCCATGTCCGCGCCGTTCGCTTCCGCCCGCACTCCTAGCGCTTCGGTGTTGATCGAAACGCTCGTCGGGACAGACTGCGCCTGGGCTGCGCGGGGAGACGACTGCAGCGACCCCGACGCCACTCCAACGCTCGGACCCACCAATCCGCCAACGATGAGCAAAGCCGATACTGCCAGAGCCATGAGACTACCGATGATCCCCATACGTCCTCATCTCCTCTCTTGGGTGCACGTAAGGCACAGAGCCTTGGCGCACCGCACGTTCTGTACTGCCCACCCACGTGTCGGCCATGGGGCCCCGTGGCCCCTATTGTTTCATCACTTGCCGCAACACGATCCTAGACCCTGGAGATGAAACCATCGTGAAATGGACCCGCGGGTTTCTTCACCCCGGGAGATGGACCACGAGCGTCGTACCCTGCCCCAGATTGGTGTGTGCACCGATCGTCCCACCGTGGGCTGAGACGATCTCGCGCGCAATCGCCAGCCCGAGGCCGGAGCCACGGCCGGAGCGGGCCGTGTCCACACGATAGAAGCGGTCGAAGATATGCGGTAGGTGCTCGGGGGAGATGCCTGGACCGGTGTCGGCGACTGTCACGGCCACACCGGCGGGATCCCGCTCCGCTGCGAGAGTGACCATACCGTGCACGGTGTACTTGATCGCGTTGTCCAAGAGGTTGACGAACAGACGGATCAGGTTGTCGGAGTCTCCCTCGATGATCAGTCCCGTTGCCGCAAGGCACAGGAGAGTCAAGCCCTTCGCTTCAGCCAGCGGGCGCATCGCATCGGATACATCGTTCAGCAGTGCCGATAGGTCTACGGGCACATGAACGTTGGGTCGGCCCAAATCGCCACGCGCCAACTGTAGCAGGTCTTCCGTTAGGGCCCGAAGGCGGTCGCTCTCTTCGGCGATGTCGCTCAAGGCTTGTTCGTATTCTTCCGACGTGCGCCGTTGCTCTCTCACGACGCTGAGAATGGTGCCCATGGCGGCCAGGGGCGTCCGCAGCTCGTGCGAAGCATCGGCCGTGAACTGCCGCTCGCGCTGGAAGGCGCTGTCCAACCGGCTCAGCATCTCGTCGAACGTCGCGGCCAGCCGGCCCACCTCGTCGTCCGTGCGGGGGAGGTTCAACCGAGAGGAGAGGTCCTGTGCAGAGATACGGCCCGCCGTCCGGGTGATCTTGTCGATGGGCGACAGGGCGCGTGCCACGAGGAAGTACCCGCCGATCCCGGCCAGCGCGGCCAACAGCGGGCCGCCGAGCAACAGCGATACGAGCAGCCGGGCAAGTGTGTCGCGGACACCCCCGAGAGACTCCGCGGCCTGCATGAAGCCGAGGAGTCGTCCGTTTTCCGAGACGGGAAGTGTGTACACGCGCACCGGGTCGCCCCCCGACGGGTCGGCCAGGGTCGAGAACACGGGCTGCCCGTTGAGTGCTCTGGCCAAGCTGTCCGGGGAGATCGTCAACTCACGATACGGACCGGACGCTTCCAGCACGCCCCCCCGGGGACCCAGTATGCGGACCGTCAGGCCGCGCTCACGCAGGTCTGCCGCGTCGGCGCTTTCCGGTAGAGTGCTCGGCAGTTCCGCGACGCCGTCCTCCAGATTCAGCGTCTCAGCCGCCTGGGAGGCACCGAGGCGCAGGGAATCGTCGATCGAGGCCGCGAGTCCCCGTGCCAAGTCCAGGTACACCATGGCGCCATAAACTGCCATGATCGCCAGCAATAGGCCACTCACCCACAGGGCAAAGCGTAGACGTAGGGTCATCCGTTCTCCTCTTCGCCTGGCGACAGACGATAGCCAGCACCACGGACGGTGTGGATCAGTTTCAGATCGGAGGGGTCGTCGATCTTGCGCCGTAGGTTGCGGATGTAGACGTCTACCACGTTGGACTGGTTGACCGCGGCGTAGCTCCAAACGTGCTCGGCAATCATCGATCGAGTGAGGACGCGTTCCGGCCCCCGCATCAAGCACTCCAGCACGGCGTACTCCTTGGCCGTCAGCTGGATCATTCGATGGCCGCGTCGAACCCGACGGGTCAGCGTGTCCATCGTCAAGTCCGCCACCCGGAGCGTGGTAGTCCTCGGTTGGTCGCCCGCCCGGCGCGCGAGCGCGCGCACACGAGCCAAGAGCTCCCGCATGGCGAATGGCTTGACCAGGTAGTCATCGGCCCCGGAGTCCAACCCCGCAACACGGTCGTCAATCGTGTCGCGGGCGGTGAGCATCAGAACCGGCGCTCGCATGCCTCTCCGGCGAAACTCGCGACAGACGCTCAGGCCATCCATCCCCGGCAGCAGGATGTCGAGGACGATCGCGTCGTAGGGTGCCGCGTCGGCCCACTCCAGTGCCTCAGGTCCGGTGAAGACCGCGTCCACCGCGTAGCCTGCCTCCTCAAGACCGCGCTTGACGTAGGCGGAGATCTTGTGCTCGTCCTCAACGACCAACACGCGCATAAGGGACTCCCTCTTCCGGGAATCATCCTAGCCGTTCGACATGAAGGCGAGATGAAGGCGCAGTCCTACCGAAGGCGTTCTTCCACCCACACGGTATCTCGTAGGACGCTCGCGTCGGCTGCGTCCGTGCCGTGATGTCCACGCCCGGGCAGAGCTCCTTCTCGTAGATGAGCTGAGTCTGGAACGCGCGCATGCCGGCGCGCTCGTAGAGACGGAGGGCGCCGGTCAGGCTGTCGCTGTCGACAAGCAGCTCGACCGAGCCGCAACCGCGCCGGTAGAACTCCCCGAGCGCGTTCCGAAGCAGTGCGAGGCCGAGACCGCGGCGGCGCCACGCCGGGCGAACGGCAAGGCTGGCGACGACGTCGCGGAAGAGATCGAGCGGCGGGTGCGGGCGGCCGAGCGCGAAGCCGGCGACACAGCCCCCGTCCCGCGTCCGCCTACAACCACCCGTCCGGAATGACGACGGCGAAGAGGCACGCGTCTCTGCCTTCGAGCATCGTCTCGACCAGGCGCACCTCGGGCGTCTCGCCAAACACGATGGCCCACTCCTGCGCGTACCAGCCGCCGGAGCAGTGACAGAAGGTGCGCGAGATCTCGCGTCCCTCGCGAATCGCGTCGCGCACGAGCGGGCAGAAGCAGGCCTCGTACCGCTTCTCGGCCGGCGTCGTCGCCTTCTCGTACTCCTCCGGCCGCGCCGGGCGACGCAAGATCATGAGCAGCGGCTGGGGACCGGATTCGTCGATCCAGTACTTGCTCCCGAGCAGCTTCTCACTCGTGATCTTCGCCACCAGGCTGCGCAGGTCTCTACCGACTTCCTTGAACGCGGCCTCGACGATCATCCCACTCTGTACGATGTAGTGGTGCGCGCAGCCGTTCATGATGCACGCCCGCGCTCTCTCGTCCGTGACCTCGCGATCGAGACGCTCCATCGCCCCGGGAATCCACGCCACCGCACGCGGCCCATCGAGCGCCTCGGCAAGACCTTCGCTGCCGGCCATGACTCGGCGCGCAGCCTCGGGGCCGGCGAAGCGCGCCGTCCCCTCATCCAGCGCCTCGAGCCACATCGGCATGTGGTACGAGTACTGGACCTCCGTGACATACTCGTCGCTGTGGCCTCCGTGCGTCTCCGCGCCTTCGTTGTACAAGAACCTCTCGGGGTCATCGCCCACGAGAATGCTCCGCTCTCCGACGAACTGGACGAGTTTCTTGCGGGTATCGATCAAGTTCGTCCCGTCGGGTCCTCCGACGACCGGCCCGACGTGCGTGAGGGAGAACATGGGCAGAGCTGGCAGTACCTTCAACACGAAGCCTTTCCGCTTCACCGCCCGCGCGATTGGGAACGCGATCTCCACGTCCACCTTGCCATCGCGTGGGAACCCGAGCCGGAGCGCCATCGGCGGACCTGCAAGGACGTCGGCCACCTGCGACCGCAGTTCGGCGATCGCCTCCAGGATCTCTTCCTGGCCCGTCACTCGGCGTAGCGTCGCGAGCACGCGCAACGGCGCGACGCGCTTGACCTCGATGCCTGTCTTGTCCATCGTCTCCCTCCTGAGGCGCCGTGCCCCGGCGACCCGTGGCGGGACATTCCACGCCACGGGTCGCGCAGACTGTCTCCGATCAGCGTCTCAAGATCGTCGCGGCGCCACTGGGCACATGGGAGTTCCTTGCAGCTCCCGACAAGGCCTCGCAGAATCCGAGCATGATCGACCTACGGGCTGTAGATAGGGGTGCCGTACACGCCACGTTCACCGAAGCCTTCGCCGACTACGCGATGACCTCGGCGGGACTGACGGAGGAGAGGCTGCTCCTGCGCATGGAGAAGAATGCCATCGCCTACGACGTGTCGGTCGGCGCCTACGACGACGGCCGGATGGTAGGATTCACGCTCATCGGTGTTGACTCGTGGGGCGGCGCGGTGACGGCCTACGACGCCGGAACAGGCATCGTCCCCGCGTTCCGCGGCCAAGGGCTGGCGCGGCGCATGTTCGATCGCGCTCTCCCGGCGCTCCGCGACCGCGGCGTGGAGCGATTCTCGCTCGAAGTGCTTCAACAGAACCAGCCGGCGATCAGGGCCTACAAGAAGAGCGGGTTCGAGATCACCCGCGAGCTGCGGTCGTACGTTGCCGATGCCGCGATCCTCTCTCCTAGCGCAACCTCAGCCGCCTCGACATGGGACGTCCGACCGATCGACGCGCGCACGTTTGCCCCCGTGGCGCAGGACGCCGACTGGCTTCCGTCGTTCGAGAACAGGTTCTCGGCGGTCAAGCGGATCCCGAATGACGTGATCCTTACCGGCGTATTCGACGGCGGTCGTTGCGTGGGAGTCGCCGCGTACTCGCCGCCCCTACGTTAGCTGCTCTCGCTCGTCGTGTGCCGATCGCACCGTCGCCGCGGCGTCGGACGCGCGCTTCTCACCCGCGTCGCCGCACGCCTTCCCGAAGGCGTGACGAGGCTTGCCGTGATCAACGTCGACGCGTCGGACGAAGGGATGATCGCGTTCGTCGGAGCCCTGGGTTCGGATCCCTCGTCGATCAATTCGAAATGACCCGACGGATCGCATGAGTGCCGGCCGGTGGCTCTCGCTGAGAACACCGAACAGGAGATCCGCTACGGGCCTGATGTGAGCGGTGTTGGCGCGCCGTAGACCGGGGCTCCGGCCCCCGACTCGGCGACAGGGAATCGGCCTTCCGCGAGGATCTCGACGCACGCGCTGACGGCGTCTGGGTCATAGAGCATCCCTGCGCGAGATGTGATCTCGGCTCGAGCGGCCGCAACGCCGCGCGCAGGGCGATACGGCCGGTGCGAACACATGGCCTCGACGACATCGGCCAGGGCAAGAATCCTCGCTTCCAACATGATGTCCGATCCCGTGAGGCCGCGTGGATACCCCGAACCGTCGAGACGCTCGTGGTGTTGGTACACGATCTCGGCGATGGGCCACGGAAGGTCGATCTTCGTCAGGATCCTGTGCGCGACGAGCGAATGGGAGCGGACCAGCGCGACTTCGGTCTCTGCAAGCGCCGCGGGCTTGGCGAGAATCTCCGCCGGAACCGACATCTTGCCAATGTCGTGGACCAGCCCGGCGTAGCGCAGGACGCGGACGCGCTCCTGGTCGAGTCCCATGCGCTCCGCAATCGAGCACGCAAGGCCTGCCACACGCTCCTGGTGGCCGGCTGTGTACGGGTCCCGCGCCACCGTCAATTCGCCAAGGGCCTTGATCGTGCCTTCGAAGGCGGCGAGCAGCCGTTGTTCCGCGAGTTCCTTCTCCGTGACGTCCGTCGCAATGCCGACAAGTTCTCCTGAGTCGTTCTCTGGAGGTACGATCGCGGCGCGCAGGACGTGTACCCTGCCCTGCGCGTCCCTCACCCGGAGGCGCACGTCGCGCATCTCGCCCGATCGCTGTCGGCGGTAGTCCTCCACGGCCGTGGCCCAGTCTTCGGGAAGCAGAAGCCGTTCGTACTGCCGCCCGAGGAGCACGTCGGGCGGGAATCCGAGTACTCTCTCTACGCTGGGGCTGATGTAGGCCAGTTCGCCGTCCCGCCTGATGGCGTAGACGATCTCGCTCATGTTCTCGACGAGGTCGCGATACTTTCGCTCGCTCTCATGGGCGACGTTCTCCTGAAGCAGGCTCTCCAGGGTCATCGAGAGGTGGACCACGCCTTGCTCGATCGAGGCGCGCTCGTGAGTGTCGAACGAGCTAGGGTCGCGCGAATCGACCACCAACACGCCCCACGGTGCGCCATGTACGGCGAACGACACCGCAAGAACCGAGCCCGAGTCGTTTTCCGGGGCCGAGCCGCCGGGCTCCGCAGAGGAACGCCGCACGTCAGTGCAGAGGATGAACGGGTTTCCTTGTCCACTTTCCAGAACCTGGTCCGCTTCGCACCATCCGAGGTCGATGCGGGTCCCCGCCGAGTGCTCGCCACCCGAACCGGCAACCCGGATAACGTCCCATGGACCATTGCCTACGTTGCGGCCCACGACTGCGCTTCGATAGCCGCCGTCGAAGCAGAGCGCCTCGCACAGTGACTGGGTCGCCTCGATGTCCGTTCGAAAGATGCGTGTGTCGCGGCCGAATGCTTGCATGGCCCGTAGGACTCTCGCCCCATCCGCGGGAGCGACGCCGCTTGGTTCGCAAGGCAGCATACTGAGCTTCCTCCCTGTCGCAACGATCGCGGAAGCCTGCCGGCTTCCTGCGGCTCACAGCGTCCTGCCGACTTCCGCGCAAGCCGACCGACTCGCTCCTGGCATCTCCTAGAACACGTGGCCGCGTTTTCCGTGCGTATCTTTGTAACATATCTCGATAGTGAATGTCTACTCCCAACAAGATCCGCGAGGCCCGGAGGGGCCAATCCCCTAGCCATCCAAGGCGTTGCTACATGCCTGTTCGCGCCCGCTGGACGAACGCGAGGACTGCCATGACGAGGTACAGCACCACCGCGGGCAGCATCCAAGCTCTTCCCGCGGCCGAGGCAACTCCGAGCATGCCGCCCGTGCTGGCAAAGAACAGCGTGACGTAGGGGACCACGATCCATTGCGTGTGCCGAAAGTCGACCTTCGGCCAGTAGTCGAGCAGAAACTCGACGGCGAGAAACCCCAGCATGAGCCCGATCTGGAGATCGTACAGCGCCTGCCGTTCGAGTCCGCGGCCGAGGATGAGCAGAACGACGAGCGGCACGACGGCCGCATGGAGCGCCCAGCCGATGCCGTGCCCTACTTCGGGCTTCCCCACGAGGCGAGAGACGAACACCAGGATGCACAGGACGTAGATCCCGACGGTTACGGATGCTCCCACGAGATCCAACGTCTGTCGCACCCCGTCACCTCTTGACGTCGCGCCGCCTCCGACCGGGAGGCGCGACGCTACGTCAGCCCAACCTCACTCGCCGGGCACCTCAAGCGTCATCCACGTTCGCGGCGCGAAGTGCAGCGTCATCGAGTCCGGCGCGTTGGCGCGGAGGAGAAGACCGTTCCCGGCGTCGTCGGACACGTCCATCGGGCACACCGCGGCACGGCTCCAGTCGGCGGAGCACAGGTACGCGACCGCGAGGCGGTACGTGCCGGCCGCAAGGACGACCTTGACCTCGATCCCCTGCGTCGTCGTCATCGATCCGAGATTCGCGAGCCAGCCGTTCCTCGCGAAGTAGGTCTGCCGCGCGTTCTGCGCCGCCGCGCTCTGCGTGGTCACCCCGTATGGGGCCCAAGCGAAGGGCTGGACGAGCACCCATCGGTCGCCGGCCTGTGCGTAGCGGGCCGTCCCCAGAGAGCCCGAAGCGTGGAGGATAGAGACCACACCGTCTCGTTCCAGAAACACCGACGTCGTGGTCAGCCCCTCGAAGTTCTCACCGATCCCGAGGCACAGGGCACCGTCGCTCTCGAGGAGACGCAGCTCGCCTCCATCGGAGAACAGCAGACGCAGTCCGGCACCCCACTCGTCGGGCATCATCCGCTCGTCGAGCGTCGGCGCGCTCCTGGCGGGAATGGCGAACGTCTGCCCGCCCGTCGAGAGGGTCATAGCCCGGCCGCTCGCCGCCGCGCCGGTGGCCAGCAACAGGAGCGCTAGACAGCTCGTTAGAAGACGCCTCGACATCGAAGAGTCCCTCCGCACCACTCCAGTTCGATGGATCGTTCCGCGGCCATTGTACCGTCGGTCGCCTGGATCCAACGCAGCCGCTCCACGAGCGCAGGCCTACAGGCTCATTGCGCGGCTCCCCGCATCGGCGCACCGACGTCCGCCTCCGCGGGCATCCTGGATCGTTCTTGCCCTCTCTACTGCGCCTCGCGGAAGAAGTCGTCGAGCAAGAGCGGGTCGCCGTCCTGCTCAATGACGGGAGAGACGATCTCCGCCAACACGCCGCGCGTCGCTCCGTCCGGGGCGAGGTCGAGGAATCGCTCGACCCGGCAGCGCATCGTCTTCTTCGCGCGCTTCAGCGTCACGACGCCCGCCTCTTCGACGACCGGAACGCCAGCCAGCTTGTCGGTCGCGCTCGAGTGGCTCATTCCCGCCAGGCGCGCAAGCTCGAACTGCTCGCGCAAGAGCACGTTGATCGAGAATTCCATGCCCTCGCGCAGCGCCTTCCCGGTCTCGCTCTGCGCACCGAGGCACAAGACGACGTGCCGCTCGCTGACTTGGGTCGCCCACGAGCAGATCATCGAACGCATCTTCCCCGCGTCCCGCACGATGATGAGATTGCAGCCGTAAACGAGTGGGCTCTGAACCTCCGCCATGCAGACACCTCCGCGAACTGCGCCACGAGGCACCAGACTCGCAAGCAAAGGATACCGCCCCGCTCGACGCGCGCGAGGTCCGGACGCTCACTCCTCCCATTCGAGAACCCGGCAGATCCCGTCCGGCAAGAGATTGCGCACACCGACCTCATCGACGATGCGGCGGAGGTTCGCCCAGGCGAGCGCACGCACGTCCGATCGCTGGCACTTCAGATGCTGGCTCACGAGGTGTTCGACCCACTCGATGCGGCACGGGATAGCCGCGGGCGGATCGTTGACGCCATGATCGCTCTCGACGAGAAGTCGATCCTTTGGAATCGCCGTATGGTGCACAGACCGCCGGGCCACTTGCGAGTGGACCGAGAACAGACACCCTAGCTCGACGGCCCTCCGCGTCTCGGCGGCGGACCCGGTCCACCAATGCAGGATCGGCACGCGAATCGGACGCCGTTCGAACTCATCGAGAACAAGACCCGTCGCGGCGTAGCTGTGAATGCTGACGAGGCGTGGCGTCTCCGCGACGAACTCAAGGATCTCGCGGAAGGTCCCAAGCTGGACGTCGATCGGAACGCGCGATCCGGCATCGAGCCCGATCTCGCTGATCACGGCCGTCTCTTCCGCAAACGCTCGGAATCTCCGCGGGTCGAACGCCGCCTGAGCTCGCGGGAGCCGCGGATGGCAGCCGATGCCCCACGCGACGAACGGGTCTCTTCGAGACGAGGCGACGTCCCACTCCTCCGGCGAGAGCGTCCCCGCAAGCACGCATCCCGAAGCGAGAAGCTCCTCGGACGCACGCTGGGGATCGAAGTGCCCGTGTGCATCAAGCGGCGGCAGCTTGGTGTCGCGCGACACCGCGTCGCCAGCGCCTTGCTCCCCTCGTTCGGGGAACAGCCCCACCTCTCTCGCGCTCATCGCCACCTCCGCTGCTCCCACGCGTCAGCTTCACTGCGCAGGGTAGCCGGGCAGCCGCTCACCGACCAAGCCGCGCAGCAGGAGAATGGGTGGGGCGACGAGGAACGCGACGAAAGGACCCCTACCTCAGCACTGAAGTGGCGCCTCGGCCTGAGAAGGTCCATACCGGCCGCCATGGACACTGCGTGGCGGAGGGCGTCGCCGCGAAGGGCGTCCCAACAAACCGGGCCCACGCTGTGCGCGGGCCCGCAATCTACTTCGTACCAGCCCGCATCATCGGGCCGACACGACTCAGGCTTTCTCCGCCTTCTTTGCCTTCTTCGCCGCGCGCTTCTCTTTCAGCGTCTTCTGCGGCGCCTTCTTGTTCGATGACTTCTTGATGTCTTGATCTTTTGCCATCGTATTCCTCCCCCCACCGAGACGTGCTAGTGGCCTTCGGAGCCACAAGGCCGAAGCATACTCCCATAGCCGGCCCGATGGCAACGGCCTCAACCATGCGGACAGCCGAAGAAGGCCGGCCGACGCCGACGGGAGGTATGCCACAGAGGCCGGAAGTCTCGGATGCGCGCTCTCGGGCGCCTACGGACTCCGGCAGCTCTTGATGATGAAGCCTCCCGACTTGTCATCGCGTTCGAGTTCGAGGATCCCTTGCGCACCGGCCTCCTCGAGCAACTGCCCGAACGACCCGAACCCGTAGTACGATTCGCTGAAGCCAGGCTTGCGGCGCTTCAGCGTCTGCTTGATCATCGACCCCCAGATGTTCTCCCCTTCGCCGCGCTCCTCCACGAGAGCCTCGTACGTCTCGGCGACGAGCGCCCACGCCTCGCGCTTCTTGTCCTCTATCGGTGACGCCACTTTCGCGGCCCGCGTTCCGACGGGCTTCTTGGCCGGCTGCCGGCGGGGCTTGGCCTCCGGGCGCTTCGGGCGCACGAGGTCATCGTAGAAGATGAACTCGTCGCAGTTGGCGACAAGCAGATCCGCCGACGAATTCTTGACGCCGACTCCGATGACGGTCTTGTTGTTCTCGCGAAGCTTGCTGACGAGCGGGGAGAAGTCGGAATCGCCGCTGATGAGCACGAACGTGTCCACATGCCCCTTCGTGTAGCACAGGTCGAGCGCGTCGACGACCATGCGGATGTCGGCCGAGTTCTTGCCCGATTGGCGGACGTGCGGGATCTCGATGAGCTCAAACGACGCCTCGTGCATCGCGCTCTTAAACTCCTTGTAGCGCGCCCAGTCGCAATAGGCCTTCTTGACGACGATGCTGCCCTTCAAGAGGAGCCGCTCGAGCACCTTATCAATGTCGAATTGCGGATAGTTTGCCTCGCGAACGCCCAGCGCGATGTTCTCGAAGTCGAGGAACACCGCCATGTTAATGGTTTCCACCGCGTGTACCGTCGTCATAGATCCCCCAGTCATCCTATGCTGCGCCCGTCAGTCAGGTGGTCAGCCGCGATGTCTCCAACAAGAACGCCGCAACCGTAGCCCGCGGAAACGCGCGGATCAAATCGCGCAGCTGCCACCGAGCAAGCGAGTGCCGGCTCAGCCCGAGACGAGCTTGCTCAGCCTCTCGACGCCGTTCGCAATCCGCCGATCGAGGCCCTTGCCCATCCAGTTGACGACCGCCGCCCCACGGACCGCGGCGCCCTTAGACTCGCACAGCTTTCGCATCTGCAGCGCGGCGCGGTTCCCACCGAGCCAGGCAAACGGGAAGGCCTGCGTGATCAGGCAGACCACGCTCTTCTTCTCGAGAGACCCAATCTCACCCAGGCACTTAGTCATCACCGCAGAGAGCGAGAACGCCTCCACCGCCGCACCGATCACGAGAACGTCATACGGCGTCACATCCGGCAACGACCCGAGCTGAAACTCCCTCGATCCCGACTTGCGTTCCCCGACAAGCTTCACCTGCTCCAGAGCCACCGAGTGTCCGGCCGCCGCCAGCTTCTCCTTCAGCTTCGTGGCGACTGACAGCGTATTCCCCGTTTGCGAGTACACGACGATCCCGATCTTCATCTCATCCCTCCGTTGCGCTCCGTTCAAGTCGCATCAGTCTACCGGATCGTCGGCGTCCGGCGGAATCCCGAACCAGCTCTGCGGAGTACGGCCGATCGCTGATCGCTCGCCGCTTCGCACAGCGAAATGTGGTATGCGATGTCCCCGAATCGAGGTTCATGGGCCCTGCCCATCGTCCGAGGGCTCACGCGTCCGATGGAGTCGCTGCGTGAGTTCGACGCCCAACAATCGCTCGAGGTGCGGCGTGACGCGCCAGTAGTCCTTCAGAGCCTTGTACTCCTCCACGGAGTGGGCGCTCCCGGACTCGGACGTCTTCACGGCACGAATCATCAGGTTCTTCGCGGTGTGCTCCGTCGAGACGAACTGAATCACGTCCGTGCGATAGCCCATGATTCGCAGGATGGCCGCCCGGAACGTGTCCGTCAGGATGTCCCCAAGGCGCTCGCCGAGAATCCCGTGACGCGAGACGGCTCGGAACGGGTCGGGTACGGGAATGCGGGATAGCTGCTGCTGCAGCTCGTGTTGGCAACAGGGCGCGCTCATGATAAGCCGGCTACTCCAGCGGATGCCCCGCGCCAGGGCATCGTCGGTCGCCGTGTCGCACGCGTGCAAAGCCAGCACTGCGTCAGGAGTGACGCCGGGCTGGAAGTCGGCGATCGAGCCGACCTCGAAGGTCAGCCGATCCCATCCCAGCGCCCGTGCCTTCTCCCGGTGTCGCTCCAGGAGATCGCCCTTCACGTCCACGCCAACGACGTGAGCGGGCAGTCCCAGGATATGGTTGACGTAGTGGTAGATGGCGAACGTGAGGTAGGCGTTGCCGCAGCCGCAGTCGACGATGTGGACGGGGGTTCCTGGCCCCTCGTCGAACACGCCGGTCTCCTCGACCAGTCGTAGGAATTCGTTGATCTGCCGGAACTTGCCTTGCCGATCTGCCTTGATCTTGCCGCTCTTCGTCAGGATTCCCACGGCCTCCAGGAACGGCGCGGAGTCGCCGACAGACAGGACCTTCTTCTTGTCGCGGTCGTGAGACAGGTCCGCGCTTGCGCGCCGTTCGGCCGATGGAGTCTCGCGGAAGAGGGCTTTGCCCTTCTTGGTAATCCGAACCTCGAGGCCGCCGATCGTCGTCTCCACGTGGATGTTCTTGAATGAAAGCGCGAGGAGCTCGTCGACCTTCCCGGCAACGTCCTCGGCAGAGTAGTTCTTGGTGAGGTCCTTCTGCTCGTCGAAGTGGGAAACCTGCCAATGAAGCGCCCCCTTGATCTGCACCGGGCGCACCACAACCCTGACCCACTCAAGCGTCGCCCCACTCTGGCGTCCGCTGAAGGTGGCGCGCACGAGGGACTCGCCAGCCAAGATGCTTTCCCGAACTCGCTCCACGTAGTCCTCAGGCATGCGATTCATCGACGGAGAGCATTCTACCGCCCACGGGCGTCCAGGCTCACGCCCCAGTCACCGTGAAAGCCGTGACATGCTCCTGTCGTTCTGATCTAGAGAAGATCGTCTCTCACGTCCCGAAGGGTGCCAGGCGAGGCGCCTGACTGAGCCGCGCCGGCGAGGAGCACGCGCGATCAGCCGACGCCGGCGAGGATCGCGGCGCCCATCGAGCCGAGAAGCAGGACGGTCGTCGCCACCGTAATCAGCCAGAGACGCCGATCCAGTGAGAACATTGGAAGGCCCATGAGGAGGATCGCGCCGAAGAAGAGGAGGAGGTAGGGCACGAGGATGGCCGGACGTGACGGCGAGCGGAATTCGGTCGGCGCCGCGTAGTCCACGACGACCATGAGCGCGACAAAGGCCACGAAGGTGGCTGGTCCAGCCCACGCCAGCCAGCCGGCCTTCGCACGAATGAGTCCAACCAGAGTGGCTGCTGCAGGAATGGCGAGCGCCGCGATCGCGTACCCGAGGGCGTGATTCGTCACCATACTCTTCGTCCCCACGCGCGATAGGAACCCCGCCGCCTGCAGGACGTTGACGGCGTTCACAACGCCCCAGACCGTGATGGAAGCCCACCATGGGCCGTAGACTGGACTCGGCATGTCTCCCTCCGCCTCATACCCCGCGGCCGTCACCAGGTCGCAGCCGCAATGTCATGTGAATCTCGTCGTACCGGCGCCCGCTGATCTCGGTGGCCTCAGGCTCGCGGCCCCACGCTCGGAAGCCAAGGTTCTCGTAGAGACACTGCGCCTCGGGTGCGCGTTCGCTCGCTCCGAGGTCGATGTAGTCGACGCCCGGCCACGAGCGCGCGAGAGCGATGGCGGCAGTCACGACCGCCCTCCCAAGGCCGTTTCCGCGGTAGGCCGGCTCAACGAACACGCCCCAGATCGACGCTCGGTGAGCGGACTTGGGCGACCGCGCCCTCATGATGCCAGCCGCTGCGATGAGTTCCGGCTCCTCCCGCGTCTCGCCTGCCGCGTCCGCCCACGCACCGGTGGGCGCAGGCGCATCGATGGCGAAGATCGCGTAGTCCTCGCTCGCGAGTGCCTGCGTGAGATGCGCAACGTCCAAACCCTTGTCGCCCTCCGGGCTCGCGCCGAACGCCCAAGGAGCGTCAAGCAGCATGCGCAGGCGAAGCCGCGCGTAGCGCGCGGCATCCCTCGACCGAAGGCGTACGGGCGCAAAGGCATCCACAGGCGTGAGTGTATCCTGCGGGGACACATACCTTATTTGTCCAGCGCTCCAAGCTTCGGTCGCGGTCGCGATTGTCTGCGGGGACTCATACCTTGTCTGTCTGGTGCCGCAGGCTTAGCTCGCGGCCGCAACCGCGATTGCGAAACAGGGTATGTGTCCCCCTACTCGCCAACGCTAGGTGTCTCGGCTCGACCGTCGGTACAGCGGCACGCCCGATGCTGCAAGCTTCTCCAGCCACATCTCCTTCAGCGCCCGAAGATCCTCGGTCGAGTCGTAGCCAGGGTCGTCCGACGGCTTGAGCAGATCGAGCGTTTCGAACGTGAACGCGTCCGGACCGAGGTCATTCCAGTCCGCCTGCAATTCCTTGTCGGGGTGCAGATCGCCCTCCAACTGGAATCGTTGACGGTTGAGCATGCCGGGGAGATTGGGGCTCGACCCCACGAGGGACTTCCCACTCGCAGTATTCCGAACGCGGTAGACGCCCGCCGGCCGCGGCGTCTCGATGTACTCACGAACGAGCGCTTTGCGGTCCACGCGGCCAGTGGCTCCAGAACGTTCCATGCGGAAGGCCCAACCGCTGCGACCGTCCGGCCACGCGAGCGGGAGCCGCGACAAGCCCGTCTCGTCGAGGAGGGCGGCTTGTCGGATGTCGGCGGCGTAGTTCGTGAACAGGACGCAGTCCAAGGACCACTCTGCCTTCAGCCACCCGCGGAGCGCGGCAAGGAGGTGTCGATCGAGATCGTTCGCCTGCTCCGACGTGCGGACCCAGAAGCCGACACAGGCCGCACAAGCAGCCGTGCCGCACAGAGGCGTGGCCTCGGGCCACACGCGAACGATGTAGACGCAGCCGAGGCAGCGCGCCTCATCCGGAGCGAGCACCGTGTAGGTGAATGCCTCGCCGCTCTCGTGCTCGCGCTCGTGACGCTCGAGGTCGGCCAGGTTCTCGGCCAACGTGAAGTCGCCCGACGGCCACTCGCTCCCGCGACAGCGGCGCAGCTCGGCAGCGCTCGACATCACCGCGTCGTAGTCGCGCTCAACGTCGGAGGCGCGCAGTGGGCGGAGGATCAGACGCTCCGTCCGCATTTCACGAGGCGCAGAGCCGCGGGACGGGAACGTGATGGGCATGAACGACCTCCCTGTACCGGGGACCATCCCTTTCGCCGTGGCAATAGCTTACGCGACCGCCTGCTTCCTCAGGAAGAGGCGCGCACAGTGCAAGACATACAGCCCGCGGAGGACGGTTGATGTCTCCCACGACGCCTCGCGCTCCGTGAGGTTCGCTCCATAGATTCGGAAGAAGAAGAGCCGCGTGAGCCAGCGCAGGAGCATCTTCTTCTGCAAGTCGAAGACGTAGCCATCCGCCGGCGTGAGCGTGAACCGGAAGGGCGGCTTGAGATCAAGCCCCGTCGCTTCGGTGCGAGTGCGCAGGGCATCGAGCACCCCGCGCCGGATCGCGGGCCGCGTCTCGTCGGACGATGGGAACCAGTTCTTCTCCAGGCTCTTTACCGGGATCCCGACGACCTGCGGGCAGAGCGCCTTCGCCTCGGACACCGCGGCTTCTTCTCCGACCACGGCAAGGAGTCGTGCGCCCATGAACTTGGCGAGCTCGAGGCCGATCTCGCCGACCCGAATGCCGTTGATCGTGACCGCCCCGATGGGCGGAGACTGGATCGTGTGGGGCGCGAATCCGCCACCGCCGCTCATGGCGTGCTGGCCGACAAAGATCATCCCGTACGGCTCGCCGCGGACGACCTTCCGCGCCTTGCCCAGGAGATGCGGCCGCCGGAGGACGTGAACGTTCGCAGGCAGGTCGGTCACGAGCACGTTCGGCTCTCGCTTACCGTTGTCGTGCTCGTCGTCGACGATGATCTCGTCGATCCCGAACTCGTTCGCCGCGTCGCAGACCGCCTTGACGTCCGACGTGACGAGCGCGCGACCCTCCGATCGCCACAGTTCCGAGCCGTGATGCATTGCCTTGCGGTTCGCGAACGAGATGCCCGACGCGCCTTCGAGGTCGCACAGAATGTAGAGCTGCTTTTTCGCTTTCTTCATGGTCTCCTCGCAGCCTCGACCGGCTTTGGCCTTCCGTCTCAGAGAGAGATCGGCGCGATGTGGCGCAACACTGTTCCATCGATGCTACTGCGCAAAGGATCTCAAGGCAAGAGGCACGGCCTCGCGGAGGGCGCTAGCTCTCTCCCGGAATCTCGCCGCCTAGGTGCTTGTACAGGTAGCGAACGTTCATCGCGAACCGGTTCATGCCGCCGAAGAGCCACCGGTCGAACGGTGGAGGGAGCACGATCTGCGACGCGTCCTCGAGCGAGCCGCCCTTCTTCACGACCTGCCCGACGAGATCCTCGAGCACGTCAAAGTAGGCGAGCTCCTGCTCGACCTCAGGCTTGCCGCCGACCACGCCGTGCCCCGGGACGAGGGTGCGGAAGTCGGAATCCAGGAAGAAGCGGAGCTCTTTGCGGTAGAGGTCGAGGTCGCAATAGGCCATGAACGGCTGCGTGTCGAAGAAGCCGATGTCGCCTACGAATGCGATCCCATCCTGAGAAAGGAGGACGACCACGTCATCCGCGCAGTGACCGCGGCCGAGCGAACGCACTTCGGCCGTGCGCTTCGCGCCGTGGAACGTTATCGCGCCGGAGAGCGCCGCGTCGGCGAAGCGCGGCTTGAGGTTGGCCATCTCCGCCATGGCGTAACGCGTGCGCGAGATCCCGTTCGAGAGGCCGATCTGCTTGCGTTCGTCCGTCTCCGTTTCGAGCTGCGCCTCCATCTTCGCGAGTTCGGCATCCCAGGCCGCGCGGTCCTCGTAGCTCTTGACCAGCTCCGCGGCCGCCTCAAGACACGCCGCGCGCGTCGGCTCGCTCGCAAGAAAGAGAGTCTCCGCGCCGAAGGCGGACGCGCCGATCCAGTGGTCGTCGTGCCAGTGCGTGAGGGCGAGGGCCGAGACCGGGCGGTCGAACAGTGCCTCCGCCGTTGCGCGCAGGTCACGACCGGCAGCAACCGTGTTGAACGCATCGACGACGAGCGTTCGGTCGCCGAGATCGATGATCCCGGCGTTCGACGACGCGGCTCCGCCCGCCTTGTGGATGCACGCGACCACGCCATCGCAGAGCGGAATGAGATCGAAGTGCTTCGACTCGCGAACCTGCTTCTGTGACATGACCTTCCTTTCGTCCTCCCAGTCTCTGTCGGGAGTCTACCGGACCCCGCCGGCTGTCGCAGGAAGGCGACGTTGCAGGAACCCGGCGCTAGGGCGACAGCCTACGGAAGCGCAGGCTCCGCCGAGGCCGTCGCCGCCGAGGCCGCAGAGGCTGATGCCGCGGAGGCTAGTGCCTCCTCCCAGAAGGCTGCATCCTCCTGCCCAAGCGACCACATGGAAAGACCCGCCAGGTGGTACTCGGCGATGAGTGCCGTCTTGGCGCGGAGGCTCGCCGCGTTCTCGAACCACGCCTCGTGCCAGTGTCCGCGCTCGATGTAGGTGACGAACGGAGACTGTGAGGCAGTGTCCCACCCCTCGATGGCTCCCGGTTGTGCCAGCAAGGCGGCTGTGCCGCCCCAAGAGAAGCTCGTCGCGGAGTAGGTCCAGCTCGCGGGATCCGAGTCGGTGAGGTCCCAGTCGTAGCCGTAGGCGGGAAGGCCGATCAGGAGCTTCGCAGGATCGACGACGGAGACAGCGTAGGCGACACAGTCCTCGACCCAGTCGGCGCCCGAGACCGGGCCCGGCTCGCTCCACGGACCATGCTGGTCGTAGGTCATGAGCTGGAGTAGGTCCGCGTCTTTGTCCAACGTCGAGTAGTCGAAGGGATACGACCAGTCGTCGTCGATCGAGTCCTCGGTCTTGCCCGGCACGCTGATCGCAAGCTTGAGGCCCAGGGCATGGAGCCGTTCGGCGAGTTCGTGAATGAACGCCGTGAACGCGGCGCGGTCGTCGTCGATGTCGTCAGAATAGGCGAGGTTCTCAAAGTCGACGTTGACGCCGTCATAGCCGCCACCTACTGCAAGTGAAGTGAGCCCGTCGATGACGACTTCACGATGCGTGACGATGGCCGCACGCGCCAGTTCCGCATCGAAGCTACCCACATCGGGATCGCTGTTGTAGTTCGAGACGCAGGCATAGGCCTCGATCCCATTTGCCTTGCAGAAGGCGACGACGCCGAAGTCGTCCCCGCCCGTGATCGTTCCGTCGAACTCGACCGCGTACACGTCGGCCGACACGATCGTGAGGTACTCCGCGAAGTCCTGCACTGCCTCGAACGATCGCTCGTCGCCCGTGTAGTACCCGAGGCACTCAGTGCCAAGGCACACAGTGCCGAGGCAGGCATAGCCTGGGGACACTGTCCCATCGGCTTCCCCGACCCATTCGCACGCAGCGCTGCCTGCAATAGCCAGCGCGAGGACGAGCATCAGTAGGGATTGCAGCCGCCGGAGACTCACCAGGCACCTCCTTGAATGGCTAGGCGCGTCGCGGACGCTCCACCACGCGGCGAGGCTCTGCAACGCAGTTCGCTCGCACCGGCTCGATGCGCTTGAGCTCACTCGCCTCGAACCTCTCGGCCTGATAGAGGTCCCACCGATGCTGCAGAGAGAGCCAGAAGCCAGCGGTATTGCCGAAGTAACGCGCCAGTCGCAGCGCCGTGCTCGGCGTGACTCCACGCCGCCCGTTGACCAGCTCGTTCACGCGCTGGTACGGCACGCGGATCCCGAGAGCGAGGTCGCGCTGCGTCAGTCCCATCGGCGTCAAGAACTCCTCGAGCAGCATCTCACCCGGATGCGTTGGCGCTCGATCCGTCGGAACCCTGATCATGACTCTCGCCTCCTGCCTACCTGTGGTAGTCTGTGATTTCGACATCCGCCGGCCCACCCTCCGTCCATGCGAAGCAGACTCGATACCGCTCGTTAATCCGGATGCTGTACCGCCCAAGACGGTCCCCCGAGAGAGCCTCAAGCCGATTCCCGGGCGGAATCGCCAACTCGTCCAGCCGCTCCACGGAGTCGAGCTGATCGAGCTTGCGCGCCGCGACTCGCCAGAGGTCCGTCGGGCAAACGGCCCGAGCCTTTCTCGTCGAGCGCCCGTTGAACACATCCTCCGTGCCTTCGTCCGCGAACGACTGGATCACACTGGCATGATAGCACGGCTATCGTGCTACGCCAAGCACTGGTCTGCGTGAACTCCACGTACTGCCAGGAACAGGCGCCACTCCCTCCGGCCGCCCAGGGAACCATGAGAATGTAGTACGGAGGCGCGTTTGCGGAGATCCAGGAATGAGATCCGCACTCGCCGCGTCACGACATGCACTGGACGAGCCGAGCGCCTCGGGCAGGCAACCATGCTGTCAGCTACCCAAGTAGCTCTCTCGTCACACTGCGGGGCCAGCCAGGGCCAAGGGGGCGGACCGGGGTGTCCGCGAGCCAGACGGCGTTGTCGAGGTTCGTGCTGTCCGGACGGGCCTGCGTGATGTGCCACAGCATGTTCGAGTAGTCGTTGAGGGTTCCGAGATGCGAGCGGCTGTTCGTAGCGGCAATGACCACGTGTTGCATCTCGCCGATCTCGCGGTTGACGGCGGCCGAGGGGACACCGATGGCGTGAAGCACCTCGGCGAGCGCCGCCGGGAAGTTACGGGGGAGGTTCTTGACGTCACGGCCGGGCACCAAGACTGGAAGGCGCGAGCACTCGCTTATGAGCATCACGAGTCGCTGGTGGCCGATCGCAACGGGCTGCGCGTACCAGTCTCCAAGAGCGGTCGTCGACAGCGGCGGAGACTCAACAAGTGGGCCGACGCGAGTGAGAAGCTTCCTCGTGCACCGCAAGACGAGCACTCCTACCCCCCTCTCCGGGCGTCTCCCAGCGGCCTCGGCTGGCCTGCAGCCGCAGGCGAGACCACCAAGGTGAGGGACATGCCGAACGCACAGCGAGCTGCTTCATCATACGACGAGCTTACTCCACCCCTCGCCGGACTGCGGAGTCTCGGACTGCCGCGCTGGACGTTGACAGCTAGGCTTGTGCGTCCAGCTCCTTGAGCGACTTGCCGCCCTCCATCTTCCAGACTGTAAGGCCGTTTGCGCTCCCGCCATGTACGACGGCCGCAGCTGCCGATGGGCTTGAGAACTCCGCATCCTTGGTGAAGACCAGGAAGCCGTTCTCTTCGACAAGCGCGCCATCAGCGATCAACTGCCTGCGCTGGGCCACGACGTAGGGGTAGCTCTCGGCGGACGGACGTTCCTCCAGAACAGCAGTGGAACCGTGGAACACGACAAAACCATTCGCCGTGCGCTGGCCTCGGGCTTCGGCGCCCTTGATGCGGCAGAAGAGCACACCGCCGGGCTGAGCCTCCGCGGCGAACTGAGCAATCGGCGCAAGGATGTCAGAGCCGAGGACGGGGAGGAGCTGGCGAATGCGAGCAAGGAATACCTCCATGTCCTCGCGCTCTGATTCCGGAAGCTTCGACCCGCCAGCCTGATTCTGCTCCAGCGTGAATCTCTTCACCTGCGCGGCCTCGGTAAGGAGACGGGCTTCGAGATACCTCACATGGGCCTTCGTAAGATTCTCATCCTTGCTCACGAAGACGATCGCCGAGACCCAGAACTCCTTTGTCCTGTGCTGCCTGAGCCGATCCCGAATGATCTCTGCCTCGCCGATGTATGCGCGCGGGGCGTTGGTGACAGGGTCGCTCCCAATCAAGATGTAGACACCGGCCTTGTCGAGTTCCTCGCGGGCAAGAAGGTCATCCAGTTCGGTGCGGGGCGCCGCGATGGCTTTGCCAGTCCAGTTGGAGATTTCGGCAGTTCGCAGACTCTTCGCGTCTCCGCGCGGCAGAAACAGCTTGATCGTTGCCGAGGTCACTTTTCCTCCATGAGCCCAGCCGCCTTCGGCCACTTGTTGTAGCCGACCTTTGGATCATTCGCCCGGTGGTACCTGATGAGCTCCACTTCCTTGAGCGCCACCTCCGAGTCTGTTGCGGTCTCCGACCACCACAGAATCTCTTTCCTCACCGTGAAATCCCGTCTCTCCTCGCTCGCGAAGTCCTTGGCAATCAAGTCGCTGTCGGGGCTTCCGTAGTAGTCGATCGTGTCTGTCAAGTCTTTGCCGATGTAGATCTTCCCGTTTGGGTAGGTGATCCTGTACACGACCTTCATCCTTGAACATCGCCACCCGGCGACGCAACAAGCACTCCACTGCAGGCCAGCGCACCACCCCGCCGCGTCTATCATCCCCTGGCCAACTCGTGGCCTGCGGCCCCGCCGTCGTGGCCCTGCGCCCGTTCCAGGTGAGCTATCGTAGCGGGCGTCTGGTTCCTAGGGCAAGTGCGGCACGCGCGTCACTGGTGCACGACGCTGCTGTGCAGGGCCATTGCGGTCCGCGGAGCGCCCGCATCCACAACCCGCTCTTTGCTAGTCATTCCTGAAACTCGAGCACCTTCCCTGTAGCGACTCGCTCTGTCGCGGGCTTGCCCGTCCATTTGGTGTAGAACCAGTCTAGGTAGTGCCGGAAGCCCTACTCTTCCCAGTTGGCGATGAGGCCGATCTGCCTCGACGGGTCATCGTACTCGGCCACGAGCCGGCCCAGCTGTGCGTTCGTGGGGAGATGGTACTCTCCGCGTTCTGTGGTGAAGGGTCCTGTCTTACGGCGAGGCTAGAGATCCTTGAAGTAGCGAACGAGTGGAAGGCCCGTGTACCCGGCCTTCTCGTATGCGCGTCGAGCGGGAGCGTGACCTTCTTCGCCGCCCGTCTCAGCCACCGCCATCTTCATCCCCGCCGCCTTCATCGCATCGAGTGCCGCCTGATTGAGCTGTGTCGCGATGCCGCGCTTCTGGAACTCCGGATGCACGGCAAGCAAGACGACCTCGCCCGTCTCGCCCTTCAGGTCGTAGGCGATGAACCCAACAACACGGCCGTCGAGCTCGGCAACCAACGTGTGGTACTTGTCGGTCGCCCTGCAGGCGCCTTCGACACCCTCAGCTTGGCTCTTCCGCCAGTCCGGATAGAGGATCGGGAAGACGCGCGGGCCCAGGACGTTCTGGAACGACTCGAAGACCGGCTCCCACGCGAGCAACGACAACTCGACGATTTCCTCGACGTCCCTCTCCGCGAGTGGTCGCATCCTCACCTGGACCTTGCTCATCGCTCACCTCATTGCGCGATGATAGGTGTGCGGCGTCTCGCGTGAGTCTCAGCGCTTCTCCTCTCGGCGCGATCAAGAGACAGCCCGTGAAGGACTCTACCGCCGCGAACGCTCGCTCGACGCCCGTGCAATGGCAGCGACAAGCACGGTGCCGCGAGAGCTGCGTTGGTGCAAGACCAGACCCCGTCTCGTTGGATGTGAACCCACCACAGCCGGTGGCGAAGCCTGCAGAACCCGAGACGGCAGGGGGTTGTTAGGTTCATCTGTTGGTTCGGCCGCTTCCCTTGAAGCCGCTGGCGCTCACGCCACGTTTGCAGTGTCCCACAATCCGATGTCGTGGAGCACGAGCCTCGCATCAGGGAATTGCTGAGCCAACCTCCGTATCCTCGGGTCAAGCAGCTCGGTGATCGCGTCAGTGCGCGGAGGGACCTCGAAGCCAACGAGGCCCTTGGCGAACATCGCCGCGAAGGAATCGAAGAGGACCGCCAGCAGGTGCAAGAAGGCGAGAGCATGAGCTTCCGAGAGCCAACCGTCATCGAAGTACTCGAGCCTGAGCAGGAAGGCGTTCGGGTCCTGGGGTCGGAGGGACAAGTGACGATTCCAGTAGTCATTGTTGAAGTGTGGGTAGTCGTCATTGATCCGTCGAAGAACGGCCTGCAAACGCTCTGAGTTCGGCAGTGACCTGGACCGGAGATGCTTGCCGGAGTACTTCTCCATGTACTCCGTCGACCTGACCCGTCGTTCCTTCCAGAGTCGGAACATCGCAGGATCGTCGAACCATTTCCCGGCGATGAGCACCGCTTCGATACCCGGGCGGAAGAGAAGCCACCCTTGATAGGGACGACAGGAGGAGAAGAACTCGTAGGCTGCAAGCGCTTGGCGTTGGGCGACGAGAACCATCGGAATGAAACTGACCTGGGTCTTGCCATCCTTCTGCTTGCCAACCGAGATGGCCTCTCCGATTTCGTCGGCGTACCCGATCAATTGCTGTAGAGTCTCGGCCAATTGGGGAATCGTCTTCTCAAAGACCGCACGGTTCTGTTCAGCTACGGCTCTGATTTCCTCAACGCGCGTCATGCGAAGACTCCTGTCGGCCGAACGCCCAGCACCAGCGGCAGCGCGCAGCGCCGTCCGCTGCAAGCCGCTGCTAGCCACCTCCGGTGCCCTTGCGAAACTCATCATAGTAGGTCTTGCTTCGCCCATCGTCCCCGAGGGCGACGTTCAAGAGAAGCTGCATGACCATGATCGGACCCGGAACGATTCCATCTTCATCGATCTCACTGCCGGCGTAGTCGGGGTTAGCTGGGATCTCAACGTTGGTGATCCACCACACCTCGATCTTGCGGAGCAGCGCGATCATCTCGTTGAAGCACTGCTCGAAGTCGGGCGGCAATCCTTCTGAGCCCAGCGTGGAGAACAGCTTGTGTGCCAGAGTGTTGCGGCAAGCCTTTACGCGATCGAATGCGGCCAGGTCGCTGCCATCGATCGCGTGCATCTCCTTCAGCCATTCGAGACTGGCATAGACAGGGCTCCTGTTCCGAGCGAGAACATCGGATTGGTACTCGGGATCGATCTTGTCGCCGGACTCATCGAAGCCACTCCAGAAGAAGTCACGAATGCGGCCCACGACGGAGTCCTTGAGGGCTTCGAAGCCAGCGATGTAGATGGATGCGGCGATCAGACGGGGACGAGTGACCTCAGGATTCAGAAACTCCTCCCACGACTGTCTCACCTTCGGGTCCATGCTGTTCTCCTAGTGTGGCTAACGTTCCGGTTCAGTGGCGGGCCGCGCAGCGACCGGCCGCTGCAACCGGTTGTTAGCCCGCCCCGTGGCCATGAGCACCTTTCCCGAGATTGCACTTGCTGCAGAGGGTCTGGAGATTCTCGAGGATCGTTTCACCACCCTTGCTCCAAGGCGTCACGTGGTCAACGTGGAGTTCGATCCCTGCCTTCGCCGCCGGACTCGCACCGCACGAGCGGCACGCGAACCGGTCCCTCTGAAGAACCTGGAATCGAAGGCGAAGAGATGGGTCGCGGGATGTCCGGCGGGCATCCTCGGGTGCCGATGAGACCCCGTTCATCGGAGCGTTCCCATAGTCCTTGGCGTTTGCATGTGCCACGAAGCCCTCAAGCGCCGCAGTCCATGACCGAAACCGTCTCAGGTACGGTGATTGCGAGATTCGCGAGGGTGGAAGCGCGAGCTCGCGCCGCCGCGGCTGGCGTCCGTAGTGTTGCCAGAGTGCGAGGATGTTCTCGAACATTTCCTCGTCTCCGAGGTCGACCACGTTTGAGACGCTCAGTCCAGCAGCCTTCAAGGCCCGATTCCACGATCCGAAGCGGCGCGTGGTCGTCGAATCGTCGTAGCGTCCGATGCGCCGGTACTCCTTCTGGCCAACGGTGGTCTTCCCGAGGCTGGTCGCCACGCGACGCAGATCGCCGAGCAGTTCGGCATCGGACACCGGCTGACCGGAGACTCGTGAGAGTTCGAACGCCTTCTTCTGCATCCTCGGATCAGTCCCTTGTCGGGCTAACCATGATCAGCGTGCAACGGTGCACACTAGCGGCGGAGTGCACTCCGCCTGGTTGGCCACCCTCATCAGACTTTCCGTCTCTCCTATCCTCTCATATTGACATTGCTACCTTGGCGTGCCATCCTACAGTCATGAGGCTCCTTGATCAACTTCGCGCTGCATGCACCACCAAGCATTACTCCCCGCGGACGGAGGAATCCTATGCGCGGTGGATTGACCGATTCCCCCGATTCCATCGCGATGCGCCGGGGTAGTGGCTTCATCTGCCAGAGATGTCAGTAAATCATGTTGAGTGGTTTCACCCACACTTGGCTACAGGTCGCCACATCTCAGCGTCCACGCAGAACCAAGCCCTCACTGACCTCATCTGTCTGTTTCGGGGTGTCGTCAAGAACGGAATCGACGAATTCGGCGCCGTTCGAGCGAAGCGTCCAATCGGAGTTCCCACCGTTCTATCGCAAGACGAGGCTCGGAGAGTCCTTGCCGCCACGGAACCCGACAGCATGCTCGGCCTCATAACACGCCTCCTACGCGTCCGGACTCCGGTTGATCGAGTGTTGCACTCTGCGCGTCATGGATGCAGACCTGGAGCGCGCGCAGATCGTTGTTCGATCCGGGAATGGGAACAGAGGTCGTGTCACGATGCTGCCTCTGAGATCACGCCTCCGGCCACCAGAATCCGCTCTTCGCAAGCCGCTCCTGGAACTCGAGCACCTTCCCCGTGGCGACTCGGTCGGTCGCGGGCTTGCCGGTCCACTTGGTGTAGAACCAGTCGAGGTAGTGCCGGAACCCCTGCTCTTGCCAGTTTGGGATGAGGCCGATGTGCCTGGAGACGTCGTCGTACTGAGCCACGACTCGGTCGAGCTGCGCTCCTGTCGGTCGGTGGTACTCGCCGAAGTGAACGACGGCGTCCAAGTCGAGGCGACCCTTCTGGTACGGCGGTTCCTGGCGCGGATATCCGAGAACAACGGTGGCGAGAGGGAAGCACGACGTGGGCGGCAGCTTCAGGGCTTCGTAGACCTTGTCGAGGCTGTTTCGATGCAGGCCGTTCGTGACCATAGAGTCGATCCCCAGCGACTTCGCGGCGATGACGGCCGTCTGGGCCGCGAGCATCGTGTCCATCGTTCCGGTGATGAACCCGATGATGTGATCGTTGTCGAACTCGTGCCCAAGATGCCGAGCCAGGGCCATGATGCGGGTGAAGTCGACGCAGTAGATGAGCGCTCGGCTGCCCTGGTAGGAGAAGAGGTCCTTCATCTTCGCCCGATCGTCGAGAACGATGATTGAGTAGCTCTGCCGGCCCGAGGCGTTCGCCGCGCGGACACTCGCCTCGAGAATCTGGGTCAGGTCGGCGTCGCTGACTTCCCGTTCCGAGAAGTCGCCGTGAATCGTTCGCAGAGAGTGGATCGTCCGCAGAGTCTCATTCATCGATGCCACCTTTCTGATCGAGCCAGAGTGCCAAGATACCGCGGCGTCGTGCGGCCTTCAATCTGACCGTGTACGTGACGGACTGACCGCACCCACCTTCGCCGCGAACTGAGGACGCAGAAACGCAGGAGCTCGAAGTGCTCGGCGTCTCGGTGCGCTGGCCGGAACTAACAGATTCCTCTGGGAGCTGCTGCCTACTAGCGTGGAGTTGGTCAGCCAGTACTGTACCGATCGGCTCCGCGTCGGGATCCTGGCGCGACGTCCATTGCCCCGCCTCTGCCGCCATGGCTCTCGCCACACCACGTTGTCGGATTGCGAGCAATTCCGCTCCTCTGGCTAGATCGGACGTCTCTGCGTTCCGTCATTCTCATCCGCGACGTCGAGTCTCGATGCAGTTCCCAACGGGCGCATCCGGATTTGCCTGCTAGTACGGCCCCAGTTCGTAGTCCTCCGTCTCTCCGTACTGGTAGCCGCCGACGGGGCCGCTGCCGCCCTTGCCCTGATCGAGCGGACTCGTGAATGGCCCGCCATTGCCCGCGGCGCTCACGGGGACGTCGGTGAGCGTGATGCGCATCCACACCATCTGACCAGGTTGGGGCGTCATGAACAGGAAACCCGGTGTCACCTTGGCATTGAGGCCAGGGTTCAAGGTGACGAGGCAGTTCCGAACCGCCCACTCCCAGACATCAGTGACCCCGGCAAGATCGAAGCACTGGATCGTATCATCCCAATCGCCATCGCAGTTCCAGTCAAACCAGACATTGATGTATACCTGCACCTGGGTACTCCCGGGGTTGGTGGCGCTGAAGTTGACCGTGCCCGCCCCACATGACAAGGTACTCGACAAGGGCACAGCTGCCACTCCATCATCGCAACCATCTTTGTCGCTGATGCCAAAACTCGGTTGGATGTTGTTGAACCCGTCTTGATCCCAGCCAGTGTCGGCTTCGCCCTCGCCGCTAACGTTCGCACCGAGCCAAGCAAGACCCCTAGGACTCCAATGGATCGGCCCCAGCGGCGCATTCCCCGGCAGCCCTGGATCATAGACCGTGGGGAAGTGCGCCTTCGCGGTGCAAGAGCAGGCCAGCATGGGGAAACCCCAGTGGTTTGTGCCATCGGGGGCATCGCCGAGGTCGGGCTTGCACTTGCCAGACGAGCCGGCAGCGAAGATGTCGTGAACGTCTGCCGAGGACAGGGCGTAGTGGAAGATCTCCACTTCGTCGATGGCAATCGTTTGGATCTGCGTCCCGCCGGCAATGTACAAGTCCCCCGTGCTCGCAATGCTGGGGGCAATGGTACCGGCGATGAAGGAGAAGGTTGTCGCTACACCATCTACGTAGAGAACGATCGTGTCAGGCGCTCCCCTCTTGAATGTGGCGGCAACGTGATGCCATCCGTGTCCGTTCGCCGGGGCGGGTGCTATGGTCACCGCGGGGGCGACTATAGAGCCTGATGGTGAACCCACCTCGAATACGAGTTTCCCCGTCGGATAGTTAGGGCTCAAGTCTCGGATGTAGAAGTGCCACCACGGCGTTCCGGGAAGAGAGGAGTTCCCCTTCTTCACAATCGTGAAGCTTCGCGGACCAAACCCGGATTCCGCGTAGATCACCCAGGCATCGACTGTGAAGTCGCCCGTGCCCGGATCAAGTGCTGTGGCATGCGGCACCTTCACGTACTGGCCGATGTCGAAGAACAAGGAGTTGCCTACTACCCCCGGTGCGAACTTGAAACTAGACGGCCAGAGGGCAGATGTCGCTGGACCGCCGCCATTCACTGCCCCAATGGGTCCCGGCCACGTCGTTCCATCGAAGCCGCCCAGAATGTCGTGGGCGGTCACCCCCGAGGTCTCATCCAACGGCCACCAGCTCACCATGCCCAATGGAGGGTTGACACATTGGCACTTGTTACCGAAGAAGAGGTCGACAATCTGGCCCGGACCAACAGTCACTGTCTGTGGGTTCGGCGTCGTGGGCGCCCAGCCGGATTGCACCTGCTCGGTGATGGTGTAGGTCCCCCAGGCGACCTTCACGCACACCCGGCCATCCAGCCCAGTGGTCACTTGGCCGATGCTGGGGACGACGAAGATCCAGCCCGAAAGCCCAGGTTCACCAGCATCCTGCTGGCCGTTGCCGTTGAGGTCGTGGAACTTGACGATGCAGATCTCACCCTCTGCGGTATCTGCGCGGTTGCCGAAATTGACTTCGGCGCCGGTGATAGTCACAGCACACTCACTCTCGGGCAGAAGGTTGACTGTTACCGAAGTCGGAGTCGTAGCGGTCCAGTTGGGCTGCGGCGTCTCCGTCACAATGTAGACCCCCGGAGAGAGGGGCACGCAGTAATGCCCATCTACATCGGTCACAGCACTTCCCTTGGGGTTGCCATTGAGGGCGGTGACGGTGATGGTCCAGCCCGAAAGCCCAGGTTCACCAGGATCCTGCTTGCCGTTGCCGTTGAGGTCGTGGAACTTGGTCCCGCAGATCCCTGGGAACCGGCGGTTGACAAAGTCAATCCGATGAAAGTCGTAGCCGTTAGTGATTTGGAAACCGATAGAAGTAGTCACCGAGACGAATCCTGTGGGCAGGGTCTCAGAGACCGCATAAGAGCCCGCGCTCAAGCCGTCAATACGATACCAGCCGTCTGCATCAGTCAGTACGCTCAGTACGCTGCCGTACGAACTAACGGCGACGGTGACACCAGCATGACCTACATCGCCGATGCCGTCCCCGTCAAGGTCGATCAGCACCCGGCCACGAACCTCACCGCGGCTGGGATCCGTGAGCGTTACCCAAGCACAGTCTTTCTTCTTGGTGTCGTTGCCGCGGCCGCCGAAGGCCTTATCGCCAGGATCCTGGCACCTGCAAAGAGTGTCATCACCCCGGTTACCAAAAAGCCAGTCGTTCTCGCCGTCGTCCTCCGAACAGACTGTATCCTTACCGCGGTTGCCGAAGAGGAAATCGACACCCGGACCGCTCCCGAGCGTGTCCTCGCCACGATTGCCGAAGATCCAGTCCTTGCCAGCGTCACCGACAATCGTGTCGTCTTCACCATTACCGAAGAGATAATCGCCACTAGCACCACCGCGGATCTGGTCGTTGTCGCTGTTGCCTGCGAAGATGTTGGTCCCTCCACCACCGAAGAACTGATCGGCTCCCTGGTTCCCGAAGCCGATGTTCAGGTCGTTCCCGCCGACGATCACGTCATTGCCAGCGTTGCCGAAGGCGAACAGAACACCCGCACTCGCCTGGAGGACATCACTCCCTGCATTGCCGAACAGCAAGCTGAGGCCGCCGCCGGAGACGAGCTGGTCGTCGTCACTGTTCCCAAACAGCACGTTCACCCAGTTCCCGGCGCTAACCACATCGTTACCTTGGTTCCCGAAGGCTACGCACAGTCCGTTGGCGCATTTGACCTCATCATCATCTGCGTTGCCGAAGAGCACTGCCAGGCCACTGCCGGCCGCAACGATGTCCGGACCTCTGTTGCCAAAGGCGAGGCCTAGACCAGCCCCGCTCTTGACATCGTCTGCGCCGGAGTTGCCGAAGAGTACCGCCGCGCCATTGCCAGCATGGACTTTGTCATCATCCTGGTTCCCGAAGGCGATCGTCAGGCCGTCGCCTCCTGTGATAGCGTCCCTTCCGCGATTGCCGAAGAGCACGTTCACCCCATTGACCGCGGTGATTGTGTCATCGTCTCTATTGCCGAAGACGATGTTCAACCCATCGCCAGCTTCGATCTGATCGTCGCACTCGTTGCCGAAGAGCAGGTTCACCCCATTGCCCGCGGTGATTGTGTCATTCCCTCTATTGCCGAAGACGATGTTCAACCCATCGCCAGCTTCGATCTGGTCGTCGCACTCGTTGCCAAAGAGCAGGTCAATCTCCAGTAGTGGCACGATGTGCCCTTCGCTCTTGATTGCATCTTCACCATCACCGCCGAAGATGAGGTTGCCAAAGGCGATGGGCGCCGGTATGCCCTCTATTGGCACAATGAGGAACCCGCCGTCTTTGGCCTGGAGGGTATCCCTCCCGGAGCTGCCGAAGATGAAGTCGATGCCGTCATACGCTTCCACGAAGTCATCGCCGGCGCCAGCGAAGATCAAGTCCGCCGCCCCGCCAAGGTCCGAGATCTCAAGCTTGTCGAGCAATGTTTTGAGCTCAGAACTGCCAGCACAGGCTCCGGCCTTGTCGGCGCCGTAGATGCTGTCGTTGTCAGGGCCGCCGAAGAGCAGGTTCCCAAACCAGATGATCACCGCTTTGCCCGATGTGATATCTCCGATGACGATCAGCGAGCCGCCGGCACCCTCGATCGTGTCGTTGCCCTTGCCCCCGAAGATCAAGTCGATGCCGTCTTTGGGGTTGTTGCTGTCCCAGTTCTGGTAGTCACCGCGAAGATGGTCATCGCCGGGGCCGCCGAACAAGAGGTTCCCGAAGACCAGGCAGAAGTCCGCGTCCTCAACCGTGATGGTCCCGCCCGTTCCCCCGTACACGGAATCGTCGTCCGGACCGCCGAAGATCAGGTCAATGCCGTCCTCGTCGACGCCTGACGGCGGGTTCTCGGTGTCGCCGTGCAGGATGTCGTCTCCGCCTTGACCAAAGATGAAGTCGCCCAGGTTAATAGAGAACTCCTGGTCAATGTCCAGCAGATACCCCTCCCCGGCCCTGACGGTGTCGTTGCCGTCGCCGCCGAAGATGACATCAATGCCGTCAAGCGCCGTGATGTCATCCTGGTCTGCGCCCCCGAAGACCAGGTTGCCCAAACGCAGCTTGAACGGGTTCTGGGTGCCAATCTTCATCTCACCGCCGCCGTAGACCCTAATCGTGTCGTTGCCATCGCCACCAAAGACGACGTCAATGTCGTCTTCGTTCCGG
>CAIOGO010000015.1 GCA_903857865.1 uncultured bacterium | reverse complement strand
GATCGTCGAGCTCGCCTCCACGGAGCGACTGTTCGCGGAGCCGAAGCACCCCTACACAGAGGCCCTGGTGTCTGCCGTGCCCGTGCCCGAGCCGGACTACACCGTGGAGCGCATCATCCTCGAGGGGGACGTGCCGAGCCCGGTGAACCCGCCGTCGGGCTGTCACTTCCATCCGCGGTGCCGCTACGCAGCCGACGTCTGCAAGACCGACGCGCCGCTGTATCGCGACCTCGGTGGCGAGCACTTCGTCGCCTGTCACCGCGCCGACGAATTGAACCTCCAGCCAATTCGCGACGCGCACGCAGACCCGTCTGCGGGAGGGCCTTCGTGAGCGGCTTGATGCGCTACGCCCTTCAGCGGCTACTGCTCACGATCCCAATGGTCTTCATCCTGCTGACCGTCATCTTCCTCGTTCTCCGCGTGATGCCTGGAGATCCGGTGTCCGCCATGCTTGGCGGCCGCCCGGTGCCTCCGGAGGTTCTCCAGAGCTACCGCGTCAAGATGGGATTCGATAAGTCGCTCCCGGTGCAATATGCGACGTACTTGGGTGGGATCTTGCGCGGCGATTTCGGGAGCTCGACGCGCACGAGCACTCCGGTGCTCGAGGAACTACTGTCGCGATTCCCGGCGACCATCGAGTTGGCGCTGTTCGGCCTCCTCGTTGCCGGGATTCTCGGCTTCTCGACGGGGATCCTCGCGGCAACGCGGGCCGATCGCCCTGTGGATCACGGGATCCGCATATTCCACATCGCCTCGTTCGCCATGCCCCTCTTCTGGCTGGGCCTGATGTTCCAAGTCTTCTTCGCCGTGAAACTCAAGTGGCTCCCCGTGGCGGGGCGCTTGGGCGGGCAGATGGCATTCTCCTTCGAGCCGATCACCGGTTTCTACATGCTGGATGCAATCCTGCGTTGGGATGGAAAGGCGCTGGCCGACATCGCGCGCCATCTCGCTCTCCCGTCGCTCACGCTGGGCATCGCGCTAACCGGCCTTCTCGGCCGGGTCAGCCGGGCAAGCATGCTCGAGGTGCTCGACCAGGACTACATCACGACGGCACGCGCCAAGGGGCTTAGTGAACGCATCGTCGTGCTGCGGCACGCGCTGCGCAACGCCTTGATTCCGATTGTCACCATCTTCGGACTTCAATTCGCCGCGCTGATGGGGGGCGCGGTGCTGACGGAGACCGTCTTCTCCTGGCCGGGCATCGCGAGCTATCTCATGCGGGCGATCTCTGCCCGCGACTACCCGGCGATCCAGGGGAGCGTCGTGTTCATCGCGCTGTTCATCTCCTTGATCAACCTGATCGTCGACCTCTTCTATTCCACCATCGATCCGAGAGTGAGGTACTAGGATGAGCGAGAGCTACGTGACCCCGCCGATCCGCCGCTCGCTCCTCGCAGACGGCGCGGTTCGACTGATTCGCGGCATCACGCGCGGGCGGCACGCGCTGCGCGGACAGACCGTGCTCAAGGTCGGCGTAGTCATCGTCTTCGCGTTCCTCCTCATGACCGCGCTGACTCAGGCGTGGCCGGCCATCACCGGCTTCCACCCAACGCAGTACCGCGACGCGACGCGCCTCGAACCGCCCACGACCACGCACTGGATGGGGACCGATCAACTCCAACGCGACGTGTTCAGCCGCATCCTCGGCGGCGGCTACGCATCGCTTGTCGTCGCGTTCGCCGCGGTCGCCATGAGCATGATCGCCGGCTCGGTCCTCGGGTGGATCTCCGGCTACACCGGCGGGTGGCTCGACCGAGGGCTGTCGTTGACGATGGACGCGATCTATTCCTTCCCGTCGATGATCTTGGCGATCGTCCTCGTGGCGATGTTCGGCTCAGGCATCGGCCCGATGATCTGGGCCGTCGGCTTCGTCTATATCCCGACGTACTTCCGCGTCACGCGCGCCGAGGCGCTGCAGGTCCGCGAGACGACGTACGTCGAGGCGATCAAAGCGGTCGGTGCCGGACGGACGCGAATCATCCTCCGCCACGTGGCGCCGAACACCGTGAACGCCATCATGGCCGTTTCCTCGTTCAATCTGGCGGATGCCATCTTGACCGTGGCCGCGCTTTCCTTCCTTGGGTTTGGTCTTCCGCCGCCGGCCCCGGACTGGGGGTTCGACATCCAGAATGGCCAGAAGTACCTCCAATCGGGATCGTGGTGGATGATCACGTTCCCCGGCTTGATGATCATCACGCTCTCGCTCGGATTCGGCCTCATCGGTGAGGGAATCAGCGACCTACTGAATCCAAGACGGAGGCGGAAGCACGTTTGACTTCCCGATTCGTCTGGCGCTAGAGTGCGGCGTGGGAGCCGTACGCTCCGTCGCGACGATCCTCTTGGGGAGGTGATACCGTCAAAGACGAGCGATCTCCCGGATGGTTTCACATTTTCTGCAAGGAGGTAGAGAAGATGTCCAAGTTTCTAGGCATTCTGGTGCTGGCTGGCCTCTTGATCGGCTCACTGGCCGCGTTCGCGGCGGATGTGCCCCTGATCATCGGCACGATCGACTCACTGGATGAGCTCTCGTTCGCCAACAGCTGGGATATGTACGACTGGCACGTCCTCCGTGCGACGTGCGACGCGCTCTTGAGACTCAACGACGACACTCTCGAACTGGAAGGCGCCATCGCGCAGTCATGGGAAGTCTCCGACGACGGCACGCTGTACACGTTCCACATCCGCCCCGGGGTCACGTTCTCGGATGGCGAGGTGTGTGACGCAAATGCCGTCAAGTGGGCGCTGGATCGAACGCGTCGGCTCGACGGCCCCAAGGGCGCCGTCAGTCTGATCTACGTGATCGATACGATCACGGTGATCGACGATCTGACCGTCCAGATCAAGCTCAACCTGCCGGACGTCACGTTCTTGCTCGCGATGACCAATCAGATCGCGCCGGCGATGATTTACTCCCAGAAGAGTGCTCCCGGCGATGAGTTCGACCGAGGACGATACGCGGGATGCGGGCCGTACAAGCTGGTGGAGTACGTCCCCGACCAGTACGTCAAGTACGAGGCGTTCGCGAACTACTACGGCGAGCAGCCCAAGACCCGCTACGTGATTGAGCGGCACTACTCCGATGCATCATCGTTGCGCGCGGCCATCGAGTCAGGCGAGATCGACGTAGCGTTCCGCACGCTGAACCCGGAGGACATCAAGGACCTCGCGACGAACCCGCAGGTCGTTATCGAGCAGTGGCCGCCGAGCCCGGGGATCCGTTACTTGCTGTTCAACGTGACGAACCCGCCGGTCGACAATCCGTTCGTTCGGCAAGCGGTCTGCTACGCCGTCGATCGAGCCACAATCGTGAGTCAGGTCTTCGGCGGAACCGTCGCGCCGATCTACACGATGGTCCCGAACGTCGATCCCCCGTTCTTCGGGGCGTTCCCGACGTTCCCGGAGCGCGATCTGGACAAGGCGCGGGAGCTTCTGGCAACGGTCGGCTACGACGAGGCGAATCCCCTTGTGCTCAGCCTCCCATATACCCCCTCCCACTACGGCACGTTCGAGGCCGACGTCGCGACGGTCATCGCCGCGAGTCTGGAGGAGACGGGAGTCATCCAGGTCAACATCGAGGTCCTGGAATGGGGCGCCTATCTCGACCAGATGGCATCCGGCGCATTCGGCATGTACCTGCTCGGGTGGCACCCGGACTATCTCGAGACGTCCAACTTCCTTGGACCTTGGACGACCGATGGCCCGGAGTCGATGGGCACGTACTTCAATCACCATCCGAACTACCAGGCCTACAAGGAGATCATGAACGTGGCGCGCGCCACCGTCGACACGGTCAAGCGTGCGAGCCTGTACAAGGCGATCCAGATTCTCAGCACCCAAGACGTGCCGTGGATTCCGCTCTGGTCGATGACCGATGAAATGGTCACGGCGAGGCTGCCCGGCGTGCAGGGGCTCAAGCTCGACGTCACGATGGACATCGACATCTGGAACATCTTCAAGTAGCAGGAGAGCCGGACTCATTCGGGCTCAAAGTCGGCGGGGTCGGCACAGCCGGCCCCGCTTCTTCGTCTGTGCCGGCACCGAGATCGGACTCTGCTCCAACAGCAGCGGCGTTGCGGCCAGGGCGCGGCGCGACGGGCCGCATGCGAGGGCCCTATCACCGAGGACGGGCGGCACGCCGATTCACCTGGGGGGCTGGCCGCGCTTCGATGCGCAGGACTCTATGCACGGTGACGACATCAACCGCATGTCATGACACGCTTCGCACGTGCTCTTCGAAGAATCGCCAGACCTCCGTTGCGGCGTCGATGTCCCGGTTCTTCTGCGTCGCCGGGAGCGAATCCGGCCCAGGCGGGCAGTGGCCGCCGCCCTCGACCCGATAGAGGACGACGTCGTCTCCCCCGCCGCCGCCGTCGAAACGAAAGACGCGGACTGTCGAATCGTCCGAGGTCACGACGTCAGGGAGATCCGTCACAGTGGGCGTCACGGACGCGCCGTTCGTGAGCACCCAGAAAGCCACGGTGGCGGCCGTCGAACGCACACTGCCACGCTCGCAGCCCGATCCGGCGACGCAGCCGCCGTTGTACGGAATGACCGCGTCCTCCGTCCCGTTCATGATAAGGATGGGAAGGGGACTCGCGACGAACGCGCACTCCGAAGGATCGGGCAGGTTGGCGATGATGGCTGCGGCAGCAGCGAACCGCTCGCCGAGCTGCATCGCCAGGCGATACGTCATCATCCCACCGTTCGAGGCGCCGGTGACGTAGATCCGCGACGGGTCGACGTCGACGCGCGTCTCGATGAGATCGATGAGTTCAGCGATGTAACCGACGTCGTCCTCGGTCGACACGGAGTCGGCGTTGTCGATGTCGACGCGGCAGTCGTTCCAGTGGTGGCCCGCGGGATTGCCTGGATCCGGTCGCCCCTCGGGCAGAACGAGAAGGAAGCCGTTCGCGTCGGCGAGCGCCTTCCATGAGCGGCCCAGTTCGCTGTTCCAGATCGAGGTCGCGTTGCTGAACCCTCCGTGAAGCAGGAACACGACCACGGCGGGCTCCGCCAGACTTGCGGGCGAGTACGTCGCGAATGTGCGCTCGACGCCGCTCCATGTGAGACTCCCGAAGCGCAAGGCGGGAACGTCAGGGTCCGGGGGCTCGACGAACGCGCAGGACACGAGGAGCGCTGCCCCCGCGGCGCAAGCGATACCTACCAAGGCCACGCAGAGGACACGAACACAACTCCGTCTCATGGGACCTCCTTCTCGTGCGGCAGTGTAGTGTCGGCGCCCGTCTCCGCGGAATCCGGCGACCAGACTACGCGGCCTCGCGGTCCAGCGCGCGTCCGAAGAGCCAGAACGCGACAGAGAGAAGCACGCACAAGCCCGCGCTCGTCCACACCCACCAAGGGAAGCCGAGGAGCGAGAGCCGTCCGTCGCCCCACGCCCAGACGTCGTTCGCCGCAGCGAAGAGGGCGAGAAAGACGCCAACCCAGGCGACCCTCGCACGACGGCTCAGGGAGCGCCCCAGCTTCAGCGGGACGATGCCTCGCCCTCGGCCGACGAGCAGGCTTCCGAGCACGAGCACGAGCGTCGTTCCGGTGACCACGGGCACGACGGTTAGCGTGCCCAGCGTCGGCAGTACCTTCAGGTGGTAGGCCACGACGAGACCCTCGCCGACGACGATCGACGCGATGGCGGCCCGAGCGTCAAGTCGCCGCCAGTAGATGGCCGCGATGACTGTGGGGAAGAGGACGGCAAGTCCCGTGAACGCTTCGGTCGTGATGTCGAGGAACGTGGCCGGCGGACGATAGGCAAGGGCCAGACCCGCAAGGCCGAGGAGGACAACGAACGCCCTGCCAACCCAGGCCGGCGGCTCGGCGGCGTGCCCTTGGGCGCCGCTTCGAAGCCGAAGCCGCGACGCGACCGGGCCCCAGACGTCGTGCGTGAACATCGACGACAGCGTGAGAAGCTGCGAATCAAGGGTCGAGATGATCGCGGCAAGGCCGGCGGAGAGCACGAGGGTTTCCACGAGCGGCGAGGCGAAGGAGTGAAGCACGAGCGGCAAGATCTGGTCGGACGTTGCGCCGTCCGGCAGGACGGGGTAGGCGAGACGTCCGATGACGCCGATGGAGACGGGCAGGAGGAAGAGGAACCCCGTCACGAGCGGGTACAAGGTCGCCGTGACGGAGATCGCTCGCGAACCGCGAGCAGCGTAGAATCGCTGAAATAGCTGGGGAAACATCGGGTCACAGAGAAACCAGAGGATCATGTAGCCGAACCAAACGCCCGGCGTGAGGATGCCGCCCAGTCCCGGCCTGGCGAACAGCGCGGGCCACTCTGCGGCAACCGCGCGGTTGGCGGCGGCGATTCCCCCGAAGTGTCCGGCCACAGTCACGAGCCCGAGAGTCATGAAGACGATCATCATCCCGCCCTGGAAGATGTCGGCCCAGACCTCGCCACGCAGACCGCCGACGAGGACGTAGAGCACGATGACGGCCGTCACGATCGCCGCCCCGACGTAGTACGGAATGCCGAACATCGACTCGAGCGCGTACCCGGCAGCCCGCGGCTGAAGTGCGAGGTACGGCAGGGTGAACGTCGCCATGACAAGGAAGAACGCGAGCCGCAGACCGGCGCTCTTCGTGCGGTGGAAGACGAACTGCGGCGGAGTGACGAGGCCGTGCTCCATCCCCAGTTGTCCGATCGGGCGCCCGATGAGCAAGAACGCGAGAGCCATGAACCCTGTTCCGAAGCCCATCACGGGGTAGAACGCGTAGCCCATCCGCCAGCCTGCCCCCGAGAAGCCAAACACAGTGAACGCGCTGAAGTTCGTCGCGGCCATCGTCAGGAAGAGAACCCATCCTGGCAGGGACCGCGAGGCGAGGAAGAAGTCGTCAGGGTGCTTGCGAGCGCGCGAGCGCGCCGCGAGGCCAATGCCGAGAAGAGCGACGAGGTAGACGACGACGACCGCCACACGCACTGCCACGCGCACCTCCAAGAGAGAAACGCCACCCAACCTGAGGTTGGATGGCGCATCACTCGAACGAGCCGCCATCACCCGCTGAGCGAGATGGCGCAGCGTCCAATCACAACCCCATCGCCCATTCGCCGCGATGGGGCAGCGCCTGACATTCCTCTGCCTGAGTATAGGGGGCACTGCGGGAGGCGACAACGGCGGTACGATGAGGGCATGTCGCGCCATGACGACCTCGAGTTGCTCCAGATAGACATGCGGAGCTGTACGCGATGCCTTGACGCCGGACACTCGGTGACCGTCGGCGCGGTCTTCTCCGGAACCGTGGGAGCGCACGTGATGCTCGTCGGCCAAGCGCCCGGGCCTACGGAGGCCGCTTCCGGGATCCCGTTCTGCGGGCCTTCGGGCCGCCGCCTGTTCCGCTGGCTGGCGGACGTGGGATGGCAAGAGGACGGGTTCCGGACGACGCAGTACATCACGGCGATCACGAAGTGCTTCCCCGGAAAGGGCAAGGGAGGCCGCGGTGACCGCGTCCCGACCGCGGGAGAACGCAGGCTGTGTGCCCCGTTCCTCGATCGGGAGCTCGACCTGGTTGCGCCGCAACTGGTCCTCGCCGTCGGCGGCGCGGCGATCGCACGATTCCTCGGGTCCGGTCCCCTCGACGCGCGCGTGGGCCAAGCGTTCCATGTTGGCGACCGGACCGTAGTTCCCCTTCCTCATCCTTCCGGCGCGAATCTGTGGTTGAATCGACCGGAGAGCCAGGCGCGCCTCCGCCAAGCGCAGGCGCTTCTCCGCAACCTGCGCGAGGGGGAGTCCCTCTAGCTGCCTTGCCGAGAAGAGCAGGATTCGTTATCACTACGCTCGTGACAGCTCGAAACGTTTGAGGGAGGACTTGATGTCGTGGAGACGGAGAGAGAGGAAGGAACGGAAGCCAGCCTTCGTCGTTCGGCTCGTTCAACGCCTCGGATGGCAGCCGGGGCGCGTTATGCGTGAGGTCCTCGAGTGGGTTGAGGTTCTTGCGGTCGCCGCGGCGCTCGCCGCCGTCATCATGACCTTCGTCACGGTGCGGATGCATGTCCCCACGGGGTCGATGATCCCCACGATCGACCCGAAGGACTCCTTCTTCGTCGATCGCATCACCTACTACTTCCGCCACCCCAAGCCCGGCGACATCATCGTCTTCCGCCACACCGAGCAGGTCTTCGTTGGGAAGGTGGCCGAAGACTCGCGTGCCGCGCAGGCCTCCGTTCCTGCGGGAGCGCACCTCGCGTCCCTCAACCTTGAGCCCGTGTACTCCACCGCCTACATCGACGGCCGTCTCGCGACGTGGGCCGACGGTGCAGCGCTCAGCCTCATGACGGCCGACGGCAAGCGCTACGACCTCGGCAAGAAGACGAGCGCGACCAAGACCCTCGCCGACCTCGGGATCGAGACGCGCGAGCAGCGCATGCGGTACGTCAAGCGCCTGATCGCCGTCGGCGGCCAGACGGTCCAGATTCGCGACGGCGCGGTGTACGTCGACGGGAAGAAACTCGACGCGCCGCAATTCGCCCGCTTCTACTACTCGAGCGACACCCGTTTCCGGTTCGCCATCGAGCCGACGCGCGTGCCCGAGGGCTTCTACTTCGTTCTCGGCGACAACTCGCGCGACTCGTTCGACTCGCGGTACTGGGGATTTGTCGATCAAAAGGACATCATCGGAGTGCCGTACCTTCGAGTCTGGCCCGTGTCACGCTTCGGCCCGATGTAGGCGCTCCGATTCGGCGGCACGGGATGGATGCCTGTGCTCGCCACGTGGCTTGTCCCGAGGCGTCCTTCACGACGTGCCCTCGTGGAACCGCTCCTCGAGCCAGGGATCGCCTCGATCGTGGTAGCCACGGTTCTCCCAGAACCCGCGTAAGAGGTCGCGGCGAAACTCGATGGCGTCGAGGTATTTCGCGCTCTTCCAGGCGTACAGCGAGGGAATCACGAGTCGAAGCGGGAAGCCGTGCTCGCGTGGCAAGATCTCTCCGTTCATGCGCACCGCCACCAGACTATCCGGACGCGAGAAACCATCGTACGGAACGCTCGTCGTGTAGCCGTCGCGCCCCCGCGCAAGCACCCACCGTACATCCGCACCGGGCCGAACGAGCTTGATGAGCTCGCTCGTGAGGACGCCCTCCCAGGCGACGGACCTCACGCTCCACGCGGTTACACAGTGGAAGTCGCGCACCACGCGCTCGAGCGGCAGCGCCGCGATGGCCGCCCAGGAGAGGTCCACCGGCTCCGCGACGGCGCCGCAAAGACGAAGGCGAAACGTCGCCAGATCCACCGATGGCACGGCCGCAATGTCATAGACGATCGGACGTTCAACCCACTCTTGCCCCGGAGGAAGCTTTCCCTGCGCCATGATGGACAGGATACGGTCAGGCTGGCGGAGAGCCAACGGCGCGGGGCCCGTTGCCAAGCGTCGCGGTGTCGACGATGCTCTTCCCATGTCCGAACACGATGGGCTGAACGTTCCGAGGGTTCGCGTCGTCTGCGCGACGTGCGGCGCGGTGCTTCGCCCGCTCGACCCGCGTTGCCCGAACTGCCCTAGCGCCCTTCCACGCACGGAGTACGCACAGCGCCGCTTCGTCACTCAGGATCGCGGCGACATCTTCCGCTTCGCGGCGTGGCTTCCTTCCGCGGCAACGACCGCGACGCCGGTCGGCCCCACGGTGTTTCGCAGCGAACGGTTGGCTGCCGCCCTCGGCGTGGCGGACCTGTCGGTCGCATTCAGCGGGTACGCGCCGGAGATTGGGGCGTGCAACGCCACGGGGACATTCAAGGACTTCGAGGCGCTGCCCACACTCCTCTACTTGCGCGAGCACGGGTGCGACCGCGTCGTCTTGGCCTCGGCGGGAAGTACGGCGCGGGCCTTCGCCTACGCCGGGACCACCCTGGGATTCGCGACGACCATCGTCGTCCCGGAGACAGCGGCCTCCTCGGTGTGGATGCCGATCCCGCCCTCCGACTCCGTCCGGCTGATCGTGCTTGCCGACAGCGGCGACTACGCCGCCGCGATCCGACTCGCGGGCCTCATGGCGGAGCGCTACGGCCTCCACTCGGAAGGCGGCGCGAGGAACGTCGCGCGTCGCGACGGCATGGGAACGGCCGTCCTCGAGTACGCGCGTGTCCAGCAACGACTGCCCCGCCACTACATTCAAGCCGTTGGCAGCGGCACCGGCGGGATCGCCGCGTGGGAAGCAGGCATGCGACTGCGAGCGAGCGGTTTCGAGGGCCCGCTGCCCCAACTCCACCTGGCGCAGAACGTCCCGTTCACGCCGATCCACGACGCGTGGACGTCGCAGCGTCCGATCGAGCCCGATCGAAACGTCGCCGGCCAACTGGAGAGAATCGCGGCCATCTCGGCGCCGGTGCTCGCCAATCGCACGCCTCCCTATGATGTGGGCGGCGGGGTGCGCGACGCGCTTGAGGCAACCGCGGGCCACACGTACGCGGTGACGAACGCCGAAGTCCACGCGGCGCAGAGGCTGTTTGAGGCGTGCGAGGGGGTGCCGATCGGGCCGGAGTCCGGCGCCGCGCTCGCCGCCCTTGGCCAAGGCGTGGCGCGGTCGTGGATCCACCCCGCGGATCCGACTCTGCTGCACGTCACGGGAAACGGAGATGCCTTGCTGAAACGCGACTTCGCGCTCCACTCCGTCCCCACTTGGTGCCGAGTGTCTGCGGCCGGCGAGTCGGGTGCCTTGCGAGACCTGGACCGCGCATTCGCGCCGTAGCCCGCCGCTGCTCGCCCACACACCCTGTTCACAGCGGCCGAGTACTCTTGCGCCGCGCGTGCGGGACATGGGTCTTCGGGCCGCGCGTGAGACCGTTGTACGATCCTCTTCGAATCAAGGAGTCGGCGATTTCAGCCTCCCATGAGACGTGAACTGACCATCGCTGTGCCGCGGAGCGCGGCGGACTATGGCTTGTGGGCCTGGCGCTTGGCCCGACGCCCGTGGGAGCTGGCGCGAGCGCACAACCTCAATCCCTGGGTCTTCGTCGTCATGGCCTGCATGGGGCACGCGATCCAGACTCTCGTCTTCCTGCCGTGGTTCCAGAGCGACGCAATGCAGCTTGCTTTCCTCATCCTCCTGCGCCTCGTCGCTCTGGTCGTCCCGTTCTACATCTTGATCAAGGGACGGGGCATCGCCGCCGCGTTCGATATCTCGATTGCAGCCATGTTCGTCGTCAACACGGCGTGGCACGTCTGCTACTACTTGTACGTCTGAAGGAGAGCTATGCGCCACGACTTCGCGTGGAGGAATCAAACGGACCTTCTTTGGGGCGCCCTGTCGAGTGGCGGTGCGTTTCTCGTCGTGCTGGACCCGCACGGGAAGCCGAACCCGATGACGATCGGATGGGGACAGATCGGCATCGTGTGGAGTCGTCCCGTGTTCTCAGTCCTCGTGCGGCAAAGCCGCTACACGCATGAGTGCCTGCGAGCGGCATCGAGTTTCACGGTGAGCGTTCCGGCGCCCGGAACCCTGAAGGATGAGCTCGCGCTCTGCGGAACCAAGTCCGGGCGCAGCCTCGACAAGTTCCACGCCGCAGGCCTCACGGCGGCGCCGGCGCAGCACGTAGAGACTCCCATCGTTGGGGAGTGCCTCGCGCACTACGAGTGTCGCGTCCTAGCGCGCACCCAGCAGGCCGTTGCGCACTTCGCTGACGCCGACATCGTCGAACGCTTTTCCTACAAGGAAGGCAGCACGCACGGCGTGTTCTTCGGCGAGATCCTTGCTTCCTACACAACTCGCGGCCAAGCGGACTAGCCCTCCGCTGGCCCGGAGCCGACAGCTCGAATTCGTCCGTCCACTTCGACGCGCAACGGGGATTGCTCTCGAATGTACTCCGCAAGGGCGTCGGACAAGAGCCACCCCGTGTCGTAGCGATCCGCCCCCCCGGCGAAGGCCGTGTAGCCATCGCCACCTCCGGCGAGAAAGTCGTTCGTGGCCACGATGAGAGTCTCCTCGGGCAAGAGCGCGCGGTAGGCGCCTGCTTTCGGATCCCAGACCTCAACGAGTCGGACTCGTGCGCCCGCCGTCGCGGCCGGGTCGAACGAGAATCGAAGGCCTGAGACCTGCGGGAAGCGGCCGGCGCCAGCCTCCACCTGGCCCACGCCATTCTCGAGCGCATCGAGCAGCTGGCGACCCGTGAGGGTGACGAGGCTGATCTCGTTCCCGAACGGGAGGACCTCGAGGATCTGGCCCATGGTCACGGGACCCCGGGGAACGGATGCGCGTACGCCGCCGCCGTTGTGCAACGCAACGCGCGCCCCCTGCGACGACGTCTTCCACAGCATGGCGTCGGCGATTGCATCGCCAAGGTTCGTCTCCTCGCTGCGCACGCGGGCGCGGTCTCCATCCAGATCGACCTCGCTCGTCCCGACCGGGTCGCGAAGGAGGGCCTCGGCTTCGGCGGCATACGGGGCGAGAAGCGCAACGACAATCTCGTCCTCCGGGACCGAGGCCGCGGTGGGGATCAGTTCCCCCGTGGCCTCGACCACCACGCCTCTCGCGTCGAAGACAACATCGAGGCGTCCCAGGGCCTCGCCCCACTCTCCGGCCGTGACGACGACGACCGGATCGCCTCCCGACGACGTGACGAGCGTCGGGTACGGCAGGTCGCCGGCGCCGAGTTGGGTGTGGCTGTGTCCACCAACGATGACGTCAATGCCATCGACGGCCGCTGCCAGTTCGAGATCGCGCGCGAAGCCAAGGTGCGTGACGGCAACGATCTTGTTCACTCCTTGCCGTTCGAGCATCGCCACGATCGAGCGAGCGCGGCGAACGGCCGGCTCGAACGCAACCGCCTCGCCTGGACTCGACGCTGTCGCCGTCGTCTCGGTCGTCAGTCCGAAGACGCCGACGATCTCGCCGCCGAAGAGGAAGACGTCGAACGGGCGGATCCTGCCGTCCAGGTCTAGATCATTCGAGGCGTCAACGTTTGCCGAGACGACGGGGAACGTCGCGGCATCAATGAACCTCGCCAGTGCCGCGGGGCCAAGATCGAACTCGTGGTTGCCAATCGCCATCGCGTCGTAGCCGAGCGCGTTCATGACCTCGGCCACAACCTCCACACCGCCCACCGTGAATAGGAGACTGCCCTGGAACTGGTCGCCGGCGTCGAGAAGCAGGCTGTGCTCGGCATCCTTTCGCGCGTCCCGGATGAGTGTGGCCAGCCGCGGAGCGCCGCCCTGGCTTGGCTGGTTGCTTCGTGCGAAAGACCCATAGTGGCTGTGAATGTCGTTCGTGTGGAGGAGGGTCAGCTCCAGCCGTGGTTCCTCCGGAGCCCATAGCCCCGCGCTCCACAGCAAGGCGGCGACGACGATTCCGACAAGCACGGGCTTCCAGTTCATGCGCGCTCCTCTCCGAGGACTCCGCCCCATGCGGTTCGTCCGCCGGGATCATCGCGCCAAGAGCGACGGCCGGTCAACCGGACACCCGCAAGTCGGTCCGGCCCGATGCCTCGCAGCGACGGGAATCACGGCACTGAGAGATCGACCTGCCGCCGTGGCCCCATGAGGACACAGGCCACGTAGGCTTCCAGGGAAGATGCACGTACTGCTTGGGCTTGCGAGCCGCCTCAGCTCTGAGGCGGCTCCACCTCGCCACACTCCAGTTCGGCTCGGATGGCGTCGAGCGTCCGGCGATGCGCCGACCCGGGCTTGGCGAACGCTTCGATCCTCTCGCAGGCGTAGTCCTCGCAGTGAGCGCAGTTCTCGACGAGGTTCTCGATCCCGCAAGCGCGGATCGCGCACACCGCGCAGTAGCTTATCTGACGCCCGGAGGAGCCGAGACAGCCGTCGCACATCGTGTCGTCGGCCGTCATCTCGACGCCAAGTTGCTTGCCCGCCTCCACGGCCATCTTCTCCAGCGCCTCTCGATCGTTCGACTGCGTCGCCTTGTACGCGTCGCACTCCGAACAGACGATCCCGCAGGTCGCGACGATCCGCTCGTCCATGGTCTCCTCATTCCAATCCCTCATGAGATGAAGGTCCGAGAGTAGGGGCACAGGCTACGCACGTCAACCAGAATGCCGACAGTCCCTCGAGCGCAGCCTGCGTTTGGCTTGGACCGCCGAAGGCATCGCCCGGGCGCAAAGTCAGGCCCTGAGAAGGCTGGAGTGAACTAGCGAACCCACGCGAGGTGCCTTCGTCGGATCTCGGCCGCCGTCTTCCCCAGCCGCGCATCGTTGCTCGCGAGGAGTTCGGCGACGACAAGCGCCGGATGGGCAACGCGGAGTTCCATTCCGCCGGCCGGGCGGCCGATATCGCCGGCAAACGCCTCACACATCTCCACGTTTCCATCAGGAGACGGCGCGAGCTGGAACGCACGCTGGACGCGGCCCCGCTCCTCCTCGGGGACGTACAAGCGCATGGACTGCGCCTTCGCCGCGCCGGTCAGGAGATCTGCCGCGTACTCCCCGCCCACCGTAATGTGGCCGAGGTCCATCTCCTCTTCGGCCGCTTCGATCATGGCGGCGAAGCTCGATCGCCCTGCGGCTCGATACCGACCAAGGGTGATCTTCGGCTGCAGCGTGTCGGCGTACGCCCTGACCCACATATCGAGCAGGCGAGCCCCGTGGACGATCTCGTAGGTTCCCCGTCCCCGTCGTTCGAGGATTCCGTCTTTGACCCACTCGGACACGAGCTTCGAGATCATTCCGAGCGAGACCCCCGTGCTCTCTTCGACGTCACGATACGTCGCCTCGACGAGCGGGCCGCACGCGAGCAGCTCGTAGAGCACCTTGGCGCCCTGTTCGCTCATCCAGTGCGCTTTCGCGGCGCGCACCGCGACGGGCTTCTTGCCAACCGAGTAGACGAACAGCGCTCCGGGCACCTCGACGTAGGCGTTCCCGGCCGAGTCTGCGAACCACACGCGTCGCTTCCGGAGCTTGAGGGCAAGAGACTCGGAAACGTAGGACGATGCAATCAGCACAGTCCCGCAATCGTGCTCCGACTTCCAGCGCTCGATTTCGCTCTCGATCGTGGCCAGAAGAGAAGGCCGAAGGGTCGGCCACGCGGAGACGAAGAACTCGACCTCCCGGCGATCGGGGAGCGTAAGGCGATACACGGCGTCCGGTCCCCCGGCGCCAAGCTTCTTCTTCAATTTGCCGAGCGAGACTCCTCTCCCGAGGAGGCCTCGGAGGAGCGCCATGCTCTCGTTCAGAAGGTCGTCGTGCCTGTCGATGTTCACCATGGTGTGCCGTTCACGTTACGTGAACACAGTCTATGCATGAACAAAGCGTTTGTCAACGCCGAGCCAGACAGCGACTAGGGAATCCGGTACGACCGTACATGAGATCCCTTCGGCTTCCACCCTATGCTCGACGGGATGTCTCCGCCGCCCCGCGCTCATGCCCGGCGGCGCTCAGCGTGTAGCGAGCCAGCTGCATTCCGAAGTACTCCGTCACCCGATCGAACTGCATTCCGAGCTTCTCGATGACGCGGCGCGAGGCGCCGTTCTCGGGATGAGCGAGTGCGATGATCTCGGACAGGCCCAGTCCGCGGAACCCATACCGGAGTCCGATGCGCCCGCCCTCTGTGGTCAGGCCCTGCCCCCAGAGCGCTTTGTCGGTCAGGAAACCGATCTCGGTCTCCTTCGTGTCCGGGAGGAACTGCAGGCCGTTCCACCCGACGAGCTGCCCGGTCGCCTTGAGTTCGACCGCCCACCAGGCGTAGCCCACCGTGGTCCACTGCTCGATCTGATGGCGAACGAGTCGCTCACTTTTCTCGAGAGACGGGATCGGCGGCCCGGGGAAGTACTTCAACATGCCCTCTGCACTCACGATGCGGTGCAACGCGACGGCGTCCTCGTCGCGGAACGGCCGCAGGCGGAGTCGCTCGGTCTCGAAAGAAGGGGTGGTCATGGATCGTCCTTTCGTGATTCGGTGCCGTCCATGTTCGCCGCCATGGAGGGAACGAGCAACCCATGGAAGCCCTCCCGTCGTGAGGCGACGCACAGCCACGGCATCCCGGACGCGTGGGGGGCGCCCGGCGCTTCGCGTATGCCGAGCCAACTTCGGAACGGTGCGTAGGATCTACACGGATGCCTCGTGGTCCTTCAACCGCCTGTGGAGGTATGGGGCGCAGTTCCAGGTCGTCCACGCGCGCGAGTACACCGACGGGGACGTCAACACGAACTACGTCGAGAACGCCTGGAGTCCTTTCAAGCGCGGCCTCACCGGGATGTACCATCATGTCAGCGCGAAGCTGCTACAGGACTACTTGGACGAGTTTGCGTCCGATACTCCCATCGCCGAGAGAAGGGACGGATGATGGATCTAGTTCTTGCTGGATGCTAGGTCAACTATGAACCTAGACATCCAGGCTCACGGTCTAAGCGGCATCTTGTCGATCAGAGATCCGAGATCCACAGACGCCCAACACGCCTTGCGTAGCTCCATGCCATCTGGCGGGAAACCAGCGTGGATGACACGTTTGCCTTTCTCCTGGACGAATTCAACCGCGGGGATGAAGTCCGCATCGGCCGACACCAGGACCGCCGTGTCATATGTGTCTTCCCATGCGTGCCTTAAGAGGTCTGTGACAAGTCCCGTGTCGATGCCTTTCTCTCCCATTCGCCGTATCGGTTCCGCGCAGTGTGGGCATACAGCGATTTCTGCATGGCAAGCAGGGCATCTTGGCGGGCTCTTGGGCTTGCGTTCTTTCGTTACAACTTTCATCCCCGGCGCGCGGGACACGACATTCTCAAGCCAGGACTTCAGGCTCCCGTCTCTTGGGTTCCAGGAATCATACGAGGCATACACAATGCCGCCCACGTACCTGCCCGGAGATTCCCCGGTCGCCACAATCACTTCGTCAGCACGGTTCGCGATCCAGACTGGTAGAACGATCCAATCGAGCCGCAACTGTGCGGCCGATCGCTCGTTCAAGGTGAGTTGGAAGTTCCAGTAGTCGAGAAACACCCGGAGGCGCTGAGTCTGAACTACAGGAGTCTCTGTCACGCCGACCTCCGGTCAAGACATTCAGGGGGGCCTTGGGAGGCCCCCCTGGGACTATCATTTCAGGCGGCTCTCACCCGGGGCATAGGGCATACCGCCCGAGGGCTTCAATGGTCGAAGTGTAGCACAATCCCGGTACCTGTCAAGTAGCGGATGTCCTAAAGCCAGCAGAACTACGGCACTGCAATCCACAATGCAGCGACTACGGTGAACCGCGGCTCACATCAATCTACTGCCACGCTCTCGGGCGCCGTGACTACAGCGGCGATTATCGAGGGAGGCGTTCGTGTCATCATCTTAACTCACCCCTCCCGCCGCGATTGCCAACAGCGTCACTTCTCCGCTATCCTCCGCATTCAGGAGGTACATCATGGGTCAACGGAAGATCGGGACTGCCAAGCACGTATGGGTCGGACTACGGTGTCGTAACCGTGACTGCAACAGAGACTTCCTCGCCAGCAGCGAAGGAAAGGCTCTTCTCACGGAGTTGCCAGCCGGGATCTCGGAGGAGACAGCCGTGCACGCAGTTGATGCCATGACGAGCAAGATGTCGGTCATACTAGGTGCTATCGCTGCTCTCCACGGAGCCAAGGCCCCTGCATCGCCGTCGGTCAACCTCGTACCAGCATTTCAGCAGTGCCCGCACTGTGGCAGGCTGTATCTCTACTCGTATTCCGACTACTTCGTGACGATGGAAGAGTTTCCACAGACGCCACAGTAGACGACTACGCGCTTTCATGTACCCGACCTCCCCTCTTCTCGACACAGAACCGCTGAAGTAGTCAACAACCCGCACTGCCGAGAGAAGGGGCGGATGATGGATCTTGTGTTGGCCGGATGCTCGGGGAGTTAGCCGGAGAGGTGGCTTACGACATCCTCGACCTTGAGCAGCTCGATTTCGATCCCTTCCGACTTGACGCGAGCGACCTCTTCATATGCGCCACTGGAGAAGCTGAATGCGACGATGATACCGCGCATGACGAAGGACTCCTCGCCGCGCTCCACTGATGCCTTGAGCGCGTCTGAGTAGTAGCGCCTAACGGCCGTCTCGAAGTCATCCACCCGAGGACGCCCAACGTGCTCTTGCTGTTTGACCTGAACGGGGACGCGCTCCATGAACGTGAGTCCATCAATCCCCATATCGTGAACCGGCTTCTTGCTGACGGTCCCGTCCATCGCCCCGAGAATCCAATTCTGGAACTCAATCGGCGTTAGCTTCTTTAGCTCATCAAGGCTCATCGGCAGTCCATCCATCCGCACACCCTTCGCGCCGATCTTTTCCACCTCGCGTTTCATCAGTTTGCAGGCCGTCGGCGATACGTCAATGCCGATTCACTCCCTGCCGAGTTCCTGCGCAGCAATGATTGACGTGCCACAACCGCAGAATGGATCAAGAACAAGCGCGCCCTTTGCGCTGCTCGTCTCAATTATCCGGCGAAGTAAGGCACGCGGCTTCTGTGTTGGGTAACCAAGCCGCTCCTTCGCAACGGGATTCAAGTACGGTATGGGCCAAACGCTCCCTAGCATCTTCTTGTCGCGGAACTCATAGATAACGTTCCCGTTCTCGTCACGTGCCGACACCCTCCGCCCGTCCACTTTGATGACCTTGTTCTGCTTTCTGGGCCGAACCGTCGGAACATACTGCGGCGCGTAGAATTGGCCTCCGTAAGTCTTGGCGTAGACAAGAATCGTGTCGTAGTCTCTCGGCAGGATCTTCTTCCTCGCATCCTGCGGCTTGTTCTCGTACCACCAGACGATCTCGTTCAGGAAACTGCTCTGGCCAAAGAGATCATCGAGCATGACTTTGAGGTAGTGGCTTGCGTGCCAGTCGCAATGCAGGTACAGAACGCCATGCGGCTTCAACAGACGGTGCATCAACTCGCACCGCATCCGCATCCACTCGATGTAGTGGTGGACGCCGCCCTGCCACCGATCCTCGAACGACCTGATCTCTGCTCCATCGTGCCAGATGACCTCGTAGTGCTTGTTCGAGAAGAACGGAGGGTCTGCATAGACGAGGTCAACGAACTCGTCTGGCATCTTGCGCATCCACTCAAGGTTATCGCCGCAGTAGATGACGTTCGACAGTTTCATGGTGGGCAATTCTGCCATCAGTCGCCGACGGAACGCAAAACCCCGGAGGTGGAGGCGAGTTCGCCGAATTGAAGCAAGGAGCATTCCGGCGCTACACTACCCTATCATCGGCAAGCAATGGATCTGGTACTAGCTAGTTGCTGGCCAGAGAAGCGTCTTGTCGTACGTCGCCTTCCTCGCGTCGGAATCCATTCTTCAGACGCCGAAGCACGTAGCGATGATTGACAGACTCATAGCGGTCTGCACAGAACCCGACAGCTGCTTTCAACGACGCAATGTAGTTCAGGCCGGGTCTCGTCACATAGCTCTCGTAGAACAGCAGGTCATCATCGGACATCTCTTCTGGAATGCAGTATGACGATCGCTCCGATGCGTAGAGGACACGCCACCTGGTGCGCCTGTTCAGTTCACCAATGACCGGACGACCCTCTAGCCTCCCAACGATTATCATCGTTGCGTCTATCTGGAAAGGCGGACGTCTCTCGGCTATCACTGCTGGCGCAGCACACTCGAACGCATGAACAACATCAAGAAACGACGAGGATAGTCGTTCCTCGCCAGCTACGAGTGAAGAGAGGAAACTTGGTTCCTGTGATTCTGGGAGGCCCAGCGCGGCTGCCAGAATGAGGTTGCACAGACGACCATCTCCTGCCATCCCAACGGCAACCTCAGGCCCAAGGCGAAGCGTCTTGTAGAGGTCTTCATTAGGACCTAAGCCATGCAGTGTGCCAGCAGTGTTCGGCTGACCATGACGATCAGAAATGATGGCAACATCACGATGGTCGCCCGAGTACCCTGCACGGATGATCGACATCTCTCTAGTGATGATACCGCCGTATCGCTTCACGGGAACACGAACTGGGTTTCCCCAGTAGACCCTGTCGCCATTCCAATCTCGCTCAGCCTTGCGCGACAGCACCTAACTTACCTCGCTAAGCGCCGATGCCTTGACTTGTCGGTGTGTACTAGTATACTCCGACACTATGACAACCAAGAGCGCTTGGCAGCTCGACATGAACGCGGGGCCGATCTTCGTCCAGATCGCTTCCGGCGTGCGCCGAATGCTTGCGCGAGGGGATCTTGCCCCAGGGCAAAGACTCCCCAGCGCGCGCGACCTGGCCGCGGAGTTGGGCGTCAACCCCAACACGATCGTGCACGCGTTCGCTGAGCTGGAAAGGATGGCAGTGATCGAAACCAAACGGGGACTTGGGACATTCGTGCGCAAGGATGCGCCTGTGGCTGCGCTGCGCCACGACCTGTTGCGAGCGGCGGCGACCGCGTTCTCCGCCGAGGTCACGGCTCTCGGCATCTCGAAGGGCGAGGCGCTCGGGGTCTTGAAGGAGGTGCTGGATGCTGGCGAGTCTTAGCGATGTGACGAAACGATACGGCCGAACGGACGGCCTGAGTAACGTCACGATCGACTTCCCCGCCGGGCAGGTCGTCGGCGTCCTGGGGCTGAATGGGTCCGGGAAGTCAACCCTTCTGAAGCTTCTCGCCGGCCTCCTCTTCCCGACTGCGGGGAAGGTGACGCTGTTCGACGGGCCGCCACGAGAGAAGCGCGCGAAGCTCGTGTACCTTGGCGAGAATGACTCCTTATGGACGTGGATGACGCCCGCCGACGCGGAGACTTTCATGCAGGGCCTGTACGACGACTTCGACGTCGGCCGTTACCGCGCCCTTCTCGACAGCCTCGCCGTGCCCAAGCGAAAGACGAAGGCCATGTCGAAGGGCGAGCGAGGCCGGCTCCGTCTCGCGATGGCGCTCGCGCGCGACGCGAAGCTCTACCTGCTCGATGAGCCGCTCGCCGGGATCGACCTTCTGTCGCGTGAGAAGATCCTGCAGTCCATCGTCCGGGAGTGGCATACGGACGAGACGATCCTCCTCTCGACTCACGAGGTCGCCGAAGCGGAGGGGTTGTTCGAACGCGTCCTCTACTTGCGCGAGGGCCGTCTCGCTCTCGATGCGCGGGCGGAGGAGCTTCGGAATCAGGGACGCAGTGTCGTGCAGGCGTTCCGGGAGGTGCTCGGGTGAAGGGATTCAGGACACTCTTCTGGCTGGAGTACCGTCGCAGCGGGGCCTGGGCCATTGCGCTCATCGGATCGCTTGCGTTTTGGGCCTGGGGGCTATTCCAGGTTCGTCGCATCGAGCTGGCAGAACAACTAGGCATTCGCGGCATGCTTGTGGCGATGGCCGCCGTCGGCGGCGCGGTCGTCCTTGCGCTCATGATCGGCCGCCTCCGCGGTGAGACAAGGGGCGGGCAGTACCAGGTTCTCCTCTTGTCGCCGCCGTCAGGCCATGCTCATATCGCGGCGCGGTACACGTTCGCCCTTGCGACGGCCGTCTTGTACTACGTGATGATCGGCGGACTCGCCTGCTGGACCCTGTGGATGTCCGCCGTTCCACTCGATGCGGGGAGCATCGCGCAGCTGACCCTGGCGATCCCCCTCTACGTCCTCGGCGTCACTGTGTTGCCGCTCTTGGCGTGGACCCTCTTGCTCATGGTGTTCACCAGCGCCTACCGGGTGTCGGGACCAGGCTGGGTCCCGGGCACCGTCATGATCCTCGGGACGCTGTTCGTGCTTCGCTGGCTGATCGAAGGGATCGTGCGTGTGTCCTACACGCTCCCGGGTTGGCGGCTACTGGAAGGCGTCCAAACGGCAGTGCTGCAGACGACAGTGGAGGCGCAGCTCGAGCCAGTGGCCACCTTGCCGCAAGAGCCGCTGTGGATCATGCTAGCGCTGACCCTTGTCCTGCTCGTCATCGCCAGCCGCATCTGGCGGGAGGTGGAAGCATGACGCAAGCATTCTTGATCGTCGTCCGGATCGTGTTCCTCGCCCTCGTCGGGTTCTGGGCATTTCGCTTGTGGACGGGGACAACAAGCTGGACGTCACGCGGCGTCGGGGTATTCTTCTCGGCTGTGCTCGTCTGGCAAGTCGTCGGGGGCACTCTCTGATGGAGAGGAGTTCTTTGGGAAGAGAACCGGAGGTTGGGAAGATGGGAGGAAGGGCCGGCATACGATTCGTTGTCTTGGTCGTTCTCGGCGCCGCGCTGGTTGGCGCCTCGGCCTGCGATCTTGAAGATGTCGTGAGCGCGCGCTTCGAGGCGACGAGGGCGGAGACGGCCGCATTCCCAGCGTCGAGCATTCCGATGCTCGAGGTTGCGAGCTCGAACGGAGCCGTCAGCGTCCGCGGCGTTCCGGGACAGACGGACGTGCGCGTCACTGCCACGCTCCGCGCCCGCGGCGGCAACCAGACCGAGGCGAACGCGCGCGTCGCCGCCATGACGATTCACATGGAACAGCAAGGCTCACGAATTGTCCTCGCCTACCGCGCGAGCGAGCAGGCGCCCGACGTACGCCGCTATGCCGGCGTCGCGTTCGACGTGACTACGCCGGCCATCGTCGACGTCGGCGCCCAAACGAGCAACGGCGCCGTCTCGGTTTCCTCCGTCCAAGGGCGATTCGATCTCGAGACCTCGAACGGCGAGATCGCCATCGCGGACGTTGTCGGCGAGCTTCGCGCGGGAACGAGCAACGGCCGCATCTCGGTGGAACGGGTCCAGGGCGTCCTTGATCTCGAGACGTCGAACGGCGAGATCAGCATGGTCGACGTCAGCGCCGCCTTTGACGCCTCGACCTCGAACGGGCGCATCGGCTTCAGCGGAACAGCGGTCGGCGATGCCAACAGCCTGCATACGAGCAACGGCCGCATCGACATCGCAGTCTCGGTGAACGCGTCGATCGAGTTCCAAGCCGAGACGTCGGCCGGCACGATCTCGTCCACCTTGCCGCTCGTCGGCGACACGCAGGGCAAGGAGTGGCTTGCTGCGCTCAATCCGCCGGCCACGGCGAAGGTTATGATCCGAACGAGCAACGGCGCCGTCCACATCGCGGGGCAACCCTAATCCGGAGGGCGGAGGTGACTTCCGTTACAGACGGAATCCCTAGGATCCGGCAGAATGGGGGCGCTGGTTAGCCTCTGAAAAGAGGAGACGCGGCCGCGGATTTCGAGACGCGGCCGCATCGTTTTCGGGGAACGCCTCGAGGTGGGATCAGTGGATGCGGAGCGGGCGCCGAAGGAAGTCGGAAGTCGGATCAACGTCGTCGGCACGTGCGGAGCGGGGAAGACGACCGTCGCGCGAGCCTTGGCCGAGCGCCTGGGATTCGTCGATGTCGAGCTTGACGCGCTGTCGTGGGGGCCGGACTGGACGATGCGGCCCGACGACGTCTTCCGCGCCGACGTCGCGAACGCGGCCGCCAGGGAACGCTGGGTGATCGACGGCAACTACAGTAAGACACGCGACATTGTCTGGGCTCGTGCGGACACCGTCGTCTGGCTCGACTACTCATTCCCGCGCGTCTTCACGCGCCTCGTGCGGCGCACGCTGCGCCGTGCCTTCACGCGTGAGGAGCTTTGGCACGGGAACCGGGAGAGCCTGCGCATGTCCCTCCTGTCGCGGGAATCCATTCTCCTTTGGGCGATCAAGACCCATCGCCGCCGACATCGCGAGTACTCCGAACTCCTCGCGCGTCCGGAGAACAAGCACCTCGTCGTCGTCCGGCTCCGCTGCCCGCGCGAGACCGCACGGTGGCTCGCCGGCGCCCGCTCGCGTTGAGGACTCACTAGCCATCGCCATCCGAACTGAATCCAGCCGTCAGGTCTTCTCTCTCCGAGTTCCGCAGCTCGCACCCCATTGACTCGCGCGGCGCTTTCCCGTTACGTTGTTCCAGCAAGGAGGTGTAGCAGGATGAAGAAAAATCTCCTGGTACTAGGGTGTCTGTTGGCTGTCGTCGGGCTTTGCATGGTGTCCGCGGCCGCCGCGACGTATAAGGTGGCGTCGGACACGACGTGGCCTCCGTTCGAGTGGCAGGCGGGCGGCGGACAGCTCATCGGATTCGACCTCGATGTGATGCGGCTCATCGCTATTCTCGAGGGGTACGATGTCGAGATTGTCAGCTACAGCTGGGACATCATCTTCATCGATGTCGGGAACGGGCGCGTAGACATCGGTGCGTCTGGAGCCACGATCACAGCGGAGCGCGAGGCGGTAGTGGACTTCTCGGCGCCCTACTGGACGTCGAACCAGGCCGTCATCGTAATGGCGGACTCCGACTTGAACATCGCCAGCGCACTCAGCGCCGGGATGAAGATCGGCGCCCAAGTCGGGACCACGGGAGCAAAGTGGGTGCAGGAACAGCTCATCGACAAAGGCGTGAACGTCAAGCTCGTCGAGTACACGCTCTATCCGCTTGCCGTGCTCGACCTTGTCAACGGGAACGTGGACGCTGTGGTTCAGGATGAACCCGCGTCTCGCGCCAGCGTGGCCGCGGACGCTCGGCTCTCCATCGTCGGAGTCATCGAAACCGGCGAGCAGTTTGGGTTCTTCGTCACGAATGGCGATCCGAACAGACTCCTCCCGAAGATCAACGCCGGGCTCCAACAGCTCAAAGCGTCGACCGCGTGGGCCGATCTGATCACCGCCTATATGGGCGGCGCGGAGTTGACGAAGATCGAGGCGGCATGGGTCGCTGCAGCTCCATTCCTGGCGGCGAAGGACGTTACCGGCTTCGCACACGCTTTGGCCGCCGGCGCAACAGCCCCGTAGAGCACTTCTAGTCGGAAGTCTGAGGAGGGCACGAGGCGCATGCCTCGTGCCCTCTCTGAGGCAATCCCTCGCAGGGGGAGGGTGCGTTGACCGCCACTGAGATTCTCTGGCAGAATGTGCGACCGCTTTTCGATGCGCTGCCGGTTACGCTCGAGGTCCTCGGTCTCTTGCTCATTGTGGGATTGACGTTGGGTACTGTCCTCGCGTTCGCGCAGGCGTACGGACGGCGTCCGCTCCGCGCTCTCTGTGTCGGATATGAGCAGTTGTTCCGGGGCATTCCTCCCCTCGTCGTCATCCTCCTCTTCTGGAACGGCATCACCCCGGCGCTCGGCGTGCCTGTGCCGGGCATTGTTGTCGCGGCGTTGGCTCTTGGGATGCGGTCGGCCGCGTACCAATCGCAGATCTTCCGCGGCGCCATCCAGGCCGTGCCACCCGGGCAGATGATGGCTGCGCGCTCGCTTGGAATGAGCAGAATCCAAGCCATTCGCAGCGTCATCGTTCCTCAAGCGTTCCGCCTGGCGATTCCGCCGTGGGCGAATGAGTACTCGAGTGTGGTCAAGGATACGGCGTTCATCTGCGTCATCGGCGGGCTCATCGACCTGACGCGTCAGGCGCTGATGAAGTTGGCGCCCCTCTCCATGCGCCGTCCTATCGGAACCCAACTGATCCTTCCGTACCTCATCATCCTCGGGCTCTTCTACCTGGCGCTCACCTACGGGGGAAACGGACTGCTCGCGCTGCTCGAGCGCCGGCTGAGCATCCCGGGGTTCGAGATGAAAGGAAAGGTGGAACGCTGATGCCCGCAGAGAGTGAATCCCGCCTCGGCGACGTCGTTCTTCGCGTCGAGGACCTACACAAGCGATATGGAAAGGATGAAGTCCTCAAGGGCGTCTCGTTCGAGCTTCGCCGCGGGGAGACGAAGGTCGTCATCGGCCCGTCGGGAACAGGCAAGAGCACGCTCCTCCGTTGCATCAACCAGCTCTCTGTGCCGGACAAGGGCCGTGTGTGGCTGGAGGATGTCGAGATTACTCACGCCCGAACGAACATCAACCACGTTCGGGCGCAGATTGGCTTCGTGTTCCAGGACTTCAACTTGTTTAGCCACCTCAACGCGCTTCAGAACGTCAGTCTCGGGCTCATCAAGGTCAGGAAGATGCCGAAGGAAGCCGCTCTGGCACGCGCAAGCGAGGAACTGGCGCGCGTCGGCCTTGCCGAAAAGGCGTGTTCGTATCCGGCGGAACTCTCCGGTGGACAGAAGCAACGTGTCTCCATCGCCCGAGCCCTGGCGATGGATCCGAAGCTCATCCTGTTCGATGAGCCGACCTCAGCGCTCGACCCGGAACTGATTGGCGAGGTGCTGGAAGTCATGATCCAGTTGGCTCGTGGCGGCATGACGATGATCGTCGTGTCGCATGAGATGGGATTCGCCCGCGCCGTTGCCGACAGGATCATCTTCATGGAGGGTGGCGGCATCCTGGAAGAGGGAACGCCGGCTGAGTTGTTCACCTGCCCCCGTTGCGAACGCACGGGACAGTTCCTGCGCAAGATCACCGAGCTGTATGGGGAGACGGACGGGCAATGAGCTTCTTTGAGTTCACCGGGACGGTGATGCCGCGCTTCCTCGGAGCCGTTGGCGTCACGCTCGAACTCACGGCCGTTGGCATCGGCGCCGGGCTCGTCCTGGGCCTCTTCCTAGCGTTGACGCGGGTCTACGCGAACCGAGTCTTGAGCGGCATTGCCAATGTCTACATCCAGTTCATGCGCGGCACGCCGCTCGTCATCCAGGTGCTCGTCATCTACTTCGGCCTTCCGCCGTACTTCAAAGCCATGGGCCTGAAGCCGCTGAGTTCGTTGGCGGCGGGTTGTCTCGCGATGGCTCTGAACAGCGCCGCCTACCAAGCCGAGTACATCCGCGGTGCAATCCAGGCGATCAGCTCAGGACAAATGCAGGCGGCTCGCTCGATGGGGATGACGAAGATGCAAGCCGTCCGTTCTGTTATCCTCCCACAGGCGTTGCGCATCGTCCTCCCGTCGTGGTCGAACGAACTCATCTATACGCTTCTCTACTCCTCGACCGTCTACTTCATCGGCCTGGAGGAACTGTCGTACGCGAGCATGAAGGTGGCCTCCAAGACCGGGCGGGTATTCGAGTCCTACATCATCGCCGGCGTCATGTACCTGGTCATGGTCATCCTGTTGTCGCGGATGCTTGCCTACGCCGAAATGAGGTTGAGGATTCCTGGCCTCTCGATCGAGGAGCGCGGTCGGTAGCGACGCGGATGTCACCCCGTGAAACAAGGAGGCGGCATGGCCACGTCAGGATTAAATCGCGGTGACGCAATGGCCCTTGTGATCGACGTCGTGCAGCGCCGCCTTCCTCTGGGCGGAATCCACTGCGTCGTGGTTGCGACGAGCACCGGCGAGACCGGCGTACGTTTCCTCGATGCGCTCGCCGGCCGAAACGTCAAGCTCGTCTGCGTCACCCACCACGCGGGGTTCGGCAACGGCGACGAACTCGACCTCGTGCCGGAATACGAAGCGGCTCTGCGGGCTGCCGACGTCCCGATTCTTATCGCTACGCACGCTCTCTCGGGCATCGGTCGGTCGATCTCGGCTCAGTTCGGAGGCACGACGCCGGTCGAGCTCATCGCGCACACGCTGCGCCTCTTCGGCCAGGGAATGAAGGTCTGCGTCGAAATCGCAGTGATGGCGGCCGACGCGGGGCTCATCCCAACGGATCGTGACATCATCTGCGTCGCGGGCACCGGCCACGGCGCTGACACGGCCGTCGTCCTGCGGCCGGCGCACATGAATCGGTTCTTCGACCTGCGCATTCGAGAGATCCTCTGCAAACCCTCGGACATCTAGCCCGACGCAGGCCTAGCCTGACGCAGGCTTCGATCCCCGGCAACGCGACGCCACGACGTCGAGCAGTTCGGGGAATGACCGGATGATGACGTCAGCCGAATCCAGTTCTCCGTCTCGCGCGTAGCCGTAGGCGGCGCCAACCATCAGACATCGGTTTGCCCTCGCAGCCTCCAGATCGTGGCGACGATCACCCACGACGATCGGGCGCAGACGAGGATAGGCGGCGAGCAGTTCGGCGATCATCGAGGTCTTCGTTCGGCCGTCGTCCAGTGTCTGGAGGCGCGCGAACAGGGAGCGGATCCCGCACGCATCGAGCACCGCGGTCGCATAGCGGAGGTCTCCGTTCGTGCAGAGGGTGATGACGCAGCCGCAGGCGGCCAGAGAGCGCAGTGTCTCGGCCACGCCGTCGAAGAGAACGCCGTGCTCGCGGATGGCATCGAGTTCGTACCGCCCAATGAGGGCGCTCAAGGCGTCGCAGTCGTCGGGAAAGCCCTGCGCAACCAGCCAGGTGAGGAACACGTCGAACGTCTCTCCCACCATCCCGAGAATCGGAGCGTCGCCCGGATAGGACACGGAGGACTCCTCGTAGACGCGGCGCATGGTGCGCAAGAATGAGGAGTCTGTTCGATAGAGGGTACCGTCGAGGTCGAAGATCAAGAGAATCCTTGGCTCGGTATGAGTCATCATCGTCAGGAAGCACGGTATCCGCACATCGGCCCGGCCTCAACCGCAGCGTGCGCGTGGCGCGGAGCTCACCTGCCTACACCAGGCGGAGACGCGTGATCCCGTAGCGGAGTTGCCCTTGGCCAATCCAGCGCCTCCCGTGTCCCAAGCGAGCGCGGCGCCTTGAACCGGATCGCATTGAGACGGCTACTCATAGTCAAGCAAAGGTTCGGTGGCGGGGCGACCGGGGAAAGCCCTGGACCGGCGCCCGATGAAAGGGAGGAGTCATGGTTGTCGAGACGAGTGACCTGGGAACCTGTGTCCGCGAGGAACGCTCGGTCGAGCCGTTTGAGCGAGTCATCCTCGACGGAATCGGCCACGTGGACGTAACGCAGGGTAACGTGGAACGCCTCGTGGTGGAGGCACCTGAGGATCTCCAGAGCAAGATCGAGACGCGCGTCGAGGAGCGAACTCTCACGCTTCGCCTGCAGGAGCGGGTGTTCCCGATCCATCTCCAAGACCGATCGATCCGCTACGAGATCACGATGCCCAAGATCTGCGGCCTGGCGATCGACGGGACCGGGTCGATCGACGCGCCGCACGTGAAGTCGGAGTCTCTCGACGCCAGCATCGACGGCGCGGGGCACATCGACATCGGTGTAGTCGACGTGCAGCATCTCGGTCTCGAAATCGACGGCAGCGGCCGCTTGTCGATCGCCTCCGCGGCGGCGCACGACGCCCGATTCGAGATCGACGGAGCCGGGACAATCGAGGTGGACCGTCTCGTGTGCCACGAGACGCAAGTCTCCATCGATGGGCAAGGGAGAGTCGTCGCCAAAGGCACCACGGACTCTCTCTCGATCGAGATCGACGGAGCTGGCACCGTCGATGCCCACAAGATGCAGGCGCGCGTCGCCGACGTTTCGATCGACGGTGTCGGCAAGGTCACGACGTGGGCGGAGGAGTCCCTCGAAGCTCGCATCGATGGCTTTGGAAGGATTGAGTTCGTTGGAGACCCGTGCGTCCGTCAACGAATCGATGGCACGGGCCGCGTCGCGCCGGCCGAGGACGCTTCAGGGCACTAGGAGTTGCTGTCCCAGCGCAAGCCGACGATCCCTGCGAGGCTTCTGCGCCCCGAGTCAATCGTGCACTCTCAGCAGCTTCCCCAGCGCTGCACAACGTTCGCCGCACAACCGATCCGGTGCAAAAGCGGGATGGCATCTGCGACACCGGAGCGGTGAAGCCGAGGCCGATGTCCTGACGAGTCTCACCTGTTCAGTCGCGCCGCTCACTCGCCAAGAGGGTGCCAAAGAGCCAGAACTCGAGGTCGTACAACCGCCGCTGAACCGTGGAGGGGACGGTGAACCCTCCGCCCAGTGAGAGGTCGGAGAACGCCACCGAGTCCGACACGACGACGACCCGCCCAGCGCCGATCCGAGCGACGGACGTATAGACCGTCTGCGCTGGGCTGATCTTGCTGCTGGAGACTTCGCCCGTGGAAAGGATGAGGCTCTGGCTCTGATTCGGCACGAGCGTGAGACCGAACAGCGCGCAATACCCTTCAAGCGCTTCCTCGTCCCGGACGGGATCCCCCATGAGAACGAGGCTGCCGCCCTTGTTTCGCACGTAGTCCACAAGTCGCTCCCGCGACGAGCCCGGCGGCCCGGTCGGGTTGAGGATCACATACGGCCTCCCTTCAGCGAGAGCCCTCGCTTCTCCTTTCACGAGCGTGGGGACGAGGCCGGCCCGCTGCGTCCACGTGAAGAACGTATTGAACGCCGCTCGCGAGCTCAGCGGACCCGTGACCGAGGGCTGCGCCTCGATTCTAGCGCGGCTCTCCGAGAGGTCGAAGTACACGTACGGGACATCCTTCCGCGGGGACGGGACCGGATACGCGGCGCGGTGCAGCGCCGCGGTCACACCCGCCGCCGCTCCGCATCCGACAAGGACGCTGACGAGCCCGACAATCACGGCCGAGCGCCGCCTACTTGCCGCCCAGATGGCAAGACCGCCTGCGGCGGCAATGCCCCCCAGTGCGGTGGCCATCGGCCGCCAGCCCGGGAGCGGGTTCTCGCGGCGCAGGTACTCGATCGTACCCAGCAGGAACCCCGTGTATCCGTCCATGTGCAGGCTGAAGTTGGAGAAGCACGTGCTGTCGGTGAACGCGACGACGCGGCCGCGACCCGCTTCGACTGCCCCAGCCTGGAGGAAGGCTCCAAAAGTCGAGGTCAAGGCGACGCGGCTCTCCGGGAAGAAGTTGGGGGTCGAGTAGTCGGCCACGTTGGCGAGAATTCGAGCATCGTAGATGACGGGAAGGGTGAATGCCCCCCCGTACAGCGAGCACGATGTCAGGAAGTCGAATTGTGCGATGTGTTGGAGAATCGGGTCGGCGGTTCCGCGGGACTCGTAGACGGTGAACCCACCATCACGAAGACGGTACGTCGCGTCGTACCCCAACCGGAGGCCAAACGGCGCCAAGACCGGGTTGAGGACGCTCGTCGTGCCGAACACGTTGGTGTGGTCGCCGATGACGAGGAGCCCTCCTCCCCGCCGTACGTGAGCGGTGATTGCGTCCACTTCGTTGGGCGTGTACGGGATGGACGGAGTCTTGAGGATGAGAGTGTCGCCGCGCTGCAAGTCAGCACAGTCGATGCGCCCCGTCACGCGTCCGACCTCGTAGTAGTCGTCGAGCCATCGGTAGAGTGAGTCGTAGTTGTACGTCGAGGCCAGTCCGTACCATTCTGTGTCCATCGCGCGAGACGTGCTTTCCCACTCTCCATGCGCCTCGTCGAACAGTACGCGTCCGTCCGAGCGCGCGCCAGCCGGGGCGAGGAGGAAGGCGAGCGAGACGAGCAACGTCCCGACAACCACCGCGGTCGTCGCCACGGCGGCGCGCCGCGGCGAGAGGTCGCCGCCTTGAAGAAGTGGCGTCGCGTTCCACTCCGCGCGGACGCCTGCGACTCGCACAAGAAGGAGGAAGAGGGGCACAAGCGTGGGGAGCACGACCGAAGGAACCCAAAAGACGCTTGGGCGCGCCATTTCAAGAGCGACGAGAAGGAGCACGAAGTGCCGCGCCCCGAGGTAGGCGATCGTGAGCGCGATCGACCGAACGGCGACGCGAGCGAGACCGCGGGACCCTTGCGTCAACGCCGCGAAGCCGACGACGCTGACGACGATCAGGACGCCGTAGAGGAGCCCGAACTGATCCCAACTCGGCACGGCCGGAACGAACCTCGATCCCGCGGGCAGGATGATCTCCCTTCCGACGGTCGCCGTTCCCATCCCGAGCAGTTTCGCCATCCAGGTTTCGAGGATTCGGAGCGGCGCCGCTTCGTGGGCCGAAGCCGCGAACCGCACGAAGAGGCCAGTGGCTCCGACGAGGAGCAGCGACAGGAGTCCAGAGGCGGCGATCCCGCCCCCGATCCTCCGTGCCCCCTTCGCCCGGAGCATCGCGATCGCCGCTCCGATCGCCACGACGCCGGCGGCGATCCGCAACTCCGCCGAGATAAACGGAAGGCAGGCGATGCAGGCGACCGCGACACCGCCGAGCCGCCACCGGCTCGCCGACGCTTCAGCAGTGCCTGACATCGACGATCCCCATCCGGCGAGCGCGCCTGCAACGGCGACGCAGAAGGCCCCTGCCAGGAAGGGGATCTCCGCGTACAACCGCACCCATAGACAGGCGCCGGCCACGCCGAACGCCAGACTCGCCCACCACAAAGCGGCTCGAAGTCTCACGGGGTCGCCTCCCCGCTGAGCAACCGCTCGAGGAACCGCAGGTTCTCGACGAATGCGTACCCTCTTCCCTCGAGTGCTTCGGTCGTGAAGACGCGGGTATCTGCGACGACGGCGATTCTCCCCAAGCCGAACCCGCGCTCCACTGCGACGACGAACGACTCGTCGCCGAGATCGGCGCGGCCGAGAGTTGTCCACGCGTCGCCCACCCTGAGGGCCCACGCGGAGGAGAACTCGGGCGCATCCGAGAGCCCGTCGACTTCCGGGCGCACCGCACCGAGGGGTACGTTCGAAACCGCGAGCCCAAGGGAGGCGAGGAACGGCGCGGCGGCGGCCGAGTACGGCCAACGAGTTCCGATGACGATCGTCGCACCTCGCTCGACCGCCTCGTGCAACCCCTCGACCTCTTTCGACGAGTATCGCCTCGTTGCCGCGACGCTGATCCAAGTCTCTCCCTCCCCCAAGGAGGGGGACGCCGGCGCACGATCCCATACGATCGGCAGGATTCCGGATCGCGCGACGGCCACGGCGAGAGCGTCGATCCCTTCAGGACTGAGCGCCTGGCGATCGATCAGGTTGGCGTGCGCGACGTCGATCACGCCGATCGGTCCTCCGCGCGGCAACTCCACGTCGCCGGCACGCAAGAGGAGAAGGTCCGCCGCCGCCAACCCCGCTGCGACGCAGACAGCTACGAGAAGGAGGCCGTATGCCGTGCGGGACCGGCGTGCGGTCGCGAGAAGCAGGGCGACCCCGAGGATCGCCGACGCGAGAGCGAGCGCTGGGGGAGTCCGTGCCCCGCTTCCGAGGTGCCGGACAAGTCGATCCACATAGCCGGATGACGACGCGAGCGCGAGGTTTTGGAAGACCGACGTATCGCCAAGCAAGGCGATTCGCCCCCGACCGAGGTCCCGCTCGACGCCCAGGAGGATGTCGCCGTAATCCTCCCCCGGGTCAAACTCCAGGTTGCCGAGGAGTCCTTCCTCGTTCGAACGATCTCCCGGGTCGGAGAAGGCGTCCGTTCCGAGTAGGAGGGGGCGAACCGCGGCCCACGGGCTCCCCGACACGGATGCGCCGATGCTCACCGGGACGTCCGCGTCGCTGAAGATCACGGATTCCGGGTACGGGAGGATGAGCGAGCCGCGCCACTCGTGGCGCGCGGAGACCGCGGAATCGAAATGCACCCTCAGCCCGGTTGATGCCAAGAGACCATTGAACGACTCCATGATCCCGCCGATGTCGGTGTGGTCGGCAAGGGCGAGGAATCCTCCTCCCTTGCGGACGAAGTCGAGGAGGATCTCCCGTTCCTCGGACGTGAACGCGCGCCCGGGGTTGATCACGATCACAACATCGGCTTTTGTCCAAAGGTCAACGTCAAACCCTGCGGCAAGGGTGCAATCGTGTCCGTACGCGCGAAGGTAGAGCGGCAAGAGCCCGAACGACGCCCCTGTGAACGCCTGCCCAGGGGGCTTGTCGGCCGGGGTTCGGTAGTCAGCGAGCATGGCGACGTCCACCAGGAGAATGCGCTTCGAGGGTTGCGCCGCGTCACGTAGGCCGTCGACGGTCGCAAGCGAGACGGGTAGAAGGATACATGCGGCGGCCAGCCCGGCGAGGAGCGCGCCGCCTCCGCGGCCTGGCTCCCCCGCTGGGCTACCCCTGGCGGGAAGCGCAAGGTAGGCGGCCACGACAAGAGCGCCAAGGAGGAACGTAGCGCCGCTCCACGCGGCGCGAACGCCGCCCGCGACGAGGTGCCTTTCCACTCCCAGGTGTCCGAGGAAGAGGACAACGAGCGCCAGGGCGACGGCCAGCTTCTGCCCGAGACTCGCGGCGCGCCGCGACGTTCCGCCAAGGCAGGTCAGAAGGACAAGGAACGCGACGAGTCCCCCTGACGGTCCACTGAAGCTTCCGCCCCCGAAGGGAGCCAGGAGCTCACCGGACAGCCAGCTCGACGCGTTCGCAAGGACGAGTCGGGCCGTCGGCGCGAGATCGAGGATCGCGAGCACTAGGGTCGCGCACATCGGGCCAGCGAGCGACCGTCGCTCCTCGTCATCCTGAAGCTCCAACCCCACCCCGGCGACCCACAGCCCGAGGCTGGTGAGGCGAAGCGCCAACCACGGACTCGCGATGACCCCGATCACGCCGGCCGCGGCGAGAGCAACGCCACACGCCGAGCGTTGCGTCCAGTGTCGGTGCGGTGCCCAGGCGATCGCAAGCGCTGCGATCCACGCCGCGATCGCAAATCGCGAGATCTCCGACGGGAGCGGGACGATGTCGCGCGACAGGAACCCGACAGCCACGAGGGCGAGAAACGAAACGAGGAACTGTCGATGGTTCGCTCTCTCGTTCGCACGGGTCATGGGTTGGGCCAGACAGCTCAGGCTCCCACCGCCTACCGCGACACCTGGTACGGCGTCGTCAGCCACACCGTGTTTCCAGATTGCAGTGAGGTCACGATCATCTCCACCGTGCTCGTGCCCTCCGGGAGCGCGGCCGTGAGAACCCCGCCAACGTCCGGGTAGTGGTGCCGCCCGACCTCGACTGTGCTCGCCCAGAGGACGTCGGCCGTTCCGTCCGAGCGATGACGAACCAACGTGACCTGAGATGTCTCGTTGACGTAGAAACTGATCTCCAGGGGATCCCCGGGGGCGCACAGCACCTCGTCCGTCATCACCCACGCACGGAGCGTCGCGCAGAGTGGCACGCGGTAGTCCTCCACTTCGCCGTTCTGCGCTTCCCCGATGGGTGAGAGAATCCCCGACTCGACGAACCGAAACCGCGCGAAGGTGAAGCCAGCCGTTGTGGCACTGTCTGGAACCGCGACTACGACCCAGTTATAGCCTGGTGCGAGGGGCGCGCCGTCGGGGAAGACTGCATCTCCCTTCTCCCGCCAGGTTCCGCTCATGTCGTAGTCCATCCACGCGAATAGCTTTCCCGCCTTCGAGGCACTAGCCACTACGACGGCCGGACGGCCAGCGTTGAAAGTCGTGGGAAACCAAATCCCATCTTCATCGTCCTCTGAACTGTAGACCTTCTCGTCGTCGCCGACGGCGAGCTCCGTCGGTTGGCCGTCCGGTTCAGCATCGAGCCTCCCGCCGAGGTAGAAGATGCCATCGATCACGTGTCGTGCCCCGTCCGACTCTCTTCTTGTCGCGTATTGGAGAACGGTCCCTGGGATTTCGGGGGCGTCCCCGTAGTCAAGAGCGTCGCACTGCGTCAAGAAGCACGTTGGCCCATCGCACGTATCGCCCGCACAGGTTGGACCGTCGCACGTTGGCCGTGTGCACGTGCGCCCGTCGTACGTCGGCCAGTCGCAGATCACGACGTCGCACGTTCGAGGCCCGACGCAGGTGGGTCCGTCCACGGTCGGTCCCTCGCAGATCCCGCTGTCCAGCGTGCTTGGCGTGCAGTCGGGTTCGTTGCAGGTGGAAGCCCCGGCGCACGTCGGCCACCCCTCGCACGTCCACGTGCCTCGGCACGTATCGGCGGAGGTTGGCTCGCAGTCGAAGGTGTCCTCGCAATCGGCCGTCGGCTGGCAATCCCGAGTCGCAGTACAGTCCCACGTCTCGTTGCAGTTGGCCGCAGTAGGACACGGCGCGGCCGCCGACTGTAGCCCGGCGTAGACGATCTGCGACGTCATGGGAACCAACGCATCCGACACCCGTCGCTCGTAGAGTGGGCTCCACGCGACTTCCGTCTCCACGGCGCTTCTCTGCGCAAGCCACTCGCTCGTCGCAACAAGCGCCATCACAAGAAACACCGATACCAGGAGCACTTGCGTCTTGCGTTTCATGTGGCAGCCACCTCCTCCGCCGAGTAGCGGAGACATCTCTCCTCCTACCATACACGGGGTACGGCGACGCGCCAAGTCGGCGAAGACGCAGTCACAGCTCCGCTTCGACTATCGAACAGGGTTGCGCAATGTGCCAATGCCATCGATGACGACCTCGACGACGTCGCCACGTGACAGCCGCCCGACCCCCGCGGGCGTGCCGGTAGCGATGACGTCGCCCGGCTCGAGCGTCATGAAGGACGTGATCTCCTCGATGAGGCAGGGGATCGAGAAGATGAACGCGCTCGTCCACCCGTCCTGCTTCACGTCCCCATTCAATCGCAACTGGACGTGGAACGGTTCCTCCACTTCGTCCGGCGTCACAAGGATCGGACCGAGAGGAGCCGACGTGTCGAACCCCTTCGCGCGCACCCAGTTCTTCTCCCACTTCTGCGCGACCCGGTCCGATACGTCGTTGAGGCAGGTGTAGCCAAGGATGACGTCGTTCGCGCGCGCCGCCGGAACGCTCCGACAGTGCCGGCCGATGATGACGGCCAGCTCCGCCTCGTAGTGCACGTCGTCACTCGCCGGCAGGACGATCGGCTCGTCGGGGCCGATGACCGCTGAGGAGGGTTTGAAAAAGAGGAGCGGACGCTCCGGCACTTCGTTGCCCAGCTCGGCGGCGTGCGCGGCGTAGTTGCGTCCTACGCAGACGAGCTTCGATGGCGTGCACGGCGCCGCCAGCCTGATCGACTCGAGTGAGTAGCGCTGCCCGCCTGACCGCACCACGTCGCGCTCCAGAATCCCTTCTCGCACTTCGTCCCTGCCCGGCAGTCGGAATCTCACCCGTCTCATGCGTCCTCCTCGACGGCTCCAACCGTACTCGCCCGGCGGCGGCCCGTCAACGCGCGACGCTGATCCTGTCTTGACGCACGCTCTCCCCTGGGATACGCTCGCCGGACCATGCTTGGTGTCGCATTCGTCGCTCTCGCAGGAGTCCTCCTTGTGCTGGATCGCATCACCAAGGCGTGGGCCGCGCGCACGCTCGTGCTCGGCGACCCGCACCCCCTGATCGGCAACGCGATCCGCTTGACGCGCGTACACAACACCGGCGGAGCCTTCGGGGTCCTCGCGGGGAATCCCCTCATCTTCGTCATCGTGTCGTTCGCTATCGCGGTCGCCGCCGTCGTCGCCTTCATCGTGTTGCGTGGCCGCCGCCCTGTTCTGCGCCTCGCGCTCGTCCTTGTCTTCGTCGGCGCCGTGGGGAACCTCATCGACCGTCTCAGCGTCGGCTACGTGGTCGACTTCTTCGAGATCGTCGGGTTCCCGGTGTTCAACGTCGCCGATTCTTGCGTCACGGTTGGCGCGATCCTGATTGTCCTCTACGCCCTCGTGGGAGGTGGACGCCCATCGACCTCTCCGGAAAGCTGATTGTCTTTGAGGGCCTCGACTTCACGGGGAAGTCGACCCAGGTGAAGCTGCTCGGGGACCGATTGCGACGAGCCGGTCGCGATGTTCTCCTGACCGGCGAACCTGGTGGGACCGAAATTGGGATGAGCATTCGGCGCATACTGCTTTCGCCCAACTACCGCGAGACCCTGACGCCGCTGTCCGAGCTTCTGCTCTTCATGACGAGCCGCGCCCAGCACGTCCGGGAGGTTCTCCTCCCGTCGCTCGAGGCCGGAAAGACTGTCGTGTCGAGCCGCTATCGCCTGTCGAGCCTTGCCTACCAGGGGTACGGGAGAGGACTCGATCTCGATCTCATCCGGCGGCTGAACGACGACTCGACGCGCGGGCGACAGGCGGATGTCACGTTCCTGATCGATGCCCCGGTGGCCATTGTCCTCGGCCGCAAGCGCGGGCGCGGCGACCGCATCGAGGCCGAGACGATCGACTTCTACGAGCGCGTGCGGCATGGGTTCCTCGAGCTTACCGACGGGGATCCGCGGGTCCATCGCCTCGACGGCACGCTGCCCGTCGAAGCGATGGCCGATGACGTAGCGCACAGACTCAGCCTCTAGCTTTTGCCCCCATCCAAATCGATCGAGTATCATGCCGTCGAGTCGGCAAACGACAAGGGAGGTCGCGGATGGACTTTGTCTGCGCGAAGAGTGACTTGGTGTTTGGGGTGAAACTCGCGAGTGTCGCCCTCGGCACGCGAAGCAGCATGCCCATTCTAGCGGGCCTCAAGATGGAGATCACCGGGTCGCATCTGTCTCTGCAGGCGACCGACCTCGAGCGCGCCGTCCGTTGCGAGATCCCGATCGAGAACAAGGGAGGCGACGAGGCCGCCGTACTGAATGGTGCCATCCTGAACCAGATTGCGTCGCACCTCCCGGCGGATGACAGGATTACCTTCCGTACCGACGAGGCGAGCGGCACTACAGTGGCCCTGCGCTGCGGCGAAACGTCGTTCGACTTGCCGACCCTGCCGGTCGAGGACTACCCGGAGATCGCGGCGCTCCCCTCCGCGAAGATCGCCACGATCAACGTGGCCGACTTCCACCATGGGCTTGAGCACACGGCCTTCGCCGCGCTGAAGGCCGGCGAAACGACGCGAATGAGCCTGACCGGCGTCGACCTCGTTCTGAAGGCGAACCAGTTGCGCATGGTGGCGACGAATGGGTATCGCCTCGCCGTGAAGACGATCGACGTCACGGAGTGCCAGGAAGAGGGGGAGTACCTGATTGAGGCAGGCGTCCTCATCGATTTGGACCGCGTTCTCGCCCAGGTCGACTCTCCGACCCTCGACATCCGCCGCGGCGAAGGGCAGCTCTTCTTCCACGCCGGCGCCGTCACGTTCATGGCGCGGACGATCGGCGAGGAATTCCCCGACTTCGAACGGGTCATCCCACGAGACAACCCGATCGCCCTGACGTTCGAGCGCCGCGCGCTGCTTGAGGCCTTGCAGCGCATCCAGATCACGGCGGCCGAGGATTCCGGTGCGATCACGATTCTTGGCGGCACGGACGAGACGGCGGTTCGGATCCGTTCCTCGTCCAAGGACAAGGGCGAGGCCGAAGAGCGCGTCCGTCTGAAGAAGGCGCCAACGAAGCCGATCGAGATCTCGTTCCGCGCCGAGTACGTCATCGACGTCCTCAAGCGCCTCGCCTCGGACACCGTCACCATCTGGCTCGCCGACGGCCGTAAGGCCGGACTGATTGAGCCGGCGGCCGATCCGATCGCGCCAGCGGACCAGGGCTTCCTCTACGTCTGCATGCCGGTTCTCTTGTCGTCCTAGGACCCGACTCAGGGCGTCGCGCGTCACTCTAGGTCGCAGTGCGCAACGCGTCGCCCGCGAGTTGACGCCCTTTGGCAAGCGCGTCGTCGACTCGGCCCATGTCGGGGCCACCTCCCTGGGCGAACCCGCGGCCCCCGCCCCCGCCCCCGCCCAGCGTCTTCGACATCGCCCGAACGATGGCGCCGGCATCCACTCCCTTGACGCTCTTCGACACCTTGCACACAGCGGTCGCGCGCCCTTCGGCCACGCCGACGAGCACGACGACGGCCGGTTGCGCGCGCCCTTCGATCTCGTCGGCAAGGGATTTCACCGCGTCGGCCGCAAGGTCGGCCCGCGCCGCGATGAGTCTCACGCCGCCGATGGTCTCGGCCCGGGAGACAAGGGACTCTCCCTGTGCCGCAACCTCGCGCGCCGTCAGGGACTCGATCTCCTTCTCGAGCGCGGAGACGCGCTCTCGCAGCTTCTCGACTCCGAGCTCCGGATCGTCACCGAGCGCCGAACGCAGACGCTCGATTCGCCCGTGCTCGTCGCGCAGCACGGCAAGCGACGCGTCGCCGGTCACGGCTCGGATGCGGCGCACGCCGGACGCCACGCTCTCTTCCGACACGATGCGGATGAGCCCGATCTCGCCCGTCCGCCGCACGTGCGTCCCGCCACACAGTTCTCGACTCACGTCGTCGACTTGCACGAGGCGCACCGTCTCGCGCCCACGGTACTCGTCTTCGAACAGCCCGATCGCTCCACGTCGATGAGCCTCTTCGAGCGAGACGTCATGAACCGGGACCTCGTAGTCGGCGAGCACGGCCGCGTTCGCGAAGTCCTCGACTCGCGCGATCTCTTCGGGTGTCATCTTCTCGAAGTGGGAGAAGTCGAAGCGCAACTCGCGGTCCGTGACTTCGGACCCCGCCTGCTGCGCGTGCGCACCCAGGACGCTGCGCAATCCGGCATGTAGAAGGTGCGTCGCGGTGTGATTCCGCTCGATCCTGCGCCGCCGCTCCGCATCCACGCTGAGGCAGCAGCGGTCACCCATCTGAAATTCCCCGTCCAGCACCCTGCAGGTGTGGACGAAGGCACCCACGCCGTACCGCGACACAGTCCTGACAGAGGCACGTCCGTGGCGCGCAAGGTTGACGATGTCTCCTGTGTCTGCAACCTGGCCACCAGACTGCGCATAGAACGGGGTCGTGTCGAACCCTAGGTCAATCTCATCCGGCGTTTGTCCGCTAGCGTGAATAGCGCGCACGGACGCTTCGATGCTGAGCCGCTCATATCCTACGAACTCCGAGGGCAGATCCTCCCCTTTGCGTACTAGAATCGCGTCAACCTTGAGCGACCGTGACCTCGCCCTCTGTGCTACCAGCGCTTCCTCGAATCCTTCGCGATCGACCGTGATCTCCTTCTCGCCGAGGATCTCCTCGGTCATCTCGAGCGGGAACCCGTAGGTGTCGGTCAGCTCGAACGCAAGCCCGCCGGGCAGCACCTTGTCTCCGCCCTTCTCCATCTCGGCCACGATCTTGTCGAGGCGGCGCTCGCCGCCGCGCAGCGTGCGCCGGAATGCTTCTTCCTCGCGGTCGATGAGCCGCACAGTCACGTCCCGCACAGACACAATCTCAGGGTAGATACCGCCCAGCGCTTCGATCACGGGGTCGACGAACGTCCCGAGCGATCCCGGCTGCATCTCGAGCTTCTCTCCGGCGCGAATCGCTCGCCGCAGGATGCGCCGGAGCACATAGCCCTGCTTGTCGTTCGCCGGCATGACGCCGTCGGCCACGAGGAACAGGAGCCCACGGACGTGGTCGGCGATCGTGTTCCGATAGCGCAGGTCGGCCTTCACAAGCCGGTGCCCGGCTTTCGCGGCAATCGCCTCGACGATCGGCGCGAAGGCGTCGGTGTCGAAGTTCGTCGGAACGCCTTGAAGAACCGCTGTCGCCCGTTCGAGCCCCATCCCGGTATCGATGCTCTTCCGCGCGAGCGGAACGAACGACCCGTCAGGCTGCGCGTCGTACTGCATGAACACGAGGTTCCAGATCTCGGCGTAGCGGTCGCAGTCGCAGGCCACACCCTGGCAGGCGGGTCCGCACGCATGCTCCGGACCGGTATCGTAGTGCAGCTCCGAATCGGGACCGCACGGGCCCGTGTCGCCGACGGGGCCCCACCAGTTGTCTTTCTTCCCGAGGCGTAGGATCCGGTCGGCTGGAATCCCGACGACGTCACGCCAGATGGCGTACGCCTCGTCGTCGTCCTCGTATACCGTGATCGCGAAGCGCTCCCCAGGAACCCCCAGTTCGCGGGTGAGGAACTCCCAGGCCAGCTCGATCGCACCCTGCTTGAAGTAGTCGCCGAACGAGAAGTTGCCGAGCATCTCGAAGAACGTGTGGTGGTAGGCGGTGCGGCCCACCTCTTCGATGTCGGTGGTCCGGAAGCACTTCTGGCAGGACGTCGCCCTCCGGAAGCTCGGCTCGACGCGTCCCCAGAAGTAGTCCTTGAACTGCACCATGCCGGCGGCCGTGAAGAGGAGGGTGGGGTCGTTCGGCACGAGCGGCGAGCTCGGCACGAGCTTGTGGCCGCGCTCGGCAAAGAAGCCGAGGTATCGCCTGCGGAGTTCGTGGGACTGCATGGTGCGCTCCTTTGGGGCCATCGAATGCGAGAATGATAGGCTCGGACATGCGGCGTTTCAACAGGCTGGACATGGGTTTCGGCCGCCGCACCTGATTGCTGCCGGCGGGGGCGCTGGCTATACTGGACCGGAATCCAAGGGAGGGGGACGCATGTACATCGAAGCCATCGAGGCGCGGATGATTTTCGACTCCCGCGGCCAGCCCACCGTCGAAGCCGACGTCTACCTCGAGGACGGCGCGTTCGGTCGAGCGTCCGTGCCGTCGGGAGCATCCAAGGGCACGAGGGAAGCATTGGAGTTGCGTGATCAGGACCCCGAGGCCTTCCATGGCAAGGGCGTTGACCGGGCCGTCGAGAACATCCTCCAGGAGATCGAGCCGGCCTTGCTCGGGCACGATGTCTTCGATCAGCAGGGAATCGATCGGATTCTCATCGAACTCGATGGCACGGAGAACAAGCGTCGCCTTGGAGCCAACGCCATCCTTGCGGTATCTCTGGCCGCTGCTCGCGCTGCCGCAGAGAGCCTCGAGATGCCGCTCTTCCGGTACATCGCCGGCGTGCGACGCCCGATCCTCCCCCTGCCGATGATGAACGTCCTGAACGGCGGCGAGCACGCCGACAACAACGTCGACATTCAGGAGTTCATGCTCCTTCCCATCGGCGTCTCGTCCTTCGAGAGCGCCGCGCGAGCCTGCTCGGAGGTCTTCCACACCCTGAAGGCTCGCCTTCGCGAGCGCGGACTGGCGACGGCCGTCGGCGACGAAGGGGGCTTCGCCCCGAATCTCGAAGACAATCGCGCTGCGCTGGCCTTGCTCGTCGAGTCGATCGAGCGGGCGGGGTACCGCCCCGGTGTGGATGTGGCGATCGCCATCGATTCGGCGGCCTCCAGTTTCTTCAGGGACGGCGCGTACCGGTTCACGATCGCCGGCAAGACCGCGTCCTTGACGAGCGGCGAGTTGATCGGCGTATACGAGAAGTGGGTGACCGACTTCCCGATTGTGTCGATCGAAGACGGGCTCGCCGAAGGGGACGGCGAAGGCTGGCAGCGCCTGACGGAGCGGCTCGGCAAGCGCATCCAAATCGTAGGCGACGACGTGTTCGTCACAAACCCGCGGATCCTGCAGGCGGGCATCGAGAGCGGGGTTGCCAACTCGATTCTGATCAAGTTGAACCAGATCGGCACCGTGTCGGAGACCCTGGAGACGATGGACCTGGCCCACGCCGCGGGCTACACGAGCGTCGTCTCTCATCGGTCGGGGGAGACCGAGGACACGTCGATCGCCGACCTCGCCGTGGGGACCGCTTGCGGGCAGATCAAAGCGGGCTCGATCTCGCGCAGTGAACGCGTCGCGAAGTACAACCGGCTGTTGCGAATCGAGGGCGAGTACGAGCTCGACCTCGCGTCGTGGCCGGCCCGCTTCAAGCCGTAGACGCCGGTTTCGGGGAATGGCCGGCGGAGGCCAAGATGAGGGGATGGGTGAAGGCGAAGAGCCTGCTCCAGCGTATCGCAACGGATCGTCGCCGCCGACTGGTCGTGGGGGGATCGATCGTCCTCGTGTTGCTGACGATCGCCGCGGTCTTCCTGAGCCGACAGCTGGCCATCGGCGGCCTACGCCGCGAGCTCGCCAGCCTCCAGGCCCAGCAGGGGCAAGCTGCGGCACGTCAGAAGGAGCTGCGCGTCGACGTTGCATCGACATCCGATCCCAAGACACTGGAGGACGAAGCTCGGAGACGCCTCGGGCTCATAAGATCGGGAGAGGAGAAGGTTTTCTTCGTGGAGGAGAACTCGCCGTGACCGCGCGTTTCGTTCACCTCCACGTCCATTCGGAGTACAGCATCCTCGACTCGTCGTGTCGCCTTCCCGACCTCCTGGATCGCGCGGCGCGCTGCGGGATGACTTCCCTCGCACTGACCGACCACGGGGTGATGAGCGGCATCGTTAAGTTCTACCGCGAGGCGCAGAGCCGCGGCGTCCATCCCATCCTCGGCTGCGAGATCTACGTCGCTCCGGGGGACCGACGCGATCGTTCTGCAAGCGAAGGAAACCGGTACTACCACCTTGTCCTCCTCGCCGAGAACGAAGCTGGATACCGAAACCTCCTCCAGGTTGTGAGCGCGGCCCACACGGAGGGCTTCTATTATCGTCCGCGCGCGGACAAGGAGCTCCTGGCGCGCTGCTCCGAGGGGTTGATCGCCCTTTCCGCCTGCGAATCCGGCGAGATCCCGCGCCTGTTGCAGGCCGGACGGGACGCGGAGGCCGAGCGCGTCGCCGGCCAGTTCTCCAGGATGTTCGGCCCTGACCGGTTCTTCATCGAGATCCAACACCACGGCACAGAACGCGACGCGCAACTGCGCCGTCGGCTGGTTGCGCTGGCCCGCAAACTGAGCCTTCCGCTCGTCGCCACGAGCGACGTCCACTACCTCGATCCGGACGACAAGCTGGCCCACGAAGTGCTGATCAACATCCGCGCCAATCGCACCCTAGCGGACCCCGAACACCGCTCCTTCGACGGCGACGGCTACCACTTCCGGACCGGTGAGGAGATGGAGGCTCTGTTCGCGGACACCCCGGACGCGATTGACAACACGCGTGCTATTGCCGAGCGTTGTCAGGTGGCGTTGGATTTCGATCGAATCCTCATCCCTCCGTTCCCGCTTCCGCCGGGCATTACCAGCTCGGACGAGTACCTGCGGGAGCTAGCCACCGCGGGCGCGGCCAAGCGCTATGGGGAGATCACTCCAGAGGTCAAGGAGCGTCTCGACTACGAGCTCGCCGTCATCGCCAAGATGGTCTACAGCACCTACTTCCTCATCGTGTGGGACTTCGTGCGCTATGCGCACGAGAGCGGGATTGCCGTGGGGCCGGGGCGAGGGTCGGCGGCGGGCAGCCTCGTCTCGTACGCGCTCGAGATCACGGCCGTCGACCCGCTCCGCTACCACCTCATCTTCGAGCGCTTCCTCAACCCGGACCGCGTCAGCATGCCGGACTTCGACATCGACTTCTGCATCCGCGGACGCGAACGCGTCATCGACTACGTCCGCTCGAAGTACGGCGGCGAGCGATGGTGGGAGCGCATCGCGCAGATCGCGACGTACGATCGAATGGCCGCCCGCAGTGTCGTGCGCGACGTCGGACGCGTGCTCGGTCTCCCTTACGGCGAGACCGATCGGATCGCCAAGCTCATCCCGTTCGGGTCGAAACTCAAGGCGGCCGTCGACAGCGTGGCCGAACTACGGACGCTGGTCGAGGAGAACCCCGACGTGCGGCGGATCGTCGACATCGGCCTGCGCCTCGAGGACCTCACGCGCAACATCTCCACCCACGCCGCCGGCGTCGTCATCGCGCCCGACGCCCTGGCCGAGCATGTTCCCCTCCTCCGCGTCGGCGAGGGGGAGTTCGTCACGCAGTTCGACATGACGGACGTGGAAGCCATCGGCCTTCTCAAGATCGATTTCCTCGGGTTGCGCAACCTGACGCTGATCGAGGACACCCTGGCGTTGTTGTCGACGCATGCCCACGTGGACCTGAAGACGGAGTCCATTCCCCTGGATGACGACGCGACGTTCGCCCTGTTGCGGGCGGGCAAGACGGGCGGGATCTTCCAGCTCGAGGGCTCGGGAATGACGGGGCTGATCCGCCGCGTCCAGCCCAATCGCTTCGAGGATCTCATCGCCCTCCTCGCGCTCTACCGACCCGGCCCCCTCGAGAGCGGCATGACGGACGAGTACGTCGAGCGTCGCCACGGCCGCCGCACCGTTGCGTACGCCCATCCGAGCATCCGCGAGGTTCTCGAGGGCACATTCGGCCTCCCCATCTACCAAGACCAGCTCATGCTGATGACACAGAAGCTCGCCGGCTTTACGCTCGCGGAAGCCGACACGATGCGAAAGGCGATGGGGAAGAAGAACAAGGACATCATGGCAAGCCTGCGGGAGAAATTCACTCAAGGCTGCGTGGCCAACGGACTCACCAAGGACCTCGCCGTGACGACGTTCGACGACATGGAGAAGTTCTCGCGCTACGGCTTCAACCAGTCCCACTCAACGGCCTACGCCTTCGTCTCGTACTGGACCGCGTACCTCAAGACGCACTTCCCAACCCACTTCATGGCCAGCCTGCTCACGAGCGTCCAGGAAGACACCGACAAGGTTGCAGAGTACATCGGCGAGTGCCGTGAACTAGGCATCGCGGTGCTCCCTCCCGATATCAACGAGAGTTCCAGCGCCTTCGCTCCCGTGCGCGAGGGCGTCGTCCGCTTCGGGCTCGGGGCGATCAAGTACGTTGGGGCCAACGCCATCCAGGCGGTCCTGTCCGCGCGTACCTCCGGATCGTTCGCTTCGTTCTTCGACATGTGCCGACGCGTCGAGCACGAAGGGCTAGACCGCGAGGCGCTTGAGGCTCTCGTCAAGGTCGGAGCCTTCGATCGATTCGGAGCCTCTCGCCGTGGTCTCTTGCGTCATCTGCCCGAGGGCATGGAACTCATGCAACTGTCGCGGCGCGAGCGCCTGACCGGTCAGCGTTCGATGTTCGCCGACCTCTCCGACGCGGACCCCGACCCCGCCGTGCGCGAAGACGAGTTCGCCCGGCCCGACCTTCTCGCATTCGAGAAGGAGTTGCTCGGCCTATACATCACGGCGCACCCGCTCGACGAGCATGCAGAAACCCTCGCCACCTACTGCGTTCCTCTCCGCCGGCTGGCGGAGTTGGCCGAGGGAGAGTTCGCCCTCGTCGGAGGGCGTGTAAAGTCGTTGCGACGCATCGATACGCGCCGGGGCGGCCAGATGGCCTTCCTCGTCCTCGAGGACGGCGCGAGCCAGATCGAAGCCACCGTCTTCCCGCGGACTCTCGAGTCCGCGGCGGCGCTCCTCTGCGAGGACAGCTTGATCGCAGCGCGCGTTCAGGTAGGGAGAAGGAACGGAGAGGCGAACGTGGTCCTGGAGGAGGTGTTCCCCCTCGAGGAGGCGGCACGCCGCAGTTCGGTCTGCATGACGCTTGTTCTCAACAGCGATACCCTCGACTCCCTCGCACTCGAACAACTCGTCGCCCTTCTTCAGCGCCACCCGGGACCGACTCCGGTCCGCCTGTGCCTCTCCGACCCGGCCGGCGCCGGCGCCGTCATCGTGTCGGCAGGCGCCGGGTTCACCGTGGCCCCGAATCCCGGTCTCCGAGCCTCCCTCGGCGCCCTCGCGGGAGTGATGGAGGTCGCGCTCACGGACAGGGACGACCGATGACGTGGCGACCGCGCGGCACGCTTCGCTGGTTGTACCCGGGAATGCGCGTCAAACGGTGGCTGGCGCTCGCCTTCCTCTCGATGGGTGTCCTCACGCTCGCCGTCCTATACGCCTTCGGCATCGACCTGATGAGGTTTCTCTACCGTTCCTTCCCTCTGACGCAGACGACCCGCTATGGATTGGCGACAGGCGCTCTTCTCACCAGCGTCGCCGCCTTTCTCTACGCCATCCTGCGCCTCGTGCGTTCCGTCGCCCGCGGCGTCGCCCCGGCCTCGCACGAGAAGATGGCGGCCGCCGTCTATCGCACGCGCGTGCTCGAACGCGCGCCTCGCGTCGTGGCGATCGGCGGCGGAACGGGGCTGTCCACTCTGCTGCGCGGTCTCAAGCAGGTCACCGCGAACATCACTGCCATCGTGACGGTAACCGACGACGGAGGGAGCTCGGGACGGCTGCGCGACGAGTTCGATGTCCTGCCGCCCGGCGACGTGCGCAATTGCCTACTCGCCCTGGCCGAGGACGAGTCTCGGCTCTCCGACTACTTCCAGCATCGCTTCCAGTCGCCGCCGGAGTTGGCCGGCCATTCCCTCGGCAACCTTGTCCTCGTTGGGCTCGAGCAAGCGACCGGCGGGTTCGATCGAGCGATCGAGGCCATGAGTCACTTCCTCAACGTTCGTGGCCGCGTGTTGCCGGCTACATTGACCAAGACGCACCTCGTCGCCCGGTTCGCGGACGGCGAAGTGGTCGAGGGCGAGACTCGCATCGTGCAGGCCGGACGGCGGATTGCGCGAGTGTCGCTCTCCACCTCGCCCGTCCCGGCGTACGAGCGTGTCCTCGAGGCGATCGCCGAGGCGGATCTGATCGTTCTCGGACCCGGCAGCCTATTCACAAGCCTTGTTCCCAACCTGCTCGTCGACTCCATCGCCGAGGCGATCGAGAAGGCGAGTGCGGAGAAAGCACTTGTCGCCAACCTGATGACGCAACCGGGCGAGACGCAGGGGTTCACACTCTCTGATCATCTGCGCGCCCTCAACGACTACATCCACGTGGGCGGATTCGACCTGCTCTTTGTCAACTGCGCAGAGCCCGCAGAGCCTCTTCTCGCCGGGTATCGCAGCGAGGCCGCGGAGCCCGTCGCGGACGACCTACCGACGCCCAACGACTACGGCCTGACCGTCGTTCGAGAGGATCTGATCGGGATCGCCGATCTAGCGGGGAAGACGACCGTCAAGCACGATCCGGACAAGCTGACGCGAGCCCTGGTTCGCCACACGCGGACGTTCGTCCGCCGCTTCGGAGTCGAAGAGCCGGGCGACGACTAGGAACGCTAGCCCTTGATCACGGCCATCGGTCGCAGGCGAACGACAGCGTGGTTCAGTCCCGCAGCCTGCGCTGCGCCCACGACGCGCTCAACGTCCTTGTATGCGCCCGGCGCTTCCTCGGCGACGCCGCGCGGATCGTGCGCGAAGATGCGAATCCCCGCCTTCCGCAACGCCGAGACCACGTCTTCTCCCCAGAACTTCTTCGCCGCCTTCTTCCGCGACAACGCACGACCCGCGCCGTGGATGCCGCTCCCAAACGTCTTCTTCATCCCTAGTTCGGTTCCGCGCATCACGTACGAGGCCGTGCCCATCGTCCCCCCGACGAAGATCGGATGCCCCACGCTGCGATACGCCGCCGGTGTCTCCGGCCGGCCCGGGCCAAACGCGCGAGTGGCCCCCTTCCGGTGGACGAGGACCTGGCGCACCTCCCCATCGATCTCGTGCTCCTCGACCTTCGCGTTGTTGTGTCCGATGTCGTAGACCGTGCTGACCGCGCTAGGATCCAGGCCGCAGGTGCGGGCGAGCGAGACCCGCACAAGGTGGGTAATCATCTGTCGGTTGGCAAAGGCGCCATTCGCGCCGCCGGCGATGGCAGCAAGGTACCGCCGGCCTTCCGGGCTCTTGATCGGCGCGCACACCATCTCCTGATCCGGAATCGCTATCGCGTATCTCGTGCACGCAGCACCGAGCTCCTTCAGGTAGTCCTGGCCAATCTGGTGGCCCAGGGCGCGCGACCCCGTGTGGACGGCGACGACGACCTGGCCTTCGCTCAGCCCGTAGGCGGCGGCCGCCGCCGCATCGAGCACGTGTTCCACGTACTGCAGCTCGAGGTAGTGGTTGCCCGAGCCCAGCGTCCCGACCTGCTGGAACTCCCGCTGCTTGGCGAGCGAACTCACTGCGTCGGGGTCCGCGCCGCTCATGCGCCCGCCTTCTTCGGTGAACTGGAGGTCGTCGGCCACGCCGAACCCCTCCCGCACGACGTAGGTCGCCCCCTCCTCGAGGACACGGTCGATCTCCCGGATCGAGAGGCGCAGACTGCCGCCTGCTCCCAGGCCCGCGGGGACGGTACGGAAGAGGTCTTCGCCGATACGATCGATGTCCGAAGCGACTTCGCTCCGCTGCAACGGAGTGCGCAGCAGGCGCACGCCGCAGTTGATGTCAAACCCCACCCCTCCGACCACGGCGACTCCGTCGTCGATGCCAAACGCTCCCACCCCACCGATCGGGAAGCCGTACCCCGGATGCACGTCCGGCAAGGCCAGCGCCGCGGATACAATCCCTGGCATGGATGCGACGTGCTTGACCTGTCGGATCGCGCTCCATTGGGCTCCGTCGCCCTCCTCCCGGCGCAGTTGCTCGATCGTCTCCCGGTCCGCGTAGATCCTTCCCGGCACGATCATGCAATCGTACGGCGCAAGCACCCACTCGACTTCGCCCACCTGCTCCAGTCGATCGAATTCGTCCATGCGCTCACCTCAGACATCGGCCACGTACTCAGCGAACCACGTCTCGCCATCGACTCGGACGCGAAGGCCAAGGAGACTGATCCCCTTCACCTCCAACCTCGGCTCGTGGCGGGCGGGATCGAGAGGCTCACCCCAAGCGCTGGCCCGCAGCGCCACCTCGGGGCCGTCCTCCACAATGTCGACGTCGAAGCGCGCAAAGACAAGTCCGGAGACATCCTTCTCGGCCACCAAAGCGGCCAGCCAGTCCACCAACAGGAGCTCGAGCGAGCTTCCCCGAAGCGCGAACGCTCGCGACGTCATGGGCCGAACCCATTCGAGGCTGACCATCGCGCCGATCAGAGCGCGGGCGGCCTCGGCGAACGCCTCGCCGACCGTTCCTCCCCACGCGCGAACGGCGATGTCGGCCGTGTGGTCAAGATACGTGAATCCCATCCCTCAGGCCTCCGTCTGCCCCGGGATCTGCACCGAGAAGAGAGGCGTGTACCGGGCGCCGCGCGGCGTCAGTTCGCTCTGCATGAGCAGGACGTGGTCCGGCGTAGAGTCCCGCAGCGCAAGAGCGCCCATCGCCTCGACAATCCGGACGAGTCCGCGGTCAGGCGCCCCTTTGAGCCGCGCGATCGTCGCATGAGCCGCCGCGGGCTTTGGCTCGTCCGGGAATCCGAGGTCGGCAAGGCTCTTGTTGAGTGACTCTACCAGAGCGCGAAACCCCTCCGGCGCCTGGCCGCCCACCCACAGCACCCGCGCCCGATCGATCGATGGGAACGCCCCAACCTCGCGGAGCGCAATCGAGAACGCGCCGCACTCCCCGGCGGCTTCCGTCGCAAGGCGCTTGAGCCGGACCGTCGAGGAGGGATCGATGTCTCCAAGGAATCGCAGCGTGATGTGGTAGTTGTCCGGCTCGACCCACGATGCGGACATTCTGGCCTCGCGGCGGATCCGCTCCGCCGTGCGCGCGATGCCGGCGCGCACGTCCGCGTCAAGCGGCAAACAGAAGAAGGCTCGCATGATTCCTCCTTGCCCCGATCATAGCACGCGCCGGGAGCCGACGGGTCGTGGTTGGTGGTCGGCGGAGGCGCCACTACAATCCCCGCATGCGGAAGGCCTGGCGATGCGGTGTTCTTGGATGGATCCTCCTCGGGGTCTGTGCGTCCGCCGCCGCGGCGGCTCAGTGGGTTGTCGCTCAGGATGGCACAGGCGGCTTCCGCTCGATTCAGGGCGCCATCAATGCGTCGAGCTACGGTGACGTGATCTACGTTTCGTCCGGCGTCTACGAAGAGCACGTCACCCTGAAGGACGGAGTCCGCGTCGTTGGAGCCGGCGCGTCCAGCACGATCATCCGCTACGCCTATGGCTTCGACGAAGTCGTGCGCGCGCACCAGATGAGCAGTGGATCGCTGGAGAAGGTCACCGTGGAACGCCTCGCATCGGTGCTCCCCGGCCCGGTGGTGCTGGCCGACTCGGCCGCCGCCGCGCTGATCGACTGCACCCTCACGGGAGGGCAGGGCTCGGGCGTGGAGGTTGCCGACTCGACCTCAACGCTGACGCTCGAACGCGTGCAAGTCACGGGAAACGTCGGTCACGGGGTGTTCGTCCACGACGCCGCGCGAGTCCTCCTGACAGACTGCGTCATTGATGCGAACAGCGGCTCCGGCCTCGTCCTCGGAGCTTCGTCCGCCGCGCGCGTCTCCGGGACTTTGGTGGCCGACAACGGGCGCTGCGGCGTGACGGTCGAGGGTGACGCTGACCTTGACGTCGACCACTCCACGATCGGCCCCCAGTCGGAGTGGGGAGTCCTCGCCCTCGGTGAGGCCCGGATTCTTCTCGTCGACGTCGAACTTCGCGACAACCACGCCGGCGGCCTGCGGATAGCGGGGACCACCGGCGCCAGCCTCACGCGGGTTCTCGTCCGCAACGGGGGAGTGGGCGTCGACGCGTCGGGCAGCGCACGCCTCGGGGCCACGGAGTTGCGAGTCGTCGACGTCAACGGGGACGGCCTCGCGCTCTCCGAAGCGGCCACCCTGACAGCGGACCACGCCGAGGTGATCGCCGCAGGCCAGAACGGCGTCCTGTTCGACACGTCCGGCACGGCAAGCTTGCTGCTGTCGACGCTCGTCGAGAACGGCGAAGATGGCGTCTTCGTGCGCTCCGGCCATCCCAGTGTCCGGCAGACGATCCTCGCCTACAATCAGGGCGCCGGCGTGCGCGTCGATGCGTCCCAGAGCCCGCCCGCGGGCGCCGATCTTGGCTACAACGCCGTGTGGGACAACGGGAAGGACTACGTCGGAACCCTGCGACCGCCGACCGACATCGCCGAGTCGCCCCAGTTCGCCAACCTGGCCCGCGACAACCTCGCTCTCCTCCCGGATTCCCCGTGCCTCGGCGCCGGACCTGCATGGACGAGCATCGGCGCGGGCGCAGACGCCACCTCTCTGACCACCTTCTCCGTTGAGCTGGCCCCGGAGGTGTCGGACGGCTGGCTCGGCGCGACGTGGACATCGAGCGTGCGCGTGGGGGCCTTTCCCGCTGAGCTGCAGAGCCTGGCTTTCGGCTGCCGCTGGCTCGACGACTCGGCACGCCTCGATCTGACAGCATCCCTCCTCGGGACCTGGGGAATGCAGGCCACAGCTCACGCGGAGGGAAGCCTGAGTTGGCTGGATGCGGAGTCCGGCAAGGACCGAGCCTCGCTCGCCTACGGCGCGGATGGCACGCTCGACGGCTCGAGATCCTGGGCCTCCGCGTGGGCCGAAGGACAGATCGGAGGCTCCGGGCTCGTCGCCGGCGGTCGCGTCTCTTTCGCATGGCCCGGCGGAAATTGGACGGCCGATCTGACAGCGGGCCTGAGCGGCCCATTCGTTGTTAGCGTCTCGGCCGGTACGGCCAACCTCTCTCTTCGCTCTCTCCTCGCCAAGGTGTCGACGCAGGCCGCGCTCGCCGGCGGGAACCTGTCCATCGAGGGGACGATCGCGCTCTTGCCCGACGTGGAGGCAACACTCGAGACCCAATGGACGAAAGATGCTGAGAAGTGGCAGGCCCATCTGGCATTCGAACCCGAGACCGACGCGTGGGCGCTCGTCGTCTCCGTGGGCGACGCAGCGGCACGCGTTGAGGTTCGCGCGCGGCTTGTGGCGGCGGCGCTGATGGACGGCGACCTCTCCGTCACGTTCGGTGGAACGGCTGCACGCGTTCGAGCCGGGCTTGCGCTGGACTCGGGAGGAGCCCGGTTCCGCCTCGGCCTCGAACTGACTCTCAACAGCCTCTTCCGACGTGCACCGAACGAACCGCCGATCCCCGCGTTCCGCACGACGCCTCCGGACCCCGAGGCGGGCAAGCCGCTGCGCTTCCTCGCCGACGAGTCCTCGGACCCCGATGGGGAGATCCGCGAGATCTGGTGGGATTTCGGCGATGGCTCGGCCGCCGAGGGCCGCGTGACGGACCACGTGTACGCAAATCCAGGAACCTACGCCGTCGTCCTGACGGTGTCGGATGACGACGGCGCCATCTCGGCGTTGACATCCAGTCTCCGGATCTGGCCCCCCGACACCACCCCGGTCGCCGCGTTCTCGGCCTATCCCGTCTCCGCGAGCGGCGTGAGGCTGCCTCGTCCGCTCCGCGAGGGGGACCTCGTGCGCCTGGATGCCGGCGATGCGTCCGACCCGGACGGTACCGTCGTCGAGTTCGCGTGGGATGTGGGGGCGGACGGATCGTTCGACGTCACGTCTGCCGAGCCCACGGCGACCGTCGGCCCTTTCGCCCCAGGATCTCACCCCGTCACGCTTCGCGTCATCGACAACTCGGGCCGCGCAGACGCCGTGATGCACGTCGTCGTCGTCGACAAGAGCGAGCCTCCAAGGGCCGCGTATGCATACGCACCGCCCACGCCGGCGGTCCGCGATCCCGTCTACTTCACCGACCGCTCGACGGACACAGATGGCGTGATCCGATTGTGGGAATGGGACTTCGGAGACGGCGCGACAAGTCACGAGCAAAGCCCTATCCATCGCTATGAACGCGTCGGACGCTACAACGTTGCGCTGCGCGTCGTGGACGACGCCGGACTGGCGTCCACCACGACGCAGCCCCTCGACGTTTCCGCTGTCCCACAGATCGTGGATGTAGGCGACGTCTGGGCTGTTCTGATCGGCATCTCCGACTACGCCGAGGTGAAGGATCTGCAGTATGCCGCGGCGGACGCGTCGGCCATGGCGCGCTGGCTGCTTGACGCCGGCGTCGAACCAGACCACATCCGACTTCTCCTCGACCGCGACGGTCCCCAAGACGACCTCGGCGGGCTCGCCGCACGCCGCGCCACTTTGGTCAACGTGCGCGAAGCTCTCGGGTGGCTACGGCGCGTTGCCAGGCCCGACGATCTTGTGCTGATCCACTTTTCCGGTCACGGATTCCAGGGAGCCGACGACGACGGCGACGAGCGCGACGGCGTCGACGAGTTCTTCGTCCTCTGGGACACGGTCGAGGCGGCCAAAGAGGACACCGCTCTGCGCGACGACGAGTTCGGGGAGGCTCTCGATCGCATCGAGTCTCAACACGTCGTCGTGTTCTTCGACGGATGCTACTCCGGGGGACTGTCCCGCAGCCTCCCGTCCTCGGCCCGCCCCGTTGCCGACAAGCAAGATCTGTTCTCCGATTTCTCCGTCGAGGGTCGCCTCGTCTTCTCCGCTTCTTCGGAATCGCAAGACGCGTTCGAATCCGACGAGCTCAAGCACGGCATCTTCAGCTACTACCTCTTGGAAGGTCTGCGCGGCGCCGCCGACGCCACCGGGGATGGCCGCGTCACAGCGTGGGAACTCTACGAGTACGTCGCGCGCGCCGTGCCCGAGCGTGCGAAGCTCGAGCGGAACGCACTGCAGCAACCGCAGTTGTTGGGAGAGGGCGAGGTCCGCGTCCTCCTTGCCGAAGCAGGGCGACCCCCAACCGCCGACTTCGGCTACCGTCCAGGATCCGCGTACGCCGGCGGCCCGGTGACGTTCTCCGATCAGTCCACCGGGGATCGCGCCCTGCGCTCTTGGCGGTGGGCCTTCGGCGACGGGACGACGTCCGACGAGCTGGCACCCGTGCACACCTATGAAAAGCCCGGCGAGTACTCGGCCGAGCTTCGCGTGACTGACCGATCGGGAACCGCAGGGTCGGTAGTGCACACGGTTCTCGTCGGGCCGCCGGGCACCATCGTCGTCGTGGACGCGCCGTCTGACAGGATCGTGATCTCCCTCGGCCGCGAGAACGGGGTGGGTCCGGGCGATCGGTTCGAGGTTCCCGCAGAGCCGTCGCCCGACGCGGTCTCAACACAACTCGAGGTGGTCGAGCTCATCGAGAGCGGCCTCGCTGCGTGCCGGCTGGTTCAAGGTGGCGCCCCCACCGTGGGAAGCGCCTTGCGGCCCCTGCCGTCCGACTAGCCGGCTCCGTGAGCCGCCAGGCGAGCCAACCTCTCTGACACGCTCGCCCCTAGCCGTCATGCTCCGGTAGCGGAGCATGATGGCCACCTACTCCTCGATCTCCAGCGTCAGGAGGAAGTCGCGATCCTCGCGGTGCACCTTGACCACGACGCGGTCGCCCGGCTTCCTCGTTGCAAGGTAGGCCGCCAGCTCCGCGCACGTGTTCACCGGCACAGCGTTGATGTAGGTGATCACGTCTCCCGCCCGCAGACCTCGCAGCTCGGCAACCGTCCCTACGACGACCTGGGTGATGCGAACGCCGACTCCCCCGGTTTCACCGCACAGGATGCCGAGCGAGACCGACGTCCGCGCGTAGTTGACGTCGACGATGTCAAGCGGAAGACTCGTCACCGAGGCGAACGGGACGAGAACGGTCGGCTGGCCGATCACGCTCCCGGCGCCGGTGCCGCGAGACGAGGCTGCCGACACGGCGTCTGGCAGGTACACGTCGGCGCGGATCGTCCCTCGTTCCGCTGCATCCGCAGCCTGAGAGTGGCTGGGCGTCTCGAAGCGGAACGCGAGCGCTTCGTCCGTACTCACCTGCCACCCCGAGATCCGCACCGTCTGACGCGGCGACAGAACCCACTTGCGATCCTCGGCCGTCCCCAGGGCAGCCAGCCCACCGTTGGTGTTCAACCCGTCGATCACGAGGACCACCCCGAGCGGCGCGTCGGTCTTGTTCGTCAACACGACACGATACGCCGCGCCAAGAACCGGCTCCGCCGTGAATCGGCGCGCGAAGACGTAGTCCACCCCAGACAGCGCGACGCACTCGGCAGGAATCGAAGCCGTCCCAACACACCCAGCGGTCGCGCGGGTCACGCTCGCCGCGTCGTCCGCGGACAGCTTCTCGATGTCCATCGAGAGGAAGCGCACGTCGAGCGGCTCGTACCATCCCATCCCAAGAAAGCCGAGAGAGTGAAAGACTTCGATGCCGACGTCCAGGTAGCGAGTGCTCATTCCCGCCGCGCACCCGAGGAAAGACGAGAAGACAAAGAGCCCCACGGCGAGGGCCACGATCAGCTTGTGGCGAGGCATGGTTCCCCCTTCTCCGTCCGTACTCACGGACAGACCTGAAGAGCGTGCGAACAAGACGCCAGAGTATACGACCCGCTCGCTGCCCTTGCTCGCAACGCGCGCGTGCCTCAAGATCCGCGCCCGCCAGCGCCGGCGTGAGTCCCGTCACTATCGAGGCAGCATGACCCCGGGCTGGTCTTGGTAGCCGCCGCCCGCCTCTTTCTCCCCGTAGGTGCGCCGGGGACGCGCTCCGCGGAAGAAGACGACTTGAGCGATGCCCTGGCCGATGTGGAGCCGGATCGGATGCGGCGAGACGTTGGCGAGCGCGATCGTCAGGATGCCGCGCCACCCCGGCTCGATGGGCGTCACGTTGACGAGCAGACCGCAGCGGGCATACGAACTCTTGCCCCAGCAGACGCCGCACACGTCATCCGGCATCTGGAATCGCTCGACGGACTCGGCGAGAACCTGGGAGTTCGGAGGCAGGTCAAAGGTGCCCTCCACGTCCAGGGTACGGAAGTACCCCTTCGGGAACTGGACCGGATCAAGTACGACGTCCACGCCTCCGAGCGGAACGAGGATGCGCCGCCCCAGTTGCAGGTCGTATCCGAAGCTGCCCAATCCATACGAAGGCTTCCCCTCTTGCCGGGAGACAAATGGCGAAAGCATGGGATGCTCCATCTCGCATAGGGTCGCAATCTCCCGATCCGACAGAATCCCGTGCATCGTCAATGTGACTTGCCCTCCTCGAGAAGCTCCGGGCGGATGACCGAACGCGGCACGCGCCGGTGAACCCGGTCAACGTCGGTCGGCGTCCTGGTCGCCAACTCGGCGCCCGCCGAGGCCGCGCGCATCGAGTCCTCGAGGGGCCACGCGAGCGCGGCCCCCACAGACTGTCGCGTCCCTTCTACTCACCCGCCCGAACCTTGGCCCAGGTATCGCGGAGAGTTGCCGTCCGATTGAACACGAGCCGCCCGAGCCTCGAGTCCGGGTCGCAGGCAAAGTACCCCTTCCGCTCGAACTGGAAACGCTCGCCCGGGTTGGCCGCGGCAAGCGATGGCTCGAGCTTGCATCCAGCTGCCGTCACGAGCGAGTCTGGATTGAGCCCCGACAGCCAATCGTCGCCTTCGTCGACCGCCTCCGGCCGCTCGCGTCTGAACAGGACGTCGTAGAGGCGGGCTTCGGCGTCCAGCGCATGCGGCGCGGACACCCAGTGCAGCGTGGCCTTCACCTTGCGCCCGTCCGCCGCGTCTCCGCCTCGAGTCGCCGAATCGTACGTGCAGTGAACTTCGACCACATCGCCATTCGCATCCTTCACCACGCCCTCACAGCGAACGTAGTACGCGTAGCGCAATCGCACTTCGCGTCCAGGAGCCAGGCGGAAGAACTTGCTCGGTGGGTCTTCCATGAAGTCCTCCCGCTCGATCCACAGCTCCCGCGAGAAGGGAACCACGCGCGTTCCGGCCGCAGGGTCCTCCGGGTTGTTCACCGCATCGAGCCACTCCACCTCGCCCTCGGGGTAGTTGGTGATGACGACACGAACCGGATCGAGGACGGCCATGACCCGAGGCGCTCGCACATTCTGGTCCTGGCGTAGACAGTGCTCGAGGTACGCAAGATCGACCATGCCTTCGGACTTCGTCACCCCAACGCCTCGGACGAACGCCCGCAGCGCTTCCGGCGTGTAGCCCCGCCGCCGTAGCCCTCGCAGAGTCGGCATCCGCGGATCGTCCCATCCGCGCACGTGACCTTCCTCGACGAGTCGGCGCAGCTTCCGCTTACTCATCACCATGTGCGTGATGTTGAGGCGACTGAATTCGATCTGGCGTGGCCGATACGGCACCGGAAGGTTGTCGAGGAACCAATCGTAGAGAGGTCGATGGTTCTCGAACGAGAGATCGCACAGGGAGTGCGTGATCCCTTCGATCGCGTCGGACTGACCATGGGTCCAGTCGTAGGTCGGGTAGATGCACCACGCGTCGCCGCTCCGATGATGGGTCGCGCGGAGAATCCGGTACATCACCGGGTCACGCATGTTCAAGTTCGGATGCGCCATGTCGATCTTCGCGCGCAACGTCCGCGAGCCGTCTGGGAACTCACCCTCGCGCATGCGGCGGAAGAGGTCAAGGCTCTCGGCGACCGGCCGCTTGCGATACGGGCTGTCCATGCCTGGAGGCGTCACGACCTGGCCGCCTCGCTCGACCGCCGTCCCGCGGTACGCGCTGATCTCGTCCGCCGAGAGATCGCAGACGTAGGCCTTCCCCGCGCGGATCAGAACCTCGGCCCATTCATAGAGCTGCTCGAAGTAGTCGGAAGCGAAGAAAAGGCGATCCTCCCAATCGACGCCGAGCCATCGCATGTCCTCGATGATCCCGTCGACGAATTCCTGTTCCTCCTTCGTTGGGTTCGTGTCGTCGAACCGAAGGTTGAACCGACCCCCATGCTCCTGGGCGACGCCATAACTCAACAGGAACGCCTTCGCATGGCCGATGTGGATGTATCCGTTCGGCTCCGGCGGGAAACGCGTGTGCACTCGGCCGCCGTTCTTCCCAACCGCAACGTCCGCAGCGATCATCTCGCGGATGAAGTCCGAACTCACACTGTCGCGACTGCCTTCTACTGCCCCATGGCACCGACCTCCTGATCGATGGATGCTTGCCCGTCGCTTCGGATGGGCACAGGGCGAGAGTCTACCGCGCGATCCCGTCGATGCCTAGGACGCGACGAAGAAGAGACGGAGACGAACGACGATGCGCTCCGCGTGCTTTGACATAGAGAGGTGCCGAGTGAACAAGGTGACGATTGGCCCCATTCCCTACCTCGTCCCGATTCCCATCGTGCTGGTCGGCGCCGACGTCGACGGCCGCCCCAATTTCGCCACCGTTGGCGACTGCGCGGTGCTCGGCCTTCGTCCGGCGCTGGTCGTCGTCTCGCTCAGCGCCGCGCACCACACGACGCGGGGCGTCCTCGCGCGCGGCGCGTTCAGCATCAACGTTCCTACGGAGTCGATGCTGCCACTCGTCGACTGCTTCGGAATCCTCTCCGGCAAAGACCACGACAAGGCGGCCCTCCTCCCGTCCGTGCCGGGCGAGTTGACGGGCGCGCCGCTGGCCGTCGACTGCCCTATCAATCTCGAGTGCCGCGTCCGCTCGGTCACTGAAGTAGAGCACCGCCGCATCTTCATTGCCGACGTGGTCCAAACGCACGTCGACGAGCGCTTCGTCACGACGGAAGACGACAAGCCGAGCGTCGCCCCGCTGACCGAGTTGCACCCCATTCTGTACGCGCTCGACAACGGCTACTACGGAGTCGGCAAGCGGATCGGAACCGGCTACGAGTCCGGTCGCGCGCTTGCAGCTCGTCTGGCCGGCGCCTAGCAGCCCGCTCTTGGTTTGCAGACGCGCTTGGCGGGGCCGCTGTGTTCCGCTACCTTTCCCGCATGGCTGGCGCATGGAAGACGTGGCGGCGAGAGCGGATCCGGAGACGTCCCTTCTCGCGAGAGTGGTTGGACATCCTTCTCCGCACCTCCCCACGGTTCGCGAAGCTGGGCGCGGCCGACCAAGACGAACTCAAGGGACACATCCAGGTCTTCCTCGCCGAGAAGCGCTTCGAGGGCGCGGCGGGGCTCAACATCTCGGACGAGATCCGCGTAACGATCGCCGCCCAGGCGTGTCTCCTCCTTCTCCACCGCGAGACCGACGTCTACCCAGGGCTCATCTCGATCATCGTCTATCCGTCCGAGTATGTCGCGCGCCACGCCGCGCGCAACGAGATCGGTCTGGTCAGCGAGGGTCGCCAGGTTCGTCTCGGCGAGACGGGAGCGCGAGGCGCGCTCGTCCTGTCTTGGGACGCCGCGCTTCGCGGAGCCGGCGATCCCGACAGCTGCCGCAACGTGGTGTTCCACGAGTTCGCGCACCAACTCGACGCAGAGTCCGGCGGCTTCGACGGCGCTCCGCTTCTTCCTCTGCGCTCGATGTACAGCGCGTGGTCGCGTGTGCTGGGAGACGAGTACGCCACGCTGCGCGGCCGCCTGCGCGACGAACTGCCGACCGACCTCGATCCCTACGCCGCAACGAGCCCGGCCGAGTTCTTCGCCGTCGCCACCGAGTGCTTCTTCCAGTGTCCGCATCACATGCAGCAGCACCTGCCCGCCTTGTTCGACGAACTCGCCCGCTACTATCGCCAGGATCCACGGACTTCGGTGAACGACGGTCCGACCTAGCAAGACGCGACGCGCGTGGCCTCCGACAGTGTCTTGTCGTCTGCAGCACCCGGCCCACGACTAGAGCTTGACAGAGGTGGACGTGTTGTTGTATTCTGCAATTGTTGCCCATGACAAAGACATCGTCGACCCAAGGCCCCAGTGCGAGCTCCGCGGCACGCGTCGCGCGAATCCAGGACCTCGTGTGCGAGCTCGGCAGGCTGCTTGAGAGCATGGATGCGACGTGCCTCTCCGAGCTCGACGTCACCGTGTCGCAGGGCTACACCATCATGATCTTGCCGCGGGACGGCGAGGTGGGCATGGGTGCGCTCGGCGAAGCGCTCGGCGTCGCTCCTAGCACCGCGACACGCATGGTCGACCAGCTTGTCCGAAAGCAACTCGTCCGGCGACAGGCCACTCCCGAGGACCGCCGCGCAGTGTGCGTCGCGCTGACTCCGAAGGGGCAAGCCTTGCGGCTCGAACTCGAACAAGCGACCGCGTCATGCTTTCTCGGCGCCTTCGCAGACATCCCCGCGGCACAGCAGGCCGCGACGATCGGAGCGCTCGAGTTGGTGAACGCCTGTCTGCGCGAGTCACTTGACGCCGGCGGGTGCGCCGGCTGCACTCCCTAGCGTGAGCGGAAGGTGGCTTCTGCTGTGCATGTATTTCGGCACTACAAACGTTGTAGTCACGAAACACGAAGGAATCGAAGGAGGAACGATGAAGGACATCGAACGACGGGGCGGGCTCTACGAAGCCCTTGGCTGGGGCGCGCTGTTTCTCTGGCTCGGGATCGCGAGTCTTGTTCGCGGCCTGCCCGCTGGAGCTGATCTGTTCGGGATTGGCGCCATTCTCCTGGCGCTTAACTTGGCACGCGGCCTTTCGAGGATCCCGGTGAACCGGTTCACTGTGGTCCTCGGCTCCATTGCCGCCGCTGGTGGAGCCACGATCTTCATCCTACGCCAGTGGTTCGGGATGCCTCCGGTCGATCTTCCTTTCTTCCCGACCCTATTCCTTGGGATCGGCGTGGTCATCGTCGCCTACACAATCGCCAACTGGCGTTCGTCCTCGCGGCCGCAGGGAGCACCGGAGTAGGGAAGTTCGAACTCAGCTGATACGTCCAGCGACGCCGCCCGGGGCGGAAGCCCCGGGCGACTCTTGGCGCGCCGTTGTGACGCCTCGTCCCTCCCGGGCTGACCGCCTCTCGCACGAACCGCCGCGTGAGACGCAGCCGCAACGCCGCCGTGTTACGATGGCCCATCCCGATTTGCCAAGGGGGCAGCGATGCCTGAGTTGCCGGAGATCATCTGTCGGGCGCGCGAGATGAACGCACGGTTGGCGGGCCGCCCGATCCGCGGGATCGAGGTCCTGCAGCCGAAGTGCCTGGACGTCTCTGTCGAGGAGTTCAGGGGCGGCCTTGTGGGCTCGAAGATCCACGGCGTGACGCATCGCGGCAAGTGGCTCTTCGTCGAGACGTCAAACGGCCACCTACTCCTCAATCTCGGCATGGGAGGCGAGATCCTCCTCGTACCGACGAGCAAACTGCCGGCGAAGTGGCGCGTGCGGTTCGATCTCGACAAGGGGCAATCGCTCGCCGTGAACTTCTGGTGGTTCGGTTATGCGCACTACGCTGCGCCGGGGAAGCTGACCGACCACGAGATGTCGGCCAGCCTTGGGCCGGACGCGCTCGACGTCTCGCTCCCCCAGTTCGAGGAGCTTCTCTCCGGGCGCCGCGGCGGGATCAAGGCGCTCCTCCTCGATCAGTCCCGTCTCGCCGGCATCGGCAACGCCTACATCCACGACATCCTGTTCCGCGCAGGACTCCATCCGTTGCGAACGATACCCTCCATGTCCAAGAAGGACGTCGAGCAGCTTCATCAGGCGATCCACACCGAACTGCAACGCAGCATCGACAAGGGAGCGGCCTTCTACGAGGTCGGCCTCGACGGCAAGGGCGGCGGGTTCGCAGCCGCCGATCTGCTCGTCGGCTATCGCGAAGGGAAACCATGTCCGACATGCGGCGCGGCGATCGAGAAGATCAAGACGGGAACTACGGCAACCTTCGTCTGCCCGACCTGTCAGCCGCTCCACGACGCGTCGCCGCCCACGAAGCGGCCAACGAGAACGAAGAAGACCTGATCGTCGGCCGGCGGACGACGCGGGGTCGCACGCGGCACGCCGCCCCGATGGCGGGCGAGGAGGAGGTAGGCGCGGGTCGCCAACTCCGCTGTGCGGCGCGAGATCTCAGAGTGCGCCTGAATGCCCCAGATCGGCTGGTCGCCGTACCCAATCTGCGTCGCGCGACCGCGCGAAGATGGGCCACGGCGCGGGAGCGCCGCTAACCTCGCCGAAGTGGAACGAGAACAAGGTCCAACGGTTCGGGACCCCGCGCAAGAGTTCGCTGCCGACGACGAACTCGAGCGGCGTCCAGCCCACTTCGGTGTTCACGGCACGCTCAACATACCCCGGCCCCGACAGAGCCCGCACGAGCATCTGATGACCGAAGCGTGAACCCAAGACTCGCACGCCGGACGCGGCGGCGCGTCGCACGAGCTCCGCTTCGCCGTCGACCCACGGCGGCGGCTTGAGCATAGAGGCCTCGGACCCTGTGAGGATCAGGTGCGTATACCTCTCCACCCGCGGAAGCGCCCGCGCCGACGGGACGCGCACTGTGTCGACGGCGGGTCCTTGAAGATGCCTTGCCCAACGTCGCGCCAGGATAAAGAGGCGAGGGTGCAGCGTGTTGTCGAGCAGAAGCACGCGAGCGGGCATGGGCTGAGTATACCGACCGCAACTCGGCGGCTCCGACGAGCCATCTCTGGGAGCACCTATGAGCTTCAGACGGTTTCGTGCGAAACGTAACGAGCATCACCTTCGCTGGGCGGAGGCGACGGGCGTCTGGACATCGCCGCGTTCTGGCGACGGAGGCGGGAACGGCGTACCCTCGCGCCGTGAACGCTCTGGGAGAAGTGCCCGTTCGTGCGTCCGGCCGAGTCACTCTGCCTCTTGCTGCGTCGGCCGTGTTGGTCGCCGTCGCGAGCGGCGGGCTCGGGCTGCTCGTCCAACTCTTCCTCAAGGAGCGCGGCGCAACCACGTTCCTCATCAGCGTCGCGTCGAGCCTGGGGTCGGTCGGCGTGCTCGTCGGGAGCTACTTCTGGGGCAGGCTGTCCGATCGCGCCGGTCGTCGGGGATTCCTCATCCTGACCGCTTTGGGCGTGGCCGGGGCCATCGCCGTGCTGATCCCTCTTCCAGGCAATGGGGTGATCGTCGCGACCTCGTTCGCTCGCGCGTTCATGGACGTCGGCTTCGCCTCGATGAGCCTGGTCATGATTTCGGCGGCCAGCGCCGCCACCACCCGAGCACGAGGCATGTCGTACAACTCCTCCGCGCGGTCGCTCGGCTTCGCTCTAGGCGCTCTCGGCGCCGGCGTCCTCCTCGAGAAGCTTGGCTACCGAAACGGATTCCTCGTGATGGCGCTCCTGCCCATGGTGGGCGCCACCCTACTCCTCCGTCTCCCGCGAGAGCCGAAACCCGTCGCACACCCGCGCCAACTCGCCTGGAGAGCGCTACGCGAGGCGGGACTGACAAGGCTCTACATCGGCACGATCCTTCGGCAATTCGGAACGAACGGAGCGTTCGCGCTCCTCTACGTGTACATGGACGGACTCCGCATCTCGCCGATCATGATGGGCTCCGTGAGTTCGCTCAACACGCTCACGCAGGTGTTGGCGCTCGTGGGATTCGGGTGGGTGGCCGACCGCATCGGCCGACGGAAGGTATTCCTCCTTGGGTTCGGGCTGTCCGCGCTGATTCCCTGTCTGTTGGCTCTCTCGGGCAGCGTCGCCATGATGGCGCTGAGCTACACGGTCCAAGGATTGGCGTTCAGCTCTCTCTACATCGGCTCCACGGCGCACATCGGAGACCGCGTCCCGGTCGAGCGTCAAGGCACCATGCTTGGGCTGTTCGAAATGGCGCGCGGGTTCGGCGGCTTGCTCGGGCCGCTGCTTGCCGGTGCCATCGTGCCGCTCGTGGGTTTCCGCGGAATGTTCCTGACCATGGCCGGCGTCTCCGGGGCTGGGTTCTTTCTCGTAGTCGGAGAACGCTTCCCGTTCCCCGGGCGCGGCGCGCCCAGCGCGGCGAAGCCCGCGGCCCGGTCTCCCGTCGTCGACGGCGGTTCGACCTAGGGCGCAGGTTCTCGTAGACTCCGAACGAGGTGCGTGACATGGCAAGGCAGGCGATGACACTGGTCGTTCTCGCGGCGGGAATGGGGAGCCGCTTCGGGGGCCCGAAGCAGATTGAAGCGGTCGGACCGAACGGCGAGATCATTCTCGACTACTCCGTCTACGATGCCCTCGCCGCCGGGTTCTCCCGCGTCGTCTTCGTGGTACGCGACGAAGTCGAGGCCGTTCTGCGCCGACGGCTCGAAGCGCCGCTGGCCAGCCGCTGTGACGTCGCCTACGTGCTTCAGCGCTTGGATGACGTCCCTGCTGGTTTCTCCGTGCCTTCGAGCCGCGTGCGCCCCTGGGGAACGGGGCAGGCCGTGCTCGCCTGCCGCGACGCGGTGCCCGGGCCGTTCGCCGTCGTCAACGCTGATGACTTCTATGGTGCCGAGGCGTTCGAGACGCTGGCGCGCTTCCTCATCTCGAGTGACGACGCAACATCCGAGCGGAATGCGCTTGTCGGCTACGCGCTTGACGCGACGTTGACGGAACACGGCTCCGTGTCCCGGGGTGTGTGCGAGGTCAATCGGAATGGATACCTCGCATCGATCATCGAGCGCCATGGCGTTGCGCAGCGCGGCTCCGACATTGGGTATCAAGACAACGCCGGAGCTTGGCACGCCGTGTCGCGCGACGCTTGCACGTCGATGAACTTCTGGGGACTGGACCCGAGTCTCTCCCCACTCCTCGAACGTGAGTTCCGCAGCTTTCTCGCCTCGTCTCCGAGCGACACGGAGGAGTTCCGCCTGCCCACCGCAATCGGGACTCTGCTTGCGACGCAGGAGGTCGCAGTGCGCGTCCTCCGCACCGCGGCCACATGGCTCGGCGTGACGCACCGCGAGGACCTCGTTTGGGTCCGCGAACGGATTCGCGATAGGGTCAACGCGGGGGACTACCCAAGCCCTATCTGGGGAGCGTGACGGATCGATGAGAGATCCCGAAGTGATCTCAACTGACGGGCTCTCCAAGCGATTCGGTGAACGCATCGCCGTGGAGGAACTGACCCTCGCCGTGCCGGCCGGTGAGATCGTCGGGCTGCTCGGGCCGAATGGTGCCGGCAAGACGACGACGCTCCGGATGCTGGCGGGCATCCTCGCCCCCACGTCGGGAACCGCCCTGGTAGACGGCCTCGATCCCGCGAAGGAGCCGGAGAGGGTGCACGAGTCGATCGGCTTCCTCACCGAGTCGCCGGGCTTCTACGAGCGGCTGTCGGCGGAGCGGAATCTCACCTACTTCGCCGCCTTCTACGGCGGGGTTGACGCCCACGCCGCGGCGCGGAACGGGATCGAACAGATGGGCCTTGCCGGCCGCGGCGGTGACAAGGTCGGCACCTTCTCGAAGGGCATGAAGCAGCGCCTGGCTCTCGCCCGCGTCCTTCTACACGAACCGCGCATCCTCTTCCTCGACGAGCCCACCGCCGGCCTCGATCCCGAGGCGGCGCGAAACCTGCGCGAGCTCATCGTCTCCCTGAAGAAGGAAGGCCGCACGATCCTCTTGTCGACGCACAACCTCACTGAGGCCGAAGAGCTCTGCGATCGCATCGCCGTCTTCCGCACGCGACTGGTGGCCATCGACACGCCGGGCGCCTTGCGCGACCGGCAGTTCGAGCGACGCCTGCGAGTCCGCCTCGCCTCCATGACCGAGGACTGGCTCGCCGCACTGCGCGCCGAGCCCTTCGTGCGAAGCGTGGAACGTGGGACGGACGGCGCCCTCGACGTGCGCCTCGCCGACCCGGACCGAGATCGCCCGCGCCTCGTGACGCGCATCGTCGAGATGGGCGGCCAAATCCTTGAGGTGCGTGAGGTCGAGCGCTCGCTCGAGGACGTGTACCTCAGCCTGATCGAGGAGGCGACGGAGTGAGACGACGGATCTGGAACGTTGTGCACATGGAGTGGGCCGGCATCGCAGCTACGCCGTCGAGCCTCCTCTTCCTCGCCGTGATCCCCGCGCTTCTGGTCGGCCAGGCCGTCTTCCTCTCGTGGATCGTGCCGCGCTTCGTCAATCCGGCGATTCTCGGAGCGGGAGCGGGCGACGCCGACACGCTTCGCCTTCTCATCCTGAAACAGTTCCCGTTCTTCGTCCTCCTGATTCCAGCGATGATCGCGAACGTGTTTGCCACGCTGAGTATCGTCGAGGAAAAGGTGACCCGAACGCTTGAACCTCTCCTCGCGACGCCCGTGCGCACGTGGGAGCTGCTCGTCGGCAAGATCGTGGCCGGCGCGGTGCCAGCACTCCTCGTAGCGTGGGCCAGCGCTGTGCTGTTCGCGGCCGTCGGATTCGGCCTCGGCTGGGGACCCTTGCTGCGGACCCTGTTCACGCCAACGTTCTTCCTGTCGATGTTCCTGCTCATGCCGGCCGTGTCCCTCATGAGCTTCGTCATCGGCGTCATCGGCTCGTCGCGCGCCTCCGACGCCAAGGCGGCGCAGAACCTGGCCGTCGTGATCATCTTCCCAATCTTCGCACTCATCGCCGTGCAGGTCACCGGCCTCGTCGCGTTCACCCCACTGCGAACGCTCTTCCTATCGCTAGTACTTCTCGCCGCCGACGGTCTTCTGCTGCGCGCGGCCGTCCGCCTCTTCGCCCGCGAGTCGATCGTCACGCGATGGAAGTAGCCGGCAACGAGAGAGAGACAGAGACAACCCTTACGGCGATCTAGGGCCGCGGCTCCACCTCTTGAGCGGCCACGTGAGCAGGTAGGCCATCTGATAGAGCAGCGTCGAGAGGGCCGTGAGCAACACCGCAAGGACCGCCGTTCCCCGCGGATAGGCGAGCTGCGCCATCCCCGACCGAGCGGTGCCCGTCCGCTCCGGCCGATGAGCAATCCCGCGGAGGAGCGCTGCGGGTGTCATCTCGGTCGTTTGGCCCATGATGGCTCCCGCCATCGCTGCAATCGAGTCGACGACGAGATTGGCGTCACCCGGCCGCAGATCGCCGAACAAGTCGCGCACGAACAGCTTGCGTTCTACGGGATCGAGCCCCGAGTACCCGATCGCGAGATCCAGCGTACCGAGCCGTCCGACCGGCGAATAGGTGTCGGTCACGATGATCGGGAGATTCACTCCGGTCAGGCGCTCGAGGTCCTCGCGCAATCCGCGCGCGCTGGCGCAGGGGTCGACGGGCAGCCGAGTCACGTACCCGTCGGGCGAGTTCATGATGTCGATGCCCGCTTCGTTGAGGAAGGTCGCGTGCATGGCGTGGTAGAACTCGAACCGCTCGATCCGGCCTTCGCCCTCGCGAGTGGGAAGGCCTTCAGCCGCCAGATCCTCGGTGATGGCGACACTAGCGCGCCGCCGGGAAAGATAGCGAAGGGGAATGAGGGCGAGGGTAGGGCCATCTTGGAGCATAAGCTCGAACTTGCGTGGATCTTTGGAGAAGAGCTTGGCGAGAATGCGGGCTCTCAGGGAGGGGCGGACGTCGTCAAGCTTGACCGTACGCCCCTCGAACAGGGCAACCACCTTGGAGGACACCGCCACGATGTCGCCCGCCTCAGGCGTCACATGCGCGCGCGCCATCGCGTCAGCGAGGACGGCGGCAAGGCTCGTCGTCTGTGCGTCCTCCGGAATCAACGGGCGGGCGACCGTCAGGCCGTAGACGTGAAACATCCTAGGATTCGCGGTTTCTGGCTGAAGCTCTTTGAGGGTCTCCACGCGCCGGGCGGTTGCCCATCCTCCTCTCCTGAGTGACCGGAGAGTCGATGATACCGAGAGAAGGCGTCCCTTTCCGCCAGGGTCACGCCCGGGCCGTCCCGCGGAGGGCGCGACGCTGATGGCGCTGACACACACTCAGGCCTCCGGGAATAGGAGGTCGAACCGGTTCCGTGCACGCCGCAACGACTGGGGAGCCGGCCCAAGAGCTCGGATGTCGGCGCGTCGCCCAACGCGTTCGAACAGGAACGGCTCGACACGGTACGCGCCGAGCCGGGCCGGGAGATCCCCGCCGCAGAGCGTGACTTCAAGCAGTACGCCAAGGCCCGCAGGCCAAGACGCGGCACAGAACGAGTTCGGGACGGCGTTTCCGCAGCTGTAGAGAACAAGCGCGTCGTCTATGCACTCCATGGGCTGGACGACGTGAGGGTGATGGCCGACGACGAGGTCGAATCCGCCCTTGGCCAACCGCGACGCGAAGGCCCTCGTCTCAGGCTGCGGAAAGTGGCGGAACTCGAGATCCCAGTGGGGAAAGCCAACGAGGAGATCGAGCCCGAGCTCGCTGCGGACTTCCGCCCACTCGACGGCGGAGACGTCCCCAGACGTCCAAGGACGTGCACCTGACATCGAACCCGGCCGGTTACGCCACTGAGTCCACGCCGAAACCCCAACGCGAAGGCCGGCGACATCGACGGGAAAGGCGATCTCGTCGCCCGCACCGCGCCGGACGCCCACGACGCGGCACCCGCGCCCTTCCAGACGTTCGACGGTGGCGAGAAGCTCCCCTGCGCCATGGTCCTCGGCGTGGTTGTTGGCGACCGACACGAGGACCCGTTCCGTCCGGATGCCCAGTTCCGACAGAAGGTCCCCGAAGCGACGGCTGTCGGCCAAATAGCGCGTTCCGCGACACCGCATCTGCCCGCCGAGTGGGGCTTCACAGTTCACCATGACGAGATCCGCCGAGGAGATCCTGGCGCGAAGCGCCGAGTCGACGTGCAGGTCCAGGTCAGAGTCGATCGGCATGATGTCGCCGAGAAAGACGAGGGACGCGGTCTGCCCGATGCAGTCCGCCGCGATAGAAGATCTCTGGCCCAGCAAGTCGAAAGGCGAACTGCGACGTACAGAGGGGTGCAGGTAGTCCCAGTACCACGCGAGAGCCGTCCTCCACGGGTACGGGACTCCGAGCAGCTGCCGGATGCGACGGGAGGGGTTCATCGCCTACGGGCCTCCGGTGACCGCCGCCGTCCGGCGAAGCCAGCCCGGTACTGCCTTGGGACACCAGGAGCACCGGCCGTCCGATGGCGCTCTGGCGGGCCGGAGCCTCATGGCGAGCCGTCGATCGCGCCGAAGACATCCTCGTATGTCTCCGGACGGCGCCACACCTCGAGCCTCCCGTGTCCGTCGATGGCCACCTTGCAGGGCAAGGGGAACCCGCAGCTGTTCGAGGCGAAGTGGTCGGCGCTGTACGCGCCGGTCGAGTACAGGACGACGCGCTCCCCCACGCGGGGGGCACGATTCAGGCGCACCTTCACTTTGCTCACCATGTCGCCGGAGAAGCAGAGACGTCCCGCGAGGAACGCGTCGACCGGCTCGTCATCCGCCCGGCGCGGCAGGACGGCCGCGAGGAAGATGTCGGGCGTGATCAGGTTGGTCCCATGGTTCGTAATCCCCAGGTCGAGGGACACGACGCGGTTCCCGAGAACGCTCTTCGTTCCGCGAACTTCGGCGAGCGTAACGCCGGCCGTGGCCATCACGCTGCGCCCCGGCTCGACGATGAGCGTCGGCGACCCTAGGTCGACGAGATGTTCGATCGTCGTACGCCCGTCCGCATGCCGGTAGACGAGCACGTGCTCGAGCATCTTCGAGGCAGGGAACGCCGACCAGTACGCCTTCCCCGTCCAGCGTGGAGGGTCGTCGCAGAGGTCGGCTCCGGCGTACCCCATCGGAAGGTCAATCCACGTGACGGAATCGCCCTCATGAGACGACTCCCGGAGGCGCATCAAGAGGCGCGTCTGAAACGCAAGCCAGTCCCCTCCCGACACGAACGAAACGGGGTAGCCACCACCGAGATCCATTGCGGAGACGGGAGAGCCAAGCTCGCGGGCGCGTTGCGCCAACGCGACGGAGTGGACGGCCAGCCGCTCGTAGGCGATGGGGTCCGCGACTTGCGTCCCGATGTGCGCCGAGGTCCCGACGAAGTGCACTCCCGGCGCTGCCGTGACGCGCGCGAAGACCTCGTCGGCCTCGTCGATAGGGAACCCGAACTTCGTCCAGTCAGCCGCCGTCGTCTGGTCGTCGGCGGTGAACCCGGAGAGCGGCATGCCGCGGAAGCGCACCAGAGTCGGGACCCGGGCGCCACGCCGCGCCGCGGTGCGCGACAACTCGTCGAGCTCGTCTTCATTGTCGACCGCGCACAGGGCTCCGCACTGCACGATCGCCTCGATGTACTGCGACGTCTTGGCGTTCCCATTGCAGACGATGCGTTCGGGCGGAATGCCCTCCTCGAGAGCCGCGCGAAGCTCGTGCTCCGATGCCGTGTCGGCGCCAAGGCCGAGCCGCGCGGCGGCGCGAACGGCTCCGCGGCATGGATTCGACTTCACGGCGAAGAGGACGAGGGCTTTGGGGTAGAGACGAGCGAGCACCTTGTCGTACCCCTTGGCGTTCTGCTTCATCTCCTCGACGAAGAAGACGTGAAGCGGAAGGCCGTAGCGGTCGACGGCCGCCTCGATGAGGTCGTGGTGACGCCCAAGTAGCGGGTCTAGGTGTTCGGTCATTGCTCGCTCTGATCTCCTCTCCTGCCGAGCGATGGTACCGGATCCTTGCCGGCCGGTCAGCGACGGACACCTGACCGTAATGCGGCTCACCGCCACCATGTGCCGCCCCGCCCGCCCGACTCTGCACTCTTCAATCCCGATCGGCGTTGCCTGCCCCTCTGAGACTCGGCCGTCACGCGTAGGTCCAGACCGACATGCCGACGAACCCGTCCACCGTTGCCGACAGATGTCCAGAAGCCCCCTGTCGCGAATGGGACATTGTCGGAGCGCGTCGGACGTGCTATCCTGCAGACAGGATCAAGGAGGTGGCTGATGATCACGATTGAGATCACCGCTGGGATGCTCCTCGCCTTCTTCTGGGCGTTCTGGATCTTCGCGTTCGGCGGCTGGTGGTGTGGCGGCGGCTGCTAGCTCCAGAGCTACTAGCTCCAGAAGAGCAGAGACCGAACATCATGAGGTGGAGCGACGTGGGAAGAGTGCTTCTTGCCTCTTCTCTTTTCTTTCTCTGCGCGGCGTCGACCGCGCTCGGCGATCCCCGGGATGACTTCGCCCGCGAGACGGGCCTCGACAGCGACTTGATCGGCGTCATCCAGGTCGATGTCGGTGGAACCGGGATGACGATTGCGTTCGTGTTTGTCGACGCGCGTGCCCTCGAAAGCCACGTCTCGCCAAGCCTGCGACAGGCTCTCCAGCCCTACGTCGGACGCAACGCCCTCTACGTGAATCCGAGCGTGCGGGACGTCGTCTCGCACTTCGACTTCACGCCGCAAGCTATCGCCGTCCAAGGAGAGGGACGCGAGCGAACGACGCCGCCCGCATCGGCGTGGGTCGAGCTCACTCCGGGATTCCTCGGCGGCACGTTCGAGGTCAATCCGGCCGGGGCGTCGCAGGGCTCGGGAAGCGAGGGAGTGCTCGTCCTCGGCGACCTCATCGACCCCACACGACCGTTCGACATCTTCTACGGGAACGAGCGCACGACCTTTCGCATCTTGCCCGCCGGATCCAGCAGAGGCTCGACGGCCGCGTCCCACGACCCGATTTCCGTTCCCGCGCTTGGCGACGTCTCGAGCCTCGAGAGCGTGTTGGCGCGTCCAGATCTCACGGAAGTCTCGGTCGCCGCGCTCTTCGCGCTCGACCGGTCGCTCGTCCGCATGCTCGATGCGACGGTAGCGTCAAACGCGGTGCGATTCGTCTTCATTCGGCTCGAGGAGTCCGTCCGCACGAGCGCCCTCGGGGTCGATCTTCTCAGCCGACTGGATCCGGTCATCGGGACGGGGGCCGTGATGGTGTGGGCCATCTCGACGACCGGTGCCCCGTTCTCGCCATGGTACTTCTATGTTCAGCAGTCCGGAACGAACTTCGTGTTCTTCAGCTCGGCGTCGTTCGTCGAGCTCACGTCCGGTTTCCTGGGCCTTGACCGGCTGGAGCCGGCAACTCTGGCCGCGGCCGTCATCCGCCTGCCGAAAGGCGTCGACGCGCAGGCTCCTTTCGCCGTGCGGTACAGCACCTTTGGGGTGACGTACCCGTAGGCACCTCCAACAGCCTTACGAACGGAGGACGATTGAACATCGTGCTAGCGTCGGCGTCGCCGCGCCGAGAGGAACTCTTGCGGCGGATTGTCGACAGCTTCGACGTCGTTCCGAGCGGGGTTGAGGAGACAACACGCGGCCGGCCGGCAAGGCGCGTCCTCGAGGCTGCAAGGTCAAAGGCCCGCGATGTTGCGTCGCGCACCGAAGGCATCGTGATCGGCGCCGACACGGTCGTGGTCGTTCGCCGCTCCATCCTGGGAAAGCCCTCGTCTCGCGTCGAGGCGGGTCAGATGCTGTCTCGCCTGAGCGGTCGCGAACACGAGGTGCTGACGGGGTTGTGCATCATCGCGACGCAACGCGGAGACGAGCGTTCGGCGGTCGAACGGACGAGCGTGCGCTTCCGCTCCCTATCGGAGCGGGAAATCGCCTCGTATCTCGACTGCGGGGAGTACGCGGACAAAGCGGGAGCCTACGCGATCCAGGGACGCGCGTCCGTCTTCGTCGAGCGCATCTGCGGCGACTACACGAACGTGATGGGGCTCCCGGTATGCCGCCTGACTCTCCTCTTGCGGGAGTTGGGCGTCGACGTGTAGCGTTTACACCGCCGCCCTAAGGCGGCGCTGCGACCGGAAGGCCGCGCCGCGGCCGCCGAGGGAGGAAGACACATGACGATGGAGAAGAAGAAGCACAGCATCCACACCCTGCAGGAGATGAAGCGCAGTGGCGAGAAGATCGCCTGGTTGACCGCCTACGACTTCCCGACCGCCCAGTTCGCCGAGGCCGCAGGCCTCGACATGCTCTTGGTGGGCGACTCCCTGGGCATGTGCGTCTACGGCTACGAGGGCACGGTCCCCGTGACGATGGATCAATGCATCGTTCACTCGGAAGCCGTTCGTCGCGCGGCGCCGAACACCTTCGTGATGGGCGACATGCCGTTCCTCAGCTACCAAATCAGTGACGAAGAGGCGGTTCGCAACGCCGGCCGATTCCTCAAGGAGGCCGGCGTGGATGCGGTAAAGCTCGAGGGTGGCAAGCGCATCGTTCCCCGCATTCGCGCCCTCCTCGATGCCGGCATCGTCGTCTGCGGCCACATCGGGCTCACCCCGCAGAGCTCCGGGCAACTCGGGGGACACAAGGCGCAGGGCCGCACGATCGAATCGGCCCGCCTGCTCATCGAGGACGCGTTGGCCATCGAGGAGACGGGCGCGCAGCTCCTCCTCCTCGAGGCCGTCCCGCCGGAGGTCGCCGGGTTCATCGCGAAGAAGCTGCACATTCCGGTCTTGAGCATCGGCGCCGGCCCCCTCTGCGACGGGCAGCTGCTCATCGTGTCGGACCTCATCGGTCAGTTCCAGGCGTTCACCCCGAAATTCGTCAAGAGGTACTGCGATGTCGCCACAACGATCACGGAGGCGATGAAGGCGTACGTCGCCGACGTTCGCACCGGCCGATTCCCGGCTGACGAGCACTGCTACCACATGCTGAAGGACGAAGCCGGGCGGTTCCCCGAGCTCGAGAAAGAGTTCGAGTAGCCTCTCCAACGAGGAGGACACGATGGACGATCTCAGGCAGCGGCTCTTGATCTCCCCTGAGCACGTGGGGGAGATCAACGCCATGATCTTGGACCCGAAGAGCGAAGTCGTGAACGCGTTTCTCGACGTCGTGCGCAAGCACGGCGGCCCGGAGGCGATCAACCGCAAGGCCAACGAGGCACGTCAGCTTCCGCGGCTCCTCGAACGCCTGCGGGCATCGGGCTCACCCTACTTCGCCGACGTGGAGTGGTTGACCCGCGAGCGGGATCGCGGCGCGTTCGTAACGATCGCTGAGTTCCGCCAGCGCGTCCTCGGGGACCGGCTGAAGGCGACGCGGTTCGACGAGCGTCACCCCGTGACCCTCGAGGTGAGCGCCCTGCAGTACTTCCCATGGCTCATCGCCGAGGCGCGCCAGGCGATCGCCAAGCGGGAGGTCATGCCGGGGCGGTACATCCGCGTGCGAAACATGGCGGAGCAAGTCCAGGATCAGGGTGACACGTTGGCCGTCGCCGCGGCGATGCAGATCGTCGGCGCGAGCTACGTCGAAACGCTGGACACCAAGGGCACGGACGGCTCGAACATCCATCTCGGCGGCCCGGCGACCATCACCGGGTACTTCGGCGGCGTCGGCCAGCCGAACGAACACGCCCTCGCTTGGGTGGACGAGTTCCTCTCCTACTACACCGAGTACGGGATCCGCCAAGTCCTGAACATCAACCCGGGCACCGTGCTGTTGGGCTACTTCCTCCACAAGCTGGGGATCGACATCGAGTTCAAGATCTCGGTGTTCATGGGGAATGACAACCCGTACGCCGCACTGTGGACGCTGCTCGGCGCGAAGCTCTTCTCGCGCGAGGATGGGACGACATCGCTCATCGGCTTCAACTGGGCAAACTCAGTGTCGAACGCCACGATCGAGAAGGGCGCCGCGATCCGCAAGTCTCTCGGCCTTGAGGACGTCGTGCGATTCGAGCACCACATCACCGAGACGTGGAAGTCGATCGTCATCCAACCGTACGATCGCACGGACGAACTGGTCGAGCTGGCCGGACGCGTGGCGAACATCTCCGCAAAGCACGAGGGGGGAAACCCCTCCGTCGAGCAGGGCCGCGCGCACCCGTCGGACATCCTCGACTACTTCGCTTCCAAGGCGGACATCGTCGCGCAGGGACTCATGCCGGCGATGGAGCAGAACTACCTCGACAAGCACGATGCCGTGAACGCAACGGCCGTAGCGCTCACGAAGCGCGGCCTGTCGTTCATCGCCGCGCGCAACCTGCATCGATAGGCGACGTCCCGGGAGGTTGTGAGGGCGGGGGGCACGCGATACCCTCTCGCCCCTTCCGGATCTGGGACAGAGAGGTGCTGATGGCTGACTTCGCTTCGCTCAAACGACGTATCGAGGAAGAAGAGATCGGGTTCGTCGACTTCCGGGTCGTCGATCTCGTCGGACGGTGGCGACACATCTCGATTCCAGCCGCTCGCTTCACGGAGGCCCTGCTGCGCGACGGCATCGGCTTCGACGCCTCGAACTACGGCTATCGCAGAGTGGCCGGCAGTGACATGGTCCTCATCCCGGACCTCGAGACCGCACACACGGAAGAGCGCGCCGGAGAGCTCATCCTGACGCTCATTGCCGACATCTACGACGCGGTCACACGCCAGAGGGCCGCCGCCGACCCTCGCGGGGTCGCTCAAGCCGCCGTGTCGACGATGCGCAAGCGCGGAGTGGCCGACGAGATCCTCGTCAGTCCCGAATTCGAGTTCTACGTGTTTGACGCCGTCCGCTTCGAGAGCGGAGTCGGCCGGTCGTGCATTGAGATCGAGACCGTGGAAGGGTGTGCGTACCGCGATTCCTCCGTGCCGTCTGCAGGCGCGCCGCTCGCCTACCATGCACCCTTTCCCGAGGATCGCCTGTTCGGCTTGCGCTGCGAGATCGCGCGCCAGGCCGAAGCCGCCGGAGTGGACGTGAAGTACCACCACCACGAGGTTGGGCCGTTTGGGCAGCATGAGATCGAGCTCGGCTTCGCTCCGTTGGTGAAGATGGCCGACACGACCCTCCTCATGAAGTCGCTCGTGCGGAGCGTCGCCGCCGAGTCGGGGTTGACTGCGACCTTCCTCCCCAAGCCCATGGCCGGACAGGCCGGGAACGGGATGCACCTTCACCAGTACCTCGTGAAGGCGGGAGCCAACCGCTTCCAGGGCACGGAAGGCCTCTCGGACCTCGCGCTGTGCTACATCGGCGGCTTGCTCGTGCACGGGCGGAGTCTGATGGGGCTCACGAATCCGTCGACCAACTCGTACCGCCGTTTGGTCCCGGGATACGAGGCGCCGGTGAACTTCGTGTTTGGGTCCGGGAATCGTAGCGCGGCAGTCCGCGTTCCCACCTACGCTCGTGGGGAGGAAACGCGCATGGAGCTGCGGACGATGGATGCGACGTGCAACCCGTACCTCGCGTTCGCGGCGATTCTCTTGGCTGGGCTCGATGGCATCGCGCGCAAGCTGAACGCGAAGGACCTTGGCTACGCGCTTGAGGCGGAGGCGTACGACCACGCCACCGGGGAGACGACTCCACGGAGCCTCGAGGAGGCGCTCGACGCTTTGGAGAGCGACCACGACTATCTCACGGCGCCCGGCGCGTTCACGGAAGCCGGAATTGAAGATTGGATCCGCGCCAAGCAACAAGAGGCGGCCGCCGTTGCGCTGCATCCCCATCCTCACGAGTACTCGCTGTACTACGATCTGTAGCCGCGCCACAGACCCAGCGAGAGGGAGTCAGCACCGGTCGCCCGTCGGTCTCCAGTCGCAACTCACCTTCAAGAAGAAGGGCCTACTGCTTCTTCTTCTCCTCCTTGTCGAGGTACTGGACGATGGCCTCGACGACAAGGTAGTTGATCGATCGATCCAGCTTCTTCGCCAGGCGGTCGAGTCGCTCGATCGGCTTGCGGTCGAGCTTGCTCTTCGGAATGTAGATCGAGAGCGTCGTCACTTCGCTCTTGCGCACCATTCGTGCCACCTCCTTGTCACCTTGAGGTCCTTGTGACAACGTGTAGCCTACAGCAAGTCAAGCGCAATCGGCAAATCGGGCAAGCTTCTGTCTCTTGCCTCACGCGGTCAAAGAAAGGGGGCTCCTCAGGGAGCCCCGCTCGGCCGCAATGCTGCTGCAACTATCGAATGACGAAACGGAACGTGTAGTACACGACCTCACGCCCGTCCCCACAGCCCATGGGAGACATCGACATCGACATCGGCTGCGCCGCCGCCGGCTGCCCACACGCGTCCACGGCCATCGCCTGGTGCATGCATCCAGCTTCCGGCATCACCTTGTCGCGCTCGACGGCCAAGACGACCGTGAAGATGCCCTGGTCGAGGACGTTACTCGAGACATCGTAGCCGCTCTCCGTCCAGGCCAGCTCCGACATCGGGATCATCGCGTCGAAGAGGTCCCCGGCCGGAGCGATCGAAAGCGCCGTGCCCGTGCCGTACTTCAGACCTTCCTCGCTCAGGACGCTGATCGTGTTCCCCTCGGGGAGCTGGATGGAGCAGCGGTCCCACAGAACGTTGATGACGCTGCCCGATGTGTTGTGAAGCCAGAACGACAGGCGGCTCTCGACGCCCGTTGCATCCTGGGAGACGTCGAAGGAGACGCGGATCGTCCCGTCCTGGAACACCGCCTTCTCCGAGTAGATCGGATCGAGCAGCTCGAGCGATTTCGTCTCCAGAACCGTCACTTCCGCCGTGGCGGCCGTCGCCGCAGGAACGACTGGTTCCTCGATCTTCGCCGGCTGCAGCAGAAGACCGACGAGGAGGAGCGCTCCCATGATGGCGCCGATCACCGCGAACTTGCCAAAATCAGTCACTGCCTCTCACCCCTTTCTGGCCGCCGTGGATCGGCGGAATCAGCGACTCATCGTAGCGTTCCCGGAAAGAGCGCGGCGGGCCTGTGCCCCGTCGGAAAGAGACCCCTGTCCTACGGAGAAAGCGCGGCAAGAACTCGATGCGCGTAGGCTGGCGCGAGAATCCGAGCCCCGGACTCACGGTTTGCCGGACCGTAGCTCTACCGGCTGAGCTGCGCGGCGGTACAGCATCTGTGCGTATGAACTTGAGGCCCACAGACCCCGGGCCGCCCACGCCGTCTATGACCACGAACCGCCCCCGAAAAAGCCCGAGGGAGCTCGAAAGGTCGGCCGCCCACCGGGGCTGAGTCAACGTCCAACAAAGGGTGACGGCAACCTGAGGCCACTCCCAGTGAACGCTTCCGGATTCGGGCAAGGCCACGCCAGTCTCTTCAGCCACGTGTTCGCACCGAGCGCCGGGTCACGCATCTCCACGCCGTTCGCCGCCTCGCACCACTCCGCCTTCCATCTCAACTCGTCATAGTCGAGCTGGAGATAGTGCGACGCCTCCACTCTCGCGACGGTAGCGAGTTCCGGGAGTCCGTAGACCCTCCGATAAGCGAAATGGGCGACTTGGCTGACTCTGAACATTCCTTCGCCTGCCAGAGAGGCCAATGCCTCCGCTGCCTCCGTGTGATTCGGGTGAGGCCCATACTCACCGTCCGCATCGAGACTGTGCGTGAAGAGCCAGTCCGGCGCGGCGCTGCGGACGGTCTCACGGACAGCCTCGCACAGCGCCACGCGATCGTTCTGCGAGAACGGACCTCCGTCCGGGTGGTCCTTGAAGAGGAGAGCGACCGGGCGCACACCGAACGACTCGCACCACCGCACGAAGTAGTCCCTGCGACTCTCCTCGGCCGCGCAGGTAGTGACGATAGTCCAGTCCCATCCTAGCGACCGCGTGCGCTTGATCGTGCCGCCGGCCCAGATGACCGCATCGTCGTAGTGGGCCACCACCGCGATGGCATTCGTCACCCTCGTCCTCCTCGGCATCTCGTGAGCCATGAGACGCCTGCATCCCCATCACACAGCATACCCCCTGCGGTCGGCCCGGGCGGTTCAGTCCACTTCTTGAGGTAGTCCGGCGCACTGTGAGTCGGGCGGGGCGACAGCGCGAGATCGAGTCGAGCAGAACTGAGTGGTGTGTCATTGCAGGACCGGACCCCGTCACCCGGAGGCGGAGTGCCTACATTGCTCTTGTGGGGGCTGGCGATCTGCCGCCCCGGGGCAAGTCGCCCTTTGCTACCGTCGGCCAACGCGAGGGGGTGAGGTCGACTTCAAGGACAGCCTCGAGAGCCCGCTTGGTGATGATCTCGACGGACCTGTAGACTTCGCTCTCGATACGGTTCACCGTGGTGAATGGCATCCCCGCTTGCTTGGCAAGAGACTGCTGCGTGAGCTCCCGCTCGATCCGAACGGCTCGCAGCCGCGTCGCGTCGATCTTCACTTTCGCGTGGATCCTATACGCCATGGTTCGCCCCTTGCTTCCTACTGTACTGTTTCAGCGCACGATCCGCCGCGTGGCGAGGCTCATGTCAACTCCGCGCGGGGAGTGGAGAGAGAGGGGGACGGCTGAAGCTGCACCACCTGAGTTGCTGAGTCGTAGAGACCGAGCTGGATTTGAACCCACGGCACCCACGAGAAGTACCCTGGTTCTCCAAACCGGTGGCGTAGATCGCTTAGCCAGTCTCCGTGTGCTGCGCGTTCTAGATACGAACGGCGCCCCGCGCAACCGCATCCGCACCGAGAGCAGTTGCCGCCCAGTTGCCGACTCGCTAGATTCTCCCAGAGAGAAGGAGGCCGATGGCGATCCGCAGGGGCGACCCCTATATCTGGGTGACGTGGCTGACCAAGCTCCTCTCGGGAGAGAGTCAGTGCGAGTGGTCGGCGTGGTTCCGCGCCCATCACAAGGACTACGACCGCTTGCCGACCGACCTCGACGTTGCTGCATGGACGCTCGAGCACGGCCAGCTCGTCCGGACGCGGCGCGAGCAACTGCTCGCCGAAGGCTACGAGGTGTTCGTCGAGGACGACAACGCGTTCAAGCGCGTCGGCAAGACGGGCATCATTGTCTCCGGCAAGCCTGACCTCGTCGCCTTTCGCGACGGAAACGGGATCATCGAGGACTGCAAGACCGGCCGGCCGCGCACGTCGGATACGGCACAGGTCCTCGTCTACCTCCTCCTCTTTCCGATCGGCAATCCTCGCTGCGCCGGACTCAAACTGTCGGGCCGCGTGGTGTACCGCAACGGCGCGCTCGACGTGCCGCCCGAGAGCCTGGACGATGCGTTCCGCGAGCGCTTCGTGACCCTCGTTCAGAAGGTGGGTGGCGAGAAGCCGCTACCGAAGAACCCGGCCTGGACGGAGTGCCGCTTCTGCGACATCGGTCCCGCCGACTGTCTGTACCGCGTCGACCAGCCGCCGGAATCCGCCGAGGCCCCGACGGATCTCTTCTAGTCTCGCCCCTTCACCTCGTTGGTTGACACGGCCTTCGGAACTCCGTAGCCTCAACGCGGTTCCTATGCTCTACTCAAAGACCGCGAAGTACGCTGTGCTCGCCCTGGCCGAGGTGGCCGTACGCTCTGGCGATGGGTTCGTCCCGACCGAGGAGATTGCCAAGGCGGCGGCGATTCCCTACGCCCACTTCGCCAAGACGATCGCCCAACTCAAGCGCGCCGGACTCCTGGTCACATCCCGCGGCAAGACGGGCGGCATCGTCCTGGCGAGGCCGGCCTCCGAGATCTCGATCCTCGACGTCGTCATCGCCATCGACGGGCCCGGCGCGCTGAACGATTGCCCGCTCTTCCTCCAGCCATGTGAGTGCAAGAAGCCGTGCTCGCTCCACGCGCTGTGGAGAGAGGCGCGCGACGCCTTGGTCGCCTTCCTCACAAAGACCACGGTCGCCGACGTAGCGGAAGCGCGCGCCGGCCTCGTCTCCTAGCTTTCTTGGTCGTTTCTCCACGCGTTCTTCACACGGAGGAGCGACTGTCTACTCCATATCGGACATGTCGCCCCGAATATCCGTATAATGACGCTACGGTCTCGCGGCGAATAGTGACGTAGCGGCCTGAGATGTGCGAATGCCGGCGCCGCGGCGAGAAAGGTGGGAGTTCGATCTCGCGGAACGCAACGCGAAAGGTCTCCCCAGGTGGAGGTACAGTGAGCGCAAGGAAACGGGCAACCGTAGTCATCGCAGTTCTTGTGGGGCTCCTCGCGAGCCTTGGCGTTGCTCTTGGGAACGAAGAGGGCGCGGAGCCCGTCGCGCTCCCGGGCAACGGCGGCAGTTGGGCGATGTCTGCGGACATGCGCGTGGACCCGCTTCCGAGCCAGCCGGGGACCGTGGAGATTCGCGGCGTCGGGACGTTCACGTACGACCCCGAAGCGATCACAACGCTCCAGCCGCACGTCTTCGCTCAAGGTCGATTCTCCGCCTTCGACGTGCTCGTCCACCTCTCCGTGACAGGCCAGATCAGCCTTGTCTACGCCTATGACGAGACCGCGGACACGTACGTCATCCAGTCGCTCAACGGTCTCGAAGGCTGGTGGTACGACGCCCGCGTCCCGGGCGGAGCGTTCGAACGCACGGCCCTGCGCATGGATCTCTATCCCATGAAGGATGGGACGAGCCTCTACGTGTACTTGGAGGATCCCGCGCGGCTTGCGGCGATCGAGGCCAGCTTCCGCGAGGAGGTCGCTCTGCGCAGCGAGCACGGTGGCCAGATCATCGTCCCCGTCGTCACCATCAAGGGACCTCGCTCGACGACGACGTTCGAGAACGTCCTCGTGACGTCCCACAACGTCCGCCCCGATCTCTTCCAGCCGGGAGTGATCACCGTCCTCGACGTCCTCCTCTCTCTCGGCGAGCAGGGCAAGATCGCGAGTCTTGACCTCGCGTGGCACGCCGAGGTGGACGGCATCGCGAACGTGAACCACTACATGGTCGATTGGATCGGGATTCCCGACGTCCTCGGCGAGAAGAGCCCCACGTGCGGGTACATGGATCAAGCCGCCACCGAGGGAGTGCGCGGCTATCTCACGCCTCACTCCCACGCGACGACGAAGATCCACCTCTCCCCCGACATCGAGGTCCTCGTGTCGCCGGGGTTCGTCGAATGGCAGTGGGTGTGCGCAAGTTCGTAGGTCGAGGCGGGCGCCTTGGCGCTATGCGTCGCGTTTCGTGAAAAGGAAGTGCATGGCATGAACTGGATTCTCCGCGCGAACCTCAAGCGCAAGAAGGCGCGCCTCGCGCTGACCGTGGCCGGCATCGCCGTCGGAGTCGCCACGTTGTTCGCCCTCCTCTCGTTCAGCGCCGGGATCTCAACGGCGCTCGAACGCGAGCTCGACGGCCTCGGCGCCCACGTCCTCGTCCTGCCCATCGGGTGCCCGTATTCGCTCACGTTGTCGCTCATGCAGGGTGCCGACACGATCGAGTACATCTCCGAGGACTCGTTGCCCGGATTCCGCGCCGTGGACAACGTCGAGATCGCGGCGCCCGTCGTCGTCGGGCGCGCGAAGGTGAACGGCACGCTCACGCCCGTCTACGGCAGCGACATTCAGACCGCGATCCTCAAGAATTGGAATCTCGCCTCGTTTGACGGCGCCGTCGTCGGAAGCAAGGCGGCCGCCGACCTCGGCCTCTCCGTGGGCGACACGGTCAACGTCAGCCTCTACGCACCGATTGCTGTCCCCGTCATCAAGATCCTGCCCGTCAGCGGAGGACGCGACGACACCTTCGTCTTCCTGCCGCTTGAGGACGCCCAGCGCGTGCTCGGCCTCCAGGGGAAGCTGGCGGCCGTTCTCGTGCGCACGGCCGACGTGTCGCGCGTCTCCGAGACGAGGACCCAACTCGGCCACATGGCTGGAGTGCAGGCCATTCCGCCGAACGAGGTGTTCGACACCCTCGTCGGGATCCTCGCCACGGTGCGGCAGACGATGATCCTCATCGCCGGCATCGCCATCGCCGTCGGCGTGTTCACGACGATGAACACGATGATCATGTCGGTGCAGGAGCGGCGCCGCGACATCGGCCTGCTCCGCGCCGTCGGCGCCACCCGGCGCGAGGTGTTCAACCTCTTCTTGACCGAGTCGATCGTCGTCTCCGCCATCGGTGGCGTCGTCGGCCTCGGCATTGGCTACCTGGCCACCCTGATGCTCCCGCGTGCCAGCGGCATGGGTCTCGACGCCCCGCCGCAGTACTCGCTCGCGTTCGTCGGGATTTGCCTGCTCGTGGCGATCGCCGTCGGCGCGGTCTCCGCCGTCTACCCGGCCATGATGGCCGCGCGCATCCAACCGATCCGCGCACTGAGGGAACTATGATCGTCGAACTGAAGAAGGTATCGAAAGAGTACGGCCAGAACGGCTTGCGTTTCTGGGCGGTGCGCGACGCGGACTTCAAGGTCGCGAGTGGCGACTTCGTCTCGATCGTCGGCCCGTCCGGGTCGGGGAAGTCCTCACTCCTCCACCTTGCCGGCTGCCTCGACCGCCCGACGTCGGGTTCCGTCCTTGTCGATGGAGTCGCCGTCGATCGGCTGTCGGACGCCGAGCTCAGCCGCGTGCGGCGCGACCGCATCGGCTTTATCTTCCAGCAGTTCTACCTGAACGACGCCATGACGGCGCTGCAGAACGTGCTCCTGCCACTCGAGCTGGCGCACGCGAAGGATCGCGTCGAACGCGCCCGAGCCGCCCTCGCGAACGTCGGGATGGCCGACAAGGAGAAGAGCTACCCGTCTCAGCTCTCCGGCGGCGAGCAACAGCGATGTGCGATCGCCCGTGCGCTCGTCAATTCGCCCGAACTCCTGCTGGCCGACGAACCGACGGGCAGTCTCGACTCCGAGTCGGGGAAACACGTTCTACAACTCATGGAGGGCCTGCACGCCGCGCGAGGTCTGGCGCTCGTGGTTGTGACGCACGATCCGAACGTGGCCGCCCGCGCCCGGACGCACATTGCCATTCACGATGGGAGGATTCAATGAGTAAGTCAGTGATCTGGGTAGTCCTTGGCGTTCTCGCGGTGGCCGGCCTGTCGGCTGTCGCGTTCATGCAATTCGGCCCGCGCGGCGAGCCCACAGCTTCAGCTGTTCCAGCTTCAGCTGTTCCGGCCTTAGCCGGCCCAGCCTCTGCCGTTCCGATCTCTGCTGTTCCGACGGCGGTCTCGATCTCGGCGAGCGGGACAGCTCCCGGCAGCTCCGAGGGAAGCGCGCCGGCTCCCGCCGTCGTAGGATCCGTTCCCGTCTCGTCGAGCGACACCGGCGTGGCTGCGGCACAGCCGTCGGCCGCCGTTCCCAGCGCGACGCCGACGATCGACGAGCTCATTCAGAACCAGGCTCTGTACGAGGGAAGTTCAATCGCGCTGCGGGGCACGATCCTGACGCAGTGTACGGCCGGCTGCGAGTTCGCCCTCGATGACGGCACGGGCGTTCTCTCCGTCCAGCTCGAGGGAAAGGGCAAGGATCGTCTGATTCCGCTCGGCAAAGTGGGGAAGAAGATCGAGATCCACGGCGTCTTCCGTGCCGCCCCGCGACCCCAGGTCGTCATTGAGGATCCGAACGGCTGGCAGTTCGTCAAGTAGGGGTGGAGGAGGGGGCCCTATGAGAATCCAAGGCACCAGAATCTTCCTACAGCGCACGCTCAGCCTGATGGCGTCCGCCGCCCTCTTGCTTGCGGCATTCGGCTGCGCTCCCGTCGCCGGACCCGGAACGGGCCCGGGCACCGACCCAGGCCCCGGATCGACATCGCTGCCCATCGCGGCCGACATTGTCATCCTGGACGATCCGGTCGGCGGCTCCGACACGTCGGAACTCGCCTGCACGTTCGAAGCGACGCAGCTCGGGGTGGACGGCAACCAGCCCATCCAGATTCGCGTCGACTGGTCCGCATCGTGCGGGACGCACAAGTCGGAGGCGTTCACGTTCCACGGGCCCGACCAAGTCTTCACGTCGACCTACGAGGATCCGACGGGCATGCCGATCAGCATGACCTTCTGGGCCACCATCACCTGGGTCGACAGTCGCGGCAAGCACACCCTCCGAAGCGCCACCGCCACGCCCTAACGCTTCTAGGTCCGCGGAACGCGCGCGGCAAGGGACTCCACAGCCTCTCACCGCCGCGGGCCATTCCTGTCGGGCAATGGCCCGACAGGAGTGGCAATCGCGGTCGCTGCAGCAGCACCCTCCGTCGCGTGCAGCGGCATCCCTTGAGTTTGGCGGAACCCTCGCAGCCACGGGGCTCGAACCTGTACCATCGCTCCTCGAGCAGCTAAGGCCGGCTCGGTCGGCGAGGGGTACGGAATGGACAGAGACATCCGGCGCATGAGTTCTCCGGTTGGCTCGCGCGTGAGGATCGACGGGCGCGAGGTCGACTACTTCTGCGGAACGAGCTACTTCGGCCTGCACGGACACCCGCTTGTGATCGCCGCCGCGTGCACCGCGGCGCAGAAGTACGGGATCGGCCCGGCGACCGCCGCATTGACGCCGGCCCACGAGGAGGCCATCGAGCGGGCGTGCCGGTTCTTCGGGACGGAGACGATCACGTACGTAGCTTCGGGCTACCTGGGACCGATGGTCCTCACCCAGGCACTCCGTGAGGACTACGACGTCGCCTTCGCTGACTGCGCCTCGCACTACAGCGTGCTCGACGCCCTGCGAGCGACGGCCAAGGAGGTCGTCCTCTTCCGCCACCTCGATGCCGACGACCTCGCTCGTCAGCTCGCGCTCCGAGTCTGTCCCGGCCAAAGGCCGCTCGTTCTGACGGACGGTGTCTTTCCGTCGACGGGCGCGATGGCCCCGCTGCCGGCCTACGCCGCGGTGCTCGACGCCTATCCTCGGAGCCTCCTCTGCGTCGACGACGCGCACGCGCTCGGCGTCATCGGTACGCAGGGGCGGGGCAGCTTCGAGTACCACGGCCTGCAGGGAGATGCCCTCTACTTCTGCGGCACGCTGAGCAAGGCATTCGGTGGCACCGGCGGCATCGTCCCCGGAGACCGCGTCCTCGAGGCGAAGATGCGGGGGCTTTCCCACATTCCCGCCGGCGCCTCAGCCCCGTCCGCACCGGCCGCCGCTGCGGCCGCGATGGGCATGCGGCTCCTCGAGGAGCACCCCGAGATGCGCCGCCAGTTGTGGGACAACGTCCGGCACATGCGAGCCGGGCTCCGCGCCGCCGGCTTCGACCTCGCCGACACCCCGATCCCGATCGTCAGTCTTCCAGGCGCGCCGTCGATCGACCTTCGCCACGTCTGCGACGCCCTCGATCGCGAGGATCTCGTCGTCCTCTACGTGCCGCCGCGCGGGTACTCGGACGCACCCGACGTCGAGTCGCTTCGCATCGCCGTCTTCTCCACTCACACGACCGAACAGATCGACCGGCTGGTCGACGGGATCCGTCGCACGCTGTAGACGCTGCTTGCTCCGTGCGATCGCCGCATCCCAGATATCGATCGCAGGCTCTCCCCGCCCGCTGCTCGCCGCGATCCGCACCTGAACAGGCAACACGGCCGCCTCGCGCACAGCGTGACGCCGGAGCCCGAGCAACTGGACCTGGGTCACCAGTTCCCCGTCGCAACCTCCTCGGAGTAGAATGCCGCCAGAGCCTAGAAGGAGGGACCATGTCGAGGGACATCAGAGTAGGTGCGGGAAGTCTTGCGGGTGCGGTCTGGTTCGGCGGATGGCTGTTCACGATCGCATTCGCAAAGCTCTTGTGGTGGCAGTGCATCGTCGGCCTCGTCATCTGGCCGTACTACCTCGGACTGCTCGCGCGCCCCTGAGCCGCCGCCGTTCGCCTGAGGCGACCGCCGCCGAACTAGCGCCTGACGAACGCGATCGCGCCGCTCGGGCACGTGCTGACGCACAGGCCACAGCCGAAACACTTCGCAGCGCGGAACTCGGGGTGCTCGCCGTCAGCCGGCCAGGTGAAGGCACCAAACGCGCAGCGCTCTGCGCACGTACCGCAGCCGACGCAGGCGTCCGAATCGAACCGCGCCACGAACGCCGCTTCGGTCATCGCCTCGTGATACTCGCGACCCTTGAGCGCGTTGAAGTGCACGCAGCAGCAGGGACAGCACGAACAGACGAGGGTGACGTCCTCGTTCGCCTTGCGGTAGGCGAGGTGGACGAGGCCCGCCCGGTGCGAGGTTTCGAGCACGGCGAGCGCGTTGTCTAGCGCAATCTCACGCCAGCCGTCCGTCGCAATCTCCTTCTTAGCCTCAGCGTCGACGGCCAAGCACACCTCAAGCGGTCGCTCGCACGCCTCCGCGCCCTTCCCTTTCCGACATCCGCAATCGCCAACGGCAATCAGTTCCGCGGCCTCAAGGAGGGCGCGCATCTCCGGCTGGGCGAGCACGATCTCTCGCGCGGACAACTCGACGTGAACCGGGATCGTCTGGCCGATGTACTCGGATGTCTGGGCCTCGCTGCCTTTCGCATCTGGTTTCGCCATGGCGCCTCCGTGGAATGCCGCGCTGCGCGGCCACCTCAGGCCGCGAGCGTACTAGGGTGGGGCAGATCGATCAACAGCCCCCAAAGTCGATGGTCGATGCCTGTTCGATCAGCGCGACGATCTCCGGCCTCCGGGCGTCGGCGACCGTGCAAATTGCCACGTAGCGCTTCGAGATCCGATCGCCTCGCAGGAGCCCCGCCGGATCGGCCAAGCGGACGCCGTGGATGAACTCGAGCCGCACCTCGCCGCGCTTGACCGTGATCTGGCACAGCGCACCCTTGACGCGTCCGCCGATCCACGGCGTGTGATACGAGAGGCCGCCCCACAACACCGTCTCCTCGGCGTCGGGCACCGTGCGGCGAACGATGTCACGCAGAGCGAGGACGATCTCGCGAGACTCGTGCGGCAGACCGCCGAGAAACGCCCGGGCGTCCGAGGGTACACTCGCTTCCCTCTTCGGACTCTTCATGCAGTGTCCGGCGTTAGGCCGAATTCGCGGCTTGTTGTCGCTTCCACAGCAATACGGTAAGCCAGATGACGAAAAGTCGGACTTCAAGGGGCATGTCCTCAGGCAGATCGGCGCGCGCTTGCCAGGTGAACACGCCGGAGTGACGGACGGCACCGATCTTTGTCTCGCCGTCGAGCAAGACGGTCCCCCTTCCCCACACAGATATCGCCTTCAAGGTGTACTCCTTGCCGTCGTGCTCGAGGGTGAACATCCTCCGCAAGGCACTCGGCTTCATCGCTTGCGCCAGGACACCTCCCGCTCCTGATAGAGTGAAGGCGCCGACGGCGCCTTGGCGGGTCACGGGGTACTCGATTCCGCCGACCGTGACGGCGCCCTGCTCCCGCCACGCTGACACCTTGACTTCACCCACGGGCTGCCCGCCTCCCTCGTGTACCTCGAAGTCCCAGGATAACCAGCGTTTCGGCGTCGCGATCAGCATCCTCTTCCTCCTCTTTCGGCCATAGGCCGCCGTTAAGGGTACTGCAACGCGACCCTTCGGTGCGTTGCGCGACGTTCCCCGCCAGGCAATCACCTTCCCTCGCCCCTCCTCTGTGTACCTCTCGCTTCTCCTCTCTCCTGTTATGTGCCTATATCTATCATCTTCTTGCTGATCCCGCCGGTCTCCCATACACTCCGGGCGAGGTGGGATCATGGCACGCCGCGGTCTGTGTCTCCTCGTTCTCGGGGCTCTCTTCCTTGCCGGATGCGCTCGTGCGTCCGATCTCGTACCCGTTGCGGCCGCATCGACCTTCCGCATCGTAGCGTTCAACGCCGAGTGGTTGTTCGACGGCGTCAGCGACTCGATCGACCACTGGGGTACCCCCGCGCGTGCGCAGCAACACCTCGAAGCCGTCGCCGATGTCCTGCGCCCGCTCGATGCGGACTACATCAGTCTCGCCGAGGTTGAGAACGCCGACATGCTATCGAGGCTAAACGCGCTCCTCGGCGGCGCCTACACGCCTCTCTTCGTCCAGGGAACCGACTCGTCGACCGGGCAGGACGTCGCCGCCCTCTCGACTCTCACGCCCACGCGGACGCCCGACCGCACCGACGAACGCGTCAACTACCCCGTCGCGGGCTCCTTCCTCAGCTGCGGCGCGGGAGACACGGGAGTGTCGAAGAACTATTGGGCCGAGTTCGATCTTCAAGGAACGCCGGTCACGATCATCGGCGCCCACTTCCTCGCGTATCCCGACCGCTGCAGCCGCTCGATCGAGCGTGAGGCGCAGGCCACGGTCCTCGCCAACCTCGCCCGCGAAGCGATCTCGCGTGGACGCGAGGTCATCGTGCTCGGCGACCTCAACGACTTCGACGGCGCCGCGCTCGATGCCGCTGGGAACAAACCCAGCTCGCAGGTTCTGTCCATCCTCAAGAACCTCGACCCGGCCGCCGAGGGCGACGAGCTCGTGAACGTCTGCGCCACGCTGCCGCAGGAAGATCGCTACACCGACTGGTACGACCGCAACGGAAACGGCATCGACGACGGGAAGCTCGAACACTCGCAGATCGACTTCATCCTCGTCTCCCACGGACTCGCAGAGCGCATCGCCTACGTCACCATCGCCCACGCCACGCCGGCCGGCGCCGTCTCCGACCACTGGCCCATCGTCATGGATCTGACGATTCCCGCTGCAGTGGCGAGCACCGCGCCCTAGGATGTCCCCGCCCGGGATTCGGCCACCCAGACCGAGCCCAGGGATTTGGCCCCGAAGCCTAATCCCCCTAGCCGCCTGGTCCTGAGACGAAGGCGGCCCACCGCATGATCACGTCCTGGACATCACTTCTCCAAGCCTCGGCGGCAATCTGATTCCAGAGGAGTGTCTCGTTCATAGGCGCAGCGTGGACAACGCGCTAGCATGGGCCGACCGCGCAGATGCCGGCGAGAAGTCGTGGCCATCCTGAGAGATCGACCGTCGGCACGCCAGTGAGGGAGGCAAGAGACGTTGACGGGTCGACCGAAGCCGAGTCGAGACGTGTGGATTCGCTTTGCCGTTGCCTTCGCCGTCTCATCATCCCTCCTTCTCGGAGCGTCATTCCTCATCTACCGGAGTGCCAGTCTCCACCGCGACACGATGGTCCGCGACGACGAGGCGCACGCCGTCGAGATGAGACGGCAGGCCGTGTCCGACTTCCTCCGCTCGACAGTGTCCGACCTCGCCCTCTTCTCCGACCTGTACGGCGTGCGAGCATTTGAGACAGCCTCTCCAGGCTGGAGGGAAGACCTGGCAGCCGAGGCGATCGCCTTCCTGCGCGAGCGCACGGCGTACGATCAGGTCCTTGTGGTCGACACACTCGGCGCCGAGGTCCTGCGCGTAGAGCGCGACGCCCGCGGCATCCCCGTCTTGCGATCTCTCGACCCGTATCCCGTCGACGTGCCCACCGAGGCTCGATCGCAGATTGCGCAGGATGGCATCGCGTTCTCTCCGTTCGCGCTGGCAACCCACGACGGAACCGCGGAATCCTCGCCAACGCCCGTCCTCTCAGTCGGCATCGGGCTTTGGGAGGATGGCGCCTACGAAGGTGCGGTGTACGTTGACGTCCTCGCATCCGCGCTCCTCCGCGAGTTCGATCAGGCTCATCCACAGTCGGGTTCGGAGTCCATGCTCGTCGACGCGGCCGGCTACTGGATGCGCGGCAATGACCCCACTTCAGAGTGGGGCAACCTCAGCGGTCGCCCCGTCGCGGCCTTCGCCACCGCGTTCCCCAACGAGTGGCGCCGTATCACCGCCTCCGACAACGGGCAATTCGAGACCGTGGGTGGTCTCTTCACGTACTCCTCGATCCATCCTCTCGCCGAGATGACGAACGCCGCCGCCGGCCTGCCGGCGCTGCCGGCCTTTGCGAGCGCGCCCGAGACAGGCCTGGACGTATGGCACATCGTGTCGCACGTTCCGATCTCCACGTTGCTCGCGACGCGGTACTTCGGCCTGAGCGCCCTTCTGATCTTCGATCTCCTGGCCGTCCTTCTCCTTGCCGGCGTGTCGTGGTTCGTCGTCCAGCGAACCACCCGCGCGCGGCAGTTCCGCACCCGCGTCGTGGCGGAGAACGCCGACCTCTTCTCGGCCATCGGCCGCTACGTTCCGAAGATCGCCGCGCGACTTCGCAGCGACTCCTCCCGCCTTGCCCGACTCGGCGGCGAGAGCCGCTTCGTCGCGGTGCTGTTCGCCGACATCCGCGGCTTCACGCGCTTCTCCGAATCGCACAGCCCCGATGACGTTGTCGCGACGCTGAATCGCGCTCTGTCGGAGATCACAGCACCCCTACTCCGGCACAATGGCGTCCTCGACAAGTACATCGGCGACGGCCTCCTCGCGTTCTTCGAGCCACGCGGAAGCCGCGCAGAAGCCGCGCAGGGCGCGGTGGCCGCGGCGCGCGAGATGCAGACCGCGTTTACGGCCCTCCAAGGCGATGGCGCAGCACTGTGTGAGCTCGGACTCGGAGTCGGCATCAATGCCGGCCCCGTGATCGTCGGCAACATCGGCTCCGAGGAGTTCATGGACTACACCGTCATCGGCGACGCCGTGAACGTCGCCGCGCGCCTGCAGGCCATGGCTGAACCAGGCCAGATCCTCGTGACGGAGGCCGTCTACGAGCTCGTGCACGGGGGCTTGCCCGTCGAGGCGACCGCCCCCCTCTTCCTCCGCGGCCGACGCGAGCCGGTGAACGTCTACCGCCTGCGCTGGGACACGTAGAGCGCTAGGGGACTCGCCTGCCAGCCGCATCCCCTAGCTCACGATTCTGAGGAAGGGACACGTCCAGGGATCTGGCCCCGCCAGATCCCCCTAGCCGGCCGATTCTGCCGAGAGGCCGGCCAGCCGCCCTGATTCTATGGAGAGCCGGCCAGCGACCTCGGCCTAACGCTAGACCTGCCAGGGATTCGACCGCCGGCCGAGTCCCCTAGCCAGCTGGTTCTGTGGAGAAGCTGGCCAGCGACCTCGGCCTAACGCTAGACCTGCCAGGGATTCGGCGGCCTCCGCCGAATCCCCTAGCCAGCTGGTTCTGTGGAGAAGCTGGCCAGCTGCTCGATTCGGAAACAGACAGGGATTCGGCTGCCTCAGCTGAATCCCCTAGCCGGCTGATTCTATGGAGAGCCGGCCAGCCTCCTACATCGTTCCAAACCGCGAGATCGGCCAGACGCGCAAGTACGGCACGCCGATCACCGCCGACTTGTCGACGAAGCCCCAGTAGCGCGAGTCGAACGAGTCACCCGAGTTGTCGCCGAGCATGAAGTACTTCCCCTCCGGCACGAGCGTCGGCTCGATGCCGTACTGCAGCCGCGCGCCCGTCGAGACGTAGGTGCGATCGAAGCGCGGACCCGTGAGCTTCACGCCGTCGACGTAGATGCCACCGTCGCGGATCTGGACCGTCTGCCCGCCCACCGCGATCAGCCGCTTCACGTAGCGAGTCGGAGCGTCCCTGGCGATCACACCGAGGCTCGCGAGCGATGTAGACGCCGTCTTCGCCCCGAGGTTGAACGCCGCGCCGTTCGAGGTCTCCAGGCGGACCACCGCACCGTCGGCCAGGCCCGCAATGATCTCGTTCGCCTCCGCCACCGTGCGGACGGCTTTTCCGTTCGCGAAGACGAGCTTCACGCCGGTCGACACATGCGCAGCCGCCGCGGTCGAGCCCTCTACCGCTCCCCGAACTGCTACCTCGCCCTGGCGGAATACGACGATGTCGCCCGGCTTCGGCGAGCGGAAGTAGTAGGTGATTCGATCAACGAAGAACGAGTCTTTCGGATCGATCGTCGGGATCATCGACCCCGTCGGAACATGCATCCGCACCGTGACGAACGTCATGATGACCGCCGCCAGCGCGCCCGCCACCACGAGCGTCTCGATCCAGCTCAGAACCTCCTGCATTGCCCGTCCCGGCCTCCAGCCCCACCGTCGCACAAGCCGCACAATCATCGCCGGCTTCTTCGCTTTCTTCTCTCGCTTCTTCGGCAACGTAGACTCCTCTTTCTCTCAGTTTCCGTCTCCTCACGATACCCCAAGCCACAATCGAGTCAAAACTCCAGGGCCCACCTGCCGCCGCGCATTCCCATGGCGCACTACGGAGTTGACAGCGGCCAAGTGATGGAGTATTAGTCCATTAGCCTGCGGAAACGAGAGGAGGTCGCCATGTCGATCGTGAAGATCCGCACCAATCGCCAGGTAACCGTTCCCAAGGTCATCTTCGACGACCTTGGCCTCAAGGAAGGTGACTTCGTCGAGGTCAACCGCGAAGGCAGCGACATCGTCATTCGTCCCAAGCGTCTCGTCGATCTCGACGATACGCTGAGCCCCGACGAAGAGAAGCTCGTCGAGCAGGGCTTCCGGCAACTCCGGCGCGGCGACTCCGTTCTCTGGAGCGAGCTGGAAGATGAGCTGGGCGTGTAGCCTGTCGCGCGTCGCGGCGAAGCAACTCCGCGGGCTCCCGAGAGACCGACAAGCGCAGATCGCACGGGCCGTCGAAGAGATGGAGAAGGATCCCACTCTCGGCGACGTTCGCCCGATCAAGAGCGGCAAGTTGCGGGGTGCACTCCGCAAGCGCGTCGGCCCGTACCGGATCATCTACTCCGTCGATCCCAAAGCGCAACGCGTTGACATCGCCGCCATCTTGGCCCGCGACGGGGCGACCTACCGATAGGATCGAGCCGCACTCTCGCCGCCAACGACACTCTCTGCTGGGACGCCGTCAAGCGGAGGGGGGGCACCTGCGGCCGACCTTCTCTGACCTGCCACTCCACGATGTCACTCCGCCCGCCCGCATCCGCCCGCTTCTGGAGTGACCGGCCGGGTTGACGGCTTGGGGGTCGATTCGTGGGCTGGAACGGAACACGGGAGGAGGTGCCATGGCTACGGGAGCAAGTGGGACGCCGATCGGGACATGGATCCTGGCCGCCGTCGCCGTCACGTCGGCGACGATTGCCGCATTCCAGAGCCGGATCGCGCGGCTCCTCGTCCGCCCTAGACTCAATCTAGAAGTGAACCCCGAGCGGCCCGACTTCCACCACACCTTGGTCTCAAACCCGAGCGCCCCGGGCGCGCCAGCCGACGCGTACTACTTCAACCTCCGCGTCCGCAACACCGGCAACAGCCGCGTCGAGCAAGTCGAGGTCTTCGTCGCCGACGTGTTGATGCAGGAGGTCGACGGTTCGTTCCGCCGCCTGACGTCGTTCCTGCCGAAGAACCTCCTCTGGTCGTGGACGGAGAAGCCGTTCCTCGACGCGCTGTCGCCCGGCATGTACGCATTCTGCACGCTCGGACACATCTTCGATCCCGCGCAGCGACGAGAGTCCTCCGGTGAAAGTCCAGAACACGACGATCGAAGCCCATCGCGCCCTGAAAATGCCAGGAGTTCTGCTGCCGGACCTCTTGACCAGGAGAAGCCAACGAACGAGCCAGGCTTCTTCCTAGCTGCTCAGCCCAAGAAAGGCTGAGCAGCCAGATACGTTGGCAACAAGACCCGCCGGGTAGCCCGCGGCCGGCAACGCCCGCAAGGTCGAGAAGCGCCTCGAACTGGTGCTTCCCGGCGAGTGGACGGTGGACGAGACACGCATGTTGTCGGAAGGCGTACGGATCCGCGTTCTCTGACGCGTGCCTCGCCAGCGGAATCAGGGGCACTCCGACCCTCTTCCGGAAGACTACGCGAAGCAGTCAGGCGCAAGCGCCTGGAGCCGTCTGTCGGACTGCAGCGGGAGAGTCGCCCTGTCGACCAACGATCTGACCCCGTCGCCCAGCTCTCCCTTCGTCACAGTGCGCGCATCGACCCGGCCAGACTCTGGTCCTGCGATGTCAGCCGTTGACGCACTTGATCTCGATGCTTGCCCCCGTGAGATTGAAGGTCTGGGCTTGACTGGGTACGCACGTGCTGTATACGAGAGTGACAACCCCGTACTCAGACTCCTTTGAGTCGTAGTGCAGCGTCTTGTTGCCGTCTACCGTCCATGTCCTCTGTGGCTTGTTGTCGTGCTCATAGAGGACAAGGGATATGACCTCCCCCGCCATAAGGGGCGCGCTTGGCGAAGTGATGTATGCGGTGCACGCAAGCCACTTGTTCAGATCCTTCTTGGCTACCTTGACGAACGCCTCGGACGCCAGTGGCGTCCATGCCGGAGCGCCCGGCGTGTACTTGGCCGCAACGAAACTGATGTCACCGCGATTGAGCGCTCCCTCTTTCTTGTCCGAGATCTTGACTCTGCTGATGAAGAGCTGCTTGCCTGGCATCCCGCCACCTCCATGTCTCTCGCAACAGGCGGCGCACCGCCTTCGACGCTCACCAATCCCCTCCTGACGTGCCCTGCAGATCATCCGTCGTCAACTCGCGAGCGGCGGAAGTCGTCGCCTGATCGGTGCAACGCCCCTTCCCGTCCGAATGCACTAGCGACCCACGGATTGGGGACGGCCACTCATCGTGTGATACCATAGCAGGTTTTCTTCGTCACAGCGAGCCTATGCCCCTTCTTCATCACCCCTTTGTGATGTGGCTGCGTTAGGTGAGCTGCCACACGGACACAGAGACGACTCGTTCCGGCGCCCAACCTCGTTTCTGCCGAAAAACCTCCTCTGGTCGTGGACCCTGAAGCCGTTCCTCGACGCGCTATCGCCCGGCATGTATGCGTTCTGTACGCTAGGGCACATCTTCGACCCCGCGCGGCGGCGCCAGTTCCCCGGCGAGGCCCAGAACACGACGATCGAAGCTCGTCGCGCCCTGAAAACGCCAGGAGTTCTGCTGCCAAGTGCCGGCAGAACTCTCTAGCGACCCGGCAACGGAGATCGCCGGGTGGCCGGCGGTCGGCAACGCCCGCAAGGTCGAGAAGCGCCTTGAACTCGTAATTCCAGGCGAGTGGGCATTGGACGAGACACGCATGCTGTCGGAAGGCGTTCGGATTTGCGTCCTCTGACGGGCGCTGTACGCCACAAGACAAGGCGGTGTCCGGCTCTCTCCCGGCACTCGCCGCATGGTCGTCAAGCCGGGCGAGCGCATTGCGGTAGGAACAACCTGGCAAACGTCAACAGGAGCCTACCCAGTGCTGGACTACGAGACATGCCCCGACGCGCCAGCACGCACCCTGGTCCCGACCTGCCATCAGGACAGACCTCGACGCTTGCCGCGACAAGGGCCGAAAAATGGCAAGATCTATCCCTCACGCTCCGTGTTCTGTGGAGGTCGGGACGTCGAACGCTAGGACCGTGAGAAAGAGCTCGCGATTCCGGTCATCGCGGTTTGCGAACAGGTAGCGAAAGGCAGTCTCGCTGGAACCCGGCAGATCGTGTTTGTACCGAGGGTGTTCGCGGACGGCATCAGGAATCGCGGCCAACACCTTCGAGAAGTCGCGGTTGCGATTGAAGACCACAACCGCGGTCTTCGTATCGCGCCATGAGCTGTAGCTTAGCAGCTGGTCGATCGTCTCAGCGAGCCTCTTCGGTCCTGACCAGAACTTGCACTCGGCGATGAAGATGTTCTTCCCTTCGGACCGGATCAGGATGTCAGTCTTCCCTTCGTAGTTGAAGGTTTCTCCTGTGGCCTGGCCCTGGTAGTGCCCATTGAGCTGTACGAGGAAATGGGATCGAAGAGCTTCTTCGTCGACCGCGCGAAAGGCCGACGGGCTGAGCTCCATGACCTGCGTCATGCTCTGCATCACAGCAAGGATGTGTTCGTAGTCATCCGTGGATAGGGCAGGCTCTGGCCTGAACGGTGTCCCGCTGGCCGGCGGCATGACGGGAGTGATCCTCCGTCGAATCTCGGGCGCGACGTACGTTGTCGGCGCTCCCTGTCTCTCCCTGACCTTGAACCCGAGAGAGGCCACCATATTCTGGTTTGCCAGCAGCTTGGTGCGGCGGGCCTCTATGGCTGCCTTTGCCTCGTCAAACAACTGAGCGTTCAGGCCTGCGAAGTTGCCCCGAAGGTTCGTGAGACAGGACTCGATTGACGTGACAGTGGCGTCAATCTCGCGCTTGACATCAGTCGCACCTAGACTCGTCCCGACCACGGTGAATACGACACGAGATCCGGAGACTGTGGCTCTTGGAGGATTCAGAGAGAACGGGTTGGGCTGGACCTTGAAGGCTTCCGCATCACCAGTGAAAGGGATCTCGGCCTCGACCTCTGTGCCTTTGACGTAGGACGGCTGGCTGCGCCCCATGACCATCCTCAGTGACTCGCCCCTCACTTCAATCTCCGTCTCACGGTGGTCGACGACCAAGTTGCCCATATCCAACTCGGGAACCGCTACCTGGTACTTCTCAGCGAAGTACTTGGCAAGGTCGTCGACGGCGGAATTGAGCAGGCGGTTCCCGTCCATGCTCTCAATATCGCGGGCCATCTCTTGGCGCTGGTGTTGGTCCGCCAAATACCAGCCAGGCCCCGTGAATAGGCAGTCCTCGCGAGGCATCAGGCCTCCTTATCGTAGCCCCAACGCAGGACACGCACCGCTCTTGCGCTCGCGCTTCCTGATTGTGATCCGGGCTACACCGTCCGGCTGCGCTCGCCAGCCGCGCTACATGGTACGGGCTTCACACCACCTCCGCCTCGTGCTCGACTTCCTGGAACCGCACGTCGGCCTTGGCGATGCGCTCGTACATGCGGATCAGGCGCCGATGCGGCGCCCAGTTGACGAGGAACATCGCGAGCGCTTCCCACAGCGAGACCCACGCGGCGATCGTCAGACCCTCAGCGATCACGCTGCCGAGGACGACGTCGCGCACGGCGGGTCGGCTGTTCATCCACACGGAGGCGGTGAGGAGCGCGGCCCCGACGACGAACAAGATCACCGACGTGCGCAGTAGCCGCCGCATCTCGCGGGCTTCGAGCTCCCGCAGATAGAGGAAGTAGTTGTGCAGGCTGGTCTGGACGCGGCACACCGCGCTCGAATCCATGGGCGCGGCGAGACTGACCTGAACAAGAAAAGGCTCTGTGGCGATTTCGCGGACCGAGTCGATGATGTAGTCGACGAGCTCCTGGTCGAGCTCCTTCTTGAGATACGAGGCGTGCTTGTCGAAATCGTCGTACAGATCGGCGATCCGCCCGGCGGCAATGTCGATGACCACACGGCCGTCGTCGGTGCGCGCGTAGCGTTCGAGGATGCGCCGCTTCGTCCCGAATCCCCTTCCGCCGAGAAGGCCAGCCTCAGTCCGCGTCGGAGCCGCGCGAGCGCCCACGTGAACGTCCTCACGGGGCAGATCGCACGAAGCAGTCGAACGGCGGTCGGTATCGGGAGTCATGGCTCCGATAGTGCCCCAAGCGGGTGCGCTCCGACAATTCACGAGCGCGCCGGCTCGTAGCACATGTCCTGTAGCTGGCTACTCGGCGGTCCTTGTTGCCGAGTCGCTAGGGAGAAGCCACGGTCTTGCGTTGGCTTCTCTCTTCGGCTGCCCGTGGGGGCCGCACGGAACACAGAGAAGAACTGACTACCGGCGAGATGGAAGTTCAGGTTTGGGAGTTCCGAATCTACATGCTACGAGCCACGCGCTACATGCCGCACGTGTTCGGAGAGAATTCACTCGGCGCCCCGGTTCGCGAGCGCAAGGGTTTGACCATTCCTTAACCCAGCCTCTTGCTACCACCCGGTGCGGTCCGATCGCATCTCGCACCCATCGTCCCGGGGCGCCAGGTGGAATCCGCGACACCCTAGCACGTTGGTCGGCCTATGTCAAGTCATGGCTCGTCGAGAGTGATGTCTATTGCCCTTGGATGTCCATTCTACAGCCGTTGCGTGTCTTCTCCGGCCATCGTGCGCCTTGGTAGAGTATGGCTGCTCATGCCGAAGAAGTACTACCGCATCGTGTCGAAAGGGGACGCTGTCCGACGAGCGCGCATCGTCGCCGGGCTGACGTCGGTCGACTGCGCCGTCGCGGTCGGCGTCTCCCGCCCTATGCTCTCCTCGATCGAAAACGGCGCCGGCACGAGCGTCACGACCGCACATAAGATCGCCGATGTCGTAGGCAAGACGTTCGAGGGGTTGTTCGAGATCGTGGATGTCGGACCGAAGCGAGTTCGTTGAGCTCGTTGAGTCTGTTGAGTTCGTTGGGTTCGCGGTGCGCAGTTCGCGGTGGACGGCTGCCGAACTCGATCCCCTCGATCTGGCGAGTGGTTTCGCAGCCGCTTGGTGCAACTTGGCGCTCTGGTCGGCTCCGGCTCCACTGCGTGGCTGGGCGATTGCGCCGGTCCCCACGATTCTTGATGGACAGGCCGCGGGGTTTCCGTGACAGCGTCGAGAGTCGGCTAGACTCACTCAAGGAGTGCCCCTGCCACCAACTGCTGGGGGCGCACCGCTCGGAGGGATTGTCATGAGGAAGATCGTGGTCGCAATGATGGCAGTACTCATCCTGGGGACTGGAGCGGTCGCGCGGCCGCCGGAGGAAGCGATGCTGGGCGAGGTAGCAGGCGGACTCATTGGCTCGTTCGCCGGGTTGTACCTGGGTTCGGAGGCCTCGGTGCTGCTCAGGGACTCACTCCCGAACGAGGGAGCTTGGGTTCATCAGCTTGGCACAGGTGTCGTCTTCGGCGGTATCCTCGCGGGTGCGTTCGGAGGGGTGGCGCTCACTGGGACACTACTCGGGGTAAACGGGAACCTGCCACTATGCCTACTTGGCGCGTGTCTCGGCGTCGGTGTGGGAGCCCTCATCTCGATCCCCATCTACAGCCTGGCTCGAATCGACCTCGACCTTCTCCTCATACCGGTGGCGGCGGTCGGCCTCGCCGTCTGGGGGTTCAACTACGGTGCGACGTCGCGCTGATCTCCGTTCCAGCGGACTGCTTCTGAAGCGCGCGCTGCACTCACGAGGAGTCCAGTCTGGCCAACCCCAGCGAGAGTCTTCGGACGGCGCGGCTTGTGGCTCGTAGCCCGTGGCATGTGGAAGAACCAACTGCGGGAGCTGCGAGCGACTTCACCGGGAGCCGGAAACATGCTAGAGTAGCGACGCCGGGGTGGCAGAAGAAGTGAGAACACGGGCTAGGGGTCTCCGTCATGGGGACCCCTCCCCTTTGGCCGAGGATGCAGGAGCAGTCCTTGGTCCGGTGTCCGTGGTGCTCGGCTACTCGGCGGTCTTCGTTGCCGAGTAGCTAGAGAGTTCTGCCGGCGCTGCGGCTGCAGAACTCGGCGTAGGTGACTAATCGGCAGTCTGTGGTCCTGTCAGGCCGGCGATCAGACCGCGGAGATCGACGAAGCGCGCAGCGACGCCGTTCCAGTTCCTTGTGAACGGGCGGTCGACGTCGGTTGCCACAACCCAATTGGTCCCCTCTGGGTGCTGGCGACGGAAGGCGAGCAGATTCGTCGGATCGAAAGCTCCGGCGGTCCACTTGCACGCTATGGCGTGCGGGGCCTGCCCGCGCCTGGCAAGGACGAAGTCGATTTCGTGCTTCCGCTTGTCGCGCCAGTAGTGGATCTCGCGGGTCTGAAGCTGCGCCTGGATTTCATTCAGCACGAGATGCTCCCATAGGGTGCCAAGGTCCTCATCGCGGATGACGCGCCAGCCGCGCATGTGGCAGACGAAACCAGTGTCGAAGGCATAGACCTTGGGAGCGGCAACGATTTCACTGGACCGACGCGCGCTGAACGGCCGAACAACATGCGTGAGGAGCGTGGTTTCCAGGACCGCCAGGTAGTTCGAGATGGTGCCCCTGCTGACTTCGCAGGGACCAGCGAAGGACGTGGCTTCGAAGATCCCGCCACTCTGGGTGAAGAGGAGCTCAAGGAATCGCTGGAACGAGGCGCGCCGGTCGACGCGGAAGAGCTCCTGCAGGTCCTTGGCCCAGTAGTCGTCGATCCAGTCCTGGATGTCTCGCTCCGGCACGCTCTTCGCCAGAAAGAATGGAGGAAGCCCGCCGTGCAGGAGCCGATGCCGGAGGTCTGGCTGTCCGAAGTCATCGAGGTCGTCGAGTGTCATGGGGGTGAGCCACACGTTTCGCTTTCTCCCTGCCAGCGTGTCGCGGAACTTGGTTGAAGCGCCCAGCGTTGACGAGCCGGTGGCAAGGATCCGCACATCGGGGTAGTGGTCGCTCGCGATCTTCAGGATCTCCGACGGGTTCGGGAGTCGATGGATCTCATCGAGCACGATGCGCTGCCCGTGATGGTCGCCGAGGAAGCTCTCCGCATCCTCGAGCATGCGCCGGACGCGAGGCAGCTCGCAGTCGAAGTACTCGACGTCGGGCAAGGACTGACTCAGGACGGTCTTCCCGGTCCGCCGAACGCCGGCTAGCCACACGATTCGGCGCTCCCGCCAAGCACTCTCCACACGTTCGATCCACAACCCTCTCGCAACCATACGCGGGCATCTTAGCGTTTGGTGACACTATTCGTCAAGATGGTAGCGTTTGGTAGCGGGCTACGCGGCGGTCTTGGTTGCTGATGTAGCTGGCTGCTCATTGACCGTGGGACTGAGTAGCTGGGGGAGAAGCCTAGCTTGGCCGCTGGCTTCTCCGGCTCGTGACGCGACTAGTCGAGAAGGCTGTTGCGCCTTGGCGGAGGACTAGGCCGCCAGCAAGGCGTAGGCGATACGCAGATAGACGTCTGCCGCCGGCTACTTGACGGTCTCTTGTGTCAAGTAGCTAGTGAGTTCGCTCTAAGGAGCGGTGCGAACTCCGGGCGCGCGCTATCGCTGGAGCAGTGCGCGCGCAATGTGGAGATAGATGCTTGTCGCACTGACGAGGTCGTCGATCCGCACGTGGTCGTGTTCGGGCCGTCGCCGTCTGTTGCGACCGCAGGTGCCGGGCTAGCCATCTTCTGGATCCTGTGTGCCGGCATCGCCGCGAGGCCGACTAGCCGCGCGCCGCGACGAGGCGCTTTGCCTTCTCGGTGAGCACGGATAGGTCACCCCGCGCGATGGCCTTCATGTCGACAAGCCATCCGCCGGCGCCGACGACGTCCGCGCCGCACTGGAGGTACTCGGAAATCGTCTTGTCGTCAATTCCTCCGGTTGGCATCAGCCGCAGAAACGGCATCGGGGCCTTGAGGTCGGACAGGTACTTCGGCCCCAGGCGCGCAGCCGGAAACACCTTCACGATCGGCACACCCATCTCCCACGCCTGGTAGGTCTCGGTCGGCGAGTATGCGCCGGGCGAGAACAGGATCCCCTCTTCTTGTGCGCAACGAACCACCCGTGGATCGAGGATGGGGGCGACGGCGAAGGCCGGTTCGGCTGGCCGCAGTGAGAGTACGTCGCCGGTCGTCATCACGGTCCCCGCGCCAACCATTGCCTGCGGTACGGACATCTTGATCCGCGCGATCAACTCGACCGCATCGGGCGTCGTGAGGGCAATCTCGATCAGCGTCACGCCCCCGGCGACGAGCGCCTTCGCCACGTCAATCCCCTGGTTCGCGTCGTCGAGGCGCACGACGGCGACGATCTTCTCTTTCAGCATCCGCGCGAGCGCCTTCTCGGAGCCTTTCGACTCCATGTGTCTCAGACCTCCCCTCTCGCCGACTTCGCGTGTGCCGACGTTCGCCCGCGCCCGCCGCGGACGTCCCCGCCATTCCGTTCGAGCAGCTCCGCCAAGCGTGCGACGTCGTCGACGACAACCGTCGGGCGCACGGCGTGCTTCTCGAGATCCGCCTCTCTCGCGACGCCCGAGAGGACAAGCGCCGACTCCGCCCCCATCCGCTCGGCCGCCGTTATGTCCGAGTGGAGGTTGTCGCCGACAAACAGGTACCGCCCATCGCGCGGGAGACCCCACGCGCGGAGCGCGCTCTCAACGGCCCCGACGTCGGGTTTCCCGCATCGCCACGCCGGCTCGAAGCCCATGCCGCGGAAGAACCCTACGTACGCACCGGCCGCCGGCCGGATGCCTTTCTCGCCGGGATACGTCGGGTCCTCGTTGGTCGCCACGAGCGCCGCGCCGCCGAGCATCGCCTCGAGCCCTAGCACGAGCCGGCGCCGCGTCAACTCACGATCCACGCCCACGGCAACGAAGTCCACGCGGGAGTCGTCCGCGACTTCGAATCCGTGGGCCTCGAGAGTGCGCGCCAGTTCCGCCGATACGAGCCCGAGGACGCGCGCCCCCGGCTTCTCCGCCTCGAGGCGCTTCACGACCAGATCGGCGGACGAAGTGACCTCGCTCTCGCGCACGTCGAACCCCAGCTTGATGAGCCGACGCGCCAGCGTCGGCGACGTGCACTCGCCGTTGTTCGAAAGGAAGAGGCAGCGACCGAACTCGCGCAACGCAGTAACCGCCTCCGGGGCGCCCGGAATCGCCGCGTCCCCGCGGTACAGGGTTCCGTCGAGGTCGAAGACGATGGCATCGTAAGAGGTCTTCCCCGTCGCCCCTCCCACAGCGCGCGAGTCCTTACCGGGCATCGATCTCCACCTCGATCCCGTGGCGCCTTCCGAGATCCCGCAGGCCGCCGAGCGAACCCTTGTCGACCGGCGCCAGGTCCGCCACGGCGCAGGTTCGCCCGAGCGCCGCGTACTTCGTCAGGCCCAGACGGTGGTACGGAAGGATCTCGACTCTCCGAATCCCGCGCACGCGGCTCGCCGTCTCGATCATCTTCCGCTGCACGTCCGGATCTTCGTTGAACCCGGGAACGTACGGAATGCGGACGATCAGGTCCCCGGAGAACGCCTCGCGAATGCGGGAGAGGTTCCGAAGCACGGGGGCGTTTGACTGTCCCGTTCCGGCTTGGTGCGCGCGGGGTCCCGGGTGCTTGAGATCGTAGTAGAGGAGGTCGACGTGCTCCAGGACGAGTTCCATCGCCTCCCGGTCCGCGAAGCCGGACGTCTCGAGCGCCGTGTGCAGCCCCTCCCGCTTGCACGCCCCGAGCAGCGCCGCTGAGAACTGGGGTTGAAAGAGCGGCTCCCCACCGGTCAACGTGACGCCTCCGCCCGAATTCTCGTAGTACCGGCGGTCCCGCCCAAGAAGCTCCATCACCTCGTCAACCGACCTGTCCTCTCCCACCTTCTCCCGCGCTTCATGGAGGCACGCGTCGACGCAACGGCCACAGGCGGTGCACTTGGCCAGGTCCGTCGTCAGGCCGACCGCTGGGTCCAGACCGATCGCCCCGGTCGGGCAGACGGCGACGCACCGCCCGCAGCCGACACATCGGTCGCGGTAGAAGAGGATCTCGGTCTCGGCGTGCTGGGACTCGGGGTTCGCGCACCATGCACACGCGAGGGGGCAGCCTTTGAGGAAGACGAGCGCGCGGATGCCGGGCCCGTCTCCCGTCGCGTACCGCTTGATGTCGAAGATCCGTCCCATCGTCTCCCGCCGCCTTCACGCGTAGAAGGGGCGCGGCCTTCCCCGATCTCGGGACTCCCGCGCCTGCTCCCGTCTCCGCCGACTAGCACTGCGCCATGTCGAACTCGGTCCGACGGATGATGTCCTCCTGAAGTTCGCGGTTGAGCGGTGCGAAGAACGCGCTGTACCCGGCCACGCGCACGAGCAGATCGCGGTACTCCTCAGGATGAGCCTGCGCGGCACGCAAGGTGTCGGTACCGACGACGTTGAACTGAATGTGGTACTGGTTCTTCTCAAACAGCGTCTGGACGAGCGCCGTCACCCGGTCCCGCCCCGCCTGCGTCAGCAGCGTGTCGGGGCTCAATCGCAGGTTGAAGATCGCGCCGCGGGAGAACCAGATGCTCGGCAGCTTCCCGACCGAGTTGATCGTGGCGGTAGGCCCGTTCTTCTCGGCGCCCGTCGCCGGCGACACGCCGTTGTTGAGCGGCTCGCCGGCCTTGCGCCCGTTCGGCAGGGCGCCGACGCCTTTCCCCATCGCGACGTTGGCGGTCACGGAACTCTGACAATACGCGAAGCAGGCCGGTACCGGCCCTTTCCCGTATCGCGAGTTCTTGAACTCCTTCTGGTACGTCGATCCGAGGTAGTCAGTCAAGGCGACCGTCCACTTGTCGGCGCGGTCGTCGTCGTTCCCGAATTTCGGCGCCTTGTTGAGGAGGAGGAGGCGGATCTCCTCGCCGGTTGGCGTCGTCGAGTCATCTTCGAAGTTGGTGTCGATCGCATGCAGGAGTTGCGCTCCCGTGATCCACCGCTGCTCGAAGACCGCCGTTTCGATTCCCGCAAGCGCATCGCCCGCAGTCATCGCGCCTACGGTCGGGCCTCCGTCGGTCGAGTAGATCGATCCGCCTTCGAGGAGATCCTTGCCGCGCCCAATGCAGTCGGAGATGAGCGACGCCCGGAACGGATTGAGGTCGTTCTGGATGTGTACCTCGTCGTTAATCTGCTCGATCATCACCTGCAGCTCCATGAAGTAGTGCAGTTGGCGCTTGTAGGCGTCCATGACGTCCTGCGCGCTCGCGAAGCTCGCGAGGTCCCCTCCCGGGAGGAGCGTGATTCCCGTCGCTGGATCCTTGCCGCCATGCAGCGCCATCTCGAGCACCTTCGCCTTGTTCAAGCGCGGCCCCTTGCAGGCGAAGTCCCACTTGCCCGGGATCGAGGCCTCGATGCAACCGACGGGCGCCCAGTTCCACAGGTCCTCTTGAGCGACGCCGAGGTTCTTGAGCATCCGCATCACACCGGGATCGTTGTAGAACGCGGGCTGGCCGCCGGAGTGTTCTTGGACGACTTCGAGCGTTCGGCTCATCAGTTCTCGCGGCGTCCGCTCGAACCACTTGAGCGACACCGACGGCTTCGGCATGGCCACCTTCGCCGTGGCGTCCAACACCACGTAGGTGAGCTCGTTCGACGCATCCTTCCCGTCCCGCGTCTGCCCGCCGATGGCGAGGTTGAACGCCATGTGGTAGCCAGGGAAGAACTTGGCGCCCGCCCACGAGCGGAAAATGTTGAGTTCGTTCACCTTGATAAAGAAGCTCTCGACCAGTTCAAGTGCCTTTTCCCGCGTGAGCTTCCCACTCGCAAGATCCCTCTCGTAGTACGGCCACAGGTACTGATCGAACCGCCCGAAGGAGATCGCGATCCCATTCGTCTCAAGCAGAATGCCGACGTGGATGAACCACACGGCCTGCAGCGCCTCCCAGAACGAGGACGGCGGGTTCTCCGGGACATTGCGGCAATTGCGCGCCATCGTCTCGAGTTCGGCGCGCCGGGCCTTGTCCGACTCGCGCGTCGCCATCTCCTCGAGCTTCTCAGCGTAGCGGCCGGCGAACCCGATCACGGACTCGTTGGCGGCGATCACAGACTCGAGGAACCACTGTTTTTTCGCCTCGCCCGGTTGTTTCAGGTCGAGCTCGGCGAGTCGGGCCTTCGCGCGATCGATCACGCCGCGCAGTCCCTGCGGAAGCAGGACGCCGTAGTCGGGCAGGATGTTGCCGAACCCGTTCTGCGTGACCCAGTCGTCGTCGATCGCACCGATGTCCCACGCCTGCCGCGCTGCGTCGGGGATGAGCCCGCGGACGATTTCGTACACCGTATGTCCCCGCCACTGTGCCAGGATCTCAAGGACTTCGGTCTTCGTTTCCTCATCGTAGTCATAGACGTCGTTCGGGCGCTCGTAGAAGTGATACGGGTCTCCGTGGAACTCGCGCTCGATCCACTCGACGGAGTATTCGGGGAAGACCGGCGCTCCTCGCGGCGTGCTGGCAAGGTTACCCACGAGGAGTTCGCCGTCTCGGACATAGAGGCTCATCGACCGCAGGACGTCGCCGTACGCTCTGACACGCCGCTTGACGATCGGCTGCCCATCCGTCATCTTCATCGAAGCTGTGAAGAACCTCGCCCGCTCGGGGCAGATTCTCGGCCTGGCTTCAAGAAGCTCGTTTCGCAACCTATCCGTTCGGAGAGTCATCCCAAGAAGCCTCCTTGAGTCCTGCCAGCTCCATTAGTCCTTGCCCAGCCACTGTACCGGAGTCGCAGCGCGGCTTCCACGCCCTTCGTGCCCTGTCGGCCACGCGTCACGTTCCGCGGACGGTCCGAGTCCCCCCGTCAGCATCCCTTCTCGGCAGGCTTCACGGCGGCGACCTCGCCCCCGCAGAGGGTCCCTGCAGCGCGGCGAGCAGCCTCCGCGCACACGCCGGCACACGCTGTGGGTCCTCCGGCTTCCTGCCACGCTCGCGCTTTGCTCGGATCGTCGCACGACCAGCCCAGCACCGCCTTCTGAATGTCGAAACATCGGGTACTGCCGTAGAAGGCTCGCATCTCATCGAGAAAACGCTTCGCCCTGCTGTTCGCTTCCTTGTAGGCGTCAAGATTCGCGAAGTCCTCGGAGGCGGTTGCTTCTCCAATGGCGATCAGACCGCCCAGCACGGCTCCGCAGGTTTCGCCCGTCCCACACAGGCCCCCGGCGAGCACCGCCGCGGCGCGGAGCGTGGCGGGCTCTTCCTTTCTGCGATGCGTCTGGATGGCCCACAGCGTCGACCGGCAGCAGTTGCCGTACACGGCCAAGCTTGTGAATGCGGACCATGCGATGGCGTCCAAGACCTTGTCGCGGCTCGCGGGAGCCGTCTGAGAATCGTAGGATGCCTTTCTGGACGGCATCCATACCTGCTCCACGTTCTCCTTCCGTGACTCCACGATCCTTCCTCCAGCTTCCGACGGGCCTACGGGATCCAGCGACCGAGAACCTCCGGATTCACGATGTCGTCCGACCGTCCGCCCGAGAAGAGGGCGACGACCGTCTCGGCGCACACCCGATCCATGGCTTCCATCGCCTCGTGGGTGTACGCACCGATGTGAGGTGTCGCGAGGACGTTCGGCAACCTGAGAAGCGGGCTGTCCTGTGGCGGCTCGGTCGCGAATACGTCGACTCCCGCACCGGCGATTCGCCCGGCCGCGAGGTGCTCGGCCAGCGCTGTCTCGTCGACCAGCTCCCCCCGCGCGATGTTGATCAGGAAGGCGCTCTTCTTCATCCGCGCAAGTTCCCTGCGCCCTAGAAGCTCACGCGTGCCCTCCATCAAGGGGATGTGCAGCGTGACGATGTCCGACGTCTCGATGAGTTCATCGAGCTCGACGTAGCGCAGGTTGTGCGCCGCGGCGAGCGAGCGATCCTGGATGACGTCGTAGGCAAGGATCCTCGATCCGAACCCCCCGAGTCGACGGATGACTGCTCTGCCGATCCTGCCGGTGCCAATCACCCCGACCACCAACTGCCCAAGCTCCCGCCCCATGTACCGATCCCACTTTCCTTGCCGCGTCGACTCGACCGCCGGAACCATCTGCCGCAAGAGAGCCAACATGAACGCCACGGCGAGATCGGCAACCGCCTCGGTGTTCGTCCCCGGGGCGTTCGTCACGACGATCCCCGCCGCCGTGGCCGCCTCAACGTCGATATTGTCCACCCCGACCCCGTGCTTCTGCACGAGCTTCAGCATCGGGCTCGCGATGAGGACCTCCCGCGGGATCGGCTCCGCTCCCGCGATGAGAGCCGTCGGGCGCTCGCGCGCCACGAGGCGCGCCAGCTTGGAGGCATCCAGCGGGCGCTCCGAATCGGGCACCCGCCGGACGTCGAATCCCCCCCTTGCGAGCAATTGCTCGCCGTCCGGGACGATCTGCCCGAACGACCTTGAGCTGACCAGCACGACGCGCACACCGCCCCCCTAGAACTTCACGCCGAGCGCCATGAACTCCCCCTTGGCCTTCTGTACCAGCGTCTTGTCAGGGAGAACAAACGGCAGCCTGGGATACCCCGAATTCACTCCCCGCTCGCGCAGGATGGCCTGAATCATGGGAAGTGTCGGCGCAAGGTGCATGACGTCGCGCATCTTCGCGACTGTCTCCTGTAGCACGCCCGCCTTCTTCAAGTCACCCTTCTGCGACGCTGTGAAGAGCTCGAGGACGGGCTCCGGGATGGCGTTCGCCAGGCCGCACACGGCTGCGTGCGCGCCCATGCCGACGGCGGGAAGGATGAGCGCTTCAGTCCCGATTACCGCAATGAAGTCGGGATTCTTCACCGCCCAGAGGAGCCGCCAGAACGTGATGATGTCGAAGCTGGAATCCTTAAGCCCTTGCACCCCTACGTCAACGAGGCGAGCCAGCAGCTTGGGCGTCAACGTAACCCCCGTGGTCTTGGGGTTGTTGTAGACGAAGACAGGGATGGAGACAGCTTTGACCAGTGCGTCGAAGTGACGCTCGACCGCATCATCGTTGAACCCGTAGTACGTCGGGGGAACCGCAGCTACTGACGGAGCGCCTGCAGCCTGCGCGTGCTTCGCCAGATCGACGACGGACTTCGTCGAGCATCCACCTACATGGACGACCACCGGGATCTTCCCGGCGACTTGCTTGATGACGTCCTCCGTCACCCGCTTCCGCTCCTCCGACGACATGAGCGGACCCGAACCGTACGTCCCGCAGATGTAGAGCCCCTGGACGCGATCAACGAGGAAGGAAACGATTTCCTTCTGGGCAACGGGATCGTAGTCTCCGTTCTCCTTGAACGCCGTGAGAAGCGGCGGAATGATCCCTGTCAGCTTGAACTTCATCTCTGCCTCCCTGTTTCCGTACGTGTCTTCCCAGATCCATCGATCAAGTCAGCCAGCCCGAGGCCTTCCAGTGCCTCCGGCGTCGGGATTCCCAATTCGCGTGTCCACCCCCGTTCGTCGTAGTAGTCGTCGAGCATCCGCTCGACGTCTTCCCGCGTGAGAACCTTCGTTTGGAAGTAGTCCTCCATCTCGATCGTCCCCTCAGGCGTGTTCATAGGGCGGAACCACACATCGGGTGCGCGGTCGTCGAGACGCGTGAATCCCTCACGAACGTTCAGGACTTTGGCCACGTTGCTGATCCGCTCGCCGCGCCGAATCAGCTCGCCGGGACCGACCTCCTCGCCAACCGCCGCGCTGTAGAGCCGCGCCATGTCGTCGCCGAACACGAGTGCCTGGTATGTGTAGATCGTGCAGATTCCCAGTGCATTCTTGACTTGCATCATGTCTTCCATGTGGCTCGTGTACCGCCCGACGTTGAACTTCCCGGTGTACGGAGCCGCGGTGAAGATCCGTTCGAGCGTCTCGGCGGACAGGCCCCAGTGAGCGACTTGCTCCCGGAACTCTTCGAGCGTCTTGTTGCGCGAATTGGTCCGTGTGTGCGAGCCTCCGTGATGCGGCCGCGGCCTGGTCAGAAACGTCATCATCAATGGGTGGAATCGCGACGGCCGCGCGTCGTAGATGAAGTCGATGCCCTTGCAGACGCCAGCGTACCAGTAGTCTTGCGGATCAAGGCCGAACTCCTCTTCTACCCTGTACCAGCCGTCCGCGATGACGTCCCCGATCCCCTCGCGATCCGCGGTCATCCGGAACAGACGCTCCACGGTCTCGTAGCCACGCGAGAGGTCAACGTCCCCTTGCCTGCGCGGGATGCGTCCCTCTTCGGCCATCCGCGTCAGGAAATCGATGATGCGAGTCGTCGTGTAGAAGTCTATTCCCGTGAGCGAATTCGCCTGCGTGACGAGGTGGATCATCTTCCGGTCGTCCTCGATCCCCAGCAGTTGGCCCGACGTCGCGCTCTTGCTGTACGGAGATCCAAGCCCCGTTTCGCCACCAAACTGGCCGCCGGGAATCTCCCAACGCAATCGGCAACTCAACGGACAGCTCGTGCAGGCAATGACGGAGCGCAGGGATTCCATCCGCTTCGCCTCGCCGTAGAGATCATCCCAGCGTTCCTTGGGCCACATTCCAGGGTTCTGGGTGTGCTTGAACGTGTCCCAGCCGGCAGCCAATCCCAGCTTGATCCAGTGGGCCCGCCGCGGCCACGCCGCGACGCGAGAGACCAGTTCGGTCGACAGCGCATCGTATCGAGCTGGGTCAGCTACCCGGATGCCGCCGGTTCCCCGAGCCACAATCGCTTTGACATTCTTCGACCCGAGGACCGCTCCGAGGCCGCCGCGACCGAGCGAGTTGGTGCGGTCGATGATTGCGAGCGCGTTTCGTACCAGCTTCTCCCCGCCCGTCCCGATGACCAGCACGCCCGCGTCGGGTCCCTCTTGTTTAACCAGATGCCGCGAGACCTCGTCGATGCCCTTTCCCCAAAGATGGGAAGCATCCTCGATCGCCACCCCGCCGTCACGGATCGCCAGAACGACCGGCCGAGGCGCCTTCCCAAGCAGTACCAGCCGATCGCAGCCTGCTTGACGCAAGCCGAGGGCGAAGTACCGTCCTCCGCTCGTGCAGGAGCCCACGAAGAAACGACGGTCGGCGGAAGCAACCGTTGGGAATTTCGTGATCGCCGTCAGTTTCGACGCGCCGACCGTCCGCGTTCCTACGAGGACTCCTGGATTGAGAACGACGATGTTCTCCGGCCCGAGGGGATCCACCCGCGCAGGGAGTCGATCCGCGAGCAGCCTCCACCCGTACCCCGAGCCTCCGAGGTACGGAGCCACTTCGTCGAGAGGAGACTCCTCGACCCACGACTTGCCCGCGGTGAGGTCCACGAACCACGTCTTGTCCGTCCCAGCTCGCAACGCCAGCTCCTTCGTCTAGTAGCGAACTTCGATCCGCGGCAGTAACTCGAACGTCAGCGCGCCATACGTGCACGCCTCAACGCACGCGGGACGTCCTCCACAGAGGTCACAAGAGAGAGCGCGGATCATCGGAGCTGTCTTCTCCGTTGCCAGATCGCGCTCAAGCACGATCGCACTACCCGATGGGTTGTATTCCCCCGTCTTGCGAAACGAGCACGCCAACTGACAACTTCGGCACCCTCGACACCGATCACGCCAGACTACGAGGCGCCCGGCCCCGCTCTCCATCCGCTCTCCCTCTACCGCTGGATCAGCTCGAGGATGTTCCCCTCCGGGTCCCGGAGATATCCGATCGTCCACCCATTGCTCGTTGATCGGACACCCCAAACCTCGACGCCCTGCTTTTCGAGTCGAGCCTTCTCGGTGTCGAGATTCGCCACCGGCAGCCCAAGGTGCGTGAAGCCTGGACGATCAAGCTCACGATCGCCAGCGACTGCCTGCGTAGGCAAGATCTCGAGGATTGCGCCACTTGCGCCCTGAAGAAACACGATCGGCGGCCGCCCGGGCTTCTCGATCCGGCTGACAACTCGAAGCTCCAGCACGTCACGATACCAGGCGGCCAATGCGCCGGAGTCCGCCGCGTACAGCCCGATGTGCTCGACGTTCATGCCCTCTCCTCCCTAGTCAGTCTCCGCAAACGCCGTAACCATCATGGCCTCGGCTTCGGGGAACAGAAGCGGGATCACGAAAGCCCTCTTCATCTTCTTGCCCACGAGAGACGCGGTGTTCGGATCTTCCAGGATCAGGAACTTCCTGCCCGAGAGAAGAAATGCTCCGTGCACGGGGAACGGGGGGGTCGCCGCTCGGCCGCGCGGGATGTTTTCGATTCCCATCGTATCGGCCCCGGCGCAGCGCAGGTTGGGAAGCGAGACAAGGTACTTCGCCGCTTCCACCGAGAACCCCGGTTGCTTCATCATGTACCTCTCCGGTTCGGTCGTGCGGAACCGCGAGAACCCCGTGTGGACGAGCAGGAGGTCCGCTTGCTTCAGACGCTTCTCGTGCGGCTTGAGGTCATTCACAAGGATCTCCTCCTCGTTCCCTTTTGGGATCTCAAGCAGCAGCGGGTGGTCGAAGATGAAGTCGGCCAAGTCGAAATCTCCCAGGCGCGGCCCTTCTTTCGCCACGTGAAACGCCGTATCGACGTGCGTCCCCGTGTGAACGAATGCATCGATGAAGCTCGTGTTGTTATACGAATTCCATCGAACGTCTATCGAAACGTCGGCAGCGGGAGGCGGGGTCATCCTCGAGCGGGGCCTCAGGTCAGGCCCGCGGATCCCGCTCGGCATGACGACGCTCGCGCTGTCGAGAGGGTACGAGAACTGGGCAATCATCTGGTTTCTCCTTTCGTGGGCGGATCCCAGCCAGACCCGCCACGCCGCTCACCCGCCACGATACCATGCACCTGCTATCCTGTCAAGCTGTATGCATCTCCATATGTCTTGACGGGTGATTGATGTCACGTTATAGTGGTTGGACGTCCGCGGCAACGCGAAGTGACGGTTATTCGCATCAGCGAACGAGGAAACCTCAGGACGCAGCCCGATCAGGATAGATATGGCGACGCACGGAGCCGACATCGAAGGCGTGCTAGACCAGTACGCGGAAAGCAAGCGATCCTCGCTCGCCGCAGACTCGTCCATTCCCTTGTACTACCAGCTCTATCGGTTCCTCCAGCGGTTCATCGAGCAGGCCCCCCTTCAGCGTGGCGCACGTTTTCCGTCAGAGGACGCCATCGCCGCAACATTCAATGTCAGTCGGCCGACCGCGAATCGTGCTGTCCAGGAGCTCGTCACCCGGGGCTGGCTCGTTCGCCAGCGAGGTCGCGGCACATTCGTGCAGGACCAGCAACTTGGCTCTCTATCCCTCCTGAGCGAGAACCTGAGCCTCACGCAGCAGTTCCCTCCGGAGACGGTTCTGCAAACGACGCTGGTCAGGCGCGAGATCCTTGCCCATGACCCCGCGACGTGCGAGCTTCTGGGACTTCCCGATGGAGCGGCCACTTTGATGCTTCGGCGCCTCCGTGCGGTCAATCAGCAACCGGTAATGGTTTGCGACTCCTTTCTGGAGGCCGCCCGCTTCCGCGACCTCAACGAGAAGGCATTCGTACGCGGAAGCCTCTACGCGACCTTGGAGGAGAAGTACGGCTACACCATCGAGCGATCGGAGCGCAAGCTCACTGCGCAGGAACTCGTCGACCAGGATATCGCCCTCCTTCTCGACGTGCCTCTGTTCAGTCCCATCCTTCTCCTCACGGGTCTGACCTTCGTCGCCGGAGACGAACGGCCTCTGGAGCACATGGTCGCCTATGTGCGAGAGTGCATCTCGTTCGCGAATACCGTGCGGCGAAGGACCCGAGAGCACTTGAAGACTGGAACCGAAAAGGGCGAAAGGCCTAAGGGGTAACTCTATGGGACAAGCATCCATCGGCACTCCCGCTGTCAGCACCTTCTCCCCGGATCACGTTACCCCGGTGGACCACCAGCTCCTCGTCGAGATGACAGGGATCTCGAAACGCTTCCCCGGCGTGCTGGCCTTAAGCGACGTCACTTTTGACCTTCGTGCCAGAGAGGTCCACGCGCTTCTTGGCGCGAACGGTGCGGGGAAGTCGACGCTGATCAAGATCCTCGCGGGGGTGTACACGAAAGACGCCGGCGTCATTCGCCTTCGCGGCCACGAGACCGAGATCCGCAGCCCTCGTCATGCCCAAGAGCTTGGCATCGCCACGATCTACCAGGAGTACAACCTTGTTCCCGACCTTTCCGTTGCGGAGAACATCTGCCTGGGGCACCTTCCGAAGGGTTCGAGCCCTCTCACGAAGTTCATCGTGAGCCGGCAGCAGATGAACCGCCACGCCGAGCGGATTCTCAGAGACCTCCAGGTAGATATCTCGCCGACGATCCCGTTGCGACGTCTCGGAGTCGCCAAGCAACAAATGGTGGAGATTGCCAAAGCGCTTTCGCTCGAATCGGGGATCTACATTATGGACGAGCCGACCGCGGCCCTCAGCTCCAAGGAGATTGAGGAGCTCTTCCGGGTTACGAGAAGCATGCGTGATCGCGGTTGCGGCGTCGTCTACATCTCGCATCGGTTGGAAGAAGTCGGGATGCTCGCCGATCGCGTCACGGTCATGCGAGACGGCCGCTGCGTCGACACGTTGGCGGCGGAAAACGCACCGACATCGCGGCTCGTCCAACTCATGGTGGGTCACAGCGTCGAGCGGGCGGCTCGCCATCCCGGGTGCGCCCCCGGAGCCAAGCTTCTCAGCGTCGACCGCCTGAGTCGGAAGGGGATTTTCGAGGACGTCTCTCTCGACATCTGCGAGGGAGAAGTCGTCGGACTTGCGGGCCTTATGGGATCGGGAAGAACGGAAGTCGCTCGTGCGATCTTCGCTGCCGATCGCGCCGATTCGGGAGAGATCTCGGTCAGAGGCAAGCCGATTCGGGTGAAATCCCCCAACCATGCCGTCCGTGAGGGTCTCTGCTACCTCCCGGAGGATCGAAAGAAATTAGGGTTGGTCCTTTCCTCGTCCGTGCGGGACAACATTATACTCGCCTCTCTCGCTAGATTCTGTCGATTCCGCATCGCCGGCAAGGGCATCTGGTTGGACCAACATCGCATTCGAAAGGAGGTGGTAGAGCGGGTGAAGTCGCTCGACATCAAGACGCCTAGTATCGGACAGTTCGTGGAATCCTTGAGCGGCGGCAACCAGCAGAAGGTTGTCGTAGCCCGATGGCTATGCTCAAGCGCAAGGATCTTCCTCTTCGACGAGCCGACGCGGGGCGTCGATGTCAACGCGAAGTCCGAGATCTACAGCTTGGTCAGGACGCTGGCGGCAGAAGGAGCCGGCATCCTGCTCATCTCCTCGGAGGTCGAGGAACTGGTCGACGCGTGTGACCGCATCTACATCTTGCGCCAGGGTCGCATCGTCGCCGAATTGCTCCGTGACGAGATCTCCAAGGAGGCCATTCTTGCAGCGGCCCTCACCGGCACAACAGGTGAGGATGGCGGCCGTCATCGAACCCAGAAGGAAGACCTCTAACTGGCTATATCAAGCGAGGAGGAAGTTCTATGAAACGCGCGTCGTTGATTGTGAAGGGCATGTTGTTGATTGCCCTGATGATCGGTGTGGTGGCGCTGCCCATCTTCAGCGCTGCTCCAGCTAAGACCTACAAAGTCGGCTTCGCATGCATGACGCTCGCCTACACGTGGATGACCTACGCGTACCAGGCCGTCATCGATGAGGCGGCGAAGTACCCCGAGATCCAACTGATTGTGGAAAACGCCGAAGGCGATGCAGGCCGGCAAGTCGAGATCATGGAGAACTTCATTTCACAAGGTGTCGACGCGATTCTGGTCAACCCTCTTAACGTGGACGTTCTTGTGCCCGTCATTGAAGAGGCGAAGGCTGCGGGAATCGTTGTCGCAACATTCGACCGTCGGGCTTTCAACCAGACTTCCACCCTGTTCCACGTCGGCGCGGATGACATCTTCGGCGGCCGGTTGGCGCTCGAATACGTGGCGGCCAGGCTGGGCGGCGTGGGCAAGATCGTTCACATCCTTGGTGAACTCGGCTCATCGCCCGCCATCAACCGGGAAATCGGTGTCAAGGCGCAATTGGCTCACTATCCTGGGCTCCAGATCGTTTTCGAGCAGAGCGGTCACTTCTCGCCCGACGAGGGGCTACGTGTGATGGAAGACGCGATCACCGCCACCCACGGCGACTTCGACGCTGTCATCTGCGCGAATGACGACTCCGCTCTCGGTGCAATTCGAGCCATGACCGATGCTGGCATCGACTTCAACAAAGTCATCGTCGTCGGATATGACGGCGTTCCTGGCGGTCTCAGAGCCGTCATGGCCGGAGAGCTGGATGCAACAATCCAGTATCCGGTCGAGATGGCCCGACTGGCAACGGAACAGCTGTGCAAGTACCTGATCCACGGTACCCTTCCCGCGATTCTCGACTTCGACATCAATCCTTGGATGCTCGTGCCCTCGAACATCTGGTCCGAGGCCGAGATGAACTACGACCTGTAGACCGATCACTGGGGGCGGGGGGGCTTACACGCAAGCTCCCCCGCCATTGTCAAACGAAGGCGTGGCAACACCATCGCGGAACCGAAGACTCAGGGCGAGGAAAAGAAGAAGGATGTCAGGATGGGACAGACGAGTGAGACGTCAGCTCAACGAACCGGTGCGCATGTGAAGCGGGCGGTGCAAACGCTCTTCAGGGAATACAGCATCTTCTTTATCTTTCTGCTCGTCTGCGTTGTGATCACAAGCATTCGACCCGTATTCCTAAGCGTGGACAACATCTTCAACGTCATTCGCCAAGTGTCGATGATCGGCATCATGTCCGTGGGGATGACGTTCGTGATCCTTTCGGCGGATATCGACCTCTCCGTAGGATCGGTTGCCGGCCTCTGCGGTGCCCTGACCGCCGGAGTCATTGCCCGCCAAGGTCTGCCACCCCTCGTAGCCATCTTTCTGCCCCTCCCGGTGGCTGCACTGCTGGGATGGGTGATGGGAATCATCATCACGAAGGCGAAGGTTCACTCGTTTGTCGTTTCTCTTGGCATGATGTCCATCGCGCGCGGCCTGGCTCTTGTCTACACGAAGGGGCTCTCAATCGGGAACCTCCCGAAGGAATTCGGCGCTCTGGGCGGGGGAATGGTGGGGCCGATTCCTATTCCTGTCATCATATTTGCCGCCTTCATGATCCTCGGGTACTTGGTATTGACGCGAACGCCTTACGGCCGGGCCATCTATGCTATCGGTGGGAATCAGGAGGCCGCGCGACTCTCTGGAATCAAGGTCGATCGTTACCGGATCATGAACTTCGTGATCTGCAGCACGCTGGCCGGTTTCGCCGGAATCATCCTTGCCTCGCGGACGCGTTCCGCTTGGCCGGCAGCGGCCACGGGATGGGAATTGGACGTCATCACGGCGGTTATCATTGGGGGGACGAGCTTCTTCGGCGGCCGCGGGGGCATGGTCGGCACGCTCATTGGAGCCCTGTTCCTCGGGGTGCTTCGCAATGGCGCCAATTTGATCGGCGTGTCGCCGTTCTACCAGCAGATTCTCATCGGCACTCTTGTCGTGATCGCCGTTGTCATCGACCGGCTGAGACAGAGAAGGACCGCATAGGAAGGGACACATCCAAGGCGACTGCAGAGGGAGGAAACCGTGACGAAGCTCAAGATTGGACTCGCAGGGGTGTGGTACGACTGCTTCAACGAAGCCTTGTCGAAGAAGATCTACCGCGAGTCAGTGTCGTCCCTGCGCGCGCTGGGGAGCGAGTGGGGCTTCGACCTCGTGGCAGCACCCGACGCAACGAACGACGTCGAGCTCTGCGCCGCGTTCTGCGGCGAACTGAAGCAAGCGAATGTGGACATGGTGCTCATCCAATCCTGCTCTTTTGGCGCGGGCGAGATCGTGGCGGCCTTTGCCGCGCTGGACGTTCCCCTGGGCCTTTGGGCAGTTCCTGAGCCGCACACGGAGGGTCCGCTCCTTCTCAACTCGCTCTGTGGCGTTAACCTCTACTCTGGAATCCTCGGCACGTACCTCGCCGAGCGCGGCGCGAAGTACAAGTGGTTCTACGGCCTTGCCGACGACTGCGAGTTCCGGGATCGGTTCGCCCCGACGGTAAAGGCACTGCATGCGATCAAGGAGCTCGACGGCGCCAAGTTCGCGAACATCGGCGGCACGCCTGAAGGCTACTACGATGTCTACTGGAACGACGGCCGCCTGCGCTCGAAGTTCAACATCACCGTCGACCGGCACGAGCTGACCGAACTCCTGGCCCAGGCCGAAGCGCTGCCCAAGGCAGAAGCTCAACGACTGGCGACACAGCTCTGCAAGGAAGTGCCAAGCGACGGGATCACCGACAGCGAGTTCCTGAAGCTCGCCCGCGTGTATGCTGTTCTCGAACGATTGATCGAGCGACACGGATACACGGGGGTTGGTATCGCGTGCTGGCCGCACTTCCAGGCCGCCTACGGGTTGACCGCTTGCACAACGCTCGGCCGCCTCAACGAGCACGGCCATGTAGCAGCGTGCGAGGGCGACGTCCCCAGCGCGGTGTCGATGGCCATCCTCAAGGCAATGGGAGGAGACCGACCTGTTCTCATGGACCTCTCCGCCCTTGACCTATCGGACGACTCGATCCTCCTCTGGCATTGTGGCGTCGGCCATCCATGCTGGACCGAGAAGTGCGTGCAGTGCCGACACACGCTGATCCAGGCCGCCGACGATGCTGGGACCATGGGCCCTGCGCCAGCGGCTTTCGATGCCGTTCTGAAAGCCACTCCGTTCACCCTCATGCGGCTGACCGACGGCGGCAACCGGCTCCTGCTCGCCACGGGAGAGACGTTGGGAGGCCGCAAGATGAGTCCGCGCGGCACGCGCGGTTGGGCGAGCCACTTCAGGCTCAACGGCCAGGATCCGGCGTCCGCTATGGATTTGGTGAACACGGTCATGGTCAGCGGGTTCGAGCACCACTTCCCGCTCGCCATGGGGGATCTGAGCGAATCCGTGCTCGAGTTCGCCGCGTGGATGAGCATCACGCCGCTCGAGAAGGTCCCGTACAGGAACTATCTCCAGACACGCTCCTGGTAGAAGGCGCATCGCGCGTCGAGTCGGGCCGTTGAGCGTCTGACTCGAAGAGGCAGGAAAAGGGGGGTCCAGGATGAAGGGCGTAGTCGTCTATCGAGATGGATCGTTGAAGGTGGAGCAGCTCCCAAAGCCGAAGTTCGGCGAGTACCAGGCACTCGTCGAGAATCTGAGCTGCGGGATATGCAATGGGACTGACCTCAAGCTCATCCACGGGCAATTCAAGGGATTCGACACGTATCCTGCCGTCCTCGGGCACGAGAGCGTCGGTCGGGTCGTGGACATCAGCAAGAAGGTAACGTCGTTCAAGCCGGGGGACCTCGTCTTGCGTTCGATTCTCGAAAAAGTGGAAGACGAGCGCTATTCCTCCGGCTGGGGCAGCTTCGCCGAGTACGGGGTCGTGGGCGACATCGAGGCGATGAAACGGGACGGGCGCACGGACTTCTACGACATCTACCTTGCCCAGCAGATCGTGCCGAACCACTTCAACGTCCATCAGGCGGTGATGCTCATCACGTTGAAGGAGGTCTTGTCCGGCATCGAGAGGTTCGGCGTGGCTCGCAACCAGTCGATGCTGATCCACGGGACGGGGCCGGTGGGCCTGTCGATGGTGCGCTTCGCGAAGCTGAAGGGAGCCTCTCCCATCGTCGTCAGTGAGCCTAACGCCGAGCGGCGCGACCGCGCGGTGCACTTGGGCGCCGACGCCGCCATCGATCCGAAGGCCGAGAACCTTGTGGCTCGCGCCAAGGCCATTCGCCCGGATGGGTTCGACTACGTCATCGACGCGGTCGGCATCAACCGGCTGATGTCCGACAGCCTCAAGCTGGTGAGATTCAACGGAAAGGTCGGCGTTTACGGCATCGCCGCCGAGACCCACGCGGAGATCGACTGGAAGGAAGCTCCGTACAACTGGGCCATCCACTTCGTGCAGTGGCCGACATTCCAAGACGAGGCCGCCGTCCACCACGAAGTGATCGCGCTCGTCGACGCCGGCGCCATCGACCTGGGGCAGTTCGTGACCCACGTCATCCCACGCATGGAGGATTTCCAGAAAGGCATTGACCTCGTCACGTCGCAGAAGGCGATCAAGGTCACGGTGGACCTGAAGGGTTGAGCATCGGAGGAACCGCGATGGGAAGGGCCTACTTGTTGGCGCACGACCTCGGGACGACGGGGAACAAAGCCGCGCTGTTCGACGAAGCGGGCAAGCTAATCGCTTCGGCCTTCGAAAGCTACCCAACGTTCTACGAACAGCCGGGCTGGGTCGAGCAGGACCCCGAGTCGTGGTGGGCGGCCGTTTGCCGCGCCTCGGCCCACGTCATGACTTCCGCCGGGATCACGAAGGCCGCACTCGCGGGAATCAGCTTTAGTGGCCACATGATGGGCTGTGTACCGGTCGACGACAACGGCCAAGCTCTCCGGCGCGCCATCATCTGGGCCGACCAGCGGGCCTCGGACCAAACGAAGGTCCTTCTCGCGCGGATGTCCGCGCAAGCCATCTACGAGGTCACAGGGACGCGGCCGAACCCCAACTACACTCTCGAGAAACTCATGTGGCTGCGAGATCGCGAGCCATCGACCTACGCGCGAACCCGCGTTGTCCTCCAGTCCAAGGACTACATCGTCAGCAGACTGACTGGGGAACACGTGACGGACTACTCCGATGCCTCGGCGACGAACGCGTTTGACCTCCAAGCGAAGAAGTGGAGCGGGGAGATCCTGGCGGCCGCGGACATCCCCAAGCGCCTCTTCCCACAGGCCGTTCCGTCGACGCAGATCGTCGGGCACGTACGTCAGGTAGACGGCGTCGACTTGGCGGGGGTCCCGGTCGTCATCGGCGGCGGCGACGGCGCGTGCGCCACGGTCGGCGCCGGAGTGATCGAGGCCGGTGAAGGCTACAACTACTTTGGCTCGTCGTCCTGGATCGCCATCGCCACCGCGCGGCCCGTCATCGATCCCCGCATGCGGATCTTCAACCTTTGCCACCTCGTCCCCGACCTCTACATGCCGGTCGGCACGATGCAAAGCGCAGGTGGTTCCTACGACTGGATCCGTGACATCCTCTTCCCCGTCGACACGGACGTCAACGCCGAGGAAGCGTACACGCAGCTCAATCGCTGGGCTGCGGCCAGCCCGGCGGGAGCGCATGGAGTGCTCTTCCTGCCCTACCTCATTGGAGAACGAAGTCCCCACTGGAATGAGAACGCTCGCGGAGCCTTCGTCGGCCTCGCCCGCAGCCATTCCGTCGAGGATGTCGTGCGAGCGGTTCTTGAAGGGGTCGCCTTTAATCTGAACCTCATTCTCCACGCCTTGACCGAGCAGGGAACCTCTCTCCGAGCGCTGCGCATGATCGGGGGCGGGATCCGGAACCCCGTCCTGCGCCAGGTCCTCGCGGGAGTCCTCGGACTCCCCATCCAGTGCCTGGAGAGCGGGGAATTCGCGACGTCGCTCGGTGCGGCGGTGTGCGCCGGCGTGGGAACAGGCGTGTTCGACGACTTCCGCATCGTCGAACGGCTGTGTCCGATTACTCTGACGGAAGACCCGCGCCCCGCGGACGTTCAAGCCTATCGAGCGCTCTTCCCGATTTTCGAGCGGGCGTATTACGCGCTCGAGCCGATCTTCGAGCAACTGGCACCACTCCAAGTGGGCGGCGCGAGACCGTGAATGGACATCGAAAGGAGAGCCATGCTCCAGCAGACTGAGAACGCTACAGTGCCCAGGACTCTCGCGTCCTTCGCGAGCCGCATGATGACCGCGACGTTCTCCCCCGCAGCAACCGAGGACGACGCACGCCAGTTCCTCCGTAGCTTCGCGGCATACCCCCCCGTGGACGCCATCTTCGTCGATCAGCCTTGGGTTGAGCTCGCCCGCGAGATCCTTGCGCCCCAGGGCATCCGCATCGGCATCGAGGCAGCCTACCCGGTGGGCAACGCATCCACGGAAGCGAAGGTCGCTGCCATCCGAGAGGGCATCCGCCGCGGCGCACAAGAAATCGACATCGGATCGTACTTCTCCGCCATCAAGTCGGGGCGGTTCGACGATGTCGAGTCCGATGCCCGCGCGATGGTCGAGGCCGCAGAAGACAAGATCTGGATGATGGTCGTGCCTGAGACCGCGATCCTCACGAGCGACGAGCTCCTGTACACCCTGGACGCCTTCGCTCGCACGGGCGTCCGCGGCATCAAGACCTCGTCTGGCTACGGCTGGAACACCCAGCTCGAACACGTCCTGCTCATTCGGCGGCGGTTTGGGTCCACCTTCCAAGTCGATGTCTCCGGAGGCGTCCGTACGCTCGAAGACGCCCTCGGCTACTTCGCCGTGGGGACGGACAAGATCCACGCCAGCCCCATCTTCAAGATCCTCGACGAAGCGAAGGAGCGCTGGTCATGAGAGCCCCTCATCCAAAACGTCTGCCTGACGCGCTAGCACAAACCATCGACTACACGGACCTGCGCAAGGAGATCACGTACGCCGACGTCGAAGCGCTCTGCCTTGAGGCGACGGTGTACGGACTGCACACCGTCGTCGTGCCATCGGCTCTCGTGCCGCGAGCGGTGCGGAGCCTCACCGGAGCTTGCCGCGTCTCGTGCCCCATCGCGTATCCATTCGGCACGCAAGCGGCCGCGGTGAAGGCGCATGAAGCCGAGGTTGCCGTCGCTGCAGGAGCGGCGGAACTCGAAGTCGTACCTCACTTCGGCGCCCTCCGTGCTCGGCATTGGCAAGACGCCGCCGCCGAGTTGCAGGCCATCGCTCAGGTGGCTCGGGGGGCAACGCTGAAGCTCGTTCTTGAGACCGCCTCCCTCGAGCCGGACATCCTCGAACGCGTGTGCAAGCTCGCCCGTGACGCGGGGTTCGCATTCGTGTGCAACACGATCGGCTTCCGCTTGGTCTCGACCCAGCCGAGCACGGAAGGCTCGGCATCCGAAGAAGCGGTTCGCCACCTCTGCCAACTTGCCAAAGGTACGATCGGCGTGAAAGCCATCGGCGGGGTCACTGCGCTTGCAGACGTCGAGCGTTTGCGGGCCGCCGGAGCGAAACGGGTTGCCGTCTCGGCTCAGCGAGGACTCCTCGCCGCGTGGGCGGAGGGAGCTTCGCGATGAACCACGTACAAGCGATGCGCGAAGCGACGGACGAGCTGGCCGCGACGCTCGAGGCCTTGTCGAAGTCGGACGCAGGCCCCACCCTTTCGGCGTGGCGTCGCTTCACGGCCGCCGCGCACGCGGATGGAGCTCTCTCGCGGAAGCACAAGGAACTGATCGCGGTGGCCGCGTCCGTCGTGAAGGGCTGCGAGAGCTGTATCTCGTACCACGTGAAGGCGGCTCTCGCGCACGGGGCTTCGTCGGCAGAGATCGTGGAAGCCGCCTTCGTCGCAGTGATCATGGACGGCGGCCCGGCACTGGCTCACATGGGACTCGTGTTGGACGCCATCGAAGCCCACAAAGGAGATTCGCATTGAAACTGATCCTCATCTCCGCCGACATGCGAGACATCGAGCGCTCGTACGCGCTCGGCGTGTTCTGCGGCGTCGCGAGCAATCCATCTCTAGTCGCAGAGGCGGGAGTTCCCTCGCCTCAAATGGTGAAGGCGGTCCTCCGCATGGTGCCCGATCCTGTCTTCGTGCAAGTGTCGGGCGTGGCCACGGCTGACATGGTAGCGGAAGGCTCCGCCCTCGCGGAGCTTGACCCCAAGCGAGTCATCGTCAAGGTCCCGGTGACGGCCGCCGGGATCGAGGCGATCCACCGACTGTCGAACCAAGGCGTGGCGGTCACGGCCACGGCGATCTGCGCTGCTAACGAGGCGCTGCTCGCCATTCTGGCCGGTGCGCGATACCTCGCTCCCTACATGGCGAGGATCTCCGACATCGGCGGAGACGGATGCCGCATCGTGGGCGACATTGTCGACCTGATCAGAGAACGGGAGTTTTCGGCCCAGGTGATCGCGGCGAGCGTGCGAACGCCTGAGGAACTGTCGCTTGCTTGGAAGGTCGGAGCTCACTTCGCGGCAGTGCAGTCGTCGCTCGTGTGGAAGATCTGCGCGAACCCTGCAGTTGAGGCGGCGGCGCAGGCGTTCTCAGGGGAGTACTCTGCGCGCTTCGGCCCGCGAACGCGCTAGGATGGTTGGGAAAGGAGACCCATGATCTTTGTGAAGTCGCATGGCTTCTCGGTGCCCGCGCTTGGATTCGGGACGTTTCGCATGAAGGGTGAGGAGTGCGCGAAAGCCGTGGAGAACGCGCTCCACGTCGGTTTCCGCCACCTCGACACTGCGGAAATCTACGACAACGAAACGGCCGTGGCGCAGGGGATTGCCGCGGCTAGGATCGCCCGCCGGGAGCTGTTCATCACCACGAAAGCCTGGATGGACGACATGTCGCCCGCCGGCTTGCGGAAGAGTCTCGACGCGAGCCTTAAGGCACTCCAAACGGACTACGTCGATCTGTGGCTCATCCACTGGCCGAATCCCAAGTTCAAGATTGAGGTCACCCTCGCAGCCATGCAGGAGGAAGTCGACGCAGGCCGCGTGCGCGCCCTCGGCGTGAGCAACTTCCCCGCAGTGCTTTTCGAACGCGCTGCCAAGGCTGCTCCGATCCTCTGCAACCAGGTTGAGTACCATCCTTACCTAGCCCAGGATAAGGTCATCGCGGCCGCCCGCAAGCACGACGCGTTCGTCATGGCGTACGCGCCCCTTGGAATCGGCAAGGTGCACGATGACGCCGCACTCGCCGGAATCGGTGCCGCGTACGGGAAGACCGCGGCGCAGGTCGCCCTCCGTTGGTTCGTCCAGCGACCCGGGGTGGGGGCAATTCCCAAAGCGTCGAGCCGCGAGCACTGCGCGAAGAACTTCGACATCTTCGACTTTTCGCTCACAGACGAGGAAATGAAGACGATCCACGGGCTCGCGCGGGGCGAGCGAATGATCGAGCCCGACTTCGGCCCCAAGTGGGATACGTAGGCCCACCTGAAGGGAGATCGCGCCCATGGCGTACCGCTCGGAGGAACGAGACGTCCCCACGATCTACTTCATTGGGGTGACGACCGCCCATTCGTCCATCATGCGTGTTTTCCCCCGCTGGGCCGAGCTCCTCGGACTTCAAGCCCAGATCGTCGGCGTGGACTTCGCATTACACGACGAGCGCGAAGCCTACCGCAGCATCGTGGACCACATCCGTCGCGATCCTCTGTCCATGGGCGCGCTCGTCACCACCCACAAGCTGGACCTCCTTCAGGCAAGCCACGACCTTTTCGATGAGCTCGGCGGCTACGCCACGCAGCTCCATGAGGTGAGCTGCATCTCGAAGCGCGGCGAACACCTCGTCGGAGAGGCCCTCGACCCGCTGACGAGCGGCCTCGCCTTGGACGCGTTCTTCCCCGACAGGACCTGGCGTGAAGGCTCCGGGGAAGTCCTCCTTCTCGGGGCAGGTGGCTCCTCTCTCGCCCTCACCGTGAACCTTCTCGAGCGCGCCGTCCTAGGGCGACCCTCGCCGGCACGCATCGTCGTATCCAATCGAAGCCAAGGTCGCCTCGACGAGATGCGCGCGGTTCACGCAGCATTCCGCGCGGCGGTCCGAATCGAGTACGAACTTGCCCCTCTCCCCGAGGACAACGACCGTCTGCTTGCACGCATGGCGCCGGGCTCCCTGATCGTCAACGCCACGGGACTCGGCAAGGACCGCCCCGGATCGCCCTTGACCGACGCCGCCTCGTTCCCCGCGGAGGCGTTCGCCTGGGACTTCAACTATCGGGGCGCCCTCCTCTTCCTCGACCAGGCTCGACGCCAGCAGGCAACTCGCAGGCTTTGCCTTGAGGACGGGTGGGTTTACTTCCTCCACGGTTGGACGCGTGTCATCAGCGAGGTCTTCCACATCGATATCCCCACCGAAGGCCCCCGGTTCGACGCTCTGTCCGACACAGCGCGCGAGGCGCGCGGGTGATACGAAAGGACGTTCCTATGGTCATGACCCCATTCGCAACCCAACTCGATCTCATCGAAGGCACGATGGAGAACCCGGACCGAGTCGTCGTCCGTCACGCATCCGACATGCGCGGGCACTACAAGGACGCGGACGCGCTCGAGCGACTCGTCGCCGCGGGCGACCCCGTCCACTACCGCGTCTATGAGAAGGCGGTCCCCGAAGTCCCAGGCCAGTTGCTCTTCTGCGTGAGCATCTTGGAACCTGGAACGGTGGGCAGGGAATACTTCATGACCAAAGGTCACTACCACAGCGTGCCCGACACCGCGGAGGCGTACCTCGCACTGCATGGCCAGGGATACATGTTGATGAAGACCGCCCAAGGGGACTGCGCGTGGGAGTTCATGATGCGCGGCCGACTTGTGTACGTTCCTCCCCATTGGGCGCACCGTTCGATCAACACTGGCCGGGAGCGGCTCGTCTCGTTCTGCGTCTACCCGGCCCACGCCGGCCACAACTATGGAGACATCGAGGCACAGGGCTTCCCGAAGCGAGTTGTAGACCAAGAGGGGCGTCCGGCCTTCGTCTAGGGACCGGATTGAGGCCCCCCCGCAACCGCGCGCCCGCCGCATGAAGGATCCTCATGCGATGACTCAATCACGTTTCGGAAGACGACGCCCTCCTTGACGTGGGCGCTCATGCGCTCCACCGGGCGCATCTCTGCGTCAAACGCGACTCCCATCATGAGAAGGACCGGGGCAAACTGGGGAACCTCGAGAAGTTCAGCCACTTCCGCATCGAGCACTTCGGCCGCTTCGACGCTCCGCCGAGCCAAACGCACCGGGCAACCGTAGGATGCATCCAGGGTCTTGAAGAGGCTTCCTTCGACGAACTTCGCCGACTCAAGACCGGGGAACCGAGCGGCGGGCAACCGCGAGTCGCATACCATGATGATGCGCTCTCCAACTGCATGGACGCGGCGGAAGTACACGACGTTTGCTCCCACCTCAACGTGCAGGGCGGCTGCGTCCTCTTTTGTCGCCTTGGCGAGTCCCCGATAGGCGAACCGCGTTCGATGGTCGTCTAGAGCGCCAATCTCATCCGCGAAACTCAAGGTCCTGTTCAGCAGACTCAACTCCGCAATCTCCGCCTCTTGGACGAAGGTTCCCAGCCCACGCTTCCTGACCAACCACCCGCGGCCAATGAGTTCCTGGACTGCCCGATTCGCAGTCGGTCGACTCACGCGAAAGTGCTCGGCGATCGCCTCTTCTGAGGGGAACCTCTCGCCACGCTCCACTTGGCCGTCCCGAATCGCACGCTGCAACACGAGGTAGAGCTGATAGTAGAGAGGGATGGATGAGGCGGCCGAGGGTTTAAATCCGTAGATCGACAGATCTCGGAGGGACTTGTCCAGCTCTCTCTCCTGCACTGGGGCCATGTGTTTCTGCCCCTCCTTTCCTTAGTCCTGCTTAGTCCCATCCTACAGCCGCGAGGTTGCCATCACAAGCAACATGGGCGGGCCGCGCACCCCTGCGAGTCACCGCAATGGCTACGTTCTAGGGTTCCCGATAGCGTCCCAGGAGGTCCGCGCACAGGTGACAGTACACGTCAGCGGCTTTGATGATGTCGTCAACCCTGACGTGATCGTTGGGGCCGTGGGCGTCGGCGATGTCTCCGGGGCCGAGGATGAGGGTCGCGATCCCGTTCGCGGCGAGGTGCGCGCCGTCGGTCCAGTAGGTGACGCCGACGGGATCGGCGGGGAGGCTTGCCTCCCGACACGCCGCCGCCACGGCCAGAACAAGCGGGGAATCGGGCGCGGTCCCGAGCGCAACGTGCGGCACGGTCGATGTGCGTTCGGTCTCGTAGACCGCGTAGCTCAGTCCTTCGACGCCATCGCAGATCGCAGCGACGACGTCCTGCACCTCGCCGACGGTGTCGCGGCCGACTGAGTCGGCTTCGCCCGGAAGAGTGCGCCGATCGACGTCGATCTCGCAGCGCTCGGCGACGATGTTGGGTTCGGTGCCGCCTGAGATCCGGCCGACGCTGACGGTTGAGGTACCAAGAAGCGGATAGACGCGCTTCGCGAGCCGCGGGCGCAGCTCGTCCTCGAGCGCGGTCACGATCCGCGCGCCGTACGATGCGGCGCTCACGCCTCTCTCGGGGCAACTGCCGTGCGCGCCGCGGCCGGTGAGGACGATGCGGATGAAGCACGCCCCCTTATGCGCAATGGCCGCGCGCAAGTTCGTTGGCTCGCCGACGACGGCGTAGTCGGCCTTCAAGCCGGACTCAACCAGCCGCTTCACCCCGAGCGATCCCGTCTCTTCATCCACCGTCCCCGCGAACAGCAGGACGCGTCCTGCACCTAGCTGGGAACCAGCGGACCTAGAAGCTGCGGTGCCATGGCGCGACTCAACCCCAGTCGCACTTCTAGCCACCGCAGCGAGGACACCACACATAGCGGCTACCGCCGCTTTCATATCGCACGCTCCGCGCCCCCACAAGACGCCGTTCTCGATCCGAGGCGTGAAGGCATCCACCATCGCGCCCGCCGGAACCGTGTCCATATGCCCGTTTAATAGGAGGGTACGTCCAGCGGCTCGGGTGTCCAAGCTAGGGTGGCTATGCCACGCGATGACGTTGGCGCGATCGCCGATTGCGGGCACGAGCTCCGCTTCGATGCCGCGCGCATGGAACCAGTCGACGAGGAAGCGGCCGATGGCGGCTTCGCGTCCGGGCGCTTGACTATGGCTCTCGATCGCGATCAGGTCACACGCCAGACGCACGACCTCGTCGGAATCGATGGTGATGCCCGTCACACTCGGCGAGCGACCGATCACTTCTTGCCGCCGGTGGGCGAGAGTTTCTGCATCTCACCCTTGTCGAACGCGGCCTGGGCCATCTCCCGCAGGCGGAACTTCTGGATCTTGCCCGACTGCGTCATCGGTAGTTCCTTCACCACGACGACGTAGCGCGGGACTTTGAAGTTCGCGATCTCTTTCGCGCAGTAGTCGACGATCTCCTGCGGCTCGATCTTCGCACCCTCGCGCTGGATCACGTAGACGGCGGCCACTTCGCCCATCACCAGGTCGGGCACGCCGATCACGGACACGTTCAGCACCTTCGGGTGGGTGAACAGGTACTCCTCGATCTCGGCCGGGTAGACGTTGAACCCGCCGGTGATCAGCATGTCCTTCTTGCGCCCGACGATGCGCACGTAGCCCTCAGCGTCCATCGTCGCGAGGTCGCCGGAGTAGAGCCAGCCTTCCTTGTCGATGCACTCGGCCGTCTTGTCGGGCATCTTGTAGTAGCCCATCATGACGTTGTAGCCGCGGCAGGCGAGCTCGCCGGTTTCGCCGGTCCCGACGGACTTCCAGTCGTCGTCGGCGATCTTGACTTCGATCCCCTCGAGCGCGCGGCCGACGGTCTCGACGCGGCGCTCGATCGAGTCGTCGAACCGCGTCATGGTGATGACGGGCGACGCCTCGGTGAGTCCATACGCAATCGAGACGTTGCAGTGCATCTCGTTCATCGTGCCACGCATGACTTCGACCGGGCACGGCGCGCCGGCCATGATCCCGGTGCGCAGGGTCGAGATCTTGTACTTCGAGCCATCGGACTTGCCCTTGCGGACCTCTTCCAGCTCGAGCACGAACATCGTCGGCACGCCGTATAGAACAGTGACGCCGAATCGCTCGACGAGTTCGAGCGCCTCGCTCGGCTTGAACACGGCCATCGGGACGATCGACGCGCCCCACGTGATTGCTCCGGCGATGCCCATGACGCAGCCGAAGCAGTGGAAGAACGGCACGGCGAGCAGGAACACGTCCTTCTCGTTCGCGTGCAGGACCTCCGTGACCTGTTCCCCGTTGTGGCCGATGTTGTGGTGCGACAGCATCGCGCCCTTCGGGTTTCCTGTCGTGCCCGACGTGTAGAGGATGAAGACGTTGTCCTCCGGCCTGCACGTCTTCTCGCGCGCCTCGAGCTTGCCATCGGAAAGGAGCTTCGTCCCGCAAGCAACGACGTCGTCCCAGCGGTGCGTGTTCTTTCCTGCGTTCCCGACGATGACGACGTGCTTCAGGTTCGGGAGCTTCGGGCGGATCTCGTCGATCATCGTGGGGTAGTCGATGCCGACGAACGAGTCGACGGCGAACAGGGTCGTCGCCTCGGAGTTCCCGAGGATGTACTCGACCTCGTGGGTCTTGTAGCGCGTGTTCATCGGAACGACGACGGCGCCGACGCGGGCGATGGCAAAGTAGGCGATCACCCACTCGGGGTTGTTGGGCATCCACAGGCCGACCTTGTCTCCCTTGCCAACGCCGAGGTCGAGGAGACCGCGCGCGAGGCGGCTCGCCTCCCGATCGAGCTCGGCGTAGGTGAGTGACCGGCCGCTCGGGCCGAGGATAGCCGGCCGCTGGGGAAACTTCCTCGTCGTGTCGCGAAGCACGGTGGACAGCGTTCTCATCTTCACCTCGTCGTCTAGATCCACAGGGAACTGGTAGCATTATCCGACCCTCGATGGAGGGCTGCAACGGCTGCCCGACGGGCGCTGCCTGCCGCACCCGCTCGGACGGGCGCCGCCAGGCGCTCCCCGCCGGACGAGGCGCCTGCCTAGCGCAGCCGATCGGACACGCGCCAGGCAGCAGAGTAGAATCGATGGCTCTGGGAGGAGGAGGCGATGACGGGTAGCACCCGGAAGTACCTCGACGTCGATTTGTCGTCCGGCAAGGTGGGCGAGTATCCGATTCCTGAAGCGTGGCGCGAGCGCCTCGTCGGCGGCAAGGGGATTGCGGCGCGCATTCTCCTTGAACAGCTGCCCGAGCGTGTCGACCCATTCGGCCCGGAAAACGTCCTCGTCTTCGCCACCGGCCCGTTCCAGGGAACCGGCATCGTCGGCGGAGGACGCCACGCCGTCCTCGCCGTGTCGCCGAAGACGGGCGCCGTCGCTGACTCCTACGCCGGCGGCCACTTCGGGCACGAACTCGGCCGCTCGGGGTACGACGGGATTCTCGTCCGCGGCCACGCGGAGACGCCCGTCGTCCTCACGCTCCTGGACGGGAAGGCCGAAATCCAACCTGCCTCCAACCTGTGGGGCATGGGCACGGGCGAAACGGAGGAGGCGCTGAAGACCCGCCATCCCGGCGCGCGCGTGAGCTCGATCGGGCCGGCCGGCGAACGCCTTGTCTCCCAGGCGTGCATCGTCAACGACCGCAACCGCTCGGCTGGGCGTCCGGGACTCGGCGCCGTCATGGGCTCGAAGCTCCTCAAGGCGATTGTCGTCCGCGGCCACGTCGACAAGTCGCTCCACGACGCGGAGCGATTCGCGCGCGAGCGCGCCGACTACGTCAAGACATACCTCGACGAGCGCACGCAAGGGTTCGGAGAGTACGGAACAGGAACCGGCGTCCCATGGTTCTCCGAGCAGGGCATCCTCCCCACGGACAACTTCCGCGAGGGCACCTTCGACCAGGCCGAGGCGATCGGCGGCGAGCGCATGCACGACACGATCCTCGTCGGCCGCGACACGTGCGCCGGATGCCCGATCCGCTGCAAGCGCGTGGTGAAGACGTCGTTCGACGGGACGGACGTCCTGCCGGAGTTCGGCGGCCCGGAGTACGAGACGCTGGCCGCGTTCGGGTCCCTTTGCCGCAACGCGGACCTCGCTTCCATCGCGCTCGCCAACCAGCTCTGCAACGACTACGGTCTCGACACCATCTCGGCCGGCGTAGCCGTCGCTTTCCTGATGGAGGCGAGCGAGAAGGGACTCATCCGCGAGGAGATCGCCTGGGGAGATCCGCACGCCGTCGTCTCGGTCGTCCACGCGATCGCCCGCCGCGAGGGAATCGGCGATCGCCTCGCCGACGGCCTGGAACTCTTCTCGCGCGAGATCGGTGCTGACTTCGCAATGACAATCAAGGGCGTCGAACTGCCGATGCACGAGCCGCGCGGCAAGCAGGGGATGGGCCTCTCCTACGCCACAACTCCCCGGGGAGCCAACCACACAGAGGGCGTGCATGACACGATGCTCGAACGCGAGAGCCCCTGCCCCGAACTCGGCGTGACGAAGACCTACAGCCGCTTCACGCTGCTCGACAAGATCGAACCTTCGGTCATCTTCGAGAACTTGCGTTCGTTCACGAACTCGCTCGTCCTCTGCTATTTCACGACGCGCGAAGTCGGTTCGGACTACAACTTCCCCGCCATTCGCTCCCTCCTCGAGGCCGCAACGGGACTCGCGCTAGACGCGACCGAGATGCTGCGCGTGGGGGCACGAGCCTACGCCCTGTTGCGGGTCTTGAGCGCGCGGGCCGGGCACACGCGCGACGTTGACGGGCTCCCGGCGCGATTCGCCGAGCCCTTGCCGCGTGGCGCGAGTGCCGAGCACCCGATTCCGGCGAAGGAGATGAAGCAGGCGATCTCCGCTTACTACAAGGCCCGCGGTTACGACCGCTTCGGCCCGACGGACAAGACGTTGCGCGCGCTCGGCCTCGACGATTGCGCGGGCCGGATCCGCCGGAGGGCGGCGTGATCCCGGCCGTCGCATTCATCGGACACCACGAGAGCGGGAAGACGCGCATCGTGGTCGAGATCACAAAGCGGCTGACCGAACGCGGCTACCGCGTCGGCACGGTCAAACACGCGCCCGACCTCGATGAGGTCGACGCGCCGGGCACCGACAGCGCCGAGCACCAGGCGGCCGGGGCGGTGCGAACGCTGCTTCGCGGAGAGACCACCTCGGCCCTCTATTTCGAGCAGGGCGAGACGGACGACCTTGAGAGCGAGTTCGACGTCTTATTCGTTGGCTGCGATCTCATCGTCATCGAAGGCTACAAGCGCGGCCCGTGGCCGAAGATCGAGGTGTTCCGCCGCGGGCGGGACCTTCACCGCGAGCCGCTGGCGGGGGAGATCGACGTCCTTGCCGTCGTGACCGACGACCGCGTCGCCCTGCCTGACGGCGTGCGCCGCTTCGGCGCGCACGACTTCGAGCGGATCGTCGACTTCGTCGAAGCGGTGATCGCAGGCACTGACGACGATTGCGCCTCCGAGGAGGCTGTGCTACCCTGAGCGGACAATGACAGTGTTGGCTACAGCCGCCTCAGCTTCCACAGTGCCTGCCGCGGCGACGATCTTCCTCGTCCCACCGCGGGCCGATCGCCTGACGCTCGGACGGCGCCTTGTCGCGCCGCTTCTCGGTGGCCGGCCGCAAGACCACGCCCTCGCCTTGCGCGGCGTCCACCCCGATGTGATGGAGCTCCTTCCCGCGGGCGGCAAGGAGAAGATCGGCATCGACCAGGTCCGCGAGGTGCTCCGCATGGCGCAGTTCTCCGCCGTCCAAGCGAGCCGCAAGGCGTGTCTCATCCCGTTTGCCGAGGACTTGACCCCCGAGGCGTCCAACGCCCTATTGAAGGTCCTCGAAGAGCCGACGCGAGACATGGTGTTCGTTCTCCTCGCGTCCCACACGGGCGACCTTCTGCCGACGATCGTCTCCCGTAGCCGCGTCGAACGGGTGCAGCCGGAGCGCAAGGCCTCGCTCGCCGAACGTCTCGTCGCCGCCGGGTACGCGAACTCCGAGGCGGACTGGCTCGTCCGCGTCGCCGACCGCGCGGGCGAACTCGACGAGCTCGCCGCGGCTCGAGTCCACGTCGACGAGGCACGCGCTCAGGCGCGGTCTCGGCTGGAGACCCTGTCGGCCGTCGACCTGGTCGCGACGTGTCTCGACGGTGGCGCCATCGATCGACGGGAGGCGCACCTCGTTCTCGCCGCCCGAGCCGCATCGCGCGACCCGGAACTCCTCACATCGGGCGTCCTGGCGCTGGCCGGCCAGGAGCGCTCGACGCTGTTCGTCTTTCTCACCGACCTTCTTTCCGCGTGCGCCGACGAGGTCCGTGGCTGCGTCGCCGCCGACGCCAACGACGCAGCTAGCGCCCCACACGGAGGCGGCCGTGCCACCGACAGGCGGCCGGCCGCTGACGCAGTTGCGGGGCAGCCGAGCGCGGTCCGGGCGCGAGAAGTCCCCTTGCAGGGGTTCGAGCGCGCCTGCATCGCCATCGAGACCACGAATCGAGCCCTTCTCGCGTACTCCCCGCCCGAAGCCGTGCTTCTCTCGCTCTTCTTCGCGTTCGGGGGGCGTTCCCATGACCAGTGATCGCGTCGTCCTCGTACGGCTTCTCGACGTCGAACGGGAGTCCACGTACTTCCGCGCGGGGCAGGTTCCCGTGGAGGCGGGCGCCCACTGCGTCGTCGACCACAGCGGCCCTCGCCTTGGCATCGTCGTTGAGCAGGTGGCAGCCGACGTGGAACTCAGCGACCAGCTCGAGCCGATCCTCCGCGTCGCGACGGACGCCGACCTTGACGCGCATCGCTTCAACCAGGCGGACGTCGAACGCACGCTCAAGGCGACGCGCGCGACCGTGGCCCGTCACGCGCTGCCCATGCACCTCATCGCCGCAGAGTACTCGCTCGATCGGCGCCTCCTGCGCGTCTACTTCACCGCCCCACACCGCGTCGACTTCCGCGACCTCTTGCGAGACCTTGCCACCCAGTTCGGCACGCGCATGGAGCTCCGCCAGATGGGTCACCGTGACGAGACGAGACTGCGTGGCGGGTACGGACGATGCGGAGTCGAGGTTTGCTGCCACCGCTTCCTTCGGGAGCCGAAGCCCGTGCCGATGGAGTACGCGTACGACCAGGAGCTGTTCGTTTCTCCCGAGCGGATCACCGGAGTCTGCGGCCGGTTGATGTGTTGCCTCGCCTACGAGCGCGAGGCCTACCTGGCGGAGCTGGCCACGTTGCCGAAGCTCGGGTCGCAGGTCACTGTCGGCGACAAGCGGGGAAAGGTCATCGGCCACAGCATCTTCCGCCGAACGGTCACGGTCCTCACCGGGGATCGCGATCGGATCGAGGTGGACATCGCCGAGATCACGCCTCTTCCGACGCCGAAGGCGCCGAAGTGATCTCGCCTCCGACCGCCTGCACGGCCGCAACTTCCTCGTTCGAGAATCGGCCCCGGACGCGCGCCCCGTCGGAAACGTAGTCGAGGACCTCCACGCGGTCCTTCGCTCGGAGGAACGGCAGCGACCGTAGCGCAACGTGCGGCACGAGCAGCACAAGTTCGCGGTCTCCCGAGTAGACGAGCGAAGCGACCCGCTCGCGCAACGCGTCGAGGTGGCTGCCTTCCCTGGCGGAGATGGCCACGCCCTGGAATCCCAAGGTCGCGAACTCGGCGGCGACATCGATCTTGTTCAGGACGTTGAGAATCGGCGGCCGTTCCTCGCCCTTCGAGAACACCTCTTTCTCGAGCGTTTCCTCGACAGCGCGGCAGTCACCGGCAGCGGAGGGACTGGCGACGTCCACCACATGGAGGACGAGGTCCGCATAGCGGGCCGCCTCGAGCGTCGCGGCGAAGGCCGGAACGAGTTGATGCGGTAGATCGCGGATGAAGCCGACAGTATCGATGAACAGCACGTCACGCCCAGCCGCGACCGGCCCTCGACGCACGAGGGTGTCGAGGGTGGCGAAGAGCTTGTCTTCGACGAACGCATCCGCGCCGGCGAGTTGATTGAGCAGCGTGGACTTCCCGCTGTTCGTATATCCGACGAGGGCGACCTGCGGAAGGTCGCTCTTGCCGCGCAGCTTTCGCCGGACGGCGCGCTCTTCGGACGCGGCTCGCAGGCGCTTCTCGATCGCATGGATCCGCCGCGTGACCTTGTTCCGGTCGATCTCGAGCTTCGTCTCGCCGGGGCCGCGCGTCCCAATGCCGGCGCCGGCGTGCGTGAGAGCCTCTCCCCATCCTCGCAGCCGTGGCAAGAGGTAGCGGAGTTGGGCCAACTCCACTTGGAGCTTGGCCTCTTTCGTCGCCGCGCGCTGGGCAAAGATGTCGAGGATCAGCTGCGTGCGGTCAATGACCTTCCGTCCCAACGCTTCCTCGAGGTTCCGCCCTTGACCGGGGCTGAGGTCGTTGTTGAAGATGACGACATCAGCGCCCAATTCCTCTGCGGCGGCACGCACTTCCTCGGTCTTTCCTTTGCCGATGAATGTCGCGCCGTCGGGCCGGAATCGGTTCTGCACAACCGTCGCCAGGGTCGGGATACCCGCCGTGTCGGCAAGCGACTCGAGCTCAACGAGCAGGCGGGCGTTGTGACCCTGGAGGTCGACGCCGACGAGAATCGCTCGCTCCGTGCCGTAGACGCGCGCGCGTGTTCCGAGGTAGTCCTCAACGAGCGGGCGTCGCTCTTCGTCATGCCTCTCTTCGTTCAATCTGCGCTCCTAGCGATCCCAGCTTGTCGGCCAGTCCCTCGTAGCCCCGCTCGATCTGATCGAGCCCGGAGAGGACGCTCGAGCCCTGCGCCGCGAGCGCACCAAGGACGAGCGCGGCGCCGGCGCGGATGTCGGGAGCTTCCACCGCGGCTCCCCGGAGCGCGCTCACTCCCGTGATCGTCGCCGTCCGGCCGTCGATGGCCATCTGCGCGCCCATGGCCCGCATCCCCTCTACGTAGGTGAACCGGCCCTCGAACACGGTCTCGATGACGCGGCTCGTCCCGACAGCCCCGCACAGGGCCGCCGCCGTCTGCGGATGAAGGTCCGTCGGAAATCCCGGGTGAGGCGCCGTCTTGATGTCGATGCCCCGCGTGCCGCCCGGGGCGGACGCCGTCACGTCCCCGCCGGCGACCGTGATCTCGACGCCCATGCCGCGCAGGGCCGCCAGGAAAGGCTCCAGGTGGTCCGGCCGGACGTCGACAGCGGTCACCGCGCCGCGCGTCGCCACGCCGGCAAGAAGCAGCGTGCCCGCCTCGATGCGATCCGGAATCAGCGTGTGCTCCGTCCCGTGGAGCTTCGCCTCGGTGACGCGGATCGTGCGCCCCTCTACCTCGATCTCCGCGCCCATCGCCCGCAGAAGCTCAATCAGGTCCAATACTTCGGGCTCGACGGCCGCGTTCACGATTTCGGTCACGCCGGCCGCGAGCGTCCCGGTCATCAAGAGTTGCTCTGTGGCCCCGACGGACGGAAACGAGAACTCCACTCGAGCTCCACGGAGCCGGTCGGCACTCACCGTCACGGCGGCCGCCGACTCCTCCACGTGCGCTCCAAGGGCACGCAATCCCTGCAGGTGAAGATCCACCGGGCGCGCGCCGATCGAGCAGCCGCCGGGCAGAGGCACGACGGCACGCCCCAGACGCCCGACCAGCGGGCCGAGCACGAGAAACGAGGCCCTCATCTTCCGGACCGAATACGGGCTCGCTTCGGCCGTGAGAGGTCCGTCCTCGGAGATGACCACGCTTCCTCCGTTCCGCACGACGCGCTTTCCCAGGGCGCCGAGCGTGAAGAGGATCGTGCTGACGTCGCGCAGTTGGGGAACCCGGTGGACCAGGATGGACTCGTCGGTGAGAAGAGACGCCACGCACGCTGGAAGGGCGGCATTCTTCGCCCCCTCGACGCGCACGCGCCCAACGAGTCTGCGGCCGCCTTCAACGATGAGAACGTCCATGAGGGTCTAGGGCAGGAAAGAGACAGGATCCACGGGGAACTCGCCATTCCGCAGCTCGAAGTGCAGGTGCGGGCCCGACGAGATGCCCGTGTTCCCCGAGATCGCCACACGCTGGCCTTTCTCCACGTACTGCCCTTTGTTGACGAGCGAGCTCTTGAGGTGTCCGTAGAGCGTGTAGAACCCTGCCGCATGCTCGAGGATGAGCACGTTGCCGTAGCCCGGTTGCTCGCCGGTGAAGTACACCTCGCCCCCCGCCGAAGCGTACACCGTGGTTCCTTCCGGAACGTCAAGATCGATTCCATCGTGGTGATGCCGCATATCGAGCACGGGATGTTGTCTCCATCCGAACGGCGAGACCACTGCTCCCTGGAGCGGCCAAATGAACTGCGCCGTCGACCCGCGCGACAGCGTCGTCACCGTGTCCCAGAAGGCCGAGCTGGCCCCCGGGATCACGAGGCGCGCGCCGGCGAAGATCGTCGACGAGGACGAGATCCCGTTCGCTCTTGTGATCGCGTCGACCGATACGCCGTACGTCGCGGAGATGTCCGTCAACGTCTGACCGGACTTGATCGTGTGCACGAGCCCTGTCTTCGCGGCGTAGAGCACTCGCCCGGCGGTCGGCGCCGCGCTGCCGTAGATCTGGTTGTCCGCGCGCAGGTCTCTCACGCTGACCCCCATCGAGGTGGCGAGGCTCTGAAGCGTCTCGCCCTGCTTCACGGTGTGCGAGATGATACTCGCGTTCGACGACGGCGTGGTCGCGGCAGGCGCCGTAGTGGCAGCCGCCGGTTTCGATGTCGGCGGCGGCATAGTGCCTGAGGACGAACCCGGCGACGCCGTGGAGCCGGACGATGTCGGGATGATGGCCTTGACCACGGAATCCACGTCGCTCGGCGGCGTCCCCGTCGTCACGGGTGGGGTTGCGGTCGTGCCGACCGACTGTCCGTCCGACAGGACGGCGACCGGCTTGTCCTCGCGCTTCGTGCATCCGCTCTTCAGGAGAATACCGATGACGATGAGCGCGACAACGACGAGCCCCACGATCAGCACCCGATCCTTGCGAATCGGCCTGTCGCCCTGGCTCCCGTACCTCGTTTGGCTAGTCACCCTTCATCAGCTCGAGGAACTGGTCGTTGTCCCGCGTCCCCTCCATCTTCACCTTGATGAACTCCATCGCCGCCTGGAGGTCGTGCAACTCGCTGATCATCTTACGGAGGATCCACACGCGTTTCAATTCCTTCTCCCCGAGAAGCAGCTCTTCCTTGCGGGTACCGCTCTGCTCGATGTCGATCGCAGGGAAGATCCGACGGTTCTGGAGATCGCGGTTCAAGACCAGCTCCATGTTCCCCGTCCCCTTGAACTCTTCGAACACAACCTGGTCCAGCTTGCTCCCCGTGTCGACGAGCGCGGTGGCGATGATCGTGAGACTCCCGCCCTCCTCGATGTTGCGGGCCGCGCCGAAGAACTCCTTCGGCTTGTACAGCGCCGTGGGATCCATTCCGCCCGACAAGAGCTTGCCCGAGGCCGGAATGGACAGGTTGTAGGCGCGCGCCAGGCGCGTGATCGAATCCATCAAAATCACGACATCGTGACCCAATTCGACGAGTCGCTTGGCACGGTCGGTGACCAACTCGGCGACGCGCGTGTGGTGCTTCGGCTCCTGATCAAACGTCGCCGCGACGACTTCCCCGTTCTTGATCGATCGCTTGAAGTCGGTGACTTCCTCCGGCCGCTCGTCGACGAGGAGAACGAACAGCTTGATCTCGGGGTGGTTCGCGTTGATTCCGGCCGCGATCTTCTTCAACAGCGTCGTCTTGCCCGCCTTGGGCGGCGAGACGATCAACCCGCGCTGCCCCTTCCCAATCGGACAGAACAGGTCGATCATCCTCGTCGAGATCTCGCTGGGGTCGTGCTCGAGTTTGAGGTGCTTGTCCGGATGGAGCGGCGTCAGGTCCTGAAACTGCACCCGGCGGCGCGACTCTTCTGGGTCACGAGTGTTGACGGCGTCCGCCTTGAGGAGCGCGAAGTACCGTTCGTCATTCTTCGGCCCGCGCACCGGGCCGCTGACGAGGTCCCCGTCACGCAGGCTGAACCGCTTGATCTGCGAGGGGGAGATGTACACGTCGGCTTTGCCGGGAAGGCAGCTGTCGCTGCGCAGGAACCCGTACCCATCCGGATGCAATTCGAGGATCCCGTCCGTAAACTGAAGGTCCTTCGCCTTGGCCAGCTCCGCCATGACCAAGCGCATGAGGTCGTCCCGAGAGATCTGGCGCGCGTCCGCGATTCCCAGCCTCTCGCCGTACTCCTCCAACTCATCGACCTTCTTCGCGCGCAGTTCTCTGACTTCCATGACTACTCACCTCGCGACTGTGCTCCATCGGGCGACCCTGTGCCGCTGCCCGCTCTCTACGGCGATCCCTCGACCTTCTCCACTCGCCGCGCGTGCCGCCCCCCATCGAAATCCGCGCCAAGCCACGTTCGCACGATGCTTTCGGCCATCCCGCATCCCACGACGCGCGCCCCAAGGCAGAGCACGTTGGCGTCGTTGTGGCGCCGGCTCATCTCGGCGACGTACGGGTCGGAGCACGTCGCGGCGCGCATTCCGCGACACCGCCCAGCGGCCATGGCCATCCCGATTCCCGTGCCACAAATGAGAATCGCCCGCTCGGCGTCTCCTTTGCGCAAGACGGCGACCGCCGCCCGCGCGATGTCCGGGTAGTCCACCGAGACCGTGGAGTCCGTCCCGACATCGATCACGCTATGCTCGGCTAGAACCGTCTCCTGCAGCGCCACCTTCAGCGCCACCCCGGTGTGATCGCACCCAATGACAATCCTCATCTACACCCTCTTGAACAGCCACTTGATCATGTCGCCGTACATCTGGAAGCGGTCGAGGAGCCCCTTGGCGAGTCCGCGTTTCTCTTCCTTGAGCACGTGGGTCACGCCGGCGAGCTTCACGTACTCCTTCCGCCACCCTTCTCTCGCCGCCAATCGCGACAGCGCGATCTCGATCCCGAAGTTCATCTCGTGCACGTTCTCCTTGGCTCGCTCCCACAACCGCCTTGGAAGAACGCGCTGCCCCGACGCGTAGGGGTTGATCTTCTGCGCCAGATCGGTGTTTCGCCGCCCGTCGGAGAAGACACCCACCGCCATGTCAAGATCCCCGTCGACGTAAGCGCGGATCAACTGATCGACGTGTTCGGTCCGCAACCCGACGAGGTCCGCGTCGAGGAACAGGAACACGTCGTTCTTCGCTACGGAAACCCCGGCATCGAGAGCCGACGCCTTCCCACGGTTCTCCGGAAGTCGAATCACCCGCACCGGAAACCGCCCGGCCTCGTCGGCTGTCGCGTCTTCGGAGCCATCGTCGACGACGATGATCTCGTCCACGAGAGCGCTTGCAAGGATCGGCTCAAGAACGGCCCCTATACGACCGGCCTCGTTGTACGCTGGTACTATTACAGAGATAGCCATCAAGTCTTGAGTTCTGTGAATCGGAAGCGCTGGAGATTGTTTATGTGGCCACCATTTTACCGGTCTTGAGAGCTCAAGTCAATTCTGGGTCGGCTCGCTCGAACCAACGAGCCGCTTCGCGGGCGGCGTCCCGTACGGACGCCACGTTCTCGACCCGCACCGGCAGCGCATCTGCGAATCTCCGTCCGTACGGCTTTGTCCGAATGCGGTCGTCCGTCAGGATGACCACTCCGCGGTCCGCTCTCGTGCGAATCAGGCGCCCGACGCCCTGGCGCAACCGGAGCACCGCCTGCGGCAACGCTAGATCGAGGAACGCGTCCTTCCCGCGGCGGCTCAACTCGAGGGACAGAGCGGCAAACACGGGGTCGGTCGGGACGGCGAACGGGAGGCGCGTCACGACCACATACTCAAGTTCCTCTCCGGGCAAGTCGATGCCTTCCCAGAAGCTGTCAGTCCCCAGGAGAATCATGCCCTGCGGCTCCCGACGAAATCGCTCCAGAAGGGCGGTGCGCGATCCGTCGATCCCCTGCGCCAGGGTGGGGACTCGGTCGTGGATGCGCTTTCGCACCTCGAACAAGAGGTCGTACGACGTGAAGAGGACGAGGCCGTTCCTCCCAAGTGCCCGGTGAAGCTCGACGAGAAGCGAGGCGAGCGCTTCCGCGTACGCCCCGGGATCGACCAGCACGGAGGGGAGACCCGAGGGCAACAGGATACGCATCAGGTTCTCGTACTGGAAAGGACTCTCTACGACGGCAGTGCGGACGGGATCGAATGCATGCGACAATCCCAGGCTTTCCTTGAGGTACGCGAAGTCCCCACCGAGCGACAACGTCGCCGACGTGAGGATGATGGACTCGATCCCTTGATAGACGCGCGCCTCTAGGATCGGGGCCACGTCGAGCGGCGTGACGTGAAGCGCGAATCGACCGAACTCCCATTCGTACCAGTGGACCGTGTTGTCCGCCGCGGGCGCCGCTAGCACGTCGCACACATGGATGAGTTCGCCGATCGCCGCCAGGCCGCCCTCGCCCTCGCGGGCAAGCTCCGGCTCGTCGCGCAGGCGCTCGATGGTCTCCTCGACGAGGATCTCCCATCGCCGCAGCGCGCTACGCAGCGCCGCCACCTCTTCCGCCACGGCGGACAGTCCCGGAAGGGGTCCTCGCCGGTCGTCGATCACTTGCGTCGCGACAGCCTGCACGACGCGCACCGTCAAGCTGCGGACAAGCGCCGACGCCACACCCGCCGCGGCCGCTTGGTTCTGCTCCGGGGGCAAGGAGAGACGATCGAACCACCCGTGGCGCCGCCCACTCCGCCCAGGCCCGAGCTCGTCGACCACGCGCTCGACCCGCGCCTCCGACAAGGTGGCTGTGAAGGCAAGCCGCGCCGTCGCCTCGAACGCGTGGGCTTCGTCCACGATGAGGCGCGTGTACTTGCCGAGAACCACGCCGCCCGCCGCGGCGTCGCTCAGCAGGAGCGAGTGATTCACCACCACAAGGTCGGCTTTTCGAGCCAGCCGGCGCGCGCGGATCGAGAAACACTCCTCGACATGCGGACAGAACGAGCCGGCGCAGCTCGTCGGCGAGTCGCCGAGGCGGGACCACAGCTCTCGCGCGTCGTCCTGGGCGAGAAACGCGCTGTTCTCCTCGATGTCCCCCGTTTCCGTGTCGAAGACCCAGCGACCGAGCGAAGCCAACGACGCCAGCCGTTCCCGCTCGAGGCTGTCGCTCATTTCCCGCACCAGGATTTCCCATCGCCGCAGGCAGAGGTAGTTCTCCCGTCCCTTGAGAATCGCTGTCGCCACCTCAGAACTCATCAGCGAAGCGAGGAAGGGGAGGTCCTTTCGGAAGACTTGCTCCTGGAGCTGTTTGGTTCGCGTGCACACGACGACGCGCGACGCCCGCTCCGCCTCCAGGTGAACGAGGGCCGGCACGAGGTAGGCGAACGTCTTTCCTGTTCCCGGACCCGCCTCGACGCACAGCGCACCGCCGAGGCGCAGGGTCTCTGCCACCGCCCCGGCCATATCAAGCTGACCCCGGCGCACCTCGTGTGTGGGGAGCTGCCGCGCAATGAGCCCGTTCGGCCCGAGCACATCGTCCTCCGCGACCCAGCCGCGCTCCTTGGGTGTCTGAGCCAACCTGGAGGTCGCCTTCCCCTTCTCTTCGGGCTCCGCAGGAATCGGCAGGGTGGCGAGACCGAGCAGAAGATCCTGGACGGCCCCGCCGCACAGGTACCCGAGGAGTTGGAGCATTCCCCGGTCGAGGGTTGCCGCCTCGGCAACCACGCAAAGAAGGAGCTCCCCAACAGCCACGGCCGCCGTTTTCGAACGATAGGCGATGCCGCGCGCCGCGCATGCGGACGCAAGGCCATGGTCTGGCTCGCAGGGAAACAGGCCGCGGTACAAGAGAGAGAGGTCGAGGTTCGGGATCCCGTGCTCCACAGCCTCGCCGTAGGTCACGCGAAGGACCGTCGGGTCGTCCAGGGCCGCAGCTTCCCGAACGTGAGCGCCTTCGCGGAAGAACGCGGAGCCGTCCCCCGCGACCGCCACGAACTGACCGAGGCCAAGCGCGCTCCATGCAATACCCATCAGCGGAACGCGGCGGCGACGCACGCCGCGGCTGCTGTCACGTCCCTAAGAGCGGGCTCACCGAATCTCATCTCTTCCCCTCACGGCCGACGCCCGAGATCGCCGCAAGTGCGGTCTGAGGACGTCGCAGCAAGTCAGGTTGCCGGCTTGCCCGCCCTCTGGACGGCCCCCGTCAGCGCTGACGCCGACGCCCGCAGAATCGTCACCGCAACGAGGTCCCCGACGCCGACCTCTCCCTCCACAACGACCGTCCGGTGATCGTCGGCACGGCCAAAGTGCCGTCCACCGTCCGTCTCTCCTTCCACAAGCACGCCTAAGGTTCGGCCGACGAAGCGCGCATTTTCCTCCGCAGCGATCGCCCGCTCAACCTCGAGGACTCTCGCCAGACGCTGCTCCTTCTCGTCGCGCGAGACGTCATCAGGCATCTCGGCCGCCCGCGTCAGCGGCCGTGGCGAGTACTTTGCCGCGTAGATGGAGCCAAACCGAATCTCGCGAACCACGTCGAGCGTCTCCTCGAACTCGCTCACGCTCTCCCCGGGGAATCCGACGATCAGGTCGGTCGTCAGGTTGATCCCCGGAAGGGTCCGCCGCGCCGCCTCGGTGATCCGGAGGAAGCTGGCTCGCTCGTAGCCACGGTTCATTGCACCGAGCACCCGATCCGATCCCGACTGGAGAGCAAGATGGAGGTGGCGGCACACGTTGGCGTGCGCGGCCATGACGTCGAGGATCTCCTGCGTCATGTCCCGCGGATGGGAGCTGGTGAAGCGGATGCGTGCCGGCACCTCGGCAGACACGCGCTCGAGAAGTCGCGCGAAGTTGCCGACGGACGACCTGTCCCTTCCGTACGCATTCACGTTCTGCCCAAGGAGCAAGATCTCTCGATGGCCGTCTCGGACCACGCTCTGCACCTCAGCGAGGATGGTCTCCAGGTCCCGGCTCCGCATCGGGCCGCGCGCGCGGGGAACCACACAGTAGGAGCAGGCGTTGGAGCACCCTTCGGCGATCGTCACCATGGCGGTCACCGCACTCGTACGACGAAACGGCGTCTCCTCGAGGGACGCATCGTCCGCCGCGCTGAGAAGGGAGGCTCGCTTTCGGCGCGCCTGATCGATCAGGTCGGGCAGTGCCAGATGCTGTCGAGTCCCGAACACGAAGTCGATGGCTCGCGACCGCGCGAACAGCGAGTCTCCATGCACTTGCCCGAAGCAGCCGCCGACTCCGAACACGACGTCCCGCCGGCGCTTCTCTTCGACCACGGCGCCGATCCGCCCGAGTAGCTTCTCTTCCGCCTTTCCCCGCACCATGCAGCCGTTGAACAGGACGACGTCTGCGTCTTCCAGCCGATCAACGATGGCGTGGCCGGCACGCTCCAGCACCCCGGCCATCCCTTCCGACTGGTGGAGATTCATCTGGCAACCCCATGTTTCGATGTAGACGCGCGTTCCCATGGCTTCTTTCGGCAACTATACTTCATGGGCACGAGGCAGACCACGCGACGGCGCTCCCCGGGGACGACTGGCCTAGCGGCCACCTTGCCCGGTTGGCTATCATGCCGCGTGATGCTGCGTCGCTCCGACCGCTATGTCCTGCGCGAGATGATCGGCCCGTTTGCGTTGGCCCTCGCGGGACTCATCCTCTTCATCCTGCTCAACATCATCTTGTCCTTGTCCGATCTGATGGTCGACCGCGGCGTCACGATGCCAATGCTCCTCCGGCTCGTCCTCCTCAAGGTTCCGAGCCTGCTCGTGGTCGCCGTCCCGATGAGCGTCTTGTTCGCCACGTTCCTCGGCTTGGGCAGAATGGTTCACGACCGCGAGATCGTGGCCCTGGAGTCCCTGGGGATCCCTCTGCGGCGCGTACTCCTGCCGCTCGTGCTCGCCGCCAGCGTCATCGCGGCCGCCGACTTCGCGGTCTACAATTGGCTGGTTCCCGCGTCGGAGAGTGCATATCAGGACGCGCTCCGCACTGTCATCTTCCGTCAGGGAGTTCCGCGCATCACGTCCAACGCGTTCTTCAAGGGCCCGAACGACCAGTTTCTCTACATCCGCCGGTACGAGGAGTCGACGGGCAAGATCTACGACGTCCACATCTACGATACGACCGGGCAGCTCTTCCCCCAACAGCAGGCCCAGGCTCAGCTGACCATGCTGACCGCCGATGAAGGCGTGTGGAGCGACGGCTCATGGCACCTCGCGGACGCACACGTCTACGGTTTCGATCGAGAGGGAAATCTCACCTTCTCCGCTGTCGTCGACTCGCTCGTCATTCCCGTCGATCAGGGCGTGTCCCAGCTCCTCTCACGGTCGCGAACGACCTCCGAAATGGGGATCGGAGAGCTGTGGGAGCGTGTCGGTCAGGCGCGGGCGAACGGCCAGCGCGTCGATGAGTACCTCGTTGAGATCCACCTCAAGATGGCGCTCCCCCTCGCCGCGGTCATCTTCGTCCTCTTGAGCGGCTCGCTCAGTCTCGCGTTCCTGCCGCGCGGCCGCGCTGTGGGCGTGGTCCTCGGCCTCCTCCTCGTCGCCGTCTATCAAGGCGTGCTGTGGTGGACGCAGACGCTCGGCCGCCGCGGTGCGATGAACCCCGCCCTGGCCGCGTGGCTGCCCGACATCTTGTTCGGCGCCGTCGGAGTCCTTCTCTTCCTCCGCGTGGACAGGTTGGCCTCGCGCGACGTGTGGAGTCGCATTCGAACGCGGCTCCCGTTTCTAGTTCTCCCGCTTCTGGCACTCGCTCTCCTGGCCCCCTCGTCGTTCGCAGCCCCCGCAATCCCCGTTCACATCGATTGCGACGAGCTCTTCCTCTCCGAGGACGGGACGCTGATGCGCGCCTCGGGATCGGCGAGCGCGACGTTCGAGGGAACGGCCATTCGAGCGGATCTTCTCGTTCTCGAGCAAGTGCAGTCCTCGAGTTGGCGAATCTCGGCCACCGGCCACGTGGCACTTGACGTCGGCGAGGAGGTGTCCGTCCAGAGCGAGACGCTCGTCGCCGAGGTGGACACCGAGACAGGCGCGGTGCTGACTCGGACCGCGGAGGCAACGTCGCTCGCGGGGTCCACGAAGTTCACCAACTCCGACGGCGAGGACGTAGAGCTCTTCTTCCGCGCCGAACGCGGCGAACTCCGCTTCGAGGGAGGCCGAGTCGCGCTGCTCGAGGCGTTCGGAAGCGAGCTCACAACCTGCAACTGCTGCAACGCCAACCTCCGGGGTCAACCATACAGCCTGCGGGCCGAGCGCCTCCTTCTCTATCCGGATCGCCTGTTCGTCGCCTTCAGCCTCACTGGACGAGCCGCCGGGGTGGGACTCGTGTGGCTTCCCCTCTATGTCCAACCGCTCAAGGAGACTCTCGAAGCCCCGCTCTTCCCCGCCGTCGGCAACAGCACGGCGCGGGGTTGGTTCGCAAAGTGGAGCTTGCCGTTCTTCCTCAATGAATCAGTCTACGGCAGCATCAACATCGACGTCTTCACACGCTACGCGGAGATCGGCTTGGGCGGCGCACTGCACTACGACCTTCGCAACCAGAAGGGTGAGATCTCTGTCTATCGCTTCCCAGCCAAGGTCGGTGATTCCGAGACCACGCTCCGCCTTCGCCACACCGCCGATCTCGCATCCGGCTGGGAGGGCAGCGGCAGGTTTGACTACGAGGCGAAGGGCGACCAGGAGAACCTCTCGTATTCCTTTGAGCTGGCCGGCGATGCGCCGCTCGGCGGCGTCGCGATCCGAGCTTCCCGACAGCTGTGGACCACAGAAACGACGAAGGTCGACGAGCGCCTGCCCGAGATCTCCCTCGACGTCGCGCCGCTCCAGATCGGCGCAATCCGCCTCGAACCTCGTCTGACAGCAGGCTGGCTCAAGCAGGGCACGCTCGGCGAGATCCTGGGGGAAGCCTTTCGCCTCTCGGCAAGCGCTGAGGCCACGGCCCCTGCCTTCGACGTCGGCGAGCTCCACGTCACGCCGCACGCCGCGGCGCAAGTGTCCGCGTACGAAGGCTCGGACGGGCGGACGCTCCAGACCTCGTGGGCACTAACGCCCACGGCGACGTTGGGGGACCTCAAGCTGGCGTGGTCGAGCACGTTTGTCAACGGCTCGACTCCGTTCGACTCGGATCGCGCCGAGGCCGGACACGAGCTGCGCTGGACCGTGGAGCGGAAGGGCCGCTTCGACGTTACCTTCGCCGGATCCTACAACCTCGCGGCGGGATTCGGCCCGATCCGGACCACGATGGCATGGGAGGGGGGCGCCTCGTGGTTAGTTACGGCTGCATTCGACCCGGTGCTCGTTTGCATCACCCAGTTTGCGCTTCGCGGCACGTGGACCGACGGCGTGCGGACCGCGACGTGGAAGCTGCCTTTCGACGCGACGAGTGGCCGCTTCGCCCAGACATCGCTCAGCGTCGGGTCCGAATTGGACAACGTTTCCGTGTCCGCTCGCGTGGACGCGAACCTTGCCCCTCTTTCTGTCGACGCCTGGGAGATCGATGGAGCCGTCGAGGCCACGGGCGGGTGGGGGGTCACGGTCGGCGCGACGTACTCCGCAGACACGCCGTCGACGCTGCACCCCGAGTTCGGAGTGTTCAAGGACATCGCCAAGTGCCTTCGTATCGGGGTAGAGCGCGCCAGCGGCGAGACCTGGGTGTACATCTCCATCCTCGCCTTCCCCGAGGCCGTCTTGCGCTATGCTCCGCGCACGTTCGAGGTCGAGGTCGGCGACTAGCCGCAGGTACCACCAGTCCACGTGCTAGAATGGGCGGCACCACAGGGCGAGGCGCAGTTCGCCCCGCCGGAGGAGGGATCCGAACTATGGAACGTGATTTCTCGGCACTGTTCTACGTGCTTGTCGCGATCATTCTCGTCGCGAAGTTCTACGTCGGCAGCTGCGGAACCTGTGGCTAGTCCCAAGAAGAGAGGAGGAGCACGGCAACTCGCCACGTAAGCGGGCGGCTGCGCGTCTTGCATGCGCCTGGGAATTGCTCAGACGGAGCCGGTTTTCGGCGAGTGGCGTCGCAACCTTGACGACGCCTTTGAGCTCATGGAGCGAGACTCGGCCGATCTGTGGGTGCTGCCGGAGTTCTTCGCATCCGGGTATCAGTTCGTGGACGCGCGCGAGGTCTCGCGCCTGGCCGAACCCGTTCCCTCCGGCCCCACGACGCAGGCTCTCGTCGCATTCTGCCGCGACCACGACTGCGTGGCCGTCGGCGGCCTGCCGGAAGCGGCGCCAAGCGGCCTCTACAACGCCGCGGTGCTCGTGGGGCCGGAGGGATACATCGCCAGCTACCGGAAGATCCACTTGTTCGGCATGGAGACGCTCTTCTTCCTCCCGGGCGATCGCCCCTTCTCAACGTGCGATGTCGGCGAGGCCTGCGTCGGCATCATGATCTGCTTCGACCACCTCTTCCCGGAAGCGGCCCGCTCCCTCGCCCTTCTCGGGGCTGACGTCATCGTCCACCCAGCGAACCTTGTCCTACCCGGCGTCGCGCAGCGAACGATGGAGGTTCGTGCTCTGGAGAACGGTGTCTTCGCAGCCACGGCGAACCGCGTCGGAAGCGAGGCACGGAACGGGAGAGAGCTTCGCTACACCGGCCAAAGCCAGATCGTCGGACCGGACGGCGACGTGCTCGTCCGCCTCTCCGAAGATCGCCCCGAGATCGCCGTCGTCGAGATCGACATCTCCCGTGCGCGAGACAAGGCCATCACATCGCGCAACGGCAAGCTCGCCGATCGCCGCCCCCACTTGTACACTCTTGATCCCGCCGCGTGACCTCGGCGAGCGATCGCCCGTGAGGGCGGAGGAAGCGGCCGACTCTTGAAGGGAGATCCCATGGTGGACGTCGGTACGAAGCGCGCGCAGACGTGGGTCGTCGACAAGGAACACCTCGCGAGCGCGTTCGGGAGCGGGTTGGTGGATGTGCTCGCTACGCCCGTCCTCGTCGGCTTCTTCGAGGAGTGCGCGCGCACGATGGTCGACCCCACGCTGCCAAGCGGTCAGAAGACAGTAGGTATGGCCATCGCCATGGATCACGTTGCCGCAACACCCCCGGGAATGCGCGTCACCGTAATCGCCGAGTTGGTCGAGATCGACCGACGTCGACTGTCCTTCCGAATCGAGGCGCGCGACGAGGTTGAGCTCGTGGCTCGCGGGACGCACGACCGCTTCATCATCGACGAAGCTCGATTCGCCGCCGGAGTCGCCGCCAAGCAGTCAGCCCCGCGGGACACCTGATGCGCGACGTCGCCGCTGTGCATGTCAGGCGCCAACGTGCATGCCGCGGCTTCGGAACCGCACCAGCTCTGGGTCCCGGAGTGCACGCGGCGCGGCCTCGAAACCACGCCGCAAGCGCTCCAACGTACACGGCGGGGCCATGGCCTCTTCACACGCGCCTCACATCCGGCGGCCATTCTCTTGCCCGCAGCCTGAAGCTGCTCTTCCGCTGACCTCCTTGCGGATAGCCACCACACCAGTCGGGGAGACCCTCCGGGATCTCCCCGGCACCCTTTCTACGTTGGCTCCGCCCCTCCCACACTCGCCATCGGGGCGAGCAGCCCTCACCTGTCGGGAAGGCCCTCCTGGTCCAGGGTTCCCCCCGATTGCGCTTCTCAGTGGGGCCCGGCTGCCATCAGCCGCCGCCGACCGGGGGAAGGAGCGTCAGTCGGTCGCCGTCCACAAGCTCGGTTCGCAGACCGTCTCGCCGCAGGACGTTGCCCCCATTGACCAGGACCCCGACGTCCCGCCTTACTTCGCCGAGGCGCCCGAAGATGCGCCCCTCGATCGCCGGGAAGCGGTCGACAAGCGCCCGCAGGGCCAACGCGACGTCAGCACCGCTCGGAACGACGAGTTCGCGGTAGTCGCCGGCCAGCTCACGCTTGAACGAGAACCCGATCTCCACCCGCACGCGAATCATGGCCCGACCAGCTTCCGGGACAGCTCGTTGTGCCGCACGACGAGTTCCTCGACCTCGTCCGAGACGAGCCGCCCGTCGCGCACGCGCCACTCACCGTTCACCATCGAAAACGCAACCCGATCCGCGGCGCAGTGGACGACGGCGGCCACCGGGTCAGCGACCGCGCCGGCGAACGCAATGTCGGAGAGATCGAATGCGATGAGATCCGCAGCCTTGCCGGACTCGATGGAGCCGATCTCGGCATCCCTCCCTAGTACGGACGCCCCACCCATCGTGGCCATGCGGAGGGCCTGACGAGCCGACAGCGCGCTCGCTCCGTACCGCACGCGTTGCAGGAGCATCGTCTGTCGCACCTCGCGAATCATGTTCGAGCTGTCGTTGCTCGCCGATCCGTCCACGGCCAGGCCGATGCGAACGCCGGATCCGACCATCTCAGACACGCGCGCGATCCCCGAGCCGAGCGTCATGTTGGAGCTCGGGCAGTGCGCCATGCCCACCTTGGCGCGGCCAAGCTTGACGATGTCCGCGTCGCTCAGAACGACGAGGTGAGCGAACCACACGTCGGCGCGCAGCCACCCGAGGTCCTCCATGAGGTCGACCGGCCGACGCCCGAACCGGCGCAAGCAGTAGGCTTCTTCGTCCTGGGTCTCGGCGAGGTGCGTGTGCAGGAGCACGCCGTACTCCTCGGCCAGCGACACGGTCTCGCGCATGAGGTCCGGCGAGACGGAGAAAGGCGAGCAGGGCGCGAGGGCGATCCGGAGCATCGCGAACGGAGACGGATCGTGGTATCGCTCAAGGACGCGCCGGCAGTCTGCGAGGATCTCATCCTCGGTTTGTACCACGCTGTCGGGAGGCAGGCCCCCATCCTTCTTGGACAGCGACATCGAGCCGCGGCACGGGTGAAAGCGAATGCCGGCGAGTCTCGCGCCCTCAATGTCCCCGTCGAGGATTGCGCCCCCACCGCGAGGGAAGAGATAGCAGTGGTCGGTCGTCGTGGTCGCGCCGGACAAGAGCAACTCGCTCGAGGCGACAGCCGCCGAGACACGGGCCGCCTCCTCATCGATGCCCTTCCAGCGCTCGTAGAGGAAGACGAGCCACTTGAACAGCTCGGCGTCCGCCGCCCCGGGGACGCATCGAAACAGGGACTGGTAGAGATGGTGATGCGTGTTGACGAACCCAGGCAGGAGGACCTTCCCTTCGCCGCGCACGACCTCGTCGGCACGAATGCCGCCGGGATCGTCGCCCACGCGGACGATACGGTGGTCTTCCACCAAGACGAAACCGCCGGGGATCTCTCGCCCGGCGGCATCCATCGTCACGACAACATCGAAGTCCCGGAACAGCGTGCGGCGCGTCATCCCGACAGATCCACCTTGTGGGCCGTCTCGAGGAATGCCGTCAACAGCCGGATGGCCGCGTCGATCGCCCCGACGTGGACCGTCTCGACGACCGAGTGCACGTAGCGCGTCGGAATCGACAGCGTGATCGCCGCCGAGCCGTCGCGCGCGAGCTGCATCGCTCCGGCGTCGGTTCCGCCCCGGGACGAGAGAGTGATCTGGTATGGAATCTTGCGCTTCTCCGCCAATTCACGGAATGCTCGCACAAGTCCCGGGTGCGAGATGGAACGCGCGTCCTTCAGGGAGATCGCAACTCCCTTCCGCATCTGCGAGATCTGGTCCTTGTCCGGCACGCCCGGCATGTCGGCAGCAATACACACGTCGAGAGCAATCGAAATCTGGGGATGGATGCGGTATCCGGCGACCGTAGCCCCCCGAACGCCCACCTCTTCCTGCGTCGTGGCCACGAAGTAGAGGTCGCATCCCAGCTTCTTCGCACGCTTCATTGCTTCGATGGCGACGTAGACGCCGACGCGATCGTCAATGGCCTTCCCGGAGACGATGTCGCCGTACTGCACAAACTCCTGCTGCATCGTCACGACATCGCCGAGCGCAACCCGAGCCGCAACCTCCTCGCCCGGCAGACCGACGTCGACAAACAGGTCGGCGATGTCGACGGGCTTCTTCTTCTCATCGTCCGTCAGGATGTGGATCGGCTTCCGGCCGATGCAGCCGACGAGGTCTCCCCCCTGAGCGTGCACGACGACGCGCTGGGCAACGAGGGTCACGGGGTCGAATCCACCGAGCGGCTGAACACGCAGGAACCCCGTCTTCTCCTCGATGTGGCAGACGAGAAACCCGATCTCGTCCATGTGACCCGCGAGCGCAACCACCGGACCCTTGCCCGCCTTGTGCGCAATCACGTTCCCGAGAAGGTCGACGTCCACCGAGTCGACGTGACCGGCCAGGGCGTCAAGAATGACCCGGCGGATCGGCCCCTCATAGCCGGGAACGCCCGTGGCTTCGGACAGCTTCTTCAACAGCTCCATGCAGCCTCCTCTGTGACAACGGACAGTGTAATGCCCGAAGAGACTGGGTCAATGGCTTGCCGGCCCTCATCGCCGTCGCTACCATGCCGCCATGATCCCGATCCGCGACGCGCTGCGCAGCCAACGCTTTCCGATCGTGACCGTGAGCCTGATCGTGCTCAACCTCCTCGTGTTTCTCTATCAGGGCTATCTCGAAACCCGTCCCACGGTGCTGAACGACCTTCGGCCGTGGACTGACGCTGGGCTATCGGCACCGGCTCTCGACCGGCGCGCATACAACGCCTACGTCCATTCGAGTGGCGATCCGTGGCGCTATCCGATGGGGGCGGGAGATGCGTTCGTCATGCAATACGGTCTCGTTGCGGTCGAGTTCTCCAGCGGCCGCGATCTCCCACCGACGATTGCCCTCCCCATCTGGCTGACCCTGATCACATCGATGTTCCTCCACGCGGGCTTGCTCCACGTTCTGGGCAACATGCTCTACCTCTGGGTCTTCGGGGACAACGTCGAGGATGCGATGGGGCCCGCCCGGTTCCTCATCTTCTACCTCCTCTGCGGCTGCGCCGCCGGGCTAGCGCAACTCGCCCCCAACCCGCACGCCGCCGTGCCCCTCATCGGAGCCTCCGGCGCGATCGCCGGCGTCCTCGGGGCCTACTTCATGCTCTTCCCGACATCGCGGATCCTCACGATCATCCCGATCTTCTTCTTCATCCGCCTCATCTCGATCCCGGCCATCGTTGTCCTTGGCATCTGGTTCCTCTTGCAGGTCGTGAACAGCGCGACCTCGTTCGGGGCTTCCAGCGGCGTCGCCTGGCTCGCCCACATCGGCGGATTCGCAACCGGCATGGCGCTTGTCGTGCTGTTCCGCAAGAGGGGCACCCCCATTGGACTCCTGAGCCTCCTCCGCAGGCGGGTCTCGGCGTAGTGGGAAAATCGTCGCTCGACCGCCGCACGATTGGCTTCATCAGAGACGTTTGAACGAGTATCATACGGTGACGCGCACGGCACGGAACGCCAAAAGGAGTGGTGAGCTATGAAACACGGTGCATTGTTCCTTTGCACCCTTGTCTTTGTTCTGTTCTTGCCCCTGCTGGTTTCGGCAAGCAGCCAGATAGATCACGGCGTCATTTCCATCTCGAGTGACTATGAGTTCACGGTCGCAAACGGCGTTTGCTCGGGAAGCGGCGCCTTCGATGATCCTTACGTCATCGACGGGTGGAAGATCGATGCCGGCGACAGTCGGCACGGCATTCGGATTCATGGCACGACGCGGCCGTTCGTGATCCGCAACGTGACCATCTCGGGGGCTTCGGCGGCCGCCATCTCGCTCAGCTACGCCCGCAACGCAAACATCGAGGGCTGCACGTTCGAGGCCAACTGGGCCGGCGTCACCCTCAACTTCTCGACGTTCGTGCGCATCGTGGGCTGCACGTTCGAGAAGAACACGGACGGCATCCACTTCTTCTTCTCCGACGAGAATCAAGTCCTTGACTGCGTGTTCCGGACCAACGACACCGCGCTGTGGCTTGACTCCTGCGATGGGAACCAGATCTGGGGCAACCTGATCCAGGACTCGTACATGGGCGCCTACCTGAACCTTGGGTCCACGCACAATTCGATCCTGCGGAATGCGTTTGTCGCCAACGTCCACAACGCCTACTCGGACGAACCCAACTTCTGGAACGATGACGCAGGCGGAAACTACTGGAGCAACTTCGCGGCCGTGGACGCCAACCTGGATGGAATCCGGGACACTCCCTACCCCATCAACCAGGATGGCGACCAGGACTCCCTTCCGCTTGTCACTCATACTCTAGTTCCCGCCGCGCCGCCCGCGACGTGCGGAAGCTAGCGTAGGAGGGATGTTCGAGGGCTCCGAGCGGGACTCGCGTCGGACCCGTGCTATGGCACGGTAACCGTCGCGCAGCTCAAGCGTTTGACCTCGTTCTGCCAAGTGGAGAGGTCCGGTTCGGGCATTTGTGTGTGCTGGGCATTGCTTCTACACTCCCTCAAGCTCGCCCGGAGAAAGGATGCCATGTCGCAAGAACGGTTCATGGACCGCGTGCGCGGGGAGATCCCCTACCCTCTTCTGCACGTGCCAATCACCGACCTTCACGAAGGGACGCGCGTCACCCAATGTTTCCTCGTCAAGAAGAAAGCACAGCGATCGACACGCACGGGAGATCCCTACCTGGAGCTCGTCCTCGCGGACCGGTCGGGGACGATCCCGGCGCGCGCCTGGGCTGAGGCGGCGCAGCGCTACGCGAGCGCGTTCGAGGAAGGGGACTTCGTCTCGGTCCAGGCCAGGGTCGAGACTTATCGAAACGCCCTTCAGCTCATTGTCGAATCGATCCGCCGCCTCACGGTGGAGGAGCGGGAAGGCGGGAAGCTTCCCGGGTTCGATCCAGGACTGCTTGTCCCCACCTCCGAGAGAAACGTCGACGAGATGTGGTCCAAGCTGCTCGCTCTGGCGGCGACCATTGAGCCTGAGCCCCTTCGGGTCCTTACGTCTCGCCTCCTCGCCAAGACCGCGAAGGAGTTCCGCGAGCTTCCCGCGGCGGTCTCGAATCACCACGCCTACATCGGAGGCCTTCTCGAGCACACCCTCGAGGTGGCGGAAGGCGTAGCCCGCTTCGCCGAGGACCAGGCCGGACTCCGACTCCATCGCGGCCTAGCGGTGGCCGGCGCGATCCTCCATGACATCGGCAAACTGAAGGAGTTCGAGAATCCGATCGCCCCACGCTACGGCTTCGCCGGACAGCTGATCGGCCACCTACTTCTCGGCCGTGACATGGTCCGGGATGAGGCGGGGACGCTCTCTTGGTCGGACCCGCGCCTGCCGGTCCTCCTCGAACACATCCTGATCTCCCACCACGGCGAACTGGAATACGCGGCCGCCATGGTTCCGAAGAGCGCCGAGGCCGTCGCCGTGTACCACTTCGACAACATCTCGGCCAAGCTGAACATGATCAAAACACACATCGCCATGGACAGCGAGGAAGGAGACTTCACGGATTGGGAGAGGAACCTGGATCGGCGGTTCTTCAAGGGATCTCTCTCCAACGTGTAGTCCCGGCCAGGACGACGATGGCGGCACCCTCACGCGGCACTATAATCGGCACATCGAAGGTCTCGGAGGTCTGTAGGTATGCGCACGGCACAGTGCGGCCAGCTTTCAGCAGCTGATGTCGGTCGGAACGTCGAACTCGCGGGGTGGGTCAACCGCCGTCGTGATCTCGGAAAGCTCACGTTTGTCGACCTGCGCGACTCCACGGGGCTTGTCCAACTCCTCTTCGGCGACGACCGACCCGACCTCCGCGACGCACACACCGTGAACCGTGAAGACGTCCTCGTTGTACGCGGAACGGTGGCGAGACGGTCGCCGGCGAACATCAATCCGGAGATGAAGACCGGCGAGATCGAAGTCCACGTCGAGCACATGTCGATCGAGAATCGATCGAAGACGCCGCCGTTCCTCGTGGAAGGCGATGGATCCGACGCGACCGAGGAGACGCGACTTCGCTACCGTTACGTCGACTTGCGCCGCGAGCGACTGCAACGAACCTTGAGGGTGCGGCATCGCGTCTTCAAAGCAACGCGGGACTTCTTTTCCGAGCGAGACTTCTTGGAGGTTGAGACGCCGGTCCTGACGAAATCGACGCCGGAAGGCGCGCGCGACTTCCTCGTCCCCAGCCGACTGCACCGAGGCTCGTTTTACGCCTTGCCCCAGTCGCCCCAGCTGTTCAAGCAACTCCTGATGGTGGGAGGCATTGACCGCTACTTCCAGCTCGTCAAGTGCTTCCGCGACGAGGACCTCCGCGCCGACCGACAGCCCGAGTTCACCCAGCTCGACCTTGAGGTCTCGTTCCCCAGCGGCCCCGAGGAGATCTACACGTTGGTCGAGGGCGCCGTCGCCCACATCTATCGCGAAGTCCTGGGAATCGAGCTCCCGCTCCCGTTCCCACGCCTCACCCACGCCGAGGCCATGAGCCGGTTTGGGATCGACAAGCCCGACATGCGGTTCGGCATGGAGATCCGCGACCTGTCTTCGATCGCCCGCGACTCCGGCTTCCGCGTCTTCGCCGAGGCCATCGCCTCAGGCGGCAAGGTCGCCGGAATCCTCGCCAAGGGGTGCGCCCACTACTCTCGTGCGACCCTCGACCAGCTTCAGTCCGTGGCGGTCGCCGCGGGGGCCAAGGGGCTCACATGGGTGAAGATCGAGGATCCGATCGCGTCCCCCATCGTCAAGTTGACGAGTCCCGGCGAATTGGAGGCCCTAGCCGCCGCCTTCGGCGCCGAACGCGGCGACCTCCTTCTGATCCTCGCTGGCCAGGGAATCGAGAAGCCACTCGGAGAGCTGCGCCTCACCGTGGCGCGCAAGGAGTCGCTCGCCGCCCAAGAGTGGAGGTTCCTCTGGGTCACCGAGTTCCCCCTGTTCGAACTCGACGAGGAGGGGCAGCTAGCCAGCGCGCACCACGCCTTCACGTCGCCTCGGCCAGAGTACATCGACCGCATCGAGACGGATCCGCTCCACATTCTCTCCAATGCGTACGACCTGGTCGTGAACGGGACGGAGCTCGGGAGCGGCAGCATCCGTATCCATTCGCGCGAACTCCAGGAACGGATCTTCCGCCGACTCGGCATCACCGCCGAGGATGCCGACCTCCGCTTCGGGTGGTTCCTCCAGGCACTCGAGTACGGCGCCCCACCGCACGGCGGCTTCGCCCTCGGCTTGGACCGGCTGGTCATGATGATGACGGGAGAAGCCTCGCTCCGGGACGTGATTGCGTTCCCAAAGACAGCCAACGGGATGTGCCCGCTGACCGAGGCGCCCATGCCGGCCGCCGCGAAGCAACTCGATGAGCTCGGCATCCGCGTCGAGGGAACGTGCTGAGCGAGCGCGGCAGCGTCTGGCTCGCCTTCGCCTGCCTCGTGTCGCTCGTCATCCTCTCGGTGCTCCTCTCTGCGTCGCTCGGCACGGTCACATTCACCGAGGGCAGTCCGTTTGACGAACACAACCACGAACGGAGCCCGCTGGGGATGGCCCTAGCACCATCGCCCATGGTGCCTCTGCGGTGGATCGACTACCTCATGGCCTACGGTCCGCCTGGAGTCCTCATCATCGGCCTTCTCGTCTACGTTGCAGCCCGCCGCACCGGCTGGACCCAGCGCAAGACCAGCTTGACGGGGACCCTCGCGCTTGCCCTCATCATGATCGCCCTGGCGATCGTGGCGCGAGAACAGATAGCGAGGACCCTCGGCGAGGACCCTGTGCTGAGTGAAGAAAGCGTCGAGCATGCGGCCGAACCTCCAGGCGAGGCGGCCCCACCCTTGAATGAGCCGGCCGAGGGTCCGACGACGTCGGTAGCGGAGGGACGGGCGTCGTCCTCCGTGTTTCAGATCGTGCTCGCCATCGTCACGCTTGGCGCAGCCGCCGGGCTGTTCGTCGCCGCCCTTCGCCGCCGCGCACACACGCCCCATCACACGCCGCCCCCCAAAAACCTCATGACCCCCGTGGAAGCCGCGCTGGAGGAGCTGCGCTTGGGCCGCGACGCCGTCGGCATCGTCGAACGGTGCTATCGCGAGATGATGAAGAGCTACGCCGAGGCCTCCGGGATTGACGCGACAGCGCTCACTCCGCGCGAGTTCGCGCGCTCTCTCGCCGCAACGGGTCTTGGCGGAGCCGCCCTCGATGAACTGACCGGTCTATTTGAGCTGGTCCGATACGGACGACGGTCGGACGACGGTTTCTCGCCCCGCGCCCTGCGATGCATGGTGCAGCTGCGCGACTCCCTTGTCACGGCATCCGCTTTGGATTCGTGATGCGCGAGTCCTCCTCGTCACTCGGGACGGTCGCCGCGCTGGTTCTCCTCCTGTTGCTGCTCCTGCTCTCGGCGCTCTCCGTGCCGCTGCGGCGCGGCGCGTCTCTCTGGGAAGCGATCGCCGTCCTCCCGCAAGCGGTGTTGTGGATCATCCCGGTCGTCGCTGCGACACCGATCCTCGTAGCCCTCGCCCTCCGCGTCCGCCCTCACTGGCACAGTCTTCGCGACCCAAGTCCGGATGCCGTCCCCACGGGCTCCCTGGCCCCGCTGGCGGACGCTCTCCGCCGCGCTGGCGAGAGCCGGCTGTCCCGCTCGCACGTCGTCGCGCGCCTCGTGCGCCTGTCCACGAATCTCGCCGCATCCCGGCGCGAGGGCAACGAGGAAGACGCGTGGGAGCAAGCACAACGCAGACTGGAGACGACGGCACCCCACGTCGCCGCCTTCCTGCGGCGCGAGGGGAGCGCGCAACCCCTCCGGGTCGGAGTTTCGCGCCCTGGTGGACCAGACCCTGAACGCTCTCGAGCGACAGCAAGAGGAGGCGTAGATGAATGTAGAAGGTGTCAAGGCGCGAACCGCGGCCATCGTCGGCGAGGTGAGCCAAGCCGTAGTTGGCAAGGACGATGTTCTCCGCCAGGTCGTCGCCACGCTGCTCGCGGGTGGCCACGTCCTGTTCGTGGACAATCCGGGACTGGCGAAGACGTTGATCGCACGCAGCTTCGCCCGCGTACTGGGACTAGACTTCCGTCGGATCCAGTTCACACCGGATCTTCTCCCCGGAGACATCACTGGGTCGCACGTCTTCGATCGCGACACGAGCCAGTTCGTCCTCGCGCCCGGCCCCATTTTCGCCAACGTGGTCCTGGCCGACGAGATCAACCGCGCGACGCCCAAGACGCAGTCGGCGCTCCTCGAGGCGATGCAGGAGCTTCAAGTCTCGGTGGCCGGCGACACGAGGCCGCTGCCGCGGCCGTTCGCCGTCCTCGCGACGCAGAATCCGATCGAGTATGAGGGCACGTTCCCGCTGCCGGAGGCGCAACTCGACCGGTTCATGATTCGCCTCTCCGTCGGTTACCCAACGAACGATGAGGAGATTGAGATCCTGCGCCGCCGCGCCGCTCGCCACGACGATGAGGTCGACCTCACGCCCATCACGAACGCGAAGGAGATCCTCGAGATGCGGGCGGCTGTAGAGACGGTGATCATCGACGACGAACTCCACGCCTACATCGTCAGCCTCGTGACGAAGACCCGCACACACCCCAACATCTACGTCGGAGCCAGCCCGCGGGGATCCCTCGCTCTCTTGAAGCTGTCGCGCGCGTGGGCGGCAATCCAAGGACGTGACTTCGTGATTCCCGACGACGTCAAGCGTTTCGCGATTCCCGCGCTGGCTCATCGCATGATCCTCAAGCCCGAGTTCTGGAGCCGCCACGCGTCGACGGACGCCGTCGTCCAGGCCGTGGTGGACTCGACCGTCGTCCCGAAGGTCTCCTGACGTGCACGCCGACCGCCGCTACCCGACGGCTGTCCTGCTCGCCGCGGCGTTCTTGGCCGCTGGGCTGTACGGGCGCTCGTCTTCGCTCCTACTGCTCAGCGTGCCGCTCCTGGTCTACGCAGCCTCGCACCTCCTGTCGCATGCGCTGCTGCGCCGCCCGCTCCTCGATGCAACGCGCTCTCTGTCCTCCGGTCGCATCGTCGAGGGAGACGCCTTGGACGTCACCCTGTCCGTGACCAACCGAGGACAGGCCGTCGCCTGTGCCGCGGTCCTGGACGAGGTTCCCGGGGGCGCAACGGTGGTTGACGGAGAGGCCTCCTTCTGCGGCCCCCTGGAAAGCGGCGGTGCCATCACGATCGAGTACCGACTGCTCGCGGGCCGCGGCCTCCATGAGCAAGCCAGCGTCCGCGCCTGGGTGTGGGCTCGCTTCGGCCTGTCCCTGGAGGAGTATCGGTTCGACTGCCCCACGTTCGTCTCCGTGCTCCCGCTGATCGAGAAGCTGCCCCGCATGGCCATCCGGCCACGGAAGACCCACGCCTTCGTCGGCCCGGTGCGGGCACGCGCCGCCGGGCCCGGCGTCGAGCTGTTCGGCTCGCGCGCCTACGCGCCCGGCGACGACGTTCGCCGCCTCAATTGGCGCGCGTTCGCGCGCCACGGGCGCCTGTTCGTCAACGAGTACGAACAGGAGCGTATGACGGACGTGATCGTCATCCTCGATGTCCGCGCTTCCGTCCATGTCCGCGAGGGCGGCGAGTCGACGTTCGAGCCGTGCTGCCGTGCGGCCGCCAGCCTGGCGGCGCACTTCGTCCGCGAGGGGAACCGGGTGGGGTTCCTGATGTACGGTCGTTTCCTCGATTGGATCCAGCCTGCGGGCGGCCGTTTCCACCTCGAGAAGATCCTTGCGTCGCTCGCCAAGGCGCGTCCGGCACGCAGCGACGCCTTCCAGGACCTGGCACAGCTTCCCATCCAGATGCTGCCGAGCGGCTCCCAGATCGTCATCGTCAGCCCCCTGTCACGAACTGAGGATGCTATGGTCGCGGCCAAGCTGCGAGCGCGCGGCTACTCCGTGCTCGTCATCTACGCCGACTCGCTCGAACTCGAACGGGAATCGCTGCCGGACGACCCGGCTCGTGCCCTCGCGCTGCGAATCCGCCGGCTGGAAATGCAGATCGACTTCCAGGTGATGGAGTCGTTGGGGGTGCACGTCGTGCCGTGGAACGTGCGTCAATCTCTAGGCTCCGCGATCCGCGCCGCGCGATTGGACCAAGCGGAGAGGAGAATCCATTGAACCTGACCGCCGGCCTGCTTGCGGCTCTCACCACCGGCTGCCTCACCTCCGCGTTCGCCGTCGGCGGAGCGGGAGTCGCGACGCTTGCCCCCACCCTCCTCGGAGCGATGTGGGTCGCCATTCTCCTGTGGCGACCCAGGACGCCCGTCCACGGGCTGTTCCTGTTCATGGCGCTCGGTGCGGCCGGCCTCGCGGCGGCTCAAGGGCACACGATTCTCTCCCTGGCCGCGACGACGGCGTCCCTGTTCGCGTGGGACGCGGCCAGCGTCCGCCGCATCCTTGCGGCCCTGCCGCCCCTCGCCTATCGGCGGATCGCCCCCCACTACGTCGCCCACGCCGCGGCCACGGCGGGCGTAGCGTTCGCCGTGCCGCTCCTCGCGATCGCCGTTCGCCCCACACTCGGATTCCCAGCCGCGCTCGGACTGTCGCTCGGCATCCTCGCCTTGCTCGGCCTCGCGTTGTGGCAAAGCGGGCGAGTTGCGTCGTTCTCCCATCCACAGGATGCGGACGCCGACAACTCCGCGACCAAGAGAGACGCGGACGACCGATAGCCGGGCGCCCGCGTCACAAGACTCGCTCTCACGTTGTGCTTGAGGCTACGGCACCGCCAGCTCTCCGCACACAGAGTCGGCAAACCGCGCTCCGCCGACGTACCCGCTCACCTCGCCGGAGAGTTGGCGCGTCTGCGTCGCGTAGTTGGAATACAGCCGGTAGGTGAGCGTCAATTCGTCGCCAGCTTCCACCTGGCTCGCCCAGGTGACCTCGAGCTGCCGCATCTCGGTGTTCAAGTTCGTTATTGCACCACCGGCGTCGATGATCTCCAACTGGCACCCGGCGGGAATCTCTTCAACTAGGCCGATCGCTACAGCCGAAGAGTTCAACATGATCGAGATCGACACGAACACCGTGCCGTCCTCTTGCGGAAGCACCTGCCGGACGCCGTATGCAGGCACGGGCCCGACGTAGATGCCCTTGCTGCGAGTCACCTCACGGCCGCCAAGATCCTGAATCGTGAGCTTGACTTCGTAGAAGCCCGTTGCATCGAACGTGCACGCGGCGACCGTCGAATCCGTGTTGAGATCGACGACGCCGTCGCTGTTGAAGTCCCACAGGTAGCGGTACGCTCCCCCGCTCCCAAGGCACGTCTCGCAGACAGCGAAGTTGACGACATCCCCTACGCCGGGATTGAACGTCGCCGGCGTGAAGTCCGCCTGCCACGCTGCGCTCGCGGCCCACGCGCTGGCGGCAGCGATCAGTAACCCAAAGATACCTGTGCGAATCCCTTTTCGCATGCCCCCTCCTTCTCTTTTCCATCCGCCCTGATGACCCCGCTCTCGTCCTACGGGAGCGGGGTCATGGCCCACTGCCCTTAAGGGAGTGGGTCATGGACCGAGCTTCCAGTCAGCCAGTAGGCAATGAGGTCCTCCATCGTGATCAGGTCAATCGTCTCGTTGTTCGTCATCGGCACCTTGCCGCCGGACACCCACAGTGAGATCGCGTACTGGATCTGATCAAACGCGACCTTCTCCCCAACGCAGAGATCGATGGCCGAGGTCTTCGTGTTCCACCGCGAGATGGCCAGAGGAATCGAGAGGTGCTTGAGGAGCGTGATCTTGTCCTCGCCCGTTGTCGTCTCCGTCATGCGCGGAGACGAACTCGTAACGAAGCCTCGCAGGGTCGCGAACTCGCGCTCCTCCGTCGGCCCCGAACTTGGCGCAGTGAGTGTGTAGCGAATCTCCCGCCGCGAGTCCGTCGAGCCGCCGACAAACCGCTCCGCAAACATCCATTCCGCGGACGTCGCCGTGGTCCGAACCGTCGCGCCGTCCGTCTCGAGCGAACGGAACGTCCACCCCGAGGGGATGGTCTCGCTCACGGCCATTCCGTCCAGCGTCGCGTTGGCCGTGACCACGATGGCCACGGTGACGACGCCGCCCGCAATGGTCTGATCGCCGGGCAGGCACGTGTCCAGAGTGCGCTCCACGGTCACACTCGACGCGACAGCGAAGGTCGCCGTCGCAACGGCCACATTGCCGTAGTCGTCGGTCACCGCCAGAGTGACGCTCTGCTCTCCCGCTACGGGGAAGGAGGTCGTCAGGGTCGGCCGCGTGGATTCCTCATCCACGTCACCGTCCGCATCCAGATCCCACGCGTAGCGCGCAATCGTGCCGTCCACGTCGTAGGACCCGCCGGCGTCGAGGACGACGTCCATGCCGATCAGCGACACCGACAGGACCCGCAGGGTTCCGGGCTCCCGCAGCACGAAGCTCGCAACTGGAATCCCATTTCCCACGGTAATCGTGCGCGTCACCGAGCTCGACTCCGCTCCGTGGCCATCGACCACGAGAAGCGAGACGCTGTAGGCACCGGCCGCCACGTAGCGGTGCTCGGGCTTCGCCGCCTCGCTCCCCGTCCCATCCCCGAAGTTCCAGCGCCAACCTGCGATCTGATCGTCATCGTCGACGTCGCGCGACTGGTCGCGGAACGTGACGAGATCGGATGCGGTCGGACTGACGGGATCAAACGCGAACGCCGCAGTCGGCGCCCGATTCGGCATGATGACCGAGAGGACAAGTGGAGAGATGGCCGCCTCCCGAACCACGCCCCGGAAATCTCGATACGTAACCTTCGAGAGATCGTCCGTGACCAGATTGCTCTTCGCCGAGGCATCGAACCGTGCCTCAATTCGCACGTTCCCGCCACGCTCGACTTCCGCGATCTGCCACGTGATCGTCGTCGATCCGTCGCGTTCCGTGCGCGTCAGCGTCGCTGCGGGAGTTGATCCGACGAAGTGGAGCCCCGCCGGAACATGCTTCGTCACCGTGATGTCGGTCGCCGCGGCCGAGATCTGTAGATGGCCCACGACGACATCGACGCCCTCGCTCGTCGGAGCCGGAACGAACACGCCGCCTGACTGCTCCGCAAGACCTATGAGCAGGGTCCGATTGATGATCGGGGCGATCCCCACCGTCGAGATGCGAATCCCCGTCTCGCCGGACACCATCCCTTCGATGGTGGGCGCCGCGCCGACGTTGTTCTGCCCATCCGCAATGAGGACAATCGCCAAGACGGCACCCTCTCTGCCGTAGCGCTGCAGCTCCTGACGTGCCAGCTGCAGCCCGGCACCCAGAGCGGACTTGCTATCGCCCGCGAGGTCGCCCACGGCGACCCTGGCCTGCAGCTTGTCCTCCGTGAGCGGCACAACCAAGTCAGCCGTCGTCCCGAAGGAAACGATGCCGACGCGGTCCGAGCTGCCCAAGCGGCCGATGAGATCGAACGCGAACGCTTTCGCCTCAGCGAGTTGTGCCGAAGCCGACGCGTCAATCACGACGACGCAGTCGAGCGGGTACTGCCCGACCGCTCCTTGGCCGAGCAGCGACACGCCGAGCGTCGCTGTATCGGGTTTCGTGCCCATCCCGACGACGTTGATCTGCGCCGGACTCAACGATTGTTCAACCTGCAGGGACCCCTCTCCCCACACCGCCCCGGAGGCGCACGCCAACACGAAGAAGAGAAGAGCCACGGCGAGGGGTTTCCCCCTCGCCGTGTTTGTGGTCGTTCTCATAACTGATCATCTCCTCGCTCGGACGCGCAAGCGCGTCCGAGGCAACTAGCCGCCGCTGCACACGGACGCATCCGGATCGCATGGGCCAGTCGGGACGACCGGAAGCGGATCACAGATGTTGGTGCCGGTGAGCCAGTAGGCGATGATCTCCTTCAGCATGTGGTAGCCCACAGTCTGCCCGCAGGTCCACGGAACCACCTCGTCCTCCAACCAGAACGCAATCGCGCGCTGGACTTGCTGGAACGAGATCCTGTCGGACAAGGTGATATCCAACTGGTCGTGCTGCACGTCCCAGCGGGAGATCGCGACGAGGACCGACACGCATTCGCTGACGTCCACGCCTGAGTCGCCCGTCACGGTCGTCTCCATGCACGGCAGCGCCGCGTCGACAACTCCGTACAGGTCATTGCTGCTGGCGTAGCACGGGTCGCTGGACGAGATCTCGATAGCCTGCGTGGCTGGAACTTCAACCTGGTAGATGATGGTCTTCATCACGCCAGCCGGCAGTTTGGTCGGGAAAACCCATTCCGTCCTCGCTCTCTTGTACGTGAGGCCGTCGTTTTCGACCGGAATGACCTTCCATCCGGCCGGCACATCTTCGTTCAACCCTACGCCGTAGAGATCCTGGTCGGCCCAAATCTCAACTTTGACGGTGAACGTGCTTCCCGCTCGATCGCCGCCCGGGCCGGTGTAGTTCAGGAGGACGTTGTTGCACGGAACCGGTGCCAGGATCGTGCGCACGGCGTTGATGTTCGCCGCGGGCACCAGCGGCAACGGGAGGTCAACCGGCGTGCACGTGTAGGCGTACGCCGACAGCTCCTTCATGTCCTCGAGGCTGATCGTTGCACCCGCAGTCCAGGGCACGGACTCGTCGTTCTGCCACATCTCGAGCGCTCGCGCCAGTTGCTGCGAGTCGATCTTCTGCGAGAGGCGCAGATCGATGGTGTCCTCCGAGTCGAGGCCCATGCGTGGCACGAGGTGCGCGATCGCTTCTTTCAGCGGCAGCGCCGAGGCAACTTCCACCTTGGCATCGCCTTCGACGGGAAGCTCCATGAACGGCGTCATCGCCTGGAACGTGCCCGAGAGCGTGAAGCAAACGGGCATCGTCGAGGTCATGAGCTGGGACGCCGGCGGAACCGTCAACTCGTATGAGATGACCTTCGTCGAATTCGCGCGAATCGTGTCCACGAAGATCCACTGCACCGTGGAGCGCTTGAACGCGGCACCGGCGTTCTCCAGTGGCTTGATCTGCCAGCCCACGGGCAGGTTCTCCTGCAGACCGACACCCGCAACGTCCATCTGCGGCTCCATTCGGACGATGACGAGGAACGTGCTCCCCGGCAGAGCGGCCGATGTCGAGATGGTGCGCGTCACCCGAACGGCCAAGTCACCCACGCTGACGGTCTGCGTGGCACGAGCCGTCGCACCCTCATTGTCGGTGGCCCGCACGGTGATGCTCTTCGTGCCACTCGTCGCGTAGGTGTAGCTCACCGTCGGCTCGGTCGTGGTCTGATCGAAGATCCCATCCCCGTTGAAGTCCCACTCGTACTTCACAATCTGGCCGTTAGCGTCCCTCGACGCCGAGGCATCCAAGGTGAGCGGCTGGTTGACGCGGGCGTTCGCAGTCGACACCGAGAAGGACACCGTCGGCGGCTGGTTCTGAACCGCTCCGACGATGATCGGGTCGACGCGATTCAGCGCAATCGTCTGCGGAACCGTCCTGTCTCCAGACAGGAACTTCACGTCAGTGATTCCGGCCGTGAACTGCGGGAACAGCGTCACTTGGAACACGTTGCCCAACGGCCCGAGCACTAGGCCGTCGCCGCGGCCCTGGTCCCAGACCCACGAGACGCTCCCGGTCGGCGGCGTCACCTGCCATTGCTCGCGGAAGTCCCCGGCTCCATCGTCCTGAACCTGGAATTTCGCACCCGCCGGAACGCCGGACAACGTCACGGTCGTCGAGCCCGCCGTGCCCCCCGCGGCTCCGAGGAGGACGAACAGCGAGATCTGGCCGTTGACTGTGTTCTGATAGAGGAACATGATCGCGGTGTTGGGCTTTTCGAAGCCCGTCGCCGACTGCATGTTCGTCGCCTTGTAGAACGCGACCGGGTCCGCTGCGTTCGCCAGCGGTACGATTGGAACCTGCGTTTCCCCTTGACTGACAGTGTAGAAACCGTCTCCTTGGGCGAAGCCCATCAACGGTACGAGGAGAACGACCACCGCCAGGAGGAGGGGAAGGCCAAAGAGGCTGACCTTACGCACCCTCATTGCTACCTCCTTTGTTGGCGTATTCATCTTCTCTTCTTGCGCGAAGCAGGAATGCAGCTCCACTCTAGCAGATGCCCTCCACGAAAGTCTGTAACAGCGATTACGCTCCTTCGGGCCTCCACATGCAAGATTCCATCTTCATTACAGGGTCACGACCATCTGGTAGAGCGCCGCCTCGACCGCCTTCTTCGCTGCCTCGACGGGGTCCGCAGTCAGCAGCGAGAAGAGAGGTCGGTCGTCCGCGGAAACCGTTGTCGTGAACACGACATCTCCCCTTGGGTTGAAGACGGTCGCAAAGAGGCTGACCGAGGCCTTCCTCTCAATCCCGAACAGGAGACCGAGCGGAGTGATGAGCAGCTGCAGCGACGTATCGAGGAAGTATGTGGCTCCAAGAAGGAGGAGGGATCGCTCTGGGCGGTATGTGATCGCGTTCTCCCAGGTCACGATCCGCATGATGATGATGTGGTCCGCGCCGAGAGTCGCCGCCAGCCTCTGCAGTCCGTCGACCGTGAGGCTGTTCCCGATGTACGCGTTGGCCGCCCGCTGGGCCAACATGAGATCGCCCTGGGAGCATGTCTCCCCGCCCGACACGATCGAGCAGCGCTGAGCTGCGTAGTTTCTGACCAGTTCGAGGTCCGCCGTCGGCACTGCGGCAGCGGCCTGCATGAAGAGGGCCACCCTCTCGCGACCCTGGGCCGTCGCTGCGGCGAGCGCGACGACGAGGAGGACAACGGCGACGCACCTTATGATCCCGCGCGTTCGATCGAGCATGTTTCTCTCCACCACCCCTATGGCTGACTTCCTAATTGCCAAAAGGAGTCTAGCAACGCCAAGCGGTGGAAGAGGGAACGGTGTCGACGCGCCTTCCCGTCTTTGTCTAGAGGGTCCGGGACCAATGTCCCGGCCAGTCGAGGACAGATCTCGCGAGGACTCTAGATCTCGAGATCCTTAGGCTCCTGCGCCGAATGAGGATGCACGGGACCCGCGTAGATCTTCAGCTTGCGGAGCATCTGGCGACCGAGAATCGACTTCGGCAGCATCCGCCGAACAGCCTCGCGGACGGGCAAGGTTGGGTGGCGCTGAATGAGCTTGCGGTAGGACATCTCCTTCAACCCGCCCATGTACCCGGTGTGGCGCTGGTACAACTTGTCATCCCACTTCTGCCCGGTGAGCACGATCCTCTCGGCGTTGATCACGATGATGTAGTCGCCCGTGTCCACGTGAGGCGTGTAGATGGGCTTGTGCTTGCCCTGCAGGATGGTGGCGATCTCCGTCGCCATCCGCCCGAGGCGCTTGCCGTCAGCGTTCACGACGTACCAGTCGCGATTCCAGCTCGTGCCCATCTCTTCGTTCTTCGCCACAAACGTCCGTTGCATTCTCGTGCTCCTCCAGGATGTCCAGTTCAAGCGCGTGATTATAGCGACGCTGCTTCGTCCTTTCAAAGGGGCCTTCGCAACGTCTCTTCAGGCGATGGGCCGTACGATACGAGGCCCACCGGGACGCCCGTCGCCTCCTCGATGAGCGCGACGTATCGCCCGGCTGCCACGGGCAGTTCGTCCCACGTGTCCGCCTCCACGCTGTCTTTCCAGCCAGGCAACTCTTCGTAGACCGCCTCGCATTCGGCCAGCCGGTCGCCCGAGAGCGGGAATCGGTCGGTCGTCTCCCCGCCAACTCGGTACGCACAGCATACTTTGACGGTGGGCAGGCCCTCAAGCACATCCAGCTTGGTCAGCGCCAGTTCGGTGATCCCGTTCAGCCGGACGGCGTAGCGAAGGGCGACAAGGTCGAGCCAGCCGCAACGGCGCGGCCGCCCGGTCGTCGTCCCGAACTCCCCGCCGCGCTCCCGCAGGGAAGCGCCGATCCCGTCCGTCAATTCGGTTGGGAAGGGCCCTTCGCCGACTCGCGTCTGGTACGCCTTCGTGACTCCCATGCGGCTGCCGATCGACGAGCCCTCGATGCCCAACGATGTCCCGATGCCGGCGAAGGTCGTGGAACAGGACGTGACGTAGGGGTAGGTCCCCCAATCCACGTCGAGGAGCGCGCCCTGCGCCCCTTCAAACAGCACCTCGTCGCCCGTGGCAAGAGCTTGCTCGACAACCCGTGATGCATCCACGATGCACCCCATCCACGGCTCCGCGAGCTCGAGCTGCCCGCGGACGATGTTCGTGGGATCGAGATCTCTGAGCTCCTCGCACTGCGGCCACTCCCTCCGCAGGAGGTCGAGGCGCCACGCAATGCGCTCCCGCAGCTGCTCTGGCTCCAAGAGATCCCCGACGCGAACGCCGACGTGGGCGATCTTGTCGCAGTACGCCGGCGAGATGCCGCGACGCGTCGTCCCAAAGCGGGACCCACTGCCCTCGAGCTCCTCCAGGATCCGGTGGTATGGAAGGATGAGATGGGCGTTTTCTGCGAGAAGAAGCACCGGCCCGTGGCCGAGGTGCCGCGCAACCTCCTCGTACTCCCGCCTCATCACGTCGAGATCGATCACGACCCCCCCGGCGAGAACGGAGGTCACTCCGGAATAGAACACCCCGGCCGGTAGGAGATGCGTCCCGAACTTCACACCGCGGTCGATCACCGTGTGCCCGGCATTCGGCCCTCCGTTGAACCGCACGACCATCAATGCAGAGCGTGCCAAGAGATGGGTGATCTTCCCTTTCCCCTCGTCGCCCCACTGAAGCCCAAGCACCGCGGTGGCCACTTCGTCCTCCTAGCAGGCTCGCGACCGAGCGAGCCCGATCGCGAGCCTGCCCAGCGGAAGCTCGATCGACTCGCGGTATTCCGAACCCTCGTCGACTGCGTGCCGGACCTCGCTGGCGAGAACTTCGGCCGCAAGATCCTCTTCGTGTTCAGCCAGAAGCGCCGCAAGCTCCGGGTCCGCGTCGTACGAGAGGACGATCCGGTCGGTCACATCGAAACCGGCCTCCTTGCGCGCCAGCTGGACCCGATGCGCGACCTCGCGGAGCACCCCTTGACGACGGAGATCGTCGTCGATGCGAACGTCGAGAAGCACGCGTTCGGATCCACTCGCGGCCTCGACGAATCCCGCCGCGAGCGTCGCCGAGTAGACGACGTCTTCTGGCAAGACCTGCACGGAGGCGCTCTCGATACGGACTTCGACCGGGCCCTGCGCGAGCCGCTCGCGCAAGGCATCCGCCGGCTGCTGCTTGATCCACGCCGCCACCTTCTGCCCCGCGTTTCCCAGTCGCGGACCCAGCGTGCGGAAATTGGGCTCTGCGGCGAGCGTCGCGAACGCGCTCGCGTCGTTCAGCATCTCGAGCCGCTTCACATTCAGCTCCTGCTCGATCAGGCCGCGCACCTCGTCGGAGAGGACGGCATCGACCCGCTCGACGACGGCGCACGCCAGCGGCTGGCGGACCTTCACCTGGGCAAGGTTCCGCGCCTGGTGCCCCAGTGCGGCGATCGAGCGCCCGAGGGCCATCTGATTCTCCAGCGTCTCGGAGCGCTCGCGCTCGTCGGGCTGAAGATATGCGCAGAAGTGGACGCTCGTCGGATCGGACGCCCCCCGCAACTCCTGATACATGGCCTCCGCCATGAAGGGGATGAAGGGGGCCGCGAGCTTCGCGACCGCCAGAAGGGCGCCGCGCAGCGTGTCGTACGCAGCGACCTTGTCCTTTCCCATCCCGCCCTTCCAGAAGCGCCGACGCGACAGCCGCACGTACCAGTTCGAGAGGTCGTCAGCGTACGACTCCAGTGCGGACGTCGCGGCCACGACGTCGTACGCATCGAGGGCTCCGGCCACCGCCTTCGCGGTCGACTGGAGCCGCGACCGCGCCCAGCGGTCCATGACGGAGAGGTCCCGCGGATCCATCTTGTGGAGTGCGGGATCGTAGCCGTCGATCGACGCATACAGCGCGAAGAAGTCAGTTGTGTTGCGCAGAGTATCGAGGAACCGGTACAACGGCTCCTGCACCGCCGCCTCGACGATCCGCCTGGACTTCCACGGAGCGCTCGAGGAGTAGAGGTACCAGCGGATGCAATCCGCGCCGAACCGATCGATGTACGTCCACGGGTCGAGCACGTTCCCCTTGCTCTTACTCATCTTGAGCCCGTTCTCATCGAGGCCGAGGCCCGTGGCCATGCAGTTCCGGTAGGGAGCCTGGCCGTGCAGGATCGTGCCCGTCGCGAGCAACGTGTAGAACCACCCGCGTGTCTGCTCCATCGCCTCGCAGATGAAATCCGCCGGGTAGCTGTCGCGGAATTCCTCTTGGTTCTCGAACGGGTAGTGCCATTGGGCGGTGTGCATGCTGCCCGAATCGAACCACGTATCGATGACGTAGGGAACCCGTCGCGCCGTGCCCGCGCAGTGCGGACAACAGAGCACGACCCGATCGACGTACGGCCTGTGCAGCTCTACCTCGCCCGCAAGCTTCGGGTCGACGGCACGCTCCACGAGCTCCTTCCGACTTCCCACCGAGGTGACCTCCCCGCACGCCTCGCAGATCCAAAGGTTGAGCGGCGTGCCCCAGTACCGATCGCGCGACAAGGCCCAATCCTTGAGGTTCGCGAGGAAGTCGGCCAGCCGACCTTCGCCGACGTGGCCGGGATGCCAATGGACGCTCGCGTTGTTCGCGATCATCGCGTCCTTGAACTCCGTCGTGCGGATGTACCAGGAGTCGAGGGCGTAGTAGAGAAGCGGCGTATCGCAGCGCCAGCAGAACGGGTAGTCGTGCTCGACCTCCTGGCTGCGATACAACAGGCCTCGCTCGCGGAGGTCGGTGACGATCAGAGGATCGGCGTCCTTCACGAACGTCCCGGCGCACTGGGCGAACTCGTCGGTGAAGTTGCCGGCCAGGTCAACCGGCTGAACGAACGGCAAACCCACTTCTTGGCCCAATCGGTAGTCATCCTCTCCGAACGCGGAGGCAATGTGGACGATGCCCGTCCCGTCCTCGAGATTCACGAAAGATGCCGCGTACACACGGTGGGCCGCTGGGTCCTCCGTCAGCCGGTAGGGAGGCGCGTACCGAACGCCCACCAAATCCGCGCCGCGGAACTCGCGTAGAACGTGGTGGTCGCCAATCAGCGCGGTGGACAGGAGCGCTTTGGCGAGGATCAGCCGCTCGCCGCCCTGCTCGACCTCCACGTACGGCGCCTCGGCGGACACGGCGAGGGCTACGTTGGCTGGCAGCGTCCAGGGCGTGGTGGTCCACGTCAGCAGCGAGGTGGGCGCGTCTCCTTCGCGGGCATACGCTGCGTCGTCATCGCCGACCACTTTCATGCGAATCGAGACGGACGGATCCTTCACCGCCCGGTATCCCTGCGCCACCTCGTGCGACGAGAGCCCCGTCCCGCACCGCGGGCAATAGGGCAGGGTTTTGTGGCCGTTGTACAGGAGTCCGCGGTCGAACATCGACTTCAGTTCCCACCACACGGTCTCGATGTACTCATCGGTATAGGTTACGTAGGCATTCTCGAGATCGATCCAGAACCCCATGCGGCGCATCATTCGCTCCCAGTCGACCTTGTAGCGCCACACCGATTCCTTGCACTTCTCGACGAACCGCTCGACTCCGTAGGCCTCGATCTCCGGCTTGCTGTTGACGCCGATCTCCTTCTCCACCTCGAGTTCGACCGGGAGCCCGTGCGTGTCCCACCCACCTTTCCGCCCCACGTAGAAGCCTTGCATGGTCTTGTAGCGCGGGTAGAGGTCCTTGTAGACGCGCGGCATGAGGTGCCCGAAGTGGGGCCGACCGTTGGCGGTCGGCGGACCCTCGAAGAACACGTAGCGAGGTCGCCCCTCCGTCCGCCGCAGCGACTCGCGGAAGACGTCCTCCTTCTCCCAGAAGGCGAGCACGGCTTCCTCGCGGGCGACCGGATTCCGAATCAGCTTCTCGTAGCGCTTCACGCTCTCTCCTTGTTCGATCAACAGGCTCTCTCACCTAACGATGGCACACTGGATCTGGAACTCAACCGACAAGCGCCCCTACTGGGGCAGACGAATATAGATGAGAAGAGGCGTGTTGCGTTCGACTCGATGTGTCATGAGCGGATCACGGGGGCATCATAGCGGCGCTCTCGCCGCGAGTCAACAGAATCCGCAGATGGGGATTGCACGGAGGCGAGTCGGCCAGCCGACCCGCACCCAAGCAGGACACACATGCACCTCCACGGCGGACGAGTGTCAATGTCGCGCCGCGCATCGGTCGTTGTGGGTTCTGATCCGCGGGCGCAGTCTTGGCGTATGGGATCTAGATTGCTGCGGTTCACGTTGCCACTCTTCGGCCTCACGGTGCTCGCCGTCGGACTCGCGGGGTGCGTCGGCGGCCGGAACCCCATCGCGGTTCTTGCCACGGCCGTGGTCACCGGACCCGCCCCGCTCGACGTGGCGTTCGATCTCTCGCACACGGTTCACCCGCTCGATCGACCGATGACGTTCGAACTCTCCTTTGGCGACGGCTCAGCGCCCTCCTCCGGATCCGATTTCGGGGTCATCGCGCACCACACGTACTCCCTCGGCGGAATCTACGAGGCGGTGCTGTCGGTGACCGACGATGCGGGTGCCGCCGGAACGGATCGCGTGCAGATCACGGTCGACGACATCGGGCCCCCGGTTGGAGCGCGGGCTGGAGAGACGGCGCCCGACTTCACGGCCCACACGACGGACGGTGGGACCCTGACCCTCTCGACCCTGCGCGGGTCCGTCGTCTTGCTCGACTTCTGGGGAGCCTGGTGCCCCCCGTGTCAAGCCACACTGCCCCACCTCGACAGCCTCGCCCGCACCTACGCCTCCCGCGGCCTGGTCGCCGTCATCGTCGGCACGGACATCGAAGAGGCCGACGGCGTTGACTATCTGACGCAGCATGAGCTGACCCGGTTCGCTAGCGTGTGGGAGCCCGGAGGTAAGTCCGGGAGCCCCATCGCTCAGCTCTATGGCGTGTCCGGCGACGACGTCGGAATCCCGCGAACCTACGTCATCGACCGCCAGGGCGTCATCCGCTTCGTCGGTCACCCGTCGGATCTCACGCAGGACACGGTCGAGGCGATCCTCTAGTCTGTCCGGTCTCACAGGTGTGTCTCCAGTCTCGGCAGCAGTTGAGGCCGGGGAGGGCGCCGAACGCGCGTAGCGAGCTCGACACCGCGTCTCACACCGTGGAACACAGGTTCTAGATTCTCTGTTCCCACCTTGGCATTCTAGGCGCGCTTTGCGTGATGCACGCGCCGCCTCACGCCAACAGCGCAAAGAGCGCAAGGAAAGGCAGTGTCCCTGTAGCGTCGCACGCGTTCGGTTCCAACGAGAGACCGCGCCGCACTCGGGCCTGAGAGGAGAGTGCCCCGCGCTCCTCTATGAAGGGGTGCACGCTCGGTTCTCACGAAAGAGCGCACCACCTTTGTGTGCGGCGTTGGTGAATTGGGAACGACGCGAACACGGCGTCGGAGACCTGTCTGCTCGACATCTGTGACAGGCAGGCAAGCTTGCGGCATCACCGAACCGCCGCAAGCCAAGCTCACCGGCACCAACGAAACGCCGGGAGCCCAGCTCACGACGCCACAGCGGAGAGGTGGAGTCATCGTGAGCGCCACGCGGGTCGCTGGGACGTAGACGCAGCGGCAGTTGCCGGCCCCGCGCCGATCGGGTAACGTTCTGCGGCCGGAGACGACTATGGGAACACTGCACATCATTGACCACCCGCTGATCCAGAGCAAGCTCACGCGGATGCGTGACGCTCGCACCGACAACGAGACGTTTCGCCGCCTCCTCGATGAACTGACGGCGCTCATGGTGTACGAGATCACACGCGACTACCCGCTTCGCGAGGTCGATCTCGCGACGCCGCTCGAACGAACCACCGGCCGCGTTCTCGACGCGCGCGTCGTCCTCGTGCCGATCTTGCGGGCGGGGACCGGTATGTTGGGGGGGGTACTCGATCTCATCCCCATGGCCAAGGTCGGTCACGTCGGGCTGTACCGAGACCCCGTGACCCTGCAGCCGGTGGAGTACTACTGCAAGCTGCCCCCGGACTTGGAGGATGCGCACATCATCCTCGTCGACCCGATGCTCGCGACGGGGGGAAGCGCTAGCGCCGCCACCGAGATGATCAAGCGCTGCGGCGGGAAGCACATCCAGTTCCTGTGCCTCGTCGCTTCGCCCGAAGGAGTCGCGGCGTTCTCCGAGGCACACGCCGACGTGCCGATCTACAGCGCCGCGCTCGACCGCGAACTCAATGCCAAGGGATACATCCTCCCCGGACTCGGGGATGCCGGAGACCGCATCTTCGGGACGTAGCTCTAGCGCGCCCAGTTCCGCAGCGGTCTCACGCAAAGGGCGCAAAGAAACACCAGTCCTAGACTCTCTGTTCCCCACCTTTGCGCTCTTGGCGCGCTTTGCGTGATGCGCGCGCCGTTTCACGCCAAGAGCGCAAAGGCCGGAGAGGCTAGCGCCGTCCTGTCCACTCGTCGATGAGCCGGGGCAAGTCGTCGAATCGCTCGATCACGTAGTCGGCGATGTCGACCAGAGACTCGTCCTTCGGATTTGCCGCCACGGCCATCCCCACGATGCGCATGACGGGAAGGTCGTTCACGTGATCGCCGACGAAGCAGATCTCCTGGAGGCCGATCCCGCGCTCCTTCGCCAGCGCCCGCAGGGCGTCATCCTTCGCCCACAAGTTGACGACGGTCTCGCTCGTCCCCGTGAAGATCCCATCGCGCACGTGAATCCGGTTGGCCAGAGCGAAATCGAATCCGAGATCCCTTCGCACCCAATCGGCCACGAGATCCACGCCCGACGACAGAATGCCGAGACGGTACCGCGGGCGCAGAGCACGAACCGCGAGGCGCACGCCCTCCGCGTACGGCGCGGGAAGGACGCTCGCCGCCACCTTCGCGTAGGGCACGCCGGCGAGAAGCGCGGCGTCCGCGGCCACCCACTCCGCGTACGCATCGCGGCGCGGGAAGTACTCGCGCAAGAGAGCCTCGGAGCGATCGCCAACGCCTGCCGCGACGGCGATCGCTCCCCAGCTCGACTCGAATTCCACGCCGCGGTAACGGACGAGGGTGCCGTCAAGGTCGAACACGACGGTCGTGATCGCGCTCCGCGGCCGCGCCATGCTATGGGATGAGCAGACGGGCTCCGTCCGCTATGCCGAGCCTGGCGAGCGACCCAGCCGGCAACTCCAGCGCGTACTGGAAGGCCGCGGAGGCCGTGTACAGCTCCGCGCTGTTCGCCTTCATCACAGCCCCCCCGGCAAACGTCCCGTCCGCGGTGAAGAACGCGATGTCGAGATCGAAGAGCACGGTCAGCATCGTGAACCTGGCCTCCGTCTCACTGTCGAAGCGGAAGAGGACGCCAGGGAACCGCTCGGCGAACGAGGCGGGAAAGCCCCGGAACCCCGCCCAACGTTCGATCCCACTGTCCGCCACAAGCACGCTGAGCTGGAACGAGCCTCCGCTCGCATTCGAGATCGTCACGGTTCCCGGCTCGAGTCCCCCGAGGATGCCCAACCCAGCTCCGACCGGACTCCAGATCGCAAGCGGCGCGCCGTCTGTCGCCAAAGATGGGTACACCGTGATCGCCGACTCGCCGATGCCATCCCCGTTGCTGTCCACGATGGGCGCATTGCCCCAGAAGTTGCCCACGCCGTTGATCGTCCACACGTTCGCCTGCCCCTGATCGGCCACGAGAGCGGTCGCGTCACCGAGGAACGCGTTCTCGCCGATGCGATTCGCCGTCGAATCGAGGTTCATGTAGACGTCCTGGTTGTCGTCGGCAAACACATTGGCGCGGATCTCGTTCCCACGAGTCACCGAGCGCGTGAAGGTCTCGGGACAGATGATGCCGCGCGCCTGCTGCGCGATCAGGTTCTTGTCGATCCAGTTGTAGCTCCCGTAGAGCGAGATCCCATAGGAGCCGTTGACGATCGTGTTCGCCTCGACCACGTTGCCCGTGGCCTCTTCGCCGAGCGTGATTCCCACTTCGCAATCCGTGAGCCCGTTCCGCTCGATCCGATTCCCATCCGCCAACTCGAGCGTGATGCCCTGCTTCGTGTTCTCGTGATAGATGACGTTCTCGGCCACGCTGTTGCCGCTCGATCCGCCCGAGAGAAGGATCCCCGAGACGTTGGCCAGGAGGACGTTGCCGAGGACTTGGTTCTCATCCGAGCCCACGAGCCGGATGCCGGAATCGTTCGCCAGGAGCTGATTGCCCCGAAGCACGTTCCGCGAGGAGAGAGTCAGCTGAACCCCTGCAAGGCGGTTGTTGCGCAGCGAGTTGTCGACCACCACGTTGTCCGACGACTGGAGCAGGAAGATCCCGTGCTCGGTGTAGGTGGGCGACGTCCGGTACACGGAATTGGTCGACACGGTCGATCCGGTGACGAACGCAAGCCGCAACCCATCGCCGTTGATCACGCTATTCCCGGTCACCGTCATATTCCGGCTGCCGGCAATCGTGAGGTGAGTTGTCGTCAACCCGGAGATCGTCTGCCCATCGAGTCCGTAGTAGTAGCGGATCTCTTTGTTGTTCAGCAGATTCGACTCGTTGATATCGTGGTTGTACTGCTCCGCCGTCTCGCCGCTCACCCGCAGGCCCAATCCGGTCACGTAGAGAACGCAGTTGCGCATGACGATGCCGGTTGACGAGACGATTTCGAATCCGTTCACGGATCCGGAGATCGTGCACGCCTCCAGGCGTCCTCGCGAGGAGAAGGCGATGCGCACGGCGGCGCCGGTCAGATCCGTCGCGCCTTGAACCATCACGCCCCGCAACACGAAAGCGGCCTGCGTGTTCTCGATCCTCACCCCGTACGCGTCCGCCGGAGCGGCCGCGACCTCAACCCCGGCAATCAAGTACGGATCCTCGACCGACCCCGTGCCGGAGACGACCCCATTCTCGGCCGTGAAGTCGGCATCGCTCAGAATCATGATCGGCCCGCGGGCCGCACACACTCCGGAGAAAAGCACCAGCGCTCCCCCCATCAACAGAAACCATGTAAGAACGCGTTTCATGCGTCAGACTCCTTTTCAAAGCGCGCGAGGCCCCACCGGGATCCTTCGCGCGAGACAGCAACGGGAGTATAGTCGACCCGGTTCGCGCGCGGCAATCGCCATCGCGCGGCTTCCGAGAATTCCATAGTCCCCGGTCAGACTGGCGACCGTGTGGCAACCTCGTGAAGAGGCTGTGAAGGGAGGCGGGGCGCGTCTCTGCGTGCCGAACGTCCCCTCCCTGCCGGACCGGGAGGATCGTGGGGCGGCCGACACGCAGATAGAGTCGTCCCATGCGACGACCGAAGCGGGTCCTTTGCCTTGTCCTGTCGAGTGTTGTAGTGCTGTTCGTTCCCCTCATGTCCATCGAACGCGTGGCGGCGCCGCCGTCACAGGCTGCGACATCACCGAAGGCCACGGTGCAGCCGGCCGCTCAGAAGGGCCACGGCCGAGTGGGCGTCTACTTGACCGCCTACGGCGTGCTGCGGGAGGACATCCTACGCGGCGTCCTCGAGGCACGGAAGGCCGGCAAGATCGACACGCTGGTGATCAACGTCAAAGACAATCACGGCGACGTCTCGTATGCCAGCAACGTCCCCTTGGCCAAAGCCATGGGCGCGTCGACCGGGCGCCTCGACTTCAAGAAGCTGATTCCCATCCTCCGAGCCCAGGGGTTCTACCTCATCGCGCGGCAGGTTGTGTTCAACGACCCGATTCTCGCGGCGCGCCTCGGCTACTCGGATGGGTGGGTTCCGGCCAACGACCCGACGGCCGTCGCCTACAACCTGGCCATCGCGGAAGAGGTTGCAGGCTTCGGGTTCGACGAGCTCCAGTTCGACTACATCCGCTACGCGGACGGCGGTGGACTGGCCACCGGCTACGAGGCACGTTTTGCGGCCATCGATTCGTTTCTCACCAAGATCGAGGCGAGCGTCGGCAGCCGCATCACGCTGTCGGCCGACCTGTTCGGCCGCGTGATGTGGGACTGGAACGCTCGCCGTACCGACCCGATCGGGCAGTCGCTCGAGGACATGGCGGCACACCTGGACTACGTATCTCCGATGGTCTATCCATCCCACTACACCGAGCAGAAGTACAAGGACGGCCCGTACCTCGTGGTCAAGGACGCGCTGACGACGGGAAAGAAGCGCACCAGCACGCCCATCCGCCCATTCCTGCAGGTGTTTGACATGACCATCCCAGCCGGAATGACCATCGACGCCTACATCGCCGCCGAGATTCGCGCCGCGAAGGAGTGCGGCGCCGACGGATACCTGTTCTGGGAGCCGTCGAACGACTACCGCGCCCTGTACCGCGTCCTCGGCGTCTCGTACTAGCCCTAGGCGCCGATCGACCGCATCACGCAAAGCGCACCGAGACCGCCAAGATGAGAAACACTAGCCCTCGCGCGCAGGATTGGGTAGAGTCTGCGCCATCGAGATCGGAACTCGATCCTCCATGTTTCGGGAACTGCATCGGTCGACTCATTCCCCCGCGCGGATCGGCGAGCTGGTGACGCCACACGGCGTTGTCCGGACCCCGACCTTCGTGGCCGTCGCCACCCGCGCTTCCGTGAAGGGCGTCGAGCCCGCGGCCCTCGCCGGCCTCGGCCTCGAGCTCCTCATTGCCAACACCTACCACCTACATATGCGCCCTGGAGAGGATGTGGTGGCGTCGCTCGGGGGTCTCCACGGCTTCTCCGGCTGGCGCGGCCCGACGATGACCGACTCTGGCGGCTTCCAGGTGTTCAGCCTTGGCGCCGGCAAGGAGCACGGCGTCGGCAAGGTGGCGCCCATCTTCCCCGGCGAATCGGATGCGACTCCTGCCGCGCTCGCTGGGCGCGACGGCCCTCCGCTCGTTCGCCTCTCCGAGGCCGGCGCGTGGTTCCGCTCCGTGGTCGACGGGTCCGAGCACACGTTCACACCGGAATCCGTCATCACGATCGAGCGAAAGCTTGGCGCCGACATCATCCTGCCGCTCGACGAGTGCACGTCGCCCCTCCACGACTACGGCTACACGCGGGCCGCGATGGAACGCACCCACCGCTGGGCGCGCCGCGCCCTCGAGGCATTTCAGCTTCTCGCCGACGATCCGACCTTCCCCAACCCCGGCCAGGAGCTGTACGGAATCGTCCAAGGTGGCGCCTACGAGGACCTCCGCCGCGAGAGCACGGACGTCATCGGCGAGATGGACTTCGCCGGCTTCGCGATCGGCGGATCGCTCGGACGATCCAAGGACGACATGTGGCGGGTTCTCGACTGGACGATCCCCAGTCTCCCCCAGGACAAGCCGCGCCACCTGCTCGGCATCGGCGAGATCGAGGACATCTTCGCCGCCGTGTCCCGCGGGGTCGACACATTCGACTGCGCCGCACCCACGCGCATGGCTCGGAACGGAAGCGTCTTCCTGCGCGACGCGCCCCGACACCGCATTCACCTGCGCAACGCCGCCTTCCGCCTCGACGACCGTCCGATCGACCCAGGCTGCGACTGCCCGACGTGCGCGCAGCATTCCCGCGCCTACCTGCAACACCTCTGCCGATCCGGCGAGCTTTCCTACTACCGCCTCGCGACCCTCCACAACCTGCGTTTCATGGCGCGACTCATGGACGAGATCCGAGAGGCCATCGCCGCCGACCGCCTTGAGACGTTGGCGAAGGAGTGGGGCTTCCACCTGACGTAGACGCATGCCCACAGAAGGAGACAGGGCGCCGCAACCGACGCCCTGATCAGTTCCCCGTCGTACGATTCGGGAGCCCTACGGAAGGATCCTCCGCAGCGAGCTCCCCAACGCACCGATGTCAAGCGCCGAGAAGTCGAGCGTCAGGCCGATGCGGTGCGTCGGGCCCACGGCGTGCGACACGAAGGCGTAGTCGATCAGGAATCCTGCAACATTGAGACCCACGCCGGCCGTGAGCGACGTCCCTCCCTTCATCAGCACACCGAGCCGCAACGCCAAGGTCGGCACCGGCTCGTACGTGACCCCGATCCCGAGCGACCCGGCCAGATGAGCGTCAGCCGCAATCAGAACCACGCCGAGAAGCCGCGCCGACAGGCCGAGTCCGATGTCCATCGGCAGGCTGTCCTGAGTGGCATCGTAGGAGATCCCGCCGAACAGGTTTGACAGCGTGACTCCGAACGCGGCGTCGGTCACCACGACGGGACCGAGGGACATCGAAGGGAACGTCGTGCGGAACGCCAGATCGAACGCGAATCCCGAGCCCTTGACATCCGCGATCTTCGTTGAGACGCCTTTCAGCACGCCGCCGATGGAGAACGCCAGCGGCAGCTTCGGTAGGAAGGAGAACATGCTCGGTTCAAGGCCGAACCCGAACATGTACGCCGTGCTGGAGTACCCTAGCTCGCTCGTTGGGTTCCCCTCATCGTCGTAGCCGGGGATGCTGCCCGAGCTGTAGAGCTCGGCCGCGACGGCGAAGCCGTGCAGCGCCAAGCAGAAGGCCGAGTAGTCGGAAACTCCCATCTGCGAGGCATAGAACGAGCTGAAGCTGATGCCCGAAAGCCCCACGAGGCCCGCCGGGTTGTAGTAGAGCGTCTCCGCGCCTCTTACCACCGCGATGCCGGCGCCGCCCGCCCCAAGCTGGCCTACGCCGGGGGCGATGTCGAGCACCGACACTGCCTCCTCGCACGCCGCCCCGAGGCCCAGTCCTGCAACGAGGAGGGCCACCCCAAGGAATGTGTACGTCCGTTTCATGCGCTGTCCCCTCCTTATCGCACGATGAGCAGCCGGAAGATCTCGGACCGCACGCTGCCGCCGCCGGCGGCGGTCGCTGTCACCACGCCGAGGTAGAGCCCATTGCCCACTCGGTTGCCCGCGGCGTCGAGCAGGTTCCACAGGTAGGTCGTGGCACCGGTTCCTAGGTCCTCTTCCAGCACCAACCGGCCGTCGATGCGGAAGATGCGCAGCATCGGGTTCGTCGTCCCCTCCGGCAAGAGCAGGTTGAACATCGCCTGGGTGGATGCGGGGTTTGGATAGGCGTAGAGAATGACGCGCGTCGGACCGCTCACGGTCACCGTGACGGTCTTCGCCACGCTCTCTCCGCCGCGCGAGTCGACGGCGATCACGCTCACGATGTACGCGCCCGGCGCGTTGAAGATGTGAGTGGATATGGCCGCTCCGGCATTGTTCGTCGCGCCGTCTCCATAATTCCACCGGTAGTTGGCGATCGTGTCTCCCGTATCCGCGTCCGTAACGCCGGACGCCGTGAATGTCACCTCGTCGCCCGTGCTCGGCGACGCGTTGCTCGCCGTCAGCGTGCCCACGACCGGCGCCGCATTGCCGACCGAGATCGTGTGCTCGACCGTGACGGACGCGCTCTGCGCGTCGGTGACAGTCAGCTTGACCGTGTACGTCTGCTTCGCCGCGAACGCGTGCGTCGGGTTTGCGACCGCGCTGGTCGTGGTATCGCCGAAGTTCCAGGCGTAGGTGAACGCCGTCCCCGTCGGCTGATCCGAGTCCGTGACCGTCGACGTGAAGGTCACCGTCTGAGTCTCCCCCGGCGCCTGCGGCGTCCATGTGAACGCGACCGTCGGCACCACGTTAGGTGGTCCCTGAACCGTGATCGTCTTTGACTTCGACCCGCTCACGCCCCGCGCGTCGGTGACCGTCAGCGTCACCGTGAACGTTCCACCGTTCGGGTACCGGTGCGTCGGGTTCTGCACGCTTGCCGTCGCCCCGTCTCCGAACGTCCACGCCCACGTTGTGATCGCGTCGCTGTCGGCGTCCGTCGCCGTGCCCGTGAACTGGATCGTCTGCTCGTAGGTGAAGTCCGCCTTCGCCTGGACCGATGCCGGCGTCGTCGCGACCGCGAACGTAAAGTCGGCCACCGGCCGGTGGTTGATCTCCAGTGTCCACGGGTTGCTGGTCACCATCTTGTCATACCCCACTTGATTCTCTGTGTGGAGTACGCGCGTCTCCAGCTGAATGGTTCTGCCAGCCGTGACGACTTCGGGTTCCGCAATCGTGACGTAGACGTTGAGATACGTTTCGGCAGAGGGCGAGTGGTCGACAACCACGTTGTCTCTTAGGATCTCGATCCTGGAACCGCCCGTCCGCAGGCCCGAAAGATCGGTCGTCTCTCCGAGCTTCAGTTCCGTCCCGCCGACTGTGTCTTGCCGCCAGACCTCGATCTTCACGATGTCGGTCGACGTTGCCGTCCCGATGTTCTTCACCACCACAGGATGAATCGTGACGTTGTACGTGTTCTCGTCGCGATCAACGACGTGGATCGTCTGTGCAAGGAACCGTTGGCCCGAGTAGGCCGTCCCGCCCTCTGGCGGAGTCACGTTCTCCACCACCTCGAAGCCGGGACGGAAGAGCTCGACCGAGCTCGGATACGACGACTCGTCGGACCAGTACTGCGTCCCGTTCTCTGTTCCGCGCGCCTTGACGACGGGCCGCAGAGTGTGGCCGTCCACAGGCGTCCCGATCTCGTAGTAGACCTTGACGAGCACGTTCTGATCGTCAAGGACGACGACGTTCGGCACGATGGGGATCGTGATCCCCGACTTGAGTGCGTTCAGAGCGGCTCCCGTGATTGTCACGGTCGTCCCGCCGATGACGACGCGGATCTCGTGGATCTCGGTCCCGTCGGCCGTACCGAGGTTCTGAACCCACACGTCGGTGATCGTCACGTCGAAGTTGTTGATGTCCGAGTCCTGAACCTTGGTCACCTGTTCCAGACTCTCGCCAGTCGCCTTCGTGCCGGACGCCACGGCTGTGCTCTGGTCTGTCGTCACTTCAAACCCCTGCTTACGCAAGGTCTGAGCCGTTGTGGCCGTTGCCGACTGCTCGTAGGTCTGCTCGCTACCAGCGGTCCCCTCTTTAACGAGCAGTGTGGTCTTCGTGCGAATCGTGCGCCGATCTGTGAGCGCCCCCGCGTTCTGCATCCTCATCTCGATCTTCGCGGTAACGCCGCTGTCGTCGGGAATCGTCGCCGGAAGGGCTGCGAACCACGCGTGCTGGAAGTCCATGACGCTTCCCGTTGGAGTCCAATTGCGCCAGCCGGAGGGATGCGCTGTACCGTTGACTGTCAGCGTCACCTGCACCTGCAGAATGTCCGAGGTCGTCGCGCTTCCGAGGTTCTCGACCCGGAGGATGGTGCTCGATCCTGTCTGCACCCACAGGACATTGTTGCCATTGGCATCGCTATCGGTGAACACCGATGTCTGCACTTCGCTCTCGTCCCCCGGATTAAGGTAACCAGTGGTCGCCGAGCTGTCGCTTATCTGATCGAACCCGCCTTTGCGGATCGTCTCGCCGGTCAGATCCGTGATCCGTGGACTGGTGAACGACGACCCGGCGCGCTCATAGTAGAACTGCTCCTGGAACTGCACCGTCTCACCACCAGAGACCGAGGTCCCGACGACGACGAACACCTTCAGGTAGCGGATCTCGTTCCGCGGGATCACGTATCCCCCGAGGTTCACAGTGATACCTGAAGCAAGGCCACTGATGTTGGTGGTCTCGCCCAGCTTGACTCCCCCGTCCCAGAATTCGATGCGGTCGATCTGACCGCTCGCGGCCGATCCTTGGTTCTTCACCGTAACCGATGTGATGCTCACCGGATCACCGGAGTCCCCGGTGACCTTGATCTCCTGCACGATGACGCGATCGGTCGGATTCAGGTTGCCCGCGGCTACGTTCTGGTCCGAGAAAGCCGGCGCCGCCGAGATAGCCAGCGTCGACACCCCCACCAACAGCCCAACAAGCGCAAGGACGCGCCGGCACGTCGTACTCATTCTCGTCCTCCTGTGCGTGTCTCTAGGAAGGAACATCATCATTTCGCTAAACGCTCCGCGGCGAGTATAGGGAGAGAGAAGGGAACAAAGCGAGAGTCGCGTCCGCGGGCACCCGCGTCTCTGTCGCCCACCAAAGGGACGCGTGTCCTGCTCACCCCTTCCAGCGGCGAGACGCGCGTCCGCCGGGGACGGAGCGGCAGTTGGACCGTACTTGCACGCTCCAACTTGGATCGGTAGCCTTGCGCCATGGCTGACGCTGTCGCAACGAACCGCAAGGCCCGGCACAACTACTCGATCGAGGACACGGTCGAAGCCGGCATCGTGCTCACCGGCACGGAGGTCAAGAGCCTTCGCGCCGGCCACTGTTCGTTGCAGGAGGGGTACGCCGTCGTCCGCGACGGAGAAGTGATCTTGAAGGGTGTCCACATCGCGCCGTATCAGGAGGGCTCCTTCGCGAACGTCGAGGCCGTGCGCGACCGCAAGCTGCTCCTGCATCGCCAGGAAGCGCGCAAGCTCGCGATCAAGCTCAGGGAACGCGGCTACACGCTCGTCCCGCTCAAGCTTTACTTTCTTCGCGGCAACGCCAAGGTCGAGCTCGGCTTGGCCAAGGGCAAGACGCAGGTCGACAAGCGCCACAAGCTGCGAGAGGAAGACGAGAAGCGCAAGGTCCAAGAGGCCATGAAGCGCTTCAGCCGCGGCGAGCGCGCCTGATACCGTGGAGCCGCTCCACATCCATCAGCTTCGATAGGGACCCGACGAGCTCAGAGAACTTTAAGAACTCACAAGAGACACTCTGCGCCGCGTCCTCTCGCTACGGGCCGAGTCCGTTTCCGAGAAGGAGAAGCCAGCACCCAAGCGGAGGCTTCTCCCAAACTGCCCACCTACGAACGGAAGAGAACCGCCAGGAGAAGCAGCCGCCCAATCGGCTTCTCCCAAGCTGTCCACCTACGAACGGAAAAGGACAGCCTCGCGCTTGAAGAGCTGGATCGCAAGGGCAATCAGGATCGCTCCGCAAACCACGTTCGCCCCGAGCGTCAGGAGGATGTCCCCAAGCACGACGTCGCCGACGATGATCGACTGGAGGACGTAGAGCGCATTTGCGATCGGAATGAGGAACTGCGCGCCCCGGAAGGTCGCCGTCCCCGTCATCGACACCATTCCGACGAGCACGATGACCATGTAGATGGGCAGGAGGTACGTGCTCGCCTCTTTCTGGCTGCGCGCGTACGTTCCGACGATCACGACGAGGGCAGCGAGGATCACCGCGAGCGGCACGAGCACGGCGAGCATCCACCCAAACGCAGCGGCATCAATCCGGAACACGGCCGACGTGGGGAGCGACGACGGAGTGAGCCCGCCGCCGAACGCACGCACACCGATCAGCAAGCCGAATGCGGACAAGAGGCACGACGCGAGCGAGACGGTGAGCACGGTCAGGAACTTCCCGAGGACGATCTCGGTCCGCGAGAGATGGCTCACCAGCAGGGTGGCGATCGTGCTCCTCTCCTTCTCGCCGGCCGTAATTTCGGCGCCAAGGCCCATCGCGCCTGCAAGCACGGCGAGGACCATGAAGTAGGGCAAGAGCCGGCTCAGGAACGCCCGGCCGAACGACTCGCCCGACGCAACGTCGGCCATCTTCAGCGTGAGCGGCGGCGAGAGGTCGTTGTATTCGTAGCCAAGAGCCTCGAGCTTGGCGCTCACAACACCCTTCAGGTACCCCTCGAGGAAGCGGCGCACGCCGGCCGCGGCGATCGCGGAGAACTGGCTCGTCTGGTCGTAGTGCAGGGTGACCGTGAGGCCGAGACCCTCGCCGCCCGTCTGCTTGCTCACCTCCATCACGATGTGGCCTACGTCATGGCGCAACGCGTCGAGCGCCCGATTGCGATCGAGGTACGGCCGGACGTGGAAGTCCCGCGTGCCGGCAAGCTCGCGCGCGAAGGTCGGATCTCCCGATGTGTCGACGACGAGCACCGTGGGGACGAGCGTCTCCACCCGAACCCGCTCCGCCTCGCCGAATCGCGACATCACCGAGATGACCATCGGGTAGAAGACGAGCGGGAAGATGACGGTCAAGAAGAACGTCCGCCGGTCTCGAATCGCACCATGGAGTTCCTTGGCGAACAAGAGGCGGACATTCTTCAGCATGGGGGCTTGCTCACTTCGACGAGGACGGGGTTTCGGCTGCGTCGGGGACCGCCGTGGAGGGCCCAGGCTGTGTGACCGACGGAGTCACGACGGACGGAGTGACAAGGGACTCCGTCTGGGTCGACGACGGTGTCGTGGAGCCGGTCCCCGTCTGCCCGAGCGCAGCGCCGGCGAGCGCGGCCTGCGCCGTCGCATCCTGCGACGTGGACGAGCCCGTCAGACTCGACCCGGCCGTCGTCGACGTGCTTGCGCTTGTCCCGGCCGTAGCGGTCGTCGTCGAGGATGTCGACGCCGTCGGAGCTGAGACAGCGGTCACGGGCTTCGTCGTCGAGGTCGACGCCGCCGTCGCGCCCGAACTCGAGCCCGCGGAGGCCGTGGTCGCCGTCGGGGCCCCCGCGCCAATCGAGACTCCGCCCGGAGCTTGCGCACGAGCGCCTCGGCTCGTGGGCGGCGCGTCGTCCTTCATCACGATCTTCGTCTGGACGGCTTCGACGACGCCGGAGGCGTTGCGGCTGTAGAACGACACGGCGCGCGCCCCATCCTCTCCGGTCATGTGGAACGGAGTCGAGTACGTCAGCCACGCCCCATCGTTGATGCGATAGTACGTCTGGGTTCGCCCGTAGGTCGACTCCTGGGTGCGGCGCAGGGTGATCCGCGTTGCGGACGTGATCCACGTTCCGCGGGAGTCGGCGAACTTCGGATCTCCGATCTCCATCACCGTCTGGGGCGAGTGGTTGTCGAGCAGGAACGACACGGTCTTCTTGGGCTCCGCGTTGCCCAGTCGGTCGATCCCGTAGTACGCAACCTTCCGCGGGCCGTCGTCTCCCCTGAGAAGAACCGCCCCGGTGTAGGTCGTCCACGGGCCGCCGTCGATCGAGTACTTGATTTCGGCGAGTCCGCTTCCGGGATCGCTGGCCACGAGCGTGATCGGCGTCTGCGACGTCACGACGAGCGAGCCGTCCGGCGCGACGAGGTTCCCGGCGTAGCTCGGCCCGGCAGGCGCGACCTCGGTCAGTGCAACCGGCGACGTCATCAGCGGTCGAAGATCCTCGAGCGGGTAGTACGGCTCGTCGCCGACGCCGTCCTTGTTCAGGTCCGCGCCCTGGTAGTCGCTCCAGTAGTTCCCACTCTTGCCCTCGTACCAGGTGTTCCTGTGCTCCGGGTCGTAGCCGGCGAGCCCGTTGCCGAGGAAGCTGTTGCCCGTGATGACGTTCTCCTGCGACATGGCGGCCATGACAACGCCGTACCGGCACTCCGAGATCACGCTCTCCGCAATGCGGTTGTCGCGCGCGTTGAGCAGATAGATGGCGGTGTCGGAGCCGAAGATCTGGACCCTCTCGATCCGTCCGTTCTCCACGGAGTTGAAGTACACCCCGGCAATCCGCGCTCCCCCAATGACGCAGTCGCGGATCACGAAGTGGCTCGTGGTGTGATCGACGTAGACGCCGTAGTCGGCGTTCGCCGGCGAGATGTTCCATCCCTCGATGATGTAGGGATCCGCGGCCGCGCCGCTCCCGGACATGACCCCGTTCGAGTATGTGAACTCGTCGTCACCGTAGATGTAGATTGGCTCGCGGGTCCCCCACCACAGGAACCCTCCGACCTGCCCCCCCACCAGGCCGGCCGATACGACGGCAGTCACAACGAGCGCCATCGCCCATACGACCTTCCTGCCCATTCTTGCCTCCTTGAGCTACTACAGGAGGCCAGGATACCACGCGGCGGGCCTCAAGGAAACCCCTAGGCCATGGCTTCGCGGCCAATGGCCGCGAAGAAGATGTCCTCAAGATCCGTCTCGCCGTACGTTGCCGCGAGTTCCTCCTGGGTCCCGAACGCGTGGATGCGTCCTTCGTACAGGATCGCCACGCGATCGCAGAGCTTCTCCGCCAGGCGCATGACGTGCGTCGACAGGAGAATCGTCCGCCCTTGGTCGCGGAACAGCGCAACGGTCTCCTCGACGCTTCGCGCCGCCATGATGTCGAGTCCGAACGTCGGCTCGTCGAGAATCAGGACGGCGGGATCGTGGACGATGCTCCGCGCGAGCGACAGTTTCTGCTTCTCGCCGGTGGAGAAGGTCCCCACACGGCGGTCGGCGAGCGATGTCATCGCCAGCATCTCGAAGATCTCGCCCGTCCGCTTGGCGACGTCGCCGTTCGACAGCCCGCTGATGCGTCCGAAGAAGCGGAGCGTCTCGCGCGCCGAGAACCGGTCGTAGAGGCCGGTCTCGGTGGCGAGGAATCCGATCCGCTCCCGAACGCGGTCCGGATCCTTCCTCGTGTCGAACCCGGCGATGGTCACGGTTCCCGACGTGGGCGTGAGGATCGTCGCCAGCATGCGGAGAGCCGTCGTCTTGCCGGCGCCGTTCGGCCCGAGGAGGCCGAACACCTCGCCGGCGCGGCATTCGAACGACACGTCGTCCACGGCTCGCACGGCTCCCCGCCTCGTTCGGAAGTGCTTCGTTAGGTTGCGCGCTTCGACCAGGGTTTCGTTCATAGCGTGTCGAATCCGACGAGCGGACGGAGGGCGGCCGGAACTTCGATCGTCCCATCTTCCGCTTGGTTATTCTCCAGGATGGCCGCCATCAAGCGGGACGTCGCCAGACCGGATCCATTGAGCGTGTGTACGAAGGCGGGTTTCTCCTTGGGGCTTGGCCGGTAGCGGATGTTGCCGCGCCGCGCCTGGAAGGCTTCGCAGTTACTGCACGAGGAGACCTCGTAGTACCGTCCCTGCCCAGGCAGGTAGACCTCGAGGTCAACCGTCTTCGATGCCTGCTGCGCCATATCCTCGGTGGTCAGGAGGGCGACTCGGTAGTGCATGCCGAGGGCTTGAAGAACTGACTCGGCGTCCTCGATCAGCGCATCCTGTTCGGCGTACGACGTCTCCGGGACGGTGAACTTGAACAGCTCCACCTTGTTGAACTGGTGGACGCGGATCAGGCCCCTCTCTTCCTCGCCGTAGCTGCCGGCCTCGCGACGGAAGCAGGGGGTGTAGGCGACGTACTTCTTCGGCAGTTCCTCCGCCGCCAGAATCTCACCACGATGCAGATTCACGAGGATGCTCTCCGCGGTCGGATTCAGGTACAGCCCGTCCTTCTCGATGGCGTAGACGTCGTCGGCGAACTTCGGAAGCTGCGACGAAACGAAGAAGCTCTCCGCGTTGGCGACAAACGGTGGGAAGATCGGCGTGTAGCCTCGCCGGGCGTGGTGGAAGATCATGAACTGGATCAGCGCCATCTCGAGGAGCGCGCCGCGCCCGACATACATCGGGAACTTCGCACCGGCGATCGCGGCGGCACGCCGAAAGTCGAGCAGGCCCCTCTCCTCTCCGATTTCCAGATGGTGCCGCACAGCGAACCCAGGCTCCCGGCGGGAGCCGAACGTCCGGAGCACGATCTTGTCGTCCTTCCCACCGACCGGCACGGACGAGTGGGGAACGTTCGGAAGGCGCCCCACGAGATCCTCGATGTCCCGCTCCACGCCGCGGAGGGCCTCGTCCAGCTTCGACGTTCGAGTCGAGATCTCGCTCAGGCGTCCGAAGAGGTCCTCGGCGCTTTGCCCCGCCTTCTTCCGGGCGGCAACCTCTTGCGATCCGCGGTTCTTCTCGGCCTTCAGCTCCTCGACCTCACCGATCAGCTTCCGCCTCGCGTCGTCAAGCTCGAAGATCGGAGCGAGGTCGATGGACGGGTCGCGCGTCTTGAGCCGCGCTTCCATGTCCGTTGGGTGTTCCCGCAACTCGCGAATGTCGAGCATCGTCACGGCCTCCGTTTCGCGCTGCAATTCTAGGAGACGGCTCGCCGCCGGGCAACACGTCCGCCGCTATGGCCCTTCCGAACGGATCTCGCGCCCGCATCAAGGCGGGTATAATGCCCGAGCCGCAGGATGGCCTGCGGCATTCGCACCAACCCGGGAGGCCCACGGTCATGCGGCTCTTGATGTACTCGAAAGCGCTCTACTCGAGCTGGCTCTACTACAGCCCGGACCGCATCCTGTTCGACGCAGGCGAGGGTGCGAGCTCGATCCTCGGCAACAAGGCGTTCGCCATACGGCGGGTCTTCCTCTCGCACGGGCACGCCGACCACGTCGGCGGCTTGGTCGGCCTCGTCAACATCCGCAACAACGCGATGGGCGACAAGGAGAAGGAACTGTCCATCTACTACCCGAAGGACAACTACCTCGTTACGGAGATGATGGCGTTCTTGGCTCGGACGAACCGCCGACTGACCTACGACTTGGAGTGGGTGCCGCTCGTCGCGGGCGACCGGGTCCCGCTCGAGGGAGGCGCGACGCCACGCTATGTCGAGGCGTTCCCGACGGTTCACGTTCACAGCGAGAAATCGCTGGGATTCAACATCGTTGAGGTCCGCCACCGCCTCAAGCCCGAACTGGCCGATCTGAGCCAGGAAGAGATCGTGACCATGGTGCGAGCCCAAGGGAAAGAAGCCGTCACTCAGCACTACGAGCAGAAGCTCTTCTCGTACGGCGGCGATTCGGTTCCCATCAAGCCGGCCTACGTCGAGGATACCGAGATTCTCTGCCACGATACGACCTTTCTCGATGAACAGGATCGCAAGGAGTACAAGCACGCGTCGCTTGCCGAGGCCATCCAGGTGGCGCGCGAGGCGAGGGTCAAGAAGGAGCTCATCTGCTTCCATATCTCCAGCCGCTACAAGGGCAAGGTGAAGGAGATCGAGGCCGCCGGGGGGCACTTCGACGGCCTGGATTGCCGCGTCACCCTCGTCCCGCCGGGCCGCGTGTTCGTCGCGGAGTAGGCCGCGAGTGGCGTTCCCGCCTGCCCTTCGTTACGATCGCACTCGTGTCTCTGACCAGAGGAGGAGTCATGGTAGAACGGAAATCGACGCGCATTCAGACCGCGCTCCCTGGACCCAAGTCGGCCGCCGTGCTCGCCCGGAAGGCGAAGTACGTCGCCGCGCCACTCGAGGCGTACGCGCCGTTCGTCATTCGTTCGAGTGAGGGCGCGATCATCGAGGATCTCGACGGCAATCGGTTCATCGACTTCACCGGAGGATGGGGTTGCCTTGCCGTCGGTCAACGCCACGCACGCATCGTTAAGGCGCTTCGGGACCAGATGGACGACTTCCTCCACACGGACTTCACGGCGGTGCCCTACGCGCCGCTCGTCGATCTGGCGGAACTCCTCTGCAAGCACACGGCGATCTCCGGCGACAAGAAGGCCGCGTTCTTCAACAGCGGCGCCGAGGCGATCGAGAACGCCGTCAAGATCGCGCGTGCGTACACGAAGCGCAAATCCATCCTCGTGTTCGAGAACGCGTTCCACGGCAGGACGCTGTTGACCATGACGATGACGCACAAGGCAAAACCCTACAAGACGGGATTCGGGCCGTTCGCCTCGGACGTGTATCGCCTGCCCTACCCGTACGAGTACCGCAAGCACGTCACGCCGGAGGAGATCGAGTCGTCGCTCTTGTCGCTCGTCGACCCGGCCGAGGTTGCAGTGATGGTCGTCGAGCCCGTCATCGGCGAGGGCGGATTCCTCGTTCCGCCCGCGTGGTTCCTGCCCTTCCTGCGAACACTGGCCGACAAGTATGGATTCGTCCTCGCCTTCGACGAGGTCCAATCGGGCATCGGCCGCACGGGGAAGTTCTTCGCCTTCGAGCACTTCGGCGTCGAACCTGACCTTGTCTGCGTCGCCAAGTCCCTCGCGTCCGGGCTCCCGCTTTCTGGAGTGATCGGGCGAGCGGAGATCATGGATGCCCCCATCCCCAGCGCGATTGGGGGAACGTATGCCGGGAACCCGCTTGCCTGCCGCGCCGCGATCGAGGTCATTCACATCCTCGACGAAGAGGATCTACTGAGCCGCGCCACGCACGTCGGCAATCGGATCAAGGCCCGCTTCCAACGACTGGCGGATCGATTCGACATCGTCGGAGATGTCCGCGGACTCGGGGCGATGGTCGCCATCGAACTCGTGAAGGATCGCGTCACGAAGGAGCCCGCCAAGGAGATCGCCGGGCGCATCGCCCAGACTGCACTCGCCAACGGGGCGATCTTCCCGACCGCCGGCCTCCAGGGGAACGTCCTGCGCGTTCTCGTCTCGTTCGTCATCACCGATCAGCAAATCGACGAAGGGATGGACATCCTGGAGGACGCTTTCGCCGAGGTCCTGTCCAAAGCAAGAGTGTGACCCACGGACATGACGCCCAGCGAAAAGGGGAAGCGCCGCCGTCCGGCAACGGTTGGGCATTCCGCGTGGATGAGGCCAAACGATCGTAGGGAAGGGCGTTTCCTTGTCTCCACGACCAGAAAGCCCCGCACGCACTGCGATGTAGACTTGACAACGGCACCCTTCGTTGCCATACTGGCGGCAGATCCTCATACCTAGGGGGTACGACGTGAACAAGGCAGAACTCGTCGAGAAGCTGGCGAAGGGCACCGGGCTCACCAAGAAGGATGCACGGGCGGCACTGGATGGCGTGGTCGATGTGATCACGCAGGCACTGGCGAAGAACGAGCCAGTCATCATCACCGGGTTTGGGAAGTTCGAGACCCGAAAGCGCAAGGCGACCACGCGGATGAACCCGCAGACCGGGCAGCGCATCAAGACCCCGGCCAAGGTCGTTCCCGCCTTCAAGGCCGGGAAGAACCTGAAGGACATCGTCGCCAAGAAGGCCGCCGCGACGAAGAGGTAGGGCCAGAGGAGCTCGCTGCCCACGGGCAGCCTACGGAATGAGGCAAGGGGAAGCTACGGCTTCCCCTTTCGTTTGGCTACGAGCGGCCGGTTGTTCGTATACTGGCCTGCCCATGGAATTCTTATCCGGCCTAGATCCGATTCGGTGCGCGGTCCCGCGCCGAGGACTCCGAGGTGTGTCGTGGATCTCCTCTCTCCGCTGAACGAGCCACCGCGCACCGACGTGACGCAGGCAGCGGGCCTGCGCGCTGTCGTCGAGTCAGGGGAGGTGTCACCTTGGATCTCCTCGCGGATCTGAACCCGTGCCAACGCGAGGCGGTCACTCACCCTGACGGACCGCTCCTCATCATCGCCGGCGTAGGCACGGGAAAGACGACCGTCATCACGCGGCGCATCGCGTGGCTCATCGCAGAGAAGAGAGCTCACCCTGCCGAAATCCTCGCCTTGACCTTCACCGAGAAGGCGGCCGCCGAGATGGAGGAACGCGTCGACCGGCTTGTGCCTTACGGCTACGTGGAAGCGCACATCGGGACGTTCCACTCGTTCTGCGACCGCATTCTGCGAGAAAACGCCGTACTCCTAGGGCTGTCGCCCGACTACCGAATCCTCACGGAGGCCGAGCAGGCCATCTTCCTCAAGGAGCGCTTGTTCGAGCTGCCGCTCCACCAGTTTCGTCCCCTGGGAAACCCGCTGCACAACCTTCGCTCGCTCCTGTCTCTCTTCTCGCGGGCGAAGGACGAAGACGTCACGCCGGCGGAGTACACGGCCTACGTGCAGAAGCTCTCCGCGCAGGGGGCGGCATCCGCCGCCACGGCCGAGACGGCCGACGAGTTGGCCCGGCAGACCGAACTCGCCGAGGTCTACAGCGCCTACCAGGCTCTTCTCCTGCGGTACGGCTTCGTCGACTTCGGCGACCTCATTGCCCTCGCGCTGCGGCTTCTCCGCGAGCATCCGGCAGTCCTGGCGCGCACGCAGAGGCGGTTCCGCGCCGTTCTCGTCGATGAGTTCCAAGACACGAATTACGCGCAGTTCGAACTGCTGAGGCTGCTGGCCGCGCATCGCAACATCGCGGTCTGCGGAGATGACGACCAATCGATCTACAAGTTTCGCGGCGCCGCGATCAGCAACATCCTGAGCTTCCAGGACGCCTACCCCGACGCGGACCTCGTGGTGCTCGATGAGAACTACCGCTCGACGCAGGCAATCCTCGACTCGGCGTATCGCCTGATCCAGAACAACAACCCCGACCGTCTCGAGGTCAAACGATCCATTCAGAAGCGCCTCCGCTCCGTCTCCGGCCCGGGTCGTCCCCCCCATCAACTTCACTTCGCAACACTCGACGAAGAGACGGACTTCGTTGCCGCGACCATCCGCGAGCGCCACACGAACGAAGCTCGAGCGTTTTCGGACTTCGCCATCCTCGTGCGCTCGAATGCTCAGGCCACCGGATTCCTGCGGGCCCTCAACATGCTCAGGATCCCTTGGCGGTTCTCGGGCAGCCGCGGCCTCTACGACCAGGAGGAGATCCGCGCCGTGATCGCTTTCCTGCGCGTGATGGCGGATCCCTACGACGATCTGTCGCTCCACGACCTCGCGAGTTCCTTCCTCTACAACCTCGATTCCGAGGTCCTCGTCAGGGCGGCTGCGCTCGCCGGCCGTCAGCACCAAGGGCTGCTCGACCTCTTTCGCTCGACGCGCGGCG
>CAIOGO010000014.1 GCA_903857865.1 uncultured bacterium | reverse complement strand
GTTGCAGACCTCGTTGGACGGGTTCCTCGAGTTCTACAACTTCCAGCGACCCCATCAGGGCTACCGCACCAAAGGGCGCACCCCGGCGGAGGTCTTCTGGGGTGCGATCAGTCACGAAGTCCGTCAGGAGGCCTGAAGTGTCAACACCATTCCGAAACTGGACAGGCTAGAGATCCAACAGGATGCGCAGCCGATCGTCGATCTCGAGAAGCGTTTCGGGGCGAATGTGGCCGAGATGCTTCGCGAGCCGGTTCATGCTGATGCACCTCGGTTGCTCGGTCTTGATGAACGTCGGCTTCGCGACCCCGCCCTCCGGCGGATCGATGCGTACGTGGAACGGAATCCTCGTGTCGGTCGTCGTGGCCGGCAGCGCCACGACAAGCTCACCCGGACCGTGGTTGAAATCATCGACGGAGACGATGACGCACGGGCGCGTTCCGTGGATCTCGTGCCCGCGAGTCGGATGGAGGTCCACCAGCCACACGTCGCCGCGCGAGGGCTTCGGCCCGACCTTAGGCATCTCCCTCGATCCCGTCGCCGAGCGCTCCGTCCCAGACCTCTCGCTCTGCCTGCTCGGCGCTCCAGCCGACCGGCTTCGAGCGCAGCGCGGTGAACGCCGAGTTCGCGTTCTTGAGGAAGAGCTGTCGGCGATAGGCCTCGACTGCAAGATCGAGGATCTCCTGCTGTCGCAGCCCCGTCTCGCGAGCCAACTCGCGAACGGTCTCGCGGGACTGATTCGTGATCCGGATCGTCGCGCTTCCCGTAGCCATGGCCCTCCCTCGAATGCAGACTGGTGACGAGGCAGTATACAATTCTGTTACAGAAGCGTCTACACGCTCGCCTCATGTGACGCTGGCGCCAGGTCTGGATTCCGCGAAGATGGCCGCGGCTCGTGACCGAGGCAGAGCGAATCGCCAAGGCGCACGGCTGCGTCGCCGCCCAGGGCACGTGCTTCTCGTTCCAGGCTCCCGGCTTCTTCCGCAAACTCGGCTACGAGACGTTCGGGAGGGCTGGCGTCTTTCTTGACGGCCATACGCAGGACTACCTGATCAAGAAGCTGTGGATTGTGCGGTAGCCAGATCTGGCTACATCGCAGGCCGTTCGTCCGAGAAGTCAAGAGTCAGTCTCTTCTCGTTGCTGTTCAGCGTTACCTGCACCACCTACTACGGTGCAGGCAGCCGCGGCCTTCGCGGCATAGGCGGCGGCGTGAACAGCGTGGCCGACCATGTGCGCGGTCGCAGCAGCGTGTCCCGCAGCACGGGCAGCAGCGCAGGCTGAGGGATGTTCAGCGGCAGCCCTAGCCGCTGCATGCGCTTCCAGAGCAGCGGCCCGAGCCTCACCGACCTTGATCTCTCCCCGCGCCCAGGCGCGCGCCGCTTCGATGGCCTTCCGAGGGCGGTTGTCGTCGGGGTACTGCTCCTCGAACAGCGGAAGCACGCGCTCGGCGCAGTTGGCCGCCCACAACGCTTGCGACCGGCGCTCGCGCAAAGCTCCCGCCTTCGCGCTCTGCTCGCCTCGAGGCTCACCCATGCTTGGCTGCGTGACCTCCCCGCAGTGTTCCCTACGGCCCGACGTCAAGCACGTCGGCGGTCACGTCGTACAGCAGCTGCACGTTCGTTCCGTCGAGGTTGGCGCGATGGATGCCGTCATCGTCCGACCAGAAGAGCGCGTTGTCGCTCGCGTCAATCGCGATGCCCTTCGGATGGGGAAGTCCGCGCATGAGCTCCCAATGCCCGCTGCCGTCGATCTTGCCGACCCAGATCATCCCGGCGACGGAGTCCGTCCAATAGAGGTACTGGGCGATGTGTGGCAGCCCCTCGTTCACCGCGAGTTGCGTCCCTTCAGGCAGCGGGTAGATCGTCGTCGTGACCATTCCCAAGACGGTGCTGCCCTGGATCTCGCCCTCCCAGTCCATCGCCTTGGCGTCCGATGCGCCAAGAGGACCGACGTAGTCGCTCTTCGCGTAGAACCAGTAGACGAACCCGCCGAACGGATCGACGGCAACCTCGGTCGCAAACCAGTTGCTGCTCGCCGGGTAGCTCTTGAACGTCTCGCGACTCGACCCATCGAAGTTCGCGCGGTAGATGCCGCCGTCGTACTGATCGACCATGATCGGCAGGCTGGGAGTCACGGTCCAATAGACCTTGCTCAGCTTCAAGTCCACCGCGAGGTCCACGATCGGCTTCTGGTTCGAAGCGATCGCTTCCCAGCCCTTGCTGTGGTCGAGCGGCATGCGCCACACGGTCGACGACGTTCCCCAGAAGACGTGCGACGAGTTCACGGCCATGGCGGACGCGTTCCGAAGGCCTCCGACGACCGTCTCCTGCGCTCCGAGTCCGTCGCGCGTGCCGCGCGTGATCAGGCCGAGGTCCTCGTCGAGCCAGTAGAGGCCATCCGACTCTTTGAACATCGGCCCTGCGCTCACGACGATGGAGTCTGTCTTCGTCACCGACGAGGGTTCGCCGCCCTCGAACACCACCGCGAGCGTCACCGAGTACGTGCCCGCGGCATAGTACGTGTGGGACGGAGTCCGCTCCGCCGACGTCGAACCGTCGCCCAACGTCCAGAGGTAGCTGACCACGGCCTCCTCCAGGACCGGTGCGAAGTCCACGACCAGCGGCTCCTCGCCCGACGCTGGGGCGAACGTGAAGTCGACCCGGGGCTGCGGAACAAGCCAATCACAGCTTGCCAGCATCAGACTGCCAACACTGAGAGTCACGAGAACCAAGATGCGCGCCAGAGTTGCCTTCCGCACAACACCCACCTCCCGAAGCTTGTCTCGGGAGCCAGACTACGTCTGCGGCGGAGAGGCTGTCAAACGGCCTCAGATGGTGTGCCTTGCCTCGCGCGCGACCAGCGCGTGGTGCCTTCTAGTCGCCCAGCGTCCATACCTCGAGATCGTCGAACCACGCGCCGCCGTCTGGGTCGTCCCACGTCTCCACGATGAAGCCGACGGAGCCGCTACTCAGCGTGGAGTCTGTCACCTGAGTGACTAGCACGTCGTTCACGTAGAGCGCAAACGACGTTCCGTGGACGTCCACGCGCAGCGCGTTCGTTTGCCCCATGGGACGAATCGCGGCGCACAGCGCCCAATCGTAGATGGCGTTCCAATTGTCCGGCGTCCACACGCTGAGCTGGACATACCCGTCGGCGGAGATTTCAAATGCGTAGAACGCGTCGTCGTCAGCGCGGAAGATGATCCCCCAGGAGTGGTCGGTGGCCGTTCCGAGTTGGCTCGTGGTCGCCTGGATGCGGAAGTCCGTCAGCCCCGTCACTTCTGTGTTCCAGACGTAGTAATACGAGTCGGCATCGGCGAGCTGTCCGGAGTAGTGACCGCTGGCGATCTGCCACTCTGCTCCCACGTCGCTGTCCTGTCCCTGCCACCAACCCGGCGAGTCTGCGCTCGTGAAGTAGTCCGCGAACAGAAGCTCTGGTCCGCTAGGCTCGTGCATGCACCCCGAGAGGCCAAGAGCAGCAACCATCATCAGCATCACTACGACCCATCGTCTCATCAGCACCCTCCTCCAGCCCCTTGCGATCCTCCAATGTACAGGGAGCGGGCGCCGTGACGCTAGAGACCAAGGATCCGGCGCGGGGCCAACGGCTGCCCGCTCCCGTCCATGGTCGAAGCTGCACAGGCTCTCTTTCCTGGCGAGACCATCGTCCTCGTGCTCGGGGAATTCCACTTGGCCGAGGCAGACGAAACGGCCATCCGGGCGAGCACCCAATGCCTACTCGAGCTGGGCGTGGTGAGACTCGCGCCGACGCATTGCTCCGGCGATCTCGCGCGCTGTGTTCCGTGACGTCTTCGACGTGGACTGCATCGAAGCAGGAGTCGGCATGATGCAAACGCTGTGCTGGCTCCTGAGGTCCGCAGTCTCCGACTGTGGGAAGTCACCGTGGGCACTTGACTTGCCGTCCGTGCGTGCATATCATTCACGGCGTGAATGGAAAGCATTCAGGCGCAGAATGGAAGTACCGCTCCAGGTGGATCGAGCAGGAGCTCGCGCGCTCCATTGCGGATCACCGCGTCGTTGTCTTGACCGGGGCGCGGCAGGTCGGGAAGTCGACGCTCCTCCAGCACGCGACGGCGACCGCAGACTGGCGCACGCACTCTCTCGACGATGCGGATGTGCTCCGCCAAGCGGAGCGCGAGCCCGAAGAACTATGGGCGGGGACGACGCGCGTCGTGATCGACGAGGCGCAGCGGGCGCCGGCCCTGCTCCTCGCAGTGAAACGCGCTGTCGACCGCGACCGGAAGAGGCGGTTCGTCCTCTCCGGGTCGGCCAACTTCGAGCTCCTCCGCTCGGTTGGCGAGTCACTTGCCGGTCGGGCCGTATACCTCGTCTTGCGCCCCATGGCGCTTGGTGAGATACAGAGCCGCGGCGCACCGGAGCTCATGCGCGATTTCCTCAGCGGCCGATTCCCCGCCGAGGGCGGAGCCCAGGGTGCGCTAGACCCATTGCCTCTCATCCTGCGCGGCTTCATGCCCGAGCTTCCGAGCCTGTCTTCGCCCGAGGCTGTGCTCTCGTGGTGGAGGGGCTACGTTGGAACGTACATGGAGCGCGACCTGAGGAACCTCTCCCAGGTTTCGGCTCTCACCGACTACCGGCGCGTCATGGAGCTCGCCGCGCTTCGGACCGGGCAGCTGGCGAATCAGACGGAGATTGCCCGAGACGCCGCGGTGTCGCAGCCGACCGTGCACAGGTATCTGAACCTCCTCGAGACCTCGTACCTCCTCGCTCGCCTCCCTGCGTTCGCCGCGGGCAAGACGGCTCGCCTCGTGAAGTCACCCAAGCTCTTCTGGGCGGACCCGGCGCTCGCGGCGTACCTCATGGGCCACTACAGCCTCGATGGACTCCGTGACGCGCGTGAGGTTGGCGCCCTGTTCGAGTGCCTTGTGTACCACCATCTGCAGGTTGCGAACGATCTGCTGCTGCCGCCGGGGCGGCTGTATCACTGGGGTTCGCAGGCGGGTGCATCCGTCGACTTCGTGCTGGAGTGGGGACGGAGCCTGCTCGCGATCGAGGTCAAGCTCTCACAGACAGCGCGCTACGACGACGTCCGCGGCCTCGGACGGTTCCTTGTGAGCCACCCGGCCTGCCGCGCCGGCGTGCTCGTCTACGCGGGTAGTGAGATCGTTCGACTTGGCGAGAAGATCGTTGCTGTGCCCTGGACGGCGATCGCACGGTAGCGGCTCGTCTGAAGTGCAAGCAGTGTCGTAGAGGATGAGGAAGCACATCAGATGTCAAGAAACAAGTGCTGACCCCCGGCGCCGAGGCCGCTGTAGCGCATCGAGCGGAGCCGGCTCCTGCAAGCCGGTCCGCAAGCTGCACGGCACGTAGCAAGCGCGTGATCCCCCGTCCCAGACAAGTTCGGACTCGAGCGCACCGGCTCGCTGGCTAGGTCGCGCACCTATAAGTGGCACCGCAGGTCGGGCAGCGGACCTCGAGCTCCCCAGCAGAGACGGGGACCTGCAAGCCGCGGTTGCAGGCTGCGCAGTGGAAGCGCACCTTTACGCCCTGGTCGAGGGCGAAGCTGTAGCCAGGCGTCGGTACCTGCGGGCTCGGGGGCGGCGGGGACTGCGCAGCGGTGGACGCCCACTTCAAGGCTCGCCTCGTCCTCAGCTCGTAGAGGCCCCTTCGCAGAGACGAGGCCGTCACGTAGGGCGGCCTTCGCAGCCTGGCCTTGATCATTGCCAGACCTTGCGAGAGTGCAGCCTTTCCGTCCTGGGTTGTCAACAGCGGTACGAGGTCTTCCTTGAAGCGGTAGGCCCGCGCGGCGGCCACATACCCAAACTCCTCTGTGGAAAGGTAGTTGGCCCGCACGATGCGAAAGGACTCAGTCTTGTGGCCGTTGAGAATCGCTGCTCCCAGGCCGAGGTAGGCCGCGGCAGTATCCGTGAGTAGCTCGTTCTCCTTCTCGCCGGAATAGGAGATGCCAGCGCGGTAGAGGAAGATGTGTGTGACCTCGTGCGCGAGAATCGCGACCAGCAGGTCATAGTCGTACTTCAACGACGAATCCACATCGACAAAAAGGTCACTATCCGGGGAGAGCTCCACGCGTGCAGCCGCACCGAGGTTCGACCGAAACCCCACGATGATCGTCCGCACGTTCAGGTGCAGGTGGACGGCTATCGCGTGAGCAATCGTCTGGACCTGTAGGATTCGCTCGCTGTAGACATCGGGCGGCGGCCCCATGCTGCGGGCGAAGGACTCCTCAAGGATGTGCGGCGAGAGGCGCTCGAAGAGGAGGCGAATCGATTGATCGATGAGATGCCTCGCCTCGCGCGGCGACATGCCCTTCATGAGCCCTCCCTACGCGGTTCGTGATCAACTCAAAGCGCCACGCCGATGGCTTCCAGGGACCGCTCGGCAGAACACGGTGCCCGGACGCGTTCAGTCGTTCCGGGCGCCACATGCGTCCAGGCTATTCGTACAGCCAGAGCGCAGTCAACTTCGCGGATTCTGGGGACACAGTACTTGGTCGAAGTACGATCGACGCGACGTTCGGTATTGTGTCCCCGGAACTCTCTCTGCTCTTCGCTCCTCGACCCGGCGAAAGAACTCCCGGAAGCCGGCCTCGCTGTGCGAGATGTCGAACTCTTCCAGGATTGAGCCGGCGGGGTCGGCGATGCCAACCCGGTGTGCGTGGCAACCGACATCGATGCCGACGCGAAGCTGAGACTCCATGCGTGCCTCCTTGCAGCGCGAGTTCGCTCATCCAGGCGGTCTCGTCTACTGCTCAGAGCCACAGGTCACTCAAGCGTAGCGTGAGTGCCTTAGCACCATCCCTTCGGACATTCCCTGGATGGCACAGATGACGGGGGCGGCATTTCGGAGTCGAGCAACGATCAGCAGTTGCGTGGCAACTGCCTAGCTGCTCAGTGTCTGAGCAGCCATGGACATCCCAGGAGCAAGAATCTCGTCAGCATTGAAGGAGTTGCGCAGCAACTCCCCTAGCGGCTCGGTTCGCCGAGCCGCCACCCGCGCGTCTGTACAAGCCCGGAGTTGCGTCAGCAACTCCCTAGCTGTCCAGCGCTGCTGGACAGCCACCTGCAACAGAATTCGATGGTAGACCCCATCGCCGCGAGGGTTCAGTCAAGGTCGCGAGGTCAGTCCGCGGCAGTCTGTAGGACGTGGAGTGACCCCAACGCCCTAGCGAAGATCGTCCGTCAGGCTCCTGACCGTGAATGACTCTCGCAGGAACAGGAGGTCGATGCAGGATCTCGCTGCATGTAGATCCGGCTCCTCTGTTCCAGAACAGTGTCCGGGCTTCCACGGGCGCTCGTCGGCAGAATACTTCATCCAGACTTCCTTGTAGTAGGGCGCTACGTGATCTGCATGTCTGCTCTTCAGAATGATGGTGCCGTCGGCCAGTGCCGCATCCTCGTTCCTGGCCTGCTCAAGCCAGAAACCTGCCCAGAACCGGAGGAGTTCCGACAGCGCACGCTCCCAGCGGTAGCGTTCACCCCTGGGCCATTCGGAAGTGCGCCACGCGGCGGAACGGGAATGGTAGTGCTGCGTGAAGGGCTGGGCTCTGCCCCAGGAGTGTGTCTCAGGCCGGAAGTGTGAAAGAGGTGCTAGGTTGAAGATGTCAGTGTCAGCAAGAGGCAACATGGGAACATATATGATAGACCGAGCGACGTCATTACGCATGTATTCGATCCTGCTCGGAACGCCCTGGCGCGGCAATTCACAACGCTCAAGGTTGCACAAGACCCTGTCGAGATTGAGCTGGGAGTCGAAGTACGCGGCCCAGAACTGGCTGATGAAACGCGAATGCGGGTAATCATCGAAGATAAGGCGCCAGACCGCAGACGCCTCCGGAGCCCCCCAAGATGGCGCTCTCCGGGACGGGTTGAGGATGGCCGTAGGCTCGGGGCGGTCGTCACCGCTGGGGACCGGAAGGTTGAGTGCCTGCTTCCCCTTGCGCCCCGGCTCCACCTCTTCGCCGTCCGCGAGTGCCTGCTGCCCGATCTGCGCGAGCAGCGCGATGGCCGGCCCCATCTCGGCGGGACTGCTGGCCCTACGAATTACCTCTGACAGCAGCTTGCAGGCTGCCGTTGGCCTGCCTTCCTGGCATCGCAGAAGCGCGGTGAAATACAGCTGATTCACTGCGCAACCCTCAATGCCGAGGCTTGCGAGTTCCCCCACCAGGCGCGACACGAGGTACCGCTCTTCCATACCGCCACTGATGAATGCCTCCCAGAAGACCGGCATTCCAGTCTGAGCTCCGTGGAGAAGGGAAGTGAAGTAGGCACTCGACGCCCTGAGTCTGCACCAGCGAGGATCCCCGAGTTCCGCGTCGGGGCTGGCGTCGCGCGCTAGTCTGTCCAAGTACCAGCGAAGTACAGTGCTGGAGAGTGCTTCATCATCAAGAAGAGCGTAAACCAAGCTTGCACGCTCGGGCTCGAGGAGGGCAGTCTCACCGCCTGACTGGGCAGCGAAGTCCGCAAGACGTAGCCCGCGAAGCATCCCAACATCTGCTTCCGGAGCCAGGGCTCCAATGGCGTCTCGGGCCAGACACGGCGTCACCGAGATAGCGGGAGCTAGGCACAGCAACGCGCGCCAATGGCTTGCGGAGAGCTTGCCGACATACGACGCAAGCGAGTCGCTCAGCCGGAAGCTCATGCAGGGCCCTTCGAGTATTGCGCTGACGTTGTCAGAACCGCGGCCAGGCCATTGATGACCCGAATCGGGCGCATCTCGGATGCGGTCACAAGGACCCGTGCGGCTGCGGCAGCAGTTCGTTCATCCTCGAGACCCTCGGTCTGCCGCAGCACTGATACGATGTCGTCGATAGCGTGAGAAACGGAATCTCCGGCATACCGCTCAGGCAGCGCTATCTCAGCAGAGAACATGGCCCGGCGTTGCTCCAGGAAAGCATCGCTGCCGATCGAGTCCCACGCGACAATGCACTTGACACTTCCCGCTACAGAAGACAGCTGTCGCTCCCAGAGGACATCCATTACCCACCTTGCCAACATCCTGTCTGCCTTATCCCAATCGGAGAGAGTCAGGATTATGTGGCGACTCGAGGCCACTCGCTCGACCGCGGCGCGCATTGCGGCGATCTGCTCGCGTTGACGCCGAGCTCGATCTGCTTGACTCTCGCCGAGCTCGACACTAATGTTTTCGACCGTGAAGTCTCCCCCGACTTTGTTGTCGGCTGCGATGGATACCAGCGGGGATGCATACTCCGACGGACTGGCCCCACCGCATGCCTGAATGATCGCGTCCGCAATCCCCTCTGGATACTGACACTCAAGCATCGACGAGTGCAGGGAGAGCAACAGGCTGTCGCCCACCGCTGCCTGTATCTCCGAGTCGAGTACCTTCATGAAGCTGCGTACGCCTGAATCGTTCGGACCAGAGACCAGCATCAGAGCAGCCCCGTCGGCAGCGCAGAAAGCGACCGCCTGCGCCAACTCTCGTCTCCAGTTGATCCTGAAAGGCTCTGTCATGGCGTGCGGGGGTCTGTGCTCTGCTGCGAGCCGGTTCGGTACCGGTCAGTGCACGCCGGCTGATGCGTGCTGATGATCCCTGACGCGCCCCCTACGGCTGTCCACGGGTTAGTCGATGTGCTCTCGGTTCCTATCACACGCATGCTCCGTGCCCCATCGCTCTCTCGGATCGAAGCTCTTGCAATCACGTAACGTGCCGCAGTATACATGCGGAGTCTGTCTTGTCACAGGGTAGGACCACGAGGACGGGGTGAGATGGCGCCAGAGATCTGGGCGGCGATCATCACAGGGTCTGCCGCCATTGTAGGGGCCGTTATCGCGACACAAGCCCGGAAGAGATGCAGGCAGTCGCTGAAGGACGCTAGGGACGTTGAGGTTGGGAGCCACGTTCGAGTCAAGGGTGGGTACGAAGCTGAGGGAACCGATATCGAGAGTGGTTCTGCTTCCACGACGGTCGGGAGTCACGTGCGTGCCGATGGGAACTACAAGCTCAAAGACACGTGCATCAAGGACGACGGCAAGAGAGGGCCGTGAGGGTAGCGCGTCCAGCGATGCTCGCCGTGCATCTCCCGGCTACCGATGCTCCACTCTCGAAAGGCGGAGTGCGGCACCGCCGTGACGTAGCCACTCTGGCGGCAGCAGCGGTCTAGGTTGTAGATTCGACCTGTCACCTTGACGGCGCCGGCGGCTGCGCTGTCGCCGCCGAGGCGGATCAGAGCGTTGCCGAGAGCAGACAGCCCCTCGCAATGCCACGAGCGCCAAGTCCCATGTCGTCGAGCAAGTCGCGGATCAGCAAGCGCGGGAACCGCGAAGTGCGGAAGCGTCTGTACGAAGCGACTCTGTCTGCCGCCCGCTACAACCCAAACATCCAAGCCATCTACCGTCGGCTGAAGGATCAGGGCAAACCGGACAAGGTCGCGCGCACCGCCGCAGCACGGAAGCTCCTACTCCTTGCGCATGCCATCTACGAGAGCGGTGAATCGTTCCGCGCTCCCGCCGAGGAGGTGACTTGACATCCGATACAGCATCTGACCCCGCCGCCCTGACCCCATGACCCCGGCTACGAGACCTTCGGCACCGCCGACGTCTTCCTCGACGGCCATACGCAGGGCTACCTGATCAAGAGGCCGTAGAGCAGGGCGGCGTTGGGTGAACTCATACCGATGTGAGATGCTGGCGAACAGCAATACTGAAGATCAGGCCCCTACGCCGCTGTGCACGTGGCCGGGTCTGTGTGCCCGGGGGGCAGCGGTGCCGTGCAGGCCTCGCTGCGCATGTGCCGATATGCCCCGAGGGGCTGGCTCGATCTGCTCGACCCGATTGACGGCAGCGGGCGGACATCCTAGGATCTGAGTCAGTAAAGGAGCTGGAATGCCTCGTGAGGTGCCCCGCCTGTTCGACTCGCCGTCGCGCAGGTTTGCATCTGAGCTTGAGTACAGGAACTACCTCATCCACGAGACAGACATACCCGGTCTGCTTGAGCACAACGACCTGTATGTCGTGATTGCGCTGCTCGGCTTCTCTTCGCCTGAGAGGCTTCTGTCGATCCTCAGGCGCGGTGGCCTTGAGGTCACAGATGATCTGGGTGCTGTATGGAGGATCTCGAGACCCGCAGCGTCGTCCCATGGCGAAGGGTGCGAGGAATTCTCGGCATCGCTTTGCCTGGACTGGGATAATGGCCTGGCGGTCTTCTACACAGACTGCAGGAAGACGATGGAGATAGACAAGTTCCTGATGCCAACCCTCCTTAGGGGCTCCTCTCAGATGGACCTATTCGTCATCTATCCCAGTCTCATGCAGCGCGTCCTTGAGGCATTGTTCGCGCAGCACCCAGAAGGGCGGCTTGTGCAGTTCACCGCAAGAACGTCGCCCGGAAGTGCCGTGGACGGGACAGGGCGCGAGCCCTGTGCTCGCGCAATCCACTACTGGGGTGTCGACGGGCGCGCGACGTATCCCGAGTTCCGTGACTTCTACGGTACGGCGATCTCAAGCGCAGTCGTGGAGCTCTCGCGGCCGGCCACGCGGATCCGCATGAGCCACGCGGGAACCTTGGCGCTGTGCAGCGGCGAGCCGCGCGTATTCTTCGATCTCCTTGAGCAGCACATGATCCCCGAGGCCAGACGTCAGCGGAGCATCGTGTACAGGACGAAGCGGGGGCAAGTGCCGGTCGGCGCCTCACGCAGTCCTCGCTCTGTCCCGGTTGCGTTTCCGCTGACGATCCGTCTGAACTCCCCGCTCCGCTACTATGAGGTCAGTCGCGGGTTAGTGCAGACACTCGAGGCCGACGACTTCCAGGTCCTAGAGCACATGGAGGAAGAGGGCAGTCTCTTCCTCCACGCCGAGCTCTTTGATGTTCAGCGGGTGTCTAGGTTCCGGATATGGGCGAATGAGGATCATATCCGGCTACTCCCAGGCGAGCGGACCGGCCTCAGCACGATGCTGCGGTTCTACGAGTTCGTTCTGGCTCAGGTTGACCCTTACGCGGTTCTTGAGGCATGACACGCCACGTTCTCGATGCCGCGGCCCTTGAAGCCATTACTCAGACCAATCGACGCGCCCGTGAAGTGTACGAAAGCATTCTTGAGGCCGAGCAGCCGCTCCAATTAGCATTGCTGCGCCGCGAGATGGAGATCAGCATGGAGCATGACCTACTCGTGCGCTTCTGCGGTTCCTTGTTTCTCCCCGGTGGAGAGCTCGCTACGACAACGGGGTATCAGATTCTGTGCAACGAGCCCCTTGCTGAGTTGGAGCTTGATCCTACACTAGCGCGCCCGCCAAAGTGCTTCGACCTTCTTCTTCTGAATGAGACTCTTGGCTCCGTCCTAGCCGTCGAGGTGAAGATTGACCATTCGACTGAGTTCCATGGTTTCGAGGGGTTCGTGCAGGAAACATGGGCGAAAGCAGATGATCTTCTTGAGTGGCAAGGGTATCTTGCGAAGCAGGTGGGCGCAGAGATCGGCTCTTTCGAGATTGTGATGTGCGTAAAGGGTGGGCAGGAACAACGCGCTGCCGCCTCCCTTGCCAGATTGGAGCGCAACGTGTCAAACAAGGGCGGGGCACCTCCGCACCTTCTGAAGCTGTGGTACTGCGATACGCACCACGGCGGGCGCTTGCAGCTGTTCTCAAGCATGGATCGGGCCAAGAGTCACTGGAGCAGACACTCCAGTGAGGAACTGACCCGTCGACTTGTCCATGATGGCGTAGAGGTCAGCGGGAGCGAGATGGCGACTGTCTTCTACAAGAGCCCGCCCGCGTGCGTTGCCTCGGAGTTCGTCGGTAGCCTCGTGGAGCTTCAGGCACAAGCCAAGGAGGAAGTAGATTTGGCGGCCAGTATCAGCTTCGATGAGGGCGAGGTGGTTCGCTACTACGAGGAGCGCCTCAACCACTACCAGGCCCGCCCCCTCGCGGAGAGAATGGCAAAGACCGCCCTAACGGCCCTGCTTTGTGCTGAACTAGTTGAGGAGCGGGAGATGCGCTACGCATTGAAAGGAGCAGCAATTCGCCCGCGGACGGCCATTCTTGCGACTCGCGAAGCCATCCTGGCGCAGCGGGCCGACGAGTGCGCGAGAGACAAGGCTGCAGCAGAAGTCATCCGCCGGTTCAGTACGACGGAGCCCCTTCTCTTTCCGTATCAGGAGTAACGCCGCGGCGAGTGGCAGACGCGCAGTGTTGCGCCCGATTGTGCGCAAGGTTGGGGTTCCGGGGACACAGTACTGAATCGAAGCACGATCAGCGTGGGTTCTGTATTGTGTCTCCGGAACTCTAGTCCTGTAGCGTACTCTCAGGTGTCTGTACGGGCGCGAGGGCCGGCGCCTGCATAGGCGAGTACGAGCCTAGTTGGCCTTGGGTGAAGCTGTTCGGGGGATCGCTTGCGGCCGCCTAACTTCGCACGGGTAGAAGCCAGGCGAGACATGTCACGATAACCCATGCTGCTGTGAATGCGATGGTAATCCAGAGGTACATTCTCCTCTGAGATCCAGGCTTGTGCACCTTCTCCGTGAGTAAATGCTGACGGAAGCCGAAGATCCTCTCGATCTGCTTGCATCGATCGTACTTCGCATCAGATAGCTTCTTGAACTGGAGTGCCAGTACCCTCTCCAACCAGACAAGGGTGACCCCCAGGATCCCGAAGCACGTTGTCACGGCCTTGACAAGCAGTGTGTTGCCGGCTGACAACGCCTGGATCGCGAAGCCGTATAGAAGGAAGTTCCCAGCCCAGAAGATGCTCGTGGTCGTCCAGATGTGTTGATCGAACATGTGGGCGGAGTCCTGTGCCTTCTGGTACTCGACCAACAGGTTCGGGTCCTTCTTCTCAGTCCCGTCCCCAACAGACCTGTCGTCGTTCGTTAGACGCGATCCCTTCTTCGTCATAGCACCTCAGCGTCTTCAGGACAATACTGCACGTCCGCGCACGATGCGAGGGGGGAATCGGCGGGCGCAAAGGGCACACCCAGGCCCCCGTGGAAGTGCGGAACGCTCAACCCTGCGCCTCTACTTCACGCGCCTCCTGACACGGCGCAGAATCCGCCTCTCTTGAGCGGTGCGCGCCAGCTTGGCGAAGCGTCCCAGGTTGCGTCCGACATTCTTGCGCACGGGTCCTGGCGCGCGTGACAAGAGCTCAAGCTGAAGCCAGGCCCGAGCATCATAGAACTTGCGGGGCATGGGATATCTTGGGCGTTGATTGCAGTACTGCCCCACCCGCTCAACGTGCCCTCTTTGGAGGTCGTCCAGAAACGCCGCAAGGCGAGCCACATCATCGCTCGGGTGGCCGACGAGCTTTGCCTGAAGCTGTCGCAGCGCGCGGCCATCCCGTGCGACAGCGCAAGCAAGCCAGGCGCGGGCGACTGCAGCGGGCAGTGCCCGTGCATCATCCCTCGTGAACAAGTCGACTAGAGAATCGGCGGTGCCTCCCATCCAATAGAGGAGCAGGACTGCTCCTGCGCGTGGGAGCGCCTTCCCTGTCATCGCGTTCTGAGCGCCGCGCGCCGCGTCTCTTGCGAATTCCACAAGCTTCTCCTCCGCCTCTGCGCTGCAGTCAAGAAGCAAGCACGCCTCGAAGAAGTGCGCCTCCACATCTTCGTACAGGGATTCGCCGCTTGTGCAGTACCTCCCGAACAGCTTGAGAAGCTTGTCGCCCTCGTCACGACGCGCCAGGGAGGTGAAGACGCGTTCTGCAAGGTGCGGGTAGCCAACAAGATCGTCGTACATGCGCGCGTCGAGCATGCCGTCCCCGCTCCGCGCGGCGTACCCATAGAACCGCTTGAGAACCTTGTCCCAACTGCCTACACGCTCCTCACCCCTTGAGAGAGCCTGCTCCCATGACTTCCGGAGTGAAGTCCGGGACCGGGGAGAAGTGGCGGCTGGGCCGTGACCATAGGCGTCCCACCATGCTGTAAGCTCTGCGTTGGTCTGCAGATGAAGGTAGTCCCCAATGCTGCTCTTCGGCAGCAGTACGGTCTTCCCGGAGTTCAACGTGATTCTCTGTGCGGCAAGCGAGTGGACACATTCATTGATGATTCGGCGCGCCTCGACGAAAGAGCGCGCGCCCATGTTCTGATCGTCCATCCACCTCGCATAGCGGGTTGGTCCGACCTTCGCCACGATCCGAGCGTCGTGCTCAAAGAGGAAGACGTGAGCAAGCTGTCTCGAGCAGTCGAACTCGTCAACTGGGATGCCGATGTTCGGATTCGGCGAGTGCCCTGTAGAGGGCTTGAGGACTTCGAGCAGCCTGCGAAGCAGCCCAAGGGCTTTCCGGGGAATCCCGAGCGGCGCGAGGTATTCGGTGAGTAGGTCGTGGGAAATCGAGTCGAAGTAGTTGGAGATGTCAGTGATGACGAGGACTTCGGCTGGCTCATTGAGCAGTGTCACCGACCTGTACTCCTGATACGCAAGCCAGCTTGCGAAGTAGCCTTCGTACTCCGCCTCCTCTCTCGACAGCAACTGTCCCACCGCGTCTGCTTTGGTGGATCTTGAGAAGAAAGCGCCAGGCACCCTATTTGGGAGTGCGCGGCGCAGGACCTCGTCGGCGATTAGTCTGTAGACGAGCACGTCGCGCATGTTGGGAACGGTCAGCGTCCGGAACGCACCCTGGGACTTCGCTACCTCAAAGCGGCCAGGCGCCTGTGGTGTGTAGAGTCCCTTCAGGAGCTGCCTCCGGAGGTCGGGCAGAGTGTCCTCAACCGATGTGGCCCAATCGAGCCAATCGACCGCATCTCGACAACGGCAGGACCGCGCTGCCTTGCGAACCACCTGCCACGTGCGTCTCAGGTTGCTGAGCGAGGCAAGTGTCTCGAAGCCCACATCAGAGGGACCCTCGTGCGGAGCTATCAATCCAATAGAGGCATTAGTCATTCGTATACAGCTTTACGACCCACACATGAGCCAGTATCACGGACTAGCTATGCTGGAGCAACCTGATTTGGTGGTGCCGCCGAAGCTTCCGGCACCGCTGCTGAAGGCGTTCCGGTCCCTCGTGCGGGGGCTACTTCTTGCCGTCCGTAGTAGCTATGGCCTCGGCGCGCGGTACTCGACCGCGATCGAGCCGATGAGAAGCATCCGCTCGCCCTCCCGCCTTACTTGCTGCACAATCAGAACGCGGTGAAGCCCGGCCGCGATGGGGGAGAACGATGGGGCATGAGCGCGGTTGCGTCCTTGTTCGCGCTGCAGGCTCGTTCGGAGCAGCTGGGGAAAACGGTTGCACCGTTCTCCAAGCGAGGGGAGAGGTATGACGAGCAACAGAACCTTCGAAGTTGTCGGGCAGGACTTCGGCTGCGTGCTTGCTCGCACCTGGTGCTCGCTCACAGCAGCTAGCGAGAACGCCGTAGGCGCTCTCGTCGCGCAGCCAAGGAGTTGCGAATGACGGAGAGGGTCGACCACGGACTCCTTGGGCGCGACTTTGCTCGCAAGGACGGGATCGCCCGCGTAACTGGCCAGGAACGATATACCGTGGACGTCTCGCTCCCCCGTTTGCTGCACGGCCGCATCCTTGGCAGCCCCTACGCGCACGCGATCGTGAAGTCGATCGACGCTTCGGCTGCCGTCGCGATGGGGGCAACTGTGATCACGTTCGCCGACGTGCCGCAGGCGAAGTTCAATCAGCGCATCATCACGATCCCGCCGGTGCTCCACAAAGACCATCAGGTCCTCTATGACAAGGCGCGGCGCATGGGCGACGCGATTGCGGCGGTGGCTGCGGAGACCGAAGAGCTGGCGGAAGCGGCGCTGCGTGCGATCAAGGTCGAGTACGAGGTTCTGCCGGTTGTGACGGACGCGTTCGAGGCGATGAAGCCGAGCGCGCCGAGGATCCACGACCGGATCCTGTGGGGCGAGCAGGAGATCGAGATCAAGAACAACATCGCCTGCGCACGCACGGTCGACGAGGGCGATGCGGACAAGGCGTTCAAGGACGCCGACGTCGTCGTGCGCGAGACCTTCGACCTGCCGAAGGTCTACCACGCGCAGATGGAGACGAAGTCGTGCGTCGTGCGCCCGGAGCCGAACGGCGGGCTTGCGGTGTGGCCGACGACGCAGTCGATCCACAACGTGCGCATCATCCTCGGGCAGATCTTCGACATCCCGCTGTCGAAGATCGACGTGCGGCGGGTGCCGATCGGCGGGACGTTTGGGTCGAGCATCCAGATGAACTCGCCGATTCCGATCTGCGCCGCGCTCGCGCTCAAGAGCGGCCGGCCGGTGAAGCTGACGCTGACTCGCGAAGAGGACGCGCACGATCACTCGCGCTACGGCTGCCGCATCGACCTTGCTCTCGCGGCGAAGAAGGACGGGACGCTGCTCGGCGCGAAGATGGAGGTCACCGTCGACATCGGCGCGCACAACATCCAGGCGTACTCGTTCCTCGGAGTGGCCGTCGGCTGGCTCGTGTCGCTCTACCGGCTGCCGAACGTGCGCTATCGTGGGACGGCCGTGTACACGAACAAGGCGCCGTCTTGCGCGATGCAGGGCTTCGGGAACCCGCAGGTCACGTTCGCCGCGGAGCAGTTGATCGACATCTTGGCCGAGAAGCTTGGCATGGACCCGATCGAGCTGCGGAAGAAGAACTACGTCGGGCTCGGCGACACGTTCTGGGGCCAGGGGCAGCAGGTGAAGTCGATCGTCCGTTCTGATGGCGTCCCGCAGTTGCTCGACGAAGGTGCCAAGCGAATCGGATGGGGGCGACGCTGCGGCGTCGCTGGGCAGAACCGCATGAACGGCGAGCGGTTCTGCAGGGGGATAGGAATGGCTCGCGGGTTCCACACGTCGAGCGCCGGGGCGCCGCAGCCGGGCGACGTGATCGATTTCTCGGGTGCGCTCGTCAAGCTCAACGTCGACGGCTCGGTCGACGTCGTGACGGCGCTCATGGACCACGGCGGCGGCACGCTCGAGGCGATCGCGAAGCTCGTCGGCGAGACCCTGTGTGTGCCGTTCGATCTCGTGAACGTGGCCGATGTCGGGACGACGACGACGGTCTACGACTGTGTCACCCACGCGACGCGCGGCGTCTACGCCGGCGGCGGCGCGGCGGTCAAGGCCGCCAACAGCGTGCGCAAGGACATCCTCGAGACGGCAGCCAAGTTCCTGAACATGTACCCCGACGCGCTCGACCTCAGGCTCGACGCCGAGCTAGGCCAGGGCGTCGTCTATGCACCCTCGATCCCCGATCGGAAGATCAGTCTGAAAGAGATCGCGACGCGTTGCTGGTCGGAGTCGTGGAAGACCATCGCTGCGGTCGAGAGCTATCGGCCGACGAGCTGCCCGCCGGCCTACGTGGCCGTGTTCCTCGAAGTCGAGGTCGACACGTGGACGGGCGCGGTGCGCACGGTGAACGCGGCACTCGGCGCGGACTGTGGCACAGTGGTCAACCCGGCGATGGCCAGAGGCCAGCTCGAAGGCGGCCTGTCGAAGGGCGTCGGCTACGCGCTCATCGAAGGCTGCGCGTGGTGCGACGACGGCCAGCTCACGTCGCGCGGCTTCCCGATGGACGCCAAGATCGCGGCGTTCGACGAGAGCCCGCGGGTTGAGAACCTCCAGACCTACTTCGCCGAGACCTACGAGCCAACGGGCCCGTTCGGGGCGAAGGGCATCGGCGAGGCGGCGATGAATCCCGTCGCCGCGGCGTATGGCAATGCCATTGCCAACGCGATCGGTCATCGCTTCACGAAGCTACCGATCCTGCCGGAAGACATCGTCGCTGCACTAGCGGACGGCGGAGGGAAGCGATGATCGGAAGAGCTGCCAGCAGAACGGGCGCGCGTCCAAGGGTGTGCGCTCGTTCTGCCCTAGGGACCGCCGGAGGCGGTACCCGATCACGGCCCGAAAAGGTTCTCTCCGCGCTGGAGAAGGCCGGTTCGACGAAAGGCGGTGCACGATGAGCAATCCGCACAATCCCAATACTCATCTGATTGCCCACCGCTTTGGCTATCTGCGGCCGACGTCACTCAAGGAAGCCTTCGCAATGCTGAAGGAGCACCCGGACGCGCGGATTCTCGCGGGCGGCACGAACGTCCTCGTCGACATCAAGATGCAGGCTAAGCCTGCCGACGCGCTGCCTTCCAAGGTGATGGACATCACACACGTCCCCGGCCTTTCGGGAATCGCTGAGGAGAGCTCGGGTGTTCGTATCGGAGCGCTGACGCCGATTCGGTCGCTTGCGACGTCGAATCTACTCTGGACCTCCTACACGGCGCTCGCCGAGGCGGCCGCCGCCTTCGGCTCGACGCAGATCGCGATGCGCGGAACGATCGGCGGCAACATCTGCAACGGCTCGCCGGCCTCGGACACCGTGCCCGCGCTGCTCGTCCTCGGCGCAGAAGCGATCCTTGCGAGCGCGACGGGCGAACGCGTTGTGCCGCTCGGCGACCTTCTCTCAGGGCCGGGCAAGGTGCGGCTGCGCGACGGCGAGATCCTGACGGCCGTGCGGCTGCCGAAGAGCGTCGGGCAGGCAGGTTCGGCATTCCTCAAGATCGGCCGCGTGCGAGCCGACCTCGCCAAGGTGAACGTCGCCGTGCGCCTCACGCGCGACGAGGCCGGGCGCTGTGCCTCAGCCCGCATCGAACTGGGCTCGGTCGGCCCGACGATCCTGCGGGCGCGCAAGAGCGAGCTCCTGCTCTCGAAAGAGGCGATGACCGACGCGAAGGTGCTGACTGCCGCGGAAGCGGTCGCCGGCGACATTCAGCCGATCGACGACGTGCGCTCTACGGCCGAGTACCGAAGGAAGGTAGCTGTAGCACTCGTCCATGATGCCGTCGTGTCGGCCTGGTCCAGAACAGAAACAGCGGGTAGGTCGACACTTGCACGAGAACGGGAGCAGGCTGCGCCTGCTCCTAGGGGAGAACAGGCAAGGCCTGTTCTCCAGGGCTTGCCCTCACTCGAAGTGGACGCGGATGAGTCAGTGGTTATCTCGCTGACAGTCAACGGCGAGGCGATGGAGATCGACGTGGCGCCGAACGAGCTCCTGCTCAACGTCTTGCGCGAGCGGCTGGAGCTCACGGGCTCGAAGTACGGTTGCGGCATCGGCGAGTGCGGCGCATGCACGGTGTGGCTCGACGGCCGGCCGGCGCTCGGCTGTCTCGTCCTCGCTGTCTCGGCCGACGGGGCCGACGTGCGGACCATCGAGGGGCTCGCCGCTCCCGATGGAACCCTCGATCCGCTCCAGCAGGCCTTCATTGATGAGGACGCGTTCCAGTGCGGCTACTGCACGCCGGGCATGCTGATGATGACGAAGAAGCTGCTCGAAGAGATTCCGCAGCCGACCGAGGACGAGATCCGCGACTACCTGCGGGGAAGCCATTGTCGTTGTACGGGCTATGCAAGCATTACCCGTGCTGTTCTCAGGGCGGCCGGCTGTGCCGCAAGCGGCACAGCTAGGGAGAAGGAGTGAGAATGGCTCTCCTTCTCCAGGGCGGTATTGGAGGTGGGGCATGAGTCTCCCGCAGTTCGAGGTTGTTCAGCCCACGGCCGCGCGCCGGGCGCGGCTAGGGAGAACGCTCCACGGGGCGTTCTCCAGGCTTGGCGTTGGAGGCAAGGGATGAGTCTCCCACAGTTCGAAGTCCAGCAACCTCAGACACTCGGGGAGGCTCTGAAGATCCTCTCCGAGGTCAAGGGCGCGGAGCCGATCGCCGGTGGGACCAACCTCATGGTGGACATGCGCGCGGGAACGCATCAGCCCCGGGTGGTGGTCGACGTTGCGGCACTGCGTGACCTTCACGGAATCGAGGTCACGGACACCGAAGTCATCATCGGCGCAGCCACGACGATCGCCGAGATGCTCGAGAGCCCTATCCTTGCGAAGCACGCGACGGTGCTCGTCAAAGCCTGCTCGAGCTTCGCCAACGCCTTGATCCGCAACCGCGCGACAGTGGGCGGGAACCTAGTCACCGCGGCACCGTGCTCCGACACCGCGCCCGCACTCCTGACGCTCGACGCCGAAGTGAAGCTCGCCAGTGTGCGCGGAATGCGGCGCGTCCCACTCGAGAAGTTCCTCGTCAACGCGTTCTCCACCATCCGCCGTTCGGACGAGCTTCTTGTTTCGGTGCGGTTCCGTATTCCGTCGGCCACCGCGACGGGTGCATTCCGCAAGATGGGGCTGCGCAAGGTCTCGTGTATGGCGAAGGTGGATGTGGCGGTCCTGCTGGACGGAGACACGACCGGGCGCTGCACGAGCGCGCGAATTGCCCTCGCCGCGGCGTCTCCCGTCGCGGTGCGAGCCCGCGCTGCGGAAGCGGCGCTTGTCGGCAAGGCGCTGACCCCCGAGGCGATCGCCGCGGCGGCAGCTCTTGCGGCGAAGGCGGCTGCGCCCCGCGCTGGGTCGGAGTACAAGCTGCGCGTTGTGGAGGCGCTCGTGCGCCGGCTTCTCGCTGAGGCCGCCCTGGCGCTGACGCGAGGAGGGTCGAATGCCTAAGAAGAAGACCGCGCTTCGCGTGAACGGACGGCAGCACGAGCTTGCGCTCGATCCCAACGTGTCTCTCCTTCAGGCGCTCCGGGACCTCGGCTACACCGACGTCAAGAACGGCTGCGAGATCGGCGAGTGCGGCGCGTGCGCCGTGCTGCTCAACGGAACGGCCGTCAACAGCTGCATGGTGCTGGCCTGGCAGGCGAACGGAGCGGAGATCGTGACGAACGCCGGGCTCGGAACGCTCGACAAGCCTCATCCGATTCAGGAGGCGTTCGCTGACGTGGGCGCCGTCCAGTGCGGCTATTGCACGCCAGGGATGATCATCTCGACCAAGGCGCTCCTCGACCGCAATCCGAATCCGAGCGAGGCCGAGATCCGCGAGGCGTTGTCCGGCAACCTCTGCCGCTGCACGGGGTATGGGCAGATCATCGAGGCCGTTCAGCTTGCAGCTTCAAGGCTGCAAGCTGAACGGCTTGCTGTTGCCGCGATGCCTACGGCATCGCTTACACGAGAATGCGGGGACGGCGGTTCGCATTCTCCGGGCGGTTCTGGCGCTGTCGCGACGCCGCAGGCGTCGCTTACTGGAGAACGCGGGCACGATGGTTCGCGTTCTCCAAGCGGGCTCAGTACAGGGGATCGTGGCTCGGAGAGGGGGCAGCGATGAGCGATCGCGTGACCCCGAAGCCCTTGCCGCCGCATCATCTGCCTTCGCTGAAGCAGATAGGAAAGCCTTTGCGGCGGGTGGATGCGCTCGGGAAGGCGGTTGGCGCGACGGTGTATGCCGGCGACTTCTCGATGCCGAACATGCTTCACGCCAAGGTTTTCCGCTCGCCGATTCCGAGCGGCAGGATCGTTCGCCTCGACGTCTCGAAGGCGCGTGCGCTCCCGGGTGTGGCGTGCGTCCTAACTGGCGCAGATCTGCCGAACGCGAGACTGGCGACGGACTTGCCGGGGCAGACCGGGCGCGCGCAGCGGAAGGGCTCGGATGCGCCCGTCCTCGCGATCGACATCGTTCGCTTTCACGGGGAGCCGATGGCTCTCGTCTGCGCCGAGAGCTTGGAAATCGCTGAGGCTGCTTTGCAGCTCATCGATTTCAAGTACGAGGCACTGCCCGGCGTCTTCTGCCCCGAAGAGGCGCTGCAACCCGATGCACCGAAGGTTTCCGGAGATGACAACGTTGTCGCGCGCTGGCAGGTTCGCAAAGGTGACGTCGAAAAGGGAATGGCTCAGGCCGACGTCATCGTCGAGAACACGTTCTACGTCCCGTTCGTCGAGCACGCCTACATCGAGCCGGAGGCCGGCGTGGCGTGGGTCGACGAGCAGGGCGTGATCACGATTCGCGTCTGCACGCAGGTTGTCGAGCACTTCCGCACGGTCGCGAAAGCGCTCGGAATCCCGCAGAACCGCGTTCGCGTCCAGGGGACGATGGTCGGCGGCGGTTTCGGCGGCAAGGAGGACGTGACAGTCGAGATCTTCCTCGCTTTGCTCGCTCGCGCGACCGGGCGGCCGGTGAAGCTTGTCTACACGCGCGAGGAATCGTTCCTGGCGACGTCGAAGCGCCACCCGTTCAAGATCACGCACCGCACGGGCGTGAGGCGCACGGGGCGGATCACGGCGGCAGAGATCACGATGCTCGCCGACTCGGGCGCATACCCCTATCTCACGCCCTACGTCCTCCTCTACGCGACGGGCATGGCGGCCGGACCGTACAAGATCGACAACGTCAAGATCGACTCGGTGGCCGCGGCGACGAATCAGCCGTTCACGAGCGCGTTCCGCGGCTTCGGCGGGCCGCAAGCGGCGTTCGCCTACGAGTCGCAGATGGACGAGATCGCGAAGGCGCTGATCATTGATCCGCTCGAACTGCGGCGGATCAACTACCTGAAGACGGGCGATACGACGGTCACGGGGCAGGCCATTCGCTCGGCGGCGTGGTCGGAGGAGTGCGCGACGCGGGCGCTCGCGGCGCTGGGCGACAAGACGCCCGACTCGCCGACGCGCAAGGTGGGGCGAGGGTTCGCCTCCTACTTCCAGAGCTACGGCCGGATCACCTGGTTCCACGACACGTCGCGGGCGTGGGTCGGCATGGAGCTTGACGGCACGGTCGTCGTGCGCTGCGGCGTGCCCGACATCGGTGCCGGGCAGTCGAACTCGCTCTGCCAGATCGTGGCCGAGGTCCTTGGGGTGCCGCTCGAGCGGGTGACGATCTACGCCACCGACTCGGCAGTGACGCCGCTTGCCGGGACGTCGACGGCGACACGCCAGCTTTACATGTCGGGCAACGCGGTCCTCCAGGCGGCCGGCGTCGTGCGCGCAAGCCTTGTCAAGAAGGCAGCCGAGATGCTTGGCGTGTCGCTGGAGGACGTGGATCTCGACAACGACTTCGCAGTAGCCATGAGCCAACAGGGGCCAGGAGTTCCCGCTTCGGGAGACTCCCGCGCGACTGCGCCACAGTCGCGTACGAGTTGCTGCGGCAACTCGGAGGTGCGGGGCAGCCGCGGTCTCCCGCTGGCCGAAGTGGTGGCGAAGGCGGCTGCCAGTGGCCTGCCGCTTGCCCACTTGGCCCAGTTCAATGCCCCGTTCACGGACGGACTCGACCCAGAGACCGGACAGGGCGACATCTGGCCCGACTTCACCTTCGGGGCGCACGCGGTTGAAATCGCCGTGGACACAGAGACCGGAGAGATCGAAGTTCTGAAGAGTGCCGCGTGCCACGACGTGGGCCGCGCGATCAACCCCGCCGCGGTGCGAGGCCAGATCGCGGGCGGCAGCCACCAGGGCCTGGGCTACGCGCTGATGGAGGAGTACGTCGTCGAGAAGGGAATGACGAAGACGCCGTCGCTTGCTGAGTACCTGATCCCAACCTCGTGTGATTTCCCAGCCACCGACGTCATCGTGCTCGAGTCGGGGACCGGCGTCGGGCCGTTCGGGGCGAAGGGCATCGGCGAGCCGGCGCTGACGCCGGCGGCGCCGGCGGTGGCGAACGCTGTCGCCGACGCGCTCGGAGTGCGGATCTTCAGCCTGCCCTTTACGCCGGAGAAGGTCATCGCCGCCGCGGACGCCGGCAAGGACGTCGTGAAGCCGGACAGACACTGGTGAGACAGCTGTAGCATCGCACCCGGGGCTATGGAGAGGGTGCTTACGCGTTCGGTTCTATGGAGAGAACGCGCCGCACCTCATTGTGTGCGACGTTGGCAGATGGAAACGACGTCGTCGGACGACGCGGAATGCGACGTCGGAGACCTGGGTCCCGGCGCTGCATCCAGACTGGTGGGACCTTCATGGACGTCGGAGGCAAGCTCCGACGCTACAGTGGAGAGGTGGAATCGTCGCAGGCTCCTTGGCGCGCTTGGCGTTCTTGGCGTGAGACAGACGAGTCGATGCTTGATACTCTGGCCGGTCGTGACGAGACATGAAGCGAATTCTCACAGGCAATGAAGCGGTTGGGCTGGGCGCTCTGCGCGCCGGGGTGCGCGTGGTCACGGGGTATCCGGGCACGCCGTCGACGGAGGCGTTGGCGAGCTTGCTCGCTCGCGACTTGCCGGGCCGCCACGTCGAGTGGTCGACGAACGAGAAGGTGGCATTCGAGATTGCGGCCGGCGCGGCGTGGGCCGGCCGGCGGGCGCTCGTGACGATGAAGATGTCGGGCCTCAACGTCGCCTACGACGCGGTGGTCTCGATTGCCTACTCCGGGACGAATGGCGGACTCGTCGTCTATGTCGCCGACGATCCGGGAGTGTCGGCCGGGATGCCCGAGCAGGACACGCGCGGCTTCGCCCTCATGACGGATGCGCCGATGCTCGAACCGTCGTCCATCGAAGAGGCCTATCGGCTCGCACAGGTGGCATTTGAGCTGTCGGAGGCGATCGGCGGCCTCGTCTTCCTGCGCCTGACGACGGCCGTGGCGCTCACGTACGCCATTGTGGGCCTGGAAGATAGCGCGGCGGCGCTTCCTCCTGCAGGAGACGTCCTTCTCGAAAGGAATATCGCCCGGTACACGAAAGCAGGCGCCGCCATCTGCCTCAATCAGCACCAGGCGCTGCTTGCGCGGCTCGAAGCTGCGGGGCGCTTCCTCCACGAGCGCGGCCTGCACCCGCTCCGCCTCGGAAAGAAGGGCGGTCTCGGCATCGCCGTCGTGGGGGCGCCTGCCGCGTATCTGGACGAAGCGCTGGCCACGGCCGGCATCGCCGGCAGCGAGGTTTCGGTGCTGCACGCAGCGTCGACCATACCGTTCCCGACCGAGGAAGTGGGGGAGTTGTTCGCGCACTGCGACTCGATCCTCGTCCTCGAAGAGCTCGAGGCTCACTTCGAGCGCCAATTGCTGGTCGACGCCCAGCGTTTGGGGTTCGCCGGCCGCGTTGTCGGCAAACTCGACGGGACGCTGTCGAGGTCGGGGGAGTATGGGGCTGCCGAGCTGCTTCGAGGGCTCACGAAGGCGGTTGAGCCCTTGGGACGGAGCAGTTCGGCGAGGGCGCAAGGCTGCTTGCCGTCGGCAAGCAGCTTGGGAGAACGGCCCAAGGCCGTTCTCCAAGCCGAGCAGCTCGCAGCTGCTCGGCCGATCACCGTCTGTTCGGGTTGTCCACACAGGGGCACGTACATGGCGATTGAGGCGGCGATCAAGAAGGCGGGGTACAAGAAGGACGAGGTGATGGTGACCGGCGATATCGGTTGCACGATCCTCGGGATGAACCCGCCGTTCGACCTCCTCTGGAACGAGGTTTCGATGGGGTCGAGCGTCAGCCTCGCTCAGGGCTACGTCCACGCCGGGATGAAGACGCCGGTGATCGCGACCATCGGCGACTCGACCTTCTTCCACGGAGGGATTCCAGGAGTCCTGAACGCCGTACAGCACCGCGTGCCCCTCGTCGTCGTCGTGATGGATAACGGCTGGACAGGAATGACAGGCATGCAGGTGAACCCCGGCACCGCGGAAACGGAGCAGAAGGGCGGGCGGCGCATTGACCTTGCCGAGTTGATTCCCGCGCTCGGCGTCGATCGGTTCGCGATCGTCGACCCGTACGATCTCGCGGAGACCACAGCTATCCTGACCGAGTTCCTGAAGGTGCCCTCCGGCGTGCGCGTCCTGCTCGCGCGGCGCGAGTGCGCGATCCAGGCGCGTCGGCGCGGCCCCGCGGCGGGCACGGTGCAGCTTGACGCCGCGAAGTGCGTCCTCTGCAAGCAGTGTCTGCGGACGACTGGTTGTCCTGCCTTGTCTCTCTCTGACGGCGCGGTTCACGTAGACCCCGCCTTGTGTAATGGATGCGGGTTGTGCGCGGCGGTGTGTCCCACTCATGCATTGGGTTGCTCGCCGAACGCCGGCTGCGAGGCAGCAGGCGACTGCTCCGGCTCGCCGCTGCAGTCGCGCGGGTCGAAGCCCGTGGGCGGGGGCTTCGACGGCGGACGTGGAGGTCGATCATGACACGATCGGCAACCTGTGACATCGTCCTGGTCGGCGTCGGGGGGCAGGGCATCCTGACGATCGGCGAGATCCTCCTGAGGGCGGCGCTCGCAGCCGACGCCCCCGCGTCGTTCGCTCCGACGAAGGGCATGGCCCAGCGCGGCGGGTTCGTGAAGGCGGAGCTACGCCTTGGGCGTGACGGCGTCGGCCCGCGCATCGGCGAGGCGGCCGCCGACCTCGTCGTGACGATGGAGCGCTCGGAGGCGCTGCGCGGAGTGTGTTTCGTTAAGCCGGGCGGCTCGTTCGTGCTGTACGACGACGTCTGGGCTCCGACGGGCGTCATGCTTGGCGCAGCGCGATACCCGGAGCGCGACGCCGTGATTCGCGCGATCGAAGCTGCCGGCGCGCGTCCCGTCGTCCTCTTGCCGTCCGAGATTCCGCCCATCGACGGGAGGTCGGCCGCGGCGAATCTCGTCGTCCTCGGCGCTGCCTGCGCCGTTCCGGCGCTCGCTCGCGTGCTCGACGCGGCCTGCGTCGAGAAGGTCGTCGCCACGCGGTGGCCCAAGGCGGCTGCCGCCAACGTCGCGGCGTTCCGACTCGGCCTCGAGGCAACAGGCTGTGCCCTCTTCGCCCGACTCGCGGAGGCTGGCAGGAGTGGATCGTAGTGGGGCAGGGTGAGTTGATGGGTCTCGACGCTTTCTTCCGGCCGCGCGGAGTCGCCGTCGTCGGATCCACCGGCGAGGGCAAGATCGCCCGCGTCCTCGTCGATCAACTCGTCGCGGGCGGCTACTCGCCCGTCTACGCGGTGAACCCGCGCGGGGAGGGCGCTCCAGGAGTCAGGGCCGCGGCATGCTCGTTCGCTGACCTCGCGGCTGCTGGCCACACAGTCGATCTCGTCGTCATCGCCTCGCCGGCCGACACCGTCGCTGCCATGCTTGAGGGCGCAGGACGCGCGGGGGTTCGCGCGGCGGCCGTCATCGCCTCCGGGTTCTCTGAGTGCGGCGAGACGGCGAAGGAGCAGGCTCTCGTCCGCGTTGCCCGCGCCTGCGGGATTCGCTTCATCGGCCCGAACTGCGCGGGCCTCGTGAACACCAAGCGGAATCTCTTCCCAACGCTCGAGACGCGGCCGCCGATGGGCGACGTTGCTCTTGTATCGCAGAGCGGCGCGCTGGGTGGCGCCGTTCTCTCGTGGGCCGAGGAGCAGGGCGTCGGGTTCTCCAAGTTCGTCTCGTACGGGAACGGCGCCGACCTCACCGACGTCGACTTCCTCGACTACCTCCGCGAGGATGAAGAGACCAAGGTCGTCGCGCTCTACCTCGAGACCGTGTCGGACGGGCGCGCGTTCCTCGCCGCCGCGCGGCGGCTGACGGCCGTGAAGCCGCTCGTCGTCATCAAGTCGGGCCGTTCGGCGGCCGGCGGGCGCGCGACGCTGTCACACACGGGTTCGCTCGCCGGGTCCGACGCGGTCTACGACGCCGCGTTTCGCCAGTGCGGCGCGATGCGCGTCAACGGGATCGAAGAGATGTTCGACGTGTGCCGGGGGCTCGCTTCGTTTCCACCGGTCCGAGGAAAGCGCGTCGTCATCGTCACGAACTCGGGCGGACCGGGCGTGCTCGCCACGGATCGGGCCGAGGCGGCCGGCCTCGACCTCGCGGCGCCGAGCCGGACCCTGCACGATCGCCTGGCCGAGAGACTTCCATCCTTCTGCAGCCTCGGGAATCCCATCGATCTCACGGTGCAGGGCGGTGAGGCGGAGTACCGCGACGTGCTGTCGATGGCTCTCGCGGAATACGACGCGGCTGTGGCCATCGACGTCAACACGCCGTATCTCGATGCGGCTCCTGTCGCGCGCGGGATCGTGGCTGCGGCGAAGGCCACGGGCAAGCCGGTCGCTGCGACGTTCATGGCCGGGAAGACGGCGGCCGCGGCGCTGCCCGTGCTGATCGCCGGCAGCGTGCCCGACTTCCCGACGGGCGAACGCGCCGTTGCGGTCCTTGCACTCCTCGCGAACGATCGGGCGAGGCGGTTGGTTCGACGTGACCTCCCTCTCCCCGAGCCTGCCGAAGGCTCACTTCCTGGAACAGATTCCGTCCTCGGTGAGCCTGAAGCGATGGACTGGCTTGAGGGCGAAGGTTTGCCCGTTCCAGCGCGCCGGTTTGCGCCGACGGCGGCTGCGGCAGCGGCCGCTGCTGCGGCTATGGGGTTCCCGGTCGCGATGAAGGTGGTGGCTGCGGATGTCGTCCACAAGACCGACGTCGGCGGTGTCGTCCTCAACATCGCGAAGGAGTCTGAGGTTCGCTCTGCGTTCTCGGAGCTATGTCAGCGAACGAAGGACCTGGGTTTCCGCGGCGTCCTCGTCCTGCCGATGGTGCAGGATGCGGTCGAGGTGCTGGTCGGTGTCTCGCGCGACCCGCAGTTCGGCCCGGTCGTCGCGGTGGGCCTGGGAGGCGTGACCGCCGAGGTGCTCCACGACGTGGCGTTGCGCGTCGCGCCGATTTGCGAAGCGGAAGCGCGCGGGATGCTCGACGAGCTGCGAGGGTGCAGACTCTTCGGCGCGTTCCGCGGCCGGCCGCCGCGCGATCTCAGCGCCTTGGCGGCGCTCGTTGCCCGCGTCTCACAGCTTCCGTTCCGCGTTCCGGATCTGGAGGAACTCGATCTCAACCCCGTCTTTGCCCTTGAGACAGGGGGCGTCATCGGCGACGTTCGCGCCGTGCGCACCGTGCGTGTAAGCACGGACGCTGCGCGCACTGACGTGCGCGAACGCGCGAACCTCATCACCGCAAGAATCGAATAGGGGGTCAGCATGTCGCTTCGTCCGCAGCGGGGTCTCGACTCGATCAAGCCGTACGTCCCGGGCAAGCCGATCGGCGAGGTCGAACGGGAACTCGGCATCCACGACGTGATCAAGCTGGCGTCGAACGAGAACCCACTCGGCGTTTCGCCGAAGGCGCTGGACGCCATGCGCGGCGCGCTCGAGACGGCCAACATCTATCCCGATGGCGCGAGTTACGACCTGCGGATGGCCATTGCGCATCGATTTGGCTTTTCGCTCGACGAAGTGGCGGTCGGAAACGGCGCCGACGACCTGATTCTCGAGCTCTCCATGGCTTACCTCGACGACGGCGACGAGGTGATTGCCAGTCGCTCGTCGTTCCCGATCTACGACATCTACACGCACGCGATGAGGGCGAAGCTGGTGAAGACACCGCTCGCGCCGGGTTACCGCATCGACCTCGACGCCATGGCGCGGGCGATGAACGCCCGAACGCGCATCGTCTATGTCTGCAACCCCAATAACCCGACGGGTACGATGGTGACGGCCGCCGAACTCGACCGATTCATGGCGCGGGTGCCGGACAGCGTGTTGGTTGTTCTCGACGATGCCTACGCCGAGATGGCCGACTCGTCCGAGTTTCCCGACAGTCTGGGCTACGTGCGCGAAGGGCGGCGGAACGTGCTCGTCCTGCGGACGTTCTCCAAGGTCTACGGGCTGGCCGGGATCCGCATCGGCTATGGCTTCGGCCATCGGGACACGATCGCCCCGCTGTTCAAGGTGAAGCCGGCGTTCAACGTGAACTCGGTCGCCCAGGCGGCGGGAATCGCCGCGCTCGACGACGAGGAGTTTGTGCGCTTCACGGTGTCGGAGAACCGGAAGGGGCGCGAGTCTCTGTACGGGGAGTTCCGGCGCCTCGGCCTCGAGTTCGCTGAAAGCCACACGAACTTCGTCCTCGTGCGCATCGGCCCCGAGGCCGGCGTCGTGCAGCAACGGCTCTTGCGAGAGGGCGTCATCGTGCGCCCATGCGCGGCCTATGACCTGCCGGAGTGCTTGCGCGTCTCGATCGGGACGATGCCGCAGAACGAGCGGTTCGTCGCCGCGCTCGAACGCGTCCTCGGCCGGTAGTGTGTCGGAACGGAAGGGAGCCCGCACGTGGATTGCGAGCCGATCGCGGTCTTGTCGGACATTCACGGCAACGTTCGTGCTCTGGATGCTGTTCTTGCGGAGATCGCGCGCCGCGGCATTCGCCGTGTCGTCAACCTGGGCGACTGCCTGTACGGACCGTTTGACCCTCGGCCTGCGGCCGAGCGGTTGATGGCACTCGCGGCACCGACCGTGTCGACACACTAGGCACAGCGCGTTCCCGGACTCCGACGCGCATCCGCTGGGAGAGCGGTGTGCAGCGTCCGCGTCGCTCGATTCCGCCAGTGGGTCAAAGGAAGCGCACGCCACTTGACACATCCCAAGCCGACGACTAGAGTGATGCAACGATTTCGGAAAACGATTTCCCCCGACCATGCGAGCAACCATCCGGGAAGTGGCTGAACACGCGGGCGTCGCCCCATGCACTGTTTCGCGCGTGCTCAACGATCACGCTGCAGACCACATGCGCCCCGAGACGAAGGAGCGGGTTCTCGCGGCCATTCGAGCTCTCGACTACACCCCAGTGAAAGCGGCCCAGCGCCTCCGTCGCCAGCGAACGCACGTGTTGGGCATCCTCGTTCCGGACATCACGAACCTCTATTTCGCCCTGCTCACCCGAGGTGTCGAATCGGTGGCCTTCGAACGCGGGTACACGGCGCTGATCTGCGACAGCAACCATGAACCGGAACGCGAGGCGCGGTACCTTGACATGCTCTTGGCGGAGGACGTCGAGGGCGTCCTGCTTGTCCCCACCGGTCGTCCGGACGCGCGGGCCATGCAGCGCTTGGCGGATCGCGGCGTGCGCGTGATCCTCGCCGACCGCCGCCTGGACGGGTTTCCGGTGGTCGAGGCGGACAACCGCGCGGCCAGCCAACGACTTGGCGAACATCTGTTGGGCTTGGGCTACGCGCGCATCGCGTACGTGGCGGGCCCCGCGGACGTCAGCACGGCGGAGGACCGGCTGCGCGGATTCCGCGATGCGCTCCGCCATGCGGGCAAGAAGCTCGCGAGCCTGCGGCTGGGGACGTTCACGTTCGAGTCAGGCTTTCAGTGCGCGCGCGAGATTCTGCAGCGCGAAGAGGTCGACGCGATCGTGGCGGGCAACGACCTCATGGCGTTCGGCGTCCTGCGCGCCGCGGAAGAGGAGGGGCTCTCGGTCCCCGGTGACCTCGGCGTGGCCGGATTCGACCACGTGCCGCACGTTCCCTACGCGACGTTCCTGCGTCCGGAGCTTACGACGGTCGAGGTCCCCGTTCACGAAATGGGGCGAGAAGCGGCCCGCCGCCTTCTCGACGGCGAGGATGGCTCGCTGCGGTTGACGACGACGCTCGTCCCCGGGGGTACCTGTATCGCGCAAAGGAGTGGAAAGTGATCGGCAAGACGACGAGGTTGGCGCGGCTCTTCCGCGAGGACGGGCGGTCGGTCGTGATCGCCCTCGACCACGGGCAGTTCAACGGGGCGATGCCCGGCCTGGAGGACATGCCAAGCATCGTCCTGCGCGTCGTGGACGGCGGAGCGGACGGGATCATCCTGAACCCCGGAGCGTTGGAGCGTTCGGCGGCCTCCTACGCCGGACGTTGCGCGCTCATCGTGCGCGTTACCGGAGCGAGCACGGACGCGAATCCGTGCTTCGACTACCACCGGCAGATCCTCACCGTCGAGCGCGCCGTCGCCGTTGGCGCGGACGCGGTCATTGCGATGGGCTTCCTCGGCGGTCCGGGGGAGGCGGCCTCGCTCGCCCTGCTTGCCGAGATCGGCGAGTCGTGCGCGCGGTGGGGCATGCCGCTCGTGGCGGAGATGCTGATCGCCGACCCGAAGAAGTTCCACGACGTCCCGTCGATCGCTCTGGGTGCCCGTGTGGCGTACGAGCTTGGCGCCGATGTCGTGAAAGCGTATGGCGGGGGCGAGCCGACGTTTGCCGACATCCCGCGAAGTTGTCCGGTTCCCGTGCTCGTCGCCGGGGGGGCGAAGTCGGAGAATCTGGCAGAAATGGCGCGTCAGGCCGTGAAGCGCGGCGCGGCGGGCGTCGCGTTCGGACGGACGGTGTTCGGGACGGCGAATCCCACGGACGCCGTCCGCGCGCTCGTGGAGGCCGTCCACGGGAAGGGAGGCTAGGATGAGACGCCTGGCTGGAGGCATCGTTTCGATCGCTCTTCTCCTACTCGGATTTGGCGGAGGGGCTCTGTGCGCAGCGGAGGTCCAAGGTGCGGTGTTCCTCGATGGGAACGGCAATCTCGTCGTTGACGAGGGCGAGGGCGTGGCCGGCGCGGTGGTGAGCGATGGAATCTCCGTCGTTCGCACGGACGAGGCGGGCCGGTTCTCGCTTCCGCAGAATGAAGGTTCTCGATTCGTTTTCCTCTCTACTCCCAACGGGATGAAGCCCTTGGCCGGCTGGTACCGTACCGCCGGCGAGGGAGAGTCGGTCCTCTTTCCGCTCGGGACTCGCGACGAGTCCGGCCCGCTCGTCTTCGCCCAACTGTCGGACATCCATTTCGCGCCGGATCCGGATGCCTTCTCGAGGGCGTTCGCCGACCGGGAAATGGCGTTCCTGCCTGACAACACCCTGGACGGCCTCGTTGCCGAGATCAACGCGCTCGAACCCGATTTCGTGATCCTCACCGGTGACATCATCGCGAACGCGAAGGGGCCCGGTCTCGCCGAAGTCAAGTCGTGGTTCGCGACCGTGGACCAGGGCTTCGTCTCGCGGCTGACGCCGCCGGTCTATGCAGCCGTCGGTAACCACGATCAGGTCCGCGATCCGGCCGTGGACAAGGCCGTCTACGAGGAGCACTTCGGCCCGACGTACTACTCGTTCAACATGAAGGGGACCCACTGCGTGGTCCTCGATCCACACCAGCTCTCGGGCACGGCGCAGATCTACACGGTGAGCGCCACGCAGCTCGAGTGGTTGCGCCAGGATCTCGCGTACGTCGATGCCAACGCGCCAATCCTCGTCTTCTGCCACGAGCCGACGACCGACTGGGCGGAGACTCCGGAGAACGAGGCGCTGTGGGACCTTCTCGCCGACTCCGATATCACCGCCCTGATCAACGGCCACTGGCACACGAACTTCGTCCTGCGTGAGGAGCCGTTCGTCGAGCTGACGTCCGGGGCCGTGTGCGGATCGTGGTGGGAAGGCCCGAACCCCGACGGCACTGGGTTCGGCTACCGCGTCTACGATGTCTCGCGCGGGCGGCTCGAAAGCACGTGGCGCACGGTGGGAGCGAATGACGTCTGGTTCGCCTCGCCGGCGGCGGCGGCCCTCACGTGGACGGATCGCCTCGTCGCTAGTGTCTGGGGAGAGGCCGTGTCGGCGTCCTATCGCTGGGATGACGGCGACGACATGGTGGCCCGCGTCTCGGACAACGGTCTCTGGAGCACGGCGGCGGGCAACCTCAATGTGACGACGCTCCCGTCGGGATACCACACTCTGTCGCTCACGTTTGTGATGGCCGACGGGACATCGATCGCGGGCGAGCAGAGCTTCTACGTGCTCGAACCGGGGCTGTCTCTCGGGGACATCATCGCTCACCCCGAGGTTTTCCAAGGGAAGATGGTCGGCGTTCCCAACCTGGAGGTTCGCGCCGTCATGGGGAGCGACATCTCCGCCACCGACGGGACGAAGACGATCATCGTGAGCAAGTTCCCCCTTATCGTCGTGCGCGGCGACCACATCTCGTTGGTCGGCATGTATCGCCCGACCAGCGCAGATCCGATCAAGTCATTCGACCTCATCTTCAGCGTCAAGCTGGCGGAGTAGGCCATGTGGATGGGAGGTAGCGCAATGAGGCGAGCAATGTGGGTGGGCGGCCTGGCGGCGCTGTTGGCGGCCACGACCGCGGTGTGCGCCGGAGCGGTGACGCTGCAGTTCCTGACGCCGGCTTGGCAAGACGACACGGTGACCGAGGTTGAGGACATCGTCGCGGAGTGGAACGCGGCGCGGCCGGACATCCAGGTGGAGATCGTCTCGGTGGCGTGGGAGAACATCAACGACTACCTCCTCACGAGCTTCCAGGCCGGACAGGGACCGGATGTGATCCACCAGGACACTGTCATGTGCTACGAGTATGGTGTCCAGGGGTACGCGGAGCCGCTCAACCGCTACCTCGATGCAGCGACGCTGGCCGATACGTCCCAGGCGAGCTGGGACGGCGTCAGCGACGATCAGGGAAGCATCTACGGCGTCCCCTTTCTGCAGGAAACGCTCGTCGTCTTCTACAACAAGGCGATGTTCGCCGCTGCGGAGATCACTCCGCCGGCCGACGGGATGGTCACGTGGGACGAGCTGCGGGACTACGCGCTCCGACTGACGAAGACGGACGCGAGCGGTCAGACGACGACGTGGGGGCTCCTGGCGCCGCTCGAACAGCGGCTCTGGTGGTGCCTTGTTGCGCAAAACGGCGGCCAGGTCCTCGTCAAACATGACGACGGCACGTGGCACGTCGAGATCGACCAGGCGGCACGGCAGGCGATCGAGTATTACACCAACCTGATTACGGTGGACCACGTCATGCCGCAGGACGTCCTGAGCTATGACTTCACGAGCCTGCTCCAGGGCTTCAAGACGGGCAAGTACGCAATGTTCACTTTCGGGTGCTGGGTCCGGAGCTGGATCATCAACCTCACTCGGAACCAACTCGACTGGGGAATGCTTGAGGTCAAGGGGCCCGTGCGGAACGTTACGGAGTCCGACCCGCAGGGCGTCTTCATCTACTCCGGCTCGGCTCACAAGGACGAGGCGGCGCAGTTTCTGCTTTACTTCACCAACTCGGAGAACCAGGTGCGCATCGCGAAGGCCGACTGGCTCTTCCCCATTCGCCAGTCAGCGCTCGCCCGCCCGGAGTTTCAGACGACACAGGATCAGTGGAATGTCCTCTATCAATGGCTTCCGTTTGCGGAGGATGTGAAGCCGAAGATGTTCGGTTTCTTCGGCTGGGAATGGCAGTCATTTATCCCGCAGATTGAGCGGGTCGTCCTTGGATCGAAGAACCTGGACAAGGCGCTGCAGGCGGCGATGGATGATGGGAACGAGTACCTTCGCCGCATGGGACTTCAATAGGAGAGAGACGAAGGAGGTGGTTCGTCGCGCGGAACGGCAGGAGGGAAGCGGATGTCTCAGAAACGAACGAGGGGGAAGGAGGACCAAGGTGAAGCGAACGTTGTGTCTCGGGTTGTTGATCGTTGCGTTGATGGGTGTCGCGGTGCTGGGGACAGGCCCCACGCCGATAGGCCCGGTTGCTCTGACGATGTCGGGGACGATCGCCCTCCACAATGACATCGACATCATGAAGGGCGCCGGCGTGTTCAGGTTCGACCTGGACATGGTGAAGGCGCTGCCCTACCTCGCCTACACGGTAACCGATCCGTGGATGGGCGAGAAGCTGTACGGGGGCGTGCTGTTGTCCGATCTGCTCAAGTACGTCGGCATTCCGGCCGACGCGAAGCGCGTCGTCATCATCGCGTCGGACGCCAAGGAGTTCGTCATCCAGATCAAGGATGCGTTTGACTACCCGATCCTGATCGCGTACTCGGCCAACGACAAGGCTATCAAGGCCAGCTCCGGCGGACCGCTGAAGCTGGTATTCCCCTACCAGATCGCTGGGGTGGAGCAGTTGTATGCCCCCGAGCAGTGGTCGTGGTACGTCATCGGCATTCGCGTGGAGTACTAGGCGCGTTGCGCCTTTGGCCGAGGGAGGGGGCCTTGCGCCCCCTCCCTCGAAAGAACCGAATCGGTCCACTTGAGCTTGAGTCGGAGAGCCGGACAGGATGGGGATGGCACGCGATAGAGGCGAGATGAGGGTTGCGGAGCTCGTGGATCTCGGGCGCATTGAGGTGCGAACGGCGCCGATCCCGCGTCCCGGGCCGGACGAGGCACGCCTCCGCGTGCGTGCCGTCGGACTCTGCGGCACGGACATCAAGGCGTTCCGCCGCGGTCACCCGTACTTCCGGCCGCCGTGCGTCCTGGGGCACGAGGTGGTTGGCGTTGTCGACGCGGTTGGCGACGACGTTCGGGGGCTGGTGGTGGGCGAGCGAGTGGTCTGCGCGCCGTACGTGGAGTGCGGCGGTTGCTCGATCTGTCTGCGTGGCGTCGGCGAACTCTGCCAGCACAAGGCCTTCGTCGCCGGCGCGCTCCAGGAGTACCTGATCGTGCCTCATGACGTGATCGCCCGGGGTACGTTCAAGGTTCCTGACGGGATGTCCGACGCCGTCGCCACGCTGGCCGAGCCGCTGGCGTGTGCGATGAACGGGATCGAGCGTGCGTGCGTGCGCTCGGGCGATCGAATCCTCGTCGTTGGGGGTGGACCCATGGGCGCTCTCTTGGCCTTGGTGGCGCGGACGCTGACCCCAAGAGTCCTGATCAGCGAGGTGAGCTTGGCACGAACAGAGCATCTTCGTCGCCTCGGACTCGCGGTCGTCGATCCCATCGAGATGCCGCTGGGCGAAGCGCTGACCGCGGCGTTCGGTGCGCCCGAGGCCGATCGGGTCCTGATCGCCGTGGGCGACCGTTCCGTCGCTGAGGGAGCCATCGGCTGGACGGCGTCGGGGGGCACGGCGCTCCTCTTCGGTGGCCTCCCGAAGGGCGAGCGGCTCGCGCTGGACGCCTTTGCCATCCACTACCGCGAGGTGACGGTCGCGGGAAGTTTCGGATTCCAGGTTCGCCACTTTCGAGACGCCGTGGCGTGGATGGGACAGCATCCCGGAGCGCTGGACGGCGTGGTCACGGCGTCGGTGCCCTTTGCCGACGCCGCAGGGGCGTTCGCTCGGGCCGCGGAGCCTGACGCGCTGAAGACGGTGATCCGTTTCGATGAAGACCAGTAGGTCCGCGAACGCGCGGCGACCCTTCCTCGAGGAGAAGCGGGCCCTGCCGTTCGTGGCACCCGCCCTCGCCGTCCTGTGCTTCGTGAGCCTGTATCCTTTGGCTCAGGGCATCTCCCGCGTCTTCTACTCCTTCCGTGCGCTGACGGGGAAGAACGTCTACTCCGGTCTGCAGAACTTCGTTCTTCTCTTCCGCGACCCCGTCTTCATCCGCGCACTCCTCAACAGCCTCGTCTGGACCGTGACCAGCGTCGCCGCGATGTTCTTCGTTTCCTACATCTTGGCTACGATGCTCAACTCGCGGCATCTTCGCTTCCGTCGTGCGTTCCGGACCGTCACGCTTATTCCCTGGGCTCTGCCCGGCGTCGTCGTGTCACTCATCTGGCGGTACATCTTTCTCTCCGGCGGGCCACTCAACACCGCCCTCTCGGGGCTTGGTGTGATCCACCTCCCAGCGTGGCTCATCGATACACACCTCGCCCTGTGGACGTGCATCATTGCCAACATCTGGATGGGAATTCCGTTCGTCACGATCATGATCCTCGCTGGGCTGCAGTCGCTCGAAGGAGACATTCTCGAGGCGGCGGCCATCGACGGCGCGAGCTACTTGCAGACGCAATTGCGGATTGTCGTTCCGAGCATCAAGAAGGTCATCCTCATCATTCTCACTTTGGAGTCGATCTGGACGTTCAACTCGTTTGACATCGTCTACGTCTTGACCAGAGGGGGACCGGCCAACGCGTCGATGACGCTCCCCCTCTACGCCTACACCTGGGCGTACGGCTCGCAGCAGGCCGGATACGGCGCGGCGATCGGCATCATCATCCTGCTCATCTTGCTGAGCGTCGTCGTCCTGTACATCCGTGAGGTGCTGCAATGAGGATGCATCCGTTCAAGCAAGTCCTCCTCCACGTCGCCGTCCTCGTGATGATCGCCTTCCTCGTGTTCCCCCTCCTCCTCCTCGTGTTCAACTCCCTCAAGACTCAGACCCAGATCTTCGAGTCTCCGATGGGAATTCCGCACGGAGTGACCTGGGACAATTTCCGCACGGTCATTACAGGGGGCACGTTCCTGATCAACCTTCGGAACTCGGCCATCGTCGCGTTCTCGACCGTGATTCTCGCCATCATCGTAACCGCGCCGGCCGGCTACGCCCTGTCGCGGTTCAAGTTCCGTGGGCGGACGGCGTTCTCGATGTGGCTCCTGGCGACGCAGGCGTTTCCCGGAATCATCATGGTGCTTGGGCTGTTCACGGTCTTGAAGGTGTACGGACTGATCAACACGCTGCCGGGGCTCGTGATCATGCACACGAGCTTTGCTCTTCCGTTTTCGATTTGGCTCCTCAAGGGGTACTTCGACAAGATCCCCATCGACTTGGAGGAGGCGGCGAGGATTGACGGCTGCACGCGCCTACGGGCGCTCGTGAGCATCATCCTCCCGCTCTCCGTGCCGGGTCTCCTGGCGGTGGCGACGTTCTCGCTGCTTCTCTCCTGGAACGAGTTCTTCTTTGCCCTCGTCATCATGCGGACGAACGAGACCTGGACGCTGCCCGTGTATCTCGCCCGTTTCCTCGGGTCGGGCGGAGTTGTGCAATGGGGCCCGCTGTCGGCTGCCGCCCTCCTGGTCACGATTCCCGTGTTCGTGCTGTTTCTGCTCGGGCAGCGGTACTTGGTTTCCGGGCTGACGGGAGGAGCGATCAAGTGAGTGCCTGCCAGCATCTTGGCCGAATCGGCGTCATCGCCAACCCCTGCGCGGGCGCCGGGCCCGACGCGCTGCAGGGCATCCTCGCTCGCCTGCTGCCTGCGCTCCGGGAGCGGGACGTGGTCCTCGTTGCCGACACGTTCGAGGCCGCTGCGGCGGACGCGTGCGGCCTGGATTGTCGGAAGGTCCGCGGCCCGGTGGGCGACGCCTGCGGCCTGACGAGAGAACTCCTTGAGGCGGGGGTGGACACGGTGATCGGCGTTGGGGGCGACGGCACGCTGGGCGACATCGGCAGCGTTCTCTCCTCGGCTGGATCAGTGGTTCGCCTGCTCGGCGTCGGCGTCGGGTCGTCCAATGTGGGGCCTCTCGTCGGAACCACGGCCGTGGAACTCGATGGGTTCCTTGCCTCGTCGTGGGCCGATGTCCCGGTGCACGCCCTCGAGGTGCGCTTCGACGGGGTGAAGGTGGGGCTGGCGTTCCACGATGCGACGGTTGCGAACACGTTCTTCGGCACGCGCTGCGGGCGGCGCGTAGATCTGGATGCGGCGGCGGGGCTTCGCGGCGAGGACCGAACGGCTGATCCAATCTCAGCGTGCGGACAGGCGACGTGGATTGCGAAGAACGGGAGACGGCTACTTGCGGGCGCTGAGCTCGAGGGGGGACAGATCGTCGCATCGCCGCTCAATGACACGGACGCCTGCCGGGGCAAAGCCGTGAGCGGGCTTCTCTGTTGGGGGCCGTACGTTGGCTGCCTGGGAGTCGTGGCGGCGGCGAGTGCGCTCATGATTCGGACCCGGCTCGGTCGGAACGATCTCGAGGCCGCCGAGCCTCTGCGGATCTTCCATCTGGGACTGGCGCCCGGTGACGTCGTGGAGATGGGCGGCTTCCGGCTGGGATCCGCGCTCGTGGTTGACGGGACACCGCGTTGCGCGGCGTCTCCCGCGGCGATAGTGTCGCTAAGCACGGTCGAGGGTGCCGTCGTATCGATCCGACGGGCGGCTTCGCCTCGTGGAGAGATGGAGCGAGAGGAGAACGGATGAGATACCGAGGGATCGAGATTGAGGACACGTTTTGCGAGTGCACCGACTTGTACACCGCCCGCCTCATTCTCACCGCGGCGACCGAAGCCGTCGCGATGGCCGAGGCGAGCTACCTGTGCGGGTTCGGGATCATCACCGCGGCGCCGATCCAGGGGTGCATCGATGGGTTCGTCGCGTCGTCCGCAACCCCGGATGGGCGAAGCGGCGTCGCGCTCCAACTCAATGCCCCGACGGCGGTCGGTCTGGAGACGTTCAAGAAGGCGCTGCTCGACCGTCTGTACATCTTTCCTCACCTTCCGACGTGTTCGCTCTTCGACGGCGGTGCGAACGGGCCGGTGGAGTGGGTCGTCGACCTGGCTGCGCGGGTGTCGCGATGGGGTGACGGGTACGAGGCGCTGGACCGTGTAGGCGAGCGCGAGGTGGTTCGGATCCCGATCATGACCGGCAATCAGTTCATCGAGCGACGCGTTCACGTCGTGGCGGGAACCGACGGCGTCCTCGAGGTGTTCGGGCAAAACGAGGCGGCTTGCCTGATGGGCGCAATGGAAGCGGCGGCGTGCGTCGTGCGGGACGCGCCGGGCGTGGCGGTGTTCAACTACCCGGTCGGCGGCATCAGCGGCGCCAAGGTGGGCGGGACCCGCTACAAGGGCGAGGGTGTGACGATCAACGAGCCCTTCTGCCCATCGCTTCGAGGGCGGGTGGCGACGAAGGTCCCGGCGGACGTAGATTCCGTCATCGAGTTCCCCCTCGTCGCGACGTCGGTCGACGCGATGCGAATCGGCCTGCGCGTAGCCATCGACGCCTTCGCTCGAACGTCGGGCATCGTCGGGATCACGGCCCCGTCGTTCGAGGGAGCATGGGGCGGCCGCAAGCTGGCCCTGCGCGACGTCGTTCCGACCGAGGACCGCTAGGCGGGAGGCGAGATGGCGGGCTGGAGCAGCGCGGAACAGGAGTGGGCTGGTGCCCGGACTGCGGCGCTCGTTCGGTCGCTGGTTGAAGACGCGCCGGTTCTCGAGGTCGACGTCCGGCCAGGCCACGCCGGGGCGCTCATCCTGGACTGCGGCGTCGCCACGCGGGGGTCGTGGGAGGCCGGACGACGCGTCGCGGAGCTTGCGCATGGGGGCATGATGAAGGCGACGCTGGGCATGACGGACGTCCTAGGCATCCCGCTTCCCGAGTTGGTCGGCGGCTCGTGGCGACCCTTCCTCTCTATCCATGGACTGCAAGTTTCCTTCGCTCTTGACGAAGTGGACGCGGCGATTCGCGTCTCCGGACCCGTGCGCGCCTGCATGGACGGCCAACTAGATCGGCCGTCGGACCTTGTCGACGGCGTCTGCTCCTGGGGCGTGGCCGTCGTTGAGGCGACGCGCCTGCCGAACGCGGACGTCGTCGAGGCGATCGCGCGGCGGGCCGGACTTCGGCCCGCGGAGCTGACGCTCGTCGTGGTCCCGTCGAACAGCTTGGCTGGCGTGGCTCAGCTCGCCGGACGGCTGAACGAGTGCGTCTTGTTCACGCTCGACCAGTCCATCGGGCTGGATCCGCGCTGCGTCGTCAGCATTCTCGGCGCCGTGCCGCTCGCCCCTTGTGGCGGTCGAGGCATTCCCGTGGTGACGCAGGATGACATGATCCACTACGCCGGGCGGGTGACGATGATCGTCGAGGCTGCGCCGAGTTGGGACCTGAGAGCTACTGCCGAGGCTCTCGTCTTCCGCTCGTCGCCCACCTATGGGCGCCTCTTCTCGGAGCTCTTGGCAGAGGCCGGCGGCGTGTTCGAGGCCATCCCCGGGTTATCCGATCTGAACAAGGTCGCCTGCATCACGCTCGTGGACCGTACGACCGGCCGAGTGGCGTCGGCGGGTGCCGTCGACGTTGAGCTCCTGGCTTCCGCTCTCGGGCGAGCTGACGGAGGGCGCCATGAGCGGTAGTCCCTTTCCCCAGCGCGTGATCACCGTCGATTTGACAGACGGGAGGCTGCGCGAAGAGAGGCAAGACGAGGCATCGCGCCGGGCGTACCTCGGCGGGCGTGGCGTGGCTGTGCGCCTCCTCGAAGAACGGGCCTTCTGGCAGCACGATGCGCTCGATCCGGAGGCTCCGTTCGTCATGGGTGCTGGCCTGCTCAACGGCAGTCCGTGGCCCGCGTCGTCGCGCGTTCACATGGCATTTCGATCGCCGCTCACAGGCATCTACGGATACGCCAACGCCGGGGGATCCTTCGGGCCGCGCCTGACGGCGCACGGGATCCTCGCCCTCGTTTTGGTGGGGTGCGCCCCAGAACCGAGCGTGATCAGAGTCGACGAGTCCGGCATCCGCCTCGAGGCGGCGGGGCGTCTCTGGGGGTCCCGAGTGCCTGAGGCGACGGAAGCGTTGCGCAAGGGGACGGCGGCCGCGGTTGCGTGCATTGGGCCCGCGGGTGAGCGCGGCGTGCCGCTGGCGGCGGTCATGGTCGACGGCGGGCGCGCCGCGGCGCGGTGCGGCGGGGGCGCGGTGCTGGGCGCCAAGAACGTGAAGGCCATCGTGGTCGACGGCGGTCGCTGGCCGCGGTTTCCGTCAGGTTTCCTGGCGCGATCTCGGGCCGCGACGCAGCGGATTCTCGCGACGCCCGGAGTGCGCGACCTGTTGCGCTGGGGGACGCCGTTCCTCGTCGGGATCAAGAACGCGAGCGGAGATCTGCCGGCGATGAACCATCGACTCGGGCAAGTCCCGTTCGGCGACGCGATCGATGCAGACGCCCTCGAGTTGTACCGGGTTGAGACCAAGGGCTGCCCCGGCTGCCCGATCCGCTGCGGCCGAATCTCCGAGGTGAACTCTGGCGTGCACCGTTCACGCAGCGCCGGGCCGGAGTACGAGACCTTGGACGCGCTGGGCGCCAACTGCTGGTGCGGCGACCTTGAGGCCATTCTTCACGCGAACGCGCTGTGCAACGAACTCGGGCTGGACACGATCTCCGTCGGGGCCATGATCGCGTTCGCGATGGAGTGCCACGAACGCGGGTTGTTGGATGACGAATCTGTCGATCTCTCGTGGGGGCGGGGAGACACGATTGTCGCGCTGGTCGAGAGGATCGCGCGTCGCGAAGGGATCGGCGAACTCCTCTGCCGCGGCGTCCGGGCCGCGGCAAAGGAGATCGGGTCTGCGGCGATTCCCTACGCGCTTCACGTCAAGGGGCTCGAGATTCCTGGGCAGGAGCCGCGGGTGGCCAAGGCGTTCGGACTGGGACATGCGACGTCGAACCGCGGCGCCGACCACCTGTACGCGCTGCCGACGATCGACGTCGCCGGGCTGGACGCGGCGGCTCGGCGCCTGCTGCCCACCGTCTACCCGCGCGTTCTCGACCCCGCCGACGAGGCGACGAAGCCTGCGCTGGTGCGGTTCGGTGAGGACTACTGTGCGGTCTCCGACGCGCTCGGTGTCTGCAAATTCACCACGACGGAGGTCTACGCGCTCGACCCCGCGCACTTGGCTGAGGCCGTCACCGCGGCGGGACTCGCGTTGGACGCCGATGGGCTCCTGGAGGTCGGAGAGCGCATCGTCAACCTCGAGCGGTTGCTCAACGCTCGATTTGGCGTCGATGCCACTCATGACCGGTTGCCGGAGCGATTCACACAGGAGCCGCTGCCCGTCGCGCACGGCGAGGCCCACGACGAGCGACGGATCGACTCGCTTCCGGACATGCTGGCCGAGTACTACCGGCTCCGCGGGTGGGGCGAGGACGGGTTGCCGACGCCGACGACCCTGGTGCGGCTCGGGCTCTCGGACGGGAGGACGGCGTGACGCGTGCGCGCGGTGGCTACGTCGGCCGGGTGCTCCACGTCGACCTCTCCTCAAGACGCCTCGAGGCGCGGCCTCTCGACCCTACGCTCGCCCGCGCCTACCTCGGCGGGAGCGGGTTCGGCGCGAAGGTCCTGTGGGATGAAGTGGGACCCGACGTGGATCCGTTGTCGCCGGACGCCGTCCTCATCGTGGCGACCGGGCCGCTGACGGGAACGGCGTGGCCGTGCTCGGGGCGCACCGAGGCCATCGCCCGGTCGCCGCTCACGGGCATCTACGGAGACTCGAACGCCGGTGGAACCTTCGGTCCGGGTCTCAAGTTCTCTGGGTATGACGCTGTGGTCGTGCGTGGCTCGTCCGATGCGCCCGTCGTGCTGCGGATCGCCGACGGCGTGGCCGCGATCGACGACGCGGGCGACGTCTGGGGACTCGACACGATTCAGACGGAGGCCGCTCTCCGTGACCGGTATGCTGCCCCCGCCCTTCAGGTGGCGTCAATCGGGCCGGCCGGGGAGCGCGGCGTTCGTTTTGCCTCCATCCAGGCGACGCCGAATCGCAGCTTCGGTCGCTGCGGGCTCGGCGCCGTGATGGGCGCGAAGCGGCTCAAGGCGATCGCCGTCTCGGGCTCGAAGCGCGTGCCTTTCGTGGACCGCGCCGGATTCATCGAACTGGCTCAGAGCCTGCACGCGCGACTTCGCGCCAACGCCATGTTCCCGGCGTGCTCCCGCTTCGGGACCCCGGGTCTCGTGCGCGTCGTGAACGAGATCGGTCGGTTCCCGACGCGCAATTTCCAGGATGGGGAGTTTGCGAAGGCCGAGGAGATCAGCGGCGAGACCCTGCGCGAGCGGTACTTCGTTCGAGACACCGGGTGCTTCGCGTGCCCCGTGCGGTGCGACAAGGTGTACCGAATCGACGCGGGACGCTTCGCCGGCCTCGAGACGTCGAGCGTGGAGTACGAAACGCTGAACGCGTTCGGCGCGGGCCTCGGGAACGCCGATCTGGAAGCGATCCTGTTCGCGAGCGATCGCTGCGACCGCTTGGGGATGGACACGATCTCGACGGGCCGCGCGATTGGTTTCGCGATGGAGCTCGTCCAGCGAGGCATCCTGACGCGCGGCGATCTCGACGGCCTGGACGCGACGTGGGGCAACGTCGAGACGATCCTCTCTCTCGTGGAGCGCATTGCGACCCGCGAGGGCGTCGGCGACGTGCTGGCCGAAGGCGTGCGGCGGGCGGCCGCGGCGTTCGGCGCCGCTGCGCGGCCCTACGCGATGGAAGTCAAAGGGATGGAGATCCCGGCGCAAGACGGGCGCGCGCAGCAGTCCATGGGCCTGGCGCACATGACGTCGAATCGCGGCGCCGACCACTTGAAGGCGTTCCCGACGGTCGATGAAACGGGGAGCGCTGCGGAGGTCTTGCGGCGCTACGGCCCGCAGTTCCTTCCCGAGATGGCGGATCCTCACGCAACGCGGCACAAGCCATTTCTGGTCAAGGATGGCGAGGACTTCGGCGCGGTCGTCGACTCGGTCGGCGTGTGCAAGTCAGGCGGGACGTTCGTGATGGCCGAGATCTACTGGCCTGAGATCGCCGCCGGCCTCCGGCTGGCCACCGGGTGGGCGTTGGACGAGGAGGAGTTGAGGGCGATCGGCGAGCGCATCGTCAACCTGGCGCGAGCCTATAACGCGCGCCTTGGCATCGGGCGGGCCGACGACCGTCTGCCCGAGCGCATGACGGCCGAGCCATCGCCGGCGCGCGGCGCGCGGGGTCAGGTTGCGCACGCGCCGAAGATGCTCGACGAGTACTACGCCCTGCGCGGTTGGGACTTGGTGACGGGGTGGCCGACGGCGGCCACGCTCGATCGATTGGGCCTCGGAGATGCCGGCCGGGCGCTGTGGGGGTATGGCGGTGGCTAGGCGCATCGTGCTCGGTGGAGCGGTTCTCGCGGGCGCTGGCGCCGCGTTGGAAGAGAATTGGGGCATCCTGATCGAGGACGGAGTCCTCGTCGCGCTTGGCCCCAACGAGGATCTGCTCTCCCGTGCGGGAGGCGCCGAGGTCACGGATGCGGGGGACCTCGTTCTTTGCCCAGGATTTGTGAACGCGCACGAGCACGCGTACGGCCGCCTTGCTCACGGGATCCCGCTCGTCGGGGAACCGCCGAGGGGCTTCGACCGCTTTCTCGCCGACTTCTGGTGGCCGCGGGTCGAAGACCGTCTCGACGGGGCCATGATCGGGGCGGCGACCGCGCTTGCGTGCGTCGACATGATCCGCTCGGGGTTCACGACGTTCTGTGACGTGCTCGAGGCGCCGTTCTCCGAGGCCGGCATCCTCGATCTGGAGGCCGCTGTGGTCGAGCGTGCCGGCGTGCGCGCCGTGCTCTGCCTCGAAGCGTCGGAGCGCCACGGTACGGAGGTTGGACGGAGGGCGCTGGACGAGAACGAGCGGTTCGCTCGAGCGCGGCGCAGTGACGGCCGCATTCGCGGCATGCAGTGCTTGCACACGAGTTTTACTTGTTCGGAGAGCTTCGTCCTCGCGGCGAAGGAGAGTGCCACCCGAGCCGGCTGCGGTCTGCACCTCCATCTCTCGGAGAGCACCTACGAGCCTGAGGAGTGCCTGCGCCGCCATGGCGAGCGTCCTGTCTTCTGGTACGACCGCTTGGGGTTGTGGGACGAAGCCGTGCTCGCCTCGCAGGGCGTTGCGCTGACAGATGAAGAGATCGAGCGGCTGGCCGAGCGGCGCGTCCGGATGGCCCACATGCCACTCTCCAACTGCGAAGTCGGTGGAGGGATCGCCCCCGTGCCGCGCATGATCGACCGCGGTCTCTCGCCCGGGCTGGGGACGGACGGGTACATCAACGATCCCTTCGAAGTCATGCGCGGCGCGTTTCTCCTCCACAAGGGTGCACGCGCGGATGCCGCGGTCATGCCCGCACGCACCGTCTTCGCGATGGCGACGGCGTGGGGCGCGACATCCGTCGGCTGGCCCGAGGTTGGCGTGCTCGAGTCGGGGCGAGCGGCCGACGTGATCGGCATCGACGCTGCCACCGACACCCCACTCACGCGAGGCAACGTCCTGGATCAGCTCGTCCTCTTCCGCGGTCGCGGCGACGTCAGGTTGTCCATCGTGGCGGGGCGGGATGTGATGAGGGACGGGGTTGTCCAGACGATGGACGAGGTCGAGGTGCGGGGGGGCGCGCGCCGCGAGGCCCAACGGCTCTGGAGAGGAGAAAGCCGTGGCTGACCTTCGCACCGCCGTGGGTGGACTCGAACTCGACCACCCGCTGGTTCTCGCGTCGGGGCCGCTGTCCTGGAATGGGGAGGCCATCGTTCGCGCGTACTGCGCCGGCGCCTCTGCGGTCGTCACGAAGACGATCAGCCGTCGTGCGGCGACTCAACCGGTGCCGCACCTCGTCCGTGTCGGAGGCGGAGTCCTCAACGCCGAGCGCTGGTCGGACCTCGATTCGGCCCAGTGGATCAAGCGGGAGATCCCGCTCGCGAAGGATGCGGGTGTGCCGGTGATTGCGAGCGTCGGGCTCGAGCCGGCCGACGTCGAGGCGCTTGCCGCGGCGCTCGAGGAGGCGGGCGCGGACGCGCTGGAAGTCGTTTCGTACGACGAGGCGACGCTGCCCGGCCTGGTCGATGCGGCCGTGCGCCGCGTTCGGATCCCGGTGTTTGCCAAGCTGAGCGCGAACGGTCGTGACCTCGTGGGCACGGCGCGCGCGTGCGTCGAGAGAGGAACGAGCGCTCTCACGGTCATCGACTCGGTCGGACCCGCGCTTCGCATCGACCCGCGGACCCGCCGCCCCCTCCTCGGCGCGACGGCTGGGTGGCTGTCCGGGCCGGCCATTCTGCCGATCGCTCTCCATGCAGTGGCCGCCGTGCGCCAGGCCGTGGCGGTCCCTGTCATCGGAACGGGTGGCGTCGAGGACGCCGACACGGCGGTCGAAATGCTGCTCGCGGGAGCGTGTGCTGTGGGGATCTGCAGCGGAGCGCTCGTCCACGGGCTCGACCTCTTCCGCCGACTGCGCGGCGATCTCAGCGATCGCTTGGACGAGTTCGGCCTCACGTCGATCGAGGACGCCGTCGGCGCCGCGCGATGGGAGGAAGCTCGAGGAGTCCGAATGGGATTCGATGAGGTGGCTTGCATCCATTGTGAGGCTTGCGTTCGCGTCTGTCCGTACCAGGCGCGGCGGAGTCCTGCCGACGTCGGCGAGGCGTGCCGCGAGTGCGGCCTGTGCGTCTCTGTCTGCCCCGCCGGTGCGCTCGTCTGGGAAGGGAGAGGATGATGATTCTCGTTCGTGGGGTGTCGTATCTCGTGCGGGACGCGGATCGCGTCGAGCGCGACGTCGACGTCTTGATCGATGGGGCTCGGATCGCTCGAATCGGTTCGATCGATGCCCGCCGGTTGGCGCCGGGGACCACCGTGCTCGATGGGCAGGGGCGTGCGCTCGTGCCGGGATTCGTGAACGCCCACACGCACCTCTATCAATCCATGCTCAAGGGTCGGCGGGACGACCTCTCACTTGTCGATTGGTGCGACGCCGTGACCTTCCCCTTCGTGCGGCGCGTCCTGGACGACGCGTGGCATCACGGCCGGCAGGAGGTCGGTCGCCTGTGGTCGATGCTGGCGACGATCGAGATGGTGCGGAGCGGGATCACGACGTTCGTCGACATGGACATGAACCTGGACGGCGTCATCGCGGCGTGGCTCGAGGTCGGCATCCGCGGCGTGGCGGCGATGACCCTGGTCGACCAGTGGGTGCCCGAGGATGTCATGGTCTCGCTTAACGAGACGAAGGATGACACCGTTCGTCTGATCGAGACGTGGCACCAGGTGCCGAAGGAAAGTCCTCTGGTCACCGTGTTCCTCGGCCCCTCGGCGCCGTTCACGTGCAGCGAGGGTCTCCTGCGGTGGATCCGCGAGCGTGCCGACGAGCATGACCTGGGGATCCAGACGCATGTGTCGGAGACGGCGTGGGAAGTGGAGCAATCGGTGTCGCTGACGGGCAGGACGCCGCTTGACTACCTCGAGTCGATCGGATTCCTCGCGAGCCCGATCACGGCCGCGCACGGCGTGCACCTGACGGAAGGGGAGATTGAGCTTGCGGCCCGGCGGGGTGTGGCCGTGATCTACAACCCGAAGAGCAACATGAAGCTCGGGAGCGGCATCGCGCCCATCGGGGCTCTGCGGCGCGCCGGAGCGGCCATCGCCCTTGGCACGGACGGCGCGGCATCCAACGATCTCCTGGATCCGTTCGAAGAGATGCGCTGCGCGGCCATGCTGCAGAAGGTGGCCGCCCAGGACCCGACCGTCCTCGGCGCGCGCGACGTCTTCCGCTTCGCGACCGAAGGTGGAGCGAAGGCGTGTCGTCTCGACTCGGGGACGATCGACGAAGGGCGGCTGGCCGACGTCGTGCTGATCGATCTGGGCGGTGCACACCTCTTCCGGCTGACGGACGAGATCGTGCCCGCGCTGGTGTATTGCGCCCGTGCCGGCGACGTGGAAACCGTGGTGATCAATGGCCGCGTGGTGATGAAGGACCGAATGATGGTGACGATCGACGAGCGCGCCGTGCTCGCCGAAGCGAAGAGGGTGGGTGAACGGTATGCGTGAGAACGTGGCTACTGCGCTGGCCGCCATCGTCGGACCCGAGCACGTGTCCGACCGATTGGTGGACCGCCTCTGCTACTCGCGGGATTGCGGGCCGGACAAGGCCGGCATTCCGAGCGTCGTGGTGCGCCCGGCGACGACGGAGGAGGTGTCGGCCATCGTCCGCTGGGCGAACGACCACCGGCACCCGCTGTACACGCGAGGGCGGGCGACGACGTTCCTCGGGAGCGGAGTGAAGGACGGCGTGATCCTGCTCGAGACGACGCGCATGAACCGCGTCGAGCGGATCGACACGGCCGCCCGCCTCGTGGTGGCTCAGGCCGGCGCGATCTGGCACGGAATCGACGCCGATCTGCGTCGCGACGGATGGGAGCTTGGCGTGCCCGGTGGCGGAGGACTGTTCTCGTGCACGATCGGGGGAACCGTGGCGGTCAATGCCACACCTCACGGCGCCACGGAGTACGGGATGACGGGCGACCACGTTCTCGCCCTCGAGGTTGTCCTGCCGACCGGCGACGTGGTGCGAACCGGATCGTGGGCCAACCCGGCATCGGAGCCGATCGAACGCAATGCGAACGGCGCCGATCTGGCCGGACCGTTCATCGGCTCCTACGGCATCCTTGGGATCATCACGCGCGTGGTGTATCGCATTCAGCGGATTCCTGAGTGCGAGCTCTTCCGGTTCTACGCGTTCGACGAGTATCGCGACGCGGTCGAGGCCGCGACGGGCATCCAAGGTCGGGGTGCGGCGACGTTCCTCGTCGGACTGTTCGGGGGGCCGAAGCCCACGGGCGAGGAGGGCGACGCCTTCCTGCACGTTGTCGTGCGCGATCGGGCGGTAGCCGCCGACGCACGTGTCCGCGAGGCGGAGGCGATCTGCGAGTCCCACCGCGGGCGGCCGCGTCCTGCCGAGGGGACTCGCCACTACTGGCAAGAGCACATGTACTCGTGGTTGCGCAATACGGCTCCGGGTCCTTACTACAGTGATCGACCCTTCTTCTGCCCCGAGGTGGCCGGGTTCGTCTCCTCGCGCGGGCTCGCCGACGCCGTGGCGCTCTTCCGGACGATGAAGGCGGAGCGCGAGCGCGAGTTCGAGACGCACGGGATTCGCGTGAAGGGCGTCGACGCCTACTTCTCGCGCAACGGGGCATACCTGTGGATCGACACGCTCTACGACGAGCGCCAGCCCGACGCGTGGGCGTACGGGATGCAGCTTCGGAGCGAAGTCGCGGAGCGCATGTTCACCGAAGGGCGGATGAGTCCCGGTGGGCTGGGCGCCGGCATCTCGCCTCACATCATGCCCAAGCTGGGAACGGCGTACGGACTCCTCCAATCGATGAAGCGCATGCTGGATCCGAACGGAATCCTGAACCCCGGGCTCCTGATCGACGAGGAGGAACGATGAGGCTGGCCGTCTACACGAACCAGATCTACAGCTGCTTGCGGTGCGGCTTCTGCTTCGACCACGCCGTGGGAGGGCAGGAGAAGATCTGCCCTTCGTACGTGACATACGGCATGGAGTCGTACGGGGCACGGGGCAAGATGGCGATCGCTCGCGCGCTCGTCGATGGTGTGTTAGAGTACGACGCCGATGTGGCGATGCGCGTCTACGCGTGCACGGAGTGCGGCGCGTGCGAGGAGCAGTGCTTCAAGTATCTGTCCCTGCTCGACATCTATCGAGCGATGAAGGCCGATCTTGCGGAGCGCGAACTCGTTCCGGCAGAACTCGCCGGCGTCGGGCGCGCGGTCGCCGACGCCGGCAATCCATACGGGCAGGCGCGCGGGAAGCGGCTCGGTTGGGCGCCGGGCACGGACCGGGTTGGGAAGAAGGCCGAGACGGTCTTCTTCGTCGGTTGCACGCCCGCCTACGTGCGCCGCGGCATCGCGCGCGGTGCATATCAGGTGCTCGAGGCGGCCGGCGTCGACTTCGCGCTCCTCGACGACGAAGTCTGCTGCGGTCATCCGCACCTGGCGGTCGGCGACCTCGAAGGGGCGAGAGAGGCTGCGGGCAAGAACGTTGCGGCGATCGAGGCGTCGGGCGCGACGCAGGTGGTGTTCGCCTGTCCCGGGTGTCTGCAGATGTTCCGAGAAGAGGTGCCCGACCTGCTCGGCCGGCCGCTTCCATTCCGCGTCCTCCACGCGACGGAGCTCCTCGGCGAGCGGAGGGCGGCTGGCAGCGTCCGCCTCCGCAAGCAGTCGCGCGTCGTCGTGTATCACGACCCGTGCAATCTGGGACGCGGACTCGGGATCTACGACGCGCCTCGCCGAGCCATCGACGCCGTGCCCGGGGCGCGTCGCGTGGAGATGCGCCGGTCGGGTGCGGGCTCGTTCTGCTGCGGCAACGGCGACTTCGTTCGCTTCGGCTACGAGCCGATGGCGGTCGAGAACGAACAGGCACGGTGGAACGAGGCCGTCGCCACCGGGGCCGACCTCCTTCTCTCCGCTTGCCCGGCGTGTCAGATTGCGTTCCTTGACGCCAAGCGACGTGCGAAGTCGACGGTGGACGTGCTTGACGTAGTCGAGTGGCTGGCGACCGCGATCTAGGCCGAGGAGGGAATGTGGACGAGAGTCGGGCGAACCAGATCGCGACGATGTGGAGGATGACGACGGCGTCCGGAGTCATGGTCCTTCCCACTCGAGCCGCCGTGGGGGCGATGGAGAACCTTGGCGCTGACATGAGCAACGCGGCGCCGCTGTTGCGCGAGGCAGAGGCACTTTACGCGGCACAGTCGTGGGGTCGCCTGGCGATGGTGCTCGCGCAGGTGAACGCCGTCATCGCCGCGGCGCTTCCGTACGTGCGTGGCGAGGAACCCTCGACTTGGAGCGAGTACCGCGCGAAGACCCCGGCCGCGATGGGGTTGCGGTCCCGATCCATCGTGCCGGGTGGTGTGCCGACGCGGGCACGTTCGGGCGTGCCCGTCGACTACGGCGACCGCGTGCGCGCGGCGTGGGTCGGCCAGTGCATCGGGACCGCGCTCGGCGATCCCGTCGAGGGTTGGACGAGCGCCGAGATCGCCGCCCGGCACGCGCCGATCTCCGGCTACCTGGCGCAGCCGAAGGTGGAGAATGACGACACGGCGTACCCCCTCCTCGTGCTTCACACCCTCGACGAGTGCGGCCCCGCGTTCACGAGCGCGGACCTCGCTCTGGAGTGGGTCGGTCATCTGCCGTTCGCTTACACCGCGGAGTGGGCGGCGATCGAGAACGTGAAGGCCGGGATCTTCCCGCCCGAGAGTCGCTGGCCGCGCAACCCGTGCGGCGCGTGGGTCGGAGGCCAGATGCGAACCACGGTTCACGGGCTACTGGCGCCTCTTGCGCCCGAGCGCGCGGCTGAGCTTGCGTTTCGCGACGCCGCGATCTCTCACTTCCGCGAGGGGATGGACGGGGCGATCTATGCCGCCGCCCTGGCCAGTCTGGCGTTCTCCGGGCGGTCGATCGAGGACCTCCTGCGAGCCGCACTACGGTTCGTGCCAAGCGAGGGCGCGTTTGCGGTCACGGTCGAGCGGAGTCTCGACGTGTGCCGCCGGCGGGGCGATTGGCGGTCGGCGTTGGGCGAACTGCGCCCGGAGCTCGATCGGTACCACTGGATTCACACGATCCCCAACATCGCCTGCGTTGTCGTCGGGCTCGTTCTCGGCGACGGCGACTTCGAGCGCGCCATCCTCACGACGCTGCAGTGCGGCTATGACACCGATTGCACGACCGGGCAGGTCGGGGCCGTCATGGGGGGCTTGCTGGGTTCCGAGGCGATCCCCCCGCGGTGGAGCGAGCCCATCGGCGCGGCTCTGAAGTCGTACGTCGAAGGGTTCGAGGAGATCGGATTCGATGATCTCGTGGCCTGGACAACGCGTTGGGGAGATCGCCTGGAGGCCGAGGCGGCGCGCGAGAACCCTCAGCAGCGAAGTTCCAAAACGCAGTGCATGGAGCGTGCGTCGTGATTGTCGTGCTCGGAAGCGCCAACATGGATGTGGTCACGGAAGTGTCGCGCATCCCACGCCCTGGCGAGACGGTGGCGGGGAAGAGCATGCGCCACTACCTTGGAGGCAAGGGAGCGAACCAGGCGGTCGCCGCGGCGCGCCTTGGCGCGTCCGTGTTCTTCTTCGGCAAAGTGGGCCGCGATCCGTTCGGCGAGCGATTGCTCGAAGGCCTTCGTGCCGACGGTGTCGACGTGACGGCCGTCGAGTCGATGGACGAGGAAGCAACGGGAACGGCGTCGATCTGGGTCGAGGAGAGCGGGGAGAACGCGATCGCCTGTGTTCCCGGTGCGAATGGGACGGTCGACGCCGACTACGTCGATCGCATCTTCCATCGCGTGGCCGCTGCCGACGTCTTGCTTCTCCAGTTGGAGATTCCGCTCGACACCGTGGTCTATCTCCTCGGCCGTCTGCCGCGCGGGCGTCCTCTGGTCATCCTCGATCCGTCGCCGGCGCAGGACCTCTCCAGACTGCCGCTTCGTCGCGTCGACGTGTTGACGCCGAATCGGACCGAACTCCTCGCGCTGACGCATATGGATGACATGGAGTCCGCGGCCGGCGCGCTGCTACGAGCCGGCGTCGGCAGTGTTGTCTGCAAAGCTGGGGAGGACGGTGCGTTTTGGTTCGGCGAGACGGCGCACCACGTTCCGGCCCTTCCGGTCGCCGTCGTGGACACGACGGCCGCAGGCGACGCCTTCAACGGTGCCCTGGCTTGCGCCATCATGGAGCGTTCCATGATGGATGCCATCCGATGGGCCAGTGCGGCCGGGGCGCTTGCGACCACGAAGGCGGGCGCCCAGCCCTCGTTGCCTTGTCGCACCGACGTCGATCGGCTGTATCGCGGGGGCGCGGTCTCCTAGATGAGTGCTTGGCTTCGGGGCACGAAGCGCCCCCAGCCGGGCTCGACGCAACACTCGCCGTCCGCCCAGACAGTGCGCCCGCGCACGAGCGTGCGGATCACGGCGCCGCGGACGCGGCGTCCTTCGTATGGTGAGAAGTCGGCGCCCATGTGAAGGTTGCCCGCTGACAGCGTCCAGGCCCTCCTCGGGTCGAAGAGAACGAGGTCCGCATCGGCGCCGACCTCGACTTGTCCTTTCTGCGGTGCGAGGCCGAAGATGCGCGCCGGGTTCTCGCATAACGCTCGTACGAGCCAGTCAAGAGACAAGCCTCGTGCGACCATGCCGTCGCTGTGCAGGAGAGGCAGCAGAGTCTCGACGCCCGGGAGCCCGCACGGGATGGATAGGACGTCGTCGCCGTGGTCCTTCTCCGCTCGAACGAATGGACAGTGGTCAGTGGCCACGCTGTCGATCGTGCCGTCGGCGAGAGCCACCCACAGGGTGGACTGATCCTCTGGAGACCGCAGAGGGGGAATGACGCTGAACTGGCGGCCATCGGCCGTGGCATAGGCCCGCTCATCGAGAAGCAGGTAGTGGGGACACGTCTCCGCGGTCACCTGGAGCCCACGTGCCTTCGCGTTGCGGACAACGTCGACCGCCGCGCCTGTGCTGAGGTGGGCGAAGTGGACGCGCACTCCCGCGATTTCCGCGAGCTGGCACACGAGCGAGACGGCCGCAGCCTCGCTCGCCGCCGGGCGGCTCCGGGGAAAACTGGTCATGTGCAGTCGCGCGCCGCGAGGCAGAGCCTCCGTCGCTGTCTGGATGAGGCCAGCATCCTCCGCGTGGACCATCGCCACGCCGCCGGCGGCGGCGATGACGCGAAAGGCGTCGGCGAGCTGGCTCGGGTTCGAGGGTTCGGCGTACACGGTGTAGAACTTGAAGCTCGTCACGCCCATTCGGACGGCCTCCGCGATCTCGTAGGCCCGGTCCGATCGCCACCCGACGATCTCGGCGTGAAGTCCGATGTCGACGACGGCGCGCCGCGCGGCGGCGACTCGTGCCTGGACTTGCTCGGCCAGCGTGGACTCGGCGCTTCCGGCCGTGAAGTCGAGGACGGTGGTCACGCCTCCGGCGGCGGCCGCACGCGTGCCCGACTCGAACGTGTCACGCGAATGGAGGCCGAACGCGGCCGCCTCCATGTGTGTGTGGCCGTCGATGACGCCGGGAAGAACCCACAAGTCTTGCGCATCCACGCGTTCGGCGCCGTCCAGCCGGCCGCCGATACGGGCGATGCGCCCGCCGTCGATTCCGACGTCTGTTTCGACCAACTCGCCGCGCGTCCAGACGCGCCCGCCGCTGATCACTGTCTCGTGATGTCCGTTGACTCGTCCCATTTCCGATCCATCTTAGTCCGCCGAAGAGCCTCGAGACGGCCCTTCTCTTGCGGATGGCGATCGCTGTAGTCTTCAGCGCTGGCGGCGCAGCCCGCGAAACGCGGCCGCAGGACGGCTGTACATCCGGACGGCGGCATGACGAGCCGCTTGGCGGGAGGGCACGATGCGAAGGCTCAGATGGGCGCTGATTGGAGTCGGTTTCTTGGTTACGGTATTGGCTCTCGGCGGATGCGACCAGCTCTGGCCTCTGGAGGCCGGGATCGCCGTCCTCAACTCAGCGACGGGGGTTGCTCCACTCTCCGTGCAGTTCGCCGACGCGTCCTGGGGGCCAGTGTCTTCGAGGTTCTGGGACTTCGGCGATCCGGCGAGCGGGACGGGCAACACGTCGACTCTACAGTCCCCGACACACACGTACCGCGAGAACGGGATTTACGCGGTGACTCTCATCGTGTACAGCGCCGACGGCCAATCGAGCCGCGGCACGGCCGTTGTTGCGGTGGTCAATCCTGCGCCGGTCCCGCAGTTCGAGGCGACGCCCGATCATGGTCCCGCTCCGCTGGCCGTGTCGTTCAACCTGTCGGCTTCGTTCGACCCGGCCGGAATCGTCCCGGCGCCGACGGGGTCGATCGTTTCCTTCAGCCTTGACTTCGGCGATGGTACACCACCGGCCACCGGCACAGGCATCGGGGCGCCCGCTAGCCACACATACGTGACCCCCGGCTATCGAGTTGCCACGCTCACGGTCGTGGACAACGACGGAGCGAGCGCGAGCGCAACGCATGCCGTGACCGTCGAGGGAGTGGCGGCGACACTCACGGCGCCCGGCGGTGACCCGATTGGCCTTACCTACGACGGTTCCTCGCTCTGGGTCAGCGACTCGACGGCGAAGCGCATCTACAAGATCCGCTTGAGCGATGGCCAGGTCCTCACCTCCTTTGACGCACCTGGTGGGTCGGCCTCGATTCTGGGCGCGAAGGCGGATGCAAAGAACATCGTCCCTGGGCCGACGGCCGGCACGCCGGCAGGCGTAGCCTGGAACGGCGGTGCGCTCTGGGTGGCCTGCACGTCTGACGGGAAGATCTACCAGGTGAACCCGAACGTGCCGACGACCGACCCGGGCCATGTCCTTGCCGTGCTCGACAGCAATGCGTTCACTCCGTTTGCGCTTGCGTTCGGCGGCGGCGCGCTGTGGGTGAGCGACTTGAGGACGGGGCGAATCCTCAAGGTGGATCCCTTCTCGGGCGCGGTTCTTGGCTCGTTCGTTGCGCCAAGCTCTCTGGCTGCGTCGGTCGGGCCGCGGGGCATCGTGCCCATCGCTCCGGCCGGGCTCGCGTGGGCGAGCGGCTCGCTGTGGATGTCTCTTGGAGCGACGCTCTACCGCGTCGACCCCGCGACGGGCGCGATCCTGGCGTCGGTTCCTGCTCCCGGTCCCACGCCAGCGGGCCTCGCCTTCGACGGCGTCTACCTCTGGGTTGCGGATCCGAACGGAGCGAACCCGGGCCGACTCGACCGCCTGGTCGTCCCATAGGACGTCCGGCGCGCTACGGCGGCGTTGCGGTCGTCCGCTCGGCGAACTGGCGGAGATGGGCTTCTACGACGCTTCGATCGATGGTGCCGGACGGCGACGGGGTCTCGAAGATCCTCTCCGGCAGGCGCAGCGAGGCGGGGTCGAAGCCGCAGTGGCGCTTGAACGCCCATTTGCGCTGCAGAGTCTCCGTGCCGATCTCGCGCAGCCTCGCCTCGTTTGCCTCGATGCCCGCACAGGCGAGGGCGTCGCGAGTGACGTCCGGCGTGTAGAGCCCGCGCGCGAAGAAGCAGACGACGAGGCTCGCGAGGACCTGTCGCCACTCTTCCTCGGCCACGATCTCATCGATGATCGCGTCATCCGCAGCCGGAAGACCCGTCGCCAGCCTCTTCTGGTCGATCGCGTAGCCGGCGTTGTCGAGGTGGCTGTGGCGCGCCCCGACGAGGAATCCGAGGTAGCCGGCCGGGCCGGTGTGATAGCCGGCCATCTCGTTTCCGCCGAACGCGAGGGCGAAGTCCTCGCCGCCATACGCCGCGGCGGCCGCATCGACGCCGCGGGCAAGCGCGCGGTAGAGGTCGGTTGGCTGCGATACGATCCGTCGCACCGCGTCTCGGTACGCGACCCCATCGCCCCACGCGAGCCGTACGCCGTCCAGATCCTGGTCCGATACCAACCCGCGTTCGCGCGCCTCGGTCGCCCAGGCGAGCGACACGCCGGTCGAGATGGCGTCGAGACCCTGCGCCTCGGCTTCGTCCATCAGGAGAAGTAGGCTCGTGGGGTCCCCCATGCCGAGCATGCTGCCGAGGGCATAGATCAGCTCGTAGTCGTAGGCGAGCATCGACGTCTTGTAGAAGTAGGGCTCCTTAGGGTGGGGCGTGCGCAGGGCGGCGAGGTGGATGCAGGCGACGGGGCAGTGGCTGCACGCGAGGCGTCTCCCGAGAAACCCCTCGGCCAAAGCCTCGCCGGATATCGCCGCGGCGCCGTCGAATCGCGCCTCGCACAGGTTGCGAGTCGGCAACGCGCCAAGTTCGTTGAGCGGGAGGACGTTCATCGGCGTCCCGAGGTCGTGGTACTTCCTCATCATCGGGGAAGCCGTTGCCGCTTCATACAGCGCGTCGTAGACGCGGCGGTAACTGACCGGGTCGGCGACGGGCAAGGAGCGACGGCCGACGATGACGATGGCCTTGAGCCGCTTGCTTCCGAAGACGGCGCCGAGGCCGAGACGGCCGAAGTGGCGATACGTCTCGGTGATCACGCCGGCGTAGGAGACCCTGCGTTCGCCGGCCGGACCGATGCGCAGGATCGAGCGGTGGCCGGATCCGGCCTCGCGCTCACGCAGGACGCGCCCGACGGTGGCGCTCGATTGGAGGCCCCACAACGCGGACGCGTCGCGGAAGTGAACGCGGTCCCCGTCAATCACGAGATAGGTCGGCGACGGGCTGGCGCCGCGGATCACGATGGCGCCGTAGCCGGCGAGGCGGATGGAGGTTGCGCTGCGGCCGCCGGCGTGGCTCTCCCCAAGATTGCCTGTGTGCGGCGACTTGAACATCGCCACCGTCTTCGACGCAAGCGGGAAGAGGCCGACGAGCGGCCCGACCGCGAAGACGATGGGGTTCTCCGGGCCCAGAGGATCGGCATCCCGCGGGCACTCCTCCTCCAGGATCCGCACGGCGACGCCGGCCCCGCCGAGCGACTCCTCGAAGAGGTCACGACGCTCCGCGATCTCGAAACGCTGCGCCGAAAGGTCAATGGTGAGGACGCGCGCGAGGGGGTCACCGGGCAGCATCGTCTGACCTCTCAATCTCCTCGAGCGCGAGGACGCCGTGCGGGCAGTAGCGGGCGCAGGTGCCGCAGTAGACGCAGACGAGCGGGTGATCCTCGCTGTCCCGTTGGATCGCGCCGAACGGGCACGCCTCACGACACGCGCCGCAGGCGGTGCACTGGTCGGCGGCCCATCGAACGCCCCCGCCGTCCCGCGGAACGAGTGCTCCCGTCGTACAAGCTCGCGCGCACGGGGGATCGTCGCAGGCGCGGCAGACGATGACGACGAACCCGCGGCGCATCCCGCCGGCCGATCGCACGTCGATGCGCGCGCCCTCCGTCCCGGCATGACCCTCACGGCGGGCGCAAGCATAGATGCAAAGCTGACAGCCGACGCAACGGTCGACGTCGATGACGGAGAGTCTCTTGGCCATGGCGGTTCGAGGCCACTCTATCGACACGGCGGGCGCCCAGCAAACCGAGCCTGGGCTGTTGGGCTGCGCGGCCGGAGGGTCAGATCTTGCGATGACATATCACGGCAGGGCTGTGAGAACCGGGAAGTGTGGGGAAGTTGGCGCGAACGAAGGGCGCGTTGTCGCCTGCAGATGGAAACGCCGTCCGTCCACAGCTTGGCAGCGGCGAAGCCTGCGAGACCGATTGGGAACGCGTGTGACCGTTACGAGATGGTGAAGAGTGGCTGGTCATGGTGCGATCGATCGTCGGCCGCGCCCTGGCGCTCTTTGCACGAGAGAGTCGATTCACGCAAGCACAAGAGCACATCCTCGATCATCCGGCGGGACTGCAACAGCTGAGAGCTGTCCCCGGCAGGGGGTTGACGGCTCTGGGCGACTCCAGGATGCGTGCTCTCAAGATTTGAACCTCACACCTGTCCCGAATCCCCTCGGGGGCATTCAGGCTCAAGACGGCCACGGCGCGGTCGGTTGCGACCGCAGCAGAGAGCGAGAGGTCGAGGACAACGGGCCCGTGGTCCGAGATGACACCGGCCGGACGTGCTGTGGGCGATGACAATCGGGGGACACATACCTTATTCCCAGTTGCTTCCCGCCGCATATGCCACTCCTCCGAGCGGGCTGCGGAATTGAGGTATGTGTCCCCCGATTCCTGTCGGAATTCGCTAGAATCCAACGCTGGATCTCAAGATGTGACCCCGACGTTTCTACTTTCGCTTCCTTCGCGCCTTCTTGCGCTTCCGCTTGGCTCTCTTACGTGCCTCAGGGGTCTTCTTCCTCCGCTGCTTCCGCTGGGTGCGAGCTCGCGCGTCACTCTCAAGCTTTGTCAGTCGTGCCCTCTCGCTCTTGTTAAGTGGCGCGACGGCCTCCGACTTGAGTGCCCGCCGCTCAAGCGACTCCGCGAGTTGGGCATAGAAGGACTCTGTTGCTACTGGCAACTCAAGGTCCGGAACTTCGGCGAATGCCCGGGATGGGTCCTCCCCAAGTCGGTTGGCCAGCAGCGTGGAATAGCGCAGTCTGATCTCGGGCAGGCGATCTCGGGATGCATCGACCAGTGGACCGAAGACTGTCAAGAGCGTGCGATCCTCAATCACGCGGAACCCTTGCTCAGCCAGTTCGAGGAGTACTAAGTCGAACGTGCTAGCTAGCTCTGCCATGTCGCAAGGAGCCAGGGTTGCAACCCACTGGGTTATTGCCTCAGGCCGCATTGTCACAGGCAAGGTCGGCCTTGCAACGTCGTCTATGACCCTGCTGCGGGAGACGAAGTAGGCGTTTCGGACGGCACGCGGCACGGCGCCCGACAACGTGCCTAGTTGTTGGTTCCTCGACTCCCGTACGACGATCAGCGATTCCGCCTCGGCGCGCGTCTGGCGGTCATGCTTGAAGTTGCCAAGTTGCTTACGCCGACGGGCGATCTCGCCAGCGACAGCCTCCCGCTCCGCCCAGAACTCGCCTTGGAAGTCGGGCCAATCCTGAAAGCTCAAGCAGGCGATTCCATTGAGCCTCAAGGCTTCCTGAACATGCTGTGCAGAGCAGCTCGTACGCGAGACTGGGACACGGCAGGAGGCGCCAAGATAGGCCGACAGATCAGGTTGCACCGTGCCCTTTGAGATCTCGGTGAGGAAGCCGTTCAAGAACTCATTTGATCTGCCTCCCGCCCTTCCCGTGATTGCCTTGAGAGTGGAGAGATCGGGGCTGCCAGTCTGTGCCGAGACTCTGTGCATCGCATAGCGCGCGTGCTCTGCGACCTCCTCGGCGAGCGACGTCAGTGTCGCAACTTCGCAGCCCATCGATGTAAGCCGTTGGAGGAGGAAGCGGGCCGCCTCATGGGCGACACATCCTTTCGCCAGGTACGGTATCAGGGTTGTCGAATCAATCAGGAAGAGTGTCGATGAGAGGTCGTCGAGGCGTGCCCGGACGGCGTCCGGGGCGCACCCAAGGAGTTGCGCCCCGAAGGCAGCCTGGAGGGCGAGGCCGAGGTGAATGCGCTCGGCCTCACTCGGCGACGTCAAGACATCGCGGACGAGCCGACTGAGCAGATAAGCCTCTGCCGCAGACGATAGCTGCGCCATGAAATCAGGAAGAGCCTGAAGCAGGGCGACAATGTGGAAGCGTTGTTGTGGTTCCTCTCGCGCGGCAAGGGTCATTGCGGTCCCAATTGCCCGCCGCTTCACGCATTCTCCGAGGAAAGCTGTAGCGACGGCGACGACCCTCTCTACGGGTTCGCCGGTCTCGCCGCCCATTGCCAATGTGCGACCACGCAGTGACTCGGCGAACTGCGAAGCAAGAAGGGCTGCTCGGGCGCTACGTTGTTCGGCCTTCCTCTGCCACTCGGGTGTGAGAGCGTAGCGCTGGCCCGCCGGCATCATCTCGACTGACACGACACGCTCGGCCACAAGCTGGCCTACGACGTTGGCGAGGAACGAGCAAGCGCCTCCATTCGAACCCGCGGGCTCAACCAAGAGCGAGGTTCTGCCCCGAAGATCGCTGTCAAGATCCAGTAGTGACAGTGAGCCTTGGTGCGTAAGCAGCGCAATGACTCGCGCTCTGAGCAGTCCCTCCAACACACTGCTCGCATGGTTTGAGCTCGGCCCGATGACAAGCTCGTTGTAGAGCATGAGGCTCGTCGTTTCTGGATCGAAGGACGGGACAGCGCGCCGTGGGTGGCCGAATCGTAGGGATCTCTTGAGCACGAAGGCCGAATGGAGGTCAAGCGTGGAGCGGAGGGCTGCATGCGAGCCGTTGGCCGCCTCGTACGGGATGACATCGATGTTGTACCTGGTGAGGAAATCATCGCGCTCAGCCTCGTGTTCTGGTCCAGAGAGGTCCGGGACGAAGGCAATGAGGGGACGTTCTGGACTGGCAAGGCGCCCGACACGGCGGAGCACCCGCGAGACTTCGGGATCAGTGAAGCTGAAGCCGACGAAGACGACCGGTGCCATCAGAAACAGCGATCGTAACGCGAGGCTTGCCGGTGAATCCTCTGCTAGATAGACGTCATCATAGTCCGCGTCGGTGAGAACTAGCCTCGAAATCCGTGGGTCGCCTCCGAGGCAGCCGTGCAGGTGCCATATGACGCGCTCGGGGTTTCCTGCAAGCTTCCGGATCTCTTCGGGAGTGTTGCCGACTGATGCCCAGCCGTGCAATCCCTTTGACCGCAGAGCGGCCTCGAGCAGAGGATCGTAATTCGTGGTTATGTAGCTACGGAAAGGAAGGTCGGCGAGGGTCTGATGTAGCCAGCCAGGCTCTTGGCCCGCTTCAAGGACGGTCTCCACGATGTGCTCCAAGTCGGATCTGCCGACGTGTGCCTGGATTCTGGCAAAACGTGAATCATGGCGACCATCGCGTACTGCTCGCAGGTAGAGGGGGTCATGCTCAATTGCATCGCGAGCGCCACCTGGGACACGTGCAAGTACTGCGTCGACTAGCCCACCCCAGGTTGGGAGCCCTGCGTCTGCGCACACCCCACTTCCAAGGAAGGCCCACGCGGTGCCTGAATTGAGAACCTCTACGACACGGGAATGGAACACATCCCCCTCCTCCGCCCGACTAACCCACGTACCTTGAATCCTAAAGACAGGCTAGCGGCTGCCAGGCACGCAAGCAAGCACGTCGCAGCGTAGCAGCTGCGACGATTGGCTTCACCGTCAAGTTCTGCCGAAGCCGTCGGCGTCAAGGCCTTGTTCTTGCAGCTCAGGCTTGGGGTGCACCTGGCGATGCCCTGAGTGGACGCGAGGGCGAGAGGGCCAGATGCTTGCCATCACACATCGCGGCAGGGCTACGAGAACCGGGAAGTGCGGGGAAGTTGGTGCGAACGAAGGGCGCGTTGTCGCCTGCAACTGTAAGCGCCAGCTGGCTAACGTTTGGCAGCGGTGAGGCCTGCCGGTCCGTTCTGCGAACGCGTGTGACCATTGCGAGATGGTGAAGAGTGCTGGTCATGGTGCGATCGTCGGCCGCGTCCTGGCGCTCCTCGTGCGCGAGAGCCGATTCACGCGAGAAGGGTGCGCCTTCGAGCATCCACTGGGACTGCAAGAGTAGAGAGCTGCCCCCGGCAGTGAGTTGACGGCGCTGGGCGACTCCAGGATGCGTGATCGCAAGACCCCGTTGCCTTTGGTCCCGCCGACTTGACCAAGGAGGCCCGGGGCTGTAGGGTGTCTGACAAGAATACTCATGTGAGCATCTAGGGATGTGGGAATCGTGAATAGTGGTGGGAGGGAAGGTGAGGCGACGAGCGGGTCGACTTGCCAGGTCGCGAATCCCCCCACTAGTCGCTGCTAGGTAGCACGGCCGAAGCTGGCTGTTCTTTCGAGGAGGACGGAAGTGTTGCTCAAGTCAGCTCACGTAAGGCAGTACAAGAGCGTCACCGACTCCGGCGTGGTGGAGTTCGACCGGAAGGAAACGTGCTTGGTTGGGAAGAACGAGAGCGGGAAGACGGCGTTCCTAGAGGCCCTCTACCGGTTGAACCCCCTGTCTATGGGCCACCCGGAGACGTTCAACGGGCTTCGCGACTACCCGCGCAGGACCTACACGCGCGACCGCGAATTCATCCCGAGCACCGTCGTCGTTGAGGCCAACTTCACGCTAGAGCAGGGTGACGTCAAGGCAGTAGAGGAGGTGGCTGGCGAAGGGGCACTGTCAGGGGTTGACGTGATCATTCGCAGAGACTACGAGAACAAGCTGGTGTGTAGTCCACCAATCGACGAGGAGCGATTGGTCGAGCGCTTGGTAGTTGACGCAGGCCTGGACTCTAGCCTGTCCGATGGAGTCACCTCGATCCAGGAGCTCAGGGAGCGGCTAGAAGCTCAGACAGGCGCGCCGGACGCAGTTGCCGCCTTCGCACGAGAGATCAAGGGGAGGAACCTCTCTCAGGAGATCCAGAGCGCACTGGCCAAGCGGCTCCCGAAGTTCCTGTACTTCGACGAGTACAACATCATGCCTGGTCGCGTCTCGATCCCGAAGCTCCAGCAGACCGCGGAGGACCAACTCGGACCTGGCGAGCGGACGACCCTGTCCCTCCTCCGGCTCGCCGGTGTTCAGAGCAAGGAGTTCATCGAGGCGAAGTACGAGGCGCGGAAGGCGTCGCTTGAAGCTGCCGCCAACCAACTCACCGATGAGGTTTTCGAGTACTGGAGCCAGAACAAGGATCTCTCCATCGAGTTGGACGTCGATTTCAAGTCGCCTGTCGATCAACTCGGGCAGCCTCCCTTCCTCGATATCCGCGTTCGTAACCAGCGGCACCGGGTCACACTCAACTTTGGTGAGCGGTCGCACGGCTTTATATGGTTCTTCTCGTTTCTTGCGGCGTTCTCGGAATACCGAAGCCGAGAGAAGATGGTCCTATTACTCGATGAGCCTGGGCTGGGACTGCACGCGGCCGCCCAGGCTGACCTGCTTCGCTTCATCAGCGAGCGGCTCGCAACAGAACACCAGGTTATCTACACGACGCACTCGCCATTCATGGTTGAGGCGAATCAGCTTCAGCGGGTGCGTACTGTGGAGGACGTAGACCAGGCAGGCACAAAGGTGAGCGCCGACGTGCTCTCGACATCAAAGGACACACGCTTCCCGCTTCAGGCAGCCCTCGGGTACGACTTGGCGCAGACCCTCTTCCTAGGGCCGGACAACCTCGTTGTTGAGGGCCCGGCCGACTACCTGTATCTCAAGGTGATGAGCGGACACCTTCAGGGCGTCAGGCGCACGCACCTCGATCCGCGTTGGGTCATTGTGCCCGTTGGCGGACTGGACAAGATCCCGACGTTCATCGCCCTCCTTGGCGCGCAGCTCAACGTGGCGGTCGTCTTGGAGGTATCCGCGGGCGGAAGCCAGAGGGTGAATTCGCTCGTCGAGCGAGGGATCATCGCCGGTGAGAAGCTCATTCCCCTGACCGAACTCACTCGCACGGCCGAGGCGGACATCGAGGACCTCTTCGCGGTGGACTTCTACCTCGGTCTGCTCAACCGCTCTGGCACCGTATCAGTCAAAGAGAGCCAGCTCACGACCAAGGGGCGTATCCTGAAGCGGGTGGAAATGGCGACGAGTGCGTCATTTGACCACTACCAACCAGCCCGCTACCTCCTCGAGCATCAGGTGGAGCTGCTCAAGGAAATAGACAGCGAGACCATGGATCGCTTCGAGGAGCTTTTCAGAAGAGCAAATGGTCTCCTTGCGCGTGTTGCCTAACAGCGTCGTGCAAGGACCGAAGGGAAGGCCAAATCACCCAGGATCGCGCCGGCTGGAGGCGTCGAGGGGATGTCCTTCAGCACCGTTGACAGCGTCGTTGTGGGTTTGAGTGTTGCCGTCCGTTTTGATCGCCCCGTGTGCACTACCTGAGGCCTCCTCGGCCTGCCTCACTCCCCCCCTCGCTTCTCGGGCCAGATCGAGCGGTAGGGGCACTAGAGACAGGCTTGGAAGGTCGGGTCGGCGGGGAAGCGGCCGGCGCGGATTGCCTCCAAGGAAACGACGGGCCCGCTCGATCCAGCGAACACCGAACGGGACCCTCCTCTATGCGTGGGGAGTAGTGCTTCGCGCAACACACCTGCCTGACTTGACCGAGGAGGGCCACGGCCGTAGGCTGTCTGGCAAGAGCACACATGCCAATATGTGTCGTGCTAGGGGGGATGCACAAGGATGAGAAGGGCGGGAGGGTCCGGCCTCGGACTAGCGTTTTATGTGGCGGGCTTGCGCACCACAGATCGCCAGGCCTACGACAGGAGGGACTGCGCATGAAGGTAAGCGTCAAGGATTTCCAGGTCACAATGCAGCTCGGAAACAACGGAATCGAGCTTGACGTCTACGACAACAAAGACAGTCACCTGGGCGATCTCCGCGTCGGAAAAGCCAAGATCGAATGGTGCAAGGGCAAGACGCAAGTAGGCAATGGCATCAAGGTCACCTGGGAGGACCTCATCGCATGGTTCGAGGAAACGGGAGATGAATAGAAGGCCAAAGCCAAGAAGAAGTAGGACGGGCTGTGCATGGAGTAGATTGCCGGGGACGTTCTAGTCCGCACCGAGGTCCATCTGCCGATTGTCACGCAGCAGTACGTTCACCGTAAGGAACGAGATAACGGATGGTGACAAACGCAAAGAGAGCCTTCGACGCCAACATACTCAGAGCAAGCTACTTCCTGGACGTTCACGAGGGGACGCAATCCGGGGCTGGTGCCCCCACGAAGCCGCGGCGGGAACTGCCGCGCGGCGCTATCGTGTTTGCGGTCGGCGCAATAGATGCGTACCTATGCGAGGTATCAGCCGAGACCCTCATCGCGCAAGTCTCGCAGACTGCGGCGACGGCGCGCTTGCGAGATGTTCTGGCGCGCGTTCAAAAGGAAGTCCCGGGACTAGCCCTGGAGGTTGCCCTTCTGGACACTCAGCGGTTGCGCCTCGCGCGCATACACGACTCGATTGTGGAGTACTTCGAGAATCAGACCAGCCAGCTTGGCGCCAAGGGCGTGTCCGCCACGGTCTCGCGTTTGGGCGGCGATCCGGCTGACGTGTGGAGTGTTCTTGTCCAAGAGGGTCACAATAGCCCACAGGAGACTCTCGACCGGTGGACCGATGTGAGACACCAGATCGTTCATCAAGGCAAGACGCCCCGCGTATGGCGCCCCCATGCTCGATCCTTCATTAGCTTCGCCAAGGATTTGGTGCAGCGTGTCGACGTTGTGGTAAGCGGACTTGCACAACCGTGAAGGAGCCCTGGAATGCGAGGAGGCCAACTCCAGTGGACGTTCCGTCTGCGGCGGGCAAGATGAGATCGAGATGGCGATGTATCCTTCAGCGAAACACGCGTCTCGGCTTTGGGTCGTAGAGCCGCAGATGTAAAAGGGACGGTCATGCCACGCCTGACTGAGCAAGAGCAGCAGGAGATCCTCCGGTATCTGGAAGCAGATAAGCCGCTTCCGGACAAGTACCGCTTTCTGTTGTTCGAGGAGAAGCGCGAGGTTGAGCTGGTCTGGAACGGAAAGTCGAACGAGGTCTGCAATATCGTCTTGCCGTTCCAGGTCATCGAGCAGGTGGACGAGCCGCGGGCGGAGAAGCCGGCGGGCAGTTCCACGGATCTCGGTCTCTTCGATGCGCGCGGGCGGCAGCTCAAGGGCTGGACGAACAAACTGATCTGGGGCGACAACAAGCTCATTCTCTCCAGCTTGAAGAACGGCCCGCTGCGCGAGGAAATCGAGAAGCAGGGTGGCCTCAAGCTGATCTACATCGATCCGCCGTTTGACGTGGGTGCCGACTTCTCAATGGACATCGAGATCGGCGACGAGACGTTCACCAAGAAGCCCAACATCCTCGAGGAGATTGCCTACCGCGACACCTGGGGCAAGGGTGCGGATTCCTTCATCGCCATGATCTACGAACGGCTGGTGCTGATGCGCGATCTGCTGGCCGAGGATGGAAGTATTTACGTTCATATGGGACCGACGGTGAATCATCTGGTGAGATCTGTTCTCGATGAGGTGTTCGGTATAGGGAGCTTTTCCAACGAACTGGTTTGGCGACGCGCTTTCGGTCACAGCGATTCGACGAAATACGGGATTATCCACGATGTCATTCTCTACTACGGCAAGAGTGGCCGGAGAGTCTGGAATCAAGTTCTGCAGGCACCGGACAAAGAGTACATTGAGACGTTCTTTGACCAATACGATGAAGTTCGGAAGGAACGGTATCAAAGAATCAGCCTCTCTGCGAGTGGTCTGTCTGGAGGAGGCTATAGATACGAATACAAGGGTGTCAACACGCTTTGGCGTTGCCCGATCGAGACTCTGGAAAGACACGATGCGGAAGGTAGACTGCACTGGCCAAAGAAACAAGGCGGGGTTCCGCGCCTGAAAAGATACGAAAGTGAATACGAGGGTGTGCCACTTCAAGATATATGGACGGATATAAGCAAAATCCATAATCAAGCGGCAGAACTGACTGGTTACGCCACTCAAAAGCCGGAGGCGCTTGCGGCCCGCATCATCAAAGCCTCCTCCAACGAAGGCGACCTCGTCGCCGACTTCTTCTGCGGCTCCGGCACCACGGCCGCTGTGGCGGAGAAGCTGGGTCGCAAGTGGATCGTCTGCGACTTGGGCAAGTTCGCCGTCCACACGACGCGCAAGCGGTTGATTGGCGTGCAGCGGCAGCTCAAGGATGAAGGCAAGGACTATCGCGCCTTCGAGATCCTGAACCTGGGCAAGTACGAGCGGCAGCACTACATCGGGATCAATCCGAATCTGCGCGCAGTCGAGCAGCAAAAACAGTTGGAAGAGAAGGAAGCCGCTTTCGTCGATCTGATCCTGCGTGCCTACCGCGCGGAGAAGACCGAGGGCTTCATTGCGTTCCACGGCAAGAAGGCGGGGCGGCTGGTGGCGGTGGGTCCAGTGAACCTTCCGGTAACGCGGCTGTTCATCGAGGAGATCATCCTCGAGTGTCGCAAGAAGCACATCACCAAGGTCGACATCCTGGGCTTCGAGTTCGAGATGGGCCTCTTCCCGAACGTGCTCGACGAAGCTCGCGCCAAGGGGATCGACATCGCACCGAAGTACATCCCCGCCGAGGTGTTCGACAAGCGAGCGGTGGAGAAGAACCAGGTCGTCTTTCACGATGTGGCGGCCATCGAGGTGAAACCGCTGGTCCGGGCCGGCAAGAAGGGCGATCGGCCGGCCGTGGCGGTGGAGCTGACCGACTTCTCGGTGTTCTACTCCCAAGACTCGATCGCCAACGCCGAGGCGGAGATCAAGAACAAGGGCAGCCGGATCGTGGTGGAGAAGGGGCAGATCGTCAAAGTGAGCAAGGACAAGGACGGCGTCGTCACCCGCGAGGTGCTCACGAAGGAGTGGACCGACTGGGTCGACTACTGGGCCGTGGACTTCAACTTCGAGAGCAAGCGCGAGATCATCCGGGTGAAGAACGAGGACAGCGGCGAGTGGGAAGAACGCTGGACGGGCGACTACATCTTCGAGAATGAGTGGCAGAGCTTCCGCACGAAGAAGGACCGGTCGCTGGAGTTGACGAGCGCCTATCACGAATGCGCGGTGGGCCGGCGCAAGATCGCGGTCAAGGTGGTCGACATCTTCGGGAACGACACGATGACGATCGTGGACGTGAGCGTGGGGAAGAACGGGGGTAAGGAGTAGTGGCGAAGGACCTTGCGAAGACAGCCGGCGGGAATGGTTCGCCTTTCGAGCGGATCAAGCGCACGAACGCTGCGGGGATGGAATTCTGGTCAAGCCGAGAATTTGCCAGGGTCCTGGGCTACGGCGACTACCGCAATTTTGAGGGGGTCATTGAGAAGGCCAGACTGGCCTGTTTCAACAGTGGACACCGCCTCGAGGATCATTTCGTTGACGTCACCGAAATGATCGAGATAGGAAAGGGTGGACAGCGGCCGGTCAGGACCATTCTTCTGTCCCGCTATGCCTGCTACCTGGCTATTCAGAACGCCGATCCCACCAAGGAAATCGTGGCGCAGGGCCAAACCTACTTCGCCATCCAGACACGGCGGCAGGAATTGGCGGACGGGCGCATCGAGGAAGATCGGCGGGTTCTGTTACGTGAAGAAGTGCGCAGCCACAACGTGCAGTTGGCTGACGCGGCCAAGGATGCGGGCGTCATCGAACCCATAGACTACGCCATCTTTCAGAACCACGGGTACATGGGGCTCTATGGCGGGTTGAAACAGGAGGACATTCACCGTCGAAAGGGCTTGAAGAAGAGCCAGAAGATCTTGGATCACATGGGCAGCACGGAACTGGCGGCAAACCTGTTCAGGGCGACCCAGGCGGAGGAGAAGCTGCGCCGGGACGAGGTGAAGGGGAAAGACGCCGCGAACCGGACGCATCGCGAAGTCGGGGCGAAGGTGCGGCAAACGATCCAGGAATTGGGCGGCACGATGCCCGAAGAGTTGCCGGTGGCGGGAAGCATCAAGAAGATCGAGACCAACCAGCGCAAGCGACTCGGCAAGGTTGAGCCGCCCGTCAAGAAAGAACCATGAGCAACCGATATGGCACTGCATAAGAACTTTCCGCAATCCCCACACGCGATTCTCGATCCGAGCATCCGCTGGTTTCCCGCCGATGAGGCGTTGCGGGAAAGCAGCATGGAGAAGCTCATGCCGCCGCTCGTCTCTCCTTTGCGTCGCAAGGTGAAGGAGTTCCGGGATAGCGGCTTCGTTGGCGCCACGGAGACGAGCCGCAGCTTGCTGCGTTGGTGGTTCGACACGCCGCACCTCATGCTGCAGGCGGACGGGACCATGGCGGAGTTCCAGTACTACTTCGCCCAACGCGAGGCCGTCGAGACGATCGTCTACCTCTGCGACGTCGTGGGTGTACAGGACAAGTTCGATCTCATGCGGTTCGACGGCAGCGGCGCGGTGTCAGCTGGGATGTTCGACGAAACCTGGCGGCGCTTCGTCGTGAAGATGGCCACCGGCTCCGGCAAGACCAAGGTCCTGAGCCTCGTGCTGGCGTGGAGCTTCTACCACAAGCTCTACGAGCCGGAGTCGACGCTGGCTCGCAACTTCCTCGTGATCACCCCCAACATCATCGTGCTCGATCGCATCTACAAGGACTTCCAGGGCTTGCGCATCTTCCTGAAAGACGATCCGGTCCTGCCCGACAACGGGGTGGACGGCCGCGACTGGCGCGACGACTTCCAACTGACCCTGCACGTTCAGGACGAGGTCCGCATCACGCGGCCTACCGGCAACATCTTTTTGACCAACATCCACCGGGTCTATGCCGGCGACGACATCCCGCCTTCGCCGGACGATGAGAACACGATGGAGTACTTCCTCGGCAAGCGGCCGTCGGGCACGACGACGGATTCGAAGGTGGACCTCGGGATGATCGTGCGCGACATCGACGAGTTGATGGTGCTGAACGACGAGGCGCACCACATCCACGACCCTAGCATGGCCTGGTTCAAGTCCATCGAAGACATCCACAATCGGCTGCTGCAAAAGGGCGCGGCGCTGTCGTTGCAGGTGGACGTGACGGCCACTCCGAGGCACAACAACGGAGCGATTTTCGTACAGACCATTGCGGACTACCCGCTGGTGGAAGCGATCGCGCAGGACGTCGTCAAGCATCCTGTCCTGCCCGACGCCGCGAGCCGTGCGAAGCTTACCGAACGTCAGAGCGCCAAGTACACCGAGAAGTACGCCGACTACCTTCACCTGGGCGTGCTCGAATGGCGCAAGGCGTATGCCGAGCACGCGAAGCTGGGGAAGAAGGCCATCCTGTTCGTCATGACTGACGACACCCGCAACTGCGACGATGTGGCCGAGTACCTGGAGAACACGTACCCGGACCTGACGGACGCGGTGCTCGTCATCCACACCAAGAACAACGGCGAGATCTCCGAAGCCAGCTCCGGCAAAGCGAAGGACGAGCTGGAGGAGTTGCGCAAACAGGCCAATACGATCGACGGCGCCGACAGCCGCTACAAGGCGATCGTCTCGGTGATGATGCTCAAGGAAGGGTGGGACGTGAAGAACGTCACCACCATTGTTGGACTGCGCGCCTACTCGGCTCAGAGCAACATCCTCCCCGAGCAAACGCTGGGGCGAGGTCTTCGGAGAATGTACCCGAGCGGCGTCGAGGAGTACGTGAGCGTCGTCGGCACAGACGCGTTCATGGACTTCGTGGAGTCGATCCAGGCGGAGGGCGTCGAACTGGAGCGCAAGCCCATGGGCGAAGGCACCAAGCCCAAAGCGCCGCTGGTGGTGGAAGTTGACCAGGGAAACGAGAAGAAGGACATCGCAGCGCTGGACATCGAGATCCCCGTATTGACGCCGCGCATCTACCGCGAGTACAAGAACCTCGCGGATCTGAATGCGGGCGCCCTCGGGCATCAGCGCGTCGCCTACCGGCAGTTCACTGAGGAAGAGCAGCGGGAGATCGTCTTTCGAGACATCGCGAATGGCGAGGTGACGCACACGACGATCCTCGACTCGGCCGGCGTGGCCGACTACCGGAGCGTGATCGGCTACTTCGCGCGAACCATCATGAAGGAGCTGCGGCTGGTCAGCGGCTACGACGTGCTCTACGGCAAGGTGAAGGACTTCGTGCGGAATGAGCTATTTGACCGCCCGGTGGAACTCGAGAGCCCCAACACCCTGCGTAACCTGTCGGAGGTGGCGGCAACGAAGACGCTGATCGACACCTTCAAGAAGGCGATCAACGCGCTCACGGTGCAGGACAAGGGCGACGCCGAGATCCGCGACACGATCAAGCTTCGGCAGACGCGACCGTTCGTGGCCAAAGAGCAGGGCTACCTCGTCCCAAAGAAGAGCGTGTTCAACCGCATCATCGGAGACAGCCCATTGGAACTGCGGTTCGCGAGCTTCCTCGAAGACTGCGCCGATGTGGTGTCTTACGGGAAGAACTATCTGGCGGTGCACTTCAAACTGGACTACGTGAACGTCGATGGCGACGTTGCCAACTACTACCCGGATTTCCTCGTCAAGCTGTCGAGCAAGCGGGTGGTCGTTGTTGAAACCAAGGGCCGAGAGGATGTGGACGTGCCGCTGAAGATGGCCCGCTTGCGTCAGTGGTGCGAGGACATCAACCGGGTCCAGTCGGATGTGGCCTATGACTTCGTGTACGTGGACGAAGAGAGCTTCGAGAAGTATCGGCCTACGTCGTTCCGGCAATTGGTGGACGGGTTCAGGGAGTACAAGGAGTCTGCGCGAACGGTGACTCAGGATGGCTAGCCCTACGCGTTGCTGTAAGGGCGAAATGGCCTGGATGGGCGCGCGAAGCGGGAGAGGGCTCGTGGCTTGTAGCACGTAGGCCTACGGCGCGACGACAACCAGGTAGACCGTGGAGGAGGTTCGCCGGATCGGCTACCCTGCCCGCCATGCGAGGCGAAGGGAACGTGTCCTGGCTCAATGACCTGAATCCGCAGCAGCGCGCGGCCGTGATGCACAGCGGCGGGCCGCTTCTCGTCGTCGCGGGCGCGGGCACCGGCAAGACGAAGACGCTGGCGTATCGCGTCGCGTACCTCATTTCGCAGGGCATCGATCCCGCGAGAATTCTCCTCCTGACGTTCACGCGCCGGGCCGCGGGGGAGATGCTCGAGCGAGCCTCGACGATCGTCGCTCGAGGCGCTTTGACGACCGGGCGGGTCTGGGGAGGCACGTTCCACTCGATCGCCCACCGTCTCCTTCGCCTCTACGCGGACGCTGTCGGCATCAGCCGCGACTTCACGGTGCTCGATCAGGGGGATGCAGAGAACCTGGTTCACATCATCCGCCACGAGATGGGTCTGCACGAGAAGGAGAAGCGCTTCCCGCGCAAGGGGACGTGTCTCGCCGTCTATTCGCGATGCGTGAATTCCGGCGACGACCTGAAGGATGTCCTCCAGCGAGACTTCCCCTGGTGTGACGGGTGGGAGACCGAGCTTCGCTCGCTGTTCAAACAGTACGTCGTTCGTAAACAGGAACGCAGCGTCCTCGACTACGACGACCTCCTCCTCTACTGGATGACCTTGCTCGAGAACGGCCGCCTGGCGGAGGAGATCGGCGGCCGCTTCGATCACATTCTCGTGGACGAATACCAGGACACGAACGTCGTTCAGGCTCGCATCCTCCTCGGCATGAGGAAGACGTGCCGGGACATCATGGTGGTCGGGGACGACGCTCAGAGCATCTATCGCTTCCGCGGGGCGACGGTCCGCAACATGCTCGACTTTTCCACGCAGTTCCCCGGGGCGACGATCGTCAAGCTGGAACAAAACTACCGCTCCGTGACGCCGATTCTCGACACGGCGAACTTACTTATCGCCGGGGCGAGCGAGCGGTTCACGAAGGATCTCTGGTCGGAAAGGGAGAGCGACCAGCTGCCGCGCCTCGTCTTGTGCAAGGACACGACGGAGCAGGATGAGTACGTGATCGACCGCGTTCTGCGCCACTATGAGGAGGGCATCCCGCTGCGGCGGCAGGCCATTCTCTTTCGCGCTTCTCACCTGTCCGATACGCTCGAAGTCGAGCTGGCTCGGCGGAACATTCCGTATCACAAGTACGGCGGACTGCGCTTCCTCGAAGCCGCCCATGTGAAGGATCTTCTGGCCTTCCTCCGCGTCCTCGAGAACCCACGCGACGAGCTGGCGTGGTTTCGCCTTCTGGAGCTCTTGGACGGCGTCGGCCCGACGACCGCATCGCGCATCGTTGAGCACGTCGACGGAGCCGGCGGCGACCCGCGCGCCATTCGCTCGTTCGCCGGACCTCCTGCCGCGCGCGCCGGGTTGGGCGACCTGGCGCAGGTGTTCGACGACCTCGTCCCCATGGGGGCCAAGAACCCCGAGGCGCAGGTGGAGCGGATCCGGCGCTTCTACGATCCGGTGTTCGAGAGAACGTACGACAACCCGGCCGCCCGCGTGCGCGACCTCATCAGCCTCGAACAGATCGCGAGCGGGTACCGATCCCGTCACCAATTCCTCGCCGACGTCCAGCTCGATCCACCGACGTCGACGAGCGACCTCGCCGCCTCGCCGTACCTCGACGAGGATTGGCTCGTCCTGTCGACGATCCACTCCGCCAAAGGCTGCGAGTGGGACGTCGTGTACGTCATCCACGCCGCGGACGGGTTCCTGCCCTCGGATCTCGCGACAGGGTCGCAGGAGGAGATCGAAGAGGAGCGGCGACTGGTCTACGTGGCGCTTACCCGCGCGAAGGACCACCTCTACGTCACGTGGCCCCTGCGCTACTACCACAAGTGGTACGCGCTGGGGGACGGACACAGCTACGCCCAACTCTGTCGCTTCTTCACCAAAGACGTGCTCGACTCCGTCGAGGAAGTTGCGCTCGCTGCGCCGGAGGAGAAGGACGACCCTGGGTCGTTCTACGATCCCGACGCGGACATCCAGCAGCGCATGCGCGACATGTGGGAGTAAGTCGCTCGGCTGCGCAGCTGCCCGGCGGCCTAGACGCTCCCTCCCACGATGGTCGGCTCGACGAGTTCGTTCATCCCGCCGCAGCCGCCCTGGCTGATCGGGGCTCCGCAGAGTCCGCGATAGCAGGAACCCTGGGTCGTCAGCCCGTAGCTCGCCGGGTCTAGGCCGCGGGCGGCGAGTTCCGCCGCCACGTAGTAGTCCGGGCGAGCGAACTCGAGCCACTGAAGAACGTTTTCGCGAATCTGGTCCTTCGTGAACCCGAGATCGAGGACGAGATGGGCCGCGAGACCCTTGGCGCTGCGAGTGAGGTTGCAGGCCTGGCCTGGCTGCGTCTCGCAGCAGCAGCGGAAGGCCGTGTTGTCGTCGCAGCACGGGGCGACGAGCGACCTCAGGGCGTCTGCGTACTCCGGCCGATCCTGGGCCGGCGGGACAAGCGTCGTCCACCAGCCGATGAACTGCGGCAGGGATGCCAAGGACAGCGGGATTCCGTAGGCTGTTTCCGTTCCTTGGGGTGGGATCAGCTCGGCGCGGATTTCGTCCGCGGCTCCCGGCGGGCCGGCGGCGAGGCTGAGCCCCACGGCCAGAGCTGCTGTCGCGACCACGGCGACGATTCCGATGACGATCCACGGTTTCATCTAGGTGCTCCTTCATTTCTCTCGATTTCCAGGTTCGTGAGCATGCGCAGTCGACGTGTCGGTCCCGTGATGGTCGTGTGAGGAGAGCGTGGCGGGCATCGAGTGACAGCCCAGGCTCGCCCAGGTATCGTTCCCGCATCTCATCGGCCCTGAGGCGCCACCATGGGCAAGGAGGTTGCCATCTCGACGGAAGCCTTGGCGCTTGCGCTTGCCGCGTCGGCGGCGTGGGGAATTGGCATGACGGCCGCTACGCCGGCGATCCGGTACATCGATCGGCTGACGTACCTCGTCGTGCGGTGGGGACTCGTCGCCCTGTTCGCGCTCGTCGTTGCGCTCGTCTCTGGTAGACTCGTCGCGCCGGCTCTCGGGCCGGCGGCTCTTGCCGTGCTTGCCGGGGTCGTTGATGCGACGGCTGGGGGCTTCTTCTACCTCCTGGCGATCGAACGGTCGTCGACTCACCAGGCGACAACGCTCTCCAACACGGCGCCCTTGTGGGGCGTCCTCGGGGCCGTGCTCCTCTTGGGCGAGCCGCTGCGCTGGGACCTCGTCTTGGCGGCGGGTCTCGTGCTGGTCGGCGCGTACTTCCTCGTCGAGCGCAACGACGCGACGGGCCGTCGAAGCGGCGGCTCGGGAACCCTGTTCGCGCTCCTGACCGGAGTCCTGTGGGGAGTTGCTGAGACGGTCCCGGCGAAGCTCGCGCTCGATCAGGGTCTCTCGCCGGAGATGCTTCTGCTTCTCTTCGCCTGTGCCGGCTGCCTTGGCGCGGTGGTTCTTCTCCCGTTCCTGAGGCGGCGGATCCCTGTGCGCGTCGAGCGACGTGGGTTCTTCTTCGTGGCGCTGTCGGGCATCGCCGGGGCCGGCCTCGGCTGGCTCCTTTGGCTCAAGAGTCTCGAACTCGCGCCGGCCAGCGTCGTGGCGCCCGTGCGCGGGTCGACGCTCCTCTTCTGCCTGGTGTACTCGGTCGTCTTCCTGCGCGAACGGCCGTCGCCGCGTGCCCTCGTGGGCGTCGTCCTCGCGATCGGCGCCGTCCTCCTCGTCTCGTTCGGGGGGTAGAGCGGCCGGGGCTTCGAACCTACACCCCGCCGGATGCCGCACCAACTCTCCGACCGAGCTCGAACGCCTCGTGCAACCTGCCGGGGAAGTTGGCGATCGGGACGTCGCGGTCCGCGTCCTGATCGTAGGTCTGGCACGTCATGGCGTGCAACCGGCTCCCGAACGCACTCGTGATCCGGCCGAGCCACTCGACCATGGAGCCGTAGTAGTGGCGATAGGTCACCAAGAGGATGAAGTCTCTGCCGCCGAAGTGTTTTGGGGACGCGATGGCTTCCAGTCGGTCGAACAGCGTCTTGAGCTGGGACGTCATGTAGCCCCAGAACATGGGTGCCGCGAGGACGACGACATGAGGCTCGGAGAACGCCGGGTACACGTCCTGCATGTCGTCGCGGATCACGCAGACGCCGGTGCCACCCTCGAGTCCACAGGCTCCGCAACTCCGACAGTGCGCGATGTTCATGTCGATAGCGTAGAAGTGTCGGACCTCATGCACTTTGGGGGGCCCATCCCGGCGAGGAGTCTGTCGACCAACGCGTCCGAATCGCCGCCTCTGTGCGCACTTCCATGCAGTACGACAACCTTCATCGAAGTCCTCCTGTGCCGAGATCCTTTGCGGTCAGTGGAAACGGCCGACCCCTTTCGCAGGGCCGGCCGTCCTCCCCAGCGGCCCCGCCATACCCTCGGCGGGGTTCCCTCTCGCTGCGCCTCATCTTCGCTGGGCAGCGTCTCTCGTCCGTCTCGTTCACGTGGGTCTAGTCTAGGCTCGTCCAGCCCGGGCTGGACAGCCTCGGCTGGACAGTCCTCGGCCGCCGCACCGGGTGCGGAGGAGAAGAGGTGCTGTTCCTTGGCAGAGCCGGAGGGATCCGCTATCGTGCTCCCGATTTGTCCGTGCCAAGGAGGCGCTATGCGCGACTACCTATTGTTCCGCAAGTTCATCACGCCGATCGTCATCGAACTCCTGTTCTGGTTGGGCGTCGGCCTTTGTGTGGTGCAGGGCATTGCCCTCATCGTGTCCTCGGCTGGACGGTTTGGCTCCGGGGTCGGGATCCTCACCGGCATCCTGACACTTCTCGTCGGCCCGATCTTCGTGCGCATCGCCTGCGAGCTCGTCATGGCGATCTTCGGCATCCACGACGCGCTGAAAGGCGGCGAGAAGCGATAGTCCGAACCTCCTCTTTGCCCCCCGTGGCTCCGCTGTCCAGTTGGCGGAGCGTCTTCAGCGTGGCAGCCAGTCTTTTCTGACTTCTCGCCTGGCTCCTCGGCGGCCCGCACGACGCGACCAAGGGACGAGAGGGATGCACGACTGCGTCGCAGCTGGCTGTCGCATCACGCCCACTCGACTATGCTGAGGGGTACAACTCGTCGACTAGCCACGAATCCTTCGACCGGGGAGCGTCATCGAACTGCACCTTGACGAGGGGTGTTGCCTCGTATATCGTTAGCCAACTAACGGTCAGCACGCTGAAGGTTCGGAGGCTAAGGAATGAGGCAAGAGACACGAAATCCTGAACAGCAGACGGTCGGCCAACTGCTGTTGCAGGTCTGCCGCCTGACGGCCGACCGCATGCGGGTGAAGATGGAGGAGATTGGCCTTCATAAGGCACAGGGGTTCGCTCTCTTCTTCCTCGGGGACAGCGAGGGAGCGCCTCAGACGGAGATCGGCAGGGCCTTTCACCTTTCGGCGGCGTCCGTCACGAGCATGCTTCAGCGAATGGAGCGCGACGGCTGGGTCGTGCGGAAGACGGATCCGAACGATCAGAGAGTGTCCCGCGTGTACCTCACGGAGAAAGCGAGGAAACTTCATCAGGAGGCCCGCTCGAACTTCCTCGAGTTGGAGCGGGAAGTCACCGGTGTGCTCACGGCTCGAGAGCAAGGCGAGCTGCATGCGCTTCTCGTCAAGGTCCACGCGAAGCTCATTGAGCGTCTCCCTGCGGGGAGGCAGTCTGCGTCGCCTGACGTCGAAGGAGGGGGGGACAAGTGAGGTCGCTCATTCGTCTGTACCGCTACGTGCGTCCCTACAAGTGGGAAGCCATCGGGGCTCTTGTCCTGCTCCTCGGCATGGTGGCCGCTGACCTGGCGATCCCGCGGCTGTCGCAGCGAATCATCGACCAAGGGATTGGCGCGAAGAACCTCCACGTCGTGTGGACCACGTCGCTCATCATGCTTGGCGCCGCCTTGGCGAGCGCGCTCTTCGCGATCGTCAACAACGCGCTCTCGGTTCGGGTTGGGCAGAGCTTCGCCGCCGACGTGCGTAGCGCGCTCGTGCGTCGAGTGCAGAGCTTCTCGTTCGGCAACCTCGACCGACTGCAGACCGGACAGCTCATTGTCCGCTCGACGAGCGACGTCAACTTCGTACAGATGATCGTTCAGATGTCGCTGCGCATCTTGACCCGTGCTCCGATCTGGATGCTCGGCGCGATCGCCTTCCTCTTCCTCACCAGCGTCGAGTTGGGCTGGATCGTGCTCGCCTTTTTCCCCGTGATCATCCTGTTCGTCCTGCTGTTCGCCGGTCCGGCGCGCTCGATGTTCCTCGGCGTGCAGAAGCGGTTGGATCGATTGAACACGGTCCTTCAGGAGAATCTCGCCGGCGTCCGCGTCGTCAAGGCGTTCGTCCGCGAAGAACAGGAGATCGAGCGCTTCGGATCTGCCAACGAGGCTCTGACGGCGCAGTCGATTCGCGTGTTCCGCGTCCTCGCCCTTCTGATGCCGCTGATGATGGTCATCATGAATGCGGCCGTCATCGTCGCCCTCTGGTTCGGTGGGACGATGACGCTCGACGGGAAGATGACTGTCGGCCAGGTCGTCGCCTCGGTGAACTACCTGTCGATGGCCCTCTTCCCGTTGATGATGCTTGCTGCAATGGTTGCCCCGCTGGCGGCGGCCGACGCCTCGGCCAGCCGCATCCTCGAGGTGCTGGACGGCGAGCCAGACGTGCGCGAGCGCCCCGGAGCCAAGGCGCTCGCGGCGCCGGAGGGGCGCGTCGCGTTCGAGGACGTCTGCTTCAGCTACTCTGCGGATTGCAGCGACCCCGTTTTGCAGGGAGTGAGCTTCGTGGCTGAGCCCGGGGAGACCGTGGCCATCCTCGGGGCCACCGGATCGGGCAAGTCGACGCTCATCCACCTCATTCCGCGTTTCTACGACGTGACGTCCGGGCGCGTGACCTTCGATGGAGTGGACGTGCGCGACGTGACGGTCGCGTCGCTCCGCGGGCAGGTCGGCATTGCGCTGCAGGAAGCCGTCTTGTTCAGCGGGACGATCCTCGACAATATCCGCTACGGACGTCCCGACGCGTCGCAGGAGGAAGTAGAAGCCGCGGCGGAGGCCGCGCAGGCGGCTGAGTTTATTCGCGCTCTGCCTGACGGCTACAACACCGTGATCGGCGAGCGCGGCGTCACTCTCTCCGGTGGACAGAGGCAGCGGCTGGCGATCGCCCGAGCGCTCGTCGTGCGACCGAAGGTGCTGATCCTCGACGATTCGACAAGCTCCGTGGACATCGAGACGGAGGTTCGGCTTCAGGATGCCCTCGACCGGCTGATCTCCGAATCCGAGCACACGACGACGCGCTTCATCGTGGCCCAGCGGATCTCGACCGTACTCTTGGCTGACAAGATCCTCGTCCTTGACGGCGGGAAGATCGCCGCCGCGGGGACTCACCGTGAATTGATGGAGACGAGCCCTGTGTACCGCGACATCTATAACTCACAACTGGGAGACGGCCGGCGATCGGCGTCGGCGGCCGACAAGGCCAAGTCGGCGCCGGCTAGGGAGGTGCGCCATGGCTGACGCCCGAACGCAGAGGAGCGCGGGACCGCGTATGCCGGGCCCCGGACCTCGCGGCCACGGAGGCATGATGGCCGTCGAGCGGGCGAAGAATGTCCGCGGGACGCTTCGTCGGCTGGTGTCGTACGCTGGGGCGCATCGCACGGCCCTCGTGGTCGTCATCATCCTCGCCGCTCTCGGCACTGGAATGGGTCTTGGCGGTCCGTACCTCATGGGGAAGGGCATCGACGCCATCATTCAGATCGCCATGGGTAGGGCAGGGATGGATGCCCTATTCCGGATCATCCTCACGATGATCGGCGTCTACGCCGTCTCATGGCTGGCGAGCGCAGCCCAAGGCTGGATCATCGCAGTCGTGGCGCAGAAGATGATGCGCAAGCTGCGCGGCGAGCTGTTCGACCACATGCAAACCCTGTCGCTTCGCTTCTTTGATTCGCGAACCTCGGGCGAGCTGATGAGCCGCCTGACGAACGACATGGATGCCGTGAGCCGCGTCTTGTCGCAGAATGTGACACAGCTCTTCTCCGGCATCCTGACCCTCGTCGGTGTCCTCGTCATCATGTTCGTCCTCAATCCGCTTCTTGCACTCGGAACGCTCGTAGCGTTCCCGCTGATGATCGGATTGGTCGCCCTGGTCGGGTCGAAGACGCGGAAGGCGTTTCGCAGCTACCAGCTGAATCTTGGGACGTTGAACGGAATCCTCGAGGAGACGTACAGCGGCCAACGCGTCGTCATGGCGTACGGACAACAGGACGCGATGCTGCGCAAGTTCGACGTTGCGAACGAGGTGGTCCGCAAGGTCGGCACGCACGCCATGACCTATTCGCTGCTCGTCATGCCGATGATGGGCATCCTATCGAACGCCAACATCGCGATCGTGGCCGGACTCGGCGGCTGGATGACGATTGTTGGAATGGCCACCGTCGGCACCATCGCCTCGTTCATCGGGTACTCTGGGCGGTTCGCCGAACCGCTTCGAATGCTTGGCGACCTCTACAACCAGGTTCAGGCGGCCGTGGCCGGCGCGGAGCGCATCTTCGCGACCATCGATACGGTCCCAGACCAGACCGATGAAGCAGGCGCCGTCGAACTCGGACGCTTGGAGGGCGACGTGGTGTTCGACCACGTGACGTTCTCTTACGTGCCTGGAGTGCCCGTGCTGAAGGACGTCTCCTTCCACGCGCGGCCCGGGCAACGCGTCGCGCTCGTCGGCCCTACGGGAGCCGGGAAGACGACAATGGTGAACCTCCTGTCGCGGTTCTACGACCTCAACTCGGGGTCGATCCAAATCGACGGAATCGACATCCGGAAGGTCTCGCGCGCCAGCCTGCGACGGAATCTGGGGACCGTGCTGCAGCAGTCGTTCCTGTTCGCCGAAAGCGTGATGGAGAACATTCGCTATGGCCGGTTGGGTGCGACGGACGAGGAAGTCATCCGTGCCGCCACCTTGGCGCGAGCCGACGGGTTCATCCGACATCTCCCGCAGGGCTACGACACGGTGTTGTCCGAGCGGGGGGCCAACATCTCGGAAGGGCAGCGGCAGTTGATCGCGATTGCCCGCGCGATCCTCGCCGACCCGCGCATTCTCATTCTGGATGAGGCGACGTCGAGCGTCGACACGCGGACCGAGGTGCACATTCAGGAGGCGCTGCTCGAGTTGATGAAAGGGCGGACGAGCTTCGTCATTGCCCACCGTCTCTCGACGATCCGTGGCGCGAACCAAGTCATCATGATCGACGGCGGAGAAATCGTGGAGCGTGGATCGCACGAGGAGCTCATGGAAGCTCGTGGGGCGTACTATCGCCTCTACATGAGTCAGTTCCGCGACCAGGCGAAAGCGCCCGGATGATCTTGGGTGAAAGAGACTTCACAGGTTGCACAAGGTTGTCCCGTAGCATAGGACGAGGAAGTACCGAACGAGAAGGAGTGACATGAAGAGGATTGCAGGTTTGCTTTGCGTAGTAGCGGTGTTTGCACTGGCCGGCGCGGCGTTCGCTCAGGCCGATCTGAGCGTCTTCCCGATCGGGACGACGAAGATGGTCTACAACATCCGGACTGAGGACATGACGCAAGCCATGACGCTCGAGCTGAGTGTGACCGCGCGCGGCGACGGCACGTACACCGTGCGCATGGTGACCGAGGAAACCGGGACGGAAGACGAGTTGGGGTCGTTCGGGTTCATGGGCGGCATGACGTCCGTGAGCACGAGCGGCCACGACGTGAGCTACACGTCGCTCGAAGCGCTGATGGATCAGCGCAGTCGCCTCCAAGAGGGCCAGGAGTACTTGCTCCCGGGCGGAGGGGCGTTCACCAGCATTACGGGCGCGACGGTGGCCGGCGTGTGGTGTCTCCAGGGAACGCTCGTCGATCCAGACGAGCCGGACACCCGGACGACGGTGGCGTTTGCCCTGTCGAGCCCGGTCTACATTTCTCCCTTGATCCGTGTCGAGGAACTCCGGAGTGGCCAGTGGGTTGAGGTGTTCTCGCTCGAGCTTGTCGAGTACACGGTGAGCGGGAGCTAAACATGCCGCTTCTCGATCTGAAAGGAATTGTCAAGGACTACGAACTGGGAAAGACGGTGGTCCACGCGGTGCGGGGACTCGACCTTAACATTGATCGTGGTGAGATCGTCGCCATCATGGGGCCCTCGGGGTCCGGGAAGTCAACCCTGATGCACCTTCTTGGCGCATTGGATACACCGAGCGCCGGCACGGCGTCACTCGAGGGGCACAACCTTCACGAGCTCTCCGAGAACGAGCTCGTGACCCTGCGCGGGAAGAAAGTGGGCTTCGTCTTCCAGACGTTCAACCTGATCCAATCGCTGACGGCGCAGAAGAACGTCGAGTTGCCGATGATCTTCCAGGGCGTGCGCAAGAGCGCGCGCGCCGAACGGGCCCGCGCGCTGCTCGAGAAGGTCGGGCTCGGAGAGCGAATGAAGCATCGGCCGAACGAGCTTTCGGGCGGTGAGCGCCAGCGCGTGGCAATTGCGCGTGCGTTGGCGAACGATCCGGAGATTCTTCTTGCCGATGAGCCGACGGGAAACCTCGACTCGGAGACTGGGGCGACGATCCTCGAGCTTCTCAAGAAGCTGAGCATCGATGAAGGGAAGACGATGATCCTCATCACCCACGACCCGGACGCCGCGGCGATCGCCCACCGCATCGTCCGACTGCGCGACGGGCGCGTCGTCCAGGAGGTGCGAAATGCTTAGGGAGTTCTTCCGACTTGCCGGACAAAACGTGCTCCACCGCAAGTTGAGGAGCATCCTCGCCGTGCTCGGCGTCCTGATTGGGATCATGGCTGTCGTGATTCTGATCTCGTTCGGTCTGAGTCTAAAGGGCCTGATGACCGGGGAAGTCGCCAAAGTCTTTGGCGTCGACACATTCATGGTCATGGACCAGGACGTGATGAGCGGAAAACACAGCGGCGGGATGAAGGAGTTCGGTCTCAACCTCGAGACGCTGAAGGGTGTGGACGGAGTCAAGACGGTCGCCGCCGTCCGCCAGCGTACGGCGTTCGTTGAAGGGGGTACGAACGGAGAGGGCAACGTCCAGCAGGGATTCATGCCCGTGATGGGACTATCGCCCGAGCTCCTGACGGACTTCGCGGCGTTCACCGGCGATCTCGTGTTCGAAGAGGGCGGGCGACAGATCACGGGGACGGATGTCGACGCCGCCGTGCTCCGGAGAGAGCTCGCCGACCGACTCGGAGCCAAGTTGGGCGACACGATCCTCATTGCCGGCGAGAAGTCGAACGAGATTACGGCGACGGTGATCGGGATTCTTGCCGCCTCGGACGAGAAGCAAGCGGAGCAGGGATTCGCAAGCAGCATGAGCTCGTCGAGCTCTGACACCATCTACGTCCCGTACGCGACGATGGACCTGTTGTGGCCGGAGGGGAACGACTTCCTCGTGACCGTCGTTCGGATTCTCCCAGGCTACGACGTCGACGATGTTGCCGACCGAGCCGAGGTCGCCCTCAAGGCAGAGGGATCGAGGGTCTCCGCGATCACGTCGAGCGACATCACGAGCGTGATCGACCAAATGATGAGCTACATCAACATCTTCCTCGCCGGACTGGCCGGGATCTCGCTCCTGGTTGGCGGAGTCGGGGTGATGAACACGATGTTCACGTCCGTCCTCGAACGGACGAAGGACATCGGAGTGATGAAGGCCGTGGGCGCGAAGAACCGGCACGTCTTGGCAATCTTCCTCATCGAGTCCGGCCTGATTGGCTTCCTCGGAGGTCTGATTGGGACGGCACTTGGATTGGGCATCACGGCGGCCGCGTGCTGGGGGATCAATACCTTCGCCGGCCTGCCCGCGGGCGCTAGCTTCCCGTTTGTTGCGAGCCCCACTCTGATCCTGGCCACCCTCTTTGGTGCGTTCGCTCTTGGGGCCGTGTCGGGTCTGTGGCCGGCTCGCCGCGGCGCTCGGATGCCGGTCGTGGATGCATTGAGGTATGAGTAGTCGCCTCACGCGCGACGATGTTCGCGCGCTCGGCTTCGAGATCCTTCGCGGGAAGCCGGATCCGGCAGTGCGGGTCCGGCTTCTGCGCGATGTCTTGTGCGTCGAGCCCGGCGACGAGCGTCTTCGCGCGGCCCACGTGGCGCTTGACGACTCCGCCCACGTCGCGCGGTTGCGCGAACAGCAACGTGCCGACGGCAGCTGGGGCAGACTCCACTCGCGCGACACTGCGGCGCGTCAGTCCATTCCAACGACGGAGTGGGCCGTCGAGCGCGCCGTCGCGATCGGCATCGACGCGGGACACCCCGTCCTGGACGCGGTGGCAGCGTACCTCGCCGGCGTCGTGACCGGGCGACTCATCCCTTCGGATCCCCCGGAGAAGAACGATCGCTGGGCGACCGGCGTGACGCTCTTCGCAGCCGCCACCCTCGCCTTGATCGACTCCGAGCACCTGGCGTTAGACCCCGTCTGGACCTTGTGGCATGAGATCACGCGGCGCACGTTCCGCAGTGGAGCGTACGACCCGGACGCCGAGGTCGCCGCACACCTTGATCTCACCGGTGCCTCGGTTCGCGGAACGTACCTCACAATCGGGAACCGGTACGCAGTCGCGCTCCTCGGGTCGCGCGCCGACCGGATGGACCTCGACGTGCGCGCGGCGCTCTTCCGCTGGCTTTGGGACCACCCAAAGGGGCTCGGCTACCTCAACGCCCCGCCTGCCGCGGCCCCGGCCCGCGGTGCCGCAAGCGGGTTCATCGAGCTTTGGGTCTGGTCACACGAGATCCTCGCCAGTCTCTCGACCCACGCCGCCGCAGGACCGATCCTCGACGCACTGGAAGCGTACCGGCGTGACGACGGACTCTGGGATCTCGGGGCTCGCGCGTCGTTCACGCCCGTTCTCCCCCTCTCGACGACGTGGAGGGCCAAGGACTCGCGGGCCGCCGATTGGACAACTCGCATCCTCTCCCTTGCGTCCCGCTGGATGGGGGGCCCCTCCCGAGCCTAGAGCGGCTCGCCGCCGGGTTTGCGTCTGCACTCTCTTGGTCCCTTGAAAAGGCTGTTGATGGAGGTAGAATGACTGACTGGTCAGTCAGCAGCGGACTGGGAGGGCCTATGGACGACAACAAGAAGGATCAGATCCGCAAAGCGGCGCTTGTTGTCTTCGCGCGGCGCGGCTTCCACAGCACGACGGTGGCCGAGATCGCGCAGGAGGCGGGAACCGCCAAGGGAACGATCTACCTCTACTACTCAAGCAAAGAGGAGATCCTGATCGCCATCTTCCGCCGCTACATCGACGGGATGCTCGACTTCGTCGACGGCCTCCTCGATTCGGCCCTCTCGGTGCCCGAGATCCTGGCCGGGTTCGTCAAGAAACAGATCGATATGTTCCGCGAGGAGCCCGATCTGATGCGTGTTCTGAGCCGTCGCTCGCTCCTCGCGCTGAGCGACGGCGATGAGAGGATGCTCGAGTTCCAGCGCTATCTGATCGACCGCATCGCCACCCTACTCGAACGCGGAGAGAAGATGGGCGAGATGAGGGCGTTCGACGTCCGGATCGCCGCGTGTGCGATGCTTGCGCTGCAGGACACCATCCCGCTCTACGTCACGGCGTACGCGGACGATCTGCCGAAGGACGCCCTGGCCCGTGTAACCCAACAGCTCGCTCAGTTCATGTGGGCGAGCGTTCGAAAGGAGCCCGCATGAAGATGAAGCGCTCGATCATTGCTGCGCTCTTCCTCGGCCTCATTGTCGGGGGGAGCCTCGCCGCGGTCGCCGACTCCTCGTCCGCGTCGCCCTACCGCGTGCTCGTCGTCGACGGGACGAAGACTCTCGCGTCGACGATGCGTGTCATGGGACTGGCCGGAGGAATCCGCCAGAGCGGCGTAGCGGACGTCACCGTGATCCTCGCCGACGACCTGGGCCCGTTCGGTGACCCGTTGCGAGGCCGATCTCGCCCGGAGACGCCGTTTGACCTCATCCTCATCGTGCCGCGCGGCATCGATGATGGGACCGCCACACGAATCTGGATCCTCGTGGCGGGCAATCCCCGCGAGAACCCGCTCGTCGCACAGGCGATCGAGCTCCTCCGCGGAGGGATCGGCCGCGCGTTCGCCGGGATTGCTTCCGCCGTCGGCCCGCTCGACGACTTATGGGCGGCGCTGACGGCGTCCGCCTACGTCCGGGAGGGGTGGCTCCAGTGATGCGACGCATCTTCACCTGGATCGTCGACCACGCCTGGTGGGTCATCGGCGCCGTTGGGCTGATGACGATCGCGCTCGCCATCCCCCTCTTCTCGCTCGAGACGAACGTCGACTTCGCGAGCTACATGAACTCCAAGGACCCGGCGTACATCCTGATGAAGAACGCCGAGGACCGATACGGCTCGCAGACGCTGCTGATGGTCGCCGTCATCGCACCTGACGACATCTTCAACGCGACGACCCTTGCGAAGATCGAGCAGCTGGAGACGCGACTTGCCGAGATTCCCGGCGTCGAGGAGGTCCAAGGACCGCTCGGCCAAGACGTGATCACGAGTTCGGAGACCGCGCTCGATGTGCGCCCCGCGGCGCCCGGCGGCCGAGCTCCCGCGACGCCGGAAGGCATCGCGGCGTATCGCGAGCGAATCCTGGGAATGCAGTCGATCCGAGGACTCCTCATCGCCGAGGATGGGTCGGCGGCCGCAATTCTCATCCGGATGGAGCGGGACGCCTCCGAGTTCGAGGTCACCAGAGCGATTCGAGAGGTCATGAACGAAGTCGGCACGCCGCCGGAGCGGTTCTCGATCTCCGGCGAGCCGTACATGATGCTGTCGCTCACGGAATCGATTCAGCGCGACCTCGTGGTCCTTATCCCGATCATCCTCGCCGTGATGTGCGGGGTTCTCTTCCTGACGTCGCGGACCGTTCGCGGGGTCTGGATCCCGCTCCTCGTCGTCGGGCTCTCCGTCGTGTGGCTTTTCGGACCGCTGGGAATCCTCGGGATCAAGGTCTCGATAATGACCTTCATCCTGCCCGTGCTGCTGCTCGCAATCGGCATCGCCTACGGAATTCACATCATGCACCGATACGACGAGGAGATCGCCCTCGGGAAGCCCCGCCGCGAAGCGGTAATCGAGTCGGCGACCGCGATTAGCGGCGCCGTCGTCATGGCTGGGCTAACCACGGTCGGCGGCTTCCTGTCGCTCCTCACTTGCTACATGCCGCTGTTCCAGGAGTTCGGGATCATCGCCGCCATCGGCGTGGCCCTAGCCCTCGTGCTTGCGCTGCTCGTGGTCCCGGCGCTTCTCGCTGTGCTGCCTGCGCCGAAGCTGCGCTTGAGGGTCCGCGCGGAGGCCGGCACGAACGGACGACTGGCGCGGACGCTCGGCACCGTGGTGGGCGGGGTCGCGCGACGCCCTCGCTGGTTCTTCCTCGTCATCGCGATTGTTATCGCGGGGCTTGCGGTCGCAGTCCCACTCTTGAAGACGGACTCGTCGATGGCCGCGTTCCTCGGCAAAGAGCATCCGGCGATCCTCGGCATGACCGACTTCGACCAGCACTTCTCGGGGAGCGAGCAGCTCATGATCGAGATCGACACCGGACAGAGGGACGGGCTCAAGGATCCGAAGGTCCTTCGGGAGATGCTCGACCTCGAGGCGTACTTGCGCACGCTCGGCGTCCGGAAGACGTCGTCGATCACCGACCTCGTGCGCGAGCTCGACCTCCGCTTCCACGCCGACGACCCCGCGTTCTACGCCATCCCGTCGGAACGAAAGCAGGTCTCGCAGCTTCTCGCTCTGTTCTCGTTCCAGGGCGGGGACTTCGGGACGGTGGCCCTCCCCGACTTCTCGTCCGGGGAGATCGCCGGCTACTACCCGCGCGCCGACGGCGAGACGAAGGCGAAGCTCGTCCGCGACATTCGTGCCTACCTCGGCGAGCACTTCACCGGTGATGCAAAGGCAGAGATGGTTGGACCGACGCAATTCTTTGACTCGATGGGGCGCCAGCTCATTCGAAGCCTGATCTCGAACATCTACTCGTCGGCGATCGTCGTCTACCTGATCGTCGCCGTCATCATGGGGTCGCTCGTCGCCGGACTGATCTGTCTGATCCCACTCGCCTTCACGCTGCTGGCCATTTTCGCCGTCATGGCCGTGTCGGGGACCACCCTTAACATCGCCTCGGCGGCGATCGCGAGCATCACGATGGGAACGGGCATCGACTACGCCATCCACTTCGTCTCCCGCTACCGAACCGAGATGCGCGCCGACGGCGACTGCCGCCGGTCGGCGGAGCGGACGGCCCGTTCGGCTGGGCGCGCGATCCTCTTCAACGCCGCAGCCGTCGGGGCGGGGTTCCTCGTCCTCTGCGTTTCGAAGTTCATGGCCTTCCGCAGCCTCGGAGGACTGCTCGGCCTCGCCATGGCGGCAAGCGGCACGGCCGCGCTGACGATTGCCCCCGCCGTCCTCGTGACGCTGCGGCCGCGGTTCGTGACGACCCCCCCGTGGAGCCGACTGCGTCGTTTCTGGGAATCAAGAACCAAGAAGACATAAGGAGACGTGCATGAATAGCATTCGCCATACCCTCAAGGCGGCCGCAGCGATCGCGATCGTCGTCTGTGCCGCGACGGCGGCGTTCGCCGTCACCGGAGACGACGTCCTCAACCGCATGCAGGACACGTTCAGCATCGGAGGCGCCGACAGCGGAGAAGGGATCCTGCTCTCGATCGCCGTCGTCAACCAATACGCGTCGGGCATCACGACCGACTACAACCTCGCCGTCGCGGCGGAGACCGTGGTCGATCCGAACCGTCCCGCGGACGCCGACGAGACGAGCCACGCGCTCATGTACTTCGTCGGCGGCGACGACGAGGGGATGATCTTTCTGCTCTCAACGCCCGAGGCGAAGAGCGAGAAGAGCCGGATGTGGCTCTACATCTCGTCGTTCGGTCTGACGAAGGAACTCGTTTCGGACGAGGACCAGTCAGGCAACTTCGCCGGGAGCACACTCACGTATGCGGACATCGCCGGCGCCAGCGACATGCGGGACGATTACTCCGCCACGATCCTGCGCGAGGAGACGCTCACCCTCGGAAGCGAGGAGCGCCCTGTGTGGGTCCTCGAACTAACCCCAAGGGCCGGCGTTGACGTCGAGTACGCGCGGGTGGTGCTCTGGGTCGACAAGGCGGAGAATCTCTTCTTGAGACTCGAGGGGTACGACGCCTCGGGCGTAGAGACGAAGGAGATCCTGGTGGCAAGCCTCGGCACGTTTGAGGAGCGGCGGATTCCCGAGGTCATGGTCGGGCGCGATCTACAGACCGGGGATGTTTCGACGATCACCCTGTCCGGAATGCGGCGGCCCGCCGGCGGCCTGGCGGAGAGCGTCTTCGATTCCGCGAACCTCGGGAGCTTCGCCCCGGGCACGTACGGATTCTAGCATGCGCTGCGGCTGTCGGGCCTCGGGGACCGCGCTGGGGCCGGCTGCTCCGAGATGCCGCTCTCGAGTTCTGCCCACGAGGACCCCTCAGGGAGCGGAACTGCAAGAACCGCAATCGGTTCCGCCGGCCGATCGGGGCTTGGCGGCTGGCCGGCTCGGACCTTGCGGAACGGGCTCCTGGGAGGCGATGATGGGCCGGGTGCGAGGAGGGGAGGACGCGATGCAGAAGGCCGATGGCCGACGTCGGGCTGACGCCGACAGTCGACGCTGGCGAATCTCCTCGCGACAGGCATTCCGTCGCGTGCGCCGTGCCTATGCGGAAGGTAGGGAAGGTGGGCTTCAGGCGGCCTACGCCGACGTGCGATGGCGCACGCGGGGTATTCGCCCGCTTCTCGCGCTGGCCGACCGGATGTACCCGGTGACCGAGATCATCGAGCTTGCCGGGGAAATGGATCGGCGGATCCGTGAGGACGGCCTGTCCATCGCGTGCGCAGCCGGCGTTGAGCGACTCGGTCTTGACTGCGACTTCGTCATGTCGGAGGCGACGCGCGAAGCCCTCGCGGCGTCGCCCGTCATCGTGTACGGCAACCATCCGACGATGCTCACGCCGTTCTTCGTCGGGGCCGCCGTTCGGCGCCCAGACGTCCGCCTCTTCATGCTGAGCTATGTTGGGCACCTCATCCCGAGCTTGCGCGCGTACATGCTGCCGCTCGAGATCCCTTCGCGGCGCAGCTGGGTGGAGTGGCGCCGTGGCGGCAATCGCCGCGTCATTGCCCACTGGTTGACGCAGGTCTTGGAGAAGGGGCGAGAGCGCGCGGACGCAAAACCGACGAATCGCCAGATCCTAGGGAAGGGCGCGCAGCATGTGTCCGGTGGGGGGTGCGTCGTCATCTTCCCGAGCGGTGGAGGCCGCAAGGACAAGGCGTGGTACCCGGGCATCGGTCATCTTGCGGGCGAACTGGCCCGCGATCCCACGGTTCCGGAGGTCTTCCTCGTGCCGATGCGGGAGGAAGGCAGTTCGAGCGGTCACGTCTACTCGGGGCTCCGGCGAAGCGGCGGACGCCGTCGTGACGTCGGCGGGCTCCCGAGAATTCGGGTCCGATTCGCCGAGCCGCAGCGGCTTGCGGACCTCGTGAATCCGGGCGACAACGCGCGCGCGATCGCGGCGAAGCTGCAAGCGAACTACGAGGAAATCTTTCCACCTGCCCGGTCTCGCATTCTGGAGTGGCTCTTCTTCCCCTGGCGCGTCGCGTGGGGACGGAGTCGAGCGTAGGGCGGCGACGATGACGACCATCTACTGGTTCTCCGGGACCGGCAACTCGCTCGCCATGGCGCGGGAGATCGCGGGGACCCTCGACGATGTGAGGCTCGTGCCTATCGCCTCGCTCGGACCTGCCCCCGTCGCGGTGGGCGGTGACTTCGGCGTGGTCTGCCCCGTGTACTTCGAGGGACTTCCGCTCATCGTTCGCGAGTTCCTGGAGCGGATTGATGCCAGTCGATGCCCCTACGCGTTCCTGGTTGTGACTGTGGGAGGCTTCTCCGGGTGGGCGGCCGAGGAGGGGCGGAACCTCCTGCGGCGGGCGGGAAAGGAGCTTGACGCGGCGTTCGCCGTCAAGATGCCGGACAACTACATCGCGGGTCTCGATATGCCCAAGGCGGCAGCGCGGGACCGACTCCATGCGCGGGCGAGCCTACACGCCGCACGGATGGCTCGGGATGTGGCGGCACGGACGCGGCGGCGAGGAACGAGCTGGGGCATCCCGTTCGGTTGGCTCGCCTATGCGACGCTGGGGAGAGTGTTCGCCCACTCCTGCCGTGGCCGGGACACGCGCTTCGTCGTGACCGACGCCTGCACGAGGTGCGGCGCCTGCGCCCGCGTCTGCCCCGTCCGCAACATCGAACTCGTCGACGGGCGCCCGCGCTGGCATCATCGGTGCGAGCAGTGCCTCGCATGCATTCACTGGTGTCCGGTGGCCGCGATCCAGATCCGGGGACGCCCCACTGCGAAGCGCGGACGGTACCATCACCCCGACGTCTCGCTCGAGGACATCGCCTCGCAGCGCGGGTAGGCGACTCTCGTCCCGCCCGGGACCCCTTTGAGAGGTGCGAGTCGAACGGATCGCTCTTGGCCACGCGGTCGGCGTCTCGATGAACCGCAGAGCTAATACTCGTCAGGCTTCGCCACTAGGTCGCTCCGAACGCGGGGATAGGATGACTGGCCGTCGCTCCTGGATCTCCGGGTGGATTGGCGTTACCGGTGAGGGGCCGGCTGTTGGTCTTTCGCTTGCGTACGAATGTGCGCGGGAGCTCCTCGGGCTTCGACGTCGCGAATCGCGGGCGTCAGGATGGCGAGAATGGCCACCGCGACCATGGCGATGCCGGCCACGAGGAACCAGATCCCGATTCCGTATCGGTCGGCGATGGGTCCCGCTGCGGCCAGGCCGATCGGCGCCGCGGCGGTCGCGAGGCTGATGAGGAGCGACATCACGCGGCCCTGCATCTCGTGGGGGACCGTGGACTGCACAATCGCGAACAGCGACCCCGTGCAGATGGGATTCATCAACCCGACGAGAGCCAAGGCGCCGACGGCCATCGGGAAGCCCGACGACGGGACGAGGCCGACGGCGGCGAAGCCGATTCCCTGAAGGAAGAGCGACAGGAGCGCGGTGGTCATCCGCTTCTTGAATCCTCCCCAGATGCCAAGCAAGACTCCACCTGCTACGACGCCGAATCCGAACGCGGCCTGCAATCCACCCAACTGGATGGCTCCACCGTGAAAGTGCTTGGTCACGAGCAGCGGCATCAGCGAGATCGCGGGGTTCGAGAACAGTGTGATCGCCGCTGCCGCGGCGACGATGGCGAAGAGCGTGCGCCAGCCCGTGACGAACCGGAACCCGGCGCGGAGATCACTCAGAATGGAGGCCCGCACGGCGGCCACCTTCGAGCGCTGAGGAAGGGGGATGCGCACGAGGAGGAGCGGGACGATGGCGAGGCACGCCGCGGCGAAGTCGACCCCGAGCAGGGGGACAATCGCCTGACGCGCCGCTTCGATGTCGGCCGCCGGGACGCCGCGGGGAGTCAACAACTCGATCAAGAGAGCGCCGAGTGGCGGCGAAACGATGGATGCTAGCCCGAACAAGCTGTTGTTGAGCCCGGCGACTCTCGCCAAGTGGCGTTGGGGCACCATGATCGCCGTGGAGGCCTGCATCGCCGGCCAACGGAACGCGGCGCCGGTCGCACGGATGAGCATGGCAAGGTAGACGTGCCAGATCTGCACCTTGCCGAGCGCGAACACCAGGGCAAGGAGGAGCGTGGTGACCGCGATACCGGCGTTGGAAAAGATCATGACCCAACGGCGATCCCAGCGATCGACGAGCGCGCCGGCGAGCGGAGCGACGGCAATCTGAGGGAACAGCGCAACGAGCGTCGCCCCCGCAAGCACGGTGGCCGACCCGGTCGACTTCGTGATCCACCACACGAGGGCGAACTGCACCAGTTGGGTGCCGAAGAGCGACAGGGCCTCCGCACCCCAAACGGCGGTGAACGTCGGCACCCAGTGGTCGGGATTCCACGGTCTCACGAGGCGCAGAGCTTCCTCCTCATTGGCCCAAGGGGTTGATGTCCTGTGCGGATGGACGGAACGATACGCGACGCGTCGCGCCCCGGCAATGACCCACTACCCGATGCTTTGCAGTCACGAGGCGCGGAGCAGGTCGCGGCCCAGCCGAAATGCCGGGCCCACGAGGTCTCCCACAGCGTAGTACGCCTGTTCGCCAACGGAGAAGACGAACGGCTTGACCAGGCCAATCGCCGGGATGCCGTCGACGAGAACCTCCTCGTCCGCCTTGACGTCGACAATCTCGCCGACGAACAGCGTGTGGAGTCCGATCTTCAGACTGTGGAGCAGACGGCACTCCAGGGATAGGGCGAACTCCGCCACGTACGGCGCATCGACGAGCTCGCTTCGTGTCGCGGTCAGACCGGCCTCGGCGAATTTGTCGACGTCGCGGCCGGACGCAATGCCGAGAAAGTCGACTTGGCGCGCCTGCGCCACGCTGGGGATGCTCACCGTGAACGCCTTCCGATCGACGATGTTGGCGAACGTGTACGTCGCCTCGCGGAGCGAGACGGAGACGGCCGGCGGCTTCGAGCAGGCGATGCCGCCCCACGCGGCGGTCATCAGGTTCGGGGCTCCGGCGGAGTCGTACGTTCCGATCACCCATACGGGCGCCGGTAACGCAAGAGTCATAGCACCGAGCGAGCGTTTCACTGAGTCCTCCTTTCTTCGGCCTATTCTACAGGTTCACGGGGGCGATGGGCTTGGAAACTGGAGAGCGGCGGTGCTCGTCAGGCAAACCCAAGCTGTGTAGCATGTCGCGGCGGGTACGCAGGAAGCAGGATGTATGTGCAGAACGGGGAGGATGATGTGTATGGCGCGCGAATTCCCGGGGAGCTTCGTCGCCTGTCTTGTGAGCGTCCTGCTGTTGGGGTTCTCGTCCAGCGCACAGGAGGCGCCGGCCGATGTGCTCGCGAGGATCCCCGATGGGTACGCTGACGCGCCTGCCGTCTGCCTCTTGTCCGAAGTAACGTGCGCAGTGCAGACGGGTGGCCAGGTGGTCGAGCGTATTCACGAGATCATTTGGCTGCGGACTCAGGAGGGGATCGGTCTCGCGTGTCCGAAGCGGATCCGCTACCAGAAGCTTTCGGACGATATCCGCGCCGTGTTCGCGAGGACCATCTTGCCGAGCGGGGAGAGCGTCGAGGCGACAGCCATCACTCACACCCGGCCGAGGCAGCGGCATGACATTATCACGGACGACTGGGACCTCACGATCGGGTTTCCGCGCGTTGCGCCTGGTTGCGTCGTGGAGTACGAGGTGGAGCATGTTAGTCGCTCCTGGACCGGCCCCTTCATGATCGGTGCGCCGCTTGAGGAGGAGATGCCGAAGGTCGAGCTGAAGTGGGCATTTACTGACGAGACGGGGGTTGGACTCCGCTATGAACTGAGACATTGCGACGGTCTCAACTCGCTCGTGGTAGCGCAGCCCGATCCGGCCTCGATCCTGGTCGAAGGGTTCAACCTCCCTGCGTTTGGGGACTCCTGTGCCTGCGCCGCCGTCCGCGCTCCGTCGATCGTCGTCTCGCAGTATCCGAGTTGGGGGGCGCTGACGCGGGAGGTCGGGGACTTCCTCTCGGGTCGGTCCGATGACACGGCGTCGATCCGCGCGAAGGCGCTAGAACTCCTCGCGGGCGTGACTGAGGAGGAGGAGATCGTCCGCACCCTGTTCGAGTTCACGCGAGACGAGATCCGTTACTTCGCGATGGAATTCGGGATTGATGGATGGCAGTCGCAACCGGCCTCGGAAACGCTCGCAACCCAAAAAGGAGACTGCAAGGCGAAGTCCGCTCTCCTCATTGCACTCCTGGCGGAGGCGGACATCGAAGCGCATCCGGCCCTTGTCTCCGCAACCTGCGATCTGGCTCTCGGGATGGGGGAAGTGCCGTGGCACGTGGATGGGATCAATCATGCCGTGGCGGCCGTTCGACTTCATGATGGCGAGCTCCGGCTACTGGATCCGACGTGCTGGTTTTGCTCGTCGGATGATGGGCCCGGGCTATCGGCCACGCACGTCTGGGTCTTGTCCGCGGCGTCCGACGATTCCTCTCTCGGCGAACTTGTTTGGGTGCCCGAGCGAACCGCCGACGACTGGCAGACGGAAACCTCGTACGACGTGACCATGTCGCCGGATGGTTCAGTCGTCACAAGCGGGCAGTACATCGCTTGGGGCACCGCGGCTCTCGAGTGGCAGGCCATCGCATCCGTGCGCACGAGCGCGGAATGTGCGGAGCGGGTTCGCTGGCTGCTGATCCCGGATTGGAGGGTCCGGAGCTACTCCATGAGCCTTCAGAGTTCGATGGATTCCGTGGCGATCGACTTGCGGCTGGAAGGTCCGCTGTTCGGGACGTGGGAAGATGGCAAGATGTCCGTGGAGTTCCTGCCCTCCATCCAGTTCGACACGGATCTGACGCTGGCTGGGCTGCCGAATACCGTCGTCAGGGATGCGGCGCCGTGCACGACGCCGACCGATCCGCGCCGCGAGACCTGGACGACACGACTTGGGCTTCCGGACGACGTCGTGGTCGTCGGGGTCCCAGCAGATGTCTCGGTTGTGACTCCTGTCGCGTCGTACTCCGCGACTTACGAAAGGCTCGCAGATGGGACGATCCTGGCGACTCGAGAACTTGTCATCTTCGCCGACGGAGTCGAAGCGGATCAGTACGCCAACCTGAAGAGGGTGATTGACGCGGTGCTCCTGGACAGCCAGTCTGCCGTCATCGTGCGTCAGGGCGGCGAGTAGCTGGCAGGGGCGGCCGCGCCGATTGTGCCAAAGGTGTCGGGTACGAAGACCCTGCCGCCGCGAGGCGGCGACTTTGACCGGCCGCGCGCGCTACACTGCTCGCATGAAGCGGCGAAACCCCCAAGCACGCGTCGCCTTGATCTGGGTCCTGATCGCGACTCTCGGAGCGGCCGGCATCATCCTCCCGACTGCGTTAGGGATGGACGGCATGGGCGGCGGCTATGCCGTCGCCTTCGTGAGTGGGTTCGTCGCGCTCTGCGGGATCATCGTCGCGGCGATCTTCGCGGCTCGGGCACGCGTGCTCGGGCGGTTACTCTCAGGCCACGGCGTCCTCGCTCACTGGACGTACCCTGCCGAAGACCGTGCGGAGCACGTCGACAAGGAGCTGGCGGAGGAGCGCAAGGGAAGCTGGACGCTCTTCTTCATCATTGCGGCGTTCTCGGTCGTCATCGGCGTCGGTTTCCTCATCGCGGATCCTGACGCGGGGCGTTTCGTGTTTCTCCTCCTCTTGGGCGTTGTGGCGCTGCTTGCGCTCGTCGCTGCGCTCGCCCCGCGAGTCCGCCACCGAAAGCGTCGGCGGGCGATCCCCGAGGCGATCGTCAGCCCTGAAGGTGCCTACGTCTTCGGAGTGCTGCACACGTGGAGACTGCTTGGTGCTCGGGTCGAAGGGGCGGAGGTGGCCCAAGGCAAGAAGCCGGTGCTGCGTGTGACCTACTCGGCACCCTTCCTCTACGGAAGGTTCTTCCTCGGACGGCAGACCTACACGGTGTTGGTCCCCATCCCTCAGGGCGAAGAGGATCGGGCCCAGAGCATCCTGCGCACGCTGCGGGGCGAAGGAGAAGGCGCCGCTGCCTAGACAGCGCCTGGGAGGTCGTCATGAAGCCGGTGAAATTGACGATCCTGCACTCGAACGACATGCACGGCGACTTCCTCTCGGAGGTGCGTGGCGGTGAGGGAAAGCTGATCGGCGGCCTCGCTCTGCTTTCGGGGTACATCCGCCGCGTGCGACGCGAGGTCGATCACGTCCTCTATGCGATCAGCGGTGACATGGTCCAAGGGTCGATCATCGACTCCGAGTATCGCGGCATCTCGACGATCGAGATCATGAACTACCTCGCGCCCGACGTCGTGTCTCTGGGGAATCACGAGTTCGACTACGGCCTTCCGCACCTGCTGTTCCTCGAGAAGGTGGCGAGTTTCCCGATCGTCAACGCCAACCTTTACCTGCGGCCGTACCAGCGGCGGCTGATGAAGCCGTACCACATCGCTCGCGTGGCGGGGCTCGACGTGTTGTTCATCGGGATCATCACCGACAAGATCCTCTCCGACTTGTCGCGCGACGAGCAGGTGGCGAGCTTCATCAGCCTCGAAGAGGCGAGCGTCGAGGTGGGGCGCATCACCAATGCCTACAAGAATGACGACATCGACTTGACGGTGTTGCTCACGCACATCGGCTTCGAGTCCGATCTGGAGCTCGCACAGCTGCTCCAGCCTGAGTGGGGCGTCGACATGATTCTCGGCGGACACTCGCACACGATGCTCGAGCGACCCGCCGAGGTCAACGGAGTCCTGATCGCGCAGGCCGGGGTCGGCACCGACCAGGTGGGCCGGTTCGACCTCGTGATCGACGACGACGCGAACGCCATCGTCGAGTGGTCGTGGCGTCTCGTGCCGATCGATGAGGCGATCGCCGAGCCCGACCGCGAGCTGCGCGACTATATCGACTCGTTCAAGGCGGTCGTCGACCGCAAGTACGGCGCGATGCTGTGCAAGTTCCAGGAGGCGTTGTCCCACGGCACGCGGACCGAAGAGACTCCGCTTGGGAACCTCGTGGCCGACGCATTGGTGGAGAGGGCGGAGGCCGACCTCGTGCTCGTCGGCAGCGGGTCCATCCGTGCGAAGTCGCTTGGCCCCGTGGTCACGCTCGGCGACTTCGCCGCTTGTTTCCCGTTTGACGAATCGCTCGTCCGCTTCACGGTGACGGGTCGCGACCTCTTGCGCATCTTCGCGCACATCATGCGGCCGGAGAACCGGACCGGGGAGGGGGAGTGCTACCAGGTGAACTGCGGCATCTGCGCCGTCTATCGAGACTCCGATCATCAGCTTGCCTCGCTTGACGTGCGCGGCGAGCCCGCCGACGCCGATGGGCTCTATACGGTCGTCATTCCCAGCTACCACGTTCGCAACGCGCAGGACTTCCTTGGCATCACGCCAGAGGAGCTTGAGGCGCGCGGACGGCCCAAGGTAGTCGCTACGTCCTTCCAGGACGTGCTTCGCGAGTTCCTGCAGGGTCACCAGAACCTGACGAGCCGCGTCGAAGGCCGCCTCGTCTACCTCTGAGAACCTCGATGCCATGCGATACAGACCGCATGGACGCCGAGGTCGAGCTCAGGTAAGGTTCGTCCAGGAGCGGCCACATCGGGCGGCCGCCGACTCAGGTCAGGAGGAGGGCATGAAGCAATTTGGGACCATCGCGACGATCCTTGGCGCCGTGCTGGCGCTCTTGGCCATTTCTGCATGTGGGAACTCCTCTACTGCAGCCCCGTCGGGCTGTTCGACGGTCCTGCTCGTTGTCGACGTCCAGAGCGCCTACATCAATGCCCTTGACCTCACGACGATCGATGGCGTGCAGCTCGTTCCGCAATTGGTCGCCGCCCTCGCGACGGCTCGCGCCGCGGGCATCCCCATTGTCTACATCCAGCACCGCGATCCTCGCTATGCGCCCGGCGACCCGCTCCTCGACACCGTGTCTGCGCTTGCTCCCCATGCTGGCGACCCCGTTGTGTGGAAGACGCACCAGAGCGCTTTCTGGGACACGGAGCTCGCTGGCGTGCTCGCCGCGCTCGGCGCTAGCCGGATACTCGTCACGGGGCTCGCGACAAACGGATGCGTGGATGCAACCGCGCAGAACGCGGTGCGACTGGGCTACGACACGTGGGTCATCGCCGATGCTCACTCGGGAGGTGGGAGTCTGGACGTTCTTGCCTACTACAACGCATCCTGGCCCGTTCTCGGGATGACGGTCAAGAACAGCGAAGACATCGACTTCGCCAGTTTCGGATACCCGAGACCCGCGACTCTGTAGGAGCAACTCACTCGGCGGTGCCACAGCGGCTTGATTGAGCTACTCGCCGAGGTTACTATGGTTGGCAGTCAATGTAGCGAAGTGCTAACGCGCTGAAGCGCGGGGAGGTCAAGGTGCCGCTGCATCGAAACGAGTGTACAAAGTGCGGCTGCGTGTTCCGTATCCTTGATCTCTCAGGAATAGAAAGCGTGGCGGCGTGTCCGGCGTGTGGCGGCCACCAGACGCGTCGGCTCTTGCCTCGTGTCGCCATCCAGTTCAAGGGGAGCGGGTTCTATCGGACGGACCATGCGCGGCGAAGCGGAGGGAACGATCCAGAGGGTGGTCCGGCGGAGAGTGAGGCGGCCGTCCCTGCGGTGCCGGCTTCGGAGAGCTAGCGGGTGCCTTCCTGCGCTGAGGCAGTTCCAGGACTCGTCACCAAATGCTGCGGACCGCCCTCAGTGACCGCACACCAGCGTGCGCAGAGGTCTTGCACTCTGCGCCGGCTGTGACTATGTGGCGCCAAGGAGAATGCCTGCGCCTGCTGCTCTTGGGATCTATACTCTCCCACTGCTGCAATAGGGGGTCTCAATGAGCGCGAAGCTTCTCCTGGTTCTGGGGATCATCCTTGGCATCGTCCTTGCGGGGTTGGTCCTGCTGCAACGGACACCAGGGCCGGAGCCGTCAGCCGTCCAGGGCCAGCTCGTGAGCTCAGGACACTTCGTGCTGGAGCAGTCGGGAGTGCGACTGCTCGAAGAGACGTACTCGCTCTTCTTCGATCCTGAGGGTGGGTACATGCTGATCTCTAAGGGGACGCTGACGGTTGCGGGCGCGAGCATCGGGATCGCGCAGCAGACGCGGTACGGCCCCGAGTATCGCCCCCTAACGTACCAGCTTGCCGCGGCCACTCCGACCGGTACGCAGATCGTGAGCGCGCAGAGAGGCGATCGTGGGCTCACGATGGAGGTGCGCGCAGGAGCGATGAGGCAGTCGGCCGATGTCGCCGAGGTCGAGAATCTCGTTCTGCTCGACAACAACGTGATCAGCCACTACGTCGTTCTGCTCGACGCACTCCGGGCGGAGGCGGTCGGTCAGACCTTCTCGGCCGCTGTTCCTCAGGTTTTGACAGCGTTTCCCTCCCGATGGGACGCGTCTCAGTCTGTCGAGTTCCGGTCTGGCTCGCGGACCTATGACGGCAAGTTGTTCACGGTGCATCTCGGGGACACCACGATCGATCTTGTCGCCTACGACGGAAGGCTCGTAGGGTTGGTCAATCGAACTCAAAGCACCGTGGCGTACGACATCGACCTTCTCCCCGACGGGCTTTCGTTCGATCGAGCCGAGGCGGCGAGTCCGCCGGCCGACGTGATCGAGCGAGAGGTGTCGTTCCAGAGCGGGGAGCTGACCCTGGTGGGCTCCCTCACGATGCCTCCCGCGCAGTCCGCGGCGTCGTGTGCGGTGCTTCTTGTGCATGGATCGGGTCCCGTCGACCGGGACGGCAACGCGCCCGGATTCCAAATGGACGCCTATCGCCAGCTTGCCTATGCCCTGGCTGGGAGCGGGATTGCGTCCCTGCGTTACGACAAACGCGGGACGGGGTCGAGCGAGGGGGATGGCCGAACGGCATCGAGATCCGATCTGCTCGCGGACGTGCGCGCGGCGTGGGAAACGCTTCGGATACAGCCCGAGATCGGCGGCAGCATCCCGCGCATCGCCGTGGGACACAGTGAGGGTGCGTACTTGGTGGAGGAGCTGGCGGCGGACAACCGCGACGTGGACGGGCTCGTCCTCCTGTGCGGTGCGGCGAAGTCCCTCGCCGACGTGACACGCTGGCAGGTGGAGACGCTGCTTCGGCAGCAGGGGGCGACGGACGATCAGGTTCGTGCGGCCATGGAACAGGAGGACAGCTACCTTGCCTTCGTTCAGACGTCCGCGGGCCAGTGGTCCGATTACACGGTGGAGGCGCTTCGCGCCGCGATGCCGTGGCTGACCGAGGCTGCGGCGCTGCAACTCAAGAACTCCGCGTTGGGGCTAGCGTGGCTTCGCGAGCACTACAACGCCGACCCTGTCGAAGTCTTGGCGCGGGTCGCCTGTCCCGTGCTGGCCCTCAACGGCGCCAAGGACCTCCAGGTTCCCCCATCCGAGGGAGCACTCATCGCGGCCGCGGTTCGCAAGGGTGGAAACGATGTTGTCGACGTGATTCTTCTCGACGATCTCAACCACGTTCTGCGACATCACCCCGAGGAGCCGAGTCTCGTGTATCAGCACCTCGACGAGCCGGTGGATCCGCGCGTCACCTCGGCGATCGTCGAGTGGGTGCGAGAGCGATCCCGTGGGTGAGGATGTTGTCGGCGTTGCCGCGGTGCGCCAAGCCCTGGCCGCGGCGGGGATTCGCCCGAGCAAGAGACTTGGCCAGAACTTCCTCGTGGATCCCCGCGCCGTGTCGAGAGTCCTTGAGCTCGTGCGCAGCGAAGGCGCTTGCGGCGTGGTGGAGATTGGCTGTGGCCTTGGGGCGCTCACTCTGCCCCTTGCGGACGAAAACGCCCGACTCGTCTCGCTCGACGTGGACCCGCGGCTGGTGGAGCAGACGCGCCCTCGCGTCGCTGCGCGGTCGGGAACCGCGGAGGTCCGTCTGCAGGATGTTCTCGAGTTCGACTTCCGCAGCGTCGCCTCGGCATGGGACGCGAAGGTGGTCGTCGTCGGAAGCATTCCGTACAGCATCACGGCGCCGATCCTGAAGAAGCTTGTGGCGGAGAGGGAGAGCATTCGCTCCGCCATTCTCGTGACGCAGCGCGAGGTCGCGGCGAAGGTCGAAGCGAGCCCCGGACCGGAGGGAACGTCTCTCGGGGTGCTCGTGCGGGCGTACGCGGACGTGACCCTGGCGGGTACGATCTCCCGGCACGCCTTCTATCCGGTTCCGGAAGTGGACTCCTGCCTGTGGAAGCTGACGATGCGGGCGCTGCCGCGTTACACGGGCCGCGAGGCCGCGTTCTTCGCTGTAGTTCGAGCCGTCTACGGCGCACGCAGGAAGACGTTGCGGAACGCTCTGCAACGAGGTTTCTCTCCCGATGTCGTGGTACGCATCCTCGAGGAGACGGGCACGGACGGCCAGCTCCGCGGGGAGACACTCGGATTCCTCGAACTGGACGCCCTTGCGCGCGCTGCCGAGAAGTCGATCGACGAAGGGCAGGGGCACGTGGCGCGCACGAACGAAGACGGCCCGACAGGAAGAGGACTCTCGTGACATCGGGAAGGGAGCGAGTGCCCCTTGAAACCCCCGAGTGGGTGGGGTAATGTCTCCCCTTGTCACGACCGGAGAGAAGGTTGACACCCTCTCTCGGTCGTGCTACGATCCAACACTGCGTAGCGTGAGCTGCGCTGGTCCTTGACAAGTGAATAGAGTGTGTGCCGCATAAGCGATGTAAGGGCAAACGGTGGACACCTTGGCAGTTGGAAGCGATGAAGGACGTGGCTAGCTGCGATAAGCCTCGGGGAGCCGCTAAGCAGGCTTTGATCCGGGGATGTCCGAATGGGAGTGCCCACTATGGTGAAGCCATAGTAGAGCGCATCGAAACTACAGTAGGTGCGCTCGGCGAACCCGGCGAAGTGAAACATCTCAGTAGCCGGAGGAAAAGAAATCAACCGAGATTCCCGGAGTAGTGGCGAGCGAAACGGGAGGAGCCTAAACCAGGCGAGTGTAAGACTGCTTTCGTTGCTCGACTGGGGTCGTAAGCTGATTCAATCCCACTGATGCAGCGGTGGGCAGGGTTAAAGGCAATGTCTAGTCGAATCTCTCTGGAAAGTGAGACCGCAGAGGGTGAGAGTCCCGTAGACGAAAGGCAAAGCTACCCTGTGAGCCAGCTTGAGTAGCGCCGGACACGAGAAATCCGGCGTGAATCTGGGAGGACCACCTTCCAAGGCTAAACATTACCAACTGACCGATAGTGAACTAGTACCGTGAGGGAAAGGTGAAAAGCACCCCGGAAGGGGAGTGAAATAGAACTTGAAACCGTTTGCCTACAGACAGTGGGAGCATCTCAGCGCGCCTTCGGGTGTGCTGACGATGTGACCGCATGCCTTTTGCATTATGAGCCGGCGAGTTACAGTACGTGGCAAGGTTAAGCCGAATGAGGTGTAGCCGAAGCGAAAGCGAGTCTGAATAGGGCGTTTAGTCACGTGTTGTAGACCCGAAGCCAGGTGATCTAACCATGGGCAGGTTGAAGTGTACTTGATCGTACATGAAGGACCGAACCCACTAGCGTTGAAAAGCTAGGGGATGACCTGTGGTTAGGGGCGAAAAACCAATCTAACCTGGTGATATCTGGTTCTCCCCGAAATAGGTTTGGGCCTAGCCTCGCGCTAAGGCAACTGGGGGTAGAGCACTGGTCGGAGAAGGGGGGCAACTCCCGACTCTAGCCAAACTCCGAATACCGGTTGACCGTTCCGCGGGAGTTAGACTACGGGTTCTAAGATTCGTAGTCGAGAGGGAAAGAGCCCTTCACCGCCAGCTAAGGTCCCCAAATCCAAGCTAAGTGGGAAAGGATGTGTTGTTGTCCAGACAGCTGGAAGGTTGGCTTAGAAGCAGCCATCCTTTAAAGAGTGCGTAATAGCTCACCAGTCTAACGGCGATGCGCCGAAAATTTAACGGGGCTAAGCTTGGTACCGAAACTGCGGGTTGTCACCTTCGGGTGGCAGCGGTAGGGGAGCATTCCGTTCACGGTTGAAGCTGAGCTGTAAGGCTTGGTGGACGAGACGGAAGAGAGGATGCCGGCCTGAGTAGCGCGAGCAAAGTGAGAATCTTTGCCACCGAATGCCTAAGGTTTCCTGGGGAAGGTTCGTCCTCCCAGGGTTAGGCGGAACCTAAGTCGAACCCGAAAGGGGTAGGCGATGGACAGCAGGTTAATATTCCTGCGCCTCTAATCTTGCGTTTGAGCAATGGGGGGACCCCGTGGGTTCCTCTCCGCACGCTGACGGAATAGCGTGTCCAAGCACCGAGGTAGGGGGGATAGGCAAATCCGTTCCCCCGTTACGTCGAGGTGTGATGGCGAGCCCGTAAGGGCGAAGGGAGTCGGAATCAGTGGGCAAGAAAAGCCTCTAGCGAGCAAGAAAGAGTCCGTACCACAAACCGACACAGGTAGGCGAGTAGAGAATACTAAGGTGGACGAGTGAAATCCGGTTAAGGAACTCGGCAAAATGACCCCGTAACTTCGGGATAAGGGGAGCCACCTTCGGGTGGCCGCAGTGAATCGGCCTGAGCGACTGTTTAGCAAAAACACAGGACTCTGCCAACTCGAAAGAGGATGTATAGGGTCTGAAACCTGCCCACTGCTGGAACGTTAAGGGGAGGCGTTAACGCGCCGAACTGAAGCGCCAGTGAAGGGCGGCGGTAACTATAACCGTCCTAAGGTAGCGAAGTTCCTTGTCAGGTAAGTTCTGACGCGCATGAATGGTCCAACGACTTGGGCGCTGTCTTGACCGGGTGCTCGGTGAAATTGAAGCACGGGTGCAAACGCCCGTGACCCGCGGTAGGACAAAAAGACCCCGTGCAGCTTTACTATAGCATGGTATTGGGTTTTAGCATATGTTGTGTAGGATAGGTGGGAGGCGATGAAACTGGGGCGCTAGCCTCGGTGGAGCCATCCTTGGAATACCACCCTGCATATGTTGGGACTCTAACCGACGGCCGTTTGCAGCGGCTGGGGGACAGTGCTATGTGGGTAGTTTGACTGGGGCGGTCGCCTCACAAAGAGTAACTGAGGCGCACAAAGGTCTCCTCAGGCTGGTTAGTGATCAGCCGACGAGCGTAAGGGCATAAGGAGGCTTGACTGCGAGACCAACAAGTCGAGCAGGTGGGAAACCAGGTCCTAGTGACCCAGTGGCGCTTTGTGGAAGGGCCACTGATCAACGGACAAAAGTTACGCCGGGGATAACAGGCTCAGACCCCCCGAGAGTTCACATCGACGGGGGAGCGTGGCCCCTCGATGTCGGCTCATCCTATCCTGGGGCTGAATCAGGTCCCAAGGGTCCGGCTGTTCGCCGGTTAAAAGGGTACGTGAGCTGGGTTCAGACCGTCGTGAGACAGGTCGGTCTATATCCACCGTGGGCGTAGGAGACTTGAGAGGGTCTATCTCTAGTACGAGAGGACCGAGATAGCCGGACCTATGGTGTACCAGTTGTCCCGCCAGGGGCACCGCTGGGTAGCTAAGTTCGGTATGGATAAGAGCTGAAGGCATCTAAGCACGAAGCCAGCCTCAAGACTAGGTCTCCACATTAGGCTCCTCCGAGACTAGGAGGTTGATAGGCCACAGGTGTAAGCACAGCAATGTGTTCAGCCGAGTGGTACTAATAAGCCGAATGCTTATGTGGCACACACCCTGTTCACTTGCAGGGACGAAGTGAATGAGAAGATTCCAGGTGGCAAATGGCGGAGGGGAAACACCCGTTCCCATCCCGAACACGGCAGTTAAGCCCTCCTGCGCCGATGGTACTTGCCTCGTAAGGGGCCGGGAGAGTAGGTCGCCGCCTGGTTTTCTTTTTTCTCCCATCCCCATCCGCCGCGAGAGCGGTGGGCCATTGCGTTGTGTTGAGCCGTCCTAGAGGCTGAGACTCCCGCGTTCGAGCGCCAAGAGACGCTCCTTGAGGGGAAGGCCGCCGGCATAGCCGACGAGACTACCGGATGCGCCGACGACGCGGTGGCATGGGACGACCAGCGCGGCTGGGTTGGCGCCGACGGCTTGCCCGACGGCGCGCGTGGCGGAGGCGTGGCCGACCTCTCGCGCCAACTCCCCATACGTCAGCACGGCGCCGTAGGGGATCCCGGCCACGGCGTGCCAGACCGAGAGTTGGAACGAAGTGCCGCGGAGGTCGAGCGGTAGGTCGAAGGTCCGGCGAGTCCCGCGAAGATACTCGCGAACCTCTGCCAAGACAGGGGCGTTGGGCTCATCGTCCGGCACGACTCGAGCGCTGAGTCGTTCTCCCAAGGTCGTGAACGGAGTTCCGTGAAGGTCGACCAGGCGCAGCCCCGCGGCGGACGAGAGGACGTGGAACGTCCACCCTTCCCAGTGGATTGCACTCGCGTAGAGCTTCTCCGGGAGCGCCTTTGAGGCTCGTGGCATCTATCTCCTTCTGCGGAACCGCGTTCAGAGTAGTCGGCGGCACGGGCCGTGTCAAAGGATCACTCGGCGCCCGCCTCGGAGAAGTGATTCACCTGGTAGACGTCGGCGCGCAACAGGTCCTTCGTCCGCCAGCAGTTGCTGGGAGCTCCATGCTTTCTGCAGAGTTCCGACAAGAAGACGTCCACGCTCGGCAACTGCTCCCAGACTTGGGGTAGAAACGTCGACGTGCCGAACGTTGTTGTGAGGATGACACCGTCGACCTCGGGGCGCAGTGCCGCGGCGAGGCGTTCGGGCGGAGAGTGGGGGATGGGGTAGGGCCGCCCGAGGATGCTGATCTCGATCGTCAGCCGGTCCAGCTCGTCGAGACGGACCGGCGCGAAACGTGAGTCGACGGTAGCCGCGAGGACCACGTTGCGAGCCACGTTCCGAATCACCGACTCGTGAGGCTGGAACGAATCAAGAATGCAGCCGCGAAGCGCTCCTCCGTCCGTCAGCGTGACGAAGCATGCCGCGTGCTCGCGCAGGGTTCGGGGCAACGAGGTCTTGTCGATGGATGGCGGAGCGGCGTTCTCCAAGTGCGCTCGGAGAGCTGTCCGCGCCCACCGGAGCAGGGTGATCGTCTCTTCCTGCGTCAACTGCAGAGGTCCCGCTTGCATGTCGTCCTCCTTCAACAACAGGAGAGCTGTCGCCAAGCCCACGAGCAAGAGCGCGCCCGCGGCTCGCCAAATCCCACGGCGGCCGATTGCCATGGCGACACGGTAGAAGAAGTGGCGCTCTCTCGCAACAGGGGGCAAGCGGATGGGGCTATACTCTCGCTACGAAAGCGAGGTCTGCGGATGGCACACAGTGTGGTGGACATGCTCTGCGAGCTCGTGCGGGTCGACAGCGAGTCAGGCAACGAGAGCGGCTTCATGGAGTTCCTCTCTGGCTGGCTTGCGCGAGAGGTGGGGGCGAAGTGCGGGTTCGACGCCTATGGGAACCTCATCGGGCGAGTCTCCGCCAAGGACTCCGAGGCCGCGGCGATCGTCCTTGGCGCGCACGGCGACACCGTCCGGCCGGGGTGCGGAATCGAGCCGCGAGTTGTCGACGGGGTCGTTCGATCGTCGGGGGCGACGATCCTCGGCGCGGACGACAAGGCGGGTATCGCCGAGATCGTCTACGCGATCCAAACGGCGCGGCGTCGGCCTCCCGTGGAGATCGTGATCACCGTGGGCGAGGAAGTCGGCCTTCTCGGCGCGCGGCACCTCGACCTCGCAAAGCTCCGCGCGAAGCGCGCGTTCATCGTCGATGGCGAGAAGCTCGAGGAGGTCATCACCGGGGGGCCGACGCACATCAATCTCGACATCACCGTGCGGGGGCGAGGCGCGCACGCCGGACTCGAACCGGAAAAGGGCATCTCCGCTATTCGCGTCGCCGCGTCGGCCATTGCGCGCATGCCCGAAGGCCGTATCGACCACGAGACGACGGCCAACGTCGGCATCATCGAGGGCGGCCTGATCCGCAACGGCGTGCCCGAAACCGTGAAGATCAAGGCCGAGTGTCGTAGCCTGACGCACGAGAAGGCTCTTGCCCAAGCTCACGCGATGCGGGACGCGTTCGAGCAGGCCGCGAGGGAGGCCGGCGCCAGGGTGGAGCTCGAGGAGACGATCGAATACGAAGCGCGGAGCATCGATCACGATTGCGCCGTCGTGCAGTGCGCCATGGAAGCCGTTCGCGCTGCGGGCCTCGTTCCCGTCGCCAAGTCGATCACGGGCGGAACGGATGCCCTGGTTCTCGCCAACCGCGGCCTGGAGGCCGTCGTTCTCGGCCTGGGAGGCGAGAAGGCGCACACGACCGAGGAATACATCCCGGTCTCAGCGCTCGAGAAGGGGGCAGAGATCCTGCGCAACCTCCTCGAGAACCTAGCTTGATGTCAGTTGACGAGGTTTCCCCGTGGAAGTAGAATCGTGGCACATTCCTCGGTAGCTCAATGGTAGAGCGCTCGGCTGTTAACCGAACGGTTGTAGGTTCGAGTCCTACCCGGGGAGCCAGTAGCTGCAATAGCCTTCTGTTAGGTCACTACGCTGTTCGAAAGCGGTCGGAACCCTCTACAGGCGACGGTCGTTCTACTCCTTCGTGCCCGTCCGTGTTGCGTTGCGACCTTGCTTCCTTGTGCGTCGTGCGCGTATGGCCCAGCAGCCGCCGACTACCACGACGCCGGCTGCGGCCGCGACAATGACCCACGTCATGACAAGCGGGGCAATCATGGCCCCACGAATGCCTCGCAGTTCCGCCTTGCGCTCGGCCGCCGCGTTCTCGGCGAGCCTTAGCCGTTCCCCCAGCTGCGTCATGCGCTGATCGGCTTCCGCCGTGGCAGCGACAGTCTGCGCGATTTCCGTTTGCAGCTCTAGCCTATTCCGTTCGAGCAGTTCGACCATTCTCCCTTCCGCCGCGGCCACCTGAGCGGTGGTCACGTCCGGGCAAGGTTGTGCCGGCGCGATGACACTTGCTGGGTCTTGTCCAGGTAGTTCGTTGTTCACGATAATGGGGGTCGTTGTCGGCGGTATGGCTGCAACGAACAGCACCGCGACGAGCAACCCGACCAGCCAGAGCTTCGCAAAGACCATACTGTCTCCCCTTTCCGGATCGCTTCCCCGCGTCCTTCTTGACTGGCTGACCCGTCCCGGTGAACGGTCCAATCCCGAAGCCAGTTTAACCCACCTCCGGCGACGCAGGCCAAAGCTCCGGGAGCCAGGGCGGCGAGCGCCCGGGATGTGCCCCAACCAAGCCCCTCCAGTTGCCGCATGCACCGACCAGGTCGCTGGGGAGGATGAGGCCGTGCGGAGAGTTTGTAAGTAGCCCACCACGCGGAGCCAGGTAGTACGCAGGAACCCTTCGGCCGCAAGGTCGAAGGGCTCTTCGATTCCGCGTCCCGGGGCGCCCCGCCGTGCAGGCACTCGCGGGACAGCTGCTGGCGAAACGGGATGCCTACTTCTTCCCGCCCAACAGGCCGCCAAGGCCCTTGGCGAGACTCCCAAGGTCCGCCGTTCCACCTGCGAGGAGACGGTCGATCTGTCCGGCTACCGGGGCGGGCAGCTTCGCTTTGAGGAAGTCGGCTACGGTCGTGACGACCTGCTTGGCCGTTTCCTCGTTGAGGCCGAACTTCTGCGTGCCCGCTTCACCAACTCGTCCATTCCCATCCCTCCTTGAGAGCGGCGTGGCCCGAGATGCATGAGGGCACGGCGCAAGGAAGTAGTGTGCTTCATTGACGGGCAGACGCGCCAGCAAAGGCTGCACTTCACGTCGTAGTCCGACCGTCGTAGACTGGGTGTGTGGGGCAACAGAGGAGGTGCGCGATGTGGAAGGACTTTCGCGACTTCATCACCAAAGGGAATCTCGTCCAGTTGGCCGTTGCATTCGTCATGGGTGCAGCGTTTGGCATTGTGGTCGGCTCTTTCGTCAACGACCTCGTCATGCCGCTCATCGGGAAACTCATCGGGAACGTCGACTTCGCCAACCTGTACATCAATCTGTCCGGGACGACGTACGAATCGGCGTCGGCGGCACGCCAGGCGGGAGCGGCCGCGATCTACTACGGGGCGTTCATCAACACGCTGATCAACTTCGTCGTCGTCGCGTTGGCCGTCTTCTTCGTCGTCAAGGCATATCAGCGATCGCAGAGACCGAAGGCGGGCGCGGCCCCGACGACCAAGGTCTGTCCCTACTGCAAGTCGGCGATCGCGATCGCCGCGACGCGCTGCCCGCATTGTACGTCGCAGTTCAGCTAGCCCACTCGGCCATCCGGTCTCACCGAGCGTACGCAGGGAGGGGACACTGTCCAGACAGAGCCTGGGAGGTGTTCGACGATGCCGCGGACCACGAAGCCCGGCACGACGGGGAACAACGCGGAGCGGCCGGCGGGTCCGCGCGGGGCGAAGGCGACCGCTCCGCCAGCTCGGAAGCCTGCGTCGCGTGCCCCTGAAGGTGCGGAGGCCGTTGCGTACGAGCAGTTCCTCGACCTAACGACGGATGGAGTCTGGCGATACGACGTTGTGCCGTCCGTGTCGACCAAGCTTCCCGAGCGCGAACAGGCGGAGGCCATTGTGGCACGAGCACGCCTGGGGTTCTGCAATCGTGCGTTCGCACAGCTGCACGGTTTCGAGAGCCCTGACGAACTGATCGGGATCCCCCTCGCGCGCCTTCTTGCGGGGACCGACGAGGATAAGATCCGCTTCGTGGCGGCATCGATCCGCACGGGATACCGGTTCGTCGACGTCGAAGTCCCGACGCAGAACCGTGAAGGCAAGACGATGTGGACGCTCAACAGCATTGCAGGGGTCGTGAAGCGCGGACGTCTCGTGTGCGGGTGGGGCACGTCGCGCGACATCACGGATCGCAAGGCGGCCGAGGAGGCTCTCCAGGAGGCGCACGCGGAGCTTCGCGCGACACTCGCAGCGTTTCCGGATCTCGTGTTCGAAGTAGACGCCGAGGGGCGGATCTACGAATACCATGCGCCGAATCCAGAGCAACTCTACGCATCGCCGGCCTCGTTCCTTGGGAGAACCATTGCGGAGGTGCTTCCCCGCGATCCGGCTCGCAGTATCCTCGCTGCGCTGCGCGATGCCGCGCAGCACGGAAGCCACCGCGGTATGACGTACTCGCTTGGTCTTGCCGGCGGTCGTCGCTGGTTTGACCTGGCCATCGCGACGAAGGGCAACGAGCGAGGCCCGCTCGCCCACTACATCGCGATCGCGCGCGACGTGACGCTGCAGGAGACTGCCTCAGCCGCAGTGCGGGAAAGCGAAGAACGCTTGGCGCTCGCGCTCGACGCGACGAGCGACGGGCTCTACGACGTCGACTTCGAGACCAGCATCACGCACTACAGTCCTCGCTACGCGACGATGCTCGGGTACGAGCCGAACGAGCTGACGCCAAGCCAGGAGACGTGGGAATCCCTCCTACATCCCGAGGACCGAACGCGGGCCCTGGAGTCGCTCAACGAGTGCCTGGACGGGAAGATAGACGAGTACGAAATGGAGTTTCGCCTGCGGACGAAGTCGGGAACCTGGCGCTGGATTCTCAGTCGCGGGAAGGTCGTAGCACGCGACGCGACTGGAAAGGCGCTGAGGCTAGTCGGCACGCATCGCGACATCACGGCGCGGAAAGAGACCCGCGAGGCGCTGCGCGCTAGCGAGGAGAAGTACCGACTCCTGGTGGAAAACGCGAGCGAAGCCATCTTCGTTGCTCAGGATGGGTTCCTCAAGTTCTCGAACAAGGCGACGGCGGAGCTTCTTGGGAGAAGTCCGGAAGACGTGTCGTCTCGGCCGTTCCACGAGTTCGTCCATCCTGAAGATCGAGCGATGGTTGTCGAACGCCACAGGCGCCGCCTGGCTGGAGAGGATGTAGAGACCGGGTACGCATTCCGGGTGCTTCACGCTGACGGCTCCGCCCGGTGGGTGGAGATCAACGCGGTCCGTATCGAATGGCAGGGTCGCCCTGCCACGCTCAACTTCGTCGATGACGTCTCCGACCGCAGGATGGCCGAGGCTGCGGTGCGCGAGAGCGAGGAGCGCTTCCGCCGGATCTTCGAAGAGAGCTCGATAGGCATGGTCACCGTGGGGCTCGACTTCCGATTCACAGGTGCCAACGACGCATTCTGCCGGATGTTGGGCTACACGGAGGGAGAACTCCTGGCGAAGACGTTCGTCGACATCACGCATCCCGACCACGTGGGTGGCGACGTCGAATCCGTCAAGCGGGTTGCCCGAGGGGAGATCCCGTCGTATCGCACGGAGAAGCGCTACGTCCGAAAGGACGGCCGCGTCGTCTGGGGTGCCCTGACCGCGGCGGCCATGCGGAACGCCGAAGGAAAGGTCCAGTACTTCCTCAGCATGATCGAGGACGTCACGGCGCGGAGAGAGTCCGAAGCGGCGCTGGCCGAGAGCGAGCGCAAGTACCGAGAGCTTGCGAATGCGCTTCCCACATGCGTCTTCGAAGCGGATCTTGGCGGTCTGGTGACGTACGCCAACAAGATCGGACTCGATTGGTTCGGGTACTCCGAGGACCAGGTGATCGGAAAGAGAGCCGTTGTGGAGATGGTCGTGGAGGCGGAGCGGGAGACGGCCGCGCTGACGTTCCGGCGTGCGGCCGAAGTGGGCGAGGTGCCGGCCGGCGAGTACACGGCGCTTCGGAGCGATGGGACGACGTTCCCTGCTCTCGTGTCATCTCGCGCGATCATCCGCGACGGTCGGACCATTGGCGTCCGCGGCATCCTCGTCGACATCACCGAACGGGTCGAAGCGGCCCACCGAGTCGAGCGTGCTCTCTCGGGGACCATTCATGCGCTTGCGATAACCACGGAGATGAGGGACCCGTACACGGCCGGACACCAGGAGCGCGTCACCAGGGTGGCCATGGCGATTGCCAGGAGAATGGGTCTGCCCGCAGACCGCCTCGAGGGTCTGCGCGTTGCCGGGCTGCTCCACGACGTAGGCAAAGTCTCCGTTCCGGCCGAGATCCTGAGCAAGCCGACCGGGTTGTCGACGATCGAGTTCGCCCTCGTCAGATCGCACTCCGAGACCGGGTACGCCATATTGCGCGAGATCGAGTTCCCTTGGCCTGTTGCGACGATTGTGCTTCAGCATCACGAGCGGATGGATGGCTCTGGCTATCCGAGCGGCTTGCGGGGGGAAGAGATCCTTCTCGAGGCGCGGATCCTCGCCGTGGCCGACAGCGTCGAGGCGATGGCTTCTCACCGTCCGTATCGTGCGGCGCTCGGGATCGAGGAAGCGCTTGCCGAGATCGCGCGGGGCAGAGGAACGGCCTACGACGTAGATGCGGCGTCCGCCTGCCTGAGCTTGTTCGCGGAGGACGGGTTCCGATTGGATGTGTAGCGTCCTGGACGGGCCGGACAGGACGTGCGGGGCGATTCTCGCTTCCTTGGCGTAGAATCGCGGGGCCGGCGGCGGAGTGCCTCGTGGGAGCGGCAGAGCGCGCGGGGTAGACAGCCGCGGTCCGGGAAGCTGTGCTATTGGCAAGAGGATGGGATCGATGAAAAGGTTCTACGTCATTGTGAATCCGGTGTCAGGTCGCGGGGCGGGCGAACACGCGATCCCTCGAGTCGAGGAATCCCTGCGGGCCGCCGGACTCGATCACGTGCTCGTCCGCACGGAGCGCCCATGGCATGCCGCCGATCTAGCGCAACAGGCCTCGGTCGACGGGTTCGACGTGGTCGTGACGGTCGGGGGCGACGGGACGGCCAACGAAGTCCTCAATGGGCTGATGCAGGCGAAGGCCGCCCGCGGACACTGCGCCGTGATGGGTGTGCTCTCCGTGGGGAGAGGCAACGACTTCGCCTTCGGAGTCGGGGTTCCACGCGAGCTGGACGCCGCGATTCGGACTCTGGCTTCGGGCCGCACACGGACGATCGACGTCGGCCGTGCCGTGGGCGGCGACTTTCCTCAGGGCCGATACTTCGGGAACGGCGTAGGGATCGGGTTCGACACCGTTGTTGGTTTTGAGGCGCAGAAGTTGAGACACCTGCACGGCTTCATGGCCTACCTTGTCGGTGCGCTGAAGACGATCTTCCTCTACTTCGAGGCCCCCCTCGTCCGTATCGAGTTGGACGGACGTGCGATCACGCAACGCGCGCTCATGGTATCGATCATGAACGGCCGCCGTATGGGAGGCGGATTCCTCATGGCGCCCAACGGGCAGCCGGACGACGGCCTGCTCGACCTGTGCATCGCGGCGCAGATCAGCCGTCGAGCTGTTCTTCGACTGATGCCTCGATTCATGAAAGGCACGCAGGGGTCGCACCCAGCGATTACCACAGAGCGGGCGAGCCGGGTGACGATCACCGCCGAAGAGGGGACACTTCCGGCGCATTCGGACGGAGAGACTCTGTGCACGGCAGGCAAGCGCCTCGACGTGGAACTTCTGGCGAAACAGATCGAGATCATCGTGGCTGCCGAGGACGGCAACTCGTGAGGTTCGCGAGCCACCTCGTCAATGCAGCGGAGAGCGCACTCGTGTGGCTTCTCTGCCGCGTTGACGACGCCCAGATGTCGAAGGTCCCTGCGGCCGGTCCGCTAATCCTCGTCACAAACCACGTGAGCTTCCTTGAAATCCCGGTCCTACACTCGCGTCTCCGGCCGCGTCCTGTCGTGGGGTTGGCCAAGGTGGAGTCGTGGGAGAACCCGCTTCTGAGATGGCTCTTCGATTTGTGGGGCGCCATCCCCGTCAAGCGGGGTGAGCCCGACCTCGCGGCGCTCCGGGGGTGCCTCGACGTTCTTCGCGACGGAGGCATCCTCGTCGTCGCCCCCGAGGGTACGAGGAGTCGCCACGGGTGTCTTCAGCGCGGGCACCCCGGGGTCGTGGCGCTCGCCCTACGGAGCGGGGCTCCGATTCTGCCGCTCGCCTTCTACGGGGGAGAAGCATTGAAGCGCAACGCGAAGCGCCTTCGGCGAACGCCGTTCCACATCATGGTGGGAGAACCGTTTCATCTCTCGGTGGAAGGCCGTGTAACGCAAGCGGGCAGACAGGATCTGACAGACAAGATCATGTACAAGCTGGCAGCCCTGCTGCCGCCCGCGTATCGAGGTCAGTACGCGGCGGATGATTGCTGAGCTTCTCAACCCGACTGTTTTCCAGCCTTTTCGGCGTACATGGCCTTGTCGGCTCGGCTGAGCAAGGTGCTGACCGATTCCCTCGTCTCGGGAGACCAGTGCACGGCGCCGATCGCGACCGTGACGGGAATGCCATACCGTGAGTCACCGAACTCCAATGCCATTGCGCATTCGATCCGTTCCTTCACCCGGACTGCTTGTCCGTCGGTCTCGACGAGGAGGACGAGGAATTCGTCGCCGCCGTAGCGCACGACAATGTCGGAGTCTCGAACACATCGCATGATCAGCCCGGCGATGCCTTTCAGGATCTCGTCTCCGGCCGCGTGACCGAACTGGTCGTTGAACTCCTTGAACCGATCCACGTCGACCATCAGCATCCCGATCGGATGGCCGTAACGCCGCGAACGCGCCGCTTCCGCCACGAGAATCTCGGCCAACGCGTGGCGGTTATAGACGCCGGTCAGCGGGTCGTGGCGAGCCATGTGGCGAAGCTGGTCCTCGAGCCTTTTGGCCTCGGTGACATCCTGCATGCAGCCTTGGTAGTAGATGGGCGTGCCTCTCTCGTCCCGAACCACACAGCACGTGTCGAGAGCCAGGATGATCGCGCCGGAGCGTGTGCGGAGTTCCACTTCTGACCGGTGCGCGGTGCCGAGTTGCCCGAGAGCGTCGATCGTGCGCTCCCGATCGAGACGGTCAGCGTAGATCTCCGCTACGCTCGTCCCGAGAAGCATCTGCTTGCTGGGGTATCCAAGCATCCGTGCCAGCTCCGCGTTGGCATTGACGATCGTTCCGTCCGCTGTGGTGATGTAGAGTCCGATGGGGGCCTCGTCGAAAATGCCGCGGTAGAGAAGCTCGCCCGCGTCGAGCACGCACTCGCGGGAGGGCGGCCGCAGTCTTCGACGACCAGGTACCAGACGCCCGAGCGCCTGCGGCGCTACGGCGTCCAGCCGACCCTCATCCTCTTGTTGAGTCCAGATCTTCATTGTGGTTGTCAAGCTACGATAGCGTCAGTCTACAGACGTCGCCCGATCTCCGCCAACAGGTCCCGGTGGCATCCAAGCGTGGCAAACGCTCAGGGGATGATGTCTTTCCCGCTGTTAGGGGAGCGGAGCCTTCCATCTTCCTTGCATAGTGTTCTGTCCGGTAACTGAGTGGATCGGAAACAGGGAAAGCTTCCTCTTGGCAACACAGGGAAGGTGCTTATACTAGGCTCAGCGAATAGGGTGGGCTCTGCAAAAGGGCAAACCAGTCGCAAGGCTGGGACGCAAAGCTACGGGACCTTTACGCGGTCGGCCGAGCTGCCGGAGCCGGGAAGGTAGGAGGCTGTGGTGGCTCGGCTGTCTCTTTGGGACGCAGCGGATTGGATTCTTTTGATCTCGCTCCCTCCTGCAGGACGTCTTGTCCGAGCCCGTTTCAACGGAGGCAGGGAGGCGGCGCTATGAAGTGGCGGAGCTGTCTGTTGGTGGGACTTATCCTGGTTGGAGCCGGAGTCCTCGGAATCGTGGCGAGTGATGACAATGCGCTGTATCTGGGTGGTGTGCGGTTGGAGTTTCTTCAGAACAACGATGGCGGGTGGGACTGGCCGCTCAACGACGGGAACCCGGGGAGCACTAGTCCGGTGAACACGATCGGGCCCATCGCGATGGGACTCGCCAGAGCGGAGTGGAATGACACCGATCCCGCGTTCAGGGCAGCTCTGGCGGACACCGGCGGGTTGCTCCTCAAGAAGACGAACAACTTCTCTCCTTCTGATGGGTACTTGGCGACTGCCCTCGACTCCGTCTTCGGGGGTACAACCTATCGTGACTTCCTGACGGCGAAGTTCTACGGCCCGCTGGCGGCCGGGACGTACAACAGGAATGGGGCGGGGACCCTGTACACCACGGCCTCGTACGTCCAGTCGATCCGAACGGCCCGAGCAGGCAACAACATGGCAGAGTGGGACCTCGGCATGGGTGCCGTGGCTGCAGTTGCGTGCGGCGCTGACCCTGCCGCGTGGGTCGCAGGCATCAAGGCCGAGCTGAACGAGCACAACAGCTCCGCCTCCAAGGCCGGTTACTATGATGTCATCGGCCTGGCTGGCGCGGTCTACGGGCTTGCCGTCGCTGGCGCAGACTTCGACCCGACCACGGGGGATCTGGCGGCGGCTTCAAGCCTACATGACTTGGCCGACATCCTCGCAGGGTACCAGATTACGACGGGGACAGGCGCTGGCGGATTCGCCTGGAACGCCAACTACGTGATCCCTAGCGATACCAATGAACAAGTCCAGGAGACAGCGTACGCGATTCTGGCGTTGAGCGCAGTCGATCGAAGTGAGTACCTCAGCGTCATAGAGGCTGCCGCCGAGTGGCTCATTGCCTTCCAGCTTGGAACCGGAGGATGGGGAAACTACGCGGGGTCTGGCGAGAACAACGAGGTCACGGGCGAGGCGATGTGGGGCATCCACGGCGTCTACCTGGCCGACGTCTGGGTTGGTCCAGGCGGCAGCGACTCGGGCTTCGGTTTCGGTTTCCTTCCCTTCGCGTCCGTGCAGAAGGGCGTGGAGACGATCGAAGGATTTGGCGGCACCGTGCATGTGGCGGCCGGAACGTATCCTGGATCGGTCACCTTCTCCGCCGGCTCGACGACTCTCGTCAGCGACTCGGGGGCGGCGGCAACGACGATCGGCGGCTCTGTCCAGATCAATGCTGCGAACGTCCGTATCGGCCGGATGTATGAGGGCTTCAAGTTGACCGGGTCGATCACGGTGGGAGCCGGAGTCGACGCGTCGATGATCCACATCAACTGGAACGACATCTACGCCGTGGTGACGAACGGCGGTGCGGGTTGGCTGGATGCGACGTTCAACTATTGGGGTGAGGACGGTCCGGATACGATCGGGCTTGTGGACGTAGATCCCTATCTGCCCGTGCCAAGCGACGTAGTACTCGGTTACATGAGCGCCCTGGGGCTAACGCCTCACCAGGCGATTGAGTATGCGTACTTCGTACTAGGTGGGATCGGAGACTCGCCGGAGGTGGAGGCGGGGCCCGTCCTCGGCCTGCTCCCGGGCGGTGCGGGCGGCGGTGCAGGCGGAGCTCTCGACGGCTACGTTGTGGGTTCTACGGTTCCGCTGTTCCTCGCGCTGACCGATCCAGTCACCGGCGAGCCGGTCGTGGATGCGCTGGTCACGTACACCGTGGTGTGCACGTTGGAGGACGGTACGTGCGAGGTCGTGAGTTTCGGTGTGATGTTGTACGACGCGGCAGCTGGCGGATACGTGTTCACGCTGGACACGACGGGGCTAGTTCCTGGGAGCTACGTCGTGTATCTCGGCACGGACGACGGCCAGAGCGTCAGCTACACCATCGTCCTGACGGAGTAGGGCGAGACGGGAGCCTTCGCGGACGAGGTGGGTGTACCTTCGGGGGCATCCACCTCGTCCATCGGAGAGGGGGAATGCGTAGATGAGCCGCATCGCGTGGCTCGCGGCGATGTGCGTTCTCGTGTCGCTCGCTGCGGCGGCTGAGACGACGTCTTTCCCAGGTGGCGCTCTCGATGTTCTTTGGGCCGACGATGCGACGCTATCCCTCCACGTCGCCTTGGACGGCCCGGCGCCGCAGACCGGCAGTGCCGTGCTCATGTGGGTTGTTACGGTCCATGCGTCGCGGTTCGCCGACGGCATCCACTCGTGGCAGCTTCACCTCAGTCCGACGTACGCGAGCATCGTCGTCATTCCGAACGACTTCCTGGCTACGCAACGCTTCACGTTGGAACAACTCCGCGTCGAGGTCGTTGCGTTCGACCCCGGCCGGTCCCTGAGCCTGCGTATTCCGCGATCCGGTCCGATTCCCGAGCTTGTGGCGCCGGGGGATGCGATCGAAGTGCATGCGCTCTGGCTTCAGCAACAGCCGATCGTGACGGCGTCTCTACCGGACGTCGAGCCGGAGGGTGCCGGTGGAGGCGGATCGGAGGGCGGGGGCGGTAGGCTCATCCCTTCTCAGCAGGTCTACACTCTTGGAGCAACGATCCGCCACGAGTTCGTGCTCGTGGACTCCGCAACTGGGCAGCCGGCTCTCGAGGGCGCGGCGCTTGTCGGGTTCGTGCGCGTCGGTGGAGATGGGGCGGGCGAGCTGGTGCGCTACCTCTACTGCGAGGCAAACCCGGAGACGGGAGTGGTGACGTACGAAATCGACACGACAGGCCTGGCTGCAGGAACTTACGAAATCATCGTTCGCGTCACGCCTGGCACCACGGAGCGCCAGCGCATCGAGCTCGTAGCTGCATCACCTAGCGGGTTGCCCTAGCGGCGCGCAGTGGAACGTGCCTCGCTTTTCCGGTACCGTGCGACGCCTCCCTTGGAGTTGGCGCCGGACACCTGCCGGTGGCCAAGGGCAACGAGGGGGCGGAGGGGACAGGGTGATGAAGGATCCCTTGCAGAAGGTCCTCAGCTTCGCCGCGGCGAGGGAGCAGGAGGCGGAGGCGTTCTACAAGGACTGGGCGCAGAGAACTGTAGACCCCGCTGTGCGCGTTCTGTTCGGCGAGCTTGGCGCTCGCGAACACGGGCACTGGCAACTGCTTGCTCACATCACGCCGAAAGATCTCGTCGCGCGGCCGCACCAGGTGGCGGACCTCGCGATCGCCGAAGGACTCGTCGAGATCAAGGCGCGCGCCGGAATAGCCCTGCAGGAAGCGCTCGTCGTGGCGATGAAGCGAGAGGAAACCTCGGCTCGTCTCTACGAGCGGTTGGCCGAACTCGGCGGCGAATCGGCCCCGCTCTTCCACTCCATGGCGAACGAAGAACGCGAGCACAAGAGGAAGATCGAGACGGTCTACGACGAAGGGACTTCGCGGGAGAACTGACGCGCGCCTCGAAACCGCGGCGCTCGTGGGGGGTAAGTCCTTCGGCGCGGTCTCGCGGCCGCGGTTGTGTTGGATTGGCTTCGAGAACTGTGGAGGTGCAGATATGCGGCGTATGGGGTGGCTGTTGGCACTGGTCGTCGTCGGGTGGGCGCTCTCGGCGTCCGCGGATTGCGGTTGTGCCCAGGGGCTGGGACCCTCGTGCTATGTGACGTTTCGCAGCAACGAATTGATCTCGTTCTCTACCGTGTTCCCGATCGACTACTTCACGGTGCACTCGACGACCGAGACGCCGTTCCTCCTCGGTTGGTCTGTCGAGACGGTGGACGGGGCACTCGTCCGCAGCACGGCGTTTGACGTCGTCGTCGGGTGGGGACAGGACTTCGTGTGGGATTTGACCGACGGCGCGGGGCGCGACGTGGGGCCAGGCTTTTACCGCATCCTCGTATCCACTACGGCCGGCGTCGTGTCGGCCGACGTTCGCCTCGTCTCCTACTGCACTCCGTGCGTGACGTGTTGGTCCTGCTGCCTCTGCTCAACGTGCCCAAACGGGGGAGCCGGCCGCTGCCCGACGGCGTGTGGTGAGCCGTATCTGGTGCTCGACATCGACTCCACGAAGAGCTGCTGCGGTTTGTCGTTCCAGTTTCACTGGGGGTGGACGACCCCGTAGGCGCGAGTCCCCTTGCGAGGTGCCCAGCGTCCCGAGCGCGGCGGACGTAGCTCCTTGGCCGCGGGGCGCGCGACGCTAGACTGGACGCGAAACCTCCGAAACAACGACGCCTCCTTGACTCCGGGAGGGAGGAAAGCGAAACGAGAGCCGCTTTCCTCCCTCCTTCTTCGTTGGGTGGATTGCCTCGTTGTGCGTCGTACACTGACCTGCCATGAGCGTCATCTCTCGGACTCTGGGACGCGTGCTGGTCGCGGTCGCCGGCCTCGCCCTCTTCGTCGTGATGGGACCCGGTTCGAGTGAGTCCGGCGTCCGCTTCTTCGATTCGCACCTCGAAGCGGCGGTGCGCGCGGCGCTTGGCGCTCCTACCGACGCCTTGACTCGCAAGCGCCTGGCCGACCTCACGGAGCTGCGTGCCGTCGGAAGCGAGATCAGCCGCCTCGATGGCCTCGATGCTTGCACAGGACTCACGGCCCTCGATCTCGGCGAGAACTACATCGCGGACCTTTCCCCGTTGGCGGGGCTCGTTAGTCTCGAGACCCTCATCCTGCGTAGCAACCGCGTGGAGGACGTGACTCCGCTCGGACGGCTTATCAGGCTGCAGAGGCTCGATCTCGATTTCAACAGCGTCGACAGCGTGGAAGCCCTGAGGAACCTGCGCGAATTGCGCTTCCTCGGCCTGTGGGGCAGCCGCATTCGGGACATTGTGCCGCTCGGAGAGCTCACGGCTCTCGTTGAGCTCGGCCTGAGCGCTTGCCCGATCGAGGATCCGAGGCCGCTCTCGAGGCTGACGCGGCTCGAGTGGCTGGGGCTCCCTGGAACGGGGCTGCGCGACCTCGCGTTTCTCCCTCCGCTCACGAGCCTGAAGAAGCTCAGTCTTGGCGAGAACGAGATCGAGGACCTCGAGCCCCTGCGGGGGCTTGTCTCGCTCCAGTTCCTCGGGCTGAGCGAGAACCGGATCCGTGATGTCTCCCCGCTCGTCGGGCTCGTGCATCTGCGGCGGCTCAGCCTGTGGGACAATCAGGTTTCCGATATCGGTCCGCTCGAGAACATGACGGCGTTGGAGAGGCTGTGGCTCGACATGAACCCCATCGCCGACGCCGGCGTGGTGTCGGGTATGACGAAGCTAGAAATCCTCGGGCTCTCCGGCACACGCATTGGCGACCTTGCGCCGCTCGTGCAGAACCCCGGACTCGGGGAAGGGGACGAAGTCAACCTGCGCGGCCTGCGGATCGACAGCGCGTTTGCGACGTCGATTGCCGCGCTGGAAGCGCGCGGCGTTCGCGTGCTGGCCGATCCGGGACCCTAGGCCTTGCCTCGCTGCGGGGGGCGCTCCACGTACTGGTTGTGGAAGAGGAACAGCTGCGCTGAGTCGAAGCTCGTGAAGACGAGCTTCCACAGGTTTGCCAGGATGTAGACCCACAGCATCACGATGGGCAGAGGGTCGGACCGGCTGGCGATGTCGTCGGGCACCTTGCGGTCGGCCCACCAGGTCCTGCGCAGAGCGCGCTCGCCGCGCCAATCCTTGAAGCTTCCGGCGTAGCTCTCGAGCAGCCAAACGAAGTCGCCGAACCCCATCTTCGTGCGCACGCCGGTTCGTGTCGGCGGAAGAGGCGACACCTCTTCTTCATTGACCATGCGGATCCACGCCTCGACCATGTCGCAGCCGCCGTGGTAGGCCATGGCGACGCCGGGCGTGATCCGGCAGTTGCCGTCCACGAGGAACGCGCGTCCGGTCCCCGTCTGCATGACGAAGTCAAAGCCGCAGAACCCTTCGAACCCAAGATGGCGAACGATGCGCGCCGCGGCCTCCTTGCACGCCGCGTCCGGCCGGCTCTCGCGGCACACGGTGGTCCCGCCGGTGCGTGGCATCGTGCGGACTCCCTGGTACATCACTTCGCCGACGACTTCGCCGGCACGGCAAAGGTGGAGCGTGCAGGTTGTCGGCCCGTCAATCATCTGCTGGACTAGAGGGAGGTCCGAGTCCGGGAGCCGGTTCGCGCGCACGACGTTGGCGTACTGCGTCTCCAGCTCCTTGCGCGTCGTGGCCTTGCGGAATCCCGCGGCGCCCGAGGTGTGACGCATCTTGATCACGACGGGGAGTTTCACCTTCGCGATGTGCTCTCGTGCCTCGTCCATGCTGGTCGGGGCGAACGTCGACGGCGTGTCGATGCCGAGTTCGTGTGCGAGCCGATCGAGGCGCGTCTTGTCGTGCAGTGTGAGAAGAGTCTGCGTGTCGGCCATCGCCGTCTTCGTTGCCGCAAGGACGCGGTCGCGGAAGTGGCTCATGAGGATGATCTCTTCGTAGTTCGGGAAGTAGGCGTCGTAGAGACCCGTCTCGATTTCGCGAAGGATCGCCTGAGCGTACGCGTCCGGATGGTGCCGCATGTTGGGAACCCAGATGCGCCGGCTGACGTGCTTTGAGTAGGCGGCGTAGGCCAGGTGATGCCCCTCGGCGGCGACGACCGTATGGCCGAGCTCGCCGAGCCGCCGAATGGCGAGGACGGCAGCGGGCTCGAACAGCCCCGTGACCAACACCCTCATGCGGATCTCCTTGCAGGAACGCCACTCTCGTCGCTCGACGAGAATCCCTCTCACCGGAACGGGGGTGATTCTACTTGCTCGTTAGGAAAAGAGAAAGCGGCCCTAGCTGCCCACGGCGAGGAAGAGGGGTGGGCCCCGGCCGCCCGGACGAAAAGAATGGGAGGCGCAAGCTGCCCCGGCGAGGAAAAGGGGCGGCCAGCCGCCCCCCAACCTCGGATCGGAGGGGAGGGACCGGCGGTCCCTCCCCTCCCATGCGGTCTAGTTCTCCGAGCGATCGCTCAAGAGCGTGGCGAGTTCTCGTGCCACCGTCCCTCGATCGAGCCCATCGCGCCGGCAGAGAGCTACGGCCCGCTGCAGACGTATCTCGGCGCGGTTCCGCAGGTGGGCGCGGTGAGTGGCCCGCTCCTTCTCTGCGTCCGCGATGCGCTCCGTGGCAATCGCTTGCGCCATCTCAAAAAAGAAGTGCGTCTCGTGCATCTCGACCTCCCTGGTCAACCTTCTCGTGCGGGCTGACGGCCCGCGCTGGTTCTTCCTTACTGTGGGTCGCCGTTCCCACTGCCCGCCCTTCTCGGTGAGCCCCTTGCGGGCTCTTCCACAGATGAGTCGTCGAACCCCCTCGCAAGGTTCGAGGGATGCCGGACGCTGGCCGAGAGACGTCACTGCGCCTCGTGGGAACCGGTGCGTCCGAACGGACACCAACTCACCGAATGAATCGGTCCTGCGGGAAGACGAACGGCCGGGGTGCGCCTATCGAGTCGACGGGCTTCGGAGGCCCGCATCGACAAGCTCACAACGAGCTACGCTCATGAGACGCCTCCTCCCGACCTTGTGTGAGTCCCGCGGCGCTGTGGGCGCTCTGGGCAATGATAGGGTGGGAGTATAGTTGGTCCCACCGGCGTGACAAGGGACATCGGTCCGCCAACATGGGGCGCAGTGACCTTGGCGCCGTCCAGGCTCCGGGCGGCCGTGGGCCCTGCCGTGCCTGCGGCCCGCGGTGGGAGGGGGTGGGCGGCGGCCGGTTGGCTCCACAGTGCATCCGGGCATAGACTTGGCGTGCCGCGGGAGGTGGCAAGGTGAGAAGGATGGGCGTGGGTCTGCTTCTCGTTGCGTTCGCTGCGTCGGCTGCGAGTGCGCAGTCTTTGTGCAGCTACCGGTCCCCGGAGTCGTCGATGGTCGACGCGCGGGTGACGTTCGCGTACCGCTACTACGACGATGCGGCGACCCCGTTCGTCGACGTCAATTCCGGGCGCCTGGCCGTGGCCTACGACCAGCTCTTCGACTCGCCGAATTCAGGATGCACGCTTGTCGGTGCGGCCGAACTCGCGTTGTCGGGCTTCGTCCCCACAGCCTGGCTCGGCCAGGGAGCGTTCACCTATCGGGTGTATCCGTGGAGTGAGGGCGCCTTCTTCCTCTTCGGTGGCCTGGAAGCGGCAGCGTCGACGGGACTCCCACAACCGGGATTGGACGCCCGCGCCGGGCTCGGCCTCGGGCGATTCACCGATGTCACGCCGCTCGCCAAAGCGATCGAGATCGGTACGGCTCTCGTCTCCCTCCGGGCGATTCCCGCCAGCTTGTCCGAGGATGCCGTTCTCGCCGTCGCGAGCGTGATCGCGCGGGCGGGTGAGTACGCATCGCCGAGTGAACTCGTGGCCGACATCGAAGCGATCGTCGAGTTCGACGCCGGCGTCCAGTTGGACGCGCGCGCTCTTCTTACGATTGAGGATCTCGTGCTTTCGACGGGCAGGGGACGCCGTTGCGGGTGGGCTGTGCAGGTTGGAGCGGGCTACGAGCTGCTCGACCCGTACGGCGGGGCGCAGAGCGCCGTCTTCGCGAGCTCCGCCGACGCGGCGTTCGCGTCGAGTCCGAGCGACCAGTTCCTCTTCCACGTGAGCTTCTCGGGGCCGTTCGACCTCCTTGACGAGAACTCGCTCGTCGGCTCCGCATCCTACGTCGTCGATCTCGGCGAAGGACAAGCTGTGACGGCCGGGTACACACTCTCCCGGATCAAGCCGTCCGGAGTCCCGGCGACGACGACGCACCAGGCGAGCCTGGGCCTGGTGTTCAGTCTCTCTCGTGGCAGCCTCGGACTGCAGGCCTCGGTGTCGCATAGGACGGGAGAACCGGGATGGTCGATCGACGTGTCCATGTCCGCGGCGTTGGAGCTCCTGTAGAAGAGGAAGGAAGAGACGGCCTCTCCGGGTGCGGCAACCGCTGTCGCAGCCGGCGGCCGCACTACGGATCTGGGAGGATTCAATGACCGAGTCGTCGGTTCGTGCGTCTGGGTATCGCTTCGTCGTTCTTGCCGCGTTCATGCTGGCCGTCGCGGCAAACCAGCTCCTGTGGATCAGCTTCGCGCCCGTCACCCGCGTGGCGGCCGAGTTCTACGGCGTCTCCGACCTGGCGATCGGACTCCTGTCCCTCGTCTTTATGCTTGTGTTCATCGTCGTCTCGATCCCGGCGTCGTGGGTTCTCGACACGTACGGGATCCGCGTCGGAGTCGGCATCGGCGTCGTGCTAACCGGCGCCTTCGGCCTCCTGCGCGGCCTCCTGGCCGCGGACTACGCCTGGGTCCTCGTGGCGCAAGTAGGAATCGCCATCGGGCAGCCGTTCATCCTCAATGCGATCGCCAAGCTCGCCGGGCGTTGGTTCCCGCTGCGGGAGCGCGCGACGGCGGCCGGGCTCGGGTCGCTGGCCATGTACGGCGGCATCTTCATCGGGCTGGCCGTGACGCCGGTCCTCGTTCTCGGATCGAGTCTTCCTCAGGCTTTGCTCATCTACGGGATAGCTGCCGCGGCGGCGTCCACTCTGTTCTTCGTCTTTGTGCGGGAGAGGCCGGCAACCCCTGTGGGTCCCGAGGAGCGGTCGCTCGTGTTCGACGGCCTCAAGTCGATGCTGCGCAACCGCAATTTCCTCCTCCTTCTCGTCCTCTTCCTCATCGGCCTCGGCCTGTTCAACGCCGTCACGACGTGGATTGAGGACATCGTGCGGCCCCGAGGATTCTCGATCGACCAGGCCGGCCTGGCCGGAGGAATGATGGTCGTCGGGGGAATCGTCGGTGCACTCGTGATCCCGGCGCTGTCGGATCGGCTGCGTCGCCGTGTGCCGTTCATGCTCGTGGCGCTCGCCGGAGCCATCCCGGGGCTGGTTGGGGTGACGTTCGCGACAGGCTACGGACTCTTGCTCGCGTCGAGCTTCGTCCTTGGCGCGTTCCTCCTCTCGTCGGGGCCGCTCGGGTTGCAGTACGGCGCCGAGATCACGCACCCGGCGCCGGAGGGCACGTCGAACGGGCTCCTGCTTCTCGTCGGGCAGGTCTCGGGGATCGCCTTCATCCTCGGGATGGATGCGCTGAAGTCGTCGTCGGGCTCGATGACGCTCTCTCTGGTCATCTTGACCGGACTTCTCGTCGTCGCTCTCGTTCTCGCCACCCAATTGCGGGAGTCGGAGCTGCTCACGGGGCGTCGCTAGCGGAGGACCACGGGAAGAAAGATCGGTCGGCTACAAGTGTCCGGCCGCCTTGAGGGACAGGTAGCCGTCCTTCGTCACGATGAGGTGATCGAGGACGCGGATGCCGAGTAGCTCACCGGCCCTGGCTAGGCGGGACGTGAGCGCGATGTCCTCGGGGCTTGCCGTGAGGGTCCCCGACGGGTGGTTGTGCGCGACGAGGATCGCCGCCGCGCGGTCGGAGAGCGGGTCCGCGAACACCTCGCGCGGGTGGACCTGGTTCTGGTCGAGCAAGCCGACCGTGACAGTGCGTGAGGCGAGGACCTCGTTGGCGCCGCTGAGTGAGAGGCAGACGAAGTGCTCCTGTCTCTGCCCGCGGATCGACTCGAGGTACGGCAGAGCGTCGGCGGCGTGCTCGATGACGACGCGTGGACGCGCCAGCTCGCGCCGCGCCAATTCCATCGCCGCGACGATCTGGCACGCCTTGGCCTGACCGAGCCCCGGAATCTCCTGGAGTGCGAGCGGCGTGACCGTCGCCAGGCGGCCCCCGAATGTCTCGAAAACCCTCTTGGCGAGGTCAAGGATCCCGAGTTTGCGCGTGCCGCTGCCGAGGAGAACGGCGAGGAGTTCGGCGTCCGACAGCGCGGTGGGCCCGCGGGCGGCCAGCTTCTCTCGCGGCCGGTCGATGCGGGGGAGAAGGCGCATTTGGCGCACCCCGTCGGGGTCCCAGCGCGTGAGCGACGGCTCTTGTGTCTTTCCAGAAAGGGGTACGGGAGTCATGAGAGGATGATAGCGGAAGACATAGGTGAGAACAAGAGGGCAAGCGATGGTCGAATCCGCCGTGTGGTTTGGCCGGTGAGGCCACAGATGGGCTGCTGGGAGAGTGCCCCTCGACGTCGAGCAGCAGCGTCCCACGGGGGGAAGTCCGGAGGGGTTCGCAGGCGATGAACGCACAGAGGTGCCCGGCATGACACGTTCTGGCGGGGTCGGCTGTATAGTGATCGGTGGCTGCGGTGGGTTGGCGAAGAAATAGATCGGCCATGGCCCTCTGCTGAGAATCCGGCGCAACCTCGCTGGGTCCGCCTGCAAGGGTGCATTGTCTGTGGCTCGCTATGCCGCTTCGATGCGGCTCTCCGTCGACCGTCAAGGAGAAGCTCCCCGGGAAGCCCGGGGCAGATCTAAGAGGAGGTCGTGGTGAGAGCGACGAAGGTTCTTCTACTGGTCGGACTTCTCGTACTCGCGAGTCTCGCGGCGTCCACGCAAACGGGCACACAGGCTCCGAGCAGAACGATCATCTTGTCCGACATCGTTGACGGGGCGCAGGCATCCGCCGCGGCGGCAGCACAGGCGGCCGCGGATGCAGCGGCGATCGCGGCGGCCGCGCAGGGGCTCTTGGGGCAATTCGACGGAAGCGGAAGGCTCGCGGCGGCTTGGTCCGCGAGCCAAGCGGCAGCGGACGCCGCGGCGGCCGTGGCATCCGCACGAGACGTGGCAACTCAGGAAGCGTCGAGCTCCGCCGTCGCGTGCGCGGAGGCGGCGGCAACCGCCGAGGCGAGCGTCGCGGCGATTGCCGATGCGGCCAGTTGGGCGGTCGGGCGTGCCGCGGCGTTCGCGGAGTCCTGCGCGGGTGCCGAGGCCCGAGCCGCGGCCAGTGCGACCGCGTGTGCTACGGCATCCGCGGCTGCGTCCTCGTCAGCCGATGCCTTTGCGCTTGCTTGCGCGAGCGCAGCGTCACGGGCTGATGCGTCGGCGGGCGCGTGCGCGGTGGCGAGCGCGAATGCATCGGCGGATGCCGCCGCGATCGCGCAGGCGATTGCAGTGGCGGCAGCGGAAGCCAGAGCGAGCGCCGAAGCTTGCGCGGCAGTGGCGGTCGGAGTTGAGAGCTACGCCTCCTCCGTGGCCGAGGCGATGGCCGAGGTCTTCGCCCGAGCCCAGGCCGAGGTGACGGCTGCCGCCGCCGCGTTTGCGAGCGCGCAGGCTGAAGCGGACGCCAGTGCCGAAGTCGCGGCGATGGCAGCGGTCCGTGCGATGGCCGTGAGTGGGGCGGCGGCGCAGGCCGCTGCCTATGCGGGCGCCAGCGCGAGCGCCTACTCCGAGGCGCAGAGCGCCGCGGCGCTCGTCTCGGAGACGCTCAGCCAGCAGGTTCCGTGTGGAGTGGTCGTTGCCGAAGTCCGGGGCGTCGTCGAGGCGATTGCGACCGCAGTTGCTCAGGCGGACGCAGCGGCGAAGGCGGCGGCGCAGGCCGCAGCGCTGGCCTCGGCGAGCGCGAGCGCGCATGCGGAGGCGGCTGCCTCGGCGCACGCGCGCGCGCAGGCCCAGGCGGACGCAGCGGCCGTCGCGTACAGCCGCGCGGAAGCTGCAGCACAGGCCATCGCACAGGCCCAGGCGTCTGCGAAGGCGGAGGCCTTTGCGGCGGCAGCGGCCATCGCCCAAGCGCACGCGGAAGCGGAGGCTCGTGCGGGGGCGATCGCGGTGGCAGCAGCGCAGGCTCAGGCCGCGGCGCGAGCTGCGGCGTCCGCGATCGCGGTCGCGAAGAGCTCGGCTGAGGCTGAGGCGACGGCAGTTGCGCAGGCGTGCGCGGCGGCATTCGCCCATGCGGAGGCCATGGCCGAAGCCGTTGCACGCGCCACGGCTTCGGCTCAATCGTATTCCGAGGCCATCGCGCAAGCGTGCGCCCAGGCAAGCGCCGTCGCGCAAGCAATGGCATCCGCAGTGGCCGAGTCGCAGGCGGCAGCATCCGCCGGCGCGGCCGCTGCAGCGAGTGCGTGTGCGCGTGCCCAGGCCGCAGCGAGCGCTGCTGCAAGCGCGTACGCGACCGCAGCCAGCGAGGCGACGGCCAGCGCAACCGCGGCGGCGACGGCCTATGGCTCCGCGCAAGCGGCGGCGGCCGCCCAGGCGGCGGCGATTGCAGCTGCGGTGGCCGAGGCGCAGGCTCAGGCAGGAGCGTGCGCGGCGGCAGCCGCTGAGGCACAAGCGTCGGCGACAGCGTGCGCCGAGGCGACGGCCAGTGCAGCGTCGAGCGCCGAGGCAACCGCGTCAGCTGCGGGTACGGGAGAAGCCTATTCCCAGACGTTCGCGGCTGCCGTGGCGACCTCGTCGTCCGAGGCGTTCGCGCACGCACAGGCGGCCGCTGCGGCCGCGGCGCGAGCGCAAGCGGCGCTGGGGGCGGCGTCTGCGGCATACGCGAACGCATACGCGGCGGCGGCGACGGGCTCGCAATCCTTGTGCGGGGCCGTCGGGGACGCTCAAGCGAGCGCTCTGGCCGCGGCCGAAGCAAGAGCACAGGCTGAAGCCACGGCACGAGCCGAAGCCGAATCGTTGGCCAGTGCGCTGGCGGAGGCCGGAGCGTCCGCTCGTGCGGCGGCTCGAGCCGAAGCGGACGCGTGGACACAGGTTGCGGTAGGCGTGGACGCGCTGGCGAGCGCACAGGCGACCGCAGAAGCGGACGCACACGCGGCTGCATGGGCATACGCCAATGCGGAGGCCGCTGCGCGCACGGGTGTCGGGGCGATCGCCCTTGCCCAAGCCGATGCGGAGGCAGCCGCGTACGCCGCGGCGAGCGCGGTGGCCGCGGCGAACGCTGCGGTGGCCGTGGCCGTGCGGGCGGCAGCAGATGCCTTCGCCGAGGCGTCGGCGTATGCGGGTGCGGCGGCCGCGGCCGAGGCGAGTGCGCAGGTCGCAGCCTTTGCCGCCGCCCAGACGATCGCGGAAGTGCAGGCCAGCGCGTCGGTCTCGGCCGAGGTGTTGGCGCTGGCTATGGCAGACGCGACGGCGTCGGCGTCCGCGGCGGCCGAGGCGAACGCGAGTGCTGTCGTGGCCGCCGAAGCGACGGCCGAGGCTCTGGCGCAGGCGTACGCCATGGCCAGCGCGGCCGCCAACGCTGAAGCGACGGCCCGCACGTCGGTGGAGGTCGTTCCGAACGTCCAGACGTCTATTCAGTCATTCATCGACCCAGACTGCCTCACTCCGGTCTGTCAGCAGGCCGGGACGGGGCCATGCCCGCCCTGTGGACAAGAACAGCCCGGAGTCCCCGGGACGACGCCCACGGGTTGCGGGAAGGCGGAGGAACTCAGTTGGGACTTTGGAGAGGTCCCGAGCGGCATGTCCTTCAACGGGAGCCAATCCATTCCCAGTGACGTCATGCAGCGCTTGAGTGCGTATGCGATCGTGGGCGCAATCCCATCCGGAGACAACCTTCCGGCGGGGGCGAGCGTCTCGATCGACCTCGAAGGGCGGAAGGGCATCGTGAGCGGGACCTTCACTGCCGGCATGAGCTACTACGCGACCTTCGAGTTCCTCGACTCCCGCCAGTGCGCGGTGGTGCGGCTCCTGGTGACGATGTCGACGGGTCGCACGTCAGAGCCGGAGCAAGTGGCGCGCGCCTGCACGAGCATCTCCGCGGTGCAGGAATCGTCTGTCTTCCTGTTCCTTGGGACGCGCATGGCGGAGATCTCGGCAACGATCGTTGTTGGGTACGCCGAGGAGCGGGTCACTCCATTCCAGGTCTGCGACGCTGCGGGCATGAAGTTCATGCTGCAGGCCGCGGCGACGGCCGGGGCGGCCGGTTCCGATCCTTCCCCGTTCGCCCGCTGGGAGAAACTCAGCGCCGCAACGGGCGCGTGGGAGGCAATCTCCACGGAGACCGCGATCGTTGTGGTCCTCGAACCTGACGCGCAGTATCGCGCGGTGTATGCGCAGAAGGGCTTCACGTTCACACCCGGGACGAGGGTCACGCAGGCATGCATGGAGGTCTCGTCCGTGCTGATGTACCAGCGCATTCCTCTCGTGACGGCGGCCGTACCCGAGTTTGCGACCGACCCGCTGACTGCGCCCATCAGCGTGGGTCGGGACAAGCCGCAGGACACGCCGTTCCGCCTGTGTGGGACGCCGGGCATCACCTACGTTCTCCAGGCGGCGAGCGAGTACTGGACGCGGGAGCAAGTGAAGCTCGTGTTCTGGAAGTGGCAGCGCTACAACGCAGCGACGGAGGCGTGGGACGACATCCTCATCCAGCTGACCTCCGAGACGCAGCCAACGAACGTTCTCAGCGTGACTCTGGAGAACGCAGCACAGCTGCGGGCGGTGTATCGACAGGCGATCCAACTCCGCTAGAGGATATCGGAGTCTTGGGAGGGGCGTCCGTGGGACGCCCCCTTCTTTTCCTGCATCGCCCAGCGGGAATCGAGTGCCGGCGAAGCGGGCCTGCAGGGTCCTCCGGCGGGAGAGACTCGACCGCACCAGCGGTGGCCGGCGACGCTCGCAGGTACGTCGGGGTCGCCGGCCTCCTGGTTCACCCGATGGCTCGACGAGCTTCATCGGGCGAGAGTGATCGTCGTGCGTCGCGGATCCGTCTCCGTCCGGCGTAGCCGGCGAGCCTCCGACTCTCCAGCCGTGAGGCATCGCGGGTCGCCTGGGTCGTGTCTAGCACGAGGAGAGAAGGGTAGCATCGGAGCGAAGACTGCCGGCCGCGTCGTCAACGCGGCCGGCGTGAATGCGTTGGAGCCAAGGGAGGATTCGCGATGAGAACAAGGTGGGTTGGCGTTGCAGCGCTCGCAGTGCTGTTAGGACTTGCCGCGGCGAGTTGCACGTCGTTCGGACCCGCGTCCATCGATCCGATGGCCAGCGACCCGGCGCGGAGCATTGAAGTCGTCGTTGACGGAACGCTGACAGATGCCGTCATCGCTGAGCTCGGCGGCTACGGGAAAGTCACCGATACGTACCCGCAGATCGGCGGAGTGGCGATGGACGTTCGCCAATCGGCGCTCGCCGCCATCGAGGCGCTGCCGTACGTGGCCGTCGTCGGGGATCGTGCCGAACGCCACGCCTACGACTACTCGGGCGGGCTGAGCACGTGGGACCTCGACATGATGAATATCACGGATCCGACGGATCCCACGGGCCCTCGCGTCGTCATCCAAGGCGGCGCGGGCGTGTACGTCGCCGTCCTCGACACGGGGCTCGTCGGCAACTGGCGCGACTATCTGCCCGCGGATCAGATTGCGGTTGAGTACGCCAAGGCGTTCGCCGGAGGTGGAAGCGAGAGCGCGAGCATTTCCGAGCCGAGGAATGCCTGGGAACGGGATACCGAGGGGCACGGCACGCACGTGACGAGCACCGTGCTCGGGTACGAGATGCCAACCCGCCGCATCAACGGCGCCGCGCCGCTCGCGACGGTCATTCCGGTCAAGGTGCTGAAGAACAACGGCTCGGGCTGGTCGACCGTGATCGCGCACGGCATTCTCTACATTGCTGATTTGAAGGCCGAACTCGACGGCGCGCCGGTCGTCATCAACATGAGTCTCGGTGGCTCGATTCTGTCGCCGCTCGAGAAGGCGGCCATCGACTACGCGATCGAGAACGGCGTCATCGTCGTCGCTTCAGCCGGCAACGAGGGCGAGCAGGGCATGGGCTATCCCGGCGCCTACGCGCCCGTGATCAGCGTCGGCTCGGTCGGCTGGACGAACGAGTGGGTGAGCGTTGGCGGCATCGCCTGGTGGCGCACTGATGTCGCAGACCCGACGGTCGTCGGCGACGTCTACGTGTCCGACTTCAGCAGCCGCGAGAAGGTGGGTCAGGATCTCGACGTCTTGGCTCCTGGAAGCTGGATTGTTGGACCGTACCTCGGGAACGGGGCGTCGCACCCGCCATTCTGGTCGCACAGCCAGAACGGCCAGTACTACTACCTTGGTGGGACGAGCATGGCGTCGCCGCACGTGGCCAGCTTGGTCGCGCTGATGCTGGAGAAGAACCCGGCGTTGACGGCCGCCCAGGTTGAGACCATCCTCGAGGCGACGGCCCTGGAGATCCCGCGAGGCTCGGCTCGCGTCGACGACGGTAGCGGCCAGGTCGTGGAGATCTCGTGGGACTCCAACGCCACCGGCTCCGGCCTCGCGCTGGCCGACGCGGCACTGGCCGCCGTGCTGCCATAGGGCTCTGTAAAGCAAGCAGCAGTGCGAAGACAGAGGGTGCCGCCTGGGGGCGACACCCTATGCCCTTGTGCCGCGTCTCCGCGGCGAAGAGGCTATCCTGTCAAGATCCGATCAGCGCACGTCGACGGAGAAGGTGAGCGTCGTAAGCGGCTGGACCGACTCCCACGGCCGCTGGTAGCCGAAGCGGAACTCCTGCAATCCCACGTCAAACGCCAGGTAGCGGAAGAAGAAGAATCCGCCCGCTCCGAGGAGGCTTGAGTCGGGACGGAACTCGACGTCGTCCGAGGCACGTACGGCGGCGTACTCGTAGGCGAGCGAGTCCAACCACGAGTAGCCCGTCGTCGGGTTCCCGGCGAGAGCCACCGTCAGCCGATCGCCGCGGCGCAGCGTCGCGCGGGCTCCGCCATCGAGTTCCGTAATGAGGCGACTGACGCGGAGCGAGGTGTTGCACGCCGGCACGCCGGCCACGAACTGGCCCAGGTCAGCGAATTGCGCCGGCAAGAGGACCTCGAGCCCGGCGACGAACGAGCCTCCGCTCGTCGTTACGCGAATCTCGTAGGCCCCGGAAGCCAGATCCGATCCATCCGCGGCGCGGAGGATCACCGTGCCGATCCACTCGGTTGCATCGACCTGCGGCTCGTAGAACGCTACAGAGATGAGGTCTCCGTTCGCGTCGATGAGTTCCACCTGTTCTACCCACAAGGTTGCGTCGAAGCACGCGGCGCCATCCGCGGGGACGAGTTCGAGTGCCACGCTCGAGCCGGGCTCGAAGGCGAACCCGTTCACGCGCACGTCGACCTTCCCCACCGGCGCGGAGCTAGAGACCACCAGGCCACCTAGAGCTACGACAGCCAACACCGCGACAAACCAGACTGGCTTCGGGAGCCGTTTCATCATCCAAACCTCCTCGAACGTAAGTACTCTCGGGCGTGCCGGCCGGTTTCACCAGCATCGGCCCGCAGGGAACAGGGCGGCATCTACGGAGTGGGAGGCACGTAGCCGATGCGCGTAGTGAGGCGCGTCGCCAGCATCCAGCCGCCGCCGAGTGCTATCACCGGCTGGCCGGCGAGCGACGGCCCGCGCAGGAAGCTCACGCCCACCGCTCCCCCGAGCAAGAGACCCGTCTCGGATTGCACTGCGGCATCCGCTGTCACGTGCGGCGAGAAGGCCATCGATTGGCCCGTGGCCATGTCAACCGTCCAACTCACCGGGAAAGCCGCCAGAGACCAGTGCTGTGGCGCTCCCGGGCTTGGCCTGAGACGAACGCCGGCGTTGACGCTGGCCGCCGAGCTGCGCTCGCGGAAGTTCCACTGCAAGGACATGTCGCCCTCCAGGAAGACGTTCGCGGTCACGGTGCGAGCGAGACCGAGGCTCAGGTACGGGCCAGCGTTCAGGATGTCGTATCCGGCCGACGCGCGCGCCCTCCAGCTTTCGCTGAGACGCACGAGCCCGTAGCCCCCGACGGCAAGGTCCCAGTCGACCGCGCCTCCGACCCGCAGTGGCTGGAGGGCGAGATCGATGCGCACCCCAACCTCCAGGACGTCCATCGCTGCCGCCGAGCACGCGACGCCCGCCGCGAGAACCAGCACCAAGAGACCGACCCGCCGCGTTCGCATCCCTCCTCCTCTGCCCGGACCCTCACTCTTCGGCCACGTTCCCGACCCAAGCGGACATTGCGCCGTACGATCATAGCACTGAACCTGAACGCGCAGCCCATTCTGAGCCGTTCGCGGTGTGCGTGGCCTGGGGTTCGGTGTAGTGTCGTGAGCTTGTCTCCGACGTCGCGATCGCGTCGTCCCCATCTCGTTTCCACCAGGCGAACGTCGGAGACAAGCTCCGACGCTACGTCCGTTCACGGGACAACGCGGACGGTGCGTCCGTTGGCGGGGAGACGCTGTAGCGTCGCACCCGGGCCTAAGAAGAGAGTGCTACGCGCTCCTCTATGAAGGCGCGCGCGTTCGGTTCTGTGGAAGAACGCGCCGCACCTCTTGTGCGCGACGGGCCGCGTACCGCGCATCCAGGCCGCCTCCCCCACATGCCACAGGCCCGAGTATCATTCGCCCGGGGGTGAACGGGTGGAACGGATCGCCGCGGTTCTGCGCAAGCATTGGGGCTACAGCGACTTCCGCCCGCTGCAACGTGAGGCGATGGAGTGCGCGCTCCACGGCCGCGACTCGCTCGTCGTTCTCCCGACCGGCGGAGGGAAGTCCCTCTGCTTCCAAGCGCCCGCCCTCGTCCTTCCCGGACTGGCCGTCGTCGTCTCGCCGCTCATCTCACTGATGAAGGACCAAGTCGATGCGCTTGTCGACTACGGCGTTGCCGCGGCGCGGCTCGACAGCTCGCAGACGCCCGATGAGCAGGACGACGTCGTCGACGCCATCGGTCGCCGAGATCTCAAGATCCTCTACGTCTCCCCCGAGCGGCTGATGATGAACGGCTTTGCACGCTTCCTGCGACAACAGTCCCTGTCGCTCGTCGCCGTCGACGAAGCGCACTGCGTCAGCATGTGGGGCCACGACTTCCGCCCCGAGTATCGCCAACTTGGCCTCGTGCGCGACGCCTTTCCCGGCGTGGCGCTTCACGCCTACACCGCGACCGCCACCGAGCACGTGCGCGACGACATCGTCGAGCAGTTGAAGCTCGCGAACCCGCGCGTCCTCGTCGGCTCGTTCGACCGACCGAACCTCGTCTACTCCGTCGAGCGCCGCACCGACGCGCTCGAGCAAGTGCGCGAAGTCCTCGACCGCCACCGCGGCGAGTCGGCCATCGTCTACTGCATTCGCCGCGCCGACGTCGACTCGCTCGCCGAGAAGCTCTCCGGCGCCGGGTATCACGCTGCTCCGTACCACGCCGGCCTGCCCGACGACGCGCGCAAGCGCGCCCAGGACGCGTTCATTCGCGAAGAGATTGACGTCATCGTCGCGACCGTCGCGTTCGGGATGGGAATCGATAAGTCGAACGTCCGCGCCGTTGTGCACGCCGGGATGCCGAAGTCGCTCGAACACTATCAGCAAGAGAGCGGCCGCGCCGGCCGCGACGGGCTCGACGCCGAATGCGTACTCCTCTACGGCTCCGGCGACTACGCCGTGTGGCGCTACATCATCGAGCAGTCCGAGTCCGAGGAAGCGCGCACGATCGCGCACGCCAAGCTTGACGATGTCTCCGCGTACGCGGCCGGCGCCGTCTGCCGACATCGCGGAATCCTCAAGTACTTCGGCCAGGAGCTCGCGGGCGAGAGCTGCAACGCGTGCGACGTCTGCCTCGGCGACCTCGAACTCCTCGACGACGCGCTCGTCGTGGCACAGAAGATCGTATCCTGCGTCTACCGTCTCGAGGAACGCTACGGCGGCGACTACACCGCGAGCGTGCTGACCGGCTCGCGCGACGAACGCGTGCTCGGGAACAGCCACGATACGCTCTCCACGTACGGCCTCCTTGGCGACTTCTCAAAGAAGCTCGTGCGCGACTGGATCGAGCAACTCGTCGGGCAGGGTGTCCTTACGAGAGAGGGCGAATACGACCTGCTCAAGATCACCGATCGCGGCCGCCGCGTCCTGCGCGGCCAGGAGACTCCGCGGCTGCTGAAACCTGCCGCACCGCACACAGCCGCTCCGCGAGGCGTAGCGGCCGACTCGTGGGACGGCGTCGATCGCGGGCTATTCGACACCCTGCGTGTTCTGCGCCGCCGCTTTGCCGGGGAGAAGAACGTGCCCGCCTACATCGTGTTTACCGACGCCGCGCTGCGCGACATGGCGCGACGGCGGCCGTCGTCGCTCGAAGGCTTCCGCGAAGTGTCCGGCGTCGGCGAAGCCAAGGCGCGCCAGTACGGCGACGCCTTCGTTGCCGCCATCGTCGAGGCGTGCGAAAGCCGCAGCCTCGAGATGAACGTCGATCCGACCCTCAAGCCCGTGCCGAAGCCAGAGCGCACGCGAAGGGGAAGAGCCGTGCGCCCCACGGTCGACCTCGCGAAGCAGATGGCCTACGGCCGCTTCGACCGCGGCGAGTCCCTCGCCAACGTTGTCGACGCCGTCGGCAAGCCGTCCGAGCGCGTGCTTGAGTACCTCCTCGACTACCTCTGCGAGAAGAAGCTCACCTCGCCCGAGCCGTGGGTCCAAGCCTCGCTTTTCGCTCGGGTTGCCGCCGCAGCAACCCGCCTCGGCCTCGCGCGCCCGATCTCCATCCTCCGGGAACTCGAAGGCGCCATCACCTACGACGAGGTCCAGATCTCCATCGCGTGCATCAAGAACGGGGGGGACAGTCCGTAGTCCCGAGTCCGTGGTCCATAACCTCGGCTCTGCGCGCAGCAAAGCCATTGACCCATCGCGTCGCGTTGTCTCTCAACACGCCTCGCCGATGTCTGTGCCTTGGCTCAGCTCAATGCATGGAGTAGACTCAGAGATATGCACAATGCCGCATGCGAGGTCACAGCACTCTGCGACCACCTTCGCAGGAGGGCGGAATGGGCGAACTGGTACCGGTTGAGTGCGCGGAACGTTCGATCATCGAGATCCGAGGCGTGAAGGTCATCCTCGATGCGGACCTTGCTGCGCTCTACGACGTCGAGACCAAGGCACTCACGCGCGCAGTCCGCAGAAACCCCGAGCGCTTCCCGGCGGACTTCATGTTTCAGCTGTCAGGCGGGGAGTTCGCTCACTTGAGGCGCCAATCTGGCACCTCAAGTCAGTGGGGCGGGCGCAGATACCCTCCGCTTGCGTTCACCGAACATGGCGTTGCGATGCTGTCGAGTGTCCTCCGAAGTGAACGTGCCGCTGCAGTGAACATCGCGATCATGCGTGCCTTCGTTCAGCTGAGGCGAGCGCTTGTCGGCCACGAGGAGCTTGCGAGGAAGCTCGATGCACTTGAGAAGCGCTACGACAAGCAGTTTCGAGCGGTGTTCGACACCATACACCAACTGATAGCTCCGGCGGCACCCAATCGACATCCGATCGGGTTCACGCCATCTGAGACCACTGGCCTGTAGGCAGCGGGTTTGAGATCACAATGTGTGATCTCAAACGCGGCCGTGGAGGTCGCCGATATCTGCCCTTTGCATTCACCGAGCATGGAGTTCGCTGATGGCTGGCTGCCCGCGAGGCAGCTAGAGAGAAAGCTCCGGTTTCTCTTGCTCGATGTGACCGTGCCCTGCGCGTTGTTCGCGAGTGTGTTCGTAGTGAGGGCCTTCGTGCGCCTGAGGAGCATCTACGCTTCGCACATTGAGCTCACGCGGAGGCTCGACGAGCTCGGCACGAAGGTCAGCCAGCACAGCCAAGACCTGCGCGCCATCGTTGAAGCGCTTCGCCAACTGATGAACCCCAGCAGAAGCCACTCTTCAATGAAGCTTCTGCCCTAGCTACTCGGCAGGCCGGGCTGCCGAGTAGCCATCGGCGCCCCATCGAATTCATGCCACCCGGGACCAGCGACCCGTAGTCTGCGCGTTTGAGGTCGCAACTTGCGATGTCAATCGCAGACCGCGGCACTTCAACGCAGAAGGTTCGGTGACGCCCTCTGGGGTTGTCAGGGGCCGGGTCATGGGGCACCCTGGTCTCGTGATGCAGGACCTCGGGGACCGGAGAAAGGGCAAGGGACAGGGGTTCGGCAATCCTCAGTGCCGGACTCCGAAGCTGCTCGCCAACGCGCTTCTGCTAGTCACAATCGTCTCCAAGGCCTGGAGTTCGGCAACCACGCTCCAGCCGAACTCCCTAGCCGCCACACGCAAGACGGCAGCCAGCAGCAACGCACGCGTACGGGCAGCGAGTGTTGCGGGTCTGCTGGCTGCCATCGCTTCTGTGGCGGCCGGGTGCTTTCTCATTCCAAACTTGCTCCCAATCGCCGACGTCGACGTCGACAAGACAGACGGGATCGCGCCTCTCACCATCCAGTTTGATGGGATGGGCTCGTTCGATCCCGACGGCGCAATCCGGCGGACCGGTGGGACTTCGGCGACGGGGACGAAGGTGTCGGGTCTCAGATCCAGCACACCTACTTGGATGCCGGCGCTTTCGAGGCCACCCTCACCGTGACCGACCAGCGGGGAGGTCGTTCGAGCGCCTCCGTCGAGATCGACGTTCGCGCAACGAACGCACTTCCCGTCGCCGCCTTCTCCGTGTACCCGTCTCCGGCCTTTCCGGGGCAGGGAGTCCAGTTCGGCGCTGGCGCGTCCTACGATCCGGACGGAGAGATCGTGTCGTACGAGTGGGCGTACGGAGACGGAGCGACTGGCAGTGGCAAGCTGGTGTGGCATCAGTACAGCGCTCAGGGGACCTACAACATCATCCTCACTATTCGCGACAACGACGGAGGCGAGCGGACCGCGACCGCCGGGCTACGCGTCACAACCACCATCAACACCTCGGGGACCATTCCTCGCCAGTTCGCGTGGGACTACAACGGGCACGCGCAGAGCTGCGATCTCGCGATCTCGCGCGATCTCTACATCTACTACAAGTCCCAGCCGCGGATCGCGTGGGGGCTTCGGGACTACGATGAGTACGTGCTCGATCCCCTCGACGACGACTACCTCGAGACCGTCACGACGGAAGGCCTCGGCACCTCAGCTGGCGACCGCTACGCGGCGTTCGAGGACGCCCTCTTCTTCGTGCAGCACTGCATCGAGTACGTCAACGACCCGGCCTGGACCGAGTATCCCCGCTACCCCATCGAGGTCCTCGTGGACGAGATCGGAGACTGCGAGGACACAGCCATCCTCTACACCAGCCTTGTTCGCACGCTCGGCTACGGCGCCCTGATGGTCGCCGTCGACACCAGCGGCGATGGCGTCGCCGATCACATGATCGCCTGGGTTCCCGTCGAGCAGAGCTTCGTGACCGCGCACCCGGATCGCAGCTTCTGGCAGTACGAGGGCAGGACCTACGCCTTCGCCGAGACCGCCGTCGAAGGCGGCTACGTCCCCCTTGGCGTCGACCCTTGGGGACTCACGGAGGACGACGTCGATACGGTGTACGACGTGTCCAGCGTGGATCGCAACCCGAAGGCTGTTCGTGTTGGCCCCACGATCGCACCCTGAGGCGCCAAGTCGGCACCTCAAGTGAGAGAGAGCCGCATTCATCCGCACCGCGCATCCGAGCCCGACCCAACAGACCTCACGACGGGCTATGGCCCCGCGATCAGTCGTGCGGGCTCTTCGAGGATGCTCAAGAGGGCATTCGCGCAGTATGCGCGGTCGCGCTGCCGCGAATCCACGGGAGACAGAATGCTGCGGTCTACCAGGACGGAAATCGCGCGTGTGGCCGACGTTCGCGCAACGCCGAGGCGATCCGACACGTACTTCGCGGTGACGAAGGGGTTCCCCACAAGCAGATCCAGGACGCGCGCAGGAGTGTCCGAACCTGTGCCGCGGAGTTCCGCCTGCCATGCGGAGAGCTGATCTCGCATGCGCGCCGCGCGGTCGACAGCGTCCTCCGATTGCCGTGCGACGCCGTTGAGGAAGTAGACAAGCCAGTTCGCCCAGTCTCCCGCGCTCGTGACTTCGCGCAAGCGCGTGTAGTAGTCGGAGCGGGTCGCCTCGAAGAACGCACTCAGGTAGAGGAGCGGAGACGAGAGAATCCCGCTGTCCACGAGGAAGAGGCTGATGAGCAGCCGACCGACGCGGCCGTTCCCATCAAGGAACGGGTGAATCGCCTCAAACTGGACGTGTGCAAGCGCGGCCTGAACGAGTGGAGGGAGAGAGCGATCCTGCAGGAATCCTTCCAAGTCGCGCAGAAGTGCGGGGACGCGTGCCGGCGGCGGCGGAACGTACACCGCCGTGTGCGGGGTCGAACCAGGGAGGCCAATCCAGTTCTGAATCGTGCGAACCCTCCCGGGTTGAGCGCGGCCGCCGCGCACCTCGCGCATCAGGAGAGCGTGAACTTCCTTCAGGAGTGGCACGGAGAGGCCGAGAGCTGGCAACCGATCGATCCCGTGCTCAAGGGCGACGACGTAGTTCGCAACCTCGCGCAGGTCTTCGGGGCTCCGATCGACAATGGCGCCGGCCTCGGCAGCGAGCAGTTCGCCAAGTGTGGCCTGCGTGCCCTCGATTCGACTGGAGAGCACGGCCTCTCGGGCAACGAAGGGGCGAATGAGGATATGCGGGTTCGGCAGGCCGCGACCTTCCCCGGCCAGGCGGCCGATTGCGCGATCCGCGTCCGAGAGCGCGTGGACGATCTCCCGCGTCCACTCGAGCGCTGGCGGCAACGGGTTGGGAACGAAGGCAGAGTACCCTTCTTGACTCTTGATCCACTCCCCCGGCTGAGGCACGTTCCCCTCCTGTCGCTATGAGCGTATGGATAGCATAGCGCACATAACGGCGGATGCCAATGAGCGCGCGGGTGGCCTTGGCCTTGCCGAATGAGCGAAGGAGGCCACAAACGATCATAACATCCTCGACCTGTGAGCGCGCCGGGCACTCCCTCGCTTCTTGCCCAACCAGAAGGAGCGAGCCAAGCGAGGCTCCTTCCTAGCGGCTCGGTGACGAGCCGCCGCCGACCGAGCCTGGAGTTCGGCGGCCGCTATACTGCTCGCGCGTCCAGGGGGTGAGTTGAGATGGAGCAGAAGACGAAGTCGATCTTGAAGGGTGTTGCGGTGTTCGTGGTGGGAGGCGTGCTCGTGGCCCTCGGGGTGGGCGTTTGGATGGACGGCGGCACCGGCTTCGGCGGGGGCCTCGCCGCCGCAGGGATTCTCCTCGTCGTCGCGTGGTTCTCGAACGCAATGGAGAAGCGGAAGAAGTCCCGCAAGGCGCAACCTGAGGAGCCCTCAAAGGGGGAGAAGGAGTAGGCGGTCGTCGAGCGGCGCTGCGCCTCCCGAGCACTCTCCTCCGAGTCAGCGTACCAGCTGACCGGCTGCGAGCAACGAGCTCGGAGTTCGGCAATCGGAACCCTTCTCGAGTTCGCCACGCGCCATCGATGCGAATTCCCTAGCCGGCACACGCGCGTGCGTGCCGGCCACTCACTAGCTGACGGCCCCGTCAAGAGAAGTAGCGCTTTCTTCCTAGCTGCTCGGAACGACCGTTGCCGAGCAGCCATCGGCCAACAGCCATTGTCCCAGGTTCCGAATAGTTGGATTCCACCTACGCCTACGCTAGAATCGTACAGAAGCGATTGGATGGACTGGCTACCAGATCTCTTGGGCAATTCCCACCCGGGGGCGAGAAGATGCAAGGGGAGACTCCCCACTTTCACGGGCATCGGGAGCGCTTGCGTGAGCGTTTCCGCAAGAGCGGGCTGGACGGGTTCGCGGAGCATGAGATCGTTGAGCTGCTACTCACCCTGGCCATTCCTCGGTGCGACGTTAAGGTGCCTGCGAAGGCTCTGCTTGCTCGGTTCGGGAGTCTGCGGGGGATCCTAGATGCACAGATGGCCGAACTCGAGCGCGTCGCGGGGATTGGCCCGGTCGCGTCGACGTCTCTCAAAGTGATCCGCGCCTCTGCTGGTCTCTACCTACAGCAGTCAGCCGAGACTCGCCAGGACCTGTCGACTCTCGAAGCGCTGGCTCCCTTCTGTCGTCTGAGGTTGGGCGCGCTCGGGCACGAGGTGTTCGAGGTATGCTACCTCGACGGCGAGCATCGGTTGCTTCGGGATGGTGTCGAGACTCTGCAAGTGGGGACTCCCGACCGCGCCGTCGTGTATCCGCGGCGAGTCGCCGAAGGCGCCTTGCGCCGCGAGGCTGTGGCTGTCGTGCTCGCACACAACCACACCGTGGGCAGTGCGCAACCGAGCGAGCACGATAGACTCGTCACCCGGGCCGTCGTTCTGGCGTGCGAGGCGATCCAGGTGGAGGTGTACGATCATCTGATCGTGGCACCCGACGAGGTCTTCAGCTTTCGCGAGGAGGGCTTGCTCTGAAGCTGACCGAAGCGCAGAAGAAGGCAATCGGCCATCGAGGCTCCAACCTGCAGCTCATCGCTTGCGCAGGCTCGGGGAAGACAGAGGTCGTCGCACAGCGCGTCGCAGCGCTGCTGGCCGACCCGAAGCAGTCCGGCCTAGCCCCGCGGAACATCGTCGCCTTCACCTTTACGGACAAGGCAGCGGGGGAGCTGAAGGACCGGATCGTCACCCGGGTGCGCGAGGCTGCCGGGGACGTTGTCGGCATGGCCGAGATGTACGTCGGCACGATCCACGGCTTCTGCCTTGACCTGCTGCGCACGGAGGCGCTCCGCTTCCTCAAGTGCGGCGTACTCAATGAAGTCCAGCAGGTGCTCTTCGTGGATCGGCACTCAAAGCAGTGCGGCCTGACCACATCCACGGACCTGAAGGGAGACCCGCTGAAGCGGTGGGTGGACACCGGGCGGTACATCGAGGCTCTCAACATCCTGCGCGAGGCCCGGCTCGTGGAGGCGGAGCTGGTCGGCTGCTCCGTCGTGGAGGGGCTGCGAGAGTACGCGAACCTGCTCGACGAGAGATGCTACTTCGACTACTCGAGCATCATGCAGCGCGCCGTGGAAGCGCTGGCGGACGACGATGAGCTTAGGGCAAGAGTCTGCGGGCGGGTACGGTACGTGATCTGCGACGAGTACCAGGACGTGAACCCGATCCAGGAGTGCATCATCCGCCTTCTGCACAAAGGCGGGGCCGAGGTGTGCGTCGTAGGAGATGACGACCAGACGATCTACCAGTGGCGCGGAAGCGACATCGACAACATCCTTACGTTTGAGAAGCGCTACAGTCCCGTCGAGCCGATACGCCTTCAGGAGAACTTCCGGAGTAGTCCCGGGGTTGTCGAGACAGCCCGGGACTTCATCGCGCAGAACACCGAGCGCCTCGCAAAGGCCATGATCCCGACCGAGGTTCGTGCCTACGAACCGGGGGACATCGTGGCTCTCTCCTTCGAGACCCCGGAGGACGAAGCGCAGTACATCGTCGACACGATCCGAGAGCTTCACGGCGTAGCGATCTCCGAGGCTGCCGGCGAGCGCGGGCTGGCTTGGTCCGACTTCGCCGTCCTTCTCCGGAGCGTCAGACGGAACGGGGCACCGATCATCGCGGCACTGCGTGCAGCGGGGATTCCGACCCTCGTCATCGGCATGAACGACTTGTTCGGGGCACCCGAGGCCGAGGCAGCGAGAGCCATCTTCCTGTTCATGGCCGGAGTCGAGGACTGCGGCAGGGATTCCCTGAAGGCGAGCTGGCTATCGGCCAACCTGGGCGTGGATGCCGCCGCGGTAGATCGGGCCATCGACGAGCTCGAGCGCGTGAGAGCGGGAATGGGCGAGAAGGCGGAAGCACGATGGTCTGCGTACTCACTTCAGCGCCAGTACCGCGAGTTCCTTGAGAACGTCGGCCTCCGCGAAGAGGCGGTACCGGACGGCCTGGACGGCAGCAAGCGTGGCGAAGTGGTCTTCTACAACCTGGGGAAGTTCAGCCAGGTCATCTCCGACTTCGAGCAGATCCACTTCCACTCCGAGCCAAAGCAGAAGTACGAGAGCTTCGCCTCCTTCCTTCAGCACCAGGCGGCGGACGCCTACCCTGAAGGCTGGCAGGACAGCCAGTACGCCAACCCCGACGCAGTGCGCGTCATGACCGTGCACCAAGCGAAGGGTATGGAGTGGCCCGTGGTCTTCGTTCCCGCGCTCTTGCGGAATCGCTTTCCGGCTTCGAAGTCGAAAGGGAAGACCGTCTGGCACCTTGTCCCGGCGGCGAGTGTCCTGGGGCAGGAGCGCTTCGTTGGCGGAGTGGAAGACGAGCGGCGGCTCTTCTACGTCGCGCTGACCCGGAGCCAGAAGTTCCTCTTCCTGACATGGGCGCCGGTGCTAGGGAACCAGCTGTACCAGAAGCGTTCGGAGTTTTGGGAAGACGTCCTCGCGTCGAAGTACATGAAGCGGCACAGGCAGAGCTATGCTGGGCGGCGGCGCGCTCCTTCCAGGTCGAAAACGGGAGTGCAGAATGTCGTCCTGACGTTCAGCGACCTGAAGTACTTCTTCGAGTGTCCGTACCAGTTCAAGCTTCGCATCCTCTACGGCTTCAACCCACCTATTCACGAAGCCCTCGGCTACGGGAAGAGCCTCCACGACGCGCTGGCCGAGGTTCACAAGGCAGCCCTCGAGAAGAAGCCGTGCAGTGAGGCGGACGCGGAGCGTCTCGTCGCTACCCACTTGCATGTGCCCTTCGCCTATCCAGCGCTCAAGGACACGTTGGCCGCGAACGCGAAGGCCGTGATCGGCGGGTACATCGCCAAGAACAAGGCCGACTTCGACAAGATCGAGTTCTCTGAGCAGACGATCGAGCTGAACTTGGGCGACGGCGTCTCCGTTGTCGGCCGCGTCGACCTCGTCCGACGCAAGGACACGGGCGAGGTCACGATCGTCGACCTCAAGACCGCCGAGCGTTCCCAAGCGGAAGAGGTCACGGAGATGCAGCTGCACATCTACGCGCTCGGGTACAGGGAGCTGACTGGCCGGAACGCAGACTACGTGGAGATCTACGAGCTGGAGGAGCAGAAGCGGAAGCCTCGCTCGGTGGACGAGGACTTCATCGAGGACGTGCGCACATCCGTGCGCAGCGCTGCGGAATCACTTCGCGCGGGCAAACTGGATGCGACGCCGACGCTGAGTGCATGCGCGGAGTGCGACTTCACGGGGCTGTGCTCGAGCTGCCGCGCGGCGTCGGGTCACGCCTAGCAGGGAGATTGGAGGAACCAGGTGGCAAAGATCGAAGTGAACAAGGTCGAGCTGGTCTGGCCAGGCAAGTACAACGACGATGGGACGCTGAAGGAAGTGCCGCGGGTCCGGCTGCCGTTCCAGGTCATCGAAACCGTCAACGAGAGTCGCGGCTCTCGGGAGGCAAAGAAGACGAAGGGTGTAGGTCTCTTCGATGTCTACGACGGCAAGGAAGGCGACACCTTCGAGGATGGCTGGAAGAACAAACTCATCTGGGGCGACAACCTGCTGGTGATGGGATCGCTGCTCGAGAAGTTCGCCGGGAAGATCGACCTCATCTACATCGACCCGCCATTCGCTACGGGGGCGGACTTCTCGTTCACGACCGAGATCGGGGAGTCTGGCGAGGAGATCACCAAAGCGCCATCAGCGATAGAGGAGAAGGCATATCACGACACGTGGGGGGCAGGGATCGAGAGCTTCCTCGCTATGCTGCGGGACCGACTGGTCCTGATGCGGGAGCTCTTGTCGCAAACCGGCATAATCGTGATCCACTGCGATTGGCGAATGGCACACCGAGTGCGCATGCTCCTCGACGAGTGCTTCGGGATCGACGCGTTTCTAAACAGCGTCGTTTGGGTCTACGGGGAGTCGGCTAGGGGCGCCAAAGCAGTCGCTTCCCAGTTCCCTCGTAATCATGACGACCTGCTCTGCTACCGCTCAGGCGATGGCTGGACTTTCAACGGCGATTTCGTCACTCGCGCGTTCTCGATTGAGGAAGCGCGACAGAGAGGGTTCCGCCAAGACGGAGAGGGTCGCTGGTTCAAGACCGCACCGCGAGGTGACTATACCGACGAAAGCATTGCGCGTCTCGAGGCAGAGGGACGCATCCACAAGACACGGACTGGCGGCATTCGGATCAAGTATTTCCTCCCAGTCGAGGGCGGAAAGGTCGTTGAACGGGTTCCGGTGGGAGACTCGTGGGTCGACATCGCAGACGCCATGCACATGCCGGAAGCTGAGCAGACCGGCTACGCCACGCAGAAGCCGGAGCCGCTGCTCACGAGGGTGATTCGTGCGTTCTCCGACGAGGATGCGCTGGTCGCCGACTTCTTCTGCGGTTCGGGCACCACGCTTGCTGCTGCAGAGAAGCTTGACCGCCGCTGGATTGGGTGTGATCTCGGTCGCTGGGCGATGCACGTTACGCGCAAGCGCATGCTTGGGATTGAAGACTGCAAACCCTTTGAAGTGCTCAATCTGGGGAAGTACGAACGAACCTACTGGGCTGGTGTGACGTTCGCAGCGCGAAAGAGTGACGAGGAGTTGACCATCTACGAGTATCTGGCGTTCATCCTGAAACTCTACGGCGCACAGCCGCTCTCGGGCACACAACATCTGCACGGGAAGAAGGGCAAAGCCGTGGTCCACGTCGGTGCCGTGGACACGCCGGTGACCATCGACGAAGTGAACGGTGCCATCGAGGAGTGCCTTGCTGTGAAGCAGAAGGAACTTCACATCCTCGGTTGGGAGTGGGAGATGGGGATGACGCCGTACATCGTCGACGAGGCGAGGCGCCGGGACGTGAAGCTCCTGCTTCTAGCGATTCCGCACGAGGTGATGGAGGAGCAAGCCGTGGAGAAGGGCGACGTTCGCTTCTTCGAGCTCGCTCACGTCGAAGTCAGCATCAAGAAGGCGGGCGAGCGGAAGCTGCAGGTCAAGCTGACCGACTTCGCGTTCCCGTATGCCGACCTCATCCCCGAGGATGTGCGGGACAAGATCACCAAGTGGTCCGACTACGTCGACTACTGGGCAATCGACTGGGACTTCCAGAACGACACGTTCATGCAGGGGTGGGTCGCCTACCGTACGAGGAAGGACCGCGCGCTCTCTCTAGAGTCGGACGTCCACGAGTACGAGCGACACGCGCCGGCGAACGTCATGGTCAAGGTCGTGGACATCTTCGGGAACGACACGACACAGGTCTTCCCCGTGGAGGTGTAGCGATGGCCGAAGCCGTCATCTCCTACGACAAGGATCTACCGGAGATCCCGGAGCACTCGGCCTACCGAGAACCAGACCGCTACCTGCGCAAGAAGCCGGGCAAGAAGGAGGACTTCGAGGTCGTCGACGGGCGCCGCCCGAGTCGCCTCATCCTGGTGAATCAGCTTCGGCAAGCCGTGCGCGTCTGGCGCGATGCCGACTATCCTGGCGTCTCTGCAGCGACCCACCGGCTGCTCACCTTCTGGTTCAGCGAGGACCACGAGGTCGACGGCAAGCTGTGGCGCTACTACTTCGGGCAGCAAGAGGCCATCGAGACCTTGATCTACCTCACGGAGGTCGAGCAGAACCTCGACGCTGTCGACCTCATCCGCTCGTTCGGCGAGGTCTTCTACCCCGATGGCTCGCAGAAGCGACTCGAGGGAGACGACCTGCGCTTCGAGACCGCCATGGACGGCAGGCGCCGGGTCGTGCGGTACATCCCGGAGGTCGAGGGCGAGCAGACGCAGGAGCTACCCGAGCAGAACCTGCGGCGCTACGCGTTGAAGATGGCCACGGGTTCGGGGAAGACGCTCGTGATGGCCATGGCCATCGTCTGGTCCTACTTCCACCGCAAGCTGACTGAAGGTTCGGACCTCGCGGCGAACTTCCTCGTCGTGGCGCCGAACGTCATCGTCTACCAGCGGCTGGAGAAGGACTTCGCCAGCAACAAGATGTTCTACGAGCTGCCGCTCATCCCGCCCGAATGGAAGTCGCGCTGGAGCATGAAGGTGATCCTGCGCGACGACGCCAACGAGCCGGACACGGCAGGCACGCTCTTCCTCACGAACGTCCAGCAGCTCTACGCGGCGCGGTCCGCCGAGTGGCGGCCGGTGAACCCCGTCGACCGCGTGCTCGGTCCGACGCCGGTCAAGGACCTGAGTTTGCGCCGGCGCCCCGTCATGGACCGGATCAAGTCCTGCCCGAACCTCTGCGTGCTCAACGACGAGGCGCACCACATCCACGAGCCCGAGCTCGAGTGGCACAAGGCGCTCACGGAGCTTCACGGGGCCATCACGGGCGGTCTCTCCCATTGGCTCGACTTCTCAGCGACGCCGAAAGATCAGAACGGGACGTACTTCCCGTGGAACATCTGCGACTACCCACTGGCGCAGGCGGTGGAAGACCGCATCGTCAAAGCGCCGCTGATCGTGCATCGCGTGAAGCGCGAAGATCCCGACGAAGTCACCAAGGACAACGTCGTGGAGGCCTACCAGGAGTGGCTCCTTGCCGCGTTGGCGCGCTGGCGCGTTCACTACCAGACGTACAGCGACCTAGGACAGAAGCCGGTCCTGTTCATCATGGCCGAGAAGAACGTCTTTGCTGATGCCATCGGGCAATGGCTTGTCGAGGCGGCCGGAGCCGGACTCGGCAAGAATGAGGTCCTAGTCATCCACACCGACAACGAGGGCGATGTCAGGGAGAGCGACCTCGAGAAGGCGCGACAGGCTGCGCGGGACATCGACCTGCCGGGCAACAAGGTGAAGGTCATCGTCAGCGTGCTGATGCTGCGCGAAGGGTGGGATGTCAAGAACGTGACCGTCGCTCTTGGCCTCCGACCCTTCACCGCCAAGTCGAAGATACTGCCCGAGCAGGCTGTCGGGCGAGGACTGCGGCTCATGTCCGGGATCAGCCCCGATCGCACCCAGACCCTTGAGGTCATGGGCACGGAAGCGTTTGAGGACTTCGTGCGCCAACTCGAGAAAGAAGGCGTCGGCATCAAGACTGTGTCAACGCCGCCCGCGCCGCCGGCCAAGGTCTTCCCGGTAGCGGACAAGGCGCAGTTCGACATCGTCTTCCCCAGAACCAAGACGATCTACTCGCGCAACTACACCCGGCTTGAGGAATTCGACCCATCGGCGATTGGTGCGATCTACAGCGAAGGGGAGCTACTCAGTGAACCTAAGCGGATCGAACTCATGATGGAGTTCGCCACGACGGAGACCGAAGTACACAGGACCGATATCGGGTCTGGTCCGCTGCCGTTCTCGCAGGCTCTCGTGTCATCGATATGCAGCAAGGTGATGCGCGAGGCGAACCTTCCGAGTGGGTTCGATAAGCTCTACCCCAAGGTGCGCGCCTACCTACGCGAGCGGTGCTTCGGCAGAGAGGTGAACCTCGAGGATGAGCGCGTCCGCTGGCACCTATGTAGCGCGCCAACGCAGGCTGCGATCGCGAAGCTCCTTGGCAGGTACGTCGGTGCGCTCGCGACGGAGCGGAAGCCCGTTGAACTCGAGAGCGCGGCTCTCCGACTGTCCGAGGCCAAGACCTTCACCTGGCGGCGGAACCTACCCCTGCTCGAGTGCGAGAAGACCATCTTCAACTGCGTTGCGACCTTCAACGACTACGAGAAGCAGTTCGCCCAGTTCCTTGATGGTCTCGATGATGTCGTGCGCTTCGCCTCCCTAGGGACAACTGAGAGCGAAAGCGGCGTAGCCTTCAAGATCGACTATCTCAAGCCGAGCGGCGCCATCGGCTTCTACTACCCCGACTTCGCTGCCGTGCAGCGCGTCAAGGGTAAGGAGACCCACTGGATCATCGAGACCAAGGGCCGCGTCTGGGAAGACACCCTCGTGAAGGACGCCGCCATGGCCCACTGGTGTGACCAGGTCACCAAGGCGTCCGGCGAGCACTGGCGATTCATCCGAGTGAATCAGAGCGACTTCACTCTGAAACGCGACCGCTGGAGCTCGCTCGAGAAGATGGTCCGAGAGCTTGCGGGACAGGGCCATGAAGGTGAGACGGGCCTGCTGGCGTGAGAAGCGCGTGCACCGCGTAGGGGCAGTGCAGACCGTAGTGCAGCAGGCGTTGGGGGGTGCGAGGGTCTGGTCCTGCACTGCAACACTCCTCGCTTCTCCGCTCTTTCGCGCTCAACGGTGAGCGCGACGGCCGGCTTGCGCCTCGTTTTCTGACGTAGGTTGGCGTGCCGCGCTGCCGGCGTCTGGTCGAATCGCACCTCCCCCTTGTTCTGGCACTTGGCAGTGCGGCGGAGAGAGGGTGCTCTCAGGTCCAGAAGGGGCACTGGCGAGTCGAGACTACCCCTTCTTGGCGGAGAAGGTGCCCCTACGGTTGAGGGTGACGGGGTCGAGTCCTCCATTCCAGCATCGAAGCGGGGGACACAATCCCCAATCCGCCGAATGCATGGCCGTGAATTGGGGTTGTGTCCCAAGACTTCCTGCGGAGTCCGGGCGGGTTGTCCCCGCGCGGGGAGGCGCATAGGATGGCGCCACTATGACCAGAGACGAAGTCCTCGCGTTCGTGAAGGCGAATCCGGTGGCGTTCATGGCGACGGTGGACCGTGGCAAGCCGCGCGTGCGGGCGATGCAGACGGCGCTCGTGGAGCCGGCGGGGCTCGTGTTCTGCACGGGCGTTCAGAAGGACGTGCACCAGCAACTGGTGGCGGGACGCTCGGTCGAGCTCGCGTACTGGGACGCGAAGAAAGCCGACGGGGTTCGGTCTTGCATTCCAGCACTGGATTCTATTGCATCTTCTTGGCCCGATGGACGATGACGGGGGCGCCATGCGGGGTGGGGGACACAATCCCCGATTCGCCGACCGGATCGTTGCGAATCGGGTTGTGTCCCCGATCGGCCCGCTCGCAGACCCCCGACTGGTTGTTCGGGTGGAAGGCGGCGCGTAGGATGGCGCCGATATGACACGAGATCAGGTTCTTGAGTTTGTGAAGGCGAATCCCGTGGCGTTCATGGCGACGGTGGAGCGCGGGAAGCCGCGCGTGCGGGCGATGCAGACGGCGCTCGTCGAGCCGGCGGGGCTCGTGTTCTGCACGGGCGTTCAGAAGGACGTGCACCAGCAGCTGGTGGCGGGACGCTCGGTCGAGATCGCATACTGGGACGCGAAGAACGACGTCCAGGTGCGCGTGCGCGGCGAGATGGAGCGCGTGGCCGACGTCACGGTGACGAAACGGATCCTCGACGAGGTGTTCACGTTCCTGAAGCCCGTCGTCGCGCAGTATGAGTACGAGATCTTCTCCTCCTTCCGGCTCGCGAAGGGGACGTCGATCGTCTGGCGTATGGCCCAAAGCAGCGCACCGCTGGAGATCGCGGAGTTCTAGACCGGTACACAGACGGCTCTCGTGCACCAAGCTAGGACACACTCCGCAATTCGCTGGCTGCGTGGCCACAAATCGGGATTGTGTCCCCGACGGGTCGTTGCCCGTGGCGCCGCTCTCCCGCTAGAGTGGGGCCGTCTGTTTTCTGCATCGGAGAACGGAACAGGGGGCTGGGATGAAACGGAAGACCTGGATCGTTGCAGTCATGGCGTTGCTGCTACTTCTCACCGTCGTTGCGTGCACGTCGGAGCGAAAGACCACGAGCTCGCCGGCGACCGCAACGTCAACGACCAAGACACCGGCAACCACGACGCCGACGGCGGCTGCCGCAACCCCCGAAGTCGCGGCAGCTAGGGCGCGAGGGTCTGGTCTTGCATTCCAGCATTGGATTCTGCTAGATCCCATTGGCTCGGTGGATGGCGCTGGGGAGCGCCATGATGGTGCGACGTAGACCGCGCATCGTGCAGGCCGGGGACACGATCCCGATGTGCTCGCGCCACGGGCGATGGAGTCGCGCCTTGTACTCCGGCATTGGAGTCCAGCTTGCTTGAGAATCGGCCAGTCCACCAGGGGAAGGTCAGTTCTAGGTGTGCGGAGCGGTTCTCGTTGGGGAGTTGTCTTGACACGAAGGCACTGCACAACATACAGTAGGTGCTGTGGAGCTTTCTCAGCGGCTGAAGGAATACGGACCCGAGCTTCTGGATGCAATATGCCATGGAACCGTGATTCCATTCCTTGGAGCGGGGTTCTCGAAGTGCGCCTCCGATCGATACCCGCTGTTCTTTGAGCTAGCTGACAAGCTCAACGCGGAGCTTCCGGACTCCCACCGACTGACACGCGAAATCGCGCGGTCGAACCCGTTGCGGGTTACGGATCGCGTCGCAGATAAAGACGGCCCAGACTCGCTCCATGACCAGATATGCGACAGGATCTTGCCTTCCCAAGACAAGCCCGGACTGGTGCATGAGCGGCTAATGGCCTTTAGGTGGGTCCGGATCTACACAACAAACTACGATCAGCTTCTAGGGCGCGCTGGCGGCGGAGACTATATCGAAGTTGCGACAGATGACCAGTACTACTACTGGAAGCTCCGCTGGCGCACGATGATCCTGAAACTCTGCGGCGACCGCGACCTGAGACCTACAATGCGTGCTACAACGCCGAGGCTTCAGCCGGCAAGTCTAGAGGCAGAATGCAGGGGGCTATACGAGGACCTGATTTGGCACCTGGACGGAGGCAGTTTCTTGTTCCTGGGCTACAGCTTGGGCGACGTGTTCCTCCATTTTGCGTTGCAGCTTGCGAAGGTCCGTGCAGCGGCCCGCGGCCAACAAGCGCGCCGTGCCAGTTTCATTGTTCTCTTTGAGGAACCCGACGACGACCTGACAGATCTAATGCGCGAACACAATCTGCATGTCGTGCGACTCGACAGAATCAGCTCGAACAAGACCAAAGCAGTCAGCACGTTCTTGCTTGACTCGTATCGGTACTGCTCGGAAACGTGTCCCGACCTACGATGGAAGCGAGCCCCCGATCAGCCGTCAGCCGACGAACGGAAGAGTCACCACGAGGCCTCCGTGAGGAACGCAAATAGGCTCCCCGTGATCACGACGGGCGGGGACAGGGCAAAGGCAGTCCTGCAGGATCAGATCCTGCCGCTGTGCCGCGCAGAGGGCTGGGAAACCACGGTCATTGACTTCGGCGGAGCAGATGAGGACGACCCTGCAGCCGAGGGTCTTAGTCTTGATATCGAGTTGCTGCGCGACAGCGAGTGTGCCGTCTTTCTGATCGACAGTCGAAGGAGAGGGATTGAGGAGGTGGTTGCTCGCGTGCTGGGCGAACGCTGCCGAGCAGTTGTTCTCTACAGTGATCAAGCACACCTCGGTTTCTACACCGACCTGCTGCGACGCAGGTCGTTCGATGATGCCGATCTCGGCCGATACTTGAGCGATCAGATCTTCATGGGGACGATCCAGGACCGCTTCTCCCGGTGCGATGGCTTCATTGACGAGGAAGCCTGGGATGTGGTCGTTACCCAGTCCTGGATTGCGGCAGAGCTCGCCGTTCGGAGAGCATATGTGGAGGCAAGGCAACCGGAGGATGGCAAGGCCGGTCAGGACCCCGCTGTTCTTCGCTTGATCAGACGGCTAGTTTCCCAGCGAGGTTTGGATCCCGTCTCCGAGCTGGCCATGGGTGCGGTAGAGGCGTCCTGGAGGACGAGGTGCGCCGTGGTTCACAACGGGCATGTCCCGACACGGGAGGAAGCCTTGCTGGCACTCTCGGTGACCCGAAGAGTTGCATCACTAGTCAGAGAAGGAGAAGGGGTGCTCGCGGCGTACCTCAGGCCCGAGTTGACAAATGCCCCTCGGCGAGGGGACACTGAAGGCTGAGGGAGGTCAAAACGGGGACGTACGAGAGGCTGGAACTGGGATTGAATGTGATCTTGGCACGTCGAAACGGGGCGGCTTCCCGCGGGGCCGCCGAGGACTTGAGTCAGAGAAAGCGGAGGCCGATCGGCATGTGTGACGACGGAGACATCAGCGGGTGAGCGGCGTGACCCCGGAGAACAGAGGAAGACCTTGCGCCCTTCTCGAGCGTGGTGTGAGACGCCTGGAGTCTGAAGAGGGGAGGACATGGCTGTCGGGAGTGTGGCAGAGTCCCCAGTAGAGATAGCTCGACGGTACAGCTTCGTGTCACTTGCGAAGCGTGCATGGGTTTACCCGTCGGGCTACGGGCATGTGCGTTTCGATGCGACTCTCAGAGTTGGAGACGCTGCGTTCCTCGGCGCCGTGCACTACTTCGGCTTGACGCCGACAGTCCCCAAGGATCAGCGGCTTCCCTCGGTGCAGGAGATGTGCGCCCGGAAGCTGCCGGCAGCCCCACAGCAGTCCTTCATGAACTACGGGCTTGTCGGCACACGACCCCAGAAACTGAGAATTGCGGCGAGCGAGCTGCCCACGGAGGGAGACCCCGGAGAGAGGATGCGCGCGGTCCTTTTCGAGTTCTCCCCGCAGTGTGATGTTGGCGAGGAGATCGGGTACGCATGGGAGTGGGGCTTCCCTGGGCTCTACGACATGAGCACAGGAGTCCGGGAATCGAGCGCATACAAGTGCCTTGCCCCAGCAGCCGAGCTTCGGCTTGAGGTCTCCTTCTTCTCCTTGGGAGTGGGACTCCGCAAGGAATTTGCCCAGGAGCCCACCGCGAAAGTCACGGCGGCAGACGGGACTAAGCGGATTCCGCCGGAGCGCATCGTCGACGAGGACATAGACCGGACGACCTACTCATGGGTGGCCTGCCACGCTCAGGTGGGCGACAGATTCGCCATCGAGTGGCAGAGCCTCTAGATTACCTGAGATCAGAACAGCATTGACACTCTTGGGCGCGAGGGTCATGTCTTAACTTGGCACGAGGTCGGCGCGAGGGTCAGATCTGCACTTGACAGGTTCCGCCACAGGGGCGGTGGGTCATCCCCGTCACCTCACGTACGGTGCGAGGGGCGTCGGGCGTGGGGTCTGGTCTTGCACTGCAGCATTCCTCGCTTCTCCGCTCTTCCGCGCTCAACGCTGAGCGCGACGGCCGGCTCGCGGCTCGTCTTCTGACGTAGGTCGACATGTCGCGCTGCCGGCGTCTGGCCGAATCGGACCTCCCCCTTGTTCTGGCACTTGGCTGTCCGGCGGAGAAGGCGTACTGGGGAGCCGGGACTACCCCTTCTCGGCGCTAGAATCCTAGCGGCTGCCAGCTGACGCACGCTGCGCCGCCACGTCTCTCAAGGCTCTTGTCTGGCCTGAGCACTCCCCGTAGGATGCCGCCATGACCAGAGACGAAGTTCTTGCGTTCGTGAAGGCGAACCCGGTGGCGTTCATGGCGACGGTGGAGCGTGGCAAGCCGCGCGTGCGGGCGATGCAGACGGCGCTCGTCGAGCCGGCGGGGCTCGTGTTCTGCACGGGCGTTCAGAAGGATGTTCACCAGCAACTGGTGGCGGGTGGCTCGGTCGAGCTCGCGTACTGGGACGCGAAGAATGACGTCCAGGTGCGCGTGCGCGGCGAGATGGAGCGCGTGGCCGACGCCATGGTGACGAAGCGGATTATCGACGAGGTGTTTACGTTCCTGAAGCCCATCGTCGCGCAGTATGGGTACCAGATATTCTCCTCCTTCCGGCTCGCGAAGGGGACGTCGATCGTCTGGCGCATGGCCCAAAGCAGCGCACCGCTGGAGATCGCGGAGTTCTAGACCGGTACACAGACGGCTCTCGTGCACCAAGCCGAGACACACTCCGCAATCCACCGGCTGAGGCTGTGGCTGTGGCGGAGGCTGAGGCTGAGTTCCTGGATGCCGTGGCGTTGCCGCGGATATGGGTCCCCCGGTAGAGTGGGGCGTCCGTTCTCTGCATCGGGAAACGGGACAGGGGGGCTGGGATGAAACGAAAGACCTGGATCGTGGCAGTCATGGCGTTGCTGCTACTTCTCACCGTCGTTGCGTGCACGTCGGAGCGAAAGACCACGAGTTCGCCAGCGATCGCAACGTCAACGACCAAGACACCGGCAACCACGCCGCCGACGGCGGCTGCCACAACCCCCGAAGTCGCGGCAGCTAGCGCGCCCACCGGCGCGGCCAGTGCGGCACCCGCCGCTACAGTGCCGGCGGCGCCTGCAACTTCACCGACGGCGGCCGCGCCCGCAGCGGCGACATCGACGCCCCCGGCTGCCCCTGCGGGGGCACCTAGTGCGACGACGGCGGCCGTGCCCGCGGGTACGGCTAGCCCTGGTGGGGTAGCTAGCGCGTCGCCGAACGTTTCTGAGACGCCGGCGGCTCAGAGCCAGCCAACTGCTAGTGCGCCGACGAGTGCAGCTAGCACTACGGCTACCGCAACCCCCGAAGTCGCGGCAGCTAGCGCGCCTACGAGCACGGCTGGTGCTCCCACCGCCGTGGCCAACGCGACGGCAGCGCCTGCCGCTCTACCTCCCACGGTGCCTGCAATGCCCTCGACGAGTCCTGCGACGGGTGCCGCACCGACGGTGAGCGTGCCGACTCCTACCCCTGAGGGTTCTGCGACCTCGACGCCAATGGAGCCTTCGCAGGCTCCGGCGCCGTCTCAGCCGGTCGTTGTCACGCCGACGACGTCGGGGCCTGTCGTTCCAACCATTCTGGTGACGCCCACAACTGCATCCGCGCCAGGAGCATCTGCGTCGGTCGAGCCGCTCGTGGTGCCCGAGGGAGCGCAGGCGGAGTTGGAGGCCGCGACTCAGGCTCTGGACGACCTCTTCGCGGAGTCCGCGGACGTTCTGGCTGGACTTGGAAGCTACCGCTACACGACCACGTTCTCGTTCACCGCCAAGGAGGGCGGCGAGCCGGAGTCGGGATCGATCGAGATGCACGGCACGGTTGCCTCGTCCGAGCGCCAGAGCCTGACGTGGAAAGATCTCGAGACGGGCGACGAGTTCGCCCTCACTCGCGTGGGCGCCCGCACCTGGATCCGCGAAGGTGAGGAGTGGACCGAGGTCCCGGCGATGGTGGCCGACGCCATGAGCCAAGGCATCTTGGTGTTCTCCCCGATGATGGGTTGGGGTGCGTTCGCTGAGGGGCTGCAGGCGTCGTCCAACTACGTGGGGTCCGAAACCGTGAACGGCATTTCGGCGCGGCACTACACGTCGACGTACAGCGAATGGTCCGAATCCTGGAGCGGCGACGTGACGGACGCGAAAGGCGATGTCTGGATCGCCGAAGCGGGATACCCCGTCCGCTACCGTCTCACGGCGAACAGTCTCGATGAGGAGGGAAATCGCGGCACGATCCTCTGGACGATGGAACTCTCCGACGTGAACGCCCCGATCTCCATCGAAGCGCCGCAAGACGCGGGGGAAGAGATCCCTGTTGCGCCGTAGAGATGCAGGGCCCGTGAGAGCACGACCCGGAAGGCCTGGGCTTCGGCAGGGTTTTCCTGCCTTGCCGCGGACGGTGGTATGATGTATGGTCATACCGGTGGTCGACGATGAGAACAGGCAAAGTAGCAGTGAGCCTCGAGAAGAGCACGCTCGAAAGGCTCGACCAGATGGTGGCGGAGCGCGTCTTCCCAAGTCGAAGCGGAGCCATTCAGCAGGCAGTTGAGGAGAAACTGGCGCGCATCGAGCGGACTCGACTCGCCGCGCAATGCGCCAAGCTCGACCGGCGTGACGAGCAGGCGCTCGCCGAGGAAGGCATGCTCGAGGAGACGGAGGCATGAAGCGCATCCGGCGGGGCGAGATGCGCTGGGCCGATCTCAGTCCGGTCCGCGGAAGCGAGCAGGGGGGCAAACGGCCAGTCGTGATCCTGAGCCATGACGTGTTCAACGAGCGCTCGGGCACGGTCATCGCCATGGCAGTGACGAGCCAGCCGCAACAAGCAGGGTTTCCGCTCACGCTCGAGCTCGGGACCGGAGAGCTGCCCAAGCCTTCGTGGGTCAAGATCAGTCAGGTGCGCACCCTGGCGACGAGCCGCATTGAAGGCCTCATCGCCACGTTGCCCGACGAGGAGTTGGGTCGGCTGGTCGAGGGCCTGAACGAGATCATCTCGTAGTCGGGAAGGGCAGGCATGGCTCTACGTCAGACGTATCTGAGCATGAAGGACAAGCTTCCGGCAGGCGCCGAGTTTGTTTTGGTCATGCACGGGCGCGGGAACGATGAGCTTGCGCCATCCAAGGACTTGCTCGACGAGTTCAATCTGTGGAAGGCGAAGTTCGTGCCCGGCCGGGGCTACGAGACGGCCTTTCACTACGCGTGGGACAAGTCGAACTACGAAGCGCGGTTCCGCGCCCAGATTGCCGCGAACCCGAAGTCGGCCGCCCGCTTGAGGGACCTCGTCGAACGGGCCGAGACGCGCGACATCTTCCTCATCTGTTACGAGGGGTACGACAAGCCCTGTCACCGTAAGCTGCTTCTCGAGATCGCCAAGGAACAGTTCGGCGCGCTCGTCGACCCCACCCCGTTTGTGCCAGCGGCTCAGTCGCGCGGCTAGAGGAGAGCACACGTCACTTCGCTTTTCATGGCAGCTTGGGGCATTGGCCGTGTCCTTGTGTGGAGTAGAATGGGGCACTAGGAAGAGGGAGGTGCGCTATGGCACGCGAGATCATCTTCATCGTCGAGGAGTCGCCGGAGGGCGGGTACGAGGCAAAGGCCGTCGGCCACTCCGTGTTCACTGAGGCGGAGACGCTCGACGAGCTGAGGGTGAGAATCCAGGATGCTGTCCGCTGCCACTTCGAGCCCGCGGAAATGCCGTCTCTCATCCGGTTGCACCAAGTCCGAGACGAGGTCATTGCGGCATGAGGCTCCCGCGGGACATCGGCGGACAGGACCTTGCCGATCTCCTCTCGACATACGGGTACAAGATCACACGTCAGACAGGAAGTCACCTACGACTGACCTCCTCGGCTGGCGGCAGTGTGCATAGCTTGACCCTTCCGAATCACAAACCGCTCAAGATCGGCACTCTGAGCGCGGTGCTCTCGGATGTGGCGCGGCATCTCAAGCTAGAGAAGCATGAACTCGTTCGCCACCTCTTCGGACCCTGAGTTTGGAGGGGGTATCGCCGGCTCTTGGCGGAAGGGACCATGAAGACTCCCACGTACGAAGATGTCGTGCAGTTCCACGGCCACAGTTGCCCTGGACTTGCCATCGGCTACCGGATGACGCTCGCTGCCCTGACTGCGCTCGAGGCAACAACTGCGGCTCTCGCTGCCCTTCGGGCGGCAAGAGCCAGCGACGAGGAACTCGTCGCCATCGTCGAAAACGATGCCTGCGGCGTGGATGCGGTGCAGGTCGTGGCCGGGTGCAGCTTCGGCAAGGGAAACCTCGTCTTCCGCGACTACGGAAAACACGTGTACACGTTCTTCTCGCGAACGACGGGGCGTGGTGTGCGCGTGCTGGGGCATCGCCGCGGGATGCCGGAAGGGCTCGAAGACGATCGCGAAGGCCGCATCCGCTGGATCCTCACCGCCCCGTAGGCCGACGTGGTCTCTTGCCAGGAAGCAACGGTCGACGAGCCGCCGACGGCGCGGGTCTTCCACTCCGTTCCCTGCGCGGCGTGTGGCGAGCCGGTGATGGAGACCCGGCTCCGAGAGGTGAACGGTCGCTTCTTCTGCATCCCGTGCGCGGAGGGCAGGGAGCGCCACCTCTAGTCAGCCAAGGGAGTGGACCTGGAGCCGAGGCAGACGCCGCCTGTCCAGACGCCACGGCGGCCTCGTGAAACATGCGGCGCTACGGCGCTTCTCCTAGGGTGATCACCATGCGTGGGCTCTAGGCCACGCTCTTTACGATGTCGATCGTGGTCGCGGGAGTTGCCGCTACGCCTGTCTCGCTGGTCGCGCCTTCCGACGTCCTCTGCCCTGTCGAAATCGCCGCCTCGACGACGTCGGATTGAGAACCGAGGGCACAAACCGCATTCCTTAGGTCTGCCCCCTGAGGTGTGGCACTGAAGCCCTCTGTCCAGAGGATGCTCTTACCTCGACGACAGCGATTGAGAAGGCGGGGATGTCTCCTTCCGGCATCTCGCGTTCGATGCACGCCCGAAGGTCGCAGAACGTATGCACGTCCCTGGCCCTCCCGCAAGAAACACGCGCTCAACCCATGGTGCTCCCCCACCGGATTCGCGAGCGCGGCAGGGCCGCGCGGCTAGACCCGTCTCCGCCCGAGGATGAGCGAATGACTTCGGCTACGAGGTTCACTTCCGTCCCGCCACGTGCGTTGTCCCAAGGTGCGGCGGATGATGCGCCCCGCAACACGGCGGAGCACGGGCCGCGGCGCCGTTGCCTCGCTCGAATCCGATCGCCGGATCGTGCCCCGGCATCCGGCCCTGCGCATCCACTTCGACGAAGCTGGAGACATCACGGAATAGGCGCACACTACATCAGAAAACACTATGAAGGAGAACACGAGGAGTGTATAATGGGCGTCGTAGATGCAGAGAAAGCCATCTGGGCAAGACGGTGTTCGCACGACACAGGAGGAAGGAATGAGATCGAACGGCTCTACATCGGACGGAGGAAGCCGCCAGTCGAATCGCTGCCGCACCCGTGAACGACTCTGGACAACCCTCTCCCTTGTGACGGCACTTCTGGCGCTGGCGACCGCCGCGATAGGCCTTGTGGAGGTCATGCAGACCAAGCGTCAGTCGCGCGAAGCAGTGGTCACGGCGGACGCGGCGTCACGCGACGCGCGCGAGGCACTCGATCGGTCAGCTCTCATGGTGATTGCCGCCTCGACGACGATCGAAGACCCAGTGGAGGGGCAAGAAATCACGGAGGCTGCGTACTCCAAGATGCACGGGAAACTCTACGCCGAGCTGCCTTCGGGGTACGCGCTTCGTGTCCTAGCGCATGAGGGATACAACTACTTCCTTATGAACCCCCCCACCCAAGTGGCCGGCCCAGGGAATGAGTGGACCCAGGACAATGTTTGCATGGCGACTCCTGGATCTTGGCAGTTGAGCGTTTGCCTCGCAGACAAGAACGCGCTGGCCTGGTTCGATGATCGAGTCCGGCGGGGCGATTGGGGTGGGTTCCCGACACTCCCACTGGGCGCAAGCATTCTCGCCAGGGTGAACGTCACAAGGGCGGACGAGATCCCCGCTCGGCCACAAGCGCAAGGTGCTACTACCCAAACGGCGGCTACTACTGCTCAAGCTCCGGTGAGCGTTGCGCCGACGGTCGAACTCGTCATCGACCGGCCAAAGGAGGGAGAGGCGATCACGGCCCTTCCGTACGATGGGATGAGGGGAACGCTGGTGGGAGAACTGCCGCCAGGATCCAGCCTGCGCGTCCTCGTGAGGGACAGCTACAACTACTTCCTGATGAATCCTCCAGTCCAATTCGACAAGGCGACAGGAGAGTGGTCGCAGACGAATGTGAGGCTATCGACCCCCGGTCGCTGGCAGCTATGCGTCTGTCTAGCAGACGAGCAAGCAGCATCGTGGCTTGACGGGCGGGTTCGCCGAAGCGACTGGAGTGGCTTCTCGGCGCTCCCCGATGGGCTGGTTGTACTTCGCGCGGTGAACGTTACGAAGGAGTAGTCGGGTCTGTACTGCTAGGCGGAAGAGCCACAGGGTCGAACCCCGAACCCCGAGGCCTAGCGCTCAGGTTCCGGTGAACTCCATCGTGCCGGCAAGGCGCGGCCGCGTTCCATGAAGCCCAGCATACGCGCGCCATGCGGTCACACGCTGGAATACGGCGCTGAGTTCTGGCGAGTCCCCACGGCTCACCCTACCAGGGCTCGTCCTGGAACTGGACGCGGCTCAGGTACTGGTAGAGGCCATCGTTCGCCATGAGTTCCTCGTGCGTGCCTCGCTCGACGATGCGACCTTCCTGCAAGACGACGATCTGGTCGGCCTTGCGGATGGTCGAGAGGCGATGGGCGATGACGACGGTTGTGCGCCCGCGCATGAGGCGTTCGAGCGCTTGTTGGATCAGGAGCTCGGTCTCGGTGTCGACGGACGAGGTCGCCTCGTCGAGGATGAGGATCGGGGCGTCCTTCAGCACGGCGCGCGCGATGGCCAAGCGTTGGCGCTGACCGCCGGAGAGCTTGACGCCGCGCTCGCCGATCATGGCGTTGTAGCCGTCGGGGATCTCGCTGATGAACTCGTGCGCGTTTGCGACGCGGGCGGCTTCGATCATCTCTTCGTCGGTCGCGCCCGGCCGGCCGAAGAGGATGTTCTCGCGCACGGTGCCGTGGAAGAGGAAGACCTCCTGCAGGACGATGCTCGTCTGTTGGCGCAGGCTCTCGAGCGTGAGGTCGCGGACATCGTGTCCATCCAGGGTGATGGCTCCCTCGGTCACGTCGTAGAACCGCGGGATGAGCATTGAGAGCGTCGTCTTGCCGACGCCGGTCGGGCCGACGAGGGCGACGACCGAGCCGGGCGCGACATCAAGGTTGATGTTCTGCAGTACCATGTCGCCGGCGGTGTACTTGAAGCTCACGTTCTCGAAGCGGATGGCGCCGCGCGCTCGCTCCGCGAGCGCGAACGCGTCCGGGCGCTCGGCCACGTCGGGCTCCTGCTCGAGAAGTTCGGCGATGCGATCGGCGCCGGCCATGGCCTGCTGGATCGACTCCCACACGTTGCCGAGCGCCTGTACCGGTTGGTAGAGGAGCCCAAGGTAGAGGAAGTAGGCGACGAGGTCGGCGACGGGCAGCGTGTGGTTGAGGACGAGCTTGCCGCCGAAGTAGATGAGGACGACGGTTCCGAGCGACGCGGCGAACTCGATCGACGGGTGGAACACGGCCATGAGGCGCAGGGCACGCAGGAGCGAGTCGCGGTAGCGGGCGATGCGGCCCCAGATGCGATCGGCCTCGCTGTCCTCCCGGGTGAACGCTTGGATCTCGCGAATCCCCGAGATGTTGTCGTTGAGCGCGGCGTTCAGTTCTCCCAACTGGACTTGGCGCTGGCGGAAGGCCGGTCGCACGTAGCGGCCGAAGCCGCGCATGGCGAGGATGATGAATGGAATCGGGATCATGCTCATGAGGGCAAGGGGCCAGCTCATGCTGACGAGCACGGCGGTCACTCCGATGAGCATGAGGATGTTGACCATGACGTCGGGGATCGCGTGCGCGACCAATTGCTCAAGCAGGTCGGAGTCGTTCACCGTGCGCGACATGAGCTGCCCGGTCTGCTTGTCCTCGTAGAAGCGGAGCGACAGGCGCTGGAGATGTCGGTAGATCTCGTTGCGGACGTCGGCGACGACGTGCCAGCCGGCGACGTGGGCGGCGTAGCTCCGCACGAACTGCATGAAGGCGCGGAGGACGTAGATGGCGAGCGTGACGAGCGCCAGCTTCGCGATCAGGGCGAGGGCCTCGGGGCCCGCGTCGGGCGCGGTGACCGCGGCGATCATCAGCTTGACCAGCCAGGGGCCGACGAGCTGGATGGCCACGAGGGCCAACATGCTGAGCATCGTCAGCGCCAGCGGGAGCTTGTAGTGCTTCACGTGGTGGAGCACTGCGCGTAGGGATCTCACGTCCTCACCTCTTCGCCCATTCGGCCTACAAAGCTTCGGTTGCCACGCCGGGGATTGTATCCCAGGCCGCGTTGGCTCCGCAGGAGCGAGCGGCCTCACGAACTCGCCTTCCCAGCTTCATAGGCGCTCCACACGACTCCCGTAGAGTCCCAACGTGGCACACGTCAAGCCACGAGGCGCTGTGGATTCCTAGACACATGACGGACAGAGACATAGGGAGGGGAACCATGAGAAAGACGACGATCATCGCGGTGGTGAGCGCGGTTGCGGTCATGGCGGCAGCAGCGGGCGGAGTGCTGGCGTTGCGCAACGGCTCGACGGCTCTCGCCGACACCTCGGGCGAGACGGCGGCGGACGTCACGGGCACGGCGAGCGGGACGGCGGAGATCGCGCCGCTGGCGCAGCAAGCCAGCGCGAGAACTCCAGCATCGGAAGGCCTCATCCACGCCAACGAGTATCGCAATAGCCTCTACAATCCGGCGACGGGGATGTCGCTGTTCTGGCAGAACGACGCGACGAACCTCTACGTCGGCCTTGTGAGTCCCGGCACGGGGTGGGCGGGCGTCGGGTTCAGCAACCGAAGCGGCAAGCCGGGGACGGACATCATCCTCGGCGCGGTCAGCAACGGGACGGTGACGATTGAGGACCACTACGGCGTGACGAAGGAGCTGCACCTTCCGGACAGGACGTCGTCCCTGCTCGCGATCGGCGGGAGCGAGACGAACGGCGAGACGACGCTCGAGTTCGTCATCCCGCTCGCAAGCGGCGACTCGCAAGATGTAACCCTCGTGCCCGGTCAGACGGTGGCCGTCATCTTGGCCTACCAGGCAACCCAGGACAGTTTCACGGCCCTGCACACCACGTACTCGCAACTGCAGATCACGCTCGACTGAACGCGCTCGACGAGTCTGCTCGGAATCGGGGGACACATACCCTATTGCGTGGCCAGCTCGTAAGGGCGCGCACGGCGCGGGGAGCAGCCAGGAATAGGGTATGTGTCCCCCGATGGCTCGCTACCGGTCCTCCGCCTCGCGCTTCTTGCGCAGGCCGATGGTGACGCGGGTCTCGGTCGCGGCGAACGGCGCGAGCTCGGCTCGTGCGGCGGGTGGGAGTCGGTCTTCGGCTAGCGCCTTGCCGAGCTTCGTCAGGCTGAGGTCGGAGACGTCGTCCCACAGGCCGAGGTGTCGGACAGCGGCCTCCAAGGGCTCGCGGGCAGGATCGTCCTTGCGTGGGAGAGACAGCGCCTCGCTCTCGGAGATCGATGCCTCGTGGTCGTCGCCCACGACGACGGTGTAGCGGTGCTCGCGGGCATAGTGGAGGAGGGCGTCTTCGACGCGTTCGATTTCCTCTGTCATGGCTTCGCCCGTCACCTTGAGCCTGGCACGGAGCTCAACGAGCCGGTTGACGAGGACGACGCCTGGCTCGTTCAGGTACTCGTTCGGCGGCAGCGCGTCGACGGCGAGGCGATGGCCCTTGGCGGGGCATATGCCGAAGTAGTCGCACCAGTCGCACAGCGCCGACTCGTGCGCCGGGAACTCGGCTGCCGCCTCGATCGTGCGCACGCGGCGGACGATGTCCTGTTCGAGTGCCTCGGCTTCTTCCGGCGTGCGTTCGCTTTCGAGCTCCTCGTCGTGGCGCAGGTAGTGCCACACGAGATGGACGGCGCGAGCGTGCGGGAAGCGGCGGCGCACGGCGAGCGCGTACCAGCCGCCCTGCTCATCGGCGCGCGCCTGCTCGGGCGTCGGCAAGCGCTGGCTCGTCTTGTAGTCGTGGACCTCGTAGATGTCTTCCTCGGTCTTCATCAGGCGGTCGATGAAGCCGTTGAGGACGATGCCGTTCTCGAGCTGGACTTGGAACCCCTCCTCGAGGCCGAGGACGATGCCTTCGTCGAACGGTGCGTGGCGCCTGCAGTAGATCTCGAGGCAGCGCTGGCCGGCGTCTCGATACGCGGCTTCGTCAAGATCCTCGTTCACGATGCGCAGGTCCCCGGGCCGTTCGGCGTCCCAGCGCTCGTTGTAGACGGCGACGACTTCCTCCTGGGTCGGCACGCAGCCATGGCCGACCTGCTTGTACAGCCACTCCAGCGCGTCGTGGGCGCGCGAGCCCATGAACGCCTCGACACCGGGTGCGACCTCGACCCGGATCTTGTCGATGTAGCGGAACCGGTACTGGAGCGGGCAGGTTCGATAGGTGTTGAGCTTGGAGTACGAGTAGCGTGCCATCCTCACCTCGCGCGCGAGCTACGAGAGTAGGCGCGCGATCACGGAGTGACAAGTGTTAGTCCATGGTCCATAGTCCGCGGTCGGAAGGGCGGGTCCGATGAGGGGGGGCGTGGTCGTGGTTCTTACCCTCGCACGCGGGATGAGGCGGTGCATAGCGTGGACTGCGAGCTGGAGCCTCCGGACCATGGATCGCGGACTCCAGAGCGTACGGTGGCCCTCGGACCGCGAACCATGGGGGCGGCACCGCGGACTTCGGACCATGGACTATGGACAACCGTCTTCTGACTTCGGGAGGGACGATGGCGGACGTGTCGCGAGCGTACACAGTCAGCACGGATAGGACTCGATTGGATCTAGATCTCGTTCATCGCTGGCTGAGCGAGAAGTCGTACTGGGCACAGGGGCGGTCGCGCGATGTGGTCGAGCGCTCGATTGAGCATTCGCTGGCGTTCGGCGCGTATCTTGGCGACGAGCAGGTACGCTTCGCCCGCGCCATGACCGACTACGCGACCTTTGCGTGGCTGTGCGACGTGTTCGTGGACGAAGGGCATCGAGGCCGCGGTGTGGGGAAGCTCCTCGTGAAGACCGCGACGGAGCATCCCGAGTTGTGCGGGCTGCGGCTCATCCTGCTTGCGACGCGCGATGTTCACGCGCTCTACGAAACGTATGGCGGCTTCCACGTCGTGAAGACGCCGGAACGATGGATGGTTCGCCGCGTCGAGGGCGGCTCGCCGCCGTGCGCAAGCTAGGTACGGAGCAGCACGGCCGGCGTGACTGGGCTGACGGCCTCAAGTAGACGTGAACGGCCTCACGATGGACTGGATCGAGAGACGAGCAGACCAACGAGAGGATCCCGTTTCTACCTGACAGCCGGGATGCCCCGGCCCGCTCGGTCGAAAGGAGCGAAGTTACTCGCGCTCTCTACCGAGACGAGGCCGGGGGCATCGCCGACGTTCCTTGGTTCTTCGTCACGCGATCACCCCCTTTTCGTAGACTCATCCGCTGGCGCACGCGGCGCCATGGATGGCAAGAACTAGGATAGCCGGCGCGTGTGAGGTGTCAAGAGCCTGTGTCTTCGTGTTCGGACAAACCGCGCCAGATCGTGGAGGCACGAGGAGGGGAGCCGTGGATGATTCGAGGTGCAAGGGGCCAGGCGGAGGAGAGCAACCGCGCCCTGTGGGACGAGATGGCTCGTGTGCACATTGGGGCCCACAAGGAGGTTGAGCTCCTGCGGCGAGGCGAAGAGATCCTCGACCCTGTGGAGCTGCGCGAGATCGGCGACGTGCGCGGGAAGACGATGCTTCACCTGCAGTGCCACATCGGGACCGATTCGCTCGCCTGGGCGGGACGCGGCGCGGTGGTGACGGGCGTCGACTTCTCGGGCCAGGCCATCGCCTGCGCGGAGGGTCTGCGCGACGAGTTGGGGCTCGATACGAGATTCCTCGAGTCGAACGTCTACGCCCTGCGCGCGGTTCTCGACGAGGAGTTCGACATCGTCTACACGTCTCGCGGCATCCTGTGCTGGCTGCGTGACCTGGAGGAATGGGCGCGCATCGTCGCCCACTTCCTCAAACCCGGCGGGGTCTTCTACCTTCTCGACTTCCACTAGGTCGTGAACGAGCTGGGGGAACGCCCGCTGGGCGAGCCGACTTTCGTCCACCGCTATTTCCACCAAGCGGAGCCGATGGTGTACACATTTGACGAGACGAACGAGAGACGCTGCCCGACGAAGATGGGGCGCAGTCGTGCAGGCTCGCGGGCCTGCCAGGAGGAGAAAGTGACGAAGCGGGTTCTAGTTCTTGTCGTTCTTTTCGCGTTGGCCGGGGGCTCCCACGTTTGCGTGGGCAAGGGCAGCGGCGCGTTGGGCTTTGGGTTCGGGGGCGGCGGGATGGCGGCGTTCTTCCCAAATCTTGACGGTGTCAACGCGTTCCTGTCGGAGAACGGGCTCGCGCCGCTGGGCGAGTTCCTGATCGGCGGTGGCGGCGGCGGCCGCGGCGGCGTGATCGGCGGGATGTCGTTCGGCGGCATGGGATGGGGCGTCGCGGCGACCTCGACAGGCCTCGACCGCTCGGCCGAGCTCACGGTGGGCGCGGGCGGGTTCGACCTTGGCTTTGCTGTCGGCGGCGACGAGAGCTCGGTCCTAGCGCTCGGCGCTGTGCTAGGTGGCGGAGCGACGGTGTTGGAGTTGTCGATCGCCGGCCCCGTGCCGCTTGACAACGACCCACGCGGCGTTATTCCGACGCCGCTAACTCGAACGATCGGCCGCGCCTTCGCGTTCGTCCAGCCGTACGTCAGCATGGAAGCGCAGATCGTGAGCTTCGTCGGGCTCGAAGTGCGAATCGGCTACCTCGTCCCGATCATCGGCTTCGACTTCGGCGACCTTGTAGGGATTCCGGCGCCGTCGCTCGACATGTCCGGACCGTTCGTCGGCGTGTCGATCGTCTTCGGCGGGATCGGCGGCGCTGCGGAGTCTGGAGACGACGAGGGAGCCACGTCGCGGAGCGGCGGGTCGTTCGATCTCGGGACGCGGAGCGGCGTGTCGATCGAGAACGGAGTGGGCGACATCGTCGTTTCGTCGTACGTCGTGGACACTACGCAAACGGACTCCCAGCGCATCGTTGAGTGGACGGCGGTGGCCAGCGCGGGCGACGCGGACAGCCTTGAGAGGCTCAGCGTGGAGACGGAGACTGCGGCCACGGGCGTCACGCTGCACACGGTGGGCGATGGGCGGGTCGACTATACGCTCCGCGTTCCCGCGGGGACGAACCTCGATCTCATAGATGGGGCGGGGCGGATCGAGGTGGCCGGCCACTTGGCGGCGCAGATCGGCGTCACGCTCGGTGCCGGTGAGGTTGCGCTCTCGAATCTCGTGGCGGAGGAATTGTCGCTCTCTCTCGGCGCGGGAAGAATCGGGCTGTCCGGTGTTGAGGCGACCGAACTCAGGGCGCACGTCGGGGCGGGAGAGATCACGCTCGATCTGCCGCTCGCTGTCTCCGCGACGGTGTCTGCATCGGCCGGGATCGGCGACGTGGACGTCTCCGGCTTTCCGGGCATGACGGTGCGTTCGCACCGGTTCTTCTTCACACGAAGCGTCAACGCGGTGCTCGGAGGCGGGTCGGCCGGGGTCTCGCTCGACGCGGGGATCGGCAGGATCGAGGTGCATCCGCAGGTGCCGTAGACTGTAGCGCCTTGGCGAGACCGTGGCGTATCCCCTAGATTGGTGTGGGTGGCCGTGTCGACAAGGAGGGCTGCGGGGATGTGGATCCTCACCAAAGAAGGCCTGATCGTCATCGCGATCGTCGCGGTGCTGGGAATCGTCGGGCTCGTGCTGTTGCTGCAGCCGAAGGGACCGGTGCAGGCCGTTGCGCCGACCGCGCCCGTCGTCGCCTCTCAACCCGCCGTCGTCCCGCTTCCGGCGGAAGCGGCCACGCCGTCCGCCCCCGCGTTGGCGTTGCCGGTCACGGCGATCGATGGGGTGATCTACGCCGGCGAGTACGCGCACAACACGGAGGCGAACGGTTTCGAGATCCATTGGGCGAACGATGCGCGAACCCTGCGAGTGGGTTTAATCAGCCCGGGCACGGGGTACGTGGCGATCGGGTTCGATCCGGTCAACCGGATGGAGGGAGCCAACTTCATCCTCGGTGCGGTGACCGACGGTCGGGTGACTGTGCGCGACGACTTCGGCACCGGGCCCGTTGCTCACTCTGCCGACACGGAGAGTGGAGGCACCAACGACATTCTCGACGCCGCGGGGTGCGAGGCGAACGGCAAGACCTACGTGGAGTTCGTGATTCCGCTCGACTCCGGCGATCCCATGGATAAACCGCTCGCCCCGGGAGGCACGTACAAGGTGCTCATCGCCTACCACGAGACGGACGACGACTTCGGCGCGTGGCACAGTCGACGGGGCTCCGGCAGCATCACGCTCGATCCCGCTCCCTAGGACGGATCGGCTGGCGACTGGGCTTTGTGTCCGCTTGCGCGGTCGACACTCACGGGCTGGCGTCTGAGGTTCCCTCGTGCAAACGATGCGAAGATGCCCAGGGCGCAGAGCCCCGCGAACAGGGCAAAGGCGATGCGAGCCGCGGCGAGGTACCGCAGGGCGTTTTCTTCCGAGATGGCGACGTTCCCGATGAACAGGGACAAGAGCAGCATGGCCGTGCCCATGCTCGCGATCTGCCCGAGCGCGCGCATCGTGGCCAGCGTTCCGGATACGGCGCCGTAGAAACGCGCATCCACAGCACTCATCACCGCGTTCGTGTTAGGCGAGGAGAACAGAGCGAAGGATAGACCGAGCCAGGCAAGAACCGCTACGAGGAGCGGAAGCGGGGTCTCCGGCCCGAGGAAGGCGAGAACCCCAAGGCCGAGGCTAGTCATGGTCATGCCGATCGACGCGAGGAAGCGCGGCTGCACGCGATCCGAGAGCCGCCCGGCGAGCGGGGAGAAGACCGCTTGCAGAATCGGTTGTGAGATGAGGACGAGGCCCGCGCTCTCTGGGGAAAGGCCGCGGTTGTACTGCAAGTAGAGGCTCAACAGGAAGCCGACCGCGGCGGTGGCCGCGTAGTTGATCAAGGCCGCCACATTCGACAAGACGAGGGTCCGGTTACCCCGGAACAGGCACAGATCGAGAAGCGGGCTGTCACAGCGCATCTGCCAAGCGCCGAAGCCGAGGAGGGCGACGAGGCCGCCGAGGACGAGCAGGAGACCGGAGACGGCGGGCAGGCTGGAGAACCCAGTCATCAACGCTACGATGCCCGCTCCGTAGATGAATGCCCCGAGCAGATCGAAACGGGCGCCGCGGAACTCGGCCCACTCGTCGCGAATCCTCCACACGACGAGCGCGAGGATGAGAATGCCGAGCGGGATGTTGACCAGAAAGAGACTTCGCCAGCCGAGCCGCTCGGTGAGGATTCCGCCGAGGAACGGCCCGAGCGAGAGCCCCGTGTAGACCGCGGCGACGTTCCATCCAAGAGCGCGGCCACGTTCCTCGCGAGGAAAGGCAGAGGATACAAGGGCGGCCGAGGTGCTGAACACCATGGCGGCGCCGACGCCCTGAACGATGCGGAAGGCGATGAGAATCGTGTTCGTTGGCGCAAACGCGCAGGCAGCGGCGGCGAGGGTGTAGATGAGGAAGCCGACCGTGAACACGCGCTTGCGGCCGTGGAGGTCGGCGAGGCGCCCGAACGGGACAAGGCCGACGGCGGCAGCGAGGAGGTAGGCGGTGGTGACCCACCCCATGGCCACCGCGCTCGTCTGAAACTCGCGCCCGATCGTGGGCAAGGCGATGTTGACGGACGAGCCCATGAACGCCGACAGGAACGAAGCGAGCGAGGCGACGAGGAGGATCGTTCGCCGGGTCGAGGGAGCGGGGGCTGCGCGGGGAGGTACGCGGTGCGTCGTCTCCTGTGTACCAGTGTGGCCCCTTGGCCCGAACGTTCCCATGTGGGTTCCGGCCTCCTGCCGGTGACCCGGTGCACGGCGCCGGGTGTCCGCGCTGCCTAGGTCGCTACGCGCGGGTACAGCCGTCCGGCGACGAAGATGAGGAGCGCCGTGACGCCGGCGAGGACGCCAAAGTCGACGCCCAGTCCGTACGTGCTCTTCTGGCCGTAGAGCATCAGCGTGCGCAGCGCGTCGACCTCGTAGGTGAGCGGGTTCCCGAGCGCGACGGCGCGTAGCCACGGCGGCATGATCGAGATCGGGTAGATGGCGTTGCTGGCAAAGAAGAGGGGCATCGTCAGCACTTGGCCGATGCCCATGAAACGCTCGCGCGTCTTCACGATGCACGCCACGATGAGCGAGAAGGTGGAGAACAGCGCCGCGCCGAGGACCACGGCGCCTACGACGCCAAGCATGGAGGGCACGCTGAGATCAAGTTTCACTCGCAGGATCGCGGCGAGGAGGTAGACGATCACGGCCTGCGACAGTCCGCGGACTCCGGCGGAGAGAGCCTTCCCCGTGACGATGGCGGCGCGTGGAACCGGAGCGACGAGGAACTTGTGGACGATGCCGAGATCGCGCTCCCAGATCACCGTGATGCCATAGAAAATGGCGATGAACAAGACACTCTGCGCCAGGATGCCGGGCGCCATGAAGTCGATGTAGGGCAGGTCGCCGGTCGGAATGGCGCGCGTGTGAGTGAACACCTGCCCGAAGACGAGGAGCCACAACGCGGGCTGGATAGCGCGTGTGAACAGCTCGGTCGGGTCGTGGCGGAGCTTGCGCGCTTCGAGTTCGGCGATGACGGCCGCTCGGTTCGCGAAGGTGGCGATCGCCGCGAAGGGCCTCTGCCACGATCTAGTGTAAGCGGCGCGCGGTGCGGCGGGTTCGTCCCGTTTCACGGTAGGTTCCTCCCGATTCCAGGTTGTCTCCGGTGTAGTGCACGAACACCTCGTCCAGGGTGGTCTCCGCGTTGCCGATCGACGCCTTGAGCTCCGCCGGGCTTCCGCCGGCGACGACGCAACCGCGGTGCATGATGGCGACTCGCCCACAGAGGGCGTCGGCCTCTTCCATGTAGTGGGTCGTGAGGACGATGGTCGTTCCCCAGCCGGCGCGGAGCCGGGCAATGTGGTCCCAGACGGCCTGCCGGGCCACCGGGTCGAGGCCGACTGTCGGCTCGTCGAGGAAGACGACGTGCGGCCTGTGGAGCATGGCCTCGGCGATCTCCAGGCGGCGGATCATCCCCCCCGAGTACTGGCGCACGAGTCGATCGGCCGCGCCGTCGAGGCCCATGAACGCGAGCGCGGCCGGCACCTCGACCTTCCGCTCCCGGCGCGGCATTCCGTAGAGCTTAGCGAAGATGAGTAGGTTCTCGCGCCCCGTTAGGGTCCCATCCGCCGACAGGAGTTGCGGCACGTAGCCGATGGCGCGGCGGACGGCCAGGGGATGTCGGACGATGTCGGCGCCGGACACCGTCGCGGTTCCTGAGGTTGGGCGAAGGAGGGTGGTCAGCATCTTGAGCACCGTCGTCTTGCCGGCACCGTTGGGGCCGAGGAGGCCGAACACCTCGCCGGATGCGACGGAGATCGTCAGGGAATCGACGGCGATGAGCGGTCCGAACGTGCGTGTGAGGGCGTGGGATTCGACGGCGGGCTGCACGAGAACCTCCCTCCTACGTGGATGTGGGAACCGAGAAGAGCGGAGACACGAGCTTCATCGCGTCGACGATCGCCGCCCGCTCGGCGGCAGAGAGATCTGCAAAGAGGCCGGAGAGTCTGGCCCGTGTGGCGTCATACACCATTTGGAGTAGCCGCCGCCCATCGCTGGTCAGGCTGAGGGCAACTCGGCGTCGGTCGTCGGCCTCGGGCACGCGCTCGACCATCCCGCGGGTAACGAGTCCGTCGATCAGTTTCGACATGGAGGGAAGAGAGGTTCCGACGTGTTGGGCAACGTCGGACAGGGACGATCGTGGGCGGCGCCCGAGGAACGCAAGAGCGCGGAACTGCGGGACCGAGAGCGCGCCGCGGAGGCTGCGCATCTGAGTGCGCAAGGACTGCATGATCAGAGGGGTCGTCTCGAGGACGGCGCGCGCGCACTCTTCCGGCGTGGCTCTTCTTTCAGTTGCCATAGTGAATAGTTGCCCGAGCGAAGTATAGGGACACGCCGTTCGGAGTCAAGGGGCTGCGGGGCGCTTGCCGAACCAGAAGGCGGCAACGAAGAATAGAGAGGCCCGGAAGGTCAACGCGACCTCCCGGACCCTAGGATCATGCTCTGAATGGGCCGGATTACTTCGTCGTCGCGGGCTTGGCCGGGGCCGGAGCCGGGGCGTTCACGACGAGGTTCGTGTTCTGCGACGCCGACTTGCCCTCGTACGCAACCGACACCTGGATGGCGTAGGAGCCCGCGGGAAGGGTCTTCGCGACCTTCCACGTCCACACGACTTCACCGGTGCGGCCGGCGGTCTTGGCTGTGAGGCCGCTCGGTGGCACCTGGCCGGCGGGGTACTTCACGCTGACTGAGCAGCGGGCGCCCGGTTCGGTCGTTACGACGAGCCGCACGGTGTCGCCCTGCAACACGGGGGTCGTCAAGCTCTTGATCCCGAGCGCGAGGGGCGGGTTGATGTGGTTCTGAAGCGATGTCTCAAGCGTCGTCATCCTCGTGGTCAGCTGCTTCACGAGGTTCGTCTGATTCGCTAGCTCCGTCTTCAGCGCAGTGTCCGCCTGCGTCGCGGCGTCGACCTTGGTCTGGAGCGCGGTGACTGTCGTCTGGAGCCCATCCACCTTGGTCTCGACGGTCGAGGTCGAGGTCGAGGGACCCGAGCAGGCGACGACAAGCGCCATAAGTCCGAAGATGCACACTAGAAGGCTTACACGTCGCAGCATAGTGACTCCCTTTCTCTTGTGGAGCTTCCGGCGCTACGCCAGGAACGCCCCGAAACTGAGTACCTCAGGGGCCCACGGGAACGGTAAAGCCCCGATCCCCCAGCCAACTCCCCGCAGTTCGTGTCACTCACCAAGAGCGTCACGGACGTCATGGTTGCCCCAGTGTACTAGCCTCCGGCGGTCGTTGTCCATGTCTGGGGGAACGGCCGCCTCCCGCGTAACCGAATCGGCGTTGCGTCCGCAGACTGCGCCAAGGGGCGCGGTCAGAGGCCGAACTGCTTCGTGTCGACCCACTCCATGGAGAGCAGGGACCAGAAGTCGCAGGCGAGCCCATTGGCGACGTAATCGTAGGGCAGCCAGCCGTATCCCTTGTCTCCCCACCCCTTTCCCCACGAGTTGCGGATGAGCAGTGCGCCCGTGGTCATCTTGCCGGATGTCGTGTTCTTGATTTCCTTCGCGTCGTCGTAGCCCGCCGCGACGACGGCGTGGCCCCACTCGGCCTTCTCCCCGGGACACGGATAGGGGATCCCGCCCTTGACGTCGCAGGCGGCGAACGAAGGGAAACCCCAGAAGCCGAACATGGATGGAACGCCGGCGGCAAGATGCTTCTTCACTTCGGCGAGGACGGTGGCCGCGGGGATGTCGGCGGCGGCCGGATCGTGGCAGAAGTAGCGCACGGCCTTGTAGTTGTCGGCCACGGCGTAGACGAAGCTGTCCGGCTCTCGATCGAAGTCTGGGTCGGCGTCCGTGTACGGCCAGTACGCCTCGTCGGGGATGCCGCAGAGAACGAGCGCGCCCATCGTGTTCCGCAACCACGCGCCGGTGTCTCCCTGAGTCCGCATGAGGTTCCTGGTGGTCTTGTAGACGTACAGCCGCGAGCCTTCGATGTGCTTGCCGGACGCGCGGCGCTGGAAGTACTCCACGATGCCGACCGCCGCGTGCGCCGTGCAGGAGCCGAGGTTCTTCTGGTTCTCCACCGGTGAACACCACTCGCGCAGGTCGACACGCGAAGGGGTCTTCGGGGGAGATGCGGCTCGCCTGGCCAGTCCGAGGCCCTGGACCATCGTGGCGATCTCCGGCTTGTCGGTCGTGTAGTCCCGCAGATCGGGCCAGGGTGGCAGCCACCCCGTCCCGACCGTCGCACCTTCCGCGAGTTGTGCCGCTTTGTTCATCGCGTACATGGATCCCTCCTTCGGCGAACGCCTCATCGCCGCCCGGCGGCGATGAGGTATGAGAGGATGAATGTACACCATGTCACTAGAGACCCGTCAAAAGGAGAGACGCGACCGTCGAGTCGAGCAGGCCTGGCCGCGGACTTGCCGCCGCCGCGAGCTCCGTGCTAGCGTCTCCCCATGGAAGGGCTGGGGGAGCACGGCCTTCTCGCTCGCGCGTGGGGCCACGAGATTCACGTCGTAGAACGAGGGCTTCGGTTCGTCGACCGCGGCACATGGACGGTCGCCTACGCGATTGTCCTGCTGAGTGGCATCGGACTGGCACTTGTCTTCGGCACCTTCGTCGTGCTCGGGACGTCCCGGGGAGCGGACGTATCGACGGGAGTGCCTGTCCTGCTGGGCCTAGGCGCCGTCGTGCTGTCCGCGGCCGGGTTTCTCTATCGGATGTACCGACATCGTCGCGATCGCTCCGAGCGGGAGGCGGTCGACCCGTTGGTCGTGGATGTGGGTGATGGAGCGCTGAGAGGCCACGCGGGGCGGGTTCTCGCGCGGCTTGCCGACGTCCGCATCGTGGTTCGCACCGACTGGTGGTGGACGAAGGGTGTCACACAAACCGTGGCGCTCACGTGGCCGAGCGGACGACGCGTGGTGTTTCGATCGGCGAGTCGGTCAAGGATCGCGTCGATCCTGAAGATCCTCGCCGACGCGAGCGTCTGACGGGCCCTGGCCTCCGCGTCGCAGGGCAGGTGCCATGCGCTTTGCTGTTCGCTTGTCTTGGGGGTTCGCCAAAGCACGGAGGACGTCACGGTCCCGAGTTGCGCCTCCGCGCTCGACGGGTGGCGTCCCGAGGACTGCGATGCTAGGATCTTTCTCTACGTCGGTCGTGATCGGAGGAGTGACCAGAATGAAGCAGAGGGTGTTGCGTCTTTTCCCCGCGGTGGCGCTGTGCGGGGCGCTCGTTCTCCTGCCGGGGTGCTTCCTTCTTCCGAACGACCCTCCGGTGGCCAGCTTCACGGCGACTCCGTCCGAGGGAACCGCACCGCTCTCCGTGGCGTTCGACGCGAGCGGCTCCTACGATCCGGACGGCCTGGTGACGTCGTACCGATGGTCGTTCGGTGACGGAACGTCGGAGAGCGGGATGGTCGCGACGCACATCTTCGCGCAGCCCGGGACGTACACGGTCCAGCTCACCGTGGAGGATCGGCGGCAGGCGTCGAGCACTGCGACGGCCACGATTGTCGCCCGCGCTGGCACGAATTACGCGATCATCATCGGCATCGCCGCCTACGCGCGCATCTCGCAGCTCGACTACACGGACGACGACGCCGAGTCCGTGGCCCAGAGGATCGCGTCGCTGCCGGGCTGGGACCCAGACAACATGGCGCTCCTGCTCAACTCGCAGGCGACGAGCGCCAACTTCACGAGGCTTCTCGACGCGTTGCAGGGGGGGACCGAGGACGACGTCCTGTTCATCTTCTACTCGGGGCACGGGAACCGCGTGGAGGATACGAACGGCGACGAGGCCGACGGCTACGACGAGGTTCTCTGCTTCTACGACGTGGACCTCCGAGACGACACCTTCGCGCTCCTGCTCGAGAGGCTCCCGATGCGACGCATGGCGATCATGATAGATGCGTGCTACTCGGGCGGGCAGCTGAACACGCTCGGCGCAAGGAGCTCGGGGATGGGCGCGGAGGACGGCTTCCTCGAGGATCTCGCCCGGATTCCTACAGCGCGCCCGCAGGACCTAGATCAGTTGGGGAAGGCACTCGTCGCGCTCTCGGCGTCGCGCTTTGACGAAGTCTCTTGGGAGTTCGCCAGCCTTGGGCACGGCCTTTTCGCCTACGCGCTGCTTGAGGCTCTCGACGGCCGCGCCGATGCGGCCGGGGACCGCGACGGCATGACGTCGGCCGAGGAGTGCTTCGCCTACATCGGGCCTCGAGTGCGGCTCCTCGCAATGACCGGGGCAGTCGCCCAGAACCCGCAGATGCTTGACCTCTGTCCCGGCGAGCTGGAACTTGCCGGCGTTCCCTAGGGACTTCGGACCCCTGGGTCGCCTGGTGACGAGAGGTCGAGGCGAGTAGAGTAAGGCCGATCGTTTGCGGAGTGCACCACGAGGAGGTACAGCGATGGACAAGACGCTTCTGATTCTCTTGGGGCTGCTAGCAGCTGTCGGCGCGGCTGTGTTCCTGCTCTTGCCGGGACCGACGGCGGTGCCCACGACGGGCGGCGTTCCCGTCGTGCGGACGTCGGCCGCCCTGCCGTCCGTCGATGGCACGATCAAGCCTGGGGAGTACTCGGGGAAGGTCGATCTGGTCGGGGTCGAAGTGGACTGGTCGACCGACAAGAACGCCCTTCGGATCGGGCTCGTCAGCCCGGGAACCGGCTGGGTGGCGATCGGCCTGGATCCGCAGGTGATGATGGACAAGGCGAACATCATCCTTGGCGCCGTGGTGAACGGCGCCGTCGTCGCTCGAGACGACGTGGGCACGGGGCTGTTCACCCACGGCCCCGATACGAGTGTCGGCGGACAGGACAACCTCCTCGCCGCAGCCGGCCGCGAGGCCGACGGCAAGACGACTCTGGAGTTCGCCATTCCCTTGAATTCTGGCGACTCGGCCGACCGTCCGCTCGTGGTCGGGCAGACCTACAAGATCATCGTGGCGTACCAGGCCACGAGCGACGACTTCTCGGAGCGGCACAGTCGGCGGGCGGCAGGCGAGATCACGCTGACGGCGCCGTAGCGGGAGGAGCACGCGGCGTCGCGAGGGCGCCGCTTCGGCATCTCGCTGTGGCAGATGGGCGAGAAGAGGATTGGGACAGCTGAGGGGCTCCGCTGCTCTGGCGGGGTCTCTTGTCGAGGACGACGCGGAGGAACGGCATGACGGCTGGCCAGTTGAAGAAGGTTTGGCATGCGATCGGCGCGAGCGACGCCGCCCAGGCACTTGGGACGGATGCGGCCGCCGGGCTGACGGGCGCGGATGCGGCTGCCCGCCTGAGAACGTACGGCCCCAATGCGCTTCCCGAGGAGGCCGCGACGCCGTTCTGGAAGCGCATGGTCGGGCAGCTCAAGGGATTCGTCGTCCTCATTCTGATCGTCGCCGCCGCGGTGTCGCTCCTCGTCTACTTCATCGAGCCGGAGCCCCTCGGGTGGCTGGATTCGCTCGTGATCGCGGCGATCATCGCCTTGAACTCATTCATCGGGGCACTGCAGGACAGCCGGGCGGAGAAGGCGCTTCAGAGCCTCAAGAAGATGGCGGCGCCCGAAGCGCAAGTCCTCCGCGACGGACAGCGCGTGACCGTGCGTGCCCGCGACCTCGTGCCTGGCGACATCGTCATCCTCGAAGCCGGGACGATGATTCCGGCCGATTTGCGGCTTCTCGATGCGCCGCAGCTTCGCGTGGACGAGTCGTCGCTGACCGGAGAGTCCACGCCGGTCGAGAAGAAGGCCGACCTCGCGCTGGCGGAGGACACGGGATTGGCCGACCGCACCAACTGCGCGTTCCTCGGCACGACCGTCGTCTATGGCCGCGGCCGCGGTCTCGTCGTCGGCACGGGTACGAACACCCAACTGGGCGAGATCGCGGAGATGATCGAAGAGGCGCAGCAGGAGACGCCGCTGCAGCGCAAGCTCGAGGAGTTCGGGAAGATCCTCGGGACCATCATCCTCATCGTGTGCGGCGTGGTGTTCGTCCTCGAGGTCGCCCGCGATCCGAACCTGCCCATCCTCTGGAAGGACGGCCTGCGAGCGTACCTCGCCACGGGCGCCGGGGATCTCGTGCGCTTCTTCATGGTCGCCGTGAGCCTGGCCGTGGCGGCTGTTCCTGAGGGACTCCCGGCCATCGTGACGATGTGCCTGGCGCTTGGGACGCGCGAGATGCTAAAGAGGCACGTCCTCGTGCGGCGACTGCCGTCCGTCGAGACGCTTGGGTCGGCGACGGTCATCTGTACCGACAAGACGGGCACGCTGACGCAGAACCAGATGACGGTGACCACGGTGTGGGCCGGGCGGCAAACCTACGGCGTCACGGGCCAGGGGTACAACCCGACGGGCGAATTCACGCGGAACGGCGTCGCGACGCAAGTCGGCAATCACCCCGTTCTCGAGCAGGCGCTGTGGGCCGGCCTCCTCTGCAACGACGCCGAGCTGCGCCAAGACGGCGCGGGACACCGCGTTGTCGGCGATCCGACCGAAGGGGCGTTGGTCGTCGCCGCGGCGAAGGCGGGTGTGGGCCGAGACGCCGTGGACGCCTGCCCGCGCCTGTCGGAGTTGCCCTTCGACTCCGACCGCAAGCGAATGTCGACGCTGCACGCTGTCGGGGGGGCGCGGATCCGTGTGCCGGGTGCTTGCTGTCTCGCGCTCGTCAAGGGCGCGCCTGACGTCGTCCTCGGCTTGTGCTCGCGGATCGAGGGGGCTGACGGTCCGGCGGCGCTCGACGCCGCGGAGCGGTCGGAGGCACAGAAGGCGAACGACGCTATGGCCTCTCGGGGGCTACGCGTGCTTGCCGTGGCGTATCGTCCATTCGCGGACGAACCCACCTCCGTAACACCCGAGGTGATCGAGAGCGATCTGGTGCTCCTCGGACTCCTCGGGATGCAGGATCCGCCGCGCCCCGAGGTGGCCGGCGCGATTGCCAAGGCTCGTGAGGCCGGGCTGCGGACGATCATGATCACCGGCGACCACGTCGCAACGGCGGAGGCGATCGCAACGCAGATCGGGTTGCTGCGGCCCGGGGCTCGTGTCGTCTCGGGGGCGGAGTTGGAGCGCATGGAGGAAGGTCAACTGGCACGCGAGATCGACGGGATCGATGTCTTCGCGCGCGTCTCCCCGCACCACAAGGTGGAGATCGTCGAGGCGCTTCGCTCGAGCGGCGAGATTGTCGCGATGACGGGTGATGGGGTGAACGACGCCCCGGCGCTCAAGCGGGCCGATATCGGCATTGCGATGGGTATTTCCGGCACCGACGTGGCGAAGAATACCGCGGACATGGTGCTGACGGACGACAACTACGCGTCGATCGTCGCCGCTGTGGAGCAAGGTCGAGTGATCTACGCGAACATCCGGCGAACGGTCTACTTCCTCCTCTCGTGCAACTTCGCCGAGGTGGCGATTATCTTCGGCGCGATCCTCATTGGGTGGCCGGCGCCGCTCACGGCGATCCAGCTCCTGTGGCTCAACTTGCTGACCGACGGCGCCCCGGCGCTCGCGCTCGGGCTCGAAAAGGCGGAGCCGGACGTCATGCAGCGACGGCCGCGGTCGCCGAAAGCGCGCATCATCGATCGCGCGATGGCGACGGGCATCGCCTTCCAAGCCAGCGCGCTGACGGCGGTCGTGCTCGGCGCCTACGCGTGGGGCGTCTACGCGAAGGGCGCCGTGCACGCGGACGCGATGACGATCGCATTCACGATGCTTGTCCTCGCGGAACTTCCGGTCGCCTATGCGGTGCGGTCGGAGAACGTACCGCTCTATCGAATCGGCCTCTTCAGCAACCGGGCGATGCAGTGGGCATGTTTCGGTTCGCTGGCACTGCTGCTGGCCGTGCTGTACGTCCCCGGTCTGCAGAAGGCGTTCGACACGGTGACGCTCGAAGGGTGGATGTGGGGCATCATCCTGCCGCTCGTCCTCTTCCCGGCGTTGACGCTCGAAGTGCGGAAGCTCGTGGTCGCGTGGCGGAGAGTGGCGGAGGCGGCCTAGGCGGCACCCGGCGGGGACACCGCCGCCGTTCCCTTGCGCGCCAAAGCGGTTGCGGCGTGCGTTGGGGACCGGTATTCTCTGGTCTCCCGCACGTGTGATCTCAGGCGGACTTCCCATGGACGCGGAGGACTGATGATGTTTGATTCCTACGCGATACATGCTGAAGACCTGCGACGCGTCTTTCGCGCGAAGCGGCGCGAGGCGAAGAAGCAGAAGCGTGAGATCGTCGCTCTCGACGGCATCAGCTTCTCTGTCGGGCGCGGCGAGTTGTTCGGCGTCCTCGGCCCGAACGGGGCCGGGAAGACGACGACGATCAAGATCCTGGCGACGCTCCTCTCGCCGACGTCCGGGCGTGCCTGAGTGGCGGGCGTGGATGTCGCCGCAGACCCGAAGGGCGTGCGGCGACACATCGGCATGGTATCGGGCGGCGAGACCTCCGGGTACGGGCTCCTCACGATCGAAGAGAACCTCTGGATGTTCTCCCAGTTCTACGGGATGGACACGCGCGCGGCGAAGGCTCGGATCAAGGAGCTTCTCGTCGTCGTCGGACTGTCCGACCGATCTCGCACGAGAATCTATCACCTCTCGACCGGCATGCGGCAGAAAATGAACTTCGTCCGCGGATTCCTCACGGATCCCGAGATCCTCTTCCTCGATGAACCGACGCTGGGCCTGGATGTCCAGACGGCGCGCACGCTACGCGGGTTCGTCTCGAATTGGCTTGCCGAGCGTCGTGACCGAACGATCCTCCTCACGACCCACGCGATGCACGAGGCGGACGAACTCTGCGGGCGCGTGGCGATCATCGACAAGGGGCGAATCCTCGCCTGCGACGCGCCTGCGGTCTTGAAGCGGGGACTGCAGAGCGAGGCCATCTTCCGCCTGCGCATCGCCGATCTTGCGGACGCGCACGCGGCGGTGGCCGGCCGTGCGGACGTGAGCCGCTTCGCGCAAACAGCCCACGACGAGCACATCGAGGTGGACCTGATCCTCTCGAGCGACGCTGCGCTCACCGACGTCCTGTCGTCCCTTCAGGCGGCCGGCGGCAGGCTCCTGTCGCTAGAGAAGCGTGAGCCGACGCTCGAGGATGTCTTCCTTCACGTCGTCGGACATGGGTTTGAGGACGCGCAGCGCGAAGGCGGCGGCACATGAGGTCTCGCTCGGCTTGGACGATTTTCTGGCGGACCGTCCTGGGGCGCGCCTACCCGCGGATCATCGGCGCCCAGCGGGAGAAGAGCTGGGTGTTCTTCGAGATCTTCTTGCCGCTCCTGCAAGTGACGGCCTACGTGTACATCTACCGTGCGATCGAGGCGCCGCCCGAATTCATCGGGTTCGTTGTGCTCGGTGGGGCGATGTCGGCCTACTGGCTGAACGTTCTCTGGAGCATGGCGAGCCAACTCTACTGGGAGAAGGAGACGGGCAACCTCGAACTCTACATCGTGGCTCCGACATCGCGCATGGCGATTCTCCTAGGCATGGCGCTTGGCGGCATGTTCGCCACGACGCTGCGCGCGATCGCCGTGATCACGATCGGAATGCTTCTCTTTCACGTCTCGATGACCGTGCGGAACGTGCCCGTGCTTCTCGGGGTGTTCCTGACCACGCTGGTCGCGCTGTATGGTCTTGGGATGCTGTTGAGCTCGCTCTTCCTTCTCTTCGGCCGCGAGGCGTGGCATCTGTCGAACCTCCTGCAGGAGCCCGTCTCGCTTGTGTCCGGGTTCTACTTCCCCGTGCGTGCGCTCGGCCAGGTCGTGGCGGCCGCCGCGTCGATTCTGCCGATCACGTTGGGCCTCGACGCCATGCGGCAGCTTCTCTTCCCGGCGATGCTGGGGGACCTGCGGTTCCTGCCTGCGGAGGTGGAGTTGGGAATCCTGGCGGGGCTTGCCGTTCTGTTCCTCATCTTGGCTCGCCGTGCGCTCGCGTACTTCGAGACTCTCGCACGTCGCGAGGGTCGACTCTCCATCAGGGGGCAATGATGCGCGCCAACGGAAGCCGAAGCGAAGCGCTTCGCAGTCTGCGAGTGGCAGCGTGGTTGGGTTGGCAAATCGAGTCGAACTGGGCGGATCCGTTTGTGTTCGCAATCTACTCTCTCGTCAAGCCGCTCGCCGGGGCGCTGATCCTCGTGTTCATGTATGCGGTCATCGCGAAAGGCGGCCTTCAGAGTCCGCTGTTCCCGGGCGTCTTCGTCGGCAATGCACTCTTCATCTACGTCCCGGCGGTCCTCGCAGGGATCAGTTGGACGATCATCGACGATCGAGAGCACTACGGGATGCTGAAGTATGTGTACACCGCTCCGGTGAACGTGTTGACGTACCTAGTCGGCCGTGGCGTTGCCAAGACGATGGTCGCCACGATCGCGGTCGTGATGATGCTCTTGCTGGGGACGCTGGCCCTCGGAGTGCCGATCCGGTTTGGCGGCATCGACTGGCCGCTCGTCCTCGGATCGGCCATGCTCGCCTTCTTCGGCATCCTTCTCGGCGGAGTCACGCTCGTCACTGCGCGGCACAACTACGGTGTGGGCGAGGCGGTGGCCGGCGGCCTGTACCTCCTTTGCGGCGTGGTCTTCCCGCTCGATACGCTCCCTAGCTGGCTTTCGAGCATTGGGCGAGCGATCCCGATTACCTACTGGGTCGAGGCGATGCGCCGCGCCCTCCTCGGCGAAAGGACCGCGCTGTTCTCCGGGCTCTCTAACGGAGCCCTCGTTGCCATTCTCGCCGGATCGACGGTAGTTCTTGCGGTTCTTGCGGTCCTCGTCTTCCGTCTCGCGGAGAGGCGCGCCCGAGCGAAGGGACTCCTCGACATGCAAATGATGTACTAGCGGGCCAGGCTCCCCGCCCTGCGCCGAGGGTTCCCGCTAGGGGACGTATCTCGTGAACGCCGAAAGCATGGGCAGAATCAGCAGGTCGTCCGTCACGCGGCCGAACGGGTCGATGAGCGCCGTGGTGTCGGCGATCACGGGCTGCAGCGTGAGCTGCAACTTCAGGGAGCCGTTCTCACTGAGGCGGACGTCGGCCGCCAGTCCGATGGACGGGAGGTCGGCCAGAGGGAAGATGGCCCATCGATCCGTCCGCTTTGCCACCGTGAGGAAGGGCAGCGATGCAGACGCTTCCGCAGAGAGACCTGCTCCGACGTCATCGTGCGCGGAGGCGTGAGCGAACGATTCGAACAGCGGCGTGCGCAGTCGGGCGCCATCCGCGATGGGCCACAGAGCGGTGATGCCCCCGCCGAGCGAAACATGGTCGGTCAGTTCGCCCCGATAGGTCACGGTCGTGCCGAGGGCCGTCGGGCCGGAATCCATGATGCCCGTGAACTCGACCGAGTTCGCCGCGTCGAGAGCGATGGTGACTCCGAGAGACAACGAGAGATCCCACGCGCGGCGACCGTCTTGCGCCTCCACGGACGGGATGAGATGGAATCCGAGAGCGATGGGACCCAAGCCGACAGCTTGAGCCATCGTCCCGCCAAGAATCAGTAGGGAGACGGCCACCAACAGCGCTTTCTTCATGCTTTCCCCCTCATCGAGCGCGTCGAGCGCTCTTCTTGGAACCTACACCGCGCGTTGCGGAGTGGTGTCCCACAGTACTTCGCCCACGGTCCGTCATCGTTGCCGTGTGTCCGCATGGCCGACCGCACCCCTGGCTGACCGGCTGGAAAAGCGTAGACTGAAACGGCTGGCAAGAGAAGCCGGAAGGGGTGGACCATGTTGAAGCCCATCGGGGTCGGCCTAGGGGTGGCTGCAATGGCCATTCTGGTCAGCGTCGGCGCGTTGGCGCACCGGCCGAGCGCGATCGGAGGGACGTTCGACGGTCCGGCGGAGGCGGTCCGGGTCACGGATCCCGACGTTTCGCAGGTCGTGTACGGTGACGTGTCCGTCGCGCACCCCAGTCTCTGGGTGGCCGTCGCTGTCGCGGCAGCGACGGACCTCTACGTCCAACTTGGCGTCCCGGCGCTCAAGAGGCTGCGAACGTTCCGGCCCCAGATGGCCATCGTGGGGCCCGGCCTGCCGTCGCTCGCCCTTCCCTTCGCGGTCCCGACCGGGATGGGGGGATCTCTCGTCGTGACATCGAGCGTCGCCGATGGGGTGTTCTACCACGAGCCGGTCACGGACACCGATTCGTGGATCCTCGCCGAGTCGACCGTCCGCCTTCCCACGGCGGGAACGTACTACGTGGTCGTTTGGTCATCGGCCATCGTGGATGGAAAGGCGTGGGTTGCCGTCGGCCGGCGCGAGGCGTTCGGCTGGAAGGACATCGTGACGTTGCCGAAGACCATCAACGCCGTGCGGGCGTTCCACGAAGTGGGCCCGGACTCGCGTCTCATCACGACGAGCAAGATCCTCTTCCTCGCCGCCGTCGCGCTCGCGATCGCCGGTTTGGTGCATCTGTAGCCGTGATCTGGTGCCGTTCCCCCGGCAGCGTCTGTAGGACGGCGGCCGTTCGGATGAGGGAGGTACAGCCACGACGATGTGGAGTTCACTCCGAGGTGCCTGGAAACTGTGGGGCAGTTGGTGCACGGTGATCGCGTACGCGGGCTTTCTCGCCTACATGTCGTTGCGGCGATTTGGCGACTCGCCGATCGAGCGTGCGATCGACGGCGTCGGACGAGCGTACTTCCACCTTCCAGCGTACGCCGCCCTTGCCGGGCTGTTGGCGCTGCGGGTCGGCTCAGGCCGGGCGTGGGGGCGACGCGCCGCCTTCGCTTTTCTCGTTGCGACGGCGTACGGCTGGCTTCTTGAGGTGGCCCAGATGGCGACACCGACGCGATCCTTCAACCTCCGTGGCCTGGCGTTCGACGCCGCCGGCGCCGCAGCCGGCGCGATGGCAGCGTTTGCGGTTCTCGTGCTCTGGGAGAAGAGAAGCCGCCGCGGGTCGTAGCCCACAGCGGCTTGTTTGTGTCCATCCTCTCGCGGTTCTAGAGAGCTCCCGCCACGGGCTTGTGGTGCTTCCACCACCGCATTTTGGGCGGGTTGATCGAGATGTCCTTCAAATAGCGCTCCGGATCCTCGTCGAACGCCTCCTTGCAGGTGTGGGCGCAGAACCAATACACCTTCCCCTGGTAGTCGGACGATGCAACGGCATTCTGGTCATCAAGATCCATGCGACATACGGGGTCAAACGGCATTCGTCCCACCTCCTCCCCTTCCGTTCACGGCCATGGCGGCTCCCTACTCCTCGGCCGTCTGAACGACGAGATTGTCAAAAGCTTCCAACACGTCTACGTCAGCATTGAAAGCCTTCGCGATCATTCCCGCTCTGCCCGACGACAGCGAAGTGTCCATCAGCATGGCTACCTCCGTCCTGTTGACGAGGAAGGAGAGCGATGAGCCCTGCGCGATCACTGTGAGGTGGTTGCGCGCGGCGCCCTTGTTCACCGCCGGCGATTCGGCCCAAGCGAGCAACGTTGATTGAGTACCGTTCACCCACTTCATGACCGTGAACGTCCCAGCTGGGCTGACAAGAAATGCATAGAGGTTGTTGAAGTCCGTGACGCGGAAGATGAGCCCTCCACCCGCCAGGGTGGGAGTCCCGAGGATGTGATCGACGTCGACGTCGATCTGCACGTTGCCGAACGGCCCTTCTAGCTGGTTGAAGCTGACCGTAAAGACATCCGTCTTGGCCAGCATGTAGTACTTCCCGTTGTCGATCCACTTGTCGCTCGACGCGGTGGAACCAGAGTACCAGGCACCGCTCGCTGCATCCGCGAAGTCCTCGTCATAGAGGACCTCACTGGATACCTGGAAGAACATGCATCCAGAGAGTCCGACCAGGAGTGCTGCCACCACCAGCCACGCGAGTCTCTTCATGTCACTCTCCTCGCCCGCTTGCCCGAATCCATCATGGGAACTCTTGCGCCTTGTGTCAATCAGGCGTCGCGTTGCCCTGTGGCGCATGCATGTGATCGCAGGTGCGGAAGACCGCCGCGTCGATGGTCGCTTCACGCCCTCGTGGGGAGGGAGATACTCTCTGGCTCGCGGCAGGGGAGGAAGGCTATGAGCATGCGGATCGTCTTCTCAGGCGGGAAGCGCGTGGACGCGCTGTATAAGGGATTCACGATACGCACGGACCAGCCCGAGAATGTCGGGGGAGCGAACTCGGCGCCGAGTCCGTTCGACCTGTTCCTTGCGTCGCTGGGGACGTGCGCCGGGTACTACGTCCTCGCGTTCTGTCAGCGGAAGAGTCTGCCGACGGACGAGATCACGCTCACGCTGAGTGCCGTACGAGACGAGGCGTCGCACGGGATCACGCGCATCGAAATCCACATCGCTCTCCCGAGCGACTTTCCGATGGACTACGTCGACGCCTGCGCACGAGCGGCGGAGCAGTGCGCGGTGAAGAGCCACCTGAAGGATGCGTTGCGCGTCGAAATCTCCGCCCGACGGGGGCAGCCTCGTGCCGAGTCCGAGCACCCCTAGTTGTCCGCGTCGTGCGCCGGGGTACGATAGGGGATCTCGTGCGGGCGCCGGGAGGGGCGATGGCGCGTAGGCTTCTGCAGATCACTCTGGTTTCCGTTGGGGCAGCGGGGTTGCTGCTCGTTTTGGGATGCGGATCTCGTCAAGCGCAGCCGGAATTCATCTTCGGCGTGGCGCAGGTCGAGAGGATCGAAGTGTCCATCGACCACGGGATGCCGGGCCGAGCGAGCGCGGTCGTTCGCGGGAAGCTTCGCGACTCGTGCACGCGAATTGACTCGATCAAACAGAGCCTCGAGGGTCACGTGTTTTCTCTCACGCTGACGACGCGGAGGGCGATTGCCGCTCAGGAGTGCCCGGACGTCGAGGTCCCGTTCGAGGCGACGGTCCCTCTTGTGGTGCGCGGTCTGCCCCCGGGGGAGTACGCGGTGACTTCGGGCGGCGCTTCCGCCACGTTCGTCTTCAACCAGACGGGGACAGCCCCCCAGCTCTAGGAGATCGATTGACGGACTCCACTTCGTACCGCCTGACGCTTGATGCTCGAGCTGGAGAGAGCTGCTTCCCCGTTCTGGTCTGGGCCGAGGGAATCGATGCTCCGGATGCGTGCTCTCGCCCGGCCTCGCTGGACGATGTGCTGGCGAGCGCGAAGGGGGGGCGGAGTCCCGTCTCGAGCGCCGTCCAGCAAGAGGTTCGGGCGATGCTCCGGCATGGCACGTACAAGCCGAGCGGTCGCGGGAAGCCGGCGAGCGAGTTCCTTCTCCACGCGGCGTTGCGCGGAGAGTTCCCGCTCGTCAATGGGCCGGTGGATGCGAACAATGCGATCAGCCTCTCGTCGGGACTCCCCGGATCCATCTTCGACGCAGACCTCGCGGGATCCGTTCTCTCCCTTCGGTACGGGCTCCCGGGCGAGGCCTACATGTTCAACCCCTCGGGACAATCGATTGATCTTGAGGACCTCTTGGTCGTTTGCCGCGCGGACGCGGGCGGCTGGGAGCCGTGCGGGAACCCCGTCAAGGACTCCATGGCTACGAAAGTGCGTGCCGAGACGCGCAACGTGATCGGCGTGCTGTATGCCCCACGGTCGCTCGGCTCTGCTCTTGCCATGGTCTGGGCAGAGCGCTTCGCCGAGCTGCTCGCGGTCTCGTGCCGCGCCCGCGCGGTCGGGTTCCGTGGCCCCGAGGCTCCCCGCGCCAGCTAGCTGCGGGAGCCCACGTTCCCGAAGCGTTCCCAGTGCACGCGTGATACCTCGAATTGGGTCCGTGGTGCGGGGACATCGGCCGGCACGCCGACCGGAATCAGGGCAAAGACGAACTGGTCCTCAGGCAGGTCGACCAAAGCCCGAATTGCCGCCTGTCTCTCGTCGTCCATCCCGCACCAGGTGGCGCCGAGGCCGAGATCGGCGACGGCGATGAGCAGGTTCTCCGTTGCCGCCGCCATGTCCTGATCGAACCACTTGTGGCTCCCCTTGGATCCGAACGGGAGGATGACCGCGCCGGCGTCCACCCCGAAACCAGCGTACGGATGGGCTTGGCACAGCGCCACGATCTTGGGTCGCTCGGTCGCGACGAGGAAACTCCATGGTCGCAGGTTACGCGCGGAGGGCGCGGCCATGGCGGCTTCGAGCGCTGCCACGATCTTCTCGCGAGGAACAGGGGCCCCCGTGAACTTCCGGACGGAGCGCCGTTGTTGAATGGCCTTCAATGCTTCAGACATGTTGCCTCCCGGACGTGCGTTTCGGAGAGAGTAGCCTACGACGTCGAGCGACGGAAGTGGTCAGGTGGGGCTGTGGCGCAAGGGCACGCGTGTCTGGGAAGGAGCGGAATGCCCTCCTTGCACGGCTCTCCTCCCGTTCTACACTCGGTGCGAGAGGCACCCCAAGAGGGAGGGATTCCTTGTCCCGCAGATCGATCCGCGCGTGGTGGAGCGAGGGCGAGTCGTGGTACGCTGCCGTCGGACTCGCCAATCTCGTCCTCGGAGCGTCATCGATTCTCATTCCCCTGACTCTCAAGTCGGTGTTGCACCGGTCCGTCGATTCCCTGGGCGTCCTGTCGAGCCTGGTCAGCCTCGTTGGCGTCCTCGGCAGCCTCGCGTGGGGGCGGCTGTCCGACGCCGCCCACCGCCGTAAGCCCTTCGTCGTGCTGAGCTACGCCGTCTCGGGGGCGTGTCTCGCCTTCATGGCCCTCGCGCGATCGTTCGAGGATCTTGTCGTCCTCAACATGGCACTCAACCTCTTCTGGGTCGCGAATGCGTCGGTAACGGTGCTCCTCGTCATCGAGAACAGGGACCCGTCGGAGTGGGAGACGAAGATCGGTCACCTCAACCAAGTCGGCGCCCTGGGATGGGTGTTCGGTCTCCTCCTAGGGAGCGCCGTCCTTGCGGTGGGAGGCCGTCTGGCCGATGAGGCGACGGCGCTGCGAGCGACGTTCGCGCTGATTGGTGTCGGGGGCGTGGCGGCGGCCGTTCTCGCGGCGCGGTCGGTGCCGAAAGGACGCGGGCAGGTTCTGGAAGCCCCGGCTCCGGCTCCGGCGGTCTCGTTGGGCAGCGCGCTCGTCGACCTCGTTCGCCTCGGCCCGATGCGCCGATTCGACGCGCGCCAACTCGGCCGCCGCATCGGGCGGATCCGGCACCGACAGGACCTGCCTCCGGGGACGAAGACGTTTCTCCTCGCCACGATGGTCGCGTACTTCGGTCTCGGTCTGTTCGGAATCCCTCTCCCCATGCTTCTCGCGGAGCGGTTCCTCCTTCCGCCAAGCTTCGTCTTCCTCTTCTTCGCCCTTCAGAACGCTGCGGTCGTCGTCGCCTATCCTTGGGCCAGTCGGCGGATTCGCGAGTCGGGGAATCTACGCGTGCATCGGGGTGCCCTCGCGCTTCGGCTCGCGCTCTTCGCCACGGCCGCCGGCTACCTCGCGCTGACGAGCAGGATCCCTCCCGTCCCGATCCTCGTTGTGGCGTTCATCGTGTACGGCCTGACCTGGTCGACGTTTCAGTTGTCGGGAACCGCGATTACGTCACGGTTCGCGAAGACGGAAGCCCGGGGGCGAGCCCTCGGACTGTACAACGGCCTTGCCGGCTCAGGCTGGATCCTCGCCGGCGTAGGAAGCGGCTACCTTGCGAGGTGGGCGGGGTACCAAGCTTCGTTCGGCGCCGCGGCGCTCTGTCTCGTCTTGGCTCTGGTGATGCTGCGCTTCGTCCCCGAGCCCGGGGGCGCCGCCGCGGCAGGGGGCGAGGAGCCGCCATCAGAGGATCGTCGCGAGGCGCGAAACGGCTCGGCGGCCTGAGGCCGCCTGGGATTGGGGCACCTGGGCGCTCCCCGGGTACCGAGCGCAGGACCTTCCCCGCGTGACAACGTTCCTCGCCGACTACTTCTAGGCAGCCTGCGGAGGCGGGCGATCCGCTTCGGCTGGCGGCGCGGCGCGCGAGGGATCCATCACCCTACTGCAACGGAGGAGGCTGGTTGCCTTGATCGTCGCAGAGCGCGAGTCTAAGATGCTCGCGGGAAACCTATGGAAGATCGAAGTGCCGCCCAATTCTCGCTGGTGCTGGGAGTGCTGCTCCTCTTCTGGTCGTCGGCGTTCGCGGCGATTCGCGTTGGGCTCGAGGGGTACTCGCCGGGGCAGCTTGCGCTGTTGCGCTTTCTAACGGCATCCACCGTGTTGGGCTTCGTCGCGGTGGTCCGGCGCACGAGGCTGCCTGCCTGGAAAGACGTCCCGATCATTCTGCTGCTCGGCGGGCTGGGGATCGCGGGGTACCACGTCGCGCTCAACACGGGGGAGATGACGGTGAGCGCCGGCGTGGCTAGTCTCCTGATTGCGTCCGCGCCGATCTTCACCGCGCTCCTGTCGGCCTTTCTCTTGAGGGAGAGGCTGCGGCCGTTCGCGTGGGGGGGAGTCGCCGTAGGCTTCGGGGGCATCGCGCTGATCGTCTTTGGAGCCGGACGAGGGCTGGCTCTGGGGCCCGGCGCGCTCGTCGTTCTTGGCGCCTCGCTCTGCGCAAGTCTCTACAACGTTCTCCAGAAGCGGAACATGGGTCGCTACGCGCCACTCGAGTTCACTACGTATGTAATCTGGGCGGGCACTCTTCCCCTCCTCGTGTATCTTCCCGGTCTCGTGGGAGCCGTGCGCTCTGCTCCTCTCGGGGCGACGGGCGCGGTCGTCTACCTCGGGATCTTCCCAGGCGCGATTGCCTACGCCTTGTGGGTCTACGCGCTGTCCAGGCTCTCCGCGAGCGTGCTGTCCTCGTGGCTCTATCTGAATCCAGTTCTCGCCATCGCGATTGCCTGGATCTGGCTTGGTGAGATTCCCACGGCGCTGTCCCTTCTAGGTGGCGCCGTGGCCGTGGGCGGAGTGATGCTCGTGGCCTTCTTCGGGAGACGGCTCGGTCCGGGCGTCGTGCCGGAGGGGCGATGAGCGACGGGCGCGCGGCACGGTACGAACGCATCGCCGCGCAACTGCGGGAGCTCATCGAGGATCGCTCGCCGAGCCTCGTTGCGGCGATGGCCACGGTCTGCGCCGTGCTGCACGCGAAGATGCCGCACCACTCCTGGACGGGCTTCTACCTTGTCGTCAGCGACGACGAGCTCCACATCGGGCCGTACCAAGGGCCCGTGGCATGCCAGATTCTCAAGGGGCACGGCGTCTGTCTGCACGCCGTGCGAACGCAGGCAGCCGTCGTCGTGCCCGATGTGCATGCATTTTCCGGGCACATTCCGTGCGACTCCCGTTCGCACAGCGAGATTGTCGTCCCGATCATGAAGGATGGCCGGGTTGTCGCCGTTCTTGACGTCGACTCCAACGAGCTTGCGCAGTTCAGCGACGCGGACGTGGCACCGCTCGAACGGATTGTCGCGCTACTTCGTCCGTTCTACTAGAAACGGCGCCGTGCGAGGCCTCGCGGGTGCAGCGAGTCTCAGCATCCCGAGAAGGCGCGTGGATGATGCGGGACCCGATGTAGACGACGCGGGTGCAGTCGGTCGCCTGGCGGCCGATGTCGTCTCCAAGAAAGGAGGCGGGAAGCGAGGGCGTCGTACCTCGCTTCCCGTGCGTGATGGGGCGGCTCGTTGAGAGCTCACCTACCCAGCCTGCTACGATGCAAGGATCGCTCCGCGATGTGGGGAGACGATGAAGCGCGGGTGGGGTTCCTAAGGAGCCACAGCCGTGTGGACAGGTGGGCACAGACAGCGCAGGCGCGAGCATGCCGGTGTTCAGGCATCGACCCTGCGGGCGCCCGTGAAGAGGAGATCCGCATGAATCGACGACTGGTAGCAGCCGTTCGCGGCGTCGTCCAAGGCGTGTACTTTCGCCAGTCGACGCAGCGGGAAGCGGTACGCCTCGGGCTCGTTGGGACGGTGCGTAACCAGCCGGATGGGACGGTGTTGGTCGTCGCGGAGGGAGATACGGAGGCGTTGGCCCAACTGCTTCGATGGCTGCGTCGAGGCCCCGAGCGTGCGGTCGTCGACCGAGTTGACGTAGAGTGGCTCGAGTCGCGGGGTGGATTCGCGGGCTTTCATATCGAGCCGTAGGGTGGAGACGCGCTGCCGAGCCAGTTCCCCTCCCCGATCCCGGTCGGGAGACCCGTGGGGTGCCGTTGCCCGTGCTGCGGTGCTTCGGTACCATCCTAGACTTGGCATGAAACTGTCACGGGTCGGCGACGAAGCAGGTTTCCAGATATCGGAGCGACTCCAGCCGTGCGGCGACCAGCCGAAGGCGATCGAGCAACTGGCGGCGGGAGTGCGTGAAGGGCTCCGCTTTCAGACGCTGTGGGGTGCGACCGGAACCGGGAAGACGTTCACCATCGCGCACGTCATCCAGGAAGTTCAGCGGCCCACCCTGATCATGGCGCACAACAAGACGCTGACCGCGCAACTGGCGAACGAGTTGCGCGAGCTCTTCCCGAACAACGCTGTTCACTACTTTGTTTCGTACTACGACTACTACCAACCTGAGGCCTACATGCCGCAGACTGACACGTACATCGAGAAAGACTCGTCGATCAACGACGAGATCGACCGGCTGCGCCACGCTGCGACGGCGGCACTGCTCGAGCGACGCGATGTGATCATCGTCGCCTCCGTGTCGTGCATCTACGGCCTCGGTTCGCCGGCCAGCTACTCCGACATGTCGCTCACGCTCGAGCGAGGCGAGGCTACGGATCGCGACGATGTCATGCGGGCGATGATTGGGATGCAGTACAGCCGAAACGAGATCGGGTTCGAGCGCGGCACATTCCGCGCCCGGGGGGACACGGTCGAGATCATCCCCGCGTACGAAGAACGCATCGTTCGCCTCGAGTTCTTCGGGGACGAAATCAGCCGCATCACGCTCCTCGACCCGGTGAGCGGGCATCCGATTCGCGAGGAGTCGGAGATCACCATCTACCCTGCGTCGCACTTCACGACGCCCGAGGCGCAAACGAAGCGAGCCTTGGTCAGCATCGAGGAGGAGTTGGAGGAGCGTCTAGCCGTCCTGCGCAGGGAGAATCGGCTCCTAGAAGCGCAGCGACTCGAACAGCGGACTCGGTATGACATCGAGATGATTGAGCAGATGGGCTACTGCTCGGGAATCGAGAACTACTCGCGGCATCTTGACGGGCGCCGCCCCGACCAGCCCCCCTCCGTGCTCCTCGACTACTTCCCGCGCGACTTCCTGCTCGTGATCGACGAGTCGCACCAGACCGTGCCACAGATCCGAGGCATGTACCATGGCGACCGCTCGCGAAAGACAACGCTCGTCGACTACGGCTTCCGACTCCCATCCGCTCTCGACAATCGACCGCTCATGTTCGCGGAGTTCGAGGAACGAATCGGCCAGGTGATCTTCACGTCCGCCACGCCCGGGCCGTACGAGGAGCGTTGCAGTCAACGCGTCGTGGAGCAAGTGATCCGCCCGACAGGGCTTGTGGATCCCGAGTTGGAGATCCAGCCGGCCAAAGGCCAGGTCGACCATCTGATGGGCGAAGTCCGTGCGGTCGTCGAGCGTGGGGATCGCGTGCTGGTGACGACGCTCACCAAGCGTATGGCCGAGGATCTCACCGAATACCTTGTCGATGTCGGGATCCGCGCCCGCTACCTCCACTCGGAGATCGAGACGCTCGACCGTATCGACATCCTGCGCGAACTGCGCCTTGGGAAGTTCGATGTCCTCGTCGGCATCAACCTGCTGCGCGAAGGGTTGGATCTGCCGGAGGTAGCGTTCGTTGCCGTGCTGGACGCGGACAAGGAGGGGTTCCTCCGTTCCGGGACATCGCTCATCCAGACCATCGGTCGGGCGGCGCGCAACGTCCGCGGGAAGGTGATTCTCTACGCGGATAGGATGACGGACTCGATCCGGCACGCCGTGGACCAGACGAATCGGCGGCGGGCGATTCAGGTTGCGTACAATCGCGAGCACCACATCACGCCGCGCACCGTCGAGCGCGACGTGACGGACATCATGCAGGTTCTGCGCAGTGGCACGCGGCAACCGGCGGTGGTTCGCGAGAGGCCGCGGCCGACGCGGCCGGAGGAGCTCCTCGACGCCGTGCGAGAGCTCGAGGAGCAGATGCTCCTCGCCGCGCAGCACCTCGAGTTTGAACTCGCGGCGTCCCTGCGTGACGAGATCCGCAAGTTGCGAAAGGACACATGAGCGTTATTCACGTCAAGGGAGCCCGCGAGCACAACCTGAAGAACATCGACGTCGAGTTGCCGCGAGATCGCCTCGTCGTGATCACCGGGATCTCGGGTTCAGGAAAGAGCTCACTTGCCTTCGACACGATCTATGCGGAGGGGCAGCGACGCTACGTTGAGTCCCTGTCCGCGTACGCGCGGCAGTTCCTTGGCCAGATGGAGAAACCGGACGTCGACTTCATCGAGGGCCTGTCGCCGGCCATCTCCATTGACCAGAAGACGCGGAGCCACAACCCGCGTTCCACCGTGGGAACCGTCACGGAGATCTACGACTACCTGCGCCTGCTCTACGCTCGCATCGGACATCCCCACTGCCCGCAGTGCGGCGAGCCGATCGCCCGGCAGTCGGCCGAACAGATCATCGACGCGGTGATGGCATTTCCGCAGGGCATGAAGGCTCAGATCCTCGCCCCCGTGGTCCGCGGCCGGAAGGGCGAGTACCGGAAGACCTTCGAGGAGATTCGGCACGAGGGGTTCACGCGGGTGCGCGTGGATGGCGTCACGCGAACGCTGTACGAGGAGATCGAGCTCTCGAAGAACCAGAAGCACACGATTGACATCGTCGTCGATCGGGTGGAGGTGGAAGCGAAGAAGCGCGGGCGCATCGCGGACTCGATCGAGACGGCGCTCAAACACGGTGGCGGCCTGGTGAGCATCCTCCAAGACGACGGCACAGAGCAGCTCTACAGCGAGCACTATGCCTGCATCCGTTGCGGAGTCAGCTACGAGGAACTGTCGCCGCGCATGTTCTCGTTCAACAATCCGTACGGCGCCTGTCCAGAATGCAGCGGACTCGGGCAGAGGAAAGAGGTGGACCCGGAGTCGCTCGTCGACCTGCGGCGCGGCCTCCTTGACGGCGGCCTCCTCCCGTTCGCTGACACGAAGAGCCGGTGGTACGAAGGGCAGATGACGGGCCTGGCGTCGGCGCTCGGCATCGATCCGTATACCCCGCTTGGCGAAGTGCCGAAGAAGACGCTCCACCTCATTCTCCACGGCACCGAAGGAAAGCCGTTCAGCTTCGAGTACACGTCCTCGTCGGGAACCACACGAACGGTCAAGCGGCCGTTCCGGGGAATCATCCCGACGCTCGAGCGCTGGTACGGCGAGACGACGTCGGAGTCGTGGCGGGCCGAGATGGAGCAGTTCTTCGCCACGCTGCCGTGCCCGACCTGCGGCGGAGCTCGTCTGAAGCCGGAGGTGCTGGCAGTGACGGTGGATGGACTGAATGTCCACCAGGTGACGACGCTCTCCGTTCGCGCTGCGCTCACGTTCTTCGACGAATTGTCGCTCCCCCCGCGAGAGGAGCGGATCTCCGAGCAGATCGTCAAGGAGATCCGAGCGCGGCTTGGGTTCATGGTGTCGGTCGGGCTCGACTATCTAACCCTGGATCGACAGGCGGGCACGCTGGCGGGAGGAGAAGCGCAGCGCATTCGCCTCGCGACGCAGGTCGGGAGCCAACTCACGGGCGTCCTCTACGTCCTCGACGAACCGTCGATCGGCCTGCACCAACGCGACAACCGGCGGTTGCTGGTCACGCTGAAGGGTCTTCGCGATCTCGGCAACACCGTCCTTGTCGTTGAGCATGACGAGGAGACGATGCGGGAGAGCGACTACATCCTCGATCTCGGCCCCGGAGCCGGCGCGCACGGCGGTTACGTCGTCGCCTGCGGTACCCCCGACGAGGTGGCGGCGTGCCCGGAATCGTTGACCGGCCAGTACTTGTCCGGGCGACTGCGGATCCCCGTTCCGGCGAGACGACGGAACGGGAACGGAAAGACCTTGCGCGTCGTCGGCGCTGCGGCGCACAACCTGCGGGGGATCGACGTGGACTTCCCGCTCGGCCGCTTCGTCTGCGTGACCGGAGTGTCGGGGTCCGGGAAGAGCACGCTCGTAGAAGACGTGTTGTACCGCGGCGTGGCACACAAGCTGCACCTCGCAGCTCGGCGACCCGGCGCGCACGACGAGATCCTCGGGGCGGAACACGTCGACAAGGTCATCGAGATCGATCAGTCGCCGATTGGACGCACGCCGCGGTCGAACCCCGCGACGTACACCAAGCTGTTTGACGACATCCGCGCCCTGTTCGCGAAGTCGCCCGACGCGCGGTTGCGTGGCTACGCGGTCGGCCGCTTCAGCTTCAACACGAAAGGCGGGCGCTGCGAAGCGTGCCAGGGTCAGGGCCAGGAGAAGATCGAGATGCACTTCCTGCCGGACATCTACGTTCCGTGCGACGTCTGCAAGGGGAGTCGGTACAACCGAGAGACGCTGCAAGTCCGCTTCAAGGGGAAGTCCATCGCCGAGGTGCTCGCGATGTCCGTCGAGGAGGCACTTGGCTTCTTCGAGAACATCCCCAGCATCGAGAGCCGCCTGCAGACGCTCCACGATGTCGGGCTCTCCTACATCACGCTTGGGCAGCCGGCGACTCAGCTGTCCGGCGGAGAAGCGCAGCGCATCAAGCTGGCGAAGGAGCTGTCGCGCCGATCGACGGGAAGAACGCTGTACATCCTCGACGAGCCGACCACGGGGCTTCACGCGGCCGATGTGCACCGGTTGCTCGATGTCCTCCACCGCTTGGTCGACTCTGGGAACACGGTGATTGTCATCGAACACAACCTCGACGTGATCAAGACCGCCGACTGGATCATCGATCTTGGACCCGAGGGCGGAGACGGAGGAGGTGCGGTGGTGGCGATCGGAACGCCAGAGGACGTCATCCTCGTTGAGGAGTCGTACACCGGCCGGTACCTAGCTCCGGTGCTGGAGGCTGCGGCCGGACGCGGCTAGCGGGCCGAGGTCGAGGGGCCGTGACCCTCCCCTCGCGGGAGGCGGCAGCCTCGACCTTGCTCGCTCTACTGGCTGGTGCAGCTCGAGCCGCCGATGGAGCAGTTTCCCTGTGCTGTGCCGACGGCGCCGCCGCTGTCGGTGACCGTGAGTTTCACGGTGTAGCTCCACGGGACCTCGTACGCGTGTTCGACGACCGCGCCGCTCGCTGTCGCCCCGTCGCCGAAGTCCCACTGGTAGAGCACGATGCTGCCGGTCACAGGTCTTGACGCCGTGCCATCGAAGGTCAAGGGCACGTTGACCGTGCCTCCGGAACAGGACGTGTATCCCTTCGGGATCGTGATGACGGCGAGGGGTTTCACGCTGCTTCCGCCGCAGGTCCCGCCGTTGCCTGGAGTGCAGTTGCTCGTTCCCGGCTGGACGTTCATCGACACGGTGTCCTGGGCCGTCAGCCCGGTATCGTCCGTGACGGTCAGCGTGACGACGTACGTGCCGCCGTTCGTGTACGCGTGGGACGCCTTCGCCGTGGACGCAGACGTTTCGTCGCCAAACTCCCAGTGGTACCCGACGATCTCTCCGAACGCGTCGTGGGAGGCCGATCCGTCGAATTGCACTTCGTCTCCCGGATGCGGCGAGGCATCGTTGACGGTCGCCTCCGCCACCGGCGGCGGGTCGGTGACAACCACCGCAAGTTGCTGATGGCTCATCGCTCCCTCGTTGTCGGTGACGGTCAGTTTGACGATGTACGTGCCTGGCGTGCGGAACTCATGGGTGATCGTGCTTTCCAGCTTGCTGCCCGTGTCGGCGGGGTCGCCGAGATCCCAGCGGTACTCGAGAATCGATCCGTCATCGTCGTGTGAGTAGTGCGCGTCGAAGCTCACCGCCAGAGGCGCAACGCCTTGCGCGGGCTTGGCGTCGATGACGGCTCTCGGCTCGCGGTTCACCACGTCGTTCAGGATATCGTTCAACACGCACCCGGAGAGCAACGTTGGGAGAACAAGAAGAACGGCTATGGCAGCGAGTCTGCGCTTCATTGGCAGGTCCCCCCATTGTCCACGTCGGCGTTGCACGGCGGCCCGCCGAGAACTTGGATCTGCTGCACGACGGTGGTCTTGCCGCCGTCGTTGTCCGTGACGACGAGCGCGACGTTGTAGGTCCCTGCGTAGAGGTATCGGTGCTCGACGACCGGGCCCAAGGCGTATTGGCCGTCACCGAAGTTCCAGTCGAACGCCGTGACCTCGCCGTCGTCGGCGGAGGACGACGCGTCAAACGTCACCCACTCGCTGGCGCCGACGATGTAGTCGCCCTCCATCATGCTCTTGGGAGAGTAGGAGAATGCGGCCGTCGGCAGCGGGTTCAAGGCATGCATCGCGAGGCGAGACGAACTCGAGGCGCCGGTGGCATCGTAGACCGTGAGAACGACCTCGTAGGTGCCGTCCTGCGAGTAGGCGTGGTCGACGAGCGGCCCGCTCCCTGCGCTCCCATCTCCGAACGTCCACACGTACTCGAGCGTCTCGTCGGGCGTGCGTTGCGACAGCGTGGCATCGAAGCTGGCCGTGAACGGGATCAGGTGCTCGGCCGTCGACGCAGTGAACAGCGCCTGTGGCGCCGTGGGTTCGAACTGGAGGCAGCCACCGAGTGTCCCCGCGACGAGGAAGGCTGTCCCCGCCAAGAGGCAGAGCCGTCGTGTTCTCATGGTCATTCTCCTTTCTCCCCGTCGAGGGAGAGATCGATTGCGAGCGAGAAACCAACTTGTACAGACAACCCGTCCAGGGTCGCGGACTCCGGAGCCCCGTTGCCGTCGAGGTCGAGCGACTGGCCGGCGGCATCCGCGAGCACGGGAATCGTCGCCGACCGATAGGCGAGAAGAGCCTCAATGGAGAGCCCGTCGGCGACGGGATAGGACATCGACAGGCCCACCTCAAGGCCTAGCGTGCCCCCGGCGTGGCGACCCTCGCCTTGCGGCGGGACTCCGGAGATGGCGTCGGGGTACTCGCTTGGGATCTCGAAGACGACCGCGTGATCGAAGGTCGTGTAGAAGTACCCAACCGCCACGTCACCCGACAAGCGAAGCCCAACGTCGAGGAACTCGACTCGCGACCCGACGAGGACGCTCAGGTTGTGGAGCGCCGCCGAGACGTCGATCGTTGACGTTTCGGCGCCCTGATACTGGCCTCGCGTCGAGGTGGCGAGCCGGCTGTACTCGAATCGACCGCTGAAGGCGATCCAATCGGCGACCCAGTAGCGCTCCGAGGCGCGAAGCGCAATTCCGCTGATCATCGGCGCCAGAGGGTCGACGTGTCCCGAGACTCCCGGGATCACGGCCAGCGTCTCGTTGAGATGCGTGATGAGCGTGTTGAAGACGAGGATGGCGGTGTTGATGTCGTTGAGCGACGTTGCGGCGGGTCCGCCGCTGATCGATAGCTCAAGCGGCCCCGCCAGCGCAGACCAACTGAGCAGAAGAATGACAGGCAAAGACGCTAGCCCCTTCATCGGTCCCCCTTTTGCATCGGCCGGGGGAGAGGGCTGGCCAAAGACAGAGCCGCACTCGTCACCCGGTTGTGAGGAGCGTAGGTCGAGAGACGGTGGGCTGGCGGGGAAACGACCCCCTCAGGGGGCGACGTCGCTCCGGCGAGAGGTGGACCTACGTCCCCTTCATGGCGGACTCGAGGGCATGGAGGGCGACATCGATGTCTTCCGCATGGATGTCGAGGTGTGTCACCATCCGCAATTCCCGTCCACTCTTGCCGATCGGCGTTGCCAGCACGCCGCGCTCGCGAAGGCGCGATGCGAGCCGTGCGGCGTCGGGCGCACCGCTCTCAATAGCCGTGGGGTCGATCGAGAAGTAGACGAGGTTCGTCCACGCCGTGGACGGGGGCGAGGTCTGCGGAGACGTGAGGCCGGCGATTTCACCGATGCCCTTCGCGAGGCGGCAGGCGTTGCGGTGGTCTTCATCGAGTCGAGCCACGTTCCAGTCGAGGGCGTAGAGTCCGGCGGCGGCGAGGATTCCGGCCTGTCGCATGCCGCCTCCGAGCATCTTGCGCACCCGGCGGGCGGAGCGGATGAAGTCACGCGAGCCGCAGAGCACGGACCCAACGGGCGCTCCGAGGCCCTTCGACAGACACACCATGATGGAATCCGCGGCCTGGCTCCAGCGCGACGGAGGAAGGTCAAGCGCGCGCGCCGCGTTGAAGAGACGCGCGCCATCGAGATGGACGGCAAGGCCTCCTTCCGCGGCGAGGCGGGCGATGGTGTCGACGTACGCAGGGTCGAGAACGACGCCCCCGCATCGGTTGTGCGTGTTCTCGAGGCAAATCAGGCGCGTGCGGGGGGCATGAATGTCTTGGGGATTGCGCAGGGCCTCTGCGATCGCCGCGACGGGGAGTGTCCCCTCGACCGTGTTCTGGAGCACCGCGGTGTGAATGCTGCCGAGGCCGGCGCTTCCGCCAACTTCGTAGAGGAACGTATGCGCAAGGTGCCCGACGATCACCTCGTCCCCGCGTCCGGCGTGCGTCAGAAGGGCTGTGAGGTTGCCCATCGTTCCGCTCGCGACGAACAGTCCGGCCTCCTTGCCGAGGAGGTCCGCCACTCGCTCCTCGAGCTGTCTGACCGTCGGGTCCTCCTCGTAGACGTCGTCGCCAACGACGGCCGCGGCCATGGCGCGCCGCATACCCTCTGTCGGGCGAGTCACCGTGTCGCTGCGCAGATCGATCCACCTCATGTTGTCACGCCTCCTGATCCCTGCCAGAACGCCAACCCCCGGCCCCGATGAGGGGGACAAACGAGCAGTGGCAGAGAGTCTGCTCGCGTACCTCTGGCGGATCCACCTCGATCCGCACGAGTCTCTGGCTACCGAGGCGGCCCACGGGGCCGACGAATACGCCGCCTGGGCGAAGCTGGGTCAAGAGCGCCTTGGGGCAGTTGGGCAGACTCCCCGTGGCAAGAACGCGATCGAATGGCGCCTCGTGAGGCCAGCCGAGTGTGCCATCTCCGTGTCGCAGACGCACGCCGGCGTAGCCCAGCTCGCCAAGGCGGGAAGCGGCATCGCGATGCAGGGAGGCGGACGACTCGACCGACCACACCTTGGCGCCGAGCTCGGCGAGGATGGCCGTTTGATATCCCGATCCTGTCCCGATCTCGAGCACGCAGATGCCCGGGCTCACGTCCAGAGCCTCCGTCATCAGAGCCACGATGTAGGGCTGGGAAACCGTCTGCCCATCCTGGGTAGGGAGCGGCGTGTCGGCGTAGGCTTCCATCGTGAGGGCGGGAGGCACGAAACGGTGGCGAGGAACGCGGAGCATGGCAGACAAGACGCGCTCGTCTCGGATTCCGCGGCGTCGCAGGTCGTGCTCGATCATGAAGGCGCGGCGTGCCGTCAGCTCGTCGCTCGGGAGCGGTTGCTGTCGAGAAGATAGGGTCGCCACGGTTGCGAGGCTACTCGTCCACCGGCTGCTCGAAGTAGTCGCCGATGATGGCACGTGCGCGCTCCAAATCCCTCGGGCGCACCATGATTCTCACTTCTCCAAGACCGTCGAGCATCCCCGGATACAGCGACGGCACGGCGTGGCTCATCAGGTTCGCCGGGATTCCGAAATCCTCAAGAAGGCCCGTGATCAGCCGCGCCTTGGGCTCGCCCCACACCTTGTGGCATAGGACGAGATCGGCCGAGGTGTCCCCTTCGTCGCGGTCGAGCAGGTAGTGAAGGATGGTGATGCACTGGCTCGTGTGGAGCGTCATCGATCCCAGCGAGATGCGGGGCAAGTCGGCGAGCGTGGCCTCGTCCGCCTCGGTGAAGTCCAGGTGGTCCGACAGGATGAAGGCCGGGTTTTCCGGGAATGGGAACTGATCCACCGGGTCGCCATGCTCATGAAGCACGATCGGATGCGCCTCGATTTGGTACAGGCGATCGAGGACCTGAGACAGAGAGGCTTGGGCCGCGACGACGCCCGGAGTGGTCTCCACCTCTTCCGCCGCAGCGCCGCGGAGCGCGAGCTGGAGGATGGCGGCAGTGGATCGCTCATCCGGATTGAGGCGCTTGACGCGGTCTCCCGCAATGCGGATCTGGACGGCATCCTGCACCAGGAGGACCACTTCGGTGTCCGTGCGTATTCCGTGGGAGACAAACAGCGCCGCACCGACGGCGCGGCACAGGACGTCAATTCTTCCGGCAGTTCCGGGGAGATCGTTCAGCGTGAACTCGCCCGACGTCGGGACCTTGTGACCGAGGATCACGAATCTTCTCATAGCGACAGAGTCTAGCGCCGAGACGTAGATCCGCCAAGCGCGCGCGCTGGGCAAGGAGGGATGACGCAGGACGAGCGAAGGGGCACCGGGTGACCGGTTTCCCTTCCGGTGGGGTCGCTTTGCACGGCCGTGGACCGACCCGTCCGGGTATGTTCGAGCGGTCGCACGTGGCTGGCATGGCTCCAGCTGCAGTGGAAGGTCCGTTGCGGGCACAAGCAAGCCCGAGGGGAGTCGGATGTGAAGACTCGAATGGGGTTTCTCGGAGCAGTTCTGATCATCGCCTGGACATTTGCTGTCTTGGCGGGCGAGGGGTTCACAGGAAGCTGGGAAGCCGAGATCGGGTTGTCTCCGCAGCAAACGCAGCCTTTCACGGCATTCCAAACCACCCTTGACGTGGGGTTCCATGTTGGGTTCGTGACTGCCAAGAGCATCTCTGACTTCGTGATCGACGGGTGGGTCTGGGAGGAGCTTGGGCTACTGGCTGATGTGGGGCTGCTTGCCTTTGAAGGCACGCTGCTCTACGAACCGCAGTCGGGATCCATGGTGTACGCAGAAGGCGTGCTCTCACTGTGTTACGACCCCATGGTTGTGAGCCTCTATGGTGCGATGAGGAGTGCGACGCAGACGGACTCTGCGAAGTACGGCTACGTCTTCGACGTCAAGGGCGTGCTCAACGGCGGGGCGTTTTGGTTCGAGAGTGCCACATACCTTGGAGCGGATCTGAGCGGCATTACGTTCACGGCCACGGGAAGCACGAGCGACTCTACACTGCTCACGAAGACGTTCACCACAGACCCGACGATTGGCTCAGCGATGGCCATGTTCAGTGGAGAGGACGTGACGTTTGGAGGCACGCTGTTCGGGTGCGTGACCTTGACGAGTCTGACGAGCTTCACAGAGGTCGGATTCGAGAGCGAGACGATGACGGTTGAGTTCCTGGGGGTCCTTGGGCTACCGCTGACCTTCACGCTCGACCTGGTCTACGAGATAGACCAGAAGAGCTATGTCTTCACGCCATCGTTCGAGACGGACTACGGATGCCTCTCCATCTACTCCAACATCGTCCAGAGCGGGAGCATGATGACCGGAGTTGAGGTCTACGGCATCGGCGCCTCGGTAACGATCTGGAACGCAACTCTGCAGAGCATAAGCAACTTGGATACTACACAGTACGTTATCACGACGTCCGAGTTCGGATCCACTGTCGAATTGCAGGTCGACGCCGATGCGGAGGGCCATCTCTACTACCCGCAGAACTACTGGGAGGTCCTCACCCTCGTCGTGAACATCCCGCCGCTTGGGAGCGGGTTCTCCTTCTCCGTGGAGACGTGCCTATCCAAGTCGATCGGGCTCTTGTTCGAATGGGCGGAAAGCACGATGGGTATCACTCTAGCTCTCGGCGCCTCGGTATCAACATCGACGTCGATTTCGGTCGATGCGACGGGCTTCACCGGGTGGACGCTCGCGTTCCGAGTCAGTTGGTAGACCGACGTTTGACTTCCCTATCTCCCCGCCTCACGGTGAGGATTTACTCAGTTTGTGGAGGCGAGCGGATTCGAACCGCCAACCTCTGCGATGCGAACGCAGCGCTCTCCCGGTTAGAGCTACGCCCCCAAACTTCGAATCACTAGCGGCGCAGGGACTCGAACCCCGAACCTCTCGGATATGAGCCGAGCGCTCTGAGCCAGTTGAGCTACGCCGCCCTACTGCTGGTTGCGGGGGCCGGATTCGAACCGACAACCTCCGGGTTATGAGCCCGACGAGCTTCCAGATTGCTCCACCCCGCGGTATCTTCTGCCGGGAGCGGGAGTCGAACCCGCACGAGGTAATCCTCAAAGGATTTTAAGTCCCTTGCGTCTGCCTATTCCGCCACCCCGGCTTCCGCAACGACTTCCCCAGCTGCTTTGGAGCGGGAAACGGGATTTGAACCCGCGACCCCCGCCTTGGCAAGGCGGTGCTCTTCCACTGAGCTATTCCCGCACGAAGCTGGGTCATTATACATGCGCTGTTTCCAACCTTCAACTGAAGAACAGCGGCATCTCCTCCAGTCGCTAACTGCGAAGGGCGGGACTCGAACCCGCACGCCCGAAGGCACTAGCTCCTAAGGCTAGCGCGTCTGCCAATTCCGCCACCCTCGCGGAGTGCACGACGTGAGCCTAGCTCGCGATGGCCCACCAATCAAGAGACGGGAAGGCCTGGCACCTCCCCGTCTCTTCACTCACCTTCGCGCGGTAAGAGACCGTACACTTCGTGCCGCTGCACGGATCAGCCTACGGATGCCCGCACCCTCCTGAGGAGCAAGGGGAAGACGAGCCAAACCAACCGAAGAACGGGAGGCATCCTGTCGTGCAGGTGTCCACGAAGACGAGCGTCGTCTGACAAGAGCAGGTTGTGATCGTCGAGACGTCCTGGCACTCACAGCCCCAACACGGCGTGCTGCAAGCGGAGCATCCACAGGGGTCATAGAGGCTGAAGCACCGGGACAGAGTCCCTACGGACGTATCCACGTAGAGGACGTACTGCCCAGATGCAACCGCCTTGGCATTGATGTCCACCTGGGTCCATGTGCCCGCCCACGCCGCCGCCGGCACCGGCGCGTCGTGAACGACGCTGTAGACAACAAGTCCGCTGCTTGTCGTCACACGCCATCCAAGGATCTGCGACTCGGAGCACGAGCAACATCCCCACCACCACGTCGTGTTGTCTTGGACCCTGAACTGGATTTCAGTTCCAAGCTTGAACCGACTGCCAAACAGCGACGAACTCGCTGCGGACGCCGCGAACGAGCCCACGAGGAGCGCCAGAATGCACGCAACAACTGCCCATCTCTTCATCACGCCACTCACCTCCGTGCAAGCTGTCTACTATACACCGCAACCCGTTGGGTCGTTTCACGCTGCGGCGGGCGGAGAAGAGGCGTACTGGGACATGTAGGGTAGGGGCTCGCGCTTTCCCGGCCGTGACGACGTGGAGCGCCGACGCGGTGGAAGCGATCGCATACGTTGGCGAAGCGGGGTGCCGGGAGAGGACTGGGACTCACGCCGCGTCCGATCGACATCATGTCCAGCAGGTCGGGAAGGAAGAGCCGGACAAGCGGCTGGCGAGATTGGGCCCGAGTTAGGATCCGCTAGTGAACTGTCTGGTCGTCAAGGCGATCCTGTAGCACGCCGAACATGACGAGGCCGAGAGCTCGATCTCGCGCAGTGTGGGACGACAAAGGTGTTGCGGCCGATCTTCTCGCACCGCAGTGGACGCGGCATCTCCCGGCGTCCGCGGATGGGGCCAGGGTGAGACTGCGATCGCTCTCGTGAAGCGTGACTTGGGAAGCGACGAAGAGATGGAAGAGAAAAGGCAGCAACCCCACAGGGTTGCTGCCTTCGTCTTTGGTTCGTCTCCTATGTGCTACGGGAGGGCGACGACGTCGTTCGCCTGGGGACCCTTCTGGCCCTGGCCGAGGGTGAACTCCACCTTCTGGCCTTCGCTAAGCGACTTGAACCCTTCGCCGCGAATCGAGCTGTAGTGCACAAACACATCTTCGCCCTGCTCGCGCTGAATGAAGCCAAATCCCTTGGTCTCGTTGAACCACTTGACCGTACCGACTTGACGATCTGCCATGGTCTTCTTACCTCCTGCATGTTGGGGATTTCGTACTGACAGAGCGTTCTAGACGGGATTCAGAGTAGTCTGTTCTCCAGAGTAAAACGACTGCAGACTGCCAACAACAGGGCGAGCTTACCGCATCGCGACACATTGCGCAAGAGGAGTAGGGCAGAATGCTCTTCCCTTGCGACTCCTCAACGCACTGGGGAGTGAGGGCGTGAGGTTCTAGTATGCCTGACATCACCATACCTATGAACCTTCGTGCGTCGGTTCTCGGTACGATCCTGACCGGTACGCCTTTGCGGGCTACTTCCGAACTCGGTTCGAGGATCCTCCACCTGGGTGATCCAACGGGACCACTTTCGACTGGTACCCATCAGGGTGACAGCTCTGGAACTTCCGTCTGGCCGAATCGGGAGGAGATAGAGTTCCTGGCCTGCTCGGCTCAGTGGCGTAGAGGCACTCGGATCCTAACTCTGCCTCTCGCCGGCTTCAGAGGGAACGGTCACTCATGCGGTGTATGCCTGACGCCGCATGCTCAGGACACTCAAGAAGAGAGTAAAGAGGGCGATGGCGGCGAGGACGGAGAGCTCGAAGCTCAGTTCGCCCAGACCGTGTCCGGTCAGCATGACCTTTCGGAGGGCCGAGTTGGCGTAGGTGAGCGGAATGGCGTAGGAGAACGGCCGCATCGACGCCGGCATGGACTCGAGCGGCCAGAAGACGCCGCTCAGCATGATGGACGGGATCAAGAGGAAGAGCACGAACTGCATCGCCTGCGCTTCATTCTTTGAAAGGGTCGAGATCAGGGTTGCGATACCCTGCAGGCCGACGGCGAACAGAACGATGACGAGAGCCACGGCGACCGGGCTCCCGACGAAGCGAATATGGAACAGCAAGCTCGACGCGATGAACAGCTCGGCGGCCTGGAAGATGGCGATCAGGCTGAATGCCAACGTGTAGCCGAGGGTGACCTGCCAGGCGCTGACCGGTGCAATCAGGATGCGCGTCAACGTCCCGCCGGTGCGCTCGCGAACGACCGCCATGGCGGTCAGCATGATGGTGATCAGGGTCATCGCGAAGCCGATGATGCCTGGAGCAGTGAAGTCGAGCATCTTGATCTTGCCTTCGTACAGCGGGCGCACGTCGAGCAGCGAGTTGACGGTCAATGAGGACTGCTGGGTGTCAAGCACCTTCGCAAAGGCGGCGTCGAGCCCTGCGAGCACCGCCTGAGCAACGAGCGGGTTGGAGTCGTCGATCGCCAGCGTCGTCAGGGGTACGTCGACCGGATCACCAGGCAAGACGGTCACCTTGTTTCCTTCGAACTCGAAGTTACGGGCCCCTCCGGCGCGCACGGCCTCGTTGACCACGGTGTTGGAGAACGACTTCGGGAAGACAAGCGCAGCCCATACGCCGTCGCCAACTGTGGCGAGCGCCTCGTCTGCGTTGTCAACCGTCACGACGCTGAAAGTCCCCGGATCGAGTGCGGCAACGAACTCCGAGGCCAGATTGACGGCCAGGGTCACGCGGCCGACCTCGGCGGTGCGCACGGAGGCGAGGCCGTTGTCTGCGTTCACGACAACGATCTTCAGGTGAGAGTACGAGCCGGAGAATGTGTTCCCGTACAGGAGGACGAAGAATAGTGGCAGGATCACGATCAATGCCAGGGTTCGGACGTCGCGCAGAATCCGACGAAGAACGTTCTTCATCACGGCGAAACTTGTCATGATCTCACCTGATTGCGCTCCTGTAGCGCGATGAACGCGTCATCGAGGTTCGTCGTCCGGGTCTGAGCGAGGATGTCGCTCGGCGTGCCCTGGGTGAGAAGGCGTCCGGCCATGAGAAAGCCGACGATGTGACAGCGTTGCGCTTCATCGACCAGGTGGGTTGTCACAACCAGAGTGACGCCTTGCTCGGCGAGCGCGCTGAAGTAGTCCCAGAACGAACGGCGAAGCTTGGGGTCGACCCCGGCGGTCGGCTCGTCGAGGAACGCGAGCCGCGGTTTGTGCAGCAGGCTGATCGCGAGCGAGACGCGCCGGCGCATGCCGCCGGAGAGGGTGCCTACGCGCTGTCGCTTGCGGTCGCTCAACTGGACGAGGTCGAGCAATTCGTTCGCGCGCCCGAGCACGTGAGCTCGGCGAAGGCCATAGAGCTCACCGAAGAACTCGAGGTTCTGCATGACGCTCAGGTCGTCATAGACAGCGAAGTCCTGCGGCATGTAGCCGAGTTGAGATCGGACTCGAGTGTTTGGCATGCGCCAGCCGAGGAGGTACGCCGTGCCTTCGTCCGGGCGAAGCAGGCCGCACAGCGTCCGAATGAGCGTCGTCTTGCCGGCCCCGTTCGGACCGGCGAGTCCGTACAGCTGCCCTTGCGGCACGGACAGGCTGAGACCGTCCAGCGCGGCATGCTTCCCGAACAGCTTTCGAAGTCCCTCGGCGCGAACGACTTGCTCCTCGGCCATCAGAAGAGATCCGCCTCCAGGTGAACGGCCAGAGAGAGAGTCATCGCCTCGTCACCGGTGGTGTACTGGGCGTTGCCGACCAGGCTCAGCCCGACGGAGCCGAAGACCTTCGTCGTCAGACTCCCGGAAGCGGCGTAGGAGACGACGGTTGCGTCAGGCACGGTCCACATGCGGTCGATGGACATTCGACAGCTGGCCCGCGCGGTCCACCCGTCCGGCAAAAGCCGTACGTACGACACATTGGCCTCGATACTCATCTCTTCGGGCCGAGCCAGGCGGAACTTCGCCTGGGCGCTGGAATCGAACTGGGAAACCGGATCCGGGACGGCTGCAAAGCGCACGAGGAGGATTCCCGTCGCCGCGAGGCTGAACTCGGGAAGCAGGATCGCCGAGGCGCCGAGGCGCGCCTGTACGTCGCGGCCGCAGAGTCGCGCCTCAGCACCTGACTGGAGGATCTCCTCGATGGCCAGCAGCCCGCGGATGCCGATCTTATTGCTGGGGACAAGCTCTGTCGCGACCAGCCGTTCGGCCAAACGGACCACCTTCTCATCGTCGGTGGGACCGTCCTCGCCGAGGATCTGCGCCAAGTCGAGCAACGTATCGTTGGCTGCCGGGGCCTGCAGCTCTCCTATGTCAAGCAGGGCGTCCTGGATCCGGATCGCCTGTGCGAGAGGGCTGACGTCACGAAAACGTCCGGTACCGACGCCGCCGGTCAGGTCAACCCCGAGACCGGTCCGGGTGGACGCGTCGAGGCCGACGACACCGACGCCGAATAGATTGCCTGTGAGGAACGTCCGCAGACTTCCCGCCGCGGATAGATCGGCGGTCCACCCATCGTTGGTTCCAAGAACCTCAGTATGGGCATTGAGAACCCGCCCGAATGCCTCGGACGAGAACAGCCCTTGGTAATCGGCGACGAGGCTCGCAGAGAGGGCGCGGTTGCGGCCGTCAGCATACGGGCCGTCGGACCAGTTGAACGAACCTTGAATGCCGAGATCGGAGATCCGGCTCTCCGGGGGCTCGTAGTCACAAATCGAGAGAGTTCCTTGCTGGGCGACAACAGGAAGGGAAGCCGCAAGAAGAATCACGACGAGCGTTCGACACATGGTCCGGTTCATCGGTCCTCGATTCACGCGACGTTGTCCGCTGAGCCTACAGTGGACACTGGGAGTCGGTCAAGCGAGAGGGCAAGAGTCTACGGAATTCGGGCGCCAACAACGCCGATCCTCAGTGCGGTACGGAGATTCCTACGCACGAAGCATCAAGCGGGGCATCCCGTTCCCTCGGCCCTCAAGAGCAGGTGTACTTCGTAAGGCTTGTCCACTGCGTCTTGGTGGACTACTTCCGAACCGGACGCCCTTTTCGTGAGTAGTCCCGTCTGGTACGCCCCAACGAGCTTGCGAACGGGGCCCACTGTCTCCGTCCTCGTCTTGAACGGCAGCCCCAAGGCGCCGCCAACCCAAGCTGAGAGCCTCGTCCCCGCTATGGCTGACCGCCCCACGTCTCGAAGTGAACCATCTCGTCCAGCGGCTTGCGCGGCCTGGACTCAGGCTGGTCGTCGGAGTACCCCACGGTGATCACGGCAACCACGTACTTGTCCGAAGGGATCCGGAGAGCCCCCCGAATCCGCTCCTGCTTGAACCGGCCAATCCAGCACGTCGAGAGCCCCATCGACTGCGCCTGGAGGACGAGGTGTTCAGCTGCGATTGCCGTGTCCCGGATGATCTGCTTCACCTCAAACTCGGGGCTCGTTTCCGAGAGTGAGAGGGGCGAGTCGTCCTTGATCCGCGACCGCACGTCGGCCACGCAGGCCACGAGGACCGGCGCCTCGAGCATCCACTTCTGGTCGTGGCAGACGCTGACCAGGTTTCGTCGCCCTGTCTCGGAGCGGATCACGACGAAGTGCCAGGGCTGGGTGTTGCTCCCTGACGGCGCAAGTCGCGCGCTCTCGAGCAGCGCCGCGACGGTCTCGCCGTCCACCGGACGGGCCAAGTAGTGGCGCACGCTCCGGCGAGTCATGATCGCTTCCAGAATTCGAGTCTGGGCTTCTTTCCTCATGAGGTCCCCTCCCGCTTCCGTTTGAACGACGGAATTGTACTCGCTCAAGGCCCCCCTCCTCCTCGAGATGCGTCGCGGGTCCTCTCCGCTGCACCAAGTCGCTCACCATAGCGCACGGAATACCCGACTCCTCAAGGTGAGTGGCCGCGTAGGCTAACGCAACGTACGAGACGCCCACGCCATCCCGCTTCATGGGCGCCGCCTCCCATACCACAAGCCCCCCCGCCGCGTCCGACTACGCGGCGGAAGCGGTTAGCAGTGGACGCGAGCTGCCCACCACTGCCGCATGAAGGCTCCCCGTACTGCATCGTCTCGGAGACGGCTCGAGACGCAGTTCGCTACAACTCGCCGATTCGCCACACCGAAAGCTCCGCGATCTCCTCCATCAGTCGAGGCGGCAGAGTCCCAAGATTGTCCTCCACTCCGAGGCGCAGAGGACGTTGACGAGGCATGGAGCGGGTTCACCCATGGCTGAGAGTTCGAGAGTTGTCCAATGGGGCGTGGCGGGCTCTAGCATTTGTTTCCGTGCAGGGACGGGACGCCTCCGTTGAGGTAGAGTAGTGGTGGCGGAGGTGTGGCTGCTGGGGGCAGCGGGCTCTTCGGAGATACCGCTTGATCGTGTTGGAATGTCGCCCCCGTCATCCGGCCATTCAGGAAGTCCTGTGGGTGATGGTTTGACTCGGCTCGCGCCGATGTCAGCGCTCGCTGGAGACCGTCTTCTTGGCGACAGGTTCTTGCTCTTGGCCGGGACTGGTCTCTGTTCTGCTGGGTGTGTAGACTCACGGGGGTACCTAGAGCCGGGGGCGTGCGGAGAGTCAATCGTGAACGAAGACCTCGGTCGCGCCGCGAAACGTGGTCGGGCGCGAGGCGTGCAGGGAGGGATGGAAGAGGTGGCGCTTGGGCTGGCGGGTGTCTTCCCACCGATTCCCACGCCGTTCGACGCGGGCGGTGCGGTCGACGCGCGCGCACTTGTCGCGAACCTGCAGCACTGGAATCGCTTTGCCTTGCGCGGGTACGTGGTCCTTGGCACGAACGGCGAGGCGGCGCTTCTCGACCTTGAGGAGCGGGCGCACGTCCTTGAGGTGGCCCGCGACGGCATCCCTGACGACCGGCTGCTCATCGCGGGGACCGGTTGCCAGTCGACGCGCGCAACGATCGAGCTGACGGCGCGGGCGTCGCGTCTGGGCGCCGACGCGGCCCTTGTCCTCACGCCATCTTACTACCGCGCGCAGATGACGCGGGACGTCTTCCGGTGCCACTACCACGCCGTCGCCGATGCCTCGAAGATTCCGGTCTTGATCTACAACATGCCGGCATGTACGGGAATCGACCTCGACATCGAGACCATCGCAGCGATCGCGGGCCACACGAACATTGTCGGAATCAAGGACTCGGGCGGAGACGTCACCAAGCTGGGCGCGATCACGCAGCGCCTCGGCGAGGCGTTCACGGTGCTCGCAGGATCAGGGGGGTTCTTCCTCCCGGCACTCTCGGTGGGTGCCGCCGGAGGAGTCCTCGCCCTGGCCAATATCGCGCCGCGCGAGTGCTTGGAGATCCAGGAGCGGTTTCTCGCCGGAGACCGGGTCGGGGCGAGCGAGCTGCAGCTTCGGATGATTCCGTTGAACGCGGCCGTGACGAGCCGCTGGGGCGTGCCGGGGCTTAAGAAGGCGATGGACTTGCTCGGTCTCTACGGCGGCCCGGTTCGGCCGCCGCTTGCGGGACTGGCCGACGCTCACGTGGCCGAGCTCCGCCAGATTCTCGAGAAGGCAGGCCTTGCGGAGTGGCCCGGAGAGGAGGGCGGACACCATGAGAGGGCATGAGCTCTTGATGATCCCTGGACCTGTCGACTTCGAACCCGAGGTGCTGCAGGCCCTAGGAGCCCCAACGACGAGCCACGTCGCGCCCGTGTTCATCGAAGTCTTCGGCCGGGCGCTCGAGAGGATGCGCGCCGTGTGGCAGTGCCCCTCAGGCCAACCGCTGGTGGTGGCGGGCTCGGGGACGTTCGCCATGGAACTCGCGGGGGCGAACCTGGTCGTGCCTGGAGATCGGGCCCTCGTGATCAGTACAGGCGTGTTCGGCGATCGGTTCGAGGATCTGCTCAGCCGGCACGGCGCCGAGGTCACGGTCCTGCGGGCCCCGCTCGGTGGCGTCGTCGAGCCGGATCGCGTCGAAGACGAGCTGAGGCGGCGGCGGTTCAAACTCCTTACGGTGACGCACGTGGACACCTCGACTGCCGTGCGCATGCCCCTTGAACCGCTCGGCGACCTCGGCCGACGGCACGGGGTCCTCACCGTCGTCGACGGTGTCTGCTCTGTCGCTGCGGAGGAGATCCAGCAGGAGGCATGGGGATTGGACGTCGTGCTTACCGCCTCGCAGAAGGCGATCGGGGTTCCTCCTGGGCTGGCCCTTCTCGTGGCAAGTCCCGCTGCGGTCGACGCGTTCGCCGCTCGGCGCGTGCCCGTACGAAGCTACTACGCCGATTGGGGGAAGTGGCTTCCAATCATGCAGTCCTACGAGGCACGCCAGCCGAGTTACTTCGGGACCCCGGCCGTGAACCTCGTCGTCGCGCTCGGCGTGAGTCTCGGCCGAATCCTCGACGAAGGATTAGCCCCGCGGTTCGCGCGTCATGCCCTGCTGGGCGGGGCTTTCAGAGCAGGGGTCGACGCGATCGGCCTCCGCCAACTTCCTCTAGGCGAAAAGGCCCGAGCGAACACCCTCACAGCCTGCTACTACCCCGACGGCGTCTCGGGCCCGGCCCTCCTCGCGGCGATCGGCCGCGCGGGCGTGACCGTCGCGGGGGGACTGCACAGCGAGATCAAGGACCGCTACTTCCGCATTGGACACATGGGGGCGATTCGGGCGGCGGCCATCCTCGGAACTCTCGGCGCGCTCGAGACGGGTCTGCAGGAAGCGGGGCACCGATTCGAGTTGGGGGCCGGAGTCGCAGCCGCGCAACGCGCCTTGTCGCGCTAGGGGCAGGTCGGCGGCCAAATGAGTACGTCTTGCTCTTGGACACCTTTCGCATTCCCAGTGACAGGTGAACGCGCTGGACGCCCCGTCAGCGTCTTCTGCTCCCGGGTGGAGGATTCGAACGCCGACATCGGAGTTCCCAGAGTGATCGATGGGTTTCTCTCAAAGTGCGGCCCAGGCGGCTAGGCCCTACTGTCAGGCCCCGCGAGCAAAGGCCCTTCAGAAGGCTCTTCTATACGCCCGACAGGATTCGTAACTTGGGCCGTCCAGAGGCCACCCTATGCTCTTTGGACAGCGCCTGTCCCTTGGACAGGTAGGGAGTTCGCGTTCGCGAACTCCGACAGGCTCTCACCGCCGAGGGTAGAAGCGGGATGGGCACGCACGCCCATCCCGCTTCTACGCCCTATTGGACAACTTTCGAACTCCCGGCGGTTGACATGAAAACTGTATCGGTTGGCATCTTGGATCGGATAGTCGGCGGACTCAGGTAGTGGAGCCTCCGGAAAAGCCGGGGCGGTTCAGTTGGCCTCCGGCGTTGGAGGAGTACTAGACTGACTCTAGAAGTGGAGCTAACACCGGGGCAGGACGAGACTCGCTGTGATGAAGGAGGGGCTGCATGTCGAGGACACACCTGCTAGTAAGCACGGCGGCGCTAGTCGCTATTCTGAGCGGAGTTGCGCTAGGCGCGAGTCGAACGTTCACCAACGACACGAACGAACCCGCCACGGGTATTCAAGTCGTCTTCTCAGCCGAGATCCGAATCACATCGTATGAGAAGACGGTATTCCCGATCCAAAGCCCAAAGACCATTTCATCCGAATTCAGCTTCTCTGGCGGCGAGCTTCAGCCAGGGGGCAGGTTCAAGATCAGTTGGGAGGACGACGATGCAGCAGTCGAGTCCTTCGAGTGGATAAGGGCGAAGGCCAGTTTAGGCGCCCTTCAATACGTGACGGCTTTCGGCATCGACTACTCCCAGCCCGAGAGGTACCTAGCTCAGGGTGAGCAGACGCGGATCTCAAACCCCACGGCGCTTGACTCGCTGCGCGGAATGCCCAAGGGACTCATGCAGCTCGGGGCAGTATTCACGTGGCTGCACAGGTTCGAGACGTACAGCTCAGGAGGCGCGACCATCGGCAAGTCGACAGTCGATCAGCTCCTCGTGACCCACCGCCTTAGCGGTTGTCATGACTTCGCACTGGTCTACGCCGCGGTGGCTCGAGAACTCGGGTACCCGGCCGTGATGGTCGACACAGCCAATGTCGAGTGGATCACGCGCTTCCAGAAAGGGGAAACAGGCTCGCACGTCGGGCATGTCTTCGTGGAGGTATTCCTGATCGACCGGTGGATCTTGATCGACTCAACAAACGGGCCCTACGTTGAACAGGGGTACGATCCTGCTGTCCCCGTCTTTCGCGAGCCTGGAGGCGGGGCCTACGGGGGATCATCGACCGGCTACTACGTCATGTTCAAGGGAATCGACACCAATGCTTACGGCATTCATTCGAACGCGGAGCTTACCCAGGCCATGGACTCGCTTGCCCGCAGAGTGGAAGCTGGCGCGATGGTGTACCCAACTCATACCTGGAAGCGGTTCTCCACGTGACACTCCAGACTCCTATGCGCCAACGGTTGACCTGCCCACCGAACCCCGGTCCAAGCTGAGTGCTAGGATCGGGAGGAAGGTAGACCTTGGCTGACCTGTCGGCCCTCGCGAGCAAAGGCCCTTCAGAAGGCACTTCTATACGCCCTATTGGACAACTTCCGAACTCCCAGCGATTGACATGAAAACCGCATCGGTTGGCATCTTGGATCAGATAGTCGCCGGGCTCAGGTAAGGAGCCTCCGGAAGAGCCGGGAGAGTTCAGGCCGATGCTGAACCATCCGCTGGCTAGGGCAACATTGGCGTCCACCGGCGCTCGGTCCAGACGGGGCACCAGCTCTCCTCGTTCGTCAGGCGCCTCACGTTCGTGCCGTCCGCGTCCATGACATAGACACGCACGTCCCCATCACGATCGCTCTCGAAGACAATCTGCGTGCCGCTGGGCGACCAGGAGGGTCCGACGTCCCAACCAGGGCTGTTCGTCAACCGCATTTGCCCGGAGCCGTCCGCGTTCATTACGTAGATCTCGAAGTTCCCGTCGCGCAAGCTCACGAAGGCAATTTGGCTTCCGTCGGGCGACCAGGCGCCGGACGCGTCCGCCCCGGGGTTCTGGGTGAGATTCGTTTGGCTGGAACCGTCGGGATTCATGGTGTAGAGCTCCAAATCGCCGTCGCGATCACTTTGGAAGAGGATCTTCCCACCATCGGGCGACCAAAGTGCACATTGGTCGGTGGCAGCATTCTTGGAGATGTTGGTCTGACCCGTTCCATCCGCGTTCATGACAAAGACTTCGTAGTGAGGGATGAGAAGCTTCGGCGTGGCCACGCCTGTCCGCGTGATGGACACGATGCGTTGAAAGACGATCCGCGTGCCGTCCGGCGACCAGGACGCCCAGTCGTCGATACCCGAGTACTGGGACAGGTTTGTCTGGTCGAGTCCGTCGGCGTCCATGAGATAGACCTCGCCGTTCCCGTCGCGACCCGTCTCGAAGACGATTCGCGTCCCGTCAGGGGACCAGGCAGGGTACAACTCATTGGCTGCGCTGATCGTGAGGCGAGTCTCGTCCGTGCCATCCGCGTTGACGACATAGATGTCGCCCTCCCAACCCGAGCCCCCGCCGCGCACGAAGGCGACCTTCGTCCCGTCGGGGGACCACTGTGGGTATCCACTGATATCACTCGACGTGAGGTCGAACGATTCTGAGCTCTCCGGGTCTACGAGGCATATTAGTTGTTTCTGTCCGCGGACTGCGCAGTAGAGAATGCCTCGCACTACGGTGAAGGTACCTGTCCCTCCGCTCCCGCCGTCGACTGTGACGGCGACCGCGACGGCGTTCGGCTCTCCACCTGGCGTCGGCAGGAGGGGGACACGTGCGACGATGCTCGTGTCGCTCCAGGACAGGATGGGGGCCGCTACCCCGTCAAGGGTGACGTGACTCGTACCCTGCGTGGTCCCAAAACCCGTGCCGACGATCGTAATCCGCGAGTTGACGACCCCGGTTGACGGCACGAGGGTGACCGTTGGCGTTGAAGGAGGCATGAAGAGGTTGCACCCACCAATCACGAGAGCCAGCAGAACAAGACCACCGCCGAAGTAAGGGATTCGCGTCTTCACCTTGGACCTCCTTATCTCTGACCAGTGGAGCAACCTCAGCCTACCACGGACCGCGCAACCTGTGAACTAGCAGCAACTGCGGAGCTGAGACCAACCGGGCGAGTTGGCGAGGTGCCGAACGCGCCGGGCGCGCTCCTCCCATCGACTCAGCATATCGGACTTAGAAGCGAGCCGTTGACCGGGGGGCTGGCCATCCGATCTGCGCGATCGATCAAGGAAGCCGGCCGAGGAATGTCCTGTTGATGCGCACCAGCAGCTGTACGCCGTAGTGGACTACTTCCGAACTCCCAACCACGGGTGAGGACACTCCGCGCCTTGTCAATGCCCTGCGCTCCTGGGAGTGCAGGATGCGAACACCGGCCTCTGGGTCCATCGAGCGCCCGGTGGGCTCCTGTTGAAGGAGAACAGAAGTGGCGAGGCCATCCTGTCAGGCCTCGCGAGGAAAGCTGCTTCAGAAGGCTCTTCTATACGCCCTATTGGACAGCTTTCGAACTCCCGTCGATTGACGTGAAAGCCGCATCGGTTGGCATCTTGGATCAGATAGTCACCGGACTCAGGTAGCGGAGCCTCCGGAAGAGTCGGGGCGGTTCACCGCTCACCGAGGTGGGCAACGTGGCGTGTCTACTTCATGACGGCGAGCAGGTCCTTGTACGTGACGACGCCCAACAGTCGATGATTCTCGTCGACAATTGGGAGAGCGCGGAACCCGTGATCTGCGAATTCCACCGCGGCGTCAGCGAGCGCGTCCTTTGGAGAGAGCGTGACGACCTGCTCGGTCATGATATCGCGCAAGGGAGTTGTCTCCTCCGCCTGGATCAACTCTCGAATGTCGATTGCTCCGACGAGCGTGCCGTCTTGGCTTGTGATGTAGACGTACATCACCACGTCGTACCGTCTCGTCCGATCGCGGAAGCAACTAAGTGCCTCCCCGGCCAAGGCGGTCCCTGGCAGCACGAGGAATCGGTTGGTGACGATCGACTCAAGTTCGACGTCTGGCTCGTTTAGCAGCTCAGCCACCTTGACTGCGGTCTCTGCCGGCAGGAGTCTTCGCAGGACCTGCGAGTCGATGCGGGGCAGAATCTCGAGAATGCCGGCGATTTGGGCCGCAGTCATGGTCTGGAAGAGCTCAACCAGACGGTCACGCCGCATCGATGCGACGAGTTCGCGCTGCACGCGTGGCTCGGCCTCTTCAAGAGTGTCGGCGGCGGTCTCCGTGTCAAGGGTGTCAAACACGGCCATGCGCTCGTCTCCGCTCAGCTCCTCGAGGATGTCGGCCAAGTCAGCGGGGTGGATGTCGGCGATCTTCTCGCGCGAGATGGTCAGACGCACGTCGCCCCGGAAACGGCCCAAGTCGGATGGAAGTGGCTGCACATAGCGCCATGGGAGAAGGTCCGTATCCCTGATCGGTCCCCAGAGCAGCCGCCCGAGCCAGCCAAAGTGCAAGCGGCGGAGCATCCCCGCCGTGGACACATCGACATGCACCACGTGCATCCTTCCTTCGGCGTGAAGCAGGCGGATGTCGTAGACAACCTCGACCTCATAGTCGTCGGTGTCAATGATCTTCTTGTCCAGGACCATATCCTTGATCAGCGTCTTCATCGGGTCGTACGCGAACTCCTTCAGCGTCATGCCTCCCGGCACTTCGAGGACCGCACGATGGGGAGCGATCGACGCGACCATCGAGAACGGAACCTCGAGCGGGGCACGACCGAACGATCGGCCGACGATGAGGTTCACCACCTCCGGGTAGCCGCCGTTCTGCGTGATCTCCAGATCCACGAGACGCCCGACTTCCTCCATCTTCCCCCCGCGAACCTGCACGACGCGCGCGCGGATGAGCTCGGAGAGGAAGAACGCGACCGGCTCGGCCTTCACCACTTGCACTTCGCTTGACATGGCCACCTACTTGACTGCAACAAGAGTGAAAAACTTGAAGAACAAGAGCCCCACAAGGAGAAGGAGATAGAGCCGGAGGAAGAGAAGCGCGAACTTGACCGCCGGCGTCATCGTCACGTTCGGGGTCTTGTACTTGCGGTTGATTTCCCGGATTGCGCGGAAGTGTCTTCCCCAGAAGGCTTTGAGCGACGCCGCCATTGTAGTGCGCTGCGAACCCATGGACTCCACCTCCTATTGGAACAGGTTCGGGAATAGCGTGCTTACACCATACAGCGTCGAGAGAATGACGATGCAGGCCACGACGACGATGCTGATCACGTTCTGCGTCACCGTATTCTTGTACTTGCCCATCCTCTCCCCGTCGTTGAGAAGCAGGATCAGGAAGACGAGGGCCGCAGGCAAGAGCGTGACGGCGACCACCTGGACGAACAGGGTGATCATCACGAGGGGGGCTCCCGGGATCAGGACGACAATGCCTGCCGTGGCGAGCGCGATGACGTAGCTCGCGTAGAACCACGGGGCCTCCCGAATCTTGTTGTTGAGCGAGTGAGCCCACCCGAAGACTTCGCCAAATGCCCACGAGCTTGCGAGCGAAATGCAGATCGCGCCAAGAAAACCCGCGTTGAAGAGTCCGATGGCCAGCAGCGTTCCGAGCCACTTGTTGACCCCCATGAGCGCAGTGGCGGCGTGCCCCGCGCTATCGATGGGGACCCCCCTGAGGAGCGTCCCGGTCATGATGATCACAAAGGCCGCAACCAACACGGTGAACAGTGAGCCGATCGCCGTGTCCAGCTTGCCGAACGGGATGTCCTTCTCCTGGATGCCCTTATCGACGACGGCGCTCTGTTGGAAGAACACCATCCAGGGAGCGATTGTTGTTCCGATGTTGGCCATGAGGAAGAAGAAGATCTGGCTGTTGAAGCCCCCGGGAAAGTTCGGAATCAGGCCGGTACGGACAATCTCCGACACGGACGGCCGCACAAAGATTGCTCCCGGGATGTAGACGAGATTCAGAACGCAAAACAGAAACGCAATCTTCTCCCAAGTCCAGTAGCGGCCCTGCAGCACCATCGCAATCATGACGAGGGAGACGACGACGACCGTGACGATGGGAGGGACGTGGAAGATTGAAAGCGCGGCCGTCATGCCGATGAATTCCGTCACGAGCGTCAGCCAATCCACGAGAATGAGGTCGACGAGCGAGAACCATCCCCAGAACGGGCCGAACGCGTCGAAGATCGCTTCGGCGTGACCTCGCTTCGTGACCGCGCCGAGCCGCACAGTCATTTCCTGTACGTAGTAGGCGATGGGGCCGAGTAGTACGAGGAACCAAAGGAGGCCGTACCCGAAGTGCGCCCCGGTCGCGGCATACGTGGTGATGCCTCCCGCGTCGTTGTCCGCTAGCATCACGATGATTCCCGGACCCGACACGGCTGCGAAGATCGATAGCCACTTGAGCGTCCGTCGCCAGGAGTAGTAGAGCCGTGGGAGAAAGCCGATACGAGTCCTGATCCGCACGGGGGTCGAAGGCGTCCTCCGCATGCTTCACCTGCTCTCCGCGCGATCTCCATGACGAACACCGCGCAAGTTGGAATCGGATGGATGATCTAGCTTCTGTCGACGGCCGACTATAACCGTCGCGCGGGCCACGCGCATGCGCAGCCCGGAAGGGATGTGGTTCAGGACGCAGGCGTCGATCCTTCCTTCACTCGCCACTCTCCACACCACAACGGTTCTGCCGAGTCAACGTCCTCAAGCGTGGGGAAGCTCCATAGAGCACTGGGGCACACCTGCGGCGGAAACCGGCGACACTCCAGACCGCCCTGCCTTGACGCGCCCGCATAGTAGCAGTTTCGACAACAACAGCCAGATTCCTGGCGGTCCATGGCGACCATCCTCCTCCGCAACTCTACCTCAGCGGCATAGAGAAGCCACTCCCGATGATACTGTGAGGGCTTGATCTTCGAAAACCCGACTGCGGGCTGCATGAATCCGGATCTGGCCCCGCGTCAGAAAGCAGACTGCTCCCCGAGAACTGAGCCGAGCGTGAGATCAAGGACGCGCCTTCGGATTCTCGGGGAGGCGAACGCGAGGAACATGCGTAGCACTCAAGAGAAGACCATTACGGACGTTGGCGGGAGTGGAGGATTCGAACACCGACATCTGGATCCATCGAGCGCCCGGCGGACTCCTGTCAAAGGAGAACAGAGATGGCAAGGCCATCCTGTCGGGCCTCGCGAGCAAAGTCCCTTCGCAAGGCGCTCTATACGCCCGACAGGAGCCGTAACCTGGGCCGCCCTTCGGGCGGCTAGCGAGTTCGCGTGCGCGAACTCCGACAGACTCTCACCGCAGAGAGTAGAAGCGGGATGGGCACGCCTGCCCATCCCGCTTCTACGCCCTACTGGACAACTTTCGAACTCCCGGCGATTGACATGAAAGCCGCATCGATTGGCGTCTTGGGTCAGATAGGCGCCGGACTCAGGTTGCGGAGCCTCCGAAGAAGTCGGGACGGTTCAGAAGCGCGATGGTGAAGGACTTCCCGCCTTGCGAGCTACCGCCTAAGGTGTAGCGCCCTCAGAAGCTTCTTGATACCCGCACGGATAGCGTGGGACAGCACCGCCACGAATACTCGCCGCTTCACTGACATCTCTCGCACCTCCAAATGCCAACCATGTCACGGTACACCAGATGGGACCCGATGGCCGCTGACCTTGCCCCCGTGGTCGGCCCACCGCGAAGAGCACTCTCGCCGCCTGACAGTCCCACCGTTATGGAGGGGGCACCGATCGCCCATGTGAGGCGCAATCCGCGCTAGACTAGCTCAACGAGTGAACCGGCCATCGGGGACGACACGAAGGATCTCGGGAGCAACACTCTGGCGGTGGAAGCTGACTATGGCGATGTTCTTCTCAGGGCGGGGTCGGTACAAGCGTACGACGTACTTCTGGTCGCAATTCGGCATCTTGGTGATTGTCTATGCTGTCCCATTCAGCCTAGGGTTTGCGAAACTGCTGCCTACTGGACTGCCTGCGACGGCGATCTGGTCTGCGATCCTACTGGTGGGAAATGTCCTGTCGGCCCTCCAAATCGTGAAACGTCTTCACGATCTCGGTCGACCGGCTGCACACTACTGGCTGCTGTTCACTCCGATCTACGACGTGTATTTCGTGCTTGTCCTTCTCTTGAAGAGAGGAGAGTGCGGACCCAATCGATATGGCTCCGACCCTCTTGCGGCGACAGGGACAGCAAGCGGTGACCTCCCCTGACCTGCCCTCGAAAGCTGCTCCAATGCGAATGCTAGGCGCGAGAGAAGAAGTGCGGGGAGACAGGCTGGTGCGGGTTGCGGGGTCCGCTGGGCGACTACTCGGTTGCCAGGCGTTGCGTTCCGCGTGTCTTCGGACACGATGGCCGTCCTGTCAGGCCTCGCGAGCAAAGGCCCTACTCAAGGCTCTTCTATACGCCCTACTGGATAGCTTTCGAACTCCGGCCGATTGACGTGAAAGCCGCATCGGTTGGCATCTTGGATCAGATAGTCGCCGGACTCAGGTAATGGAGCTTCCGGAAGAGCCGGGGCGGTTCAGTCGTCGCCTCTATGCCGAGGCGGGTGCATCTGTTGCGCAGGGTCAGGAGCCGGACCTCTCATTCTATAACGTGGTTTAGTCTTCGGGGTGAAGGTAGCCAGCTTCCGAGCAAGTCCAATCACGTTGGTCTTCACCCTCTCGCTGGGGTAGCTCGCTGAATGAATGTCACCTTCGGCTCTCTGGGGGATTCCACCCCATTGCCGCATTCTCAGCACGTCTACTTGACAGATAGCCGATACCAGACATAGACGTAGTCGTTCGAGCCAGCGATCCCCATGCCCACGATGTCCGCCGGAGTCTTTCCCCGAGGAAGAGAGTAGCTGTAGGGAGTCCGATAGAAGTCAAGATCCGAGGAGGTCCCGGAACTGACCGTCCCATCGCTGTACCAAGCATAGACGTGGTCATCGGAGCCAGCGATCCCCATGCCCACGATGTCCGCCGGAGTCTTTCCCCGAGGAAGAGAGTAGCTGTAGGGAGTCCGATAGAAGTCAAGATCCGAGGAGGTCCCGGAACTGAC